>NZ_PPSW01000001.1 GCF_005876835.1 Pseudoalteromonas phenolica
TGATTTAGTTGCGCAGAACAAGTGGACAAACAAGGAAGCCATTGAGGGCTTCCCGTTATTATTAAATTAAAATTCAAAGTTAACTTGAACAGGGTAGTGATCAGATAGCTCGTTATAGTAACCATCATGATAGTAACGACCTGAGGGTAGGTTCCAATTTCCGCGAAGGTAACGCCAATAAAAGTCACGCTCAGTTTTGGGGTAACGTACTAACATTTCTGGGGTATTGGTAGGTTGCTTATGATCTGCATGCCAAAGTACATAATCGAGCGTGTCGTTATATTCTAAGCTGTAGTCGAAATAGTAGGCGTTAGCTTTGGTAAACCAGTTGTGTTTTGCAGAGTAAGAGCCAACTTCAGGTGTGTTGAAAATAAGACGGCTGCGAACCACTTCGAGCATATCTGTAATTTCAGATTGCTTGCTCCACTCTACGTTCATATCACCACCGATAATGACCGGCTCAGAAGTGGGAATTTGCTCGCTCTGAATGAAGTCTTGTATTTCTTGTAATTGACCCATTCTCACAATATGTTCAGCTTCTGTGTCGCCATCATGCGTTGCTTGTAAATGTGTGCCAATAAGGTGATAACGTTTGCCATGTTTTTCTATTTCAACATAAGCGAACCCTTTGTTTGCTAAATAGTCCCAACTATCAGTCAGGCTGTTATTAAACACATGGGCTTTTTGCGTAATGATGGGGTACTTAGATAAAATTACCACCCCACCGCGGATCACAAAGGGGCTATTTGAGCAGTTACCCGTTAAGCTTTGCCAACCAGTACCGCTACAGTCTTGGCCAACATTGGGAGTTTGATAAGGGTAAAGTTGAGCGAGTTGCGCTAACGCAGCTTCGGATTCTTTGCTAAACGCTTCACTGGTAAGAATAACATCAGGACTGTCGTTTAATTGAGAGATGACATTTGGTAAACGCTCTGCACGATTTGCTTGATCCCAATCTTGCACGTTCAATTGCATAATATTATAAGCCATCACTTTAAGTGTATCGGCTTTGCTGTGTGCGCTGAGTAAAGCTAAAGCACACACAAAGACACGCAGTAATTTCATTTTGTTCTCCGACAATTTCGGTTGTTTAAGTCCTCCCTGACGTCAGCACAGTCCAATTGCTAAAGTGAATACTCAAATAGAGCAAAAACTTCAGCGCTAAAGTAGTGTTAAAGAATGTCGGTTTAATTGCGTTAAAGTGCCTTTTTTATGAAGCTTTTTTTGTGGTTATGTTGCTGGTTTAAAAATGCTTACATGAAAGTGCGGTTTGATTTATGAAATCGTCTGCGCGGCCGATAAATAGAAACAACTCTCTCGAATTAAGGAAAGCCCATGCGTATCGGCAACGCAATGCCAATTCATCTTAATGCGCCTACCAACGCAAAGGACAAGGATGTTCAAACTGAACAAGTTGAAAAAACGGAAGAGGCCGCAGATAGCCAAGATGAGTCGATCCATATTTCAATGGAAGGTCGAAAAAAACTGCAAGAAGAACCTGAAGACCCTAAAGATAAGCTCCCGCCACACATAAAACAAATGATCGAAGCCATTGAGCGATTGATCGAAATGATTGAAGCTGCTGAAGAAGCACTCGCTAAGGCTAAAGAGGTCGACTATCCCGATGATGAAAGCAAGCGCGATGCATTAGATATGCATCAGAACCAGATTAATAGCCTCGAGTTTGCCCGTCACGATGCCATTAAAGGGTTACAAGAAGCAATGAAAGAGGCCGGAATTTCTGAACCGGGTATCATTGCCGAGTTAATGCGTTAAGGGTTCAAGGGCCTGCATCGGATAACTAAAATGTCGTGTTATTTTTGGATGTCTCCGGTTTTTAGTGGACATTCAAAGTTGCTGCTGAGATTGGTGTGAGTCTGATTTTGCTTAAGCGTAATGTTCAAGTTAGTTTTTCAATTTTGCATTTTGTCGCGTTGGCGACGGCAACCAAGGGGCGGCTGCCGCCGACCGCCCCTTGGAACCCCACGGCGCCCTTCTATCTCACTGATTCCTCAAAGTATGCATTGATATGAACGTAAACGGTGAGAATAGGCCATCCATGGCCTAGCTCACCTTGTAGCGCATCCATGCGCTGACATTACTCATCAATGCATACTTTTCGGGTGAGATCGAAAGGGAACTGGTGGTGCCTGAAAGAAGGGTTTTGTGCTTGTTAGAGTAATAAGTAGTCATTAGTATGCGTATACACCAATAATAGTTTGGAAGGATTAGAAAATTGAATAAAACCAGTCGTTTATTATGCCACTACACTTCAATTGAAGGATTGGCTGGCATTGTAAAAAACAAGCAAATCTGGGCTACTCATCCATATTACTTGAATGATGCAAGTGAATTAAAAGGAGCTTTTAGCTATATTTTTGAAGAAAAAAATGCAGAGCTTCATTCGAGGGTAGAAAGTGATTTAGTAACTCTCTTCAAGCAAGAGCTATTAGCTGAGGGGCAGTTACAATCCTTGGCTAATGATATTCCTCGACAAGCTAGAGCTGAGCTAATAACACGGTCTAACAGAATAATTAAAGAGCTGAAAGATAATATTAGCGAATTTGTTTTTGTAACTTCATTTACAAACTCAAGTGGTATTGACAGTAATTATCACTGGATGACTTATACACCAGAAAGTACAGGTTATTGTTTAGTTTTTGAAGAGTCCTATATTGAGAGCTTGGCTTTTAAAGATACTGAAATGACACTGCAAAGCATTGAATATATTGAAAGTTACCAAGAGTCACTCCAAATAATGGCAGAAAAGATTAGTGAATCTATTTTCCATGAATATAGGACATTAAATAAGTTTACTGAGGGTGAGAGTAAAAAAGTTTATGAGAAAGAAATTGAAAGTATCAGGCTCGAAATGACGAAAGTGATCAATAAATTATTGGCTCTTTATAAACCAGAAGCTTTCAAAGGAGAACTAGAAAGTAGGTTAGTTTCTCTTAAATTGCCAGATAGAGGAATTAATATCTTATCTGATAAAGCATTGCCAGGAATTGAATTCAGATATTCTAACAATGGAACTTTCATACCTTATCAGCCAATACCCATTGATCCAACTAAAATTAAGAAAGTTATTATTCGTTCTGACTCTCACATAGATTTGAAAATTAAAAGTTGTGAGTTATTCCTTCAAAAGGAATTAGGAGAAAATTGTCCAGAGGTTGTAGCAAGTAAGGCGACATTAAGAACTAGTTTGTAACAACTCCCGAAAGCAAAATAATATAAATTAACCTTTTGCTATCTCAAAAACTAAAACCTGCTACATTTGTTATGTTATAACAATTTAAAGTGTCGTGTTGATTTAACAGTCGTGGTGAAGTTTATGGAAACAATGAGTGCAGTGTCTCTTGCTGAGATGGAACAAAAAATTATTAATGCGCCAGAAGATGAGTATATGAATGACGAGCAGCTGGCGTTTTTTAGACTGAAGTTAGTAGAGCTTCACGATACGACGCGCGAGCGTATTCGAGAAGCGAAAGAGCAAATGCTGAATAAACCTGATACTACAGATCCGCTAGATAAAGCGGCTTGGGAAGAGCAATCTAGTTTATTAATTCGTATTGTCGAGCGTGAGCAGCGCTTGTTGCCTAAGATCCAACAATCGCTTGAGCGTATTCGTCATGAAACTTATGGTTTTTGTCTTGAGTCTGGTGAGCCAATTGGCATTCCCCGTTTATTGGCGAGACCAACTGCTGAATACAGCATTGATGTTAAATCAGTGATGGAAATGAAAGAGCACTTACAGAAAGATTAAAGTAGCCTTATAACGATGCCGTGGTGCAATTTTGCACCGCGAATTCTTAAAACCTCTTCACGACGACCCGAACTTCCTTTGCTAACATCAAAGTGTTTGCAACAAGAAGAAAATTTAAAATGCGCTACTTATTTATTATTTATATCAGTGTTTAGGCTTTGTTTTTTGTGTCGAGTGTGAGTGCATATCAAACGCAAAACGAAGCTGAAATTGAGTAGTTGTTTGCCAATTATATGGCGAAATATAACCACTATATTCAGACTGGGGAGTTACAACATGCACCGGGTTTGTACCATCCGCAGGTGATGCTAGTGTCTGATAAGCGGGTACCAAATGTGGTTACGGAGGCGCAGTTGTATAGCCAAATTGAAGTGTTTTTAGACTCACTGAAAAAGCGCGGTGTAAGCAAAGTGAACTGGCAAAAAGTCGACATTCACTTATTAAGTAACAATATGGCCCTTGCCAGCAATGTGGCGATTCGGTACAACAAACAAGGTGAAGTGGTCGATAGAGTGGGCGCGAGTTATACCTTGTCAAAACACGATAAAGGGTGGCGTATTGCTGCATTTTCGGTACACCCAGTTGATAATGCCTTTGTATTTAATTCAATAGTAGCGAGTGAAGATGGAAAGTTAGAGCAGATTGCCTGCTGTACAGGAAAGTGCAAAACATTAATGTTTTGCACTGTTTTATTTCTTTAGCCTAACCTGGATCACAGATTAAATTGTCCGGTTGCATTTTTAAGTTTGTCTGACAATCCATGTAAGTTTGTTGCAACATGGCGAACCTCTTCGAGAGAGTCGAGAGTGGACTGAAATGACGCATGCATATTTGAAACATTATCAACAACGATAGAAGCAACAGATGTTTGCTCTTCAGTTGCTGTGGCAATTTGCGCATTCATTCCATTTATAGCTAGAATTTGCTCTGAAATCTTTCGAACTGAATCACCCGTTTTTTCGGCATTTTCTGAGTTTTGCCTAGCTTTTTCCATCGCAGTATTCATCGCAATGACAGACTCATTTGCCGCAGCAGTTAAAGTATTTAGTAGATCTCTGATCTCGCTTGTGGACTTTGCTGTTCTTGAAGCGAGTTCTCGTACTTCATCTGCAACAACTGCGAACCCCCTTCCTTGCTCTCCTGCTCTAGCAGCTTCAATAGCCGCATTTAATGCAAGTAAGTTGGTTTGTTCCGCAATTGATGTAATCACATTGAGGATCTGTTCCACATTCTGAGTATCGTTGGCTAATTGATCTATGGTTGCTGAAGCTGACTCTATCTCATCTCTCAGCATATTTGATTGCTCTACAGAACTATCGATTTGTTTTGCACTAATCTCAACTTCTTTTTCTGCTCTGGTAGCTGCTTCAGCTGCAGTCGCAGCTGAGTTAGATATTTCACCTACACTTAGCTTCATTTCTTCCATTGATTGACGAACAACTTCAGCATCTTGTGATTGTTTATTGGTTGCACTTTCTGCCTGCTCCATTCCTTGCACTAATCGATTGGAGCTTGTGATTAATGGCTCTACAACAGATACGACATTCTCTACCGAACCTTTGAGAAGGGCAATAAACCCATTGAAGTAATGAGAGACTTGGCCTATTTCGTCATTGCCGCGTACTTTAAGGGTGCTACTTAAACTGCCGCCACCATTTGCGAGCTGTTTTAATGAATTAGCAACTTCTTTTGCTGATTGGCTTATGGCTTGAGCAATGTAAATTGCCAGTAGTGTTGAAAGGATAATCGCCACGGCAATAATACCAAGTGTAAATCGAATAGAAACGCTCGAACGCTCTAAAGTATCGTTTATAAGAAGTTGAAATCTTTGATCGGACTTAGCCTGAAAGTCTTCAAAGTGGCTAACTAACTCCTCATATTTCGCCGTTTTTGATTGTGCTTTTTGCTGGATTTTAGAAAAGTCTATTGTGTCATTAATCATTCCCTCTGCTATTTCTTTAGCTATTAAGTTGTACTCATTTAATAAACTTACATTTTCGGAGCTATTACCCTGAGGCGATAGTATGGAAAGCTTTTTTAAGTTCTGCTCTATTTGGTCGCTTGTTTCTTGTGCTTTGGTTATGAGTTCTTCATCGCCAAATGTCACAGATTGGGTGTAAAGCTCATCCAAGTTTTGCACTAAATACTTGTTAGCAGTCGCATATTTGACGACTTCGTAGCTGACATTAGCTATTTCATTGATTGACTTTTCATTATCAACCATGGTGTTTCTGCTGATCATTAAGATAGCAATGAGTAACACGATTGTTAAAACAGTAATGAGGTGTATTTTTTTATTAATACTTAAGTTGCTGAGATTATTCATTGCCAATCTGATTCCTTCTACTGAATTCATTTTGAATGCAATTGTTAAATGTCTCTTTCTTAATTGTTGCCTATTTTTTCGATAAATCTAGATTTTCTCTATATTTCACTATACTTATTTTGCAATTAATGCAATTCACGTAAATTAGGATTTAACAATGTATAGAAAAGTAATATTAGGTTGTGCATTGTGTTTTAGTGCTCTGCCGAGTTATTCAGAAGTACATATATCAGGCTTCACAAGTATCAATGCGGGTAAAGTACTCAGTGGCTCAGGTGTCCCCCATTATGGAATTAATGAGGCAACCTTTTTAGCTGATTACCCCATAGTTAGCGTTTATAACGAAGATGTTTCGTTTAAACCCGAATCATTATTCGGTCTTCAAGTTAAGGCCGATTTGGGAGAAGGGTTAAGTGCCACTGCGCAAATTGTATCTCGGGGGGCAAATGACTTTGAGACCAAATTTGAGTGGGCCTACCTTTCCTACGAAATCAACGATACATGGACAATTCAGGCCGGGAAGAAACGCTTACCTCTTTTTTATTACTCAGATTTCTATGATGTTGGTTATGCCTATATTTGGATGAGAGCGCCTGCTGATAATTATACCTGGCAAATCTTTAACTATAACGGAGTCAACGTTTTATACAGTGGTGATATTGGAGACTGGTCTTTGACAGGCAATATTTATTATGGCCGAGAAGATGATAAAGAAAACAAGCTGTTATCGGATTTCTTTTTTCAAGAACCAACAAGAGAAATCTGGAAAGATATACTAGGGGGAGTGCTTCAAGGTAGTAATGATTGGTTAGAGTTGAGAGCGACAGTTATGACTTATACCAACCAGCGTTTTCGTTCTGGAGAGCCTGCACTTTGGAATGGCAAAGATGAACGTGATGGTACCTTTTACGGTTTTGCAGCCAACGCAGATTTTGGTGACTTATTTGTATTAAGTGAGCTGAATCGCTTAGATCTAGATGGCAATCTAGATACAGTGATGTTAACACTAGGCTATAGATTTGATTCATTGACTCCTTTTATTTCCTACTCTGCATTTGAACAAAAAGATGGTGATGATGGTGAAGATCACAACACAACGTCTGTCGGCTTGAGATGGGACTTTCACGCTAGTGCAGCATTTAAAATTCAATATGACGAAGTAGAAGATAATTCGACTTCTCTAGCAGTAGCAGGTGATAGTAAAGCTATCACAATCGGTATTGATATGGTGTTTTAATGAGGACTTTAAAAATGAAAAACCTGATTGTTTTAATGGCATTATTACTCGTCTCTTCTTTCGCTGCCAATGCCGGAGTAGACGTAATAGTCCACCCTTCAAATGCTAATGCAATTGACGCTAACACAATAAAGAAAATATTCACTGGTAAGGCTAAATCGTTTGCAGATGGTTCTAAAGCGCTGCCACTTACACAGGGTGATAGTAGTGCAGTGACTTCTGAGTTTAATGAAAAGGTACTTAAAAAGTCCTCTAGCCAGCTAAAAGCTTATTGGTCAAAGTTAGTTTTTACTGGTAAAGGTACGCCCCCAAAAGAAGCGAGCAGTGATGCGGAAGTTTTAAGTCTAGTCGCTAACAATCCTAACCTCATTGGTTTTGTAAAACAGGGAAGTGCAGATGGTAGCGTGAAAGTCATTCAATCCTTTTAAACACAAGGATACATCTTATGAAAAAGGTCTACTTAAGTTTATTAACTTGTATGATATTTATACCATTCTTTTCTCAAGCTGAGGTAAGAATTAATGGCTTTGCGTCAATTTATGGTGGTAAAACGCTTGATAATGATGAATCAATATATGGGTATAGTGATGACATTGACTGGCAGAATGGAAGTTTGTTTGCGGTTCAATTGAGCTCAGATTTATCTGAAGGATTATCTGCTACTGCACAAATATTAGCGCGTGGTAACAATGACTTTAATGCTGAATTTGAATGGGCGTATTTAACTTACAGTATCTCTGATAACGCTCAAATCAGCACTGGTAAAATGAGGATCCCATTTTATCGATATTCGGATTTTTTGGATGTTGGTTATGCGTATAGATGGGCAAAGCCACCTCAGTCAGTTTACAACCTCAATTTTTCAACCTATGAAGGTGTTAGCTATTTATATACAAGTTACCTATCTGAATGGGACAGCAGCTTACAATTAATATATGGTGCTGTGGATACTGAATTTAGTGCGATAACAGACTCAGATAAAGGGCAGTTAAAAGATACTTTTGGGGTTAACTGGTCTTTATCAAATGATTGGTTTACGGCTAGGTTGGCTTATTTAGTCACTGAGACGACGATTGATTTGAGTGGGAGTGCTGAACTCAGTGCATTAATAGGGGGCTTGCAAGCTTATGGTCTAACTGGGCAGAGCAATAATATTGAAGTTATGGAAGATGACTCATATTTTGCGGCTGTAGGTATCGGGATCAATTACGAAAATATCTTGCTTGATGCGGAATATACTGAGTTTGAAATAGACAATAGTATTTTCGCCAAACAACAGCAGTACTATATTTCATTAGGGTATCAGTTTGACTCAGTTACATTGAGTCTGACATATGAAAATAATGATGACGAAAATAGTCGGGATCAGTTTAATCAAGTTCCTAGAGCTATTACTGGTCCCAATGGTATTGAAATACCTGTTGTAGTGCCAAATTCTGAGCCAGCCATTTATCTTCAGGATTTAACAAATTCGGCACTGGCTTCTCAGCGAGCCAGTTCAGATACTTACTCTTTTGCTTTTAAGTATGACTTTCATACTTCGGCTACTTTCAAAGCACAACTAACTAAGTTAGAGGATGATATAACAGGGGTTAATACTGGTTTGCTTATTTTTGGGGTTGATTTAGTTTTTTAAACGGAGTTGTTTTATCAATGGTAAGTAATTGTTGAGGTGATAGCTCTAAAAGCTTAAGTAACCAGACGGTGTAATTTTTAGTGTATAAAAGCCGAGTTGTTTGTTAACTCGGCTTTTTGTTTTTTGACCGAAATTTAATGGTTAAATCTAGGCTATGGTGTAGGTTCATAATTATATTGATGGCTATATAAACTGTTTTTAGTGGTTAAAGCAAAGTTGTCTGTAAAAAAGCTCACCATGTATTTAACCGATTGGATTATCTACTTGATCCGCTGTGCACTCTTCTAAGGAAGTTAAATAGATGCAGTTTGTCAATAAAAGAATAGAGTACCTGAATGTAAGTTAGCTGCTAATAGGCAGCTAACTCTGGCACTGTTAATTAATTTAGCTTGAATATTAGTAGTTTAACCAAGTTGTAGGTCAAGCAATGGCGCGAGTGCATCAAGTTGTTTATTGAGTGCATTAAACTGGCGCAGGTTCGCTAGGAGTGCGCGTTGTAGTGTTTTGTTTGCTGAGCTTTGCTCTAGTTCTTGTTCTAATAAACCGAGCGTGTTGTAAATTTCTTCTTCAATTGCATTATCTTGGCTTTGTGCAAACTGTTTGATCTCTTCGAGTAAATCTTTAATTGCTTGCTGCTGCATAAACTTACTATGCGATGGCAATGGCATCGGAAAGTTCTCTTTAGTCAAAAAAGGAGTGACCGACTGGTCAATTAGATTGTTGGCGATGCTTTTGATATTAAGTTGAATGTATTTTGCACAATGGTTTAGTGAAAACTTGGCTTCGTCGAGTGCTAAAAAGATGGTGTATTCTTGTAATAACGCATTCAACATGGTTGTTACATCAAGCAAATGCGGCTCAATGGGTTGGCCAAAGCTTTGCAAAATAATTTTTTGCTGCGTCATGTGATAGTTCACACGTAATTGCTGCAACATTTCAATGAGCTCTTCATTTAGCGTCATTTCATCGCTGTTTAAAATCGCTTTTAAAAAATCGCGTTCTTTTACGACTTCCCCTAGCTCTAGTTCAATATAGCGTTTGATCAGGTTGTCATTATCTTTATGTGTCGAGTTGAGCAACGCATCAATTATGTTTTGACGCATTTCGTCTGTTTGCAGCAATAATGCTTTAACAATATCGTTTTTGCTTGAAAAGTAAGAATAAATAGAACCTTTCGCAATATTTGCATGCTCTGCAATCTTGGCAATGGTGGTTGCTCTAAAACCATTTTCAATAAATAAGGTTTTAGCTGTCGATAAAATTAAATCGCGTTTTGACACAGTAATTTCCTCAAAGAACTCACCGTATTCTCACACATGATTATAAATATAACAATTAGTCACTTGAAAATGACTGGTTGGTCATTTATATTTTGACCATGATTTCGTTTCAGGAGAGAAGTAATGAGTCAAAGTGGTGGTGAGTTAAAAAACTTATGGCAGATTTTAAAGCCGCATAAGCCAAGCAAGATGCAATTTGCAGTGTTGTCAGTGTTGGTTGTCGTTACAACGGTGCTCGAGTTATTGATCCCATGGTTTTCGAAAAACTTAGTCGACTCTATCTCAGTCGATGGCGTTGCGATGTCGGTATTAATGACACTTCTGGGTATTGTGCTGATTAGTGCTGTGTTTGAAGGGATTTTGACATGGTATGGCGCCAAAACAGGTGAGCGTATATGCACCAGCTTGCGCTATAGTCTTATTGGTAAGTTATTGTTTAGTAAAGTTGAAGCAGCGTCAGATAAACACAGTGCTGAATACGCAACACGCGTTGTTAACGATACCTTAGAAGTTAAAACGGTGCTGGCGACTGATTTTATTAGTTTATTTGCGGGTGCTGTATCACTTGTGGCGGTTGTCGCTATGATGTTTTATCTCGACTGGCGTTTAACTCTGGTTTTATTGGCCTGTGTATTAGTCGGCTTTTTAATTATTTTGCCTTTATCTCTGATGATGAGTGGTATTGGTAAAGCCATTCAAGCTGCTCAAGCAAAGCTCCTGAGTACGTTAACTGAGTGGATGCGTCATCACACTCTGATCAAATCTCATAATGCGCAAAGCCCTTTGCATCAAGAATCAAAAGCATTACTAGAAACCTGTATGGAGCACGAAGTTCGAGGAGCTAAAATCATGGCAATGATCAGCCCGACCATTAACTTGGTGCTGATGATGAGCATGGTCGCGATTTTAGGCTTTTCGAGTTATTGGATGCAGCAAGGTAGCATGACTTTAGGCACAGTTACCGCATTTTTAATGTACTTATTTGGTTTAACTTTTCCGCTTGTGGCACTGGGTGCATTCTTCAGTAATTTATTCAAAGCTGCGGGTACGGCAACTCGATTGCAAGACATCGAACAGTTAGCGCAGGAGCAGCTTCAGCAAGGTGAAAACGTCAGCAGTGCGAGTGAAATTCAAATACAAGCACTGAATTTTGAGCGCGATGAGAAAGTGATTCTAAATAATGTTAGCTATCAATTTGATGGGCCGGGTTTATCAATAGTAACCGGTGAAAGTGGCTCAGGAAAAAGCACCTTGATGTCGCAATTGCTTGGTTTTTATGATGATACAAAGTCAGCGATATTCATTGATGGCAAACGTTTAGATGACATTGATTTATATTCTTTGAGACAAGCAATTGCGTGGGTCGATCAAGAGCCGAAATTATTAAATACCAGCATTAAAGAAAACCTGCTATTAGGTTTGTCTGAGCAACCGAGTGATGATGCAATTGAACAAGCGCTTGGGCAAGTTGGGTTATCGCAATGGTATGAAAAGATTGGTAAAGATCTCGAACAGGCCGTGAGCGAGCGTGCGCAGATTTTCTCTGGAGGTGAAAAGCAGCGATTTGCTATCGCCCGTGCGCTATTGCGCAATGCCAAAGTGTTATTGATGGATGAACCAACATCGGCCTTAGACAAACACAATAGTACAGAAATGATGACTTTGATAAGAGCTATCGCAAAGGAGCGACGTGTCATTATGATCAGCCATAACAATGCTTTTCTACAGCAAGACGACGATCATGTACATATTGCAGAGGGCGCGATTGTAAAGACTGCAGCTTAAGTTCATATACAAGTTAATTTAGATGTGAAAAGCGGTGTGGATAGTGTTATTCAGGCCGCTTTTTGTTTTTTTATTTATTTAAGGTTAGCTCGGCTATTTTTATTAGTTAGGGATTTTTTACTTTCTTTTGTACCCCAAGTGTTGATATGTTGAACGAGTAACCACTTTATTTTTAAAGGATTAGTCGTGCATTTACTTAAACCTTTGGCGCTTTCTCTTAGTTTAGCCTTGTCTTCAATTGTCGTTTCTCCGCTGGCGCTTTCTCAAACTTCGGCAACCGAAGAACGAGCTGATTACACTCAGTTTACTCATGTATTTAAATCGAACATTTTAAACGAAGAACGCACAGTCGTTGTTCAACTACCAAAGAGTTATAAAGTTGAGCCTGATAAAGCCTATCCGGTCATTTACCGTTTAGATGGGGCGGGTAATTTGCCATTGATCACCTCAGTGCTTGAGCGTTTACAAAACGACAATGCCGCTCCAGAAGCCATCATAGTGGCAATAGAAAATACCGACAGAATGAGAGATCTATTTCCGACCGTGAATGAAGAGCCACAAGGTCCTGTTGGGTTAGGGGGAGGAAGTAAAAAGTTTTTAGACTTTTTTGAAAAGGAGCTTATCCCGCTTATCGACGAAAAGTATCGCACCCATGATTATAAAATTATTGGTGGTGCATCGGCTGCAGGGGTATTTGCACTGTATGCGATGACCGAAAAACCAACCCTCTTCCAAGCACATTTAGCTTACAGCCCAGCGGTTTGGTGGAATTATGGCGCTGCCGTTAATCGCACAAAAGCGTTTTTAAAGAAAAACAAAACCCTCGATACTTATCTTTATATGAATATTGGTGAGGAAGCGGGTGTAATGCGTGAGCGTTATGACGATTTGCAGCAGTTTATTAAAGACAATAAACCTTTCAAATTGTCTTACGTGAGTGATGCGTTTGATGGTGTATCTCACAATCTAACGTCTGCGGCAGGGGCGTTTAATGCTTACCATAATCTATTTATGGCTAAGCAAATGCCGTTGAAGAAGCTAACTTACGACATGGCTTCTATTGATGCGTATTACAAGAAGCTCTCTGAGCAATGGGGTGAGCAGATCACACCACCAGATAATGCAGTTAGGCAGTTAGGCTATCACCTAATTGGCATGCGCAATTACGATAAAGCTATTCAGGTATTCGCCCATAATACTAAGCTGCACCCCAACTCTGTCGATGCTTGGTGGGGGTTGTCTTATGGTTATGAGCAAAAAGAAGATAATAAAAAAGCGTTCGAGTTTTTAGAGAAGGCCGTGAAGCTTGCTGATAAGTCATACCCTTATTACGACATGCTTATGAATACACAAACTCGGCTTAAAGCTGCGGCTAACCTTTAGCATTCAAGGCGGTCGTTACAAAGCAAAATGACGATTGCTGGTTATACTCAAAGGATGAGAAGTTTGAGCAAGCAAATAATGAAATTGTGTCTGTTCTTTTATTGCTGTTTAATTGCTTGCTCGGCATTGGCTGAGAGTCCTCGCTTATCGGTGGTGTTTGAACATAACCCGCCATTTCAAACCATTGATGAACACAATAAAGGTCAGGGCCCCATAATTGACTTTGCAGAGCTATTAATTGCTGTCGCAAAAGAAAATGCAGACTTCAGAGCTGAATTTAATGGTAAGCCATGGGCTCGTATTATGGAAAGAGATGCTTACCACCCAAACATTCTTATTCTCTCTATTTCTAAAACACCACAGCGAGTACCAAACTTTATCTGGTTAACGCAGGTTTACACCGGGCAGCAGTATATCTGGAAAGTTAAAGGACGAGTTGACCCAGAGGGTAGGCCATTACAGGTTGCTGTTGAGCGAAACGCCCATAAAATGATGAGTATTAGACACCATTTCGGTGAAGATAATGTACACAAATCTCTCAACTCTGCTCAAGCATTGCATGCATTATTGAAAGGGCGTGTCGATCGCTTTGTCGGCACTGTATTTGCTGTATCAGGGAAATTGGAGTCGCTTGGTCATAATATGAGTGAGCTACAGCGTTTGGCTAAATTTGACGATACGGGATTTGCTAGCCAAGGCTTGTCGTTTGCTCTAACACTTGACTCAGATGAACACATAGAGGAGGCACTGCGTAAAGCGTTGCAAGATCCTAAAGTGGAGCAAGCAAGGGCCAAATTGCAAAAACAGTTTGAAGCGTCGGAGCGCCAGCTTATGGCAGGATATTAAGGCCTTATCGTCTCAGGCTGATCAGTTTGGCTATTTAAAGCGTAAACACACTCATATTCTAGAAAAGCACACCTTAAACTTATGCAACACATGCTAACCCCGCGCAAACTATTAAACAGTAAATGGACCGCCGTTCACCCGCAATCAAAAGAAAAGCATTTTATGGTGACAAGTGTTGAGTTTGATGAAGAAGGTCGCGTGATTGAATGCATCATCGAAGCGGTAATGACCAAGCGCGAAATAGAAATTAACTGGCGCGATCTAAAAAATCCAAAAGTGTGGAAAATGGGTTGGAAATGAGTGAGAGAAAAATAGCGAGTAATCGTCGACTCGCTATTTTACCTAACGTTTGGAGGAGTTAGGGTTAGGCAGTTTGCTGGGCGAGCCGAGAATCTATGTTGGCAATATTTGCCATTAACTGTTCTCTGACTCGCTGCAGGTGTTGTTGTCGCTGTTCAGGGGCTTGCTTGGCAAAACGTAGTGCACTGTATAGGCTGCGCTTTGAGACTTGATATTTGTCGGCGGCTTGTGAAAGGCTCGATTCGCCGATCATCACGCTTAGCATGGCTTCGTGTAAGTCTATTTGTTTACTCATTTTGCTTGCTCCTTGGTGTTTCTATTTACTTGCTTCTCTTCATGGATAGGCCAAATACTCATATTTGCGTACCAATCTAGGTGCCAAATTAACCGCATGGTTTGAATCAAGTTGTGCATATGAAAACCCCTGTAATAACTGCTTTGCTCCTAATGTATAGAAAGAGTTATGCCACAGTTTCAAGTTGTTGATTTTAAATGGCTTGTTGTTTTCTCATAAAGAGCTGGTGCACTATTTTTGTGAGGGGTAAGGTGAGTTTGCACTATTTTGAACGATCTATTCAGTTCGATGCTGGTTCTTGTAATGCATGCAAATTAGCGGATAAAGTGCTCAGTATGTGCCTATCTAGGAGATATTGTCTTTAAGATAGAGGTTATAAATAAAGCTGACTATGCTCTTAATATGGTTGGCTTGCAATGTAGAGCCTTAATGTTGATTTCAAAAAAAGTTAATGTGTTTTATTTGCTTATTGCTTTGTTTTCGCCCGCTTCTTTTGCATGCGAGCAAACATTTCGCGTGAGTGTTGCCGATGCTTGGCCTCCTTTCTCTTTTAAGAAGGGTAATGATTATCAAGGTATAGATATTGAGATCGTCGAAGCTGTCTTTTCTACAGCGGGTTATTGTTGGCAATATGTGAGTTACCCTTCTTCAAAGCGAGCTTTAAAAGAGTTAGAACTTGGCAACGTGGATATGCTATTTGCAGCAACAAAAACGGACGAACGCTCTAAATATGCGCATTTTTCTGTTTCTTATAGAGAAGAAGAAATGATGGTGTTTTCTTTACTAGGAGCTAAAAACGTTGACTACTTTTCGATTAAACATCTATTCGGAGTGAGTCGGGGTAGCGTATATGGCCGAGACTTTGAAGCGTTTAGAACGTTTTGCCCTGACTGTGTAGTGAATACTAATACTGTATCAGAGCGTTTTGGTATGCTCAGATCAAAGCGAATAGATTATGTTATTGAAGAAAGAATAACGGGTATGAATTATATAAAAACCCTCGGGCTAGATGGGATAAAACTTTTGCCTCAAGCGGTTCACTCTGAGGGCTTAAAGTTCATGTTTAGTAAGGCTCATATTAAACCTGAGCAGCTTCATAAAATTGATCAAGCAATACGCTCAAATAAAGAATTAATACAGTCAAAAATCAACTCGACTTACCTGAAAAAGTAAGTTTAGAGGAGTTTGGTAGTACAAAAAATAAACATTTCAAGTAATGAGCATGTCATATTCGGCAAATTTGAATTTTTTTCACTTAGGCTTTTTTCACTAAAAAAGGGCTTTTTAGCCCTTTTAATTATTTTGATATTTAGAATTTTTAGCTTTTTAGCTTACGCCTTAACCCTGTAATGAATAGTGCTGGAAGCACCCAGAAAAGCGATCCTCCCCCTCCATCTGACTGCTTAGTTTTATCTGTGGGTGTGGTTGGCGTTGGGGTTGTATCTGCGACTGAAACTGTATAAGAAAGTGTATCAGTTGTGACCTTTCTACCGTTAAAAAAGCCACTTACAGAGAGTTCAAATGTCCCTGTTTTTTCAGCTGTAAATGAGTAGCGACTACCACTGTGTTCGTTACCTTCCTGAGTGGTCCAAATATAGCTCAGTTGTAACGGTTGTGTTGTTTCTAGCTCTGTTGTAAATGACAGATTTTCACCTACTTTGGCTGTATTTTCGCCTAAAATTATGAATTTTTTAATAGTGGGTGATACGGCATCAACGAGGTGTTGTTTGCTATAACTCAGCTTGTCATTAACAAAAGCTTTCAGTGTGACTTGATAAAAACCAGGGTGTTGATATTCATGATTAGGGTTGGCTTCTGAGCTCGTTGTACCATCACCGAAATCCCATTGGTAAGCCGTAATTTCGTTACTTAAAACTGAGGGGGTGCTGAGTGATAAAATTAGCCCTAAAGCAGTACTCGAAAGTGCGCGCATAATTTCTCCTTTTTCCTTAGAGATGATTTTTTCGTTACTGAAATACCTATTAGATCTTATATCAAAGTTTTCAATAAAACACCAAGTTCGAGCCTGTATATACAAATATTAAAGTTTAATTAAATGTTAACTTTTTTGTTTTTTGAGTGTTGCGAATGGATCTCAAAACCGATAATAATATTTATAGAGCGTCTACTCAGTTATCTGTCATAGGCTCACTTTTGATTCAAGGAATGGTGATTATGAAAGTTATTTTAGGAACGTCAGCGGCGCTCATTGCGGCCGTTGCGCTAGCTATGCTTTTGCCTGAGAAAGCACAGCCACAACTCAATAAAAAGTCTACTGAAGTTATTCAAGATACAGCTATGCCTGATATTCTTGATGATTCTTCATTGTTGATAAAACCTGACTCTACGGCCAGTGAAGCGATTGTGAGATCACAACCTTCTGAGCCAGAAAGTATTTTCTCATGGCCGATAAGGCCACTCGAACAACTCCATGATAAACGTGAGTTGGAAAACGAGTATGCGTTCTTAAAAGAGCGTTTGGAAAGTGCCGAGGCGGTCGATTTGGTTAATAACAATAAATTAACAAGTGAAGATGTCGAAGCACTTCGAAACACCTTTTCACACTTAAATCTGATTACGGAACGTTTGATCGAAATTGAGTCTCAAGAGGCTCACCAAGAGTTCGAGCAACGTTACGGACCTGACGCATTTGCAGATGATATGGCTTTCGTAAAAGAGACCGTAAAACAAGCAATTGCAGAGCGGAAAAATCGTACAGCCAGAGAACGTGAGCTGGCTGAACCAAGGGTTGAAGCAGTAAACGTAGAACAAGATGTTCTACACGTCATAAACCGAGTGGAAAACACTCAAAAATAAAACTTATCTAAGGATGAAAACAGTGAAAAAGACGCTTTTAACTTTGGCGGTACTTTCTGTGCCTGTCACCGCAATGGCGATGCCTAGCCTACGTGATGATTGTCAGTTTAGTAGCCCAATTCAATCAGGTGGTGCTGATATTTTATTCAGCCAAAACTGTAAAACAGCTTACGTTGCGCCGCCAAATACAGGCAAAGTAACTTTATCTGGTTATCATGAAACTCAAGGTACCGAGTTTTGTGGCAATTTAGATAACGCGAAAGCAACCTACGATCAGTCACAAGCGCGTTCAAAAACGTGGCGTGACAAGTCTGAAGCATTGTTGCTTCAGGTTGACCCACTTATAGATGAGAAAATTCAAGCAAACGCGGATTTGTTAGAACTGAAAGGCAACATCGACTATTGGGTGTTTGAAGAGCTTAAAAACAGCTATGAAATGACGCTACTAGCGTATAACGGCCGTTATGACGACTATAAGTTCTGTTTACAAGATGGTTTGTTAACACGAGAAGAGTGTCAACAAAACCTACGTGATACAGTCCAAGCCTACTCTGATGCAAGAACTGAGTATAATCGCTACCGCAGCGATAACCGTGTTGCATTGGCAAAAATCGATGGTCTGAAAGCTGATATTGTTCGTTTAGACGAGCAAATCGTTGCGCTTGAAGAGCGCGTCATTAAGTATGACGACTATGCGATGAACATTGAAAGCCGTGCAACGTACAACTACATTGATCTAGCAAGCATTTATGGTGCAAACGCTAAGATGCTTTATACCCTAGATTACGACAGCTATGTAGACGGTATTCGCGCTCAGAATGCACATATTCCACAGATCACGTCTTGGAAGCAAATGCCATTGGTGGGTGCTGAGTTCTTCACCAATATGAATCCGGACTTCATTAATACAGCTGATCCAAATATGGGTTCACTTAAAGATTTAACGCCTATTCATACTATGAATACAGCACAGAAGCTAATTAGCTTCCGCCCAAAAGGCTTCTCTAGCTTATATGAGTCAATGGATGGTGAAGATAAGTCAACAGAGCCAGGTGCATACATGAATAACATCGACCCTAACGATGTTGATGCATTGGTTTATGGTAGCTTTGGTTCAGCTAGTTCAAACCTTGCAATGAACCTGTTTGGTGCTTGTCCTCTTAAGAAAGAAGGTGTTACAGGCACACAACTAGCGGCTTCGTTTGATTCATATGTGCAAACAGGTTTGCGTTTACAGTGGTTAATCGAAGTACCATTCGGCTATAAAGCACAATACAAAGCACACAACATCTTAAGCCAGTTTTCGTCGAACAAGTCGAGCGGTTTCCTATTCTGGAAAAAGCGCAAGTCTAGCTTCTACGAGTGGGCTAAAAACACGCAAGATCTGAAGATTGAGTTCATCGATCCACCTCTATCACGTTACTGGACTGAAGAAATGGAAGAAACAGTACGTGAGTCAATCATGCGTCGTATTGCATTTGGGGTACTAGATAGTGTTTATCCACGTATTTCAGCTGCACCACTTAATGATGCAGAGCACCAAGCTTGGTCTAAAGGCGCACAACAAATTGGTTGTAGCTTCGGCCCTTACGGCTGTGCAATTGGTTGGGTAGTGGGCACGCTAGATAACCGTAAAAACTACTCTCGTTTTTATAGTGATAAGAGCCGCTACTACACAGAAGAGTCAACCAAAGTGACTTATCTTCCAAAAGAGAAGTACCTGACTTTCTCTGCTCAATAAGCACCATCGCTAGGCCAACTTAGGTTGGCCTTTCCAATAAGGATTAGATATATGTTGCGTTCTATTTCGGCAGCACTGGTGTGTGCAGCCTCAATTTCAGTGCAGGCATTTGAAGTTCAGTTGCCTCAATACATTTCTCCGGGAGAGCAAGTGGTGTTGAGTGCAAGCCCAATTGCCCAATACGACGAGTTTGCATGGCAGTCTTCTAGCTTTCATGCGCAATTGCAAAGTTATGGCGAAAAACAACAGTTTGCTGTGTTAAAACTGCCGAAATATGCCAGCGATACTCAAATCAATATTTATACCTACGCCCTACAAGGATGGAGTTACGAAACAAAGCAGAACTTGATAGAAGTGCGGGCAAACAAGCCAAAACTTCCTAGTTCAATCGCCATTTCAGGTCCGAGTACTTTGCTGTTAGATCAACCCAATGTACTTTCTTTGCAAGGCGTGGCGCCAAATACCCGTATTAGTTGGCAAGCCGTCGATGACAATGGTAGTAATCAAGGCGCAGTACTTCAAAGTGTCTCTGATAATCAGGTGGAATTGAGTTTAGATTCTGCTGTATTTCAAAGTGAAAGCATCAATGTACTAGCGACTTTGAATGTATCTGGGTGGCAATACCAGGTGACTAAGTCATTTAATCTAGATGGGCAGGTCACACAGCCAAACTTAGTCATTAATACACAGAATACTTATCAAGAACATAAAAGTGGTCAGTTATCAGCGCTGGTTGAGCATACCTCGCCAGATGATGAAGTGACCTACCAATGGCGGGTGATTAATAAAGGGCTTGCCGAAGCGGTAACGCTTAGTACGAGTAATCAAGCGCAAACAGACGTGTTAGTTGAAGGCATTGAAAAGGTAAGCAAAGTCACGCTTGCAGTGACAGCTGAAATTAATTCGCTCGATAAAACGGCGTCTTTAACCAAAGAGTTCGATATTACAGTGACGGCGAATAAAGCGCCTAGTCTGAACTTTACGACTTCTAAGCCACAACTGTGGGATGGAGAGTCTATGACGGTGGTGGTTGAAGCGACCGATCCTGAGCAAGATACAACCACGCTGACAGTCGAGAACTTAACGCCTGATTTCATCTCTATTAGCAAGAAAAATACGAACTACTTAGTCAAGGCAAACGCAGTTACAGCTGATGCAATGGGCAGGATTAAACTAACGGTTGAAGATCTATGGGGTAATCGTAGTTCAGAAATATTAGACGTTAAAGTTCGTCGCTTACCTAACATTCACTTTTCTCATAAGCACCGTTTATATGCGAACAGCCCTGGTTTATTAAAGGCAGAGATAGATATTCCTGTAAACCAAGTACAGGCCGTCGAATGGCAGCAAGTGTTGGGTGAGCCTGTGCAATTAAACAAAGTCGCTGAATTTGAAGCGAACTATGTCGCCAATGAAGGGGGGACAGATTTGAGTTTCACTCTTAATTTAACCCTTTCACCAGATGTGGTGGTATCAGCACAAACCCAGATCAACGTTTTAAGCTCCCAGCGATTAAATGACACAGGGGATGTGTCTTACATAGATAAAAATGCACGCTGGACACTGGATAGCCTGCAAAGTTTGGCAGGACTTGATGCGTTAATAGGAAGGGATGCTTCAGAGGTTTTACTTAAGCAAGGAGCTGGACCACAAGGCTTTGACTTTGATTTTCTATCTGGCAGTGGCGCAGTTTTACCGGCCTTTTCAAGTCAAGCAGCTTGTCTTCGAGATAATCACACAGGGTCAGTTTGGTTATTAAAAAATCAGCAAAACGGTGACCTGCAAACGAAGAAAAACTTAGTCGAAATAGCCGCTGATATTACTGCGTTAAATCAAAAGCAGCGTTGTGGTAAGCAGACTTGGCTGTTACCCAGTGCACCACAGTTACTCTCTGTGCTGAGTACAAACCAAAGTGAACATACTTTTTATTGGCTAACAGGATCTGAGCCAGCACTTGGACGCGTGTTTTCACGTCTGCAGCTTTTAAGTTCAACTGAAGACACGGGACAAAACTATATCGTTAATTGGCACCCAAGCACTTTAGCTTCTTCATGGGCAAGCAATCAAAATGCCTACCAATTCTTACTGATGGCGGGAGAGTGAATATGAATAAAGTAATTCTTATGGCGACCCTGCTGGGTACTATGAGCTACTTACCTAACTCTATAGCACAGTGTAATGATGCTTCAGAAGTGGCCAGATATAGCCCTGTTTTGGAACAAACCATTACAGATTATAAATTTGGTTTGATGTGGAGTGCATGCGCAATTAGTCCGACGTCAGGGGAATGTATGTCTGACAGTGAAGTGCGCTCAAGAATGACGGGGCTCAAGGCGGTTCAGTTTGCTGGTGAATCCGTCATAGGGGGTCACACAGATTGGCGTTTACCGAACTTAAAAGAGGCGATGACTCTATTTGGTGGGTGCCAGGATTTTACCTATGCTGCGCCATTACAAATGGGTAAATATCAGCGCCGTATTTGGACTGCAACAACTGACTCAGGTCAGTCTGAGCCCGCATTAAAAACCATCGCGATGGTTAATGGGCAAATAGTGTCATGGCGAGTCTCAAGTAGTGCTGCATCGGTGTTTTTAGTTCGAGATATTAGCCAAGGAGCTCAGTGAACTATGTTTATTACGACTTTATTGAGTCTGGGGCTTTCGGCTGCTCCTGCGCAGCTCAACACTCGACACTTTAGTATGCCAACCAGTTTGCCGGCTTACTTGGCATATAAGGCGACGCTTAATGCAGTCACTGGCACCGACGGTGATGATACTTTACGCGGTACGAATGGCGATGATGACATATCAGGTTTAGCCGGAGACGATAGGTTATTTGGTGGTCAGGGTTTTGATTCCTTGTTTGGTGATGAAGGTAATGATTCTCTTTATGGTGGCAGTGGTGAAGACTACTTACTTGGAGGAAGTGGAGATGACTTACTGCAAGGCGGACAAGACAATGACAACCTTCGAGGCGGGCAAGGTGCTGATAACCTGCTAGGTGAAGAAGGTGATGATGAACTTTATGGCCAAAGTGGAAACGATACCCTATCTGGTGGCCAAGGACGAGATCAACTCTTTGGTGATGAAGGTGAGGACGAATTACGAGGCGGCTCTGAAGATGACACATTAAATGGTGGAGATGCCAATGACCGACTATTTGGTGAAAGCGGCAATGATACTTTAATAGGTGATGGCAGTAGTCATCTCGGGCATGATTACTTAGATGGTGGTGTCGGCAATGATACGCTCAGCGGTGGGGCTGGGAATGACGAGCTATTTGGTCAATCAGGCAATGACACCTTATTTGGTGATGAAGGTAACGACACCTTAAAAGGTGGAGAAGACAATGATGTGCTAAATGGCGGTCGTGGCACAGATTTGCTGTACGGCGAGTTAGGCGATGATGAGCTCTACGGTGAAGATGGCGATGACCAACTCTTTGGCGGAGATGGTGCAGATACACTAGACGGCGGCGATGGAAACGATTTGTTGCAAGCAGGCGATCAAGATGACTGGCTGTTTGGACAAACAGGCCATGACAGACTGTATGGTGGCAAAGGCAATGATATGCTTTTTGGCTATGATGGTGATGATCATTTATACGGCGAAGAAGGTGATGACATCATTGATGGGGGCTGGGGGAACGACACCTTTTACGGCTCTTTAGGCATAGATCAGCTCGAGGGAGCTGAAGGTGACGATTTATTTCTCATTACTAATTTAGGTTATGGTCGTCACACCATTATTGGTGGTTCGGGCCAAGATACCATTCGACTCGCTGATGGTGAGCAGCATTTCACCCAATTACATACCAATATTCAAAGTGTCGAAATCTTACAAGGCAATGCGTTAGATAACCAACTGGTCCCTGCGCAGGGTATTGAGAAAGTTGAAGGTTTAGCCGGTAATGACACGTTAAGTGACAGCGCTGGTAGTGAAGCTCTTTATGGCGGTTTAGGCAATGATGTGTTGCATAGCACAGCAGGGAGTGACGATTTATTTGGTGAACAAGGGAATGACACCTTTTTTATTTCTTCTAGTTTGACGAGTGCATATGGTGGTGAAGGCAATGATGTTTTTTATCTTTCGTCTTCGGTCAATGTAATTGATGGTGGGACAGGGCAGAACCGTATCGAATTACAGAATGTCGCATTTGCTGATCTTAAAGCGAGCGTCAATATACAGTCTATCGTTGGTAATGCACTACCAAATACCCTAAAACATGGTTTATCTTCTACTGAAAAGTTATCGAATGACACTGAAATCGTTATTTCATTAGGTGCAGGAATCGATAGGTTTTTACCTGGGGTGATTGCTGATGATAGGCAAGATCTTACTTACACCCTAAGTTCCCAAACTGATAAAACCATACTCTACACAGGGCAAGTTACTTATCAACTAGACAGTGATGTTGAGTTCATTTTGTTTGAGCAAATCAAACAGGGGTACATCGCCAAATTCTTATTGAATTTGAAAACTAAAAAAATGGCCGTTATCTCTGAGCAACCAATTTAACCCGCATCATTTCTAAAAACTTAGTCAAAACTAACTAAAAGGATATTTTTGTGAAGTACTTAACGACAGTCGTGCTAGGCATACTGGGGGTTAATGCCCCCAGTTTCGCGACACAATATTATGCTGTACCGGCTTTGACCGGCAATGCCAACATGGGTGTTAATTGTATTCATGCACCGCAAACGATAGACAGTTCAGGCGTTGCAACAAAGTGTAAGCAGTTGACCGTACCTAATAACCCTCGTATCGCAGCACAATTTCCGGTGCCGCCAAAACATTACACAGTTGAATTTAATAACCCTGATTCACCTGTATTTAGGGAGTTCAATGGTTATCCAATGGTCATTGAGCACAGCTCAGGAAAGTGCTTCTTGCGAAATGAGTTGGTTAATACGGTTGAGCCGCAGCGTAACGTATTACCTAGTGAGTTCACAAGCTTTGAATATGATTGTCCGACAGGACCTGAAGAAAGCTTTGATACCAGTCGTTTACTTTATCAGTATACGGTAAGTGGCGCATTCCAGCCGCAAAATGATGCGCATTTATTTGCTTCAGTGACGATGCAAATGGCAGCTCATTATTTTGCTGAGCTATATCCTCAGCAAGCTGAGCTATGCCCTGAGTGGGGTGGACAATACTGCTTAAAGCAACTCCAACAACGTGTCGGTTATAGCGTTGAAGGGCAAAAATACTCCAGCGATTGGGATGGCGAGTTTGTAAACCTTGCGGAAGGCGGCAGTGTTGTAGGTCAATTTTCTCATGCCAGCTCCCTCGATATTGTGGCTCATGAGATAGGACATGCACTGCTTTCTTGGAATAGTGAATTGCTTTACCAAGGTGAAGAGCCATCAGCTGTTCAAGAAGCGTTTTCGGATATGACGGCACTTGCTGCGAGAGATTACTATATTCGCCATATTGATGGGGGAGCTGCAAACTCATTCTTGCAAAGCCCTATGGCGCTCGCTTGGCAAAATAGTACGGAGAAAATGTGGTGGATGGGCACAGGCTTTAATTTTAGTGGTAATCCACTCAGATATATTGCTCAGCCTAGATTTGATTTAATCAGTATTGATGATACTCGTGACTTAGCCGAGGCGAATGGTCCGCACCAAAAAGCAGGGGCTTTAAATAAGTTCTTTTATTTACTCGCAACTTCAGAACAATGGAGTGTTGAGCGGGCTTATAAATTGGCACTAAAAGCTGCAAATAACTGCTTCAGAAGAGACAGTGGCATTAATGAATCCGGTCTGTGTTTTCAATCTCAAGCTGACTATGAAGATAAAGCACTCATTGGTGAACTGTTAAGACAAGTAGGTATTGTATCTTGGCAGTCTCAAAACGAACATCTTGCATTTGATATTGAGCGCCAACTAGATGAGCTTCGCTTTTCTGTAACAGATAACCGATTCAGCAATAACCAAGTTAAGCGCTTCAATGTGTCAATTGATGGCGTGCCTTATCTCGCTTGGCAAAAAAATAGTGGGCAAGGTAGCTTTAACAAAGTAAAAATTGGTCGACTATCTGTACCATTGGGGGCTGCGCTCGTTGAGTTAGAAATACAACTATCTAATGGCCAAACCTTATCTGCAGCTCGTCATGTTTATAGCGCTGATCAAGCTCGTTGCCAACCAATGATAATTGGTGATGCAATGACAAACTTACGCGTGAACGCAGAGCAGTTGAATGTAACAAAAGCGTTCGAGCAATTAGCAGTAAATACAGAGTTATATAGCCAAGATTTGCTAACACTTGGTTTTAATACGCACTTAAACAATAAAGTGGTCTCTGTCTTTGCTGATTTAGATAGAGACCGTGTATTTGAAGATGACAACAATAGTAATGAGCTGATTTTTATCCAAGCTGATAGTTCAGAAAGGGCTTCATTTAAGCTTTTAGGTGCAGAGCAAATTAATGAAGGGCCTATGCTACTCAGGGTGCGTATAGATGACAAGCAAAAAGGCGCATGCGAAGTTGCTAATGGCTCACAAGTTGTCGATTTAAAAATTACCCTAAAATCAGGTAGTAATCTTCAAAGCGTTGATTTTTCTTCGCAGCAAGTGAACGACCAAA
The DNA here is from genome assembly GCF_005876835.1 of Pseudoalteromonas phenolica. Taxonomy (GTDB): domain Bacteria; phylum Pseudomonadota; class Gammaproteobacteria; order Enterobacterales; family Alteromonadaceae; genus Pseudoalteromonas; species Pseudoalteromonas phenolica_B. The sequence continues at coordinate 26,003 of NZ_PPSW01000001.1, forward strand.
TAACTTTAACTGCACAAGCAACAGGACAAGGCAGCCATACATTTAATTGGTACTTTAACGGTAACCTAGAAGCCGAGAATACAGATACTTTGAACCGCGCTTTTACAGCTGAAACGCTAGTACAGGTAGACTCTCTCCGTGATGGGCAGGTAGTTGCAACGCAACAGAAAAAAGTACAGCCAGTTGCGTCTCTGGACTTAAAAATTCAGTGTGCTGTTGAAGGAACGCAATGTCTGTTTTCAACGCAACACTTACCATTGCCAAACTCAGTCTCAGCAAGGTATTTTTGGCAATTTGGCGATCAGGTCGATACCAAAGATACAAGAACGGATACAAGTAATTTCATCTTTGATTATCAATCCAGTGGTCAATACAACGTAAGTCTGACGGTATATCTAGATAGCCTGAATGCACAGTTTACGACTAGCACAGTCGTGAACATTGAGACTGTAAAACCAGAGGTTGTGTTCAACACCACTGCAGATCCTCAAGATCCGATGCGAATTCTGTTTAGTGTGGAAAACATCGACCTTTATAAAAAGGTATTCTGGTCTGTTGAACAAAAGCGGTACGAGCAAAGTGACCTAACGAGAGACTGGGAATATACCTTTAATGAAGCTGGCACTTACCCTGTGCTACTAACGGTTATATATCCTGATGACACTCCAAAAACGATTCGCAAAGAAATCATAGTTGAGCCAGCAGCGCCTGTTACTCAGCCTAATTTACAAATTCTATCGATACATACAGATGTGATGAGCTCATGGTCCTTCTGGAGTTGTGATACGAACTATGCGCGAGACGTTTTACCTGATTCAGAAATTAAGTCGGCTTGTAACAATGCTCAAATTAACTCTGTGCTCGTCAATACAAACCTTGAAGACATAACGTTACTGAGATCTGATTATTGGGTTGACCGAAATAAAGATGGAATCTTTAGTCAAGATGAAAAGAACACGAATCTCTCTTTTAAGTTTGATGGCAGTCGTGTTCCTGTATGTGTAACGGCATACACCCTCGAACAAGCTGGATCTTCTTCAGCCTGTATTGCCCCTGAAGGGGGTGCAACATTTAACTTTTATATAAATAAATAAGATAACTTTTAAAATTTTAAGGAAAAAAGATGAAATTCAATCTACTGGCTTTGGCCGTTAGCTCGACATTGGCGCTGGGTAGTATCACTACACATGCACAACCAATCGCTCAAGATGCAGTAAAGGTATCACTTGCTTCAAATATGCAACAAGATGGCGTTCAGTATCTTGATCCAGATAGTGCAGAAGCGCGCGCTGAGCTTGCAGAAATGTTTGCTGATGCAGGTTGGACGCCACAAAACAGCCCTCAATTATATAAAGAGTTGCACACCCCTCAAAAATTAGTGAGCAATGACTTGTTCGCAACAGCAAGAACCATGAATACAGCATTCTCTACTCAGAGTGATAAAGAGCTAGAGTCACTGTTTAGCCATTTAGGTTTTAATATCGTGCAAGAAGGGAGCACAAAACTCTTTAAGGTGCGTTTGCTTAACTCCGAGCCTAAGTCGACAAAAATGACTGTCATGACAATCCGTCTCGTGAATGAGAAAGGCGAGCAGATCACGACTAAGCAAACTTCTCGCTTCTTCGGCGATGCTTCAGCTTCGGCATCTAGAAAGCTGATTGGTGGTGAAGCAACATTGGAAAGTGCATATGATTATGTAAAGAGAGCTAAAGCTATTTACGGTGAAGGCACAGCTTACGTGTTGTTCAATGATGGTACTAAGGTCCTGAAAAAGGGCAAAGTGAAGTACGATAGAAATGCTATTTTAGGCATGTTGAGCAAAGAGCTTGGTCGCCCGATGACGAATAAGAATACGCTGGTCAGTGTTAAGCCTTTACCTCCGGTTAAGCCAATCATTATTGGTCCTGTTGAACCAGATCCTGTCTTCTTACGCGCAGAGCAAGCGCATGAGTTTAAATATGCAGAAAAGGAGTCATTTCAAGTCGCAAGTTTCGCAGCAAATAACTTTTTTGATCATGTTGTAAATCATCCAAAAGATTGGAAGAAGGCTGACGGAAGCAATAAGAATGTGTCAGGGCAAGATGGAAAGATCATGGTATGTTTGAACCGTGATTATGGAGATTGTGATTACCCCATGATCCAAGCGGGTGGTGACTATAACAATATTCCACATGTCACAATTCCATTCCAAGGGCAGATCACGTTACCAACTTATATTTCTAAAGTGCTATTTAAAGAAGACGGTGTTTTAGAAAATAACAATGTGCAGCCAACAGATGTCATGATCCAAGGTAAAGATAGCTTTGTTGATAAGCTGTCTAATCATACTAACCATGTCAGAAATAGCTTTAGTCAATACTTTAACATCAACTACACCTTCGATGCTGATACTTGGATGCCAATGTCAGTGCTGTCATGGAATATCCCAAGAGATAAAGGTGTATTTGCGAAACCAGGCATCTTTGAACGTCGTCAAGACGCTTATTGGATCTTAAATATCGCAATAGAAGAAAACTGGATGGGTAGCCCAAGTGATGCTGAATTATACTTTGGTATTTCGGGTGATGATTACAACGCAGAAACAGGCTACAGCTCTTATATTATCGCTTCTACCGAAGCGCCAGCATTACCGCAAAGTGGTGCTGTATATGAACAAGCCCCTCTTCAGTTTTCTTATAGCTGTTTAGCTGAAGGTTCATTAATTCTAATGGCGGATGGCACTTCTGTTGCGATAGAAACTTTAAATATTGGTGACTTGGTTACGGGCGCAAGTGAGTTCTCTCCAAAGAAAAAAGAAACCTTACGCATTGCTGATATTTCTGTGGGCGTTGAGCATTTACCTATGATCCAGCTTACGACTGACGAAGGACAAGTTTTAACTTTAACAGAGTCGCACCCAGTACTGCGTGAAGGCGGACAACCTGTTTGGGCGCTCAATGTAAAAGAAGGCGATAAAATTCAAGTTAATGGTGGCTTAGCGACAGTGACGGGTTATGAACAAGTAGACTATAAAGACAATGTATATAACTTGAAGCTTGAGCGAGTAAATGGCGATTCTGAGCAAGGTGAAAGCTTTGTAATGTTTGCTAACGGCATCTCTGTCGGTGACTTAGCGATGCAATCAGAAAATGAATTTAATACGCATAAAGAGTCTGTCGAAGATGTCTTAAAGCGTTTACCAGTAGAGTGGCACACCGATTACTTAAATAGTTTGAGTACTGATAAGTAAATAAGCCCAGGAGAGTAAAGCCGACTAACGTCGGCTTTTTTCATACTGCGCAACTGCCCAAGTTCTCTGAAAATTACATGCATTATTATGATTTTTCACATTAGATCGTTCATTTTAATCAAAATATGTTAGTTATTAAGGTACATAGTATGTAAACTGGGTGTTATCACTTATAAGGAGATTAATTAGTGAAACGTCATGCTTTGATGGCATTGCTTATGCCGTTGATTTCAACTGCTTCAACCTTTTCTTTTGCAGCAGAAAATACGCACTTCGCCGTACCCGCCATGATGGGTAATGCCAAAATGGGCTTGCTATGTGCTCAGGCGCCAGACCTTCCAAGTCAAGACTGTCAAACTGCTGTGATACCAGATACACCTTTAACACAGGCGCGGTTTCCGTATATCCCTGAGCAGTACAACTTATTTTATCGAGATGAGAATAGCCAGTTGTTTTCTCAATACAGTGGTTATCCATTTATTGTAAAACACGAAAGTGGCATGTGCTCTTTAGAAAACCCGGGAGTGGTTACACGTCAAAACGCTGTGAACTTTCCTGTTTACAGTTACAGTTGTGACGGTGCAGCACAAGAAAGTGCTAACCTCTCTCGTCTCAAATTTAACTACTTCGGACAAGGTGATTTTCAAACCGAAAACGATGTACATTTTTATGCTGGCATTACCATGGACATATTGCATCAGCAGTTTGCCCTTATGTACCCAAATTCAGCAGAAGCATGTTCAGCGGGCGCTGATTATTGTTTAGAGCAACTCAGCGTAATTGTCGATGGAGATACGACTTTTCGCACCAGTAGCTGGGATGGTGAGCATGTTTTGCTAGATAGGGGCATGGCGACAGGCGGCTATTTTTCTCATGGTTCTTCATTAGACATTATTGCTCATGAAACAGGCCATGCAGTACTGACTTGGAACTCTGATATTTCATTTGAGTTCAAGGGAACCGCTGCTATTCAAGAAGCGTTTGCAGATTTAACCGCAGTCCTCGTGCGGAGCGAGTTTTATAAAAGACTTCAGACCGGCGGTGAACAAAATTTTATAGAGTCTGATGCACATCAACAGTTATCGATTGATGGTACTTTTTACTATGCCATGGCTTGGGATAGTTTTATTGGCAACAAAGCGCTGCGTTATCTTTTCTCGCCGATGACAGATGGCGCAAGTATTGATGATTGGCGTGATATAGAAACTGAAACGCCTGGCCCGCATTATCAAGCGGGTATTTTAAATCGCTTCTTCTACCGCCTGTCAATTTCGGATGGCTGGGATATCGCAAAGACATTCCGTTTAACCATGAAGGCTGCGCAGTCATGTTTCACTGAAGATACCAGTTTTGAGCATGCCGCATTCTGCTTGATTGATGTTGCTGATGAGCAAGACAAAGCCAGAGTGTCGGCTAAGTTGCAAGAGGTTGGCTTAATCCCCACAAATAGCTTAGCTAACAACCTCGATTTTTCTATTGAGCGCTTATATACCTCAATTAACTATGTCTTAGCAGAGTCAGAGCAAGCCGAGTTAAGCGCTGTGAATATTAGCCTTAATGAGCAGCCTGTGTATCAGTGGCAAGCGAACTTAAATACACCGTCACAATTCAGCGCAATAAAACAAGCGCAACTTAATTTAGAGTCAGGCGAACATTTACTCTCGATTGAAACGACAAACACACAAGGTCAGACTAAAACAGGTCATCGACTTTTGAGTATTTTTTCAGACCCTCTGTGTAAGCCAGACACCGAGAATGTGCTATCAAATCAGTTAAGCATAAATGGTGAAGACTTTGTTTTGGATCAAGGCTATACGTTCTTGGTGCCACAGAACGCATGGTATCAGCAGGCATTAGGCGAATTTCAATTCCACAACATGCCCACGGATAAAGTAGTATCAGTATTTTATGATTTGAATAGAGATCGTCAGTTTTCAGACGATGAAAATGTACTCAGTGCCACGGAGTTTGATACTGCCATTTCTTTACCTAATGTTGATACTGTGCCCGGCGATATGTTAGTGAGATTACGCATTGATGATTTAGCAGTAAGTGCATGTACAGCGAATGAATTAAGTCAGTCTGTTGGCTTGAAAGTACACATTGAGGCGGGCACACCCAGTACGCCGATAGATTTTAGCTACAAGCAAGTTGAACAAACATTACATCTAACTGTCTTGCCAAGCTATGGTGAGCAAGCTATGTTTCGTTGGATTTTACCTGAGCAAGTTATTGAGCAAACTGACATTAAGTTAGAGCGAGAAGTGAATACACAAGGTGCATATGTTGTATCGCTTGAGCATGTTGAGAATGACCGCGTGCTTAGTAGAGCTGAAAAGCAGATTGAACTGATTGCTGATCCTAATTTGGCTATAACATGCGAAGCGCAAGGTACACAATGTGAGTTTACCGTGAGTCATAATTCATTGTCTGAGGCTGTTGAGTATCAATGGACATTGGCAGGAGAGCAAGTTACTAGGCAAGATGCTCAACCATTCAGTTATGACTTTGAAGCATATGGTGTGTTTAATGTGGCACTCTCTATGATGACGATAGATGGCAGAGCCGAGTTTTCAACCGAATCGCAAATAACTTTGGAAGAGGTATTGCCAGAGTTAGATCTCATTATTGGAAAGCAAGAAAATAATACTATTACTCTGCTAGCAGACAGTGAATTAGGAAAAGGCTTTACTTTAAATTGGCTTATAGATGGTCAGTTGCAATCTAGTCATGAAAAAGAAATAACTCATGACTTTACAACGGCGCAAACAGTTACCTTACAGCTACTAAAATCAGGTGAAGTTGTGAAAGAGGTATCTAAGTTAGTTACGCCAATGACAATGCCGAACCTAACGATCCAGTGTGCGCTAACAGGCACCCAATGTGAATTGTCAGCGTCTCATGATTTGCCAGATAATAACCTTACTTATCAGTGGCAATTAAAGAATGAAACGATTACCAAAACGTCAAAGGACGCATTTCAATATGACTTTGCCGGTTATGGTGAGTTTGCGGTTTCTCTTACTCTTCAGGTGTCCGACTCGAATGCGGAGTTTACCTCAAGTGAGGTCATTAAAATTTTGCCTGAGCTAGGTTTAGTTGTAGGGAAACAAATTAATAGCACTATTACTTTGCTAGCAGACAGTGAATTAGGAGAAGGCTTTACTTTAAATTGGCTTATCGATGGGCAGTTGCAATCTAGTCATGAAAAAGAAATAACTCATGACTTTACAACGGCGCAAACAGTTACCTTACAGCTACTAAAATCAGGTGAAGTTGTGAAAGAGGTATCTAAGTTAGTTACGCCAATGACAATGCCGAACCTAACGATCCAGTGTGCGCTAACAGGCACCCAATGTGAATTGTCAGCGTCTCATGATTTGCCAGATAATAACCTTACTTATCAGTGGCAATTAAAGAATGAAACGATTACCAAAACGTCAAAGGACGCATTTCAATATGACTTTGCCGGTTATGGTGAGTTTGCAGTTTCTCTTACACTTCAGGTACCTGACTTGAATGCGGAGTTTACCTCAAGTGAGGTAGTTCACATTCATGAACCAGAGCCAATTCCTGAAGTGAGTTTTAATGTCTCTCAAATTAATGACACTTTTTTCTTCTCGTTGAATTCGCCATTGCCTACTTTATATGAAGTGACACTTGTGATTGCAGAGCAGGAGTATGTACTAAACGAGGGTAAATTAGACCTCGTATTACCGAATGAGATATCTAGCTATACTTTTATCCTTAGGAAACATGGGCAAGCTATTGATCAGCAAACAGTGAGCTTTATAAGAGAAACAAACCCTAATTTGGACTTTGTATGTGCTGCCGAAGGTCTAACTTGTCAACTAACAGCGACACACAATAGCAACATATCAGTCAAAGCATATGTGTGGTCTTTAGTTGCGCAGAAAGAGTCAATCAGCACTTCTGAGCCTTATTATGAAATACAATTTACTGAGGCTGGAACATACGATGTAATGTTAACTTTGGTAACTGTATCTGGTGCAAAGTTTACACATCATCGCGCAGTCACTGTTGAAGAGCTACCTCATGAAAAGATCAATATTTTGTTTTCTCAGCATAATGCGATATTAAAGCTAGAAGTGAGCAATGAAGATAACTTGGGTGATCAGTATCAACTTGTTTGGTTGTTAAATGGAGAGCAAGTTACTTCACAGCAACTTGAAAAAGAGTTAACAACTCTGGCGACTGATTACATGGTGAAGTTACAGGTATTTATGGCAGGAAAGCTTGTAAAAGAGGTCTCGCAATCTATATATGTTTATGCTGATATAGGTCTTGATTTTACTTGGCAAAGCAACACAGAGAAGCCGCTAAAGTTCTCTTTCTCAAGTCTTTAAAAAATAAAAGGGTCACAATTGAGTGACCCTTTTTAATGAGCGAATGTAGAGAATACTTAAGTTCTAAGTAGCCCTAATTGACTGTTCTTGTGTTCGACCAGTTTCATCAAGTCTTGTGCAGCATCTTCAATCGTGTCAGCCAATTGCGCGAGCTCTGCTGCCGCATCTGAAATCCCTGTCATATTTGCACTTAAGTCTTCGGTTACCGCGCTTTGCTGCTCGGCAGCGGTCGCTATTTGCGTAACTTCATTTGAGATATCATCAAGCGCTTGCACCATTTCACTCATTTGTGCAGCGGCGCTGCCACAATGGGTCATGGCATCACTGGCTTGTACAACTGAGCGCTCAATGATGTCTTCAGACGTTTTGACTTCATTTTGAAGATTATCAATGAGCTGGCTGATTTCATTGGTTGAGTCTTGGGTTTTTGAAGCCAATGATCTGACTTCATCGGCAACAACAGCAAAGCCGCGGCCTTGTTCTCCCGCGCGTGCCGCTTCAATGGCAGCATTTAAAGCCAGCAGGTTGGTTTGCTCTGCGATTGAGCGAATTACATCAAGAATTTGTGTAATGTCGCTACTGCGAATGGCAACCGCATTGATAGACTCTTTGGCACTGGCAATTTGATCAGACATCACCTGTACAGAGTCAGATGCGGCAGAGATGCCGCGCTCACTTTGCTTTACCTTTTCGTTGGTCGCATTGGTTGAAGCAGCTGCATTTTCTGATGAACGGGCGACTTCGCTAGCGGTAGCACTGAGCTCATTGATGGCGGTTACCACACTGTCGATTTCCATATGCTGCATGTTTACTTTGGCTTTAATGTCCTCTGCTGCCTGCGAGGTTTTGGTTGATTGTTGGTAAGAGTTGTTGGCGAGCCCTTTTAAGTCATTCACCATATTTCGCAGTTTCTGTGTGAACAGATTAAAGCCTGTTGCAATGGCGATGAGCTCTTCATGTTGTGTGACATCGAGCTGCACGGTTAAATCGCCATCGTTACTTGCAAGATTCTCTACTCTGTCTTTGATGTTAGTTAGTGGGTCGATAATGGTCTTTAAAATAGCCACAGAAAGGGCCAATGCGATAATCGATGCGATCACCCCAATTAATATCATGCTGGAGCCGACGGTCGCGGTATCTTCAGCTTGCTGCTCTGCTAACTCTTGGGCACTGGCAAGTGCCAGATCTTTCGGTAATTCAATGACCAAGCTCCAAGTTGTATTGGCGACCTTAATTTCAATGGGCATAGTGAAAACGAGGTTACTGCCAATTTCGAGTTGAGTTTGTTGTTTACGGTTGTCCATAATGGTTTTGCCCGCGTTACCCTGCAGAGACTCTGTTAAGGGGCGCGCAAGCTTGTCGTAGTGGCTTGAGCCGACGACTAACCCTATATCGCTGAGAATACTGACTTTGGCTTGACCGTTATAAAGCGATTTAGACACTTCTTCGGTGAGAGTCTGAAAACGTGGCAGGTTTATATCAACCCCGACCAAACCGATAAAGCGACCATTGGCAACCACTGGTACGGTGAGAGAGGTCATTAACTCAGAATTACCGGGTGTGATTTCATACAAGTACGGCTCCATAATACAGGGCTTAAGGTTGTCTTTGGCGCACAAATACCACTCACTTTCTCTAAAGCCAAACTCATTGCGGGCATTAAGGTATTTTTCGCCTGGATCTTCAATTTGGTGTTGCGTGAATTTACCCGGCGCATCACGGGTAATATACACCTCTAAGGAGCCAGCACCTGGGACTGAGTGGGTTTGGCCTGAATTGCTAAATTGACTGTCTTTACCGTCGTAACCGTTGGCTTCGAATTGTGCATAGATTGACGACACCCCTTGGTTTTTTTCTAGTGCACCCAACACCATTAAATATAGGCTTTGTCTTGAAATCGGGTTTTGTTCTGCTGTTTTAGCAATACCGCCAGATAGGCTATAAGGAATTTGATACTCTTTATTGATATAACTGCTGACTTGCTCGGCATACAGCCTTGCTTTCGCGGTCAATCGAGCATTAATTTCACCTAATACAACACCTTGTACACGCTCACTTTGTACCTGATTATTATTGTTGAGCTGAACCCAACTTATCGTGACCAATGAGGCGACAAGCAACACAAGTGTGATGGAAATAAAAGCGATTAGCTTAATCTTAATAGAGCGCTGATTCATATTCCTACCGTTTTAATTATGAGATATTCGTTGCAATTACGAGGTATTACTAAATATAGACAATTTATGACTTTTTGCTGGCAGAGTTGGAGCCAAAAGAAGGAGGAAGATTAGCTAAGTGCCTAATCTTCCTTGTTGAGAGTTATAGCGTCTTCTGGATTAGGTTTTTATTCTCAACCCCAAATACTTGGCTATGTACGTCGCTGATGAAGTGCCATTGACTGTCAACATTATCAGATGTAAATGTCAGTGTCATAAAGCCACGCTGGTGGATGTTGGCAAACTCTAGGTCGTCAACTAAGAGTTCAAGTACCTTGGCAAACTCGCTGACCTGTGACTCTGGCAATTGTAGGTAATACTCTAGACCAGGGGAGCTCACTGATGGTGTCGCAAATTCATAACCACATACATCACCTTGTGCTGTGCATAATTTGCCAGACCAAGCGTTATGGGTATCGCCTGCAAGGGTAACGAGGTTTTTGTTTGCGGCTTTAGCTGTTTGTAATAAGACTTCACGCTCTACAGGGTACCCATCCCATGCATCTAAGTTATATGGTGCGGTAAAACCGATACGCATTTTATCTTGCTCAGTTAAGGTAGGGTCAGATGCTTGAGTGCGTGCTTTTAATTGCGCCAGTTCTGTCATTTGTGAAGCGATCGCAGGGCTTGGGTTAGCCATGGCAACCAGTAACTCTGCTGGAAGCATCATCTTTGTCATCAGTACTTGTTGGCCAAGTACTTGCCATTTGGCATCTGAGGTTTTGATATTGTCAGTCAGCCAAGTTAGCTGCTGAGTTCCAATCAGTTGTTGATCGGGAGAAACCAGGTCTGCTTGGAAACTTGCAGTATCTAACTGCCCCGATGTTGGGTCAAAATAGTTCTGATAATCAAGCGGTTTTACGCGGGCTTCATGACGTGTGTCGAGCATGTAAAGGGATACCAAAGAGCCGAAGTCAAATTTGCGATAAAGACTTTCTGTTTGACCTGTAACGTATGGTCGGATAGGCATCCATTCGTAATAGGCTTTAAGCGCGGCCATCTTTCGCTCTGTAAACATGCCTTCATTATCGTTATGATTTTCAGCCCCATCTAGATAGGCGTCGTTGCAGACTTCGTGGTCGTCCCATACAGCTATGAAGGGTGCTTTTGCATGTAAGGCTTGCAGGCCAGTATCTGTTCTGTAAAGCGCATAACGTTTGCGGTAATCGGCTAGAGAGATGAGCTCGCTTTGGTTATCTTCTGGTAGCATTCGACCAAGCTCAGTCGCTTTGTCAGTGGCGTATCCACCCATGCCATATTCATAAATATAATCGCCCAAATGTAGCACAGCATCTAGGTCTTGCATTTTTGCTGCTTCAGCATAGGCGTGAAAATAACCCGCTGGGTAATTTGCGCATGACATAACCGCCAACTTCACCTGCGATACATCTGTTTCAGGTAAGGTTTTAGTTTCTCCCATTTGTGATGGGCTCTCGTTGGCTTTGAAACGGTAATAGTATCGGGTATTGGCTTTCAGCCCTGTTAAGTCTACTTTCACCGTGTAATCGTTTTTCGCTAATGCAGAAAGTGACTCTTTAAATTCAATATTTTCAAATGTCTTGTCTAGAGATACTTCTAAGCTAACATTGACATTATTAGGTGCACCTTCAGGGGTAACTCGGGTCCACAAAATGACTCTATCACTTAATGGGTCACCACTTGCTACACCGTGATCAAACGCAACGGCAAAGTCATTATAAGATGGACTTGAGTCATTGTGGCCACATCCAGTTAAAGATAAAGATACCGTGGCAGCGCCGACACCAGCTAATGCACTTTTGATAAAATTGCGACGTGAAAGCCCTTTCATGAGTTGTACCTCTTTATTGTTATATTTCAGAAAAGAGGCGATGTTAGAGAAGAGTTATGACATTTTTACGACTGGTCTTACCTTGTAATAAGTTATTCATGCTAGTGTCATATTGTGTCGGTCTAAACTTATTAATATATTGATTTATATAATTTTAAGTTATGTATTTAAGTGTTTGTTTTAACTGAAAGCCGTCGATTAAAATGAGTTTACATATTTAGGCTGAGCGAAAAACCACTTGTTGGGCTAATATTGTTTAGCTAAGTATCTACCTTTTGATATTTAAGTTGTTTTAATTCTGGTCGATAAAAGTAGTAATTGATTGTGCGCTTAGTTGTTGGTGTCATAATTTGTTCAGCTCAGTTAAGTTAAAAGCTGCAAGGTGTACTCCTAGAATTATTAAATGGAAAAGTTAAGTTATGTTTAAAGATGTCAGTGACCTTGCCAGTTGTGAAGTGTTAATTGTTGATGATTCTGAGCTAATGCGCAGGCTACTAGTGGGGTGTCTGCAAGAGATATGTAACGTAAAAACAGTCGAGTCAGCCGAAGAAGCAATTGCCTATTGCCAAGAAGAGCAGCCAGACTTAGTTTTGATGGACTGGGTACTAGAAGGCATGTCAGGGCTTGAAGCCTGTAAAAAAATGCAATCAACACCTAAGTTATCTGAAATCCCGATAGTATTTGTTACCTCTAACGCTAATGAAGAGAGTCAGTTGCAATGTTGGGAAGCGGGCGCTGTAGACTTTGTGCCTAAGCCCATTGTACCGAAAACTCTACAAAACCGTGTAAAGACGCATCTTAAATATAAACTTCAAGCTGATATTTTACGTAACTATTCTTTTATTGATGGCTTAACAGGTATTTATAACCGACGTTTCTTTGATACCGAAGTAGAAAGACTAATAAAGCAGCGTCATCGTGTAGCTCATTCACTTTCTATGATCATGATTGACATCGATTTCTTCAAAAAATATAACGATCATTACGGGCACTTAGCGGGTGACGATGTTCTTAAGCAAGTAGCAGATAAGTTAAAAGAAATCGTCAGAAGACCGCTTGATTCTGTGTGTCGCTATGGCGGTGAGGAGTTCGTGATACTGTTACCTGATACGCCTTTGCAAGGTGCGAAGATTATTGCCAAAACTTTGGTACGAGCTATTGAAGGTATGGCGCTAGAACACAGTCAATCTGAGCATAGTGTAATAACCATTAGTGCGGGCGTTGCATCTGCCACCAAAGCATGTGCCTCCGTTGAATCGCTGATGAAAAGTGCAGATGATGCGCTTTATGACGCAAAAGGTTCCGGTCGTAATACCTATAAGTGCGCAGACTAAATACTGACAGGCGGTGTAGAAGGTTTAGACAAAATATAAATCATCACCGCCACTTCGATACTTGCAACCAGTATTAGCACCCATAGCGCGGGTTGGCTGTATAGCAAAATCATATACCCAAGTAGCATACCTAAACCTGCTCCCCATTTTCCTTTGATAGGAATAACTTGATGATCATGCCAAAGTCTTAATGGCTCACCAAACTTAGGGTGTGTAAGTAGCCAATTGGCGAATTTAGGTGAAGAGCGTGTGAAGCAGGCGAGCGCGAGAATAAAAAAGATGGTGGTTGGCATAACAGGTAAGGCCATACCCACAAAACCAAGACCAACAAAAATGATACCAGCAGCATGCAGCCAAAAGCATTTATTAAAGAGTTTAAGACTACTTTTGCTCATTAATTAATCTCGCCAACATGTAATATTTTAAGCTTATCACAGAGTTATTAGTTTGCGAGTTTTTCAGCAACATTGAAGCATGACGTTTGCGTGAAGATGCTTCATTTGGACGTTTATGTGTTTACTCTGAGTGGGGTTTTTCGGTAATGTAGCTGAGATATCAAAATTTTGAAGTTAGGTGAATTATGGAACTTTCAGCATCAGTTTCTATCCAGCGCACGGAGTCTGGACTCGAGTATTTAAATGTCGACGGTCCGCGTTGTAGTGCTAAAATCTTTTTACAAGGTGCACAACTGACAGAGTTCACGCCTGTTGGCAAAGGCAATTTGATCTGGGTGTCAGAAGATGAAGACTATCTAGAGGGCAAAGCCGTTCGTGGTGGCATTCCTATTTGCTGGCCATGGTTTGGCGTGCACAGCGACCCTGATTGGCCAATTCATGGTGTAGCGCGCAAATTAATGTGGCGTGCAGAAGAAGTACATGAAAGCGATGAAGCCATTGTGATTAAGCTTTCATTACCTATGACTTTGGTTGATGAAACCTACTGGCCGCATAAATCTAAGCTTGAAGTTGAATTTCATTTAACAGAACAGTTAAAAGTGAGCCTCACTAATATTAACCTGGGTGATACTGCATTTACTTTAACTCAAGCACTACATACTTATTTCCCGACACCAAATATTGAAGCGACGACTGTGGATGGCTTACAGGGCTCGAAGTTTATTGAATTTGGCGAAGGCCCATTTGATCAAAATGAAGTTGTTGGTTTCGCTCGTGAAACAGACATGGTGTATACCCAAGCAGCACCGGTTCAAGTTATTAGAACGCCAGACGGAAACATTGAAGTGGGTCGTGAAAGCTCTACTTCTTGCGTGCTTTGGAACCCGTGGATTGAAAAGTCTAAGCGTTTAAGCAACTTTAGAGATGACGAATATAAAACCATGCTGTGTCTAGAAGCGGCAAATGTAATGGATGACGCTGCTACCGTTGAGCCGGGGCAAAGTCATACTTTGACAACGACATTGCGCTGGGTATAAACCCTTTTCATAATAAGTTCTAAATGTGTAAACACATTTCAGAACGAGACAATTAATTTAAAAAAGCTGCATTGCGTGATGTGGCTTTTTTTACAAATCAAAATTGATAATGATTCTTATTTGCATATAATCCACTTTAAGGATGGTGTCTGACACAGTACAAATAAGGAAGGGTGATGATCTTTGTTTTAAGTTTAGCTGTCGTTGCATTAATGATAATGGCGTTAGTCAATATCAGAGCGTACACACCGCTATTTAAATATCTGCATCATATTGCGACTTGGTTAGCCGCGGCAATCATAGCCAGTGCTATGTTTTATATGGGATTAAGTATGTTATTAGCGGTCACAATGTTTGTTGTGGCTGGTGGTATTTTGGCGTTATTTATCACTTTGGCAAAGCCAGAGCAGGGCGAGAATAGCTTTTTCTGAATCCCCTTGGTTTTGGTTACATAACACCATGTTACAATTTCATACGGCTTGCCTACATTCTTAACAATGTGATTCCCTTATGCTTTACGCATATTTGAGAAAGGATCACGGAACATGCATTCAGTTATGAAAAAAGTCGCCCTTGGCTCACTCATGTCTTTGTCGAGTATGAGTTATGCCGCGCCGATGTGGCAAACCATAGAAACCGAACATTTCAATGTGCATTACACGCAAGGACATAAGCGCTGGGCAGAATCTGCCGCACACGAGCTTGAGTTAGTTCGCGATAAAGTACTTGAGCAGCAAAATCGCAGCCTAGGAACCAAAGCCGATGTAGTGGTCTTTGACCCTTATCATGGTGCAAATGGCTTCGCGATACCAAGTACCGATCAACCTCTAATGGCGTTATTTACCACGCCACCGCAATCAGACACCGTGATCTCTAACAGCAGTGGTTGGCAACAGCTATTGATTTTGCATGAGTACATTCATTTGGTGCATTTATCTCAACCTAATCGCAGTTCATGGCGACAAACACTTCGTGATGCATGGGACCCATACGATATCGCGCTTGCGATCATGCCGCGTTGGGTGGCAGAAGGCTATGCCACCTTGATGGAGTCGAAAATGACGGGGCGAGGTCGTTTATTTGATAACTACACTGAAGCCCTCCTCACAGAATTCGCTCGCCAAGGCGCATTATTGCCTTATTCAGCGCTCAATAATGGTAACGACAGTTATTTGAGCGGCTCAATGGCATATTTAATTGGTGTGCGTTACTTGGCATGGCTTGAAAAGAACTACGGTGAGCAGACTTTAGACGCTGTTTGGACACGTATGCAGGCAGTGGAATCTCGTGATTTTGATGAGGCGTTTAAGGGCGTATTTGGCGACCACCCTGCAAAATTATATAAGCGCTTTGTCGCGGAGTACACTTATCTGAGCATGGCTTCTGCGCAAGATTTGCCCGAGTTGGATACTAAGTTATGGCATGACTTTAAGTTTGACGCTAAAAACCTGCGTTTATCGCCGAGCGGTGAATTCATTGCCGTCACTGAGCGTGATAGCAAAGGTCGCACTGAGCTTAATATCTATGCGACCAAAGACAATGAAAAAGCTGAAAAAGACTTTAATGAAAAGCAAAAGGCCTTATTTGCGGCAGATCCTAAAGATGTAGCTGATAATGCGCCTGAGACCTTTGGCCGAGTAAAAAAACATACACTCACGCCAAGTAATTTTTCTGGCATTCGCTATGCGCGTTGGAAAGACGAGAATACTCTGTATTTCGTTGCATCGGTGCAAAAACCAAATGATCAGCATGCAGTACAAGGCGAATTATTTCAGTGGACGCTCGATGATAACCAAGTCACACAGCTAACTGAAGATGTGGGTATTCGTCGCTTTGCGATAGATAAAAACAACAATGCCATCGTGGCTGAAAAAGTACGCTACGGTTATTCACACTTAGTGAATTTAGAGCTCAACAATGGATCTGAAACCGTACTTTCAAGCAACCAGCTTGGTGATACATATGATTATCCTGAGATCTCTGAAAACGGCAATAAACTGGCCTATTTAAAATCAGGGCTGAATCAAAATTGGCAGTTGTATGTGCGAGATATGCAAACACAAAACAACTTTCAAGTACCCACCCCAAAAGGTTATCAATTCTTAACTCAGCCGAGCTGGTCCAAAGACGGTAATACCTTGTTCTACGTAGCCGGTGTAGAGGGGGCGATTAATCTATATGCTTATGACTTTAGCACGCAGCAGTTGTTGCAGTTAAGCCAAGGCCAGCATGTGGTGAGTTTTCCACAGCAATTAAACGACAGTGAATTGCTGTATTTAGGTGTTTCTTCAGAAGGTCCAGATGCTTACACACTGGAGATTAATAATACTGCAAGTTTGGTCACTGAGTTGAGTAACACTAAGCAAGCTCCTAAACTTTCAAATGCAGCTGTTCAACTTGATGATGCCCAGATTTACCAACAGCCATTGCAAAGTAAACCCTATGATAAATGGGAACACAGTGCATCCATGACCTTGGGCTCACAGTACCACAGTGCCAGTACTGAGGTATTACATCTGGGTGTGAAAGGATCTGACTTCCTAGAAGAAATAAGCTGGCATATTGGGCTAAGCAAAAGCTTAGGCGACAGCACTCTAGTTGGTGGTTTTGCCGATGTAAAAATGCAACAAGGTAATACCGCGTGGCAGGCAAAGGCGTTTTCGTTTGAACTAGATACCGCAGCGCAAAGTCGTGGGGCAGAGGTCGTTGCAATGGCACCGCATACGCTGCAACAAACAGGGCTTAGCGCACAGGTTAGCCATAGCTATCGCCAAAATATGCTGTCATTGACTGGCCATGCTGCCGTACATGCGAGTGAACTAGACACAGGCTTAGGAAGCCAAGACGAACGCTGGCTTCGCCTTGGGCTTGAGCAAAGCTGGCAATATGACAAACAGGCATTTGCGATTGGCCAGCAAATTAAAGCCCAGTGGCTAGACGGCAAATCAGGTGAGACGGACTGGCAGGGCTACAATCTCGCTGCGTCAATATTCGGTAAAGCGTTTCATATACCTTTGTATATACAAGCAGAGCAAGTGAAACGAGAAGATACATTATTGAATTTAGGTGGCTTTAGATCGAGCCTCATAGATCAAAATGTCATGGCAAATACTATTTATAAACCAGATTTACCTTTTTTTGCTGGTGTTGCTGAGCGTTATCAAGGTTATGGTGGTGGTGTGGCCATGTCAGAAGGTGCGCCTTGGCTTTACTACCAACAGCACCAATTAGACCACCAAGTGTTTGGGCAAAGCTATGGAGTCAAATGGACCACCTGGTTTAATGGTCGCGATTGGAGCGCAAAATTCGCCCCTGCGGGGATCAGTGATCTACGTATCGACATAGGCTTAAGTCGAGTTGAAAGCGAGCGTTTTGAAAACGAAAACCGCGCATGGCTTGGACTGTGGTTTGATTTGTAGGAGTTAATGACTTGTTGGGTTATTAAAGCAGGCTTCTTTGGTAACCCATCTTATAAGGCTATGTTTTATAAATAGTCAGCTTTTAGTTTTGAGTCATAATTAACATTCCAAAGTTGTTTCCAAAAAAGGGGGCTGCTTGAATTATACTATTGCGATAAAGGAACTAATCTAGCAATAACGGTATGGATAAGTCACTCGAAGCAATATTATTTGAAATTAGCCAAAGCCCAGAAATTGATAGTGGCGATCTTAAAACGGCTGGTAGTTTAATCATTCAAGCATGCTGTAAAGGGTTAGATATATCACGCACCTCTATGTGGTCAGTAGATGAAAGCGGCGCAAAATGTCACCTCCTGATTGATAATGGTGAATTTCAAACATTCGATAACTTCTTTTTGAGCCGCCAAGCATTTCCTATTTACTTCCAGAATCTAGATAACGAGAGGATCATCGCTGCAGCTGATGCGGTGAACGATAAAATCACTTTTGAATTTTCTGAGGTCTATTTAAAACCTCGTAACATTGCTTCTATGCTAGATGTACCAATACGCCGAAAAGGTAAAATGATCGATATCATTTGCTGTGAACATCAAGGTGAGCACCTCAAGCATTGGCAAGATGATGAACTGATATTTGTATCTACTTTGGCTGAGCTGTATGGACGGGCGAACAATGCACACCGTAGTTTGCAATATGAAGAAGCGTTACGCGACCTTAATGCAGAGCTCGACAGTATTGTGAAAAAGCGCACAAAAGAATTAGAAGCCACCATTTTTGAACTTAAGCAAGCGCAAGAAGAGCTCGCCGAAAGTAAAAAACTGGCTGCACTTGGAGAGATGGTCGCTGGCATAGCCCATGAAGTTAATACGCCTTTAGGTGTTGCGATAACCGCGGCGAGTTTATGTGCTGAAAAAATGAGTGCAGTCAGTATAAACCTAGAGAATAAGACATTGACCAGGCCAATGCTAAGTGATTTTCTGAGTGATTCTAGTGACGCGCTCAAAATAGTATTAGCAAACCTTGATAGATCCGCGCATCTAATGAATGATTTTAGAAACGTCTCGGCCAACCAAATTAATCCCACTCGTGAAAAAGTCATAATAGAAGAGTACATTGGGCAAGTATTAAATACGCTTAGCCCTAAGCTGAAAAAACACAAAGTGCAGGTTGAGTATCACATTGCAAGTTGTCACGAACGCTTAACTTACCCCGGCTTACTGGCGCAAGTCATCTCGAATCTTGTAAATAATGCCATTGAACATGCGTTTAAGGCCGATCAGCCAGAGAAAAAGTTAGAAGTGCTAGTCGAAAAATCAATGGACCATATAAATATTCATTTTAATGATAATGGCAAAGGCATTAGTGAGCAGCACTTAGCGCATATATTTAATCCTTTCTTTACTACTAAAAGGCATGACGGTAATACCGGTCTGGGTTTATCAATTTCTTATAATTTACTGAAAAAGCAATTAGGTGGAAGCTTAAGTGTCTCTTCAAAAGAAGGGGTAGGTAGTCAATTTACGATTTCATTACCAGATATATTGTTTAACAGGGGTTGCGCAGAGAATGTGAGTTGTGAACCCCAAACGACCTCTTAAGCATATATGCTTAATTGAACAGTCTTATTTATTATAAGTTTCTTTAAACTCTGCAAGCCCAGCAATTGCTGGGCTTTTTGATTATAGAATACTAAAGCATAAGCTCCAGTGATTTTAATTTCGCTTCGTATATCCCGGTTTTTTCTTGAGAGTCAGACATTTTGATGGCTTTTTCTAAAGCTTCTTTTGCGAGGTCATGATCATTTTGTAGATAGTGGGTCTTGGCTAATTCGAAGTAAGGTTCAGGTAGATAAGGGTGTTGTTCAATGATTTTATTTAGGGTTTTCTTTGCTTTTCCAAAGTGTTTCTTTTCTAAGCTTTGTTTTGCAATTAGCAAGAAATCAAATGGCGTTTTGGCTGCTTTTTCAAGTTCTTCATTAAGTCTTTCAACTAAATCGGTATTACTCTGTTGAGCGGCTAAAAATCGATATGACGCAATGAGATTACTACTTGTTAAATTATGCTGTATAGCAAATTGAAAAAGCTGTTCAGCTGTTTTGGTATCTCCTGCGCGGCGGTGCAAAATGGCTAATAGGTTAATTAGCTCAGGGTTTTTAGGTGTGAACTTTAGAGCTTCATTGATGAGTGAGTAGCTTAAATCAAAGTGTTCATCTATCAGCGCATTTGTAGCCAAGTTAGAATAATACTTAGACAGAAGGCTTGAGTATGTCGCATTGCCAAGATAAAACGTATTTTGTTGGGGGAAATAATCTACAACTGTGCCAGCTCTTAAAATTTGAATCCAATCCTTATCTTTTTCTTCTGAATCTTTGGGGGCATAAAGTTTAGTATTGAAGTGCGTAGAGACAATAAGAAGATCTTGTTCTTTTTTGAAAATAGGATATGTAGATACTTCTCTAAAGCCAGTCTCTACACCTGCGACGTTCGCGTAGGCTTGGGTTAAGATAGCTAGGCTAACACAGTTTCCTTGTTGTTTACTCTGAGACTCGCTTGCAGTTAAGGTCTCTCCGTCATATGAGAAGTAACCCATTGTTCTGTCTAAGTATCTCTCAATAGCTTTGTCAGCTCTGAGCCCTTGAGAAATATATTCATTATACTCGGCCAGAAACTTCGACTTTTCAGCTTTTGGAAGTGCGAATATCTCTTCTTCGCTAGGTACGGATATAAGCTTGAATAAATTAGGGTTTACAAGTGTTAGGGGAGAAGGGGTAGATTCTTTTTCGGGTTTAGGTGCTGGCGTCGTGTTACACCCAGTAAAAATAAAAGTGATGAAAAGAAACATAATTAAATAACGCAAAATACAGCTCCTTGTTATCTGTCAATTTAGCTTTGCACTGCTCAATTTCTATTCTTACCTCGTATGCTTGTATTTGTAAAGTTATTCACTAAAATGCGCGCCCTCTTTCAATTATCAATAAAAACCAGTGTTTTACATCGTGTTTTATTGATGGTTACGCCTTTTTTACTTGTTCACAATATCGTTACAGGAGCCTGCGTTGTTCGACTATTTGCCGATCGTCTCATCCCTCATTTTAGTCTTTAGCTTTTGGCCTCTAATTAATAAAGTACGCCGTAACCGCAGTGTGTCAGGGCTGTCACTGATGATGATGAGTTTTGGTGTGGCACAGAGTAGTTACTTTATTGCTTACAATTTGTTTTTTGACCGCTTGTTTATGGTGTTGCCATTTGTGGTGACCGGTGCTTTGAGTGCGCTGATCTTATATTACTTTGTGCGCTATAACTCAGATGAAAAGCAACGTAGACAGCTGGCGATAATGCTGCTGTGCTCGGTACTGCCTTTTGGGCTGTTATTATTACCCAATACCGATGCGGCAAGTTTGTTAAATGGCCTAACCTATGTGGGTTTAGTGATGAGCTCAGTCAGAGTTATGCCACAAACTTATAAAACGATTAAAAGTGGAGATGTGTCGAACTTGAGTGCTCGCTACTTTTCGCTGCAGTTAATTGCTGGTTTAACCGGGTTGAGTGCAGAGTTACATATGGCGCAAGTGAGTGTGGCGCATGTACTCACGTTTGTGATGATCTTACTGACCAATGCTGCGCAGCTGGCGTGTATTCATTACTATCGTCGCCCGGCACTGGCCTAACCTCCCGCATAATAAAGGTCAAAGTGGCAAGCGTATTGTCACTTTTGCACCGTCTTGGTGGTTACTCAAAGAGAGCTCACCACTATGTCTCTCTATGATGTCTTGGCAGATAGTCAGACCAAGCCCATGTCCTGATGGCTTGGTGGTGTAAAGCGGTGTGAGTGCATTGTTTAAATTGGCAAAACCCGGACCGTTATCGCAGACTGTGATCTGTTGCCAACTGCCTATGACTTGATTTTGTATGGTGACTTTTGCGTCTGACTCGGCCGCTTCTTTGGCATTCTTAATTAAGTTAATCAGCACTTGTTCTATTTGTATTGCATCAGCAATTAAATTACTGGCGCCAGAGTAGTACAGCTCAACATTTTGCTCATCTGCGCACGCTTGAACGACACCTTGTAAATCGAAGTGTTGGGCATGGGGCTCTGGTAACCGACTGAGGCTAGCGTAACTTTTTATAAAGCTCAGCAGTGACTCGCTGCGGTTTTTGACTCGAGTCAGAGCTTGGCGAGTTTGTGACTCAGGCAGTGGATCGTACTCTAATAAAGTCTCAGTCATCGAGCTCATAGGGGTCAGTGAATTAGTGAGCTCGTGAGACAAAATACGAATTAAATCGGCTTGGCTCTGGCGCTTGGCTTTTTGTAATTGCTCACCTATAAACAAAGCGCTTACCAGCGTGTAACCTTGCTCTTTGAGCTTAAATAGCTGTAATTGCCATTGTTGGTTGAAATCAGTATGACAAACATTATTTTGTGTGATCTTAAACCCAGTATCAGCTTGTGACATGCCGGTTAGTAACGGCTGGTTTATTGCTTGATGCATGCTGTGGTTAAAAAAGCACAGCTTTTGATGCTCATCGAATACCGCAATCGGTGTTGGCCAGCTTTGCAGCAGTGAAAAAAATAATGGTTGTTGCTGTGCTTCATCTTGATGAAATAGATTGCTCAGTTGCATGCCGAGTTGCGCGATGGGGGTGCTGTGATCGGTAAAATTTAAACTGAGATTGGTTTGCCCTTGTTGTTTAGCATTCACAAAGGCTTGTAGTTGTTTTATGGGCTCAAACCAAGCTAAATATATGCGGTAGGCCATGTAACTAAACAAGTAAGCTAAGACAGAAAATACGCTGGCAGTGAGTAAAGCATCGCTGCTCCATGTATAAAGTAAAGCACTGCTCAAAGTGAGTAATAGCAGTACACAAGCAGTTAAGAGCGCTTTTACTTTGAAAGTTTGAGTATGTCTCATGGCTTACTCTGGCAAATCGATTTGATATTTTTCTAAGCGACGATAAAGCGCATTACGTGAAATACCCAATACCTTGGCAGAGGCACTGATCTGCGACTCATTCGCAGCAAGCACATCCAGAATACGCTGTTTTTCGAGTGCTTCTAAGGTCATTGCTGGCACTTCAGAGGTTTGCTCTGAATGCGTCGTTTCAATCAACAAGTGGGTATCATCAATGGACTCGTTTTGACAGATAAGCACTGCGCGTTCAAGGGTGTGGCTTAACTCTCTGACGTTGCCCGGCCAGTCATGCGAAAGTAGTCGCTGGCTGGCAGTTTGGTCGAGAGTCGGTCGAGTCTTATTATATTTTTGACTGTATTTATCAATGAAGTATTCGGCAAGAGGCAAAATATCCGCTTGTCTGGCTCGCAGTGGTGGCAAGGTGATAACAAAGGTATTGAGCCGATAATATAAGTCTTGACGAAATTGCTGTTTAGCAATGGCTTGCGGAATATCCTGATTGGTTGCTGCAATTAAGCGCACATCAACTTTGCTTGGCGCACTCGCGCCCAGTGGCGTAAATTGCCCAGTTTCTAATACTTGTAGTAATTTGGGTTGTAAATGAATGGGCAGTGCCCCTATTTCATCCATAAATAAGCTACCCGACTGGGCTTGGCTAAATGCCCCTAAACGGTTTGTCTTGGCATCGGTAAAAGCACCTTTTTGATGACCGAATAGCTCGCTTTCGAACAAGTTATCTGTGATGGCCGCCATATTTAAGTTGATTAAGGGAGCTTGGCGACGGTGGCTGAGTTGGTGAATACGCTGCGCTAGTTGTGACTTTCCTGTGCCGTTTTCACCTAAAATCAGTAAATTTGCGTCTGTTTGTGCCAGTTGGTGAACCAATTGCTCAATTTGCTGCATTTTCTCAGAGTGTGCGATCCAAGCCGAAGCGCTGTCACTTCGCACTTTGGTAGGTTCAATATGTCGAGCGATCTGTGCCAATAAGGCATCTTTACGCCACGGCTTTTCAACAAAGTCTTTTGCGCCGAGTTGCATGCCTTTTACGGCAAGTTCAATGTTTGCCCACGCGGTCATTAAGATGACCGGAATATTCAGTGCGGTAAGCTCCGGCAGTAAGGCGAGGCCTTCTTGGCCTGAAGTGGTATCACGAGAGAAGTTCATATCAAGCAAAATTAAGTCGGGGGTCAGACGCGTTAATACTTGTTGGCAGGCAAATGGGTTTTCGGCTTCAACAACACGGAAACCGGCTTGCTCGAGTAATAAACTGAGCGCGAAACGTATGTCGTCATGATCATCGACAATTAAAATGCAGGGCTTCGATATGGGCATGAATATATGTACTTCTTTCTAGGGCGGCTACCATAGCCGCCCGGTCCTTGATTAAGAGAGTTGGTATTATAACTCTCTTAGTGCGCGCATCGGGTCGGCATTGATAATACGCCAAACAACCCAAGTAATGGCTGAGAGTACGATAGCAAGCAAGGCAAAACCAAACAAGCCCAGTGCCGTCCAAGAAAGTGCTGGCAGACTACTGTGGTTTTGTTGAACCACGCCGTAGCTAATACTTGATAACGCAATGGCAATGCCTGCGGCAATCAGTAATAAAGGCGTGATGCTTTGCAAAGTGCGCTTCAGTAATGATACTCGGGTTGCCCCCGTTGCCATTCTGATGGCCAGTTCAAAACGCTTTAACTCACTAAAGCCAACCGCCATGGCATTTGAGCCGACAAAAGCCAGTAACAAGGTTAATACGCATAAACCTGAAATAAAGTAAAAGCGAATGCGATCTTGCTCGATATGTTTGTCCCAAATTGACGCCAGTGAGTCAAAGTGTAATTGTTTTACCTTTGGATGTGCACTTAACATGGCGGTTTTCAGCTCTGATTGCTTGAAGGTGTGCCCTTCAGGCAACTGCATCATGATGTAAACTCCGGTATTTGCAGTATTTATAATAGGTGCCATTAGGGTTGGGTAGCCTAGCCCTTTGCTGACAAGACTGAAGTGGTCGGCAATCACACCAATGATTTGCAAGGTACCTATTTGTTTGCCAATGGCTGATTCAATCGTACCATCCTGAGATAATTGCAATGCTAAAGGTTCATTAATAATGGCGACTTGCGCTAATGAAGTTTGTTCTTCTGCTGTTATGTTGCGACCCGCTAGTAACTTTAACCCAAACGCGTCGACATAATCTGCGCCAATGTTTTTGTACATATATGTGATTTGTTCGTTAGTATCTTCATCGAAATTCATCGAAATCATCATATTTGAACCAAATGGTTCACTTTGAGAGTCGAGAATTTTGAGTTGAGGTTGAACGTTTTGAGCTGCTGACGATAACTGTGCTTTGATATCTAGAATCTCTAAGTGAAGACGCTGCTCTTCAGCACGTCTTAGCTGTTCTTCTGAAGGTAGTGGGTCACCTTGTCCCTCGAAATCAACTTTTACCATCATGGTATTGCCTGGTGTAAAACCTAAATCGACGTTCACCTTGTTGTAAGTGGCTTCGGCCAAGAGGGCTGTACCTGTCATGATCAATGCGGCTGAGCTTAGTTGTGCGATAAATAAAGCTTTTGTCAGCGGGCTCATTTTGCCAGCATTCACCCCTTTGTTAGAGGTATTGATATGTTGATTCAGCGCCGTCGAGTCGCACTGAAATATGGCAGACAGAGAGAAAACAGCATTGATGATCAAGACAATGAAGATGGCCATACTCACAGTCACAAGATCTAAATTTACCAGTGAAAGCATTTCGATATTGCCACCACTGATGATAGGTAGGGCACGAATAAGCCAAGCACAGGCAAACAGGCCAATGAGTGCAGAGAATAAGAACAGGGGTAGACTTTCTAAAAAGGCAATGATAAATAAGCGCTTTCTCGGAGAGCCGAGGCATAGGTGCGTGGCAAACTCTTGCTCGCGCTGTTGATAGTGAGACAAGAACAAGTTGAATAAGTTTAAGCTCGCCATGAACAGTAATGCAGACACTGAGATAAATAGAAAAACAATCAGTGTGTTTTGATCTTTCATTAAATGTGCGCGATAAAGTTCAACTTTGCTAGATGTGCCCATTTGCTCTAGCATGCCTTTGTAGCTTGCTAATTCAGTTTCGTATTTTGCGAATAAATGCTGCCAAAATTGGGTGAGCATTTCTTCGGTAAATACTTGATTTTGCGTTTTAATGAAGAGTTTATTTGAGCCGCCAAATTGGTTCGACGGGGTATCAGCTAAGTGACTCGCTAAATCAAAGAACTGCCACGTTTGCTGCGAAACGATATCATCCATACTATAAAACGAGCGAAAATCAGCGAATACTCCACGAATAAGCAACTGGTTTCCCTCTAATTCTAATTGTCGACCGACCACATTCGCGCTGCTGGCAAAGGCGTTACGCCACAAGCTCTCAGATATCCACACTGCACCCTCTTGATTACTTAAGCTTGGCATTTCACCAACTAATAATGGCGTATTGGCGATCACCGTTTGAAAGTTATTTGAAGCAGTGAGCTTAGTAATGGCAAGGTTTTGATCGTTGACCTGTACAAAATTGGCGCGGGCATGCAAGGTTGCAACCTCACCAAACTGCTTATAATATTCGGCAAATTCAGCGGCACCGTGGCGGTTAAAAATTGAGATTTTAAAGTCTTCTGAGACTTGAACCTGCCTATCAACATGATAAATATTTTGCTCGTCTTTGATGTCTGGCAAAGGCTTAAAAATTAGATTGCTACTCATAGCAACGACTGTGAGTACGGCGGCTAAGGTTAAACTTAATGTTATTAGCACAGGCAGGGCTAATCTTGGTTTTGTGATCAGCCTTTGCACCCCATGTTTCAGCGCGCGTTGGTAAATACTCATGCTACCGCCTCCTGTTGCTCGACTAAGACTTTGCCATCAAATAAACGAATTTGGCGTTTCGCCATACGACTATAACGTTCGTCGTGTGTCACCATCACAATGGTGGTACCTTGGCGGTTGAGCTCTAATAACAGCTGCATCACGGCATCACCATTTTGACTGTCTAGGTTACCTGTTGGCTCATCCACCAGTAGCAGATCAGGTTCACCCACTAAAGCACGTGCAATCGCAACACGCTGCTGTTGTCCGCCAGAAAGCTGGCTTGGTGTGTGATCTAAGCGACCTGTCATATTAACGGCGGCAAGTTGTTTTTCTACGGCGGATTTAATGTCTTTTTTGCTCGCGCCACGATGTTCAAGGGGCAATGCCACGTTTTCGAATACAGTTAAGCTATCGATCAAATTAAATGACTGGAATACATAGCCAATATGCTTATTTCTGACTTGCGAACGCTGATCGACGTTGAGGGTTTTTGTGTCTATGTCTGCCAACACATACTGACCGTCAGATGCGGTATCAAGTAACCCTAAAATACTGAGTAATGTCGATTTACCACAGCCTGAAGGACCAGAAATAGCAATGAATTCGCCTTCTTGAATGTGTAACGACACATCTTGCAACGCATGCGTGTTTACTTGTCCTTGCTGATAGATTTTGTTGATGTTGTTAATGGTCACTAAAGTTTTCATGTGCGTTCCTTATAGTTTGTCGTTATCAAGCGCAAGCTGACTGAAATTATGCCACTGACTGAGATCAGATGTGATAACTATGTCACCGACTTTTAGGCCTGAGTGAATGAGAAGGTATTGTTCGCTCAGCTCACCAAAGCGAACTTGTGTTTGTGTAAGCTGTGCTTGCTGAGCTGTTTTTTTGTAAAGCGGTTGCGTGCCTAAAGGCGAGAGGCCCGGGCGCTGTGCGATATAGAGCGCATTTTCAAGGTGTTCTAAAAACACTAAGGCATTAACTGGCTGTGCAGGGCGTAAGTTAGCGGGCGCGCCTTCAGTAAAGTGCACTTCGGCAATGATAAAGCCGTTTTCAACCACTGAGCCGAGTTGTTGTACAGTGCCCGAAAATGCCCCTTGTTGATGTTTTAAGTTAACTTGCGCGCCCAGTTGTACGCGTTCAGCAAGACGTTGGGGAATATTAATTCGCGCCATTAACTGAGACTTAGAGCCAACACGTGCCATGGCCTGACCTTGAGATACGCGTTGCCCAAGTTCAATATCGAGCTGCTGTAAAGTACCTTCGATGCCTGCTGTGACGGTGAGGTTTGCCACTTTATTGGCGATGAGTGTCACTTGTTTTTGCTGTTGATTAAGCTGTATTTGTTGTTGCTCAAGTTCAAGTTTGTGCATTTCTTGCTGCTTTTCGAAACGATATTGCGCGAACTGCAATCGTTTCTGCAGTTGCGATAAACGTAGTTCAGCACGTTCTAGTTCTATCTTGGCGGCGATCCCTTGTTGCGCGAGTCTCTGGTTTACATCTACATCGAGCTGTGCAGCCTGAATTTGGCTTTGCATATCGGCCAGATCGGCTTGAAAGTTCAGTTGTTCGTTTTGCTTTTGTAATTTAAATGCCGCGAATTCTGAATGCATACGTTCTAGTTGTGACTGGCTTTCAAAGAGCTGTTGATCAAGGTCTGGATTACTTAACTTCGCGATGATGCTAGTGGGTGTGACCTCTGCACCTGCACGTATAAAGATTTCTGTAACCTGTGCGGTTTCGGGCGCACTGATCAAGCGCTCGTAGCGTGAAGCATATTCTCCGAGCACAGGAATTTTAATATCAAGCGGGCCTTGCTGAACTGTGGCGGTTTCGAGCTCAGCGGTCTTTAAAGTTGGTA
The DNA here is from genome assembly GCF_005876835.1 of Pseudoalteromonas phenolica. Taxonomy (GTDB): domain Bacteria; phylum Pseudomonadota; class Gammaproteobacteria; order Enterobacterales; family Alteromonadaceae; genus Pseudoalteromonas; species Pseudoalteromonas phenolica_B. The sequence continues at coordinate 54,423 of NZ_PPSW01000001.1, forward strand.
TTGACGGGCTATTTAGCCAGAAAATTAGCAATGCAAAAGTCATTAAACCCGCGGTTAGCCAAACATATTTATGTTGTTTGGGATTGCGTTGAGTGGTTGTCGAAATATCCATGTAAAACCTGCATATAAGTAACTATGCTAAAGGTTAAGGAAGTCTTGTGCCAAAAATCAAAATCATTAATTATCAATCTCTTGCGGTTTTTTGTGAGTGATTTTTAGGTGGCGTGTGTGCGGTAGCGAACAAGGGTGTTCGATTTCGGGCAACATCTGATTTAATAGTCGGGTATTTACACCTTGTTGCATTTTAAATTGATTATGATTTTCGAATATTGGGACTAACCGCTATATTAGGATGAGTTAAATTATTACCAAGATTGGGGTGAAATGTTCGTGTTGATTAAGACCTTACTTTTTAAATTGTTTAAACAGCAGGCCAGCAAAAAAGTGGCGGGTATTGTAGTTGAAAAAGCGATGCAACAAGGCATGGCATATATGGCGAAACGCGGCGAGCAGACTGAAGATGACACCATGTTGCTTGCTGCGGCGTTAAACAGCTTGGCCAATAAAGGGCTAGAAGATGGCGTTTATCCACTTGAGTGTGGGCAAAAGCGTTTTAATGTGACCATTCGAAGTCAAGGCATAGTGGCTATTCAACCGATCGAAGCCAGTAAAATGTAGTTGTTGAAGCTGCAGATTATTTAGAGCATATAAGTGATACCAACCCTCAATAATACTCAATCATTTTGAGGGACTAAAACTGACGCTAGCTTCGTTAGAAATTTTTTATTTAGAACAACTAAATTGCAAAATTTTCGCCTTGCTATCGAGCAGTTTTCCTTGCCTCAAAATAGATCATTTAATTAAGAGGATTGGTATAAAAAGGCCAGCATAAACTTCGCTGGCCTTTTAACATCACAATGCAAACTGAGTGATTAAGCGTCTAATGCTTTCTCGATTAGGCGCTTAATGTAAGCATGATGTGCTTTAGTCGCTGTGTCAGCGCCCCAAGGTGCACTCATGTCATTAATTTGTTGCAACTGATATAACGCTGCTGCTTTAGCAAGGTTGTCATATCGGCTTGGTTTACCAAGGCCTGCAGCTTTGATTAAGCGATTTACATATTCAACCTGTAGGTTTTGGCTGAATGTGTTTACTTCTTTGCTCTTCACAAAAATGCCAGCAGTTAAATCAGTCATAAAGTCGTTTAACGCGTACTCATTACCGTATAGTGCCGTGTCAGATAAACGCTGTAACACATTTGGGTGTAACAGTTGGTTTAGCACTGACTTTTGCATGCCTAATACCATTTTGTGCGCTTTCGGATCTTCGTTCTTACCATAGTGGTTGAAGCCACGACGCTGTTGCTGCATGAAGTTATACAGAGGCTGCATGTTCGCCAATACGTTTGGTGCAAACACTTTGTCAGCTAGTGCTTGCATCGCTTCTTTTTGGCGCGCCAGCGGTACCGGTGTGAATGGTTTTACATCATCAGCTGTGCCTACTACGTTACGTTCAACATACACGCCACCAATTTGACGAGAGATCACGTCAGCTTGGCGCTTATATTGGCCGAATAGAACATTTGCGGAGGTTAACAGCTGTTGATGTGATTCGCCTTGTACACGTGCTGTATCAGTTAGCTTGCCTAGTAGGCTGTCGATAAGCTCCATGCGGTCAACACCATAAGCCACTGGGTTAGATGATAAGTCACCTATCATCACACGCGGATCAATATGACGACCTGGTGCACGCATATCGTCTGCGTCATTACCAAATGTTAGTTTTGGATCGTTTGAACGAGATAGAATTGCTTCAAGGCGCTTTTCTTCTGCATCAGTTGTGCTTGCTGCAACGCTGTAGCCGTATTCAATTGCCCAATCATCGTAAGGACCCGGACGAGTTTGGAAGATATCGCCTTGTTTTTTACCAAGCGGAGCAATGTTCGCAGGTGCATAATCCATTACGGAACCGGTCACGATACCTTGTGTTAGGTTCTTATCATGTACTTCGTTTTCATCCCAGATGATAGACGACTTCATGTTGTGGTTAAGACCCAGTGTGTGGCCCACTTCGTGTAATATAAGTTGCACAAGGGCTTGGCGAAGCATTTCTTTACGCTCGATATCGCTGCCCGTTGATAGGCTGGCTGTCATCATTTCGCCTTGTAGCTCATGACCTAATGAACAGTTCATCGCATCATGTTCGGCTAAATCGGCATTGCTGTGGCTCATTGCACCTTGGCTGTAAAGTGTGTCGTAGATCCAACGGTTCTTCATAAACACATACTCAAGCATGATATCTGAACCTAAAATCTCACCCGTTAATGGGTGCGCAAGTGCAGGACCGTAACCGCCGAAAGGAGGGCGAGGTGATGATGTCCAACGTAGCACATTGTAGTTAATGTCCCCGGCATCCCACTCTGCATCATCAGGTTGCACTTTTACAACTAATGCGTTTTTGAAACCGATTTTCTCGAATGCACTGTTCCAAGCCAATACGCCGTCACGGACTGTGTCACGCCATTCAACAGGTGTGGTGTTTTCAATCCACCACACAATTGGCTCTACAGGCTCAGATAATTCAGCATTTGGATCTTTTTTCACTAAGTCCCAACGCTTGATCACGTCATTGTAAGGTGTCCAATCAGGTGATGTCATCACATCGAATTGGTTTGTGAAGTAACCAATGCGCGCGTCGTCTTTACGTGGCTGATAATCGTTTTTAGGTAGCGCTACAAAGCTATGTTGAACTTTGACAGACACAGAACGTGGATCTGTTACTGCAGCAGAACCACGCACACTTGGGTTCGGGTTGCTAAACACATAATCAACAACAATGTCTAAGTTGTTTGAATATGGACGCTGTTTGATGATGCGAGATTTCTTGCTATCAAGCTTGCCCACGTTGAAGCGTTTGCTAGCATTTTTATCACCAGCGCGCTTCCAAGGCGATACTTTGTGTAGTGATTCACTTAAGAAGATTTTGTCGGCTTTAAATGCGATCTTACCATCTTCTTGTTTTTCAATTTTTACACTCGCCAGTACCGCTTCACTGATGTTTGCTTCGCTTGCACGTGCTAGCGCAGTGTTTTCTTCAAACTGGTAGCGTGGTGTTTTACTGATGATATCGATGCGGTTGAAATGCTGTCTAAATTCAATCAGTTTAGTTTCGCGGTAGCTACCACGAACATGGCCAGCATCCGTTACACCGTCAACGGTATGTGCAAAATAAACAAAAGGGGTATTTAATTGGCTTTCTTCTAAAACCAATAAGTGCTCACCTGTTTTCTTATCTTGGTAAAGCTCAAATACGCCTTTGAATGCGGTTTTGTTTTCAATCAGACTGGCAATGGTCTTTTCTTTTTTATCTTCTTTTTTCTTATCGGCAGCAATGGCTGCTTGGCTAGCAAAAGTCAGTGCTAGCGCAATTGAAAGGGCAGTTTTTTTCATAAGTACGCTTGTTAATTTTTCTTTGGATTTTTTAGTGTACCGAATATGACTTATAAAGCCATATTGATGCGATTGATGACATAGTTGGGTCAGTTTGAATGTTGTTAAGGTTTTGATTTTTATGGTTTTTGATTTTGTAACATTGTATGTAAAACCAAACACCTGCTATTCATCGTATTAGCTGTAACAGATTCTTACAAATGTCACATTTTTCTTGGTATTAATCTTGTTAGTATAGAAAGTAGAGAAGGCTAGAAAATTTTTTAATAGGTGAAATCGTTATGCAAACGAAGGTACTAAAATGGATATTCCCTGTCGCAGCTATTGTTGTTGGGATGATGGGCGCACAGGGCATCAATGCTTTGGCAAATGAGCCGGATGCAAAGGAGCAGGTAGATACCAGACCTGTTGTTGCTGTAGAAGCGGTTTCAGCACTTGACCATCAAGTTGTCATTAACAGCTATGGTGAAGTTCAACCTTTTGAAAGTACTAGGCTTTCAGCTCAGGTTTCAGGCGAAGTAGTCGCTTGGCACGACAACTTCGTAACCGGTGGCATCGTCGCCAAAGGCGAAGTGTTACTGAGCATTGAAAAAGACAATTATGAAGCGGCTGTCTTGCAAGCAGAGGCAGAAGTAACACGCGCGGAAGCTAAACTTATCGAAGAGCAGGCGCTTGCCGATGTGGCAGCCGATGAAGCAAAACGTTTCCCAAGTAAAAAACACACCGACTTATTCCTTCGTAAACCGCAACTTCTGAGTGCCCAAGCCGCTTTAAAGTCAGCTAAAGCAGCACTCAAGCGTGCACAACGAGATTTAGACAACTGTGATGTAGTTGCGCCTTACGATGCGTTAATTGTTTCTCGTGATGTGGGCTTAGGTCAGTTTGTCAGCATGGGTAGCAGTATTGCACAGCTAAATAATATTGAGCATGCGGAAGTGATCATTCCGGTTGCAGGGTTTGACAGCGCTTTTTTACCAGAACGTATTGAGGGCTTAGATGCGACTATCACTCAGACGGGCTTAAACGGTTTTACCCGCTCTGCAAAAATTCACCGTGATTTAGGTGTGGTTGATAAAGCAACACGTATGGTCAATCTGGTTGTTAGAATTGCAGATCCATATGGATTACAGACGCAGCAGCCACAAGTGAAATTTGGCTCATACGTACAAGTAAACTTTTCTGGTAAAACGTTAAATAGTATCTATCGCTTGCCGCAAGATTTGGTCAATAACAACACAGTATGGTTGTTAAATAGTGAAGGCCAACTTGAATCTCGCAAGGTGCAGGTGATCCGTGAAGAAGGTGAGTACTTCTACGTGAGCACAGGTCTAAAAGACAACGAAAAATTAGTGACTACTTTACCTGAATACCCGCAAACAGGAATGTCAGTAAAAGTTGCTGGTTCAGATTCATCTAAAGCTGAAACCACAGACAAGCTTTAAGGAGTAGCAGATGAGTCAAGTTGAACTTGAAAAGCAAACAGGCTTAATTGCTTGGTTTGCGAAAAACTCGGTGGCGGCCAACTTATTGATGGTTTTCATCATCATTATTGGTTTGTACACCTATAACACCATTCAAAGACAGATGTTTCCGAATGTAGAGATTAACTACATTACGGTTGCGGCAAACTACCCGGGTGCTTCACCGCAAGAAATCGAAGAAAGTATTCTGATGAAGATTGAAGAGGCCTTGAAAGATGTCACTGAAATCAAAGAAGGTGTGTACCGCGCAAACCGAAATGGCGGTAGCGCGACATTAGAAATCGATCCAGACGTTGAACTAACTGACGTGTTAGACAAGGTAAAATTGCGTGTCGATGGTATTGCGACTTTCCCTGCAGCGATGGAACCGGTCACCATTAATCAAATTGAATTTCAGCAACAAGTCATAGAAATGACTTTATCGGCTGATTTACCGTTGACCGAATTAAAGCCGATGGCAAAGCGCATTGAGGATGAGTTATTGCAACTCAACAATGTGTCATTGGTGGACGTGAGTGTCCCTTTAGACGAAATCGCCATTGAGATTAAACCGGATATGCTCCGTCAATATGGCTTAACCATTAATGATGTGGCAAGCACCATTCGTAACTATTCGGCTAACTTTTCAGCAGGTCAGTTACGTACTGACTCAGGCATCATCTCGGTTCGTATTGAAAACCAGTCTTATAATGGCGACGAGTTCCGTCAGCTACCGGTAAAAATAGGTGCGCATGGCGGTAAAGTACTACTGCGAGATATTGCAGAAATCAAAGACGAATTTACCGAAGGTGAGCGTTACTTCAAGCTTAATGGTAAGAACGCTGTATTTATTTCTGTAAAGGCAACCAAAGAGCAAAACATGGTACCGGTTGCCGAGTCGGTTAAGAAGTTCATTGAGTTGAAGAATCAAGAGCTACCAGCGGGTGTTGAGCTTAAATCATTGGTTGATATGACTTATTACTTAAATGGTCGTCTAACCATGATGAAGAGCAACTTATTACAAGGTATGTTCTTAGTGGCCTTAATGCTGTTCTTGTTTTTACGATTTAAGCTAGCAATGTGGGTAACCATCGGTATTCCGGTATGTTTCTTGGGTGCGGTAATGTTAATGCCAGTACTGGGTATTACCATTAATGTGACCTCATTGTTTGCCTTTATCATGGTACTGGGTATCGTCGTTGACGATGCGATCGTAATCGGTGAGAGTGCCTACACAGAGGTAGAGAAAAAAGGCTCAGGTGTTCACAACGTGATTGTGGGTGCAAAACGCGTTGCTACGCCAGCAACCTTTGGTGTACTGACAACTATGGCTGTATTTGCGCCACTCATGTTCTCGACAGGGCCTGAGAGTGCCAACTTCATTAATATCGCCGGTGTAGTTTTGCTGTGTCTGTTCTTTAGCTTGATTGAATCTAAACTGATCTTGCCTGCGCATATCGCTGCGATTAAGTTTAAGCCATTAAAAGAAGATAGCTGGCGTCATAAGTTTAATACTAAGTTCTTTGGTTTTGTGAATGGGCCTTATCGTCGTTTTGTGAAACTCTGTGTAGAGTGGCGCTGGACTGTGTTATGTGCTTTTGTTGGTATGTTCATCGCAAGTATTGCTTTGAGCAGCAGTGGTATGTTGCGTACCTTGTTCTTACCAAAGATCCCACATGATTTCCCAAGTATTAATATCACCATGAATGACAATGTGTCTGATGAACAGACCATTGAGGCGATTAGAAAACTTGAAGCTGTGGTGCTGAATGTAGACAAGCAAATTCAGCAAGAGTATGGCGCATCTATGTTACGTGATGTCATGGTATTTAACCAAGGTCGCACTGAAGGCCGTTTACTTGCGCCACTTGTTGATGAAGAAGACCGTCCGTTTAATACCTTTGAATTAACGCGTCGTTGGCGTGAACAACTGCCTGAAATTGCAGGCATGAAGTCAATCCAAATCGACGATGAAGTGATAAACATGGGTAGTAACGGTGATTTCGGTTACCTATTATTTGGTTCTGACATAGATACGCTGAATGCGGCGGGTCGCCAATTAATCAGCATGCTACAAACTGAAAAAGGCATCTTTGATGTGAGTTCAACCATTGACCCTGCAAGTAAAGAGATCCAGCTAGCGCTTAAACCTGTTGCTTATGAGCTGGGGCTAACTTTACGAGATATTGGTTCTCAAGTAGGTGCAAGCTTCTACGGTGGTGAAGCGCAGCGTGTGATCCGTAACGGTGAAGAAGTTCGTGTAATGGTGCGCTACCCGAAACTGACTCGTGAAGCGTATTCTTCATTAAAACACACCGTGATCAAAACGCCGCAAGGTCGTGAAGTGATGCTAGGTGATGTTGTTGAGATCTCTGAAAAACCGGGTATCAGTTATATTCGTCGTGAAGACGGTTACCGCACTGTGTATGTGTACGGTAACATCGATGAAGAGGTTGTAGAGCCTAATGCTGTTACTAAACGCATTGATGATGAAATATTACCTGAGCTTATTAAGGCATTCCCGTCTGTTAAAACTAAGCTAGGTGGTGCGATTGAAGAGCAGCAAGCACAAACGAATGAGCAAATCGTATTCTTTATTATTGGTATGCTATTAGTTTATATCTTATTGGCAATTCCGCTTAAGAGTTACTCTCAGCCACTGATTGTTATGTCAGTTATTCCGTTTAGCTTGGTCGGTGCGTTATGGGGTCACTTAGCATTTGGCTTAGATTTAAGTCTGATGTCACTTTACGGGATCATTGCCGCAGCGGGGGTTGTTATCAATGACTCGCTGGTAATGACGGATTTTGTAAACCAATCTCGTAAAGCGGGTCATTCATTAAAAGAAGCGGTTATTGAAGCCGGTTGTGCAAGATTCCGTGCGATCACGCTTACATCAATCACAACTTTTGTGGGCGTATTGCCGATCATGTTTGAAACCAGCTTACAGGCAATGTTTGTAATTCCAATGGCCGTGTCTCTGGGCTTTGCCGTTGTATTTGCGACATTAATCACACTATTACTGGTACCGTGTCTGTATATCATACTGACTGATATTCGTAATATATTCGGTAAGGGTGGAAGTTTGATTAAGCGTGCTGGTAATGCGATTAAACCTAAAGGTAAGGTACAAAATATCTAATATCTTATTTTAGAGAGTATCTAGGCCAGCATATGCTGGCCTTTTTTATTTAGAATATGAGTTTATGTACAAAAGTAGTAGTTGTTTTTTATTTTGTAGTTAAAAGGTTGAGTTTGGGGTGTCGCTAGCTATAATTTAGGTTCGTTCTTTATTTTGAGATAGTTATGTTTAGGCGCCCATTGATACTTGATGAATGGCAACAAATATCAGTATTAAAACAGAATCGTCATTTATATGTTGGCGATAATGTTACTGCGCATTTTTTTACTCAAGAAGGTGAAGTCGAAGCGTTTCAGCTCACTTTAGACATTGCTTACAATGCAATGCAAACATCACAGTATTGGACCCGAGAACTGGCAAACCTCATTAATTTTCATCTTCCCCTTGTGAAGGTGGGTAAAAAAGCCTTATTAGGTTGGGAAGTGGGTTACGGAGAGTTGCCTGTCTTTAGCCACCCAAGTAGTGGTATTACCGAGTTCGAACTCAGCTACCAATGTACGGCTAAGCCGAAAGCGCGAAATAGTGAAGCGCACACGCAAAACATCTATCCTCAGCAACCGCAAAACTATCAACCAGGTACCAAAGTATGGCATCCAGCAACAGGGCGTTTCTACAAGTGCAAAGCTTGGCCATTTAGTGAATATTGTCGTGATACCAGCGGTGACTTCGAACCAGGAATTGGCGCTTTGTGGGAAATGGCTTGGGAAGTGTGTTGAGGTATATCGCATTCCCTTTTCAGGTAGTTTGACTATGGTACACTGCTGCTAATTAACTTATTTAAGGAAAGGCAAGTGAGTCAGTCTATTTCAGCCCCAATCGCAAAAAAAATCCCCCATGTTTTAGAGACGCATGCAGAGCAACGCGTCGATAATTATTATTGGATGCGCGACGATAATCGGCAAGACCCAGAAATATTGGCGCACTTAGAGGCTGAAAACGATTACTTAAAAGCGGTAATGGCACCCCATGATGCTTCAAAAGATCAACTGTTTGAAGAAATGAAAGGGCGCATTGTAAAAGACGACAGCTCAGTGCCAGTAAAGGATGGCAAATACTGGTATATGAGTGAAGTGGCGGGTGACAACGAATACGCGTTTCACTATCGAGCAGACAATGCCGAGATGCAAAACAAACAATTGCTGCTGGATGTAAACGAACTTGCTGCGCCTTACGAGTATTATGACATTGGTGACATGGCGGTCAGCCAAAACGATGAGCTGATTGCCTACAGCGAAGATACAGATGGCCGACGTATTTACAAAGTTAAGTTTATCAATTTAAAGAACGGCGAATATCTGTCTGATGAGTTAGAAAATACCGAAGGGCAAGTGGTGTGGGCCAATGACAATCGTACGGTTTTTTATGTAAAAAAAGACCTACAAACCCTACTAGGCTTTCAAGTGTTCAGGCATGTTCTGGGTACCCCTCAATCAGATGACGTACTCGTTTATGAAGAGCAAGATCGTCAGTTTTATATGGGCTTAGGAAAAAGTCGTGACGATAGCCAGATCTATATTTATCTAGCAGCAACTGAAACATCTGAACAGTGGGCGCTAGATGCTAATAACCCTGAGCAGGCATTTGAGTTATTGTGCCCGCGTATAGAAGGCCATGAATTTGGTATTGATAAGTTTGAAGGTCAGTACTTTATTGTTTCAAACCACCAAGCAAAAAACTTTAAGCTCTGTACAGCAAAACTAGAAGATATCGCTAATATAGCAAATTGGCAGACGCAGATTGCACACAGAGACGACGTACTGATTGAAGGGTTAGAGCTTTTCAATAGCCACTATATTGTGACTGAGCGTTGTTTAGGGCAAACGCGTTTTGTTGTGCATGACTATCAGGGCGGCAGTCATACGTTGGCATTTAATGATGCGTGTTATAGTGCGAATATGGGTAATAACCCCGAGCCAGAATCGACAGCCGTGCGCATTCATTATTCAAGTCTGACTACGCCGAGTAGCGTGTATGAATGCGACCTAGCCACAGGTGAAAAGCAGTGCTTAAAGCAGCAGAAAGTACTCGGTGGTTTTTCAGCTGATGACTATGCTTCTGAGCGCTTACACATTACGGCGCGAGATGGCGTTAAAGTGCCAGTCTCTTTGGTATATAAAAAATCATTATTCAAAAAAGATGGCTCTAATCCTATGCTGCAGTATGGTTATGGCGCTTATGGCATCACCATAGACCCAAACTTCTCGAGTAATACCCTGAGTTTATTAGACAGAGGGTTTGTTTATGCCATAGCGCATATTCGCGGCTCTGAAATGTTAGGTCGACAATGGTATGAGCAAGGCAAAAAAGCCCATAAGCAGAATTCATTTAATGACTTTGAAGATGTTACCCGTAGCCTTGTTGAGCAAGGTTATGCTGATCCGCATAAAGTCTTTGCTTCTGGTGGCAGCGCGGGCGGTTTGTTAATGGGGGCAGTGGTAAACCAAGCGCCACAATTGTATTTGGGGGTAGGATGTCATGTGCCGTTTTTAGATGTGCTCACGACCATGCTTGATGAGTCAATCCCGCTGACAACGAATGAGTATGACGAATGGGGTAATCCAAATAACGAAGCCGATTATCACACTATTAAGGCATATTCACCTTATGACAATTTGCAGCCGCAAGCTTACCCACATATTTTGGTTACGACAGGCCTGCATGATTCGCAAGTGCAGTATTGGGAGCCGATGAAGTGGGTGGCGAAATTACGTGAAACTAAAACTACAGACTCTTTATTGTTATTCAGAACGGATATGGGGTCTGGCCATGGCGGTGCAAGTGGTCGTTTTAAGCGCCTTGAGGAAATTGCCTTAGAACAGGCATTTTTTATTAGTCTGCTTGAACAGGCGTCATGATAAGACGCTATACTTTTAAATGTCTAAGATGGGTTGTGACATTCACAGCCTTGTTGTAATAGGGGTGAAGATGAAGTTTAAAGCACACGGTTTATGGCGTGTTCATATTGAAAATACGACGATTTATGTTGCCTTGAAAGGGGGCTTTAACCGTGAAGGTGTGATTGATTTTCAAAGTGATATCATTAAGCGTGTTATGTCAGAGCCGACGCCGTGTGACAGTGCTGTACTTAATTTATCTGAATTTGAAATGGGTACTCCTGATAGCTTAGAAGCAACGAAAGAGTATTTCGAAGGGGTTAAGCAGCGAGGTTACAAGTGGGTTGACTATATTGGCGTTAACCCAATTGCACAATATAACCTAAAGCAGTTGTGGCAAGGGGCAAAAACAGAGATTTGCTTTTACCCCGATGAGCAGGCCTATATAGACGCTAAGCCTGAGCATATTAAGCCTTTAACCGAATTATCCCAGATACGCTTTGAGCATCCACACTAACTTTTCTTGCTCTTTAATATAGTCGCTCATTAGAGCGGCTGTACCTTCATCTTCTGCATCACTTGCAAGGCCTAAAATCTCGCGTTGCTGTTTTAATAATAGCGTGAAGCCATTCAGTAATGTTGTCACCGCTTCATTACCATCAGTGATATTTTTCGCTTCTTGAATTTCAGCTTGCTCTAAGTAATCGCTAAATGCATGTAAGGGCTGACCACCTATGGTTAAGATACGCTCAGCCAACTCATCTACTTTTAGCAGTAATTGGTCATAAATTTCTTCAAATTTTAGGTGTAACTCGAAGAAGTTTTTGCCCTTGATATTCCAATGAAAGCCACGGGCATTCATGTATTGAATTTGGTAATTACTTAATAAGCCATTTAGTTTTACTGCTAGGTCTTTACTTGCTTGTGTTGATAAACCGATATCGCTGAACTGTGTCATGTTATTTACTCCTGTTGTTTGCATGGGTGTAGTATGGGGTATGTGCTTTGATTGGTCTAACGGGATAAAACAATAACTGTAATTCAAAAAAACGATTGACTGGATGCTATTAATCTATGGAATAAAGCTTGCCAACATTAGCTGGTTTGTTTGCTTTTTGACCTGTAAATTGATCTATAACAAGTTGGTGATAAGGGGTATAAATACCAGAAATAGAACTTGATTCAGGTCAATAATCACACAGGCATGACGCGCATAATGGATCTGTAAACAGACAAAAATCAATGGGTGTCATCATGGAATTAAAAACACAATCTCAACATAAAGCAGAAATCACCGTTGTCGTTATCGCGTTACTGGCATTTGTCGTCGGTCTTGTTGGTCATTTAGCAGGTGCGAGCTTCGCAAACTCTGATGCGTTTGGGTATATTGCAGCACCAATCCCACTGATCACAGGGATTATTGCATTTGTGGCTTATAAAATTGCAGAAAAAGGCGATCACTAAGCAAGTGCTTAAGTCACTCAGAGTCAGTTAGAAGTGACAATACATAGTCGGTGACTTTACGTGAATAAATCATACTGGTATGGCTAACATGAAATACTTTGTGTTCTGCCATACCCTGTAGTTTTGTCTCTTCTAATAATACTGTGCCATCAGAGCTACTGCCTTTTTGCAAAATGGGCATCAGCCCCAAAGGTAAATCACCTGCAATGCTGTAAAGCCTTGCCTTGTAAGGCCAATCTTGGTTGTCTGAGACCAAAAACTCCACACTGTTTTTTAAAAAAACATCGAGCCCTTTTTCATGCATTTGCTTGGCAAATATGCTGCCTTTGTGGGGCGTGCCTAAGGTGATAACCTTCTCAACCTGCTCACTGGTTGCTGAGTGGTTATCTAAGTATGCACGCGCAATTAATCCGCCCATTGAGTGGCAAACTAGCGCAGCGCTATCATTGCCAATAAAGTCATCGATTTGAGAGAAGATCTCTGATTTATCTGGGCTAAGGGTATTGTAAGTAAGATTTAAGATCTCAAACTGATGTTTTTTTAGTTTGTTGCACAATGGCTGCATCACGAAGCCAGACATATAGAGCCCATGCAGAACGATGATTTTATGTATTGCCACTGTGCCTCCAATTTAAGTCTTCCCTGTTTCGTCGAGCATACTTTAACAAGCGAAACTGAGTCGGAGCTTAATTAATCGTTGAAAACCAATTAAAGTTCAAGTTTTGCCAATGATGATAACTATTTCCAGATGGTAGGGATAATGTGCACACTTTGTTCTTCATCGCTCACCCAAATTTCACCATCTTGCACTGTCATGGTTAAATTCATACCACGTTTTACCATCGTAGCAAGTTGTGACGTGGCGTCATACGGTAAACTGATAACCGATAAGTTATCGTGGCTATAAAGCTTAGGCTGATTCTTTTGCCACCAAATCTCTTGGTTGTTTTCGCCATAACAATAAAGCACAACATCTTTAGCACGATTACAGGCTTTCTTAACGCGCTTTTCATCAGGCAGACCCAGCTCTATCCAAAGTTCAATCTCTTCATTATAGTTTTTTAGCCAAACTTCAGGTTCATCATCAGCACAAAGCCCTTTGGTGAATTCCAAACGTTCTTGGTAGTGAAGCGCAAATGCTAAAATGCGGATCATCAAGCGCTGTTCATTTTCAGATGGGTGTTGCGCCACCGTTAGAGAGAGAGTTTCGTATACGTGTTTATCCATATCGCTCAAAGCGAGTTGCGCTTTGATGATGGTCGATTTTAAAGCCATTGTCTTCGTTCATGCTAATAAGAATGGCAGCAGTATACATGAGCAAGTATGTTTAAATACGATTTTATCAACGAGGTTGTTTAGTGTTTTTGCTGATTTTTGCGTAAAATAGCGCAATCAATTTTTGTCGAACAGAATTTAGGAGCGCAAGTATGGCCATTCAGTGGTTTCCTGGGCATATGAACAAGGCTCGCAATGAGATTAAAGAGATCATGCCGCAAATGGATGTGATTATCGAAGTTTTAGATGCGAGGATCCCGTATAGCAGTGAAAACCCAATGGTGTCTGCGCTTCGCGGTGATAAGCCGGTCATCAAAATTATGAATAAAGCCGACTTGGCTGATCCTGAGCTGACTAAGCAATGGATGGACTATTTTGAACAAGAAAGTGGTGTAAAAGCCATTGCGTTTGGTCATGATAAAGGTGCCGAAGTTGCTAAGGTCAACGAACTTTGTAAAAAGCTCGCCCCACATAAAGTAGGTGCTGATAAGCAACTAAAAGCCATGATCATGGGTATCCCTAATGTAGGAAAGTCAACTTTAATTAACCACCTTGCAGGTCGTATCGTGGCTAAAACTGGCAATGAACCTGCGGTGACCAAGTCTCAGCAGCGTATTCGTCTAGAAGATGGCATCATGCTGTATGACACACCTGGCATGTTATGGCCGAAAGTTGAAAATGAAAACTCGGGTTATCGTCTAGCGGCGACTGGTGCAGTAAAAGATACGGCGATGAACTACGAAGAAGTCGCCAGCTTTACCGCCGAATACTTGCTGAGTGCTTACCCAGAGTTGTTAAAATCACGCTATAAGATTGATGAGTTGCCAGAGCAAGATTGGGAGTTCGTCGAAATGGCGGGCCGTAAACGTGGTTGTATACGCGGTGGCAACCAAGTTGATACTCACAAGATGTCAGAAATCTTAATCAATGAATTGCGAGATGCCATTATTGGTCGTATCACCATGGAAACACCTATCATGCGTGATGAAGAAGAAATTATGGTTGCTGAGCTGCGCGCTGCGGCTGAAGCGAAAAAAGCGGCAAAAGAGGAAGAGAAAAAACTACGCAGGGCAAGAGCGCGTAAGAACCGCCGCTAATATCTCCTTATATATTGCAGACATAAAAAAAGCCCGTTCAGGGCTTTTTGTGTTTCATATCTACCGTCACCGATATGAGCAATGTAGCAAGTAAAATGTGTTTGGAGAAAAGTGAAGATATCGCGAGGGGCGTTGCGATATCTCACTCCCTACCATGGCTTTAACGTGGCAACACGTGTTTCGGGTCGAGAAACAAATTAGAGTAAAGTTCACCAATCTTAATAAATGCTCGATCATTCTTGCGAGCTAAATACTGTACTAACTTCGTCGAAAACTTTTTATATAGAATAACTATATTACAAATTTTTCTTCTTGTTATTACAGCATTACCCAAAAATGGTTAGCAAGCGCAATAACCGCTCTGGCATTTATGCAATTGGTTTAACAAAGTAAGCCGTCAATCTCGCTTTGTTGAGATTGATTATCAATTAGATTGCCGAGTGTGTCAATAACCTTTTTGAAAATAATTCTCATTTATTTTTGAGTGTCTAAATTCGGGAGTTGCAGGCATAAAAAAAGCCCAATTATGGGCTTTTTGACTTTTCATATCTACCGTCACCGATATGAGCAATGTAGCAAGTAAAATGGGTTTGGCCGCCAACACATGATAACAAGGGGCGCGTTACAGTGTGTTATTGGCCAATGCTGTTAACGTGTGTGCATCACGAATTCTGGGTCGAGAAACAAGATTCAGTAGCGTGCCTTCTTGTTGAGATTGATTATTAGTTAGATCTGGGCGAGTGTCAACAACTTTTTGAAAATAATTCTCATTTAGATCTTTTCTGATGAAAACATGAAACTTAGACATAAAAAAAGCCCAATTAAGGGCTTTTTGACTTTTCATATCTACCGTCACCGATATGAGCAATGTAGCAAGTAAAATAAGTTCGGCCGCCAACTCAGCAAAAAACAGGGGCGTGTTAATTTGAGTTCTTGGCCTACAATGTTAGCGTGTATGCATCACGTATTCTGGGTCGAGAAACAAGATTGTGTATCGTGCTGTCGTCTTGTTGAGATTGATTATTAGTTAGAATTGTAAAGGTGTCAATACTTATTTGAAAATAATTCTCATTTAGTTTTGGGCGAAGTTGTAAGTACGTTTTACATACTGAGCTGTGTACTTTTCAGACTGAATCTCCTAACGTGTGGTTAACTGTTAAATAAAAATAAAAAATGAACAGGTGACACTATGTTGAGTTCAATGGGTCTAGCACTTGCCCTTATTGCTTTAATTGTATTGACGCTTAGGGGTGTGAATTTATTTATTTCTGCTCCTTTGTGTGCTGTGGTTGTGGCGTTATCGAGTGGCCTACCTTTATTCCAAATCAGTGATCAAGCAAGCTTTGTATCGGGTTACATGAGTGGTTTTGCAGGCTTTGTACAAGCTTGGTTTTTGATGTTCTTGCTGGGCTCTTTGTTTGGTAAGTTGATGGAAGACAGTGGCGCGGCAGATGCAGTTGCTCGCTATATTGTTAACAAGCTAGGTATGAAGTATGCGGTGTTGGCTGTTGTACTTGCTTGTGCTTTGCTCACGTATGGTGGCGTGAGTGTTTTCATTGTGGCATTTTCGGTTTATCCCATGGCACTCAGTCTATTTAAAGATGCGAACTTGCCTCGTCGTTTTATTCCTGCGGCATTGGCGTTTGGCTCTGTCACCTTCACCATGACATCGGCAGGCTCCCCTGAAATTCAAAACTGGATCCCAATTAAATACCTAGGTACGTCACCTTATGCTGCATGGCAAGAGAGTTTGGTTATTGCCATATTTATGGCGGGGCTCGGGTATGTATTACTGCAATTTATGATTAAACGTGCCATAGCAAATGGCGAGAAATTTGAGGCGCGAGATAATGACCCTGAAGCAACACGCAACAAGCTACCAAATCCTATTACGGGTGTGATCCCTTTGTTGGTCGTGCTGGCACTGTCTTTTACCTTACATGAAACACTGCAGCAAAATGCCTTAATTGTGGCTTTACTCGGTGGCGTGATCAGTCTATTTATTATCAACTTTAAATACTTTATTAATATTGAAGTTGCGGTGAATCAAGCAACAACAGGCGCTTTAGTTGCAATAGGTAATACGGCAGCTGTTGTTGGCTTTGGCGCAGTGGCTAAGCTAACCCCTGCATTTCAAGATGCCGTTGTTATGATGACGCAGATCCCCGGGCATGAACTGATAGGTGCTGCGATAGCGGTGAGTGTCATTGCCGGTTTAACCGGCTCTGCATCTGGTGGCCAAGCCATTGCTTTACCTTTGGTGGCGCCACATTATATGGACTTGGGTGTTGAGGCTGATGAATTGCACCGCGTAGTGGCTATAAGCTCAGGCGCCATTGATACTTTGCCACATAATGGTTATGTGGTGACAACCATACGTGCGATTTGTGGAGAAAAACATCAAGACGCCTATTGGCCTTTAGCTATGCTCACTGTGGTCGTGCCGTTAATTGGTTTGGCGTTGATCTTAGGGTTATTTATTGTTTTTTAACTTTGCTTACAATTTAAGGCTGTTAAAAGTGGTGTTTTTAAGCGCAAGATAACAGTTACAACCATGTTCAATCTAGAAGGATTACACAATGCGATGTCATGAAATTGATTATGAAATAATCGGCGAGTCAATGCAGATGGTCGAAGTTGAATTAGACCCGCGAGAAACCGTTATCGCGGAAGCTGGCGCAATGAACTATATGGAAAGTGGTATTGAGTTTGAAGCCAAAATGGGTGACGGCTCAGAGCCTGAACAGGGTTTCATGAGTAAGCTGTTCAGTGCAGGTAAGCGGATGATCAGTGGTGAGTCACTATTTATGACACACTTTACGAATAGTGGACATGGTAAAAAGCGCGTCGCATTTGCCGCGCCTTTCCCTGGTTCCATCATACCTTTGGATATGGCTGAGCTTGGCGGTTCTGTTTATCTTCAAAAAGACTCCTTTTTGTGTGCCGCTCTAGGCACCAAAGTCGACATTGCATTCCAACGCAAATTAGGCGCAGGCTTTTTTGGGGGCGAAGGCTTCATTCTTGAGCACTTGCAAGGTGATGGCATGGCCTTTGCGCATGCAGGCGGTACGGTCATCAAAAAGCAACTCAATAATGACACATTGAAATTAGATACAGGCTGTGTGGTTGGTTTCAGTGAAGGTATTGAGTTTGATATTGAGCGCGTTAGTGGTTTAAAAAGTATGTTTTTTGGTGGTGAAGGGCTATTTTTAGCGACTTTATCGGGCACAGGTACTGTGTGGATCCAGAGTTTACCTTTCTCAAGGTTGGCCGACAGAGTGATCCAACATGCACCAAGTCAAGGAGGCAGCCGTCAAGGTGAAGGCTCAGTACTTGGTTCTATTGGCGACATAATTGATGGCGATTAACCTCAGAAACCCTTTTATTTAAGCGCTGTTCGGCCTCATTCGATTTAAATGTATCGAGTGAGGCTTAATTCTTTTCAAGAAAAATCACTTTTTAGCAAATTGTCTGCATTTTAGACGATATCTAGGATGATGTTCACCGAAAGAGGTGGTATACTCCCGCCGAATAATTTTCTACTTTAAATAGAGTAAAACAATGGCAGATTTATCGAAATACAGAAACATTGGTATTTTCGCGCACGTTGATGCGGGTAAAACTACCACCACTGAGCGTATCCTAAAGCTTACTGGTAAAATTCACAAAACTGGTGAGGTTCACGACGGTGAGTCAACTACTGACTTCATGGAACAGGAAGCTGAGCGTGGTATTACAATCCAGTCAGCAGCTGTAACTTGTGAGTGGAAAGGCCACCGTTTAAACGTTATCGATACTCCTGGACACGTTGACTTCACAGTTGAAGTATACCGTTCACTTAAAGTACTTGATGGCGGTATCGGTGTATTCTGTGGTTCTGGTGGTGTTGAGCCACAGTCAGAAACTAACTGGCGTTATGCGAACGAATCAGAAGTTGCACGTTGTATCTTCGTAAACAAACTAGACCGTATGGGTGCTGACTTCTACCGCGTAGTTGGTCAGGTTGAGAAAGTACTTGGTGCTAACCCACTAGTTATGACTCTTCCAATCGGTATCGAAGACCAGTTCACTGGTGTTGTAGATGTACTTACTAAAAAAGCATACATCTGGGACGAGACAGGCCTTCCTGAAAACTACGAAATCACTGACGTTCCAGCTGACATGGTAGACAAAGTTGAAGAATACCATGAGATGCTAGTTGAGTCTGCAGTTGAGCAAGACGACGACCTAATGGAAGCGTACATGGAAGGTGAAGAGCCTTCACTAGAGCAAATCAAAGCTTGTATCCGTAAAGGTACACGTGACCTTGCTTTCTTCCCAACTTTCTGTGGTTCTGCATTCAAAAACAAAGGTATGCAGCTAGTACTAGACGCAGTTGTTGACTACTTACCGTCTCCAACTGAAGTTGATCCACAGCCTCTAACTGACAAAGACACAGGTGAACCTACTGGTGAAGTAGCAACTGTTTCTGCAGAAGAGCCACTAAAAGCGCTTGCGTTCAAAATCATGGACGACCGTTTCGGTGCACTTACGTTCATCCGTATCTACTCTGGTCGCATGAAGAAGGGTGACACTATCCTTAACTCTGCAACTGGTAAAACTGAGCGTATCGGCCGTATGGTTGAGATGCAAGCAGACGAGCGTAACGAACTGACTGAAGCACAAGCGGGTGACATCATCGCGGTTGTTGGTATGAAGAACGTTCAAACTGGTCACACGCTATGTGATCCTAAGCACGAATGTACACTTGAAGCGATGATCTTCCCTGATCCAGTAATTTCTATCGCTGTTGCACCGAAAGATAAAGGTGGTAACGAGAAGATGGGTATCGCGATCGGTAAGATGGTTGCAGAAGATCCGTCATTCCAGGTTGAGACTGACGAAGATTCAGGTGAAACTATCCTTAAAGGTATGGGTGAATTACACCTAGACATCAAGGTAGACATCCTTAAGCGTACTTACGGCGTTGAGCTAGTTGTTGGTCAGCCTCAGGTTGCTTACCGTGAAACTATCACTACAGAGATTGAAGACAGCTACACGCACAAGAAGCAGTCTGGTGGTTCTGGTCAATTCGGTAAGATCGATTACCGCATCAAGCCAGGCGAAGTTGGTTCAGGCTTCAAGTTCTCTTCATCAGTTGTTGGTGGTAACGTTCCTAAGGAATTCTGGCCTGCAGTTGAGAAAGGCTTCGCATCAATGATGCAAGAAGGTGTTCTAGCTGGCTTCCCTGTATTAGACGTTGAAGTTGAACTATTCGACGGTGGTTTCCACGCAGTTGACTCATCAGCAATCGCGTTCGAAATCGCAGCAAAAGGCGCATTCCGTCAGTCTATCCCTAAAGCGGGTGCACAACTTCTTGAACCAATCATGAAAGTTGACGTATTCACGCCAGATGACAACGTAGGTGACGTAATCGGTGACCTTAACCGTCGTCGTGGTATGATCAAAGACCAAGAAGCTGGCGCAATGGGCGTTCGTATCAAGGGTGAAGTACCTCTATCTGAAATGTTCGGATACATTGGTCACCTACGTACTATCACGTCTGGTCGTGGTCAGTTCTCAATGGAATTCGCTCACTATGCACCATGTCCGCAAAACGTTGCTGACACTGTAATCGCAGCTGAGAAAGAGAAAAAAGCAGCTAAGTAATTAGCCCTTTTTATCTGATTTTAAAAACCGCTTGTTTTACAAGCGGTTTTTTTATGCCCGCAATATCTCATTCTATTTTCGTATAAAACATAGTTGAAAAAGGGACACTGGCTAAGTATTATGCCGATTCTTCAAATAGTGTAACTATTTTAGTACCAGCTTTGTGATACGTATAATGGAGTCGTGTTGTGCACACTGTGGATTTAAATTCGAATAAAATATTGCTTCTAATTAGCTTCTCGTTAGGTCTTTTTTGTTTATTGCTCGTCAATTTTGAGCTAGTGACATTACAACCACTTAAGTGGTTGGGTTTAGTTTTGGTGTCATGTAGTGTTATTGTGGCAACGCTTCAGCAAAAAAATAAGCTGTTTGTGCACATTGATAAAGCGGGTATCAGTTATGGTATTGGCTTTACAGTGAGATATATTCACCAAGAGTCTATTGAGTCAATTTCATCTCACACAAGTTTATTTGGAGATGTGCTGACGGTAAGAACTCGAGATAAAAGCGTGGTCCGTTTTTACGCTTGGCAGGTCAGTGAGGCTGATTTGTCAAAAGCAGAGCGTTTACTGGCTTTATAGTTTTTATAAAAAATGCGCCCTAAGGCGCATTTTTTTATGTTGTTAATACAGACTACTTACGGCGACGACGTAAGAAAGCGAACGGTGTCGCAAGCAAGCTTAACCAGGCTAAGCTACCGCTGTCGTCTTCATCAATATCAAGGACATTAACCGTCACTTCAACTGCTTCTGATTGGTTACCAGCAGCATCTTCAGCTTGTACTGTGAATGTGATTGAACTATTCGTTTCAAAATCAAGCTCACCCGCGACCATTAATTTACCTTGTTCGTCGATCTTCACAAGCTCTGTGCCTTCAATCATCAGCTTCGTTACCGCAGTGTTATCACTGAACTCTAACATACCAATCTCTGAGTCCATCTCGGCGTTTTCTTCGATTTGGAAAGTTTGATTAGCAGCAATTACTGGGCTGGTATCATCAATATCAAGGATGTTCAGCGTCACCTCAACCTTGTCAGATACATTACCCGCTGAGTCTTCTGCTTGTACTGTGAATGTGATTACGCTATTCGCTTCGTAATCTAGTTCACCTGCAACCATTAACTTACCTTGCTCGTTGATCTTTACAAGCTCAGTACCTTCAATCATAAACTTAGTAACTGGTGATAAGTCAGCATCGGCATCAGTAAATACTAATGTGCCAATTTCCTTATCCATTTCAGCATTTTCTTCGATTTGGAAAGTTTGACCAGTAGTAATGACAGGGCGAGCATCAACTGTCTTGATTTCGATAACAACCGGGTCGTGATCTGATGAGCGGTATGCATGATCAGCATAGTAACTTGCTAGCTGAGTGTCAGACTTATACTCAGTGTTATAGTCAAATACCGCTGGCTCATCCGCATTAATGTGCCAATCAGTTGCGTCTGTTACTTTCTTCAGAAGGCTAGCAGATGCTACAGCATGGTCTAGGCTACCTAGGCGGCCAGAGAAAGTATAAGAGTATCCGAAGTTATCGCCGTCAACGTGGTTCATTACATTTGCTAGGCCTTTGTCTGCAAATGCTTTAATAGGATCTTCCATCGCATACGCATTCATGTCACCAACAAGAATGATATCTGCATCTTCATTGCCTGTTGGATAAGTCATTAGCCAATCAGCGAACTTATTAGCCCCTTCAGTACGAATTGCATTCCAGCAGCCTTGGCCATCGCCTAAGTCAGCATTATCGCCTTCAGCGCTACGGCAGCTGCCTTTAGATTTTAAGTGTGCGACTGCAACAGTGAACTCTTCGTTCGTATCCAGTTTTCTGAAGCTCTGTGCAATTGGTGGACGGTTGCTATAATCAAATGGTGCGTCAGTTGTAAAGCTTGCCGTGCCAGCCTCTTCAACAACGTCTTTACGATAAATGATCGCTGTTGTGATGTCGTCTGTACCAATCTTTTCTGCATTGAAATTAACGAACGCATAGTCACTGTCAGATTCTGCATTAATTGCCGCAACCAAATCGTCAATTGCACTCAGTTCACCAAACCCATCGTTCTCGACTTCCATTAAACCGATAACATCAGCGTTTAATGCTGTGATAGCAGAAACAAGTTTAGCTTGTTGGCGCTGTAATTCTTCTTCGTTATCTGCACCACGAGGGGTAGGGAAGCCAGCGCCTTCACCATCACCATTGAAGTAGTTTAATACGTTGAAGCTGGCAATACGAAGATCACCTTCACCCTTTAACTCAGGTGCTTCAGTACGCTCATTGCTGCTTACAAACTCAAGATCAACTGTTGGGTGAATACGATACTTGTTGAAGCTATAACCAACAACACCGGTTACGCTATTTACTGTGTCACCTAAGCGTAAGCTGTTGTAAGCACTTAAGCCGTTCTGCGGGTATTTAGGATCAAGGTTTTGTTTTGTAGAGCCATCATCTAGAAGGATTTCTTTTAATTTATTTTGTGCTTCTACCGCATTAGCTGCATCGCCAGGAAGTGCAACTTGCGTACCTTGATAAAGACGCTCTGTACCAAGCGCAACTTCGCCATAGCGGCCTAAACCGTATGTGTTATTTACATAAAGCTGCTGGTCAATGGTAACTAGCATACCTTCAAAGGCTTCTAAATCATCTAACGCGGCTACTGGTAGCGTAAGCGCTGCTGCTGAGATATCAGCTGTATCACAGCTCTCTGCACGAGTTACATTGCCAATCTGCGTCGCACTGTAATACTCTTGCACAGTACCTTCTAAGCGCACAATGTCACCAACTTTTACATCTAACTCTGAGTAGTAAACAAAAATACCTTCAGAGGTCTTTGCATCTGTATCAACATCTTTTTCTAATGATTGAACAAAGAAGCCTTTTAATTGGTCGTCAGTTTGTAGGTCAGCAGTTACGACCGCTTCAATAATAACCACTTGGTCTTTAAGTGGGCTTTCGTCAGCATCACCTTGAATCGCATTAATCGTAGTATATGCGTCGTTACATACAAGCGGCTTAATAGGCTCTGGTGTATCACCACCGTCACCACCATCAGTAGCGCCATGGGCACCTATACCAGAGAAATCATTTTGGTCGAATTGCTCCCACTGTTCACTTGGGTTGAAAGCAGACGTCGCATCTGTTCGGCCTGAAGTGATGCTTGCTTTACGGCGTAGGGTTTTGTTGGCTGTTGTTACACCGCCCTCATCCCACGCTGAACCAGGATCAACACCCAACTGACCAAAACTATCAACAATTGAACCGTCTTTAGTAAGTACTAATGCATCATCACCGTTGAAAAAAGTAATGGTTGATTCTGTATTGGCTTTTGCTTTTAATTCATCAACCGCACTGCTATTTACAATAACGTAGGTTGCGTTTGCTGCGAGTGTGCCGGTTAAAGCTAAGGTGTTATTAGGTGACGCTAGATCACCGTTACCATTTGAATAAAGAGAGATGCTGTAGCCATCTAGTGAGAGTTCAGCACCAGAGGTGTTGTATAACTCTACAGCTTTATTGCTTGAACTGCCTTCTACATATTCAGAGATAATAATATTTGCTTGCGCAGGAGCTGTTGCGGCAGCCACTAATAGAGCAAGGGGTTTTAAGCTTGTTTTAATCATTTTGTTCCCGTGTATATTTTGATTATTAGCTAAATGGGGACATTAGCCTACGCGGGATATGTTACATAAAAATGACAAAATGTTAATCTTTGAGGTAAATAAAGAGCGAAAACTCTATGCTTTCACTCTTTATTAATTGTGGTTTTTATTGCTCTTTTAACCAGATGGCTGCTTGCTTAGCGAAGTAAGTCAGAATGCCATCAGCACCGGCACGCTTAAAGGCCAGTAACGATTCCATAATGCATGGCTTTTCAGCAAGCCAGCCGTTATCAATCGCAGCTTTATGCATGGCGTATTCCCCACTTACTTGATAAGCGAAAGTTGGTACACCAAACTCGTCTTTTACGCGACGTACCACATCTAAGTAAGGCATGCCTGGTTTAACCATCACCATGTCGGCACCTTCTTGCAGGTCTAGTGCAACTTCACGAATGGCTTCGTCTGAATTAGCTGGATCCATTTGGTAGTTCTTTTTATCAGCGCCTTTTAAGTTACCTGCAGAGCCGACTGCATCACGGAACGGACCATAGTAGCTTGAAGCATACTTCGCTGAATACGCCATGATGCGTGTATGGATGTGACCTTCAGCTTCAAGCGCTTCACGAATGGCACCGATGCGGCCATCCATCATATCCGAAGGTGCAACCACATCGGCACCCGCTTCAGCATGTGACAGTGCTTGTTTTACTAAGATCTCTGTGGTGATGTCGTTCATCACATAGCCCGTTTCATCAATGATGCCGTCTTGACCATGTGTCGTGAATGGGTCAAGTGCCACATCGGTGATCACGCCAAGGCTTGGACACTCAGCTTTTAAGGCGCGCACTGTTCGCTGTGCTAATCCTTCAGGGTTATAGGATTCTTCCGCATGGAGTGACTTTTTATCAGCAGGTGTCACTGGGAAGATAGCTATTGCAGGCACTCCTAATTCGACTAGCTCTTTTGCTTCTTCTACGAGCAAGTCGATAGATAACCTTTCGATGCCAGGCATAGATTCAATGGCCTCACGGCGGTTTTTCCCTTCAAGTACAAAAACTGGATAAATCAGGTCATTCACGGTTAACTGATTTTCACTCATCAGGCGACGAGAGAAGTCATCACGACGCATGCGGCGCATACGAGTATAAGGAAATAAATCTAATCCTGATTGAGCCATTCTATTCTCCTAAGGCTGATAGATTCTAACTTGGTTACGGCCTTGCTTTTTAGCTTCATAGAGCGCTTTGTCAGCAAAGTCGGTATAAAGATGTGGTGATTTAGGGTCGATAGCAATGGCACTATAAACGCCAGCGCTGAGCGTCAGATTGACGATTGCTTTATCGAGTTTTAATTGGAATTCGTCAACGGTACTGCGGATCTGCTCGGCAATTTGTTGTGCACCTGCAAGCTCGGTGTTCGGTAGTAACATGACAAATTCTTCGCCGCCATAACGAAAGACTTCATCTGAAGGGCGCTGTAAGTGCGATTTGATGATATCTGCAACGACGCAAATGGCTTTATCGCCACTTAAGTGACCATAGGTATCGTTAATTTTTTTGAAGTGATCTATGTCTAACATCACGACACTTAATGTACTTTGTTCACGCCTTGAGCGCCTTACTTCCATTTGTAGGCGTTTATCGAAATAACGACGATTTTTAATTTTAGTGAGTGGATCTTCGATGTTGATCTGTTCAAGCTCACGGTTTTTATCTTCAAGCTCTCGCAAAGTGACCTGTAATTCGAAGGTGCGTTCATCAACAAGTGCTTCTAAGTCAGCTTGTGTTTGTTCTTGTAGTTTAAGTTTTTCATTAAGCAGAACATCTTGGGCTTGGCTATGGGCCAATTTAGCTTGTTGGGCCTCGACCTCAAGATCTCGTTCAGAAATAAACTGTCTTACCAGGGCAAAACTAAGAATTAAGCTCACAATGAAGTAGCAAAAATAACTGACAGGGGTGCTCAGTTGCGGCCCTGAAAGAAAGCCTAATTCAAAACTGACTTGATGCACTAGTGCAAAAAGCATGAAAGCAAACATGCTAATAAAACAAGGTGAATGCTGTTTGTAAATCACCCATTGGCTAATAAATACCAGCATAAGTGCTGTAATCACCACAAAGCTGAGGGTATAACTTGATGCCAAGGCAACATCAATTGGCAATAGACCTAGAGCAAGTGTGAGTATTGCAATCACAGTATATGTATAGCGCTTAGGTGACGAAAGAAGTACTTCGAGCTTTGGTACTTTGATGTAAGGTTTCAATAAAGGAATTAAGGCGCTACTCGACAGCAGGATCAGCAAAGGCTGTGCGTATTGTTGTAGCCACTGCCAATTGCCATACAAATAGCGATAGCTAAAGCCGTAGAGGTGAATGTTGAGTAACCAAAGTAAACTCACAAATGCTGTCGCATAAAGAAAGTAAGGTTTTTTGGTAAATGAGAACAGCACCAAATGCATCAGTGCTAGAGCAATAATAAAACCGGCAAAAATACCGTAAATCAGATTGAATTTGCTTTTGTACTTTATATATTCAATAGGGTGCCACAGGCTCAAAGGTACATTGATGGCACCCGAGTGTTCAATATTGAGATATAAAATAGCATGCTGTTGTGCTAGAAGCTTGATGGGCACTAGTTGTGCCTCATGCTTTATTGGCCTTTTTACAAGCGGCAGTGCATCGCCTAAGGCGAGTGTGATAATCGAGTTATCCTGCGTGGCAATGTAGGCGGTAACCTTATCGAGTAAGATATTATCGACACTTAATAACAAGTCGATGTCACTCACAGAGAGATTCTTTAGAGAGACTTTAAGCCATAGTGGCTTAGTGGTTTTGCCTAAGTTAAGTGGCTCTGTGGCTTCATCTGTCCAGTTAACGCTTTTTTCAATTAGTTGTTTTAGGTTTTTGCTGTCATCTAACGTATAAGCGTATGGCAATTGTTTTTGATAGCGAAAATCATTGCCTACCTCTAATGCCGAGCTAAAAAATGAGCTGAAGAATAATAAAAATGGCAGCAAGATACGCATATTACTTGTCCCTATCAGACAAAAATAAGCGTTGAAAGTTATTGCGTGTGATCTCTGAAATATGCTCGATTGTTTGCCCTCTCAGTTCAGCTGCGACTTTAGCTATTTCTTGCAAAAAAGCGGGTTCGTTACGGCGAGATTTTGGCTTAGGCTTTAAGCTACGAGGTAGCAGATAAGGCGCATCGGTCTCGAGCAAAAGCCTGTCATCTGGGATCAAAGGCAATAGTTTTTGCAACTGTTCACCACGGCGCTCATCACATAACCAGCCAGTAATACCAATCATTAAACCGAAGTCTAAATAGAACTCTAGCGCGTCTTGTTCTCCGGTAAAGCAATGCAGCACGCCTTTGACTGAAGTGCGCTCTAACTGCGCACGCATGTTATCAAAGGCATCTCTTTCATGAAGGTATACAGGCATATCAAGCTGCTGAGCGAGCAGTAGATGTTGCTCTAAAACTGCATTTTGGCTTTCGCGAGGAGAAAAATCACGATTAAAATCGAGGCCACACTCTCCAATTGCAACCACTTCACGATGTTCGGCCAAGGCGCGGATCTGCGCCACAAAATCTGTTGGTGCATCTTTCGCATCATGAGGATGGATCCCTGCTGTACTCACGAAATCATGCTGCTTGGCAAGCGACAAGCTTTCATGACTAGATTGAAGACAGCAACCAATCAACAACATATTGTCTATGCTGGCATCATTAGCACGTACAAGCATCTCGCCCCTGTCTTTATCGAACTGACTGCTGGTTAAATTGATACCTGCATCGATGAAACGATTATGCATTACTGAATACGTTTAACTTGTATGAGGCGGTTGGTACTTGCTTTTTTCATTCTGAAAGAATCAAAAACACCACGGATGATAATGACTTCATCGCCCTCCTTAGCCGTAAATCGGTCTGAACCCTTTTGCTTCCATATTTGGTCATTGCTCAAAGTGAAAGTACGTTGTCCTCTCGGGTTCTTTGTTATTTTTACAACCGTAGAGCGGATCTCATCTAGCTTTTTAGCCGCGGCTTGTTTGCTTTTCTCTAGCCCAAATTCATTAGCTTTGTTCTGAGGTTTTTCAGCCACTTTTGGTGCTTTAGCTGGTTTATTCTTTTCGGTTTTCGTTACTGATTGAGAAATTTTCTTGCCGGCGATGACTTTGTCATAACACATTAAGCGCTTTAAATCGTTTTCTACTAGGCTGCACGCCTCTAGGGCTTGCACATTAATCTGAGAGGCATAACCAGACGCAGAGAGTAACAAAATCGTTGTCATTAGTATTTTTTTCATAGCTCTTCTTCCTGTTGTTCAGTTGTTTTTTTTGTATAAAAAGCCGCTAATATAAGACCTAACTCAAATAACAATAGCATAGGTAATGCGAGTAAAGTTTGCGATAGAACATCTGGCGGTGTTAAAAACATCGCAACAACAAAAGCACCGACAGCAATATAAGGACGCTTTTCTCGCAAGCTTTGTGTTGTTGTTGCACCACTCCAGCATAACAACATGATAGCCACGGGGATCTCAAATGCGACACCAAAGGCAAAAAATAACTTTAAGATAAAGCTTAAGTAGCTACTGATATCAGGAGAAAGCGTCATCATCTCAGGGCCGACACTTGTAAAGAACCCCAGGATGATTGGCATGACAACGAAATAACAAAAAGCAATACCTGAGTAAAACAGCACAATACTCGACACCAAAATGGGGATCAGCATGCGCTTTTCATGTTGGTAAAGACCGGGGGCGATAAAACTCCACACCTGATGCAAAATGAAAGGGATGGCAGCAAACAAGGATATAAACAAGGTTAACTTAAACGGCGCGAAGAAAGGGGCCGTCACATCAGTTGCAATCATGGTGCTGTTTTCAGGCAGGCTCTGTACAAGCGGATCAGCGACAAAAGCATATATGTCGTTAGCAAAGTAAACTAAGGCAATAAATATCAATAAAATACTGAGTAACGCTTTCATTAAGCGATTACGCAACTCAATTAAATGGCCAATAAACCCGCTTTGAAGCGATTCGGACATAGTGGGTGCTCGTTATTTCTGATTATCGTTTTTCTGTTCAACGGGAGAGTGTTGAACGGGTTGTTTATAGCTGTGTTGCACTGACTCTGCGGCTTTTTTAAGCTCTTCAACTGACTCTTTTAGTGCTGGTGCTAAATCTTCCATATTTTGTTGCTCAGCCTTTTTAAGGTTATTGTGCAACTCATGAATTCGCAGCTCTTCATTGACTTCAGCTTTAACAGAATTAGCCACTGATTTAATGGTTTTAATCCAGCGGCTGACAGTTCTAATTGCGACGGGCAGGCGTTCAGGGCCCAACACAACGAGGCCGACGATTAAGACGACCACTAATTCCCACATACCCATAAGGGTTAAACCTTATCTTTTTGCTTTTCTTCAGCTGCTTGGGTTTGCTGTTGGCTGTTGTCTTTAAGTTGCTCAGGTTTGCTGTTTTGGTCTTCATCAGAAACGGCTTTTTTAAAGCCTTTTACTGCATTACCTAAATCGCCACCAATGCCGCGTAGTTTTTTAGTACCAAACAAAAGCACAATGATCGCTAAAACAATCAAAAGTTGCCAAATACTAATTCCACCTACACCCATAATGACTCCGTATGAAAGATTAAATAAAAGTTGATTATACGCTCAGTGAGCAAAATATCACCCTGTTTTACGCCACGCCGCTAGAAACGCGCCGATTGATGCAATTAAGGTAATGGTGCTCAAGGTTGTCTGTGTTGCTAAAAAGCTGAGACCAGACACAATTAACAAGCTAGAAGCCAGCATTCCCAATAAAATAGGCTTTTGAGAGCTTACTACAGGCTGCACGGTATGCTGCTTTTTTTGTTTCAGATTTTGATAGATTAAATCTGGTAGTTCAGGCATCTTTTCTGCCCAGAATGGTAAGTTAGCATACATTTGTTTCAATACTGAGACAGGGCCCACTTGTTCTTTGACCCAATTTTCTAAGAAAGGTTTCGCTGTTTGCCAAAGATCGAGCTGTGGATAGAGCTGTCGACCTAACCCTTCAACATACAATAAGGTTTTTTGCAGCAATACCAGCTGTGGTTGTACTTCCATATTAAAACGACGTGCCGTGTTAAATAGATTAACCAACACATGGCCAAATGAAATCTCAGCTAGGGGTTTATTGAAAATGGGCTCGCACACCGTACGAATGGCAAACTCAAACTCCTCAACGCAAGTATCGGCGGGCACCCAGCCCGAATCAACATGTAACTGCGCAACTTGGCGATAGTCGCGGTTAAAGAAGGCAATAAAGTTTTCTGCTAAATAGCGCTTGTCTTCTTTATTCAGGGTGCCAACGATGCCGCAGTCGATGCCAATATATTTTGGGTTTTCAGGGTGTTCACGAGAGACAAAGATATTACCAGGGTGCATATCGGCATGGAAAAAGCTGTCTCTGAATACTTGGGTGAAAAAGACTTCAACGCCACGTTCAGCGAGTAATTTTAAATTGGTATTTTGAGCTTCAAGGGCGTCAATATCTGATACAGGAATGCCGTATATGCGTTCCATTACCAGTACATTTTTGCGTGAGTAATCGCTGAATACCTCAGGAATATATAGTGCGTCAGAGTCTAAGAAGTTGCGTCTTAGTTGCAGGGCATTTGCCCCTTCACGTTGCAGGTCGAGTTCATCTAATAAAGTTTTACGATACTCTTTCACTACTTCAACGGGACGAAGACGGCGTGATTCACCAATAAACTTGACGATGACTTTGGCAACTTGCCCCATTAAAGATAAGTCGGCATGAATTTGTTTTTCGATATCAGGGCGAATGACTTTTATGACGACATCCTGAGTACCTGACTCAAGTTCTAGGGTTGCAGTGTGTACTTGGGCAATTGATGCAGACGCCAACGGGGTTTGCTCAAAATTAGCAAAAAGCGCATCGATGCTATTAATCTCTAACGCTTGCTCAATGAGTTCTTGTGCCTTGTGGCCTTCAAACGGCTCTACTTTGTCTTGCAGTAGGGCTAGTTCGCGGGCGATATCATCAGGCAGCAAGTCACGACGTGTAGACAGCATTTGCCCAAACTTGATCCAAACTGGGCCAAGAGACTGTAGGGCTAGGCGAAGGCGATACCCCAGAGGTTTATCTTTATGCTGATTTTGCAGCCAAAATAAGCTATTTCTGGCGGCTTTTGCAAACCAAGGGAATTTGTCTTTCGGTATGAGGTCGTCAAGGCCGTATTGCAGAAGGGTTTTTGTAATATGATACAAACGCGATGCAGACAAAATAGCTCCCTTAGCGATTTAAAAGTTGTTCAATACGTTGTTCGAGTTGCGCAGCATGTTGTTTTATAGCGCGTGTATGTTGTTTAAACTGTTGCAATTCTAATGGGTGAATCGCAACTTTCAGCTCATCTTGCATAAGTTGCGTGAAAGTGCCGACAAAGGTTGTGGCACTGTGACTTAAACACGCTTTGGTTTGTTGGCCTTTTTCGACGATGAGTTGTGCTGGGGCATCTCCGATGTAAGCGGATAGATGTTCAGCCCAATCAATGTCTAACTTGGCAAAAGCACCGCTATATGCCTGTGCTAAGTGCAAGTCACCTTCTAAGTCCAGTTTGTCCTGACGAATAAGTTGTGTCATGACACTGGGATCTTTGAGCTCAGGTAAGGTCTCTAAGTGTGCACTAATCTTACACTCAGCTTGCTCTTGGTAGTTGTTGAACAGCATAAACTGTCTACCAGTGAAAGTGAGCGCATAGGTCGTATGCCAGTCCCTAATCTCGACGGCAAAGGTTTGATGCTTAACCTGATCAAGCGCTAGTTTTAAGCTAGGCTCTTTGTCTAAAAGCAGATTAAGCGCATTTTCAATGGCTGCGCAAGCAAGCGTCGTCAGCATAGTTGTTCCTAGTACTTAAAGCCTCGGTGCAATGCGACGATGCCACCTGTCATATTTTGATACGTTGCTTGTTCGAAGCCCGCGTTTTCCATCATGCCTTTAAGTGTTTCTTGATCTGGGTGCATACGAATAGATTCCGCAAGGTAGCGGTAAGATTCGCTGTCATTGGCAACCAATTTGCCCATGTTTGGCAAAATATTGAAAGAATAGAAATCATATAGCTTCGAAAGCGCTTCATTATCTGTTTTAGAAAATTCTAATACCAGTAAACGACCGCCCGGCTTAAGAATGCGGTACATAGAGCGAAGTGCTGCGTCTTTGTCTGTAACGTTACGTAAACCAAATGCGATGGTGATCACATCAACACTGTTATCTGGGAATGGCAGTGCCTCGGCATTCATTTGCACATATTCAATGTTGCTCACTAAGCCTAAATCACGCAGTTTGTCACGGCCCACTTTTAGCATAGAGTTGTTAATGTCGCCTAAGATAACTTGACCTGTATCGCCAACCAACTGGCTGAACTTTGCCGTTAAGTCACCAGTACCGCCTGCTAGGTCTAAAACGCGATGGCCTTTACGTACACCTGCACAAGCAATGGCTTGGCGTTTCCAAAGGCGGTGAATACCAAACGACATAAGATCGTTCATGATGTCATATTTGGCCGCAACGGAATGGAATACATCGGCAACCATAGAGGCTTTTGCTTCGCGATCAACGGTTTTGTAACCAAAGTCAGTGGTATTGTGTTGCGACTCTTTCATCTTTGCTTCTCTAATTGTTTGGCATTGAATTTTCAAGCCATAGTGTACTTGATTGCGGCTAAGAGGTGCAATTTATAACAGATGAATTTGCGCTTGTTTCTGTAAATTTAGGCTTTGTTTGTTACAGGGCAATAAAGGCGGATTGCCTTAGAGAATGTGCCTTATGTGCTGCATGTGTTGCTTTGCGCGCTAGGGCATTGAAGTTCTCTTCGTCGTTGCGTTTGGCAATGCCGAAAGATAAGTCTACTTTTGGTAGGTTTTTATCACTTTTTGAGCTGACAAATTTAAGCTTTTCTACACCGACGCGGATCTTTTCAGCGATGATATTCGCGGTTTCCGGTTCAATGTCCGACATCAATACGACGAACTCATCTTTTGCAGTGCGACCTGGTAAACCACTTTCAAACACATACTTTTGGATCTTTTTCGCCACACGGTTTAACACGACTTCACTAACTAGGTCACCAAAGTCTTCAGAAAACTCATGCAGGTTATTGATCTGAATGGAGATAGCACACAGAGGTTTATCTTGTGTGATCCACAGTTGCGCTTGTTGATTTAAGTAATGGCGTTTATACAAACCCGTTTGCACATCAATCAGTTGTTCTTTACGAAGCTTAGTAAGTTGCTGTCTAGCCTCACGATGCATTAAGCGGGTTTTCTGAAGTGTTTCTTTGAACTTTTTATGCTGCTGAAGAATAACATCAGTATGCTTGGCCAACTGACTCAATGCATGTTTGGTCTTTGCGATATTATGTTCATCTAGACTGTTGACGCAAACGCTTACTTGCTCTGCAAAATTGGTAATACTACGCTGAGATTGTTGTGCTGAATTAGCAAGGTTTGTTACCACACCATCGACGTTTTTCAGCATGTTTGCTTCCATGTCATGGTTGCGGTTCAGGTGTTCAAAGTATAGCTGTTCGATAAAGATGCTATCAATGTTGTGACCCTGCCTGATGGCATAGTCTAAGGTTTGATTGAGTTCGTTATGAGACTTGCTAATGTAAGTGTAAGCGACTTGGTAATTGAGCGGAGTTGGAGGTAAATGATGCTGCTCTAAGAACACGCAGACCTTAGTCATTTTCTCTTGAGCTACTACCATTGGATCATGAAACATGATGTTACTACCGCATACTAAATCAAACAAAATATTAGCAACCTCCCTATGAAACACTGTGATCCATCACAACTGTCCCAGACTACTTTTTTTCTGGTTTTTTGCAAAGGAAAAAATGCCTCAAAGCAGCAAATATAAAGATAAGAGGGATTTTTTGATTGAAATACGAGCAAAAAGTATGAGTTTCCAACTTGGGAGCAAAGTGAGGACCGAGCTTGCTGTTTGTTTAAGCTGGTCGCAATTTATTGCATCAGTGCTTTTAGAGTCTATAAGGTAGTGATAAATCAGTTACAGGATAAAAAAAGTGAAAAATGTTCGACCAACTCGCTTGTTAAGTGCCTGTGTCCTTTCGGTCACTTTAGCGCTATCGGGCTGCCAACTTACTAGTCAGTCTTTAGACACTCAGTTCACGCAACTAACTCAGCAAATAGAAACTTATCGCGGTGAAATTAGCCCTTATTCTCGCCAAGGTTTAAATGCGGAGTATTTATTGCCAAACTTATCAGCGACCGCGTTGGCAGAGCAAAATAAACAACGAGTCAACTTTTTAGCGCAGTTAGACCGCATTGATGTGTCGCGATTAAGTAGTGAAAATCAAATCAATCACACCATTATTCGTGCTCAGGTGCAGAATAAGGTCGACGAATACCAGTTTAACGCACATTACATGCCGTTGACTTCTGAGTATGGATTTCATTCAAGTCTCTCATTTATGGTTCGGGGCCATGATTTCAGTAAGAAGGCTGGCTTTGAGTTATATCTAAAACGTCTTTCACAAGTCCCTCGATTTTTTCAGCAAAATATTGCTTGGATGAAAGAAGGGATAAAAGTCGGCTTAACTCAGCCACAGGCCGTGCTTGTTGGCTATGAAGAGTCGATTTCTGCTTATATTCCTGAAAATATCGAAGAATCTGAGTTTTTTGCACCATTTAAAGCAAATACTGCGAAATTAAATAATGCTGAATGGCAGGCTTTGCAGGCACAGGCGAAACAAGTCTTGTCAGAGTCGGTTATTCCTGCATACCAGAACTACTTCACATTCTTCACAACGGAATATCGTCCAGCAGCGCGTGAAGAGATTGGTATTAGCAGTACACCGAATGGCAAAGCCTTCTATGCTAATCGCGCTAAGCATTACACCACTACGGATATGACCCCAGAGGCAATCCATGAGCTAGGTTTGCAAGAGGTCGCCAGAATCCGTTCAGAAATGGAGCAAATCATCAAGCAAGTAGGCTTTGAAGGTAGCTTCGCTGAGTTTGTGCACTTCTTACGTACCGATCCGCAGTTTTATGCCACAACGCCAGAACAGCTGTTAAAAGAAGCCTCTTTCATTGCTAAAAAAATGGATGCACAACTGCCTAAGTTGTTCCACACATTGCCACGTCGTCCATACGGTGTTGCCCCAGTACCAGCGAGCATTGCGCCTAAATACACAACGGGCCGTTATTCAGGTGCACGTAAAGACGATGAAGCAGGCTTTTATTGGGTAAATACTTATGCACTTGATAAGCGCCCACTATATGTTTTAGAAGCGTTAACACTGCATGAAGCAGTACCAGGCCATCACTTACAAATCGCTTTAAACGCAGAGCTAGACTACTTACCAAGTTACCGCCGTAATGCCTATATCTCAGCATTTGGTGAAGGTTGGGGCTTATATTCTGAATATTTAGGTCTAGAAGCGGGCTTTTACCAAGACCCATACAGTAACTTTGGTCGTTTAACTTACGAAATGTGGCGCGCAGCGCGTTTAGTGGTTGATACTGGTATGCATATGTTTGGTTGGAGCCGAGATAGAGCAATGAAGTTTATGCAAGATAATACGGCTTTATCGTTACATAACGTAAAAACCGAAACCGATCGCTACATTTCATGGTCAGGGCAGGCATTGTCTTACAAAATTGGTGAGTTGACGATTAAGCGTTTGCGTAAAGAAGCTGAAACGCGCTTAGGTGACAAATTTGATATTCGTGAGTTCCACCACCAAATTCTACGTCACGGTTCAGTACCGCTATTTGTATTAGAAGAACAGATCAATCAATACATAAACGATACATTGGCACAATCTTAGTTATTCACCTTTATATGAAGGCCCTATATTTCTACTAGGGCCTTTTTAATGATGACTTTGTTGTTACACAGCATAGAGTACTTACCTTAATGACTAGTCAGTCCAAAATCTAGTAATTCACAAAGCTATTTAATCTCTTCTAACACCACTAAATTTGAGTTTTAATCCCTCAAAATGATTGAGCATTGGTATTAACTATGAGTGCTTTTCAGGTTTAGCCTAAATGAAGTTTGCTGATGGTTAAGAATAAGCGGTGCTCTACTTCGAAAAAAATGAAATTAATAATGACATATTTGTTTACAATTTGAATACAAAAACTTTAATGGTAAACTGATATTTTTTAAAAGGAATGAATATCAAATGAAAAAAGTAATTTATGGGACATTGATATTACTGTTGTTATTTGGGCAGTCAATCGCTGCAAAGCAAATACCAATAGAGGCATTTAGTGCTGGATCAAAGTATTCCCAAGTTAGGCTCTCGCCGACTGGGGAGTACTTAAGTTTTACTTCTGAAGTAGAGGGCCGAGATAGCCTTGTGGTTATAGAGTTAGCTACTAATAAAATCATTAATCTAGTTAGGTTTAGTGGCAATTCTGAAGTCGGCTACTACGAGTGGGTTAATGATGAGCGTTTAGCACTTCAGAAGTTATATCTAAAAGGTTGGACTGACCATCCTTTATATTATGGCGAGATTTTTGGTATCGATGCAGATGGCTCGGGTGGTAAATACTTGGTTGGTTATCAAGGCGAGATGCAAACAGGCTCTCGTCTGAAAAAAGCGACGCCTTTATACGGCACTTCATACATTTTAGACCCATTAGTCAATGACGAAAAATATATGTTGGTTTACACGATCCCGTGGAGTGCCAGCAAAGAGCCCGCAACCGTTGTTTATAGGGTCAATGTGAAAACGGGTGTGCGAAAAAGAATTACCCGCTCTCCTTCAAGAATGGCCGCCTTCCTAACTGACAATCAAGGACATGTGAGAGTGTCGTTGTCGACAGATGATTACATAAATCAAACCATTCACATTAGAGATAACAATAAAGATGATTGGAGAGAGTTTAAGCTCAATGCAAATCTTACAGACATTAGTCTGCATGCATTTGATGGTAGTGGCAAAAAGATCTACATCACAGCGTCTGAATCGGGAGAAGCAGAGGGCGTTTTTGAATTAAACCTAGGGTCTGGCAAGGTGAAAAAATTACTTCAAGACCAAGAAGTTTCACCTAAGAAATTATGGGTTGATAATGTCAATCATGAGCTTTTTGCTGTAGAGCTAGAGCCCGGTTACCCAACTTATGCCTTTGTTGATAACACGGCAAAAATGACTCAACGTTTAAAAGACTTAATACAGTCTTTGCCAGGCGAGCAAATTCATCTGGTCAGTACAACGGTTGATGCGACTAAGTCTATTGTTCTTGCTCGTAGTGATATTAATCCGGGTACTTACTATTTGTATCATGCTGATAAAAATCAGTTACAGTTTTTATTTAATACAAAGGAAGGTATTGACCATCGTTTGATGGCAGAAACTAAGCCTGTTTCATTTAAAGCGAGAGACGGCCTTGAAATTCATGGTTATCTTACTTTGCCTTTCAATAAAGAAGCTAAAAATCTACCACTAGTAGTAATGCCTCATGGTGGTCCACATGGTCCGAGAGATTGGTGGGGCTTTGACTCAGATGCACAGTTGCTTGCCAATCGTGGCATCGCCGTTTTAAAAGTGAACTTCAGAGGTTCAGGTGGATATGGTCGTGCATTTGAACATGCAGGTCACCAAAAGTGGGGGTCAGCAATTCAGCATGACATCATAGATGCGACTAAGTATGTGATTGAACAAGGCTACGCAGATCCTAAAAATATGTGCATCATGGGCGCCAGTTTTGGTGGCTACTCAGCACTACAAAGTTCGATTATTGAGCCAGATATGTTTAAGTGCGCGATTGGTGTTGTAGGTGTTTATGACCTGCCATTGATGTTTGAAGAGGGTGATGTTGCAGAGCGCAGTTCTGGTCAAAGATATCTAACTCAAGTGTTGGGTACAGATGAAGCAAAGCTTAAAGCTTACTCGCCTTCTTATAATATCGACAAATTAAAAGCACCAGTGCTTATTGTACATGGTGGTGATGACGAGCGAGCGCCGATTGAACAAGCTGAATCTTTGGTTGATGCTTTAAAGAAAGCGAAGCATCCTTATGAATACATGTTATTAGAAAATGAAGGACATGGTTTTTATAAGCCGGAGCATAGAGCCGATTACTACAAGCGTGTATTAGCGTTTCTTGATGAGCACTTAGTGCTTTAATTTCGAATTAGCAAAACACATAAAAAGGCCCGAGTTAATCGGGCTTTTTTATTGCTGCAATGCTGGCTATTACTTTTCGAACGCTCGCTTCATAAAGTTAGGCGTTGCCAATGCGCCATGATGAATACCGACATTGTAATATTCAGTATCGAAAGTTGCAGTTTCTACATCTTGCTCACGGAAACCAGCGAACTGTTCACCTTTACGCGCCATAGTTGCCGACCATAAACCGCTTGGGTAGATTGGTTGTGGGAAAGGCAGTGTTTGTAAATCTGTAAAGCCGACGTCTTTCATTGCATCGCGCATTTCTAATAGCAGTGGCATATGCATCAGTGGAGATTCACTTTGCTGGATCATGATGCCGCCTGGGCGCAGTGCATTTAAACAGCTTGTATAGAAAGCGTGGTTAAATAAACCTTCACCAGGGCCCACAGGATCTGTGCCATCAACAATGATCACATCAATTGACTCTGGTGTCGCTTCACGCATGTACTTGATGCCATCATCAAACATCACAGTTGCACGAGGGTCGTTATTTGACTCACATAATTCAGGGAAATACTTCAGTGACATTTGAGTCACTACTTCGTCTATGTCGATTTGCCTTACTGTTTCAACACCAGGGTGTTTCAGTACTTCACGTAATGTACCGCAGTCACCACCACCAATGATCACGACATTTTTAGGTGCAGAGTGTGAGAATAGCGCTGGGTGGCTCATCATCTCGTGATAAAAGAAGTTTTCACGAGTACTTACCATAGTACAACCATCGATGATCATCAGGTTACCAAAATCAGTTGTTTCAAACATCTCAACTTTTTGGAAAGGAGACTGAATTTCATCAAGCTTTTTATTAATGCGTAAAGAGAACGCACTGCCATCGCGATCACTGATCTCGGTAAACCAACGGTTTGCTTCTAAATTCGACATAAGAATTAAATCACACTGTAAATTGTTAACGGCGCATTTTGCCAGCGCCTGAGTTTATGCTCAATCTTTATTTAATGATGTTGGGGCAGTTTTTTATACTTCAATCTTCCCCTGTGTTTTCCATTTTTAATTTGTGCCGTATTACTGTGAACTGCAACTAAAAACACCTATTTCTATACGTGGTAGCGTTAAAAATAGAGTGTTATCTTATAGCTTA
This sequence comes from Pseudoalteromonas phenolica, assembly GCF_005876835.1. Classification (GTDB taxonomy): domain Bacteria; phylum Pseudomonadota; class Gammaproteobacteria; order Enterobacterales; family Alteromonadaceae; genus Pseudoalteromonas; species Pseudoalteromonas phenolica_B. The sequence goes on from NZ_PPSW01000001.1 coordinate 93,707, forward strand.
GCTGCAACTGAGCAAAATGAGTAAAAATACAGTCGCAAATGCGCAAACTGCATATTAAAATGCATGTTTTGCTAGTTTGTTTAAGAGGTCGAGATGACTTGGGGTTTAGATACCGCGCGAGCAACATATAACGTAGCCCATTGGAGCGATGGCTATTTCGATATCAACGAGCAGGGTGAGCTGGTTGCATTTCCTGATAAGTGCCAAAGTAAGGCACCGATCTCTTTTACACAATTAACTGAAGAATTTAAAGCACAAGGTTTAACTTTACCTGTGCTGGTTCGTTTCACCGACATTCTGCAAGACAGAGTCGATACCATGACTAATGCGTTTGCAAAAGCATGCGAACATAAAGGGTATCAGGGCGACTACACGTGCGTTTATCCAATAAAAGTAAATCAGCAGCGCTCGGTCGTAAGTAAGCTGCTTGCTCATCCAAGTGGTAAAGTGGGCTTAGAGGCAGGTTCGAAACCTGAGCTGATGGCTATTTTAGGACTTGCAAAACAACCGATTAAAATCGTGTGTAACGGCTACAAAGATAGTGAGTTTTTACGTTTGGCATGTATTGGTCAAGCGCTGGGTCATCACGTAAATATCGTGGTCGAAAAACTGTCTGAATTAACCACTTTATTGAAAGAAATTGATGACTTAGGCATTGAGCCTGCGATTGGTATTCGCATTCGCCTCAATTCGGTTGGTAAAGGCAAATGGCAAAATACCGGTGGCGAAAAAGGCAAGTTCGGTCTTACAGCAGGTCAGGTGCTTGAAGCAGTAGAGATGCTAAAAGCCGCGGGCAAGTTGCACTTAATGCAGTTGGTGCATTTTCATATCGGCTCGCAAATTGCCAATATTCGTGATATTCAACGTGCGCTGATTGAATGTGCCCGCCACTTTGCTGAGCTTTCTAAAATAGGCGTGCCACTTTGCACCGTTGATGTAGGCGGTGGTTTAGGTGTTGACTATGAGGGCTCTGGCTCACGTAGTGCTTGTTCTATGAACTACACGGTTGATGAATATGCGAAGAACGTGGTGTCAGCATTTGCGGATGTATGTGAGCAACATGGCTTAATGCAGCCTGCAATTATCACAGAATCTGGCCGAGCACTGACAGCACATCACGCGGTATTGATCACAGATGTGATTGATGTTGAAACAGCCCCTAATCAGGTTGAAGTAAGTCAACCTGAACCCGATGCGCACGCTATTCTGCAAGAGCTATATGGTGTCTATCAGCAAGTGTCGCCGCGTATGGCACTTGAAAGCTACCATGATGCAATGCATTTATTCAGCGAAGCGCATGGTCAGTATGTGCATGGCTTAGTGAGTATGTTGCAGTGGGCACAAATCGAGCAGCTATACTTTACGATTCTACATAAAGTGCGCAGTGCGTTAGATAGCAAATCGCGTGCGCATCGCGAAGTGTTAGATGACTTAAATGAAAAGCTGGCCGATAAGCTATTTGTTAACTTCTCTTTATTCCAATCGCTGCCAGATGTGTGGGGTATTCAACAGCTATTCCCTGTGATGCCAATTGAAAACTTGCATACGCCATTGACTCAACGCGCAATCATTCAAGATATTACCTGTGACTCTGACGGTCAGATCAGAGAATATGTTGAAGGGACCGGCATCGAAGCGAGTTTGCCAATTCCGCAATATAATACTGGCGACCAATATCATATAGCGATGTTTATGGTCGGCGCATATCAAGAGATCTTAGGTGATTTACATAATTTATTTGGTGATACCGACTCAGTACATGTTGAAATGACCGAAAGCGGTTACCAGTTAACCAATGCCATTAAGGGTGATAGCGTCACTGATGTATTGAAGTTTGTGCATTATGAGCCTAGCTCGCTTGCAGAGAACTTCCAGCAACTAGTATCTGGGCTGACTATTCCTGAGTCGCAAAAACAGCAGTATTTAGCTGAACTACAAGCGGGTCTTGAGGGCTATACGTACTTCGAAGACTAGTGCGAGTTTTAGCCTCCGCTTTTGTGTTTGCGTAAAAAACGGTATTATTCACACGCTATATGGCGATATAAGGTATATCGCCATACTTGTGTTGTGGTAAAGGAAGTCATTCATGTCGTTTTTTCGCAGTATCTTTAGTTTATTATTCTATTGTTTGAACACCTTGTTTTGGTGTGTCCCAATTTTTGCTTTTGGGGTGATCAAGCTGATCCCAATAAAACCACTACAGACCTTATTTGGCGCGTTAGCCAAAGGCTGCGCCAGCAATTGGGTTGCCTGTAATAGCCTTATCCAAAACCTTTTCACTCCTTATAAAATAGAGCTAACTGGGCTAGATACGTTAAAGCGTAAAGACTGGTATCTGGTGATTGCTAATCACCAAAGTTGGGTGGATATCTTAGTGCTGCAACGCGTACTACATAACCGAATTCCATTCTTAAATTTCTTTTTAAAGAAAGAGTTATTGTATGTGCCATTTTTGGGCATCGCTTGGTGGGCGCTGGATTTTCCATTTATGACGCGTAGCAGTAAAAGCCAGTTAAAGAAGAACCCCAAGCTTAAAGGCAAAGATATAGAGACCACGCGCAAAGCCTGTGAAAAATTTAAAACCATGCCAGTGAGCGTAGTTAATTTTGTCGAAGGCACACGTTTTACTACGGATAAGCATACGCGTCAGAAAAGCCCGTTTAAGAATTTACTTAAGCCTAAAGCAGGCGGCATCGCCTTTGTAATGCAAGCTATGGGCGAGCAAATCAATCAAATCGTGAATGTCACCATTCATTATCCAGATGGTATACCGACTTTTATGGATTTTGCCTCAGGTAAAATGAAGCGTGTGCAAGTCCATGTAGAAACACAAGGCGTCGATGACAAACTGATTGGCGACTACAGCGGTGATAATCAGTTTAGAGTGCAGTTTCAAGCGGAGCTTAATACGCTTTGGGAACAAAAAGACGCTCAATTAGAAAAGCTGAAATAGGCTTTGGAGATGCGTGTGCTAGTAAATGTAATGCAATTAATTAGAGGAACAGTTGCTACAGCAGTTTTAGTGCTTAATACCGCATTGTGGGGCACGCTGATCTTTTTACTTGGGCTGGTGAAATTGTTAGTGCCCTTGGCGCTGGTTTCTCATGCGCTGCATGGTTTTTATCAATGCTGGTGTCGTGGCAATTACTTTGCGCTCAAACTCAGTGGCGTGCAGTTTTCGACAGATATCGCACCTCAAGTGAATGCGCAGGGTTGGTATTTACTTGTTGCAAATCATATTAGTTGGTTAGATATCATTGTTCTCACAGCAATCGATGCCTTGCCTGCACCCAAATTTTTCTTAAAAGACGAATTAAAATATGTGCCGCTGATTGGCTCTGGTGCTTGGGCTTTAGGTATGCCATTTATGAAGCGAGCAAGCAAAGCACAAATCGCGAAAAACCCCAAGCTAAAGGGCATGGACGTGGCGCGCACACAAAAAAGCTGTAAGAACTTTAAACATCATCCTACAACAGTGATTAATTTTGCTGAAGGAACGCGTTTTACCACTAAAAAGCATAACAGACAGAGTTCGCCCTTTAAGAATCTCTTGAAGCCAAAAGCAGGCGGCACGGCCTTCGCTCTTCAAGTATTGGCTGAGCAGTTAGATGGCTTGATCAGCACCACTCTTGTTTACCATTCAGACAGCCAGAACATTTTTCAAAGCTTTATGTTAGGCAAATTATCAGCCATTGATGTTAAGCTAGATTTTGTGCCATTAGCGCAAGTACCGCAGGGTGATTATCAACAAGATAAAGCCTATCGCGTCACTTTTCAGCAGTACCTAAACGCACAATGGCAGAAAAAAGACACGCAGATAGATATATTATCAGCTCAGCAAACCAGTAGTAGCGCGACAGAGAAGGAAGCTTCGCAACTATGACAGACATACATTTGACGCAACTGATAGAGCCTTGGTTTGATAGCTCAATGGCGTCACAGTGGTTGACCCATACCGTGGCAAACCTGATTGGTTTATGTGCACTTTGCTTGTTGTACTTAGTGACTCGTCGATTGGTCTTACCTAGTCTACAGAATTTGATTACGCGCTTCTCTCCTAGTCGTATTGGGCAGTTGAGTCCACAACTTAGTAAGCTATCAGGACGTCTTTCGGCACTCATTTGCTGTGTGCTGTTTTTAGGCTTTTTTGAGCGGGTATTTGTTGCACCAGAGTGGCTATTTGCCATTGGCAAAGTGGTGGGGCAAATTCTGTTAGTGATTATTTCGGGTTTGCTGTTTAGTGCCTTTATTAATTTGGGTCATGGCATTTATCAGCAACTGAAGTTTGCCAAAGAAGTGCCGATCCAAGGCCTAGTGCAGGTTGCTAAATTAATCACCTTTATCGTTTGTGCCATTTTATCAATCAGCCTGTTAATTGATAAATCACCAACTTATATTTTGTCGGGTTTTGGTGCCATTGCGGCGGTCACGCTATTGGTTTTTAAAGACACCATTTTAGGCCTAGTGGCGAGCATTCAAATAGCAGCCAATCGTCTGGTGAGCATTGGTGATTGGATCCAGGTCGATGCTTTTGGCGCAGACGGCGAAGTACTTGATTTAGGGTTGAATACCGTACGTGTGCGTAACTGGGATAACACCATAACGACTATCCCTACCTATCAGCTTATCTCAGACTCATTTAAGAATTGGCGTGCGATGCAGCAATCGTCGGGCAGACGGATAAAGCGCCCAATCTATATTGATATGCACAGCTTGCAAACTTGGTCAGAAGAACAGATTACCAGCAAAGCGAACGAATTAGGTTTTGAGATAGACGCAGGTCAACCCCTGAGTAATGTGTCTGTGTTCCGTAAATATGCTGAGCATTATTTAAGAACTCACCCTAAAGTCAGTAAAGAGTGTGTGCTTATGGTACGCTCTTTAGCACCCAGTGAAAAAGGTCTGGGGTTAGAAGTGTATTGCTTTAGTAGCAACACTCAGTGGGTGCCTTATGAACAATTGCAAGCTGAGGTTATCGAGTACTTGGTTGCTAAGTTAGCTGATTTTGAGCTAAGACCTTTCCAAGCAGTCACGGGCCAGTTAAAACTTGACTAACTTAATGCCTTGCTAATACTTATAATTGTTTGAAAGCGGGTGTGTTCTTAAAAATGATTGAATTGACCACTTATTTAAAGAGTCGGTTGATATAATTTTTTAGCATATTGAGTCGTAAAAAAATTGTCATAAAGTGCATAATTTGAACTGTGCATATGGTACAGTGCGCCTGTTGCGCTATACGAAGTAGTATAGTTTTTTTGTGGCATTTGATACGGAGTTAGAAATCACGCAAAGCAATAGGGAGGTGAATAGAGGTAATTTGATTTGACGAAATATACAGCTATCACAGTTTTTTTCTTGTTGTTTGCCCGAGTAGCTTGGGCTGATCACACCATACATGTGGCTATTGACCACGCCCCCCCTTTTAGTGAAATAGATAGTCAAGGTGAAAGCCAAGGCTTGATCATCGATATTGTCTCAGAATTACTGAAAGACGCTCACCCAGACTACAAAATTAAACCCGTCCCATGTCCGTTTTCTCGTTGTGTACGTATGCTTGCCCAAGGGCAGGTTGATGTCATGGGCGGCCTGATTAAAACCAATCGCCGTGAACAAACCATGGCATTTGTGCAACCACCTTACATGGTCTTGTCTTCTTCTTTTGTTTTTTATGCGAATAAAAACAGCGATATTGAAGTGAACAACTTTGATGAGTTACATGGCAAACGTATTGCGGTAATGCGCGGAGGTGCTTATTACAAAGAGTTTGATGAAGATAAAACACTTAATCGAGTGCAAGTGAATTCTGAGCATGTGGCGTTTGATTTACTACTGAAAGGGCGGGTTGATTTAGTGTTGTCGGTTGAAGAAACCGCAGAAGTGGCGATGAGAACATTGAACCAGCCATTTGAGCAATTAAAGAAAGTGAATTATCGCCATACCAACAACATCTATGGTCATATGGCGTTTAGCCAACGCTTTGCAAAAACGCCGTTAGCAATAAAGCTGCAAAGAAAAATGATAAAGCTGGCTAAATCAGGACAACTCAATAAATTGGTTGCCCCATACCAGTTACCGGCTATTCCATCAGCTTTAATCAAAGAGTAACCATCAGCGGCCCATAAAAGTCACGCGTTTAATAAGGCCGTCAATCACCTCATAAGCGGCTATCACGGTTACGCTGCTGTCTATTATATTTGCATCTTCACTGGCTGATTCAGCCAGTTCGTGGTCCACCAAAATATTGCCCTCTACCATGCGTTTTAGTGAACTGGCATTAAGATATTTCAAAGAGGCGAACTTCTGACCATATCGTTCAATCAGCTTATCTTTACCCTGATATTGTAAGCCACCAGGGAAGGCATGAATTTCAACATCATCATGATATGTCGCAGCAAAGGCGTCGATATCACGGTTGTTATAGGCGTCGAGTTGTTTATCAACGATGGCAATGGTAGTCAGCTCAATGTCTGTCATGAGATCCTCAGAATTAAGGTGTCAGGTTTAGGCTAAATGTCTTTTCTCGTTTTTAGTGTACCAGTTACGGCAAACACTAAAGCGGCACACAAAATAATGATGTCAGCATAAAAAGGTGGCGTCTGGATGCTTAGCAAAGTCCCAACCGTAGTCAATAACAAGCTGCTTGTGTAATAGCTCATGATGATTCTGTCCATGATCTACTCCTTTATATATTGATGGTTACTGTACAGGTCTGTTTAAGCAATGAATAAATACAAAATACCTGCGCCCACAAGCCCACCAAGTAGGGCCGCAGCACCTAACATTATTAAATGTAGTTTCATATTTACTGTAGTTTGGTTGCCATTGGTTTCTTCAACATCATCGAGATTGATCAGAAATGACTGCTTTACTTCGAATACTGCACACAAGCTCATCATGGTTTCACGGCTGGCAACGCCTTCTTTTTCAACCCGTTGAATAGTACGAAGGCTCAAGCCACATGCATCTGCCAATGACTGTTGGGTCCAATTTTTGTCATCTCTAAGCTGTTTTATGGTTTTTGGATTTAGTTGCATGACAGTCTCCTAAAGCGAACCGCCAAACCAGCGACCAATGAAGTAACCTACCGCAGCGAAAGCAGCACCAAAGACTAGGCCGTAACAAAAGAAGGTGGCAAATGCCTTCATCATAAGTTTTGGGTTTTGTTCAAATGGTTTTAATGCTTTTCTGCCAACTATTTTTTTACCTTTTAATACCAGGCATTCGGTTTCAGAAGTGAGCATATTGATAACGTCAAAGACAACAGTCCAGTTATCGCCTTCATATTCAAAGTTATGCTTACTTTTATAGCCTAAGTTACGTTTTTCAGAAATCAATTCATCATTGATATAGACATATTCTTTGCCGTTTAAGAAATTGGCTTTACAGGCGATTTGGTTATTCCCATCTTGAAAATAAAGTTCAAAAGGCAGTTTCTTAGGTAGTGTTTTTTCTTCGTTGTTGATGCTATGAGTCATGGTGCATATTCCCTTAGTTGTTTTGATTAAGTTGGGATAAGCATATTAGGTACGCCAGTATAAAGCGCCGACAGCAATATGTCAGTGCCTTTTTTGTCATAAGACAGTGAGTGTCATACTTTCTAACTTGTTAATTTATATAATAATAAAAATATTTTTAAGGAGAGGTGTGACAGTGTGGTGGCAGAGTGAAAGAGCGCTTTGCACAGAGAGCAAAGCGCAAAAGGTTAGAAAATATTGCAAATATCGTCGGCTTTACAGGTGATCACCGTCACATTTTGATAGCCAATGCGAGTTAGTTGCTCTGCGGCAAATACCGCACGGCCGCCTGCAGCGCAATGCACATAAATGGGTTTTGCGGCATCTTTCACGATTTCAGGTAATTTAAATTCTAGTAAACCGCGTGGCACATTGATGGCACCGGTTGCTGCTTTTTGCGCGTGCTCTTGAGGCTCGCGCACATCAACAAGTACGCCTTCATTGTCTTGAATCTCTTGTTTTGCTTGTTCAGCGGTAATGCAGCGCTGGTTAGGACGAACTGTTTTTAATACATCTTGAACAGGAGTCAACATTGAACTATTCCTTAATACCGAGTCGTTTTAAAAAAGTGATCATCGGACACCAAAGCGTGAAAGATGATTGAATTAAATTTATAGCAATAAATACCGTAAACCACACAAAGTTTTCGTGTACGAAATAGGTTAACAGTAAAGAAATTAACACCATAGTGCCGGCAATTAAGCGCAGTAAAGGATGCATAGTCATAGCTCACCTCAGAGATTTAAAAGACTTCCTTTTTATCTTATTAGAAAAACCTAAATTAGCAAGTTCTAATATTAGACTTTTCTAATATATGGTTTATACTTGTTGCAAATCGACCATGGGGACATGTATGCAAATTGAAGATATGGCGCATAACGCAGAGCAAGCAGAGCAATTATTAAAAATGATGGCGAATAAAAACCGCCTGATGATTTTATGCAGCTTGTTGCAAGGTGAAATGAGTGTGACGCAGTTAAATGAATCAGTGCCTTTAGCGCAATCAGCACTTTCTCAGCATTTAGCCGCTCTGAGAAAAGCCGAATGTGTTGCCACACGTCGAGATGCGCAAACAATTTACTATCGTCTTACCGATCCTAAGGTTGAGGCGATTTTGCAGCAGCTTTATCAACTCTTTTGCCAACCGGGTGAATAATGATGGTATTCGACAAAGCCATTTCGGCAAGCTTACAAGGTCGTATTCCCATAGTGATCTTGTTCTTATCGCTGGTAGTGGGGGCTATGGCCTTACAGTTTACACCGCGTGAAGAAGAGCCACAAATTGTGGTGCCAATGCTCGACATTCATGTGCAGGCCCCAAACATAGGTGCCCCTGAAGTCGTGCGTTTGGTCACTGAGCCACTCGAAAAGTTATTACTACAAATCCCCGGTGTTGAGCACGTTTACTCTACTACACAAACAGGGCAAGCGGTTGTGACGCTGCGCTTTCATGTTGGTGAAGACAGAGAAAACGCCATTCTCAATACCTACAGCAAGCTTTATGCACACCAAGAGCAGATGGCACCGGTGATCAGTAATTGGCAGATCAAACCTATTGAAGTGGATGATGTACCAATTTTAATGTTGGGCTTGTACTCACAAGACCCCCGTTTATATGGCGACTACGAACTCACGCGCTTTGCTCAAGAGCTATCCAACCATCTGCAACAAATTCCTAATACCAGTGCCATTGAGGTGATCGCAGGTCGCACCCGTCAAGTGCAAGTCGATTTAGACATCAGTGCGCTGTCAGCACACCAAACCACGCCTTTAGATGTATTACATGCACTGCAAGTGTCGAATCAATTGCAGCAAGTCGGTCATCTGGTTACGGGCAAACAACAAATTCAACTTCAAGCGGGTGATGTACTTCGTGATGTAATGCAAGTGGCGAGTCTGCCGGTGAATGTCGTAAACGGTCAGCAAGTATTATTAAAAGATGTTGCAACAGTCACCGATGGCCCAAGCGAGCCAAATCAATATCAGTGGTTGGCCATTGATGATACTCAGCAAGATTTGCCTCTTGTCACCATTAGCGTTGCCAAGCAAAAAGGCAGTAACGCCGTGGCAGTAGCCGAACAAACACTGGCAAAAATGGCGCAACTTAAAGCCGATTTACTCCCTGCTGAAGTCGATTTCAAAGTACTGCGCAACTATGGCGAAACGGCCAATGAGAAAGTAAATAATCTCACTGCGAGTTTGGCCTTTGCGGTCTTTACTGTGGTGGTATTTGTCGGAGTCTTTCTAGGATGGCGCCCAGCCATTGTGGTCGGCTTAGCTGTGCCTATTTGTTATGGCATTACGCTGGCACTAGATTTTGCCTTTGGATATACCATTAACCGCGTCACCTTATTCGCTTTGATCTTGTCTTTAGGTTTATTGGTTGATGATCCAATCACGGGCGTCGATAACATCAGCCGTTTCTTAAAACATGGTAAGAAATCAGACTCGTCAAGCAAGCGCATTCTTGGTGCGATGAGTGAGATTAAAGTGGCGTTGTTGATGTCGACGTTAACGATCGCCGTTGCGTTTGTGCCGATGGCATTTATCACCGGCATGATGGGCCCTTATATGGCCCCGATGGCTTTTAATGTGCCAGTAAGTGTGGTGGTTTCGACAGTAGTGGCGTTTTTTGTCACACCTTGGCTTGCTAAAAAGCTGCTTAAAGGGCATGAAATCGAAGAGCCAGAAATCGGTGAGGGCAAGAGTCTTTATAGCAAATTAGTGATGCCGCTATTAGACTCGAATAAGAAAGCAAAGTGGTTGCTGTGGTCGGTATTGGTGCTGTTTATGTTGAGTGCTAGTTTACCATTATTTAGGGCGGTGCCGCTTAAGTTGCTGCCGTTTGATAACAAGAATGAAGTGCAAATATTAGTTGAGCTACCAGAGGGGAGTTCGCTGGAGCAAACCAGCTTGGTGGCACGACAAGTACAACAAGCCGCGTGGCAGCTTAACGAAATCACAGCGGTTGCCGCTTATGTCGGTCAACCTTCGAGTATGGACTTTAATGGTATGGTGCGCGGTTATTATCGACGTCATGCCCCGCATCTTGCTGATTTGCGCGTATTACTTAACGATAAAACCGAGCGCGACCATCAATCTCATGGTCTGGTATTGCGTTTACGTCAGGCGCTGGCTGCCTTCAATCAAAATGGCATCAAGGTCAAAGTGGTCGAAGTGCCACCGGGTCCGCCAGTGTTAAACACCTTAGTGGCCGAAGTCATCGCCGACCCATTTGTTGAAGCACAAGTACATCATGAGGCGGCAAATACACTTGCGAAACGTTTAGCAAAAGAGCCCCATGTGGTTGAAGTCGACACCTCTATTGCTGAGCTCGCCCCTTTGGCGCGTTTTGTGACTAATAAAGAAAAAGCCGCGTTATCAGGTATTAGCACTCAAGATATTAGCCAAACCCTACAAATAGCCAGTCAGGGTATGCCTGCGGGTGTGCTGTATACCCCCCATGAAGCCATGCCCGTTCCAGTGCAGCTACAAGTACCCTATGAAGGGCGCAATCAATGGCAGTCTTTGGCGGCCGTGCAGTTAACTGGTCAACAGGCTTTAAGTAAAGTCGCCAATGACTATGGCCTTGATAGTGCGGCACGACCTTTGGTTGCACTGTCTGAACTTGGTCAGTGGCAACAACATCATGTTGAACAGCCGATTATGCGCAAAGATCTGCAAACGGTTGTGTATGTGATGGCGGAGTTAAATGGCCGCACGCCTGCTGAAGTCATCGCCGATGTGGTTGCAGATGAAAATCGCACTGAGGAAAACTACCAACCTTGGCAAACACGCACTTTCTTAAGCTCAGGCGGCACACAAGGGTGGCAAATGCCTACAGACACCAGCTATAGCTTTGGTGGCGAAGGTGAGTGGCGCATTACCGTTGATGTGTTTAGAGATATGGGTATTGCCTTTGCTTTTGCCCTCACGGCGATATTTGTCATATTGCGTATGCAAACGGGCTCGAACCGCTTAGCGCTGATAATTATGTCGGCCATTCCGTTAACCATGATTGGCATTATGCCGGGCTTTTGGGCGCTTAATCAGTTTGGGGAGCGCATGATAGCGGGTGCGCCAGAACCCATTTTATTCACCGCCACGGCCATGATCGGCATGATAGCGCTGGCAGGTATTGTAATTCGTAACTCACTTATTTTAGTTGAGTTTATCAATCAGGCTCGAGCAGAAGGCATGGCATTAAAAGCGGCCTTGATACGGGCAGGTGAAGTGCGTATGCGCCCAGTGCTACTCACCGCAGGCACGACTTTATTGGGGAATGCGGTGATCATACTCGACCCCGTATTTAGCGGACTGGCTTTGGCCATTATGTTTGGCATTATCGCTTCAACGATTTTCTCGTTGTTAGTGGTGCCAGTGGTGTATTTCTTAGTTTTCAAATCAACCGAGCAACAGGGGCAGCAAGATGCAACAAGAAACTAAAATTGCAGGGATCAGTGCGGCGATGGGCGTGTTAGCGATTGCGATTGCGGCCATGGCTGGGGTGTTTAACGAAAAAATGCCCGCGGGCACAAAAGCCCTTGCTGAAGAGTATAATGGTCAAACTCATACCGTGAGTTTGCAAGCTGTAAAAAGCGCTGAAGTCGTCAGCGGCAGCGTCGATGCCAAGTTTAATACGCGCGTGTCGAGTCGTGTGCTGGCACAGCTAAAAACCTTACATGTACGTGCGGGCGATACTGTATCGGCGGGGCAGTTAATCGCCACCCTTGAAGATGCTGACTTAAAAGCACAAGTTCAGCAAGTTAAGGCTCAGCAAAGCGCCAATGACGCCCAGCTTACACAAGCTAAAAAGCAATTAGAGCGCGTGGTTGCGCTAAAAGCCCAAGGGCTTGTGGCACAAAATCAGGTCGATGAATGGCAAACCAAAGTGAACGAGCTAGAAGCGCAGTCGGCGGCTTTGGTTCAGCAGTTTGAAGGCACACAAGTTGCCTTGGGATACACCAAAATTCATGCGCCAATTGATGGCAAAGTGGTAGAGCGCTTACAAGAGCCTGGTACTATGCTAAGCCCAGGTATGGCGATTGTGTCTTTGTATAACCCGACTAAGCTACAAGTTCACACGCCGGTGCGAGAACAACAAGCTGCGTTTTTACGAGTTGGCGATAAGTTAAACGTGTTTGTGCCTGCCGTTGGTCTAACCGAGTATGCGCAAATCAGCGAAATTGTCCCGGTTGCCGATAAACAAGCGCGTCGTTTTGCCATCAAACTTGATATCGGTTTTGCCAAAGAAGTCAAACCGGGCATGTATGCACAAGTCTTTTTGCCGGGTGAAGAGCAAGTCACCATTGTGATCCCTCGTAAACTGGTGAAACGCTATGGGCAATTGACCATGGTTGAAGTGGTTGAGCAAGGACAATTGCAAAAGCGCTATGTTCGGTTAGGTGAAGCCGTAAATAACAGTGACGTGCAAGTACTGGCTGGGTTAGAAGCGGGCGAGAAAATCGCATTGAAGCCTGCGATATAATTGACGGAACGGTTACATAAGAAAAAGCCACATATTTTAATGTGGCCTTTTTCTTAGAGCGCGTTTTTTATAAAAACGTCGCAATCTCTTCGATTGGTTTCTTCACTAAAGCGTGCTCTGGCACGGTCGCATCTTCACTCGGGTAACCCGCAATCAACAACATATAAGGGCGCTCATTATCGCGGTCACGGCCACAAATATCGGTTAAGAAGCTCATCGGTTTTGGCGTGTGAGTCAGTGTTGCTAAGCCCGCATTATGTAATGCTTGAATTAAGAACCCAGTCGCTAAACCCACAGACTCATGCACATAGTAGTTGGTGTTCTTATCTTCAGTGTGAATACCACCTTTCTTTTGACTGAACACGGCAATTAACCAAGGTGCGTGCTCAAGGTACGGTTTTTGTGCATCTGTGCCTAATGGCTTTAGGGCATCTAGCCATTCTTCACCTGCTCGACCTTCATAAAAAGAGCGCTCTAGATCTTCCGCTGCTTGGCGAATTTGCTTTTTGACATCGGCTGAGTGGATGGCAACAAAATGCCAAGGCTGGTGATTGGCACCACTTGGCGCTGTGCCTGCGGTTTTAATACAGGCTTCGATGATTTCTTTTGGTACAGGACGGTCACTAAAACTGCGAATTGAGTGGCGACGCTTACAGTTGTCTAAAAAGCTTTCAGCGCGGCTCAGCATCTCGTCTTGTGGGTATTCAATAAAGTCGCTTAGCGGTCGGTTTGCATGGTCTTGCATGTTCATCCCCTTGATATTCTTAATTGTCGCTAGTGTTTCAGTGTTTACAAATTATTGCAATTGTTAGCAGGGTATTAATTGTACCTTTAATGTAAAGCTGCTATAACAGCGTTGCTTATTTGTTCAATAAAAGGGAATGTAAATGCTTAAAATAACTGGGCTTTCAAAAACATATGACAATGGCGTTCACGCGTTACGCGGGGTGAATTTAGATATTCCAAAAGGTATGTATGGATTACTGGGGCCAAATGGCGCAGGTAAGTCTTCACTTATGCGTACAATTGCAACATTACAATCCGCTGACTCGGGCAGTATTGAGTTTGATGGGATTAACGTACTCGAACAGCCAAAGGCGTTGCGTGAGCGTTTAGGGTATTTACCACAAGACTTCGGTGTTTATCCACGCGTCAGTGCCTATGACTTACTTGATCATATGGCAGTGCTAAAAGGCTTAAATAATAAAGCAGAACGTAAAGAAGCGGTTGAAGGCTTACTGGCCCAAACCAATTTATATGACCACCGTAAAAATGCTGTAAGTGGCTTCTCTGGTGGTATGCGTCAGCGTTTTGGTATTGCGCAAGCACTACTTGGCGACCCTGACTTACTTATTGTCGACGAACCAACCGCGGGTCTTGACCCAGAAGAGCGTAACCGATTCCACAATCTATTAGTGGGTTTAGGTGAAAGTAAGGTCATTATCTTATCGACGCACATAGTAGAAGATGTGTCTGAGCTGTGCCCAAATATGGCGGTATTGGCAAGTGGTCAAATCTTGCTTGAAGGTAACCCGATTGATTTAACCGAGCAGCTACAAGGTAAGATCTGGCGTAAGTCGGTGAGCCTAGCTGAAGCAAAAGAGTTAGAAGCCGTCTTACCGGTTATTTCTAAACGCTTATTTGCAGGTAATACTTTGCTGAATGTATTTGCTGATGAAGCACCAGAAGGTTTTAATGCCGTGCCTGCTGATTTAGAAGATGTGTATTTCTCGACATTGCATCAACACCGCAATAGCCAAGCTGCATAAGGAGTAGGCGAATGCTATTTAAAATGATGCAATTTGAGCTGCGCTATTTTATGCGCCAGCCCTCTTTTTATGTCACGTCTTTGATTATATTTTTACTGACCTTTTTTGCTTCGGTATCAGATTCGGTGCAAATTGGAGGAAGCAGTAATGTCAACGTGAACTCGCCATTTGCGATTTTGCAAATTGTTGCCAACATGGCGATTTTTTCTATCTTTTTGGTTGTGAATTTTGTCGGCAGCGCCGCGATTAGAGATGACCAAAGTAAGCTAAATGAACTGGTTTTGAGTAAGCCACTTAGTTTAGTGCAATATCGTTTAGGCCGATTTTTAGGTGCTTATCTTGTCACCATGATGGTGTTCTCAACGTGTTTATTGGGTATTTGGATTGGCTCAGGCTTAGGTAGTTTAATGGGCTGGTTAGATGCAGAAATGCTGGGTCCGAATAAACTCGAGTACTATTTATCTCCGCTGTTTTATATTGCCGTGCCTTCACTATTCTTCGTATCTAGCTTATTTGTATTAGTCGCGCAAAAATTTAGAAGTATGGTCGCCATGTACTTAGTCGCTGTTGCACTCGTGGTTGGCTATATTGTAGCTAACAGTATTTTCTCTGATATTGAATACCGTGCCGTTGCAGCTTATGTAGATATGTTTGGTTTATCTGCTATTTCAGTACAAGCTGAGTATTGGACTATTGCTGACAGAAACACCATGACCATAGGGTTATATGATGAACTACTCTATAACCGTTTGATCTGGCTAGGTGTAACTGTATTAAGTTTAGCGACTCTGGTACTTAATACATCACATTTCTTACCACAAAAGCAAAAAGTGAAAAGCAAAGTCAAAGGTGAAGGCCAGCAAGCAGCAGCACTGGCTCATCGTATTGATTATAAATCTAGCGCAGGCAGTGCTTGGTCTCATTTCTTAATGCGAACAGTATTTGAAGTGAAGCAAGTAGTGCGTAGCTACTCGTTCCTCGTATTACTTATATTATCTGTGTCTATGCTAGTACCGGGCTTAGTTGGCTCATTTGGTATGTATGGAACAGATACTTGGCCTGTGACATTCAGAATGGTAGAGCAAATTCAAGGCAGCTTTGGCCTATTGATGATCATTGTCTTGGTTTACTATTGTGCTGAACTTGTATGGCATGACCGCGATGCAAAAGTGAGTGAGATCGTTGACTCTTATCCAGTGGCGAACTGGGTGTTTTGGGGCTCTAAATATATAGCGCTTGTCTCGGTGTTGGTGTTGCTGTGTGTATTTGGATCTGTACTGACTATCCTATACCAACTGATATCAGGTATGGCGACCATTGAGCTGTCGCAATATGTTATTCGTCTAGGTTACTTATTTGTTCTTGGCTTTGCCCTGCAAGGTACCTTGGCTTTCTTATTACAGGTTGTCAGCCCGAGTAAATATGTCGGTATGGGACTATTTTTACTCTACTATATAGGCTCACTCGTGATGGCAAGCTTTGGCTTTGAGCATAATATGTGGCGATTTGGTGAGACCCCAAGTGCTCCTTACTCAGACATCAACGGCTATGGCCACTTTTTAACTGCAATCCATTGGTACAACTTATATTGGTTAGGTTTAAGTGTGATCTTCGCCGCATTGAGTTTTGCACTTTGGCCGCGTGGTGCAGGGCAAACCCTAAAAGCACGATTTGCTCAGTTGAACTATCAGTTAGGTAATGCAGGTAAGGTTGCGATAGCTGCGGGTGCACTATTATTTGTGGGCAGTGGTAGCTATATCTATTACAACACACAAGTGCTTAATTCATTTATTACGCAAGATGCGCGCGAAGATCTTTCAGAGCAGTATGAACGTGAGTTTGTGCAATTCAAAGATGCGCCTGTACCAACGACACTAGATGTAAAGCTTGATGCAGAGATTTTCCCGAAAACACGTCGTATTGAAGCAACGGTTGCTTTAGAAGTCGAAAACAAGAGCAAAGAAGTCATAGAGCGTTTCTTGGTGAATAAGCCTTCGCACACACTTGAATGGTCTGTTGAAATGTCAGGTGCAACACTGGGTGAATTTGATGAAAACTATTATCACGCATGGATGAATTTATCTGAGCCTATGTTGCCAGGTGAGCGTCGCGTGATCACTATGTCTGTTGTGCGTCAAACACTGGGGTTTGTTGATAGGGGCAGTGATACCACTTTGGTTCACAATGGTACCTTCATTAACAATAGTGAGCTATTCCCAACCTTTGGTTATGCTCAACAAAAGCAAATTTTTGATAAAAACGAGCGCCGTAAACGCGGACTTGAGCCTGTAAAGCGTGGCAATAAAATCGAAGAAACGCAGTACCATAATCAACCTTTGTTTGCTGAAAACTTTGTCACCTTCGCAGCCCGTGTCACGACCGATGAGTCGCAAGTGGCCATGGTGCCGGGTTACCTGCAGTCGAAAGAAACCAAAGATGGTCGTACAACTTATGTGTATGAGATGGATGCACCTATGCTGCATTTCTACACCATGCTGTCGATGGAACTTGAAGTAAAACGTGAAGAGTACAAAGGCATTGCGCTTGAGGTTTATTATCATAAAGATCATGCTTGGAACGTAGATACCATGCTTGAGTCTACCAAAGATTCAATCGACTATTTCTCAAGAGAGTTTGGCCCTTATCAGCATAAGCAAATGCGCATTATTGAGTTCCCTCGTTACCGCTCGTTTGCTCAGAGTTTTGCTAATACCGTTCCTTACTCAGAAGAGATCGGCTTCTTAACCGACACTCGTAACCCTGAGAATATTAATGTGCCTTATTACGTCACAGCTCATGAACTCGCGCATCAGTGGTGGGCGCATCAGGTGATTGGTGCAAATGTTGAAGGGTCAAATATTCTGTCTGAAATGCTGTCTCAATACGCGGCCATTATGGTGATGAAAGAGAAGTATGGTGAGCATAATCTACGTAAGTTCTTAAAGTATGAGTTAGATAGATACCTACGTGGTCGTACGACAGAGTCGCACGAAGAACTAACGTTAGCTAGAACGGCGGGTCAGCAGCATATTCATTACAACAAAGGTTCTGTTGTAATGATGGCATTACATGATTTGCTGGGTGAAGCACGTTTGAATAAAGCGCTACGCAACTTTATTGATGACTATCGCTTCAGAAGTGATGTTTTCCCGACCACACTCGATTTCATTGCTTACTTGAAGTCAGATGCAACGACACAAGAGCAAGCTTTCATCGAAGACCAATTTAACTCGATTACTTTATATGAGTTAAAACTGACTGACGTTGAAATTGAAGAGGGAACATCAGAGGGTGAACTTCATACTATTACACTTACCGTGAAAGCGGCGAAGAAGCATGCTGATGGTGAAGGTAACGAAGAAGATGTACCTCTTGAGCAAATGATAGATATTGCCCTGTTCAAAGCCGATCCTGATGACATCAATGAAGGCGAGAATGTGATGTATCTACAAAAGCACAGTATTACGACGGGTGATAATGTGATCAAACTGAAAGTAAAAGACTTACCTAAGTTTGCGGGTATTGACCCATTTGTAAAACTGATCGACAAAGAAGCAGCCGATAATATTAAGTCGCTGTAATTTGTATGAGCTAACTGATTTATAGCTCAAGTAAATCATTAAAGGCCTCTCTCAAAGAGGCCTTTTGTTTTTCAAAATATAAATTTGGTGAATACTTAAGGTTCAATAAATAAAGCTTATAAATAACCCTGTTATGTTAATCTTTGCGCGAAAATAACAGGTATCAAATAAGGAGCATGTATGTATCAACATCAATGGCACACAGGCGAGTCAATAAACCTACCGAAGGGTAAGATAGTATGTATAGGGCGCAACTACGCCGCGCATGCACAAGAGTTGAATAACCCTATTCCGAGCCGGCCAATTCTGTTCATTAAACCCAGCACCTGTTTGCAGCCATTCAAAGAGATTACGCTCGCTAAACGCTTAGGTGAACATCACTACGAAGCTGAACTAGCCCTGTTAATTGGCGAAACGATTTCATACGGCGATCAAGATGTGCTAACAAAAATTGCCGGAGTTGGGCTCGCCCTCGACTTAACCTTACGTGATGTGCAGAGTGAGCTTAAAAGTAAAGGCCACCCTTGGGAGCGCGCCAAAGCTTACGATGGCAGCTGCCCTGTTACACCATTTTACCCGCTAGAATCGCCGACTGAACTCGCTAGCGCTGAATATAAGTATTGGCAGAATGGTGATTTACAGCAGCATGGCAAAACTGAACTCATGCTATTTAACATCGAACGTTTACTCACAGAGATCAGCGAAAGCTTTACCCTGATGCCGGGCGACATTGTGTTAACGGGAACACCTGAAGGAGTAGGAGTATTGAATGAGGGTGATGATCTAAAATTACAGTATCAGGAGCAGGCGCCTTTAAATGCTAGGGTTGTTTTGAAACCTTGAGTATATGCAAAGACTGATTTCAAAGACATAGAATATCTTTAAAGTTTTAAGGTCGCACTAGCTTTTTTGTTTTCAATTTAGTAACATCAATATTTTTTTTCAATAAAAACATTAACAATCTAAGAATTAAAAATATATAAGGAATATATATGAAACTTCAAATCTTTGCAGGTTTGTCATTGTTAGTTTCTAGTTTCATGGCGATAGGCCAAGATAACGATACAAAATTAATAATGTGTAAAGACTGTTCATACTCAGAATCTAAGAAATTAGCTAAAAAATACGCGCCTTCATTTCAGTGTTATAACAATAATCCAAATGGCCCAATGACTCCTGACACTCAGGCATGTTACTCATCGCCTAGGAAGGTGATTATTGCTGACGCGAACGGCAATAATCATCATGCTTTTACAGTTCGCCACTACAATCAGGGCACGGCATGGCTTGAATTAGCCATTGAAAGTGCTCGACTCAACACAACAGATTATGAAGCGATCCGTCGAGTTAACGTAACCGCAGACAATTTAGAAAAGCTGGCGTCTGAACTTGAGAATGAATTAAAGGGAGTACCTTTAACAAGTAAAGACTTCGTTATTTTCTCTTCTCACCCTCAATACTTTAGCTCTTATAGTCAAAACACAGGTAGCTGTCCTGCATATATCTCTGATGCATTCGATGCAGTTTATGATGGTAAAACAGCTACTCGCTTATCTGAAGCGGTTAATAAAAAAATCAACCGTGAAAGTAAAGATCCAGGTAAAGCGTTTATGGTGAAAAGAATGAATAGCGAAGGCTTTTCAGTTGAGGTAACTGGGGTTAGTTACTCTGGCTCTTGGAAAGATGTTGTCCGTGTTTTTAATACTGAAATTGATTTGCAGCAAAGAGATTCAGATGTCCCAGTTTCAGACTTACCTGGTTATAAAGTTGTATATGGCTTAACTTGGAATGATAGATGGGGAGCAATCGAGGTTGATATTAATCCAATTTTAACTGTTCTTGGTGGAGTTTCATTAAGTAATTACGGTAAAGCAGGCAAAATTCATAACTTAGATCCATGTGTAGAAAAAGAGTTTGATAAGTACTTAAGAAATGAAGTAACAAACTCTAATAACACTTCACCAGGTGGTGGTATTGCGCCTGGTGGAGGCCCTGGCGCTGGCGGAGGGAATCCTTGGCCAGGTGGCGGAGGTGGTGATGGTTGGGATAACCAACAATGTGAAAAGCATTACTACTGGAAAGATGGCACATTGGCCTTTACGGTTCTTGTACCTTGCTAATCAAATAATTAAGGGAGCTACTAGCTCCCTTTTTCTTAATATTACAAAGAAAAATCCATCGCATAGCTGACGTATGCTTTCATATCGTCATCGGCGTCTAAATCAGTTTTGATCACGCCAAAAGTAAAGCCATCTTTGCTTAGGCTAAAACCGTAATCCATATAGTTATCTTCTGAATACCACTCAGTCACTGTGTCACCGCTTGAGCGACCTAAATGTAAGCCAAGTTCAGTGTCATTGAATACATTAAATGCGGCGTTCAGCTCAATATACAGCATGTCTTCTTCAGCGGTTGAACCGCTTTGCGCATTACTTAGGTAGCTGATCTTCGCACTTAATACGTCATAGCTGACTTCGCCATAAAGCTCGCCAAAGTCGATGCTGCCTTCGGCATCTGGGTAAGCGTAATAGACATAGCCCATATCGTAGCCAATATCACCTGCAGAGCCACTGAAGCCCGCATAAAAATCCATCTCGTAGCTTTCTTTGCCACCAAAGTCGATATTTGATACCCAAGTACCAGCATAAAAACCAGAATCATTGCCGTAATCAATGCCACCCGATACGGCTGCACCATCAGCAGATTGCGTAATACCACGCCAGAAGTAGTTTGAGCTTGCTGCAATGTTTGCGGTGACTTCAGCATAACTTGCAGTAGAAGTTGCGAGTAATAGTGAGCTAAGTAAGAGAGAGGTTGTCTTTTTCATCTTCATTCCTATGTGCGCTAAATTTTCCTAATCTTAAAAGCAATGCCTGCACCACTTTTTATGTGTCTATATTAATATAGTTTACTATTTGATTATTAATGTTTTTTTATAAATGATAGTTTTTGATTAGAAAATTTATGCACAGTTTTAGTGCGAAAGGAATAATGTTTTGCACGATATTTGCGCATATCGTGCAATGGGGAATATTTATTTCTTTGTGCTTAACCTTATATATTTACAGGTTAACCAAAGATCGCGCGCATTAAGCCAATGGTCTCGTCTACGCTGCGGCCTTTTTCAACCTCTGCGATGATTGAGTCACGCTTATCGCGAATATGATCAGGAATGCTCTCATCAGCAAGTGCGCGATCAACCAATACCTCAGCAGACTCTTTACCACGACGAACGGTTTTAGTGCCACCGCTGCGGCTACTACGTACAGGCTTATTTAATAACTTAATATAGTTAGAGTTATCCGCCGTGTCTTTGTCAGCATAATAGAAGAAGCAAGGTAATAGGGCTTTGATGCTGGCGAGTTGCTCTTCTAATTCACCGTTTTCAGTGGTCATTGCAAACCAAGGCATAGTGCGGATGCTCATCACAACATCTGACCAATAGCGCTCGAAGTCACGGTTATTTAAACGGCTAATACCCAATGCTTGGCAAAGTGCATCTAATCGGTTGTTGCTAATAGGTGTGAATACATCAGGGCGACGCATCGCTAATAGGCGCGTAGCAGGCGCAAGGGTTGGTTTTTCATCTGTGCCCGCAAATGCACTTAAGTAACCAATCATAAATGCTTGATAGTCTTGCTCGCTTACGTCACCTTCGGCAGGAATGTTCGTAAGGGCGTCATCAAATGCCCCTGGTAAATCTGCTAATAGCTGGTGGAACCCTTTTGCGCTCTTCGTTGAAGCAAACCACTCAACATCGAAGTTGTACACGCTGGTATCTAGGCTTGCAGCATGTTTACCAGTAAACGCCAGACGGTCTTCGGCGATCATCTCTTTTAATGGCGTGCTGCGCATCGGTGCTAAGTAGCTGGTTAGCTTTAACTGTTCTTCAAGAGCTAATACGTCTTTATGTTGCTCGATAAAGCCACAGATCACAGGCCAAGGTGCAATGCGTAGCGTTTTAAGCTGTAAAAAGCTGATGGCAGAAATTAACAAATCTTGTAGTTTCTTAACCGTTGGAAGCTGGTGGTCGTCGAGTAAGTCGAAGTTGATGCGGTTTTTTGCTACATCTAATAACTCATAGCACCAACCCAAGAAGTCTTCTGGGTGGTTTTCTACTTTGACTGCCATCAGATTCAAACTTATATCGGTAGATTGCTTAAGAATGTTTTGGTAAATCTGACTTTCTTGTTCACCCAATGCCATTTTTGACGGGGAAATGAGCAGCTTTTTCATAGGGGTTGGTGTCTCCACGGGTTAAGTTATTACGGGTTAATTAGCTAACCAAATAAGTGTAGCAGAACTTGTGCTACACAAATGAGGGCGTGGATCATACCTAAGTGAGACGTGGATGCAATCGAAGAAATGCTTATTTATTGCAAGAGATAAGAAAACTCAGCATCTGCAGGAGCTTACAAGCTGAGTTTCTGGAGGCGAAATTAAAAGGCTAAAACCAAAGCTGCGCCAAGAATTGACCCTATCGCTGGTAACACAATGGCAAGGTGTGTTTCTATTTCATACTGTGTGTGTTTGGGCAAGGTTGCCCAGTACTCGGTTATTTGTTTTTTCATAGTAAGTGTCCTTTTTTAGTGTTAATCACTTGTCTCTAACTCAAAGAGTGACTCAACCGGTTGCTCAAAGTGGCGCGCAATCTTTAATGCAATCACCACCGAGGGGGTAAAGCGGCCTGTTTCTATGGTGCTAATGGTCTTGCGAGAAACACCAATTAAATCGGCTAACTCTTGTTGAGATAAATTGTTGAGCTTTCTTAATTCAGCAACCTTAACTTGCATAGTTGTTAGTCTCTATTTTGCCAAATTATCGATGCACCATAACTTAAGCTGGCAGTGGCCAAGTACACAAGTGACATTGTTTCATGAGTAAATGGAATGGCAATGGCATCTCCAATTACCCAAACCGCAAAAATGACACCGACAGTGCAATAAAAAGCATGGCGGTAAGCTGTATGGTTCATTTGTTTTATAAACTCGTCCTGATAGCCGTCAGTGTATTTTTTTGAATTGAAGAACGCTTTAATTTTGTAAAAAACAGCTATGCCAACAAATAGCACCACAAAGCCTATATTGAAGAATTGTTGATTTTCACTGTCTTTGAATGCGTCAGTGATCACCATGAACATTAATACTGTGCCAAGTGCCAGCCAAAACCAACCGCTTAATGTAATGTGCTTCTCTTCATTTTTAACTTCTAGGTTTGTCATGCCATGTTTTCCTTCGTAATGTAACCTATGGGTATCAATGTAACCTGTAGGTATCATGAGGTCAACGGTTTTTTGTAACCCCTAGGTATCATATTAATTTCATTGGTTTTGTGTGCAGATTTTTTTCGTCTCAGCCGTTATGATTAGTAACATCAATTGCAAATGTAAGGAAAAGCAATGAATCGCTTTGTAAAAGTCATTGGTGGTGTGGTTGTTGTGGCCGTTGGTGCTGTGGTTGCGGCGCCATTTTTGATCCCAACCGACACCATTATTCAGCAGGTTTTAGAACAAGTCGAAAATACCACAGGTCGTAAACTTACCATTGCCGGCGAAAGCCAGCTAACGGTGTTTCCGAGCCTAAGTATTGAGCTGAACGACGTTGCTTTTGCCAATATGGCCTCGGGCAGTGCTGAAAATATGGTAAGTATGGAACAGCTTGCTGTGCATATTCCTTGGTTATCGTTATTAAGTGGTGAAGCCAAGTTAGAGCGTTTTGTGATCCGCAATCCAAACATCTTGCTAGAAACAGATAAACAAGGCAAAGCGAACTGGCAGATCATGCCAACAACTGCCGCTGCGCCAACAGCCCAAACGAATGAAGCCGCCGCTGGCCCAGTAAAATTACCCCAAGGGTTTGATGTCAGCTTAGGGGAAGTGGCGATTTACGGTGGTCAACTGACTTATCTTGATGGTGTAACAGGCGCAAAACAGCAGGTGAGCGACTTTGAATTAATCGTAGCGCTGCCTTCTTTATTCAAGCCGCTAGATGTGAAAGGGGGGTTAACCTACCAACAACAGCGTTTTGAGTTAAACACCCAAGTCGACACGCCAGCAAAAGCCATTGAAGGGCAAACCTTTGATGTGACGCAAACTTTAGCGTCAGCGTTATTAGATCTTAAATTTAATGGTGCTATTGCTCAGCAAGGCAAAGACATTAAAGGTAGTTTGAAACTGGCAGGTGACTCAGTAAAAGCCATCACTCAGTGGCAGGGCATTGACCTCAAAGCCAAAGACAACGCCTTCAACCAGTTTAGTGTCAGTGGTGAGATGCACCTAGCGGGAGAGACTTTTAAGCTCAGCGTATTCGAAGCCAAACTCGATGCACTGGCAATTAAAGGGCAAAGCCAAATTGATTTAGGCGCGCGTTTAAATGTCATGGCCGACATTGACCTTGGCATGTTAGACCTCAACCCATACCTGCCGGAGAGCCCAGAAAAACCAGCCGAATCTGCACAGCCTACAGAACCGGGTGAGCCACAGCCAATTGTATGGGATGACACTCCGATTGATTTATCGGGTCTTAATGCTTTAGACGCCGACATTAAAGTGCGCTCAACAGGCCTAATTGCTAAAGAGATCAAATTGGGTGAAAACCAATTCTCAGTTAATCTGAAAGACGGTAAAGCACGTTTAGGCTTAGATAAATTCAACGCTTACGAAGGTAAAGGGCAGGGTAAAGTGGTGGTGAATGCCAAGCGTGCGCCTTATCAGATCAATACCGATTTTAGTTTAACCGACATCAACGCCGAACCATTACTGACTGACGCGGTCGGCTTTGACAAGGTATTAGGTAAAGGCAGCATCAGCTGGGCGCTGAACACCCAAGGTCAAAGTCAGAAGCAGTTTGTGTCAGCCTTAGCGGGTAATCTGGCGTTTAGTTTTATCGATGGTGGTGTAAAAGGGGCCAATATCGCAGAGATGATGCGTAAAGGCAGCGAAATGCTCAAAGGTGACTTTTCCTCATTAAAAGAGGGTTTAAACGCCGATTTCGATCCAAATCAGAAAACCGACTTCTCGGCACTGACAGGCACTTTTACCTTTAAAAATGGTGTCGGTACCAATACTGACCTAAACCTTGCCAGCCCTCTGTTACGTATCACGGGCAGCGGTGAAGTCGACCTACCTAAGACTTATGTGAATTACCGCCTAGTGACTGGTTTGGTTGATACTATTGAAGGCCAAGCAAGCAGTGATGACAGCACAGGCTTTAAAGTACCGCTACGCATCAAGGGCCCATTCCACAAGGTCGATTACAAACTCGACTTTGGTAGTGCGGCAAAAGACAAAGCCAAAGAAGAAGCGAAAGAGAAAGTAAAAGATAAGCTGAAAGACAAATTAAAAGGCTTCTTCGGTTAAAAGCTCTGAGTTTCGAACAAGCAAAAGCCAGTGCCGCAATGCACTGGCTTTTTTGTTTAGCGCAACACTGTTTTTTAAATTGTCGCCATAAATGACTTAAAAACGATAGATTGAGTACTCCATTGCAGCAGTTAATGTTGCTCATTTCACCTTGCGCAAAAATAACCTTGCTTCGCAACGTGTATTTTGCACTCTAGGTAGCAGCGAATTTACTTCGCGACTTGTTTTGGTATAGGTGGGATGTGAAGAGGTCAATAAACCCGACATAAAGTCGGTGCTACCGAATGTGCCTTTTAAATTGTTGTGAAAAATGACGACCTATAAAAGAGTTTTTAGGAGCTGTGTCGTTTACATCCATGTAGCTACGCCCATCGGGTATCCATACCCTCACCTCCTCGCGCTGCGAAACTTCGTTTCGGTCACCCGTCGCCCTTGCGCAAAAATAACCTTGCTTAGCAACGTGTATTTTGCACTCTTGGTAGCAGCGAATTTACTTCGCGACTTGTTTTGGTATAGGTGAGATGTGTAGGGGTCAATAAACCCGACATAAAGTCGGTGCTACCGAATGTGCCTTTTAAATTGTCGTCATAAACGACAACCTATAAAAGAGCTTTTAGGAGCTGTGTCGTTTACATCCATGTAGCTACGCCCATCGGGTATCCATACCCTCACCTCCTCGCGCTGCGAAACTTCGTTTCGGTCTTAATAATAGTGAGTTGTAATACTTCCATGTAGCATGGGTCCGGTTCGGCCATCCAAGGCCTCACGCTCAACGCTAGTCTTGCTGCGCGCACTCGCAAGCCTCAAGACACGTTTCGCCCTTGCGCAAAAATAACCTTGCTTCGCAACGAGTATTTTGCACGATAAGCCCATGTAATCGGGTGTAATCTCAAGTAGTTGTTTTCAATAATTGTCTGTGCTCTTATGGGCTTAGTACTTTTAAAGGACATTACTATGACGCAACAATTAACGTATACCGTTAAACCAAGCCGTGACGACACGCCTTGGGTAATTTTAGACACAGACGGCAACCCTGCCGGTGAAGTATCGGTCGATCTTGCTCAATTCCCTGAAGATGAGCCGGTTAACCTTGTGTATGTGCTGACTCAGTCAAGCATAGACAAAGGTTTCCGCTTTGCTGGCAACGGCACCTTGTTCACCGATGCCCGTGATAATTTTAACTATCAGCTTAGTAGCGAAGTATTCAATGGCGGCACTTCTTTGGTCGTGACGGTAATGAATATAGAACCGGATGCCAGCATTCCAGCTGATGTGATTAAAGAGTTAGTGAAGTCTAAGAACAAAGACAAGGTGTTCTCTAAAGTTGAGCTTGAAGCCAATACCAATTACGAGATTGACTTTAGATTACTTGCAGAGAAAGAGGGTAAAAAAGGTAAGCTTTATATTTCTCAAGATCCTAGGATATCAATCAACGATACACAGCCATAAACTATAGTTAACATTAGGCGCAAAGTTGAGTGAAATGCTGAGTGCCTAATATTTCTTGCAATTGAGAAGAGTTAGTACAAAGCTTTTTGAACCAAGGTAAAGTATAAAAGCTTTTCCCCCATCCGTCTTTGATACTTGATTTGATTATGACAAGCGCAGACTGGCTCTCATTTAATGATGTTAAAATCATAGCTTTAACAAATTTTAAGTCGTATGTAGCTGGGCTTTTATTTTCAATAAAGTTGATTAGCTTGAAAGCTGCTAACTTTTGACCAGTATGCAGTAAGGCTTGAGCTCTTAACATTAAAACATCGATATCATCAGTATCACGACTTGCTAGTAATATTTTTTTATAAAGTGATTGCGCTTTTTTCATATCACCACTGTAAGAAAAGCTATCAGCAAGGTTAAGAGTGAAAATAAGACTTTCAGGGCTTATTTTATAGGACTTATGAGCGTACTTAACTGATAATTCAAAATCCTTAATTAAAGAATAAGCAATTGATAGATTTGAAAGCAGCGCCGCATCATTTGGAGTCTTGCTTAATAATTGTGAATAGGCATTTATAGATTGATTTGCTAGCCCCTTTGCAAGTGAAATATCGCCAAGTGTTTTAAGAGCCCAAAAATCATTGGGTGCTCTTAAACTAACCTGTTCAAGATAGAACAAAGCTTCGTCATAATTACTATTAAGTAGAGATATAGTTGCAGCATTTCTTGCTGTTTGTAGCGTAGATTTGAGGTTAAATGCTAGCACTATACTATCGAGTGCTGTTTGGTAATCTGCTTTATTTCGATAATAGTTTGCTTTAATACTATAAAGTTCATATTGCTCTATATTTGAGGTTTCTAGATTTTTAATTAACGATTCAGCCTTCCCCCAATCCTTTATAGCTTGATAGGCTTGAATACGATCAACTATAAAGTTTGCGCTCAATTTATATGTTTCAGGCGAACGATCTAATGCATCTAATAACTCCCAAATAATATCGTCATTTGGATTGAAATGATGAGAAGTAATCGCCACCTTCCTATAAAACCGATACAGGGGCGCAAAACTCGGTTCTTGACGGATCAGCAACTTCACTTCAGCCAGTGTCACCGCAATGTCTTGAGAGCCACTTTGAAATGCTTCAACCTGCGCTACATATTTCTCGTAAAACGCATCGCTATAAGTTTGGCTGGTAAAGCGCTTGTTGAATAGCGTCTCAATATTCACCAAGCTATTGTGATAGGCCTCTGAAAAGCTTTCGGTATCGACACTATAGCGGGTGGTATCGAGCAAAGTGGCTGTGTGTGCATCAATGGCGTTGAGTGTGACTTCACACAATGAATTACGGCAGTTAAATACTGGTTCAAGCAGCACGTCGGCGCCAAGGGCGTTGCCGATGTCAGTTTGCGATGCTTGTTCACCCATGAGTTTAAGGGTGCTGGTTACTTCTGAGTTCGATACCTGCAAGCTTGATGTGTCTTGCAAAATAAAGTTACTGATGGCGTCTTCAAGCCCTAAGGTCGCGATACGCTGTTGGGTGTCGGTTAATTCAGTTTGCCCGTCGAAGGTAATGGGTAGAGCGGCGATATAACTCTTTGGTTGGTTAGTTTGCCAATACCAATAACCTGCGCCGATAAGGCAAACAGCAAACAAACACGACATGACAAGGCCATATTTTTGCCAGAGGTTTGATTTTGCATTAGTTGCAGACTTTGAAGGTGTGGGTACTTGTAGGTCTACTGCATCAATATCTTGAGTGTCATCGCATTGTGCATAACCAATATTTTGCTGTAATTGCTTTAACTGAGTGATGACTTGGTGAAAACTATTTGGGCGCGCTGCTTTGTCGAATGCCAATAGCGTATTGATTAATGCACCAAGTTGGGCGGGCATGTCGAGTAATTTACTTGCATCACTTTGACAGGGAACATGCTTGATTTGTTCTGCAATGGCATCGGGCGCGGCGTCTTTGGCTTGGGCTAAATAAGGGTGCTCATTTGCAAACAACTGATAGGCCAGTAAACCAAACGCAAATAAATCGGCACGCTGATCTAACGGTCGCTTATTCAACTGCTCTGGTGACATTGCCGTTAAACTGCCAAAGCTAGAATGATGACTGCGCTGCTCATCGCCAAGTTGGGCAATGCCAAAGTCAGCGATTTTTGCCACACCTTGGGCGTTGATTAAAATGTTATCGGCTTTTAAATCAAGGTGCAGAATGTCATTTTTGTGCGCTTCTGATAAGCCTTGGGCTATATCAATTAATAACTGTAACTTTTGCTCAGACTCGAGATGACGGGTTTTTAAAAAGTGTTTAAGGGTGGCACCTTGTACATATTCCATTTCGATGGCGAGCTGGGTGTCACTCTCGTGCACTTTATACACTTGCACAATATTTGGGTGATTAACCCGAGCCAGAATTTTCGCTTCGTTCAAAGCCTGCTGTTTATCGACTTTATTTACGTCGAGCAATTTTACCGCAACATGACGCTCTAACTTTGCATCCACGGCCAAAAAAACACGGCTCATGCCGCCTTGTCCTAATGGGGTGATTTGTTGGTAAAATTGCTCGAGTTGTATCACGATAAAATGCTTTATTATTAGTTCTAGAGTTAGTGTATCGGTTCGAGTTTGAGAATTCGAACTATTTACGATAGAAAAATATGAAATAGATTAAATAAACGACAATTTTATTTTATCACCGCTATTTTTACTTGTTTGTTATTTAATCAGTTGAAGTTGTTTCAGTTTTTGCACTTGAAAAACTAACTGCTTGTCTCCATATCAGAAATGCAATCTAGAAAACTTGGTGGAATAGCACAATTAATTAAAAATTGAACTATCCATCCCCCATGTTTATTGCTACAATTGCCCGCCCTTGAAAGACGAACTCCACGTTTTTTGAGTGATTAACAACCTAACTGCTTCATATTTATACAAATTTGAAGCGAAGTTTAACTACACCGGAGCATCAAAAATGATCCAAATGCAAACTCAGCTGGACGTTGCTGATAACAGCGGCGCTCGCAAAGTGCAGTGTATTAAAGTCCTTGGTGGTTCGCACCGTCGCTACGCGGCAGTTGGTGACATCATTAAAGTTTCTGTTAAAGAAGCAATTCCTCGCGGTAAAGTGAAGAAAGGTGATGTTAAAAACGCAGTAGTTGTGCGTACTAAAAAAGGCGTTCGTCGTCCAGACGGCTCTTTAATCCGTTTCGATAGCAATGCGGCTGTTATCTTAAATGATAGCTTACAGCCAATTGGTACTCGTATCTTCGGCCCTGTGACTCGTGAACTACGTAACGACAAGTTCATGAAGATCGTTTCACTAGCACCAGAAGTACTATAAGGAGTCGATCATGGCAGCAAAAATCCGTCGTGATGACGAAGTAATCGTACTAGCCGGTAAAGACAAAGGTAAGCGCGGTAAAGTGCTTTCAGTTGTTACTGAAACTGGTCGTGTTTTCGTTGAAGGTGTAAACCTTATCAAGAAGCACCAAAAACCAGTTCCTCAGCTTCAACAAGCTGGCGGTATCATTGAAAAAGAAGCATCAATCGACGCTTCTAACGTAGCGATCTTCAATGCCGAAACAGGCAAGGCTGATCGTGTAGGTTTTAGATTTGAAGACGGCAAAAAAGTTCGTTTCTTTAAGTCTAACGGAAAAGCTATTTAATTAGTTGGAGTAGACGATGGCGAAACTGCATGAAGTTTACAAAGACAAAGTAGTAAAAGAACTTTTTGAAAAGTTCGGTTACAGCTCTGTCATGCAAGTCCCTCAGATCGAAAAGATCACACTTAACATGGGTGTGGGCGAAGCCCTAGCTGACAAGAAGATCCTTGAGAACGCTGTACGCGACCTTGAGTCAATCTCTGGTCAGAAGCCTTTAGTGACTAAAGCTCGTAAATCAGTTGCTGGCTTTAAGATCCGTGAAGGTTACCCAATCGGCTGTAAAGTAACCCTACGCGGCGAGCGTATGTGGGATTTCCTAGAGCGTTTAGTCTCTATCGCGATGCCACGTATTCGTGACTTCCGCGGTGTTAGCGCAAAGTCTTTTGACGGTCGCGGTAACTACTCTATGGGCGTACGTGAGCAAATCATCTTCCCAGAAATTGATTATGATAAAGTAGACCGCGTTCGCGGTATGGATATCACGATCACTACTTCTGCGAAAACAGATGATGAAGGCCGTGCGTTATTAGAAGCGTTCAACTTCCCATTCAAAAAGTAAGGGTAGGGTTATGGCAAAGAATTCAATGAAAGCGCGCGAAGCAAAGCGCACTAAATTAGTTGCACAGTACGCTGAAAAGCGCGCTGCACTAAAAGCAATCATCAGCGATGTTAACGCATCTGAAGATGATCGTTGGGACGCGGTATTAAAGCTTCAGTCTTTACCGCGTGATTCAAGCCCTGCACGTCAACGTAATCGTTGTAACATCACGGGCCGCCCACATGGTTTCCTTCGCAAGTTCGGCATGAGCCGTATCAAAGTTCGCGAAGCTGCTATGCGCGGTGAAATTCCTGGCCTTAAAAAGGCTTCTTGGTAATAGAATCACGGGAGTAAGACATGAGCTTGCAAGATCCTATTGCGGATTTATTCACACGTATCCGTAACGGTCAGTCTGCGAAGAAGGTATCGGTTTCAATGCCAACTTCAAAGCTGAAAGTAGCAGTTGCTAAAGTACTAAAAGAAGAAGGTTATATCACTGACTTCGCAGTAGCTGGCGACGCAAAACCAGAATTGACTATCGAACTTAAGTACTTCGAAGGCAAAGCTGTAATCGAAAATATCCAGCGTGTTAGCCGCCCTGGTCTACGTATCTATAAGAGACGTGACGACTTACCAAAGGTAATGGGTGGTTTAGGTATCGCTATCGTATCAACTTCTAAAGGCTTAATGACTGACCGTGCTGCACGTAGTGCTGGTATTGGCGGTGAGATCATTGGCTTTGTAGCTTAATCGGAGGGGAACTATGTCTCGTATAGCGAAGGCTCCTATTGCAGTTCCTGCCGGTGTTGAAGTTACACTAGCTGGCCAGGAAATCAAAGTTAAAGGCAAAAACGGCGAATTAACTCGTGTAGTTAACGATGCTGTTGAAGTTGCTTTAAACGACAACGTTATCACTACTGCTCCACGTGACGTAGCAAATGCTTGGGCTCAAGCTGGTACTGCACGTGCACTGATCAACAACATGATCCAAGGTGTTAACGAAGGTTTCGAGAAAAAGCTTCAATTAGTAGGTGTTGGTTACCGTGCTGCAGTTAAGGGTAAAGTATTAGACTTAACTCTTGGCTTCTCACACCCAGTGAACTTCGAGATCCCTGCGGGCATCACAATCGAAGCTCCTAGCCAAACTGAACTAGTAGTTAAAGGCGCTGACAAACAATTAGTTGGTCAAACTGCTGCTAACATCCGCGCATACCGTGAGCCAGAGCCTTATAAAGGTAAAGGTGTACGTTACGCTGATGAGCACGTGCGTCGTAAAGAAGCTAAGAAGAAGTAAGGTAAGACGATGGATAAGAAAACAGCTCGTCTACGTCGTGCTAAGCGCACTCGTAGAAATTTTATTGAACAAGGCACAACGCGTCTTGTTATCCACCGCACGCCACGTCACATTTACGCTCAGCTAGTAAACGCTGAAGGTACTGTGCTGGCTGCTGCTTCTACTGTTGAGAAAGCAATTGCAGAGGCCCTAACAGGCACTAGCAACATCGCTGCAGCACAAGCTGTAGGTAAAGCAATTGCTGAGCGCGCTGCAGACAAAGGCATTGAAAAACTTGCTTTTGACCGTAGTGGCTTTAAATATCACGGCCGTGTGAAGGCGCTTGCTGATGCAGCGCGTGAAGCTGGCTTGCAATTCTAGGAGTAGACAATGGCTAACGTAGAAGCAAAAGCACAACAGCCAGAATTAGCTGAAAAGCTAATCGCGGTAAACCGTGTGTCTAAGGTAGTTAAAGGTGGTCGTATCTTTAGCTTCACTGCACTAACAGTAGTTGGTGATGGCGCAGGTAAAGTAGGTTTTGGTTACGGTAAAGCACGTGAAGTTCCAGCTGCAATTCAAAAAGCAATGGAAAAAGCACGTCGTAACATGATCACTGTTGACCTAAATGGCAACACGCTACAGCACCCAATCAAGGGTCGCCACGCGGGTTCTAAAGTATACATGCAGCCAGCATCTGAAGGTACAGGTATCATCGCAGGTGGTGCGATGCGTGCAGTACTAGAAGTAACTGGTGTACAGAACGTACTTTCTAAAGCATACGGTTCAACTAACCCAATCAACATCGTTCGCGCTACAGTATCTGCTCTTGAGAACATGAACTCTCCAGAGAAGATCGCTGCTAAGCGTGGTCTAACTGTTGACCAAATTCAGGGGTAATTAACCATGGCAAATACTGTAAAAGTTACTCAAGTAAAGAGCTCTATCGGTCGTTTACCGAAGCATAAAGCAACTTTACGTGGCCTTGGTTTACGTCGTATCAACCACACTGTTGAATTAGAAGATACAGCATGTGTACGTGGTATGATCAACCAAGTTTCTTACATGGTTAAGGTAGAGGGCTAATTCGATGCGTTTGAATACTCTTTCTCCTGCTGCAGGTTCTAAGTCTGCTGGTAAACGTGTTGGTCGTGGTATCGGTTCTGGTCTAGGTAAAACTGGCGGCCGTGGTCACAAAGGTCAAAAATCACGTTCTGGCGGTAAAGTTCGCGTTGGTTTCGAAGGCGGTCAAATGCCTATGCAACGTCGTCTACCGAAGTTCGGTTTCACTTCACGTAAATCTCTAGTATCTACTGAAGTAAACCTATACGAAATCGCTAAAGTTGAAGGCGATGTGGTAGATCTGAACGCGTTACAAGCAGCTGGTCTAGTTAAAAAGAACATCCAGTTCGTTAAAGTAGTTAAATCTGGCGAAGTTTCACGCGCTGTTACTGTTAAAGGCATGAAAGTGTCTAAAGGTGCACGCGAAGCTATTGAAGCTGCCGGAGGCAAGGTAGAAGACTAAGGAAGTACACAATGGCTAAACCAGGTCAAGATATGCAAAGTGCACAAAGTGGCTTAGCGGAATTAAAGCGCCGTTTACTATTTGTATTAGGTGCAATTATTATTTACCGTTTAGGTTCTTTCGTGCCGATCCCTGGGATTGACGCCGCTGTACTTGCCGAGTTCTTCGAGCAACAAAAGGGCACCATTGTTGAGATGTTCAACATGTTCAGTGGTGGTGCGCTTGAGCGTGCTTCGGTATTAGCGCTGGGTATTATGCCTTATATCTCAGCTTCGATTATTATGCAGCTATTAACGCACATACATCCTGCGATGATAGAGCTTAAGAAAGAAGGTGAGCAAGGTCGTAAGAAAATCAGCCAGTATACTCGATACGGTACGCTCGTGCTTGCTACATTCCAGTCAATTGGTATCGCCACTGGCTTACCAAGCATGATGGACGGGTTAGTTGTTAACCCAGGTCCTGGTTTCTATTTCACCGCTGTGGTGAGCTTAGTAACGGGTACTATGTTCCTTATGTGGCTGGGTGAACAAATTACAGAGCGTGGTATCGGTAACGGTATCTCAGTTCTAATATTTGTTGGTATCGTAGCTAACCTGCCGTCTGCTGTTGGCTCGACAGCCGAAATGGCGCGCCAAGGCGATCTGAATGTTTTTGTACTGCTAATGATTGCGGTAATCGTATTCGCTGTAACTTATCTTGTTGTGTTCTTTGAGCGTGGTCAACGTCGTATCGTTGTTAACTATGCGAAGCGTCAACAAGGTCGTCAGGTATTTGCTGCTCAAAGCACGCACTTACCATTAAAAGTTAATATGGCGGGTGTTATTCCACCAATCTTTGCTAGCAGTATCATTTTGTTCCCTGGTACAATTGCAAGCTGGTTCGGCCAAGGTGAAGGTCCGGTCGCTGATGTGCTACAAGCTATCTCTGCAGTGTTGACTCCTGGTCAGCCTCTGTATGCGATGGTATTAGCTGCGGCTATTATCTTCTTCTGCTTCTTCTACACTGCGTTGGTATTTAACCCGCGTGAGACAGCAGATAACCTTAAAAAGTCTGGCGCTTTTATTCCAGGCATTCGTCCGGGTGAACAGACATCAAAATACATTGATAAAGTGATGACACGCTTAACCCTTGCGGGCGCGTTGTATATAACCTTTATCTGTCTAGTGCCCGAGTTTATGACTATGGCGTGGCAAACGCCATTCTACTTCGGCGGTACATCAATCTTGATTATCGTTGTAGTAATCATGGACTTTATGGCACAAGTACAGACTCATATGATGTCGCATCAGTATGATTCTGTGCTGAAAAAAGCAAACCTTAAGGGCTACGGTCGTTAAGGCTAGTTTACGGAGTTGAGCAATGAAAGTACGTGCTTCCGTTAAGAAAATTTGCCGTAACTGTAAAGTAATCAAGCGTGCAGGCGTTGTACGTGTGATTTGCAGTGAGCCAAAGCACAAGCAAAGGCAAGGCTAATAAAAGTCATGCAGGCTAAGTAATATTACTTAGCCTGTTTCATTGGTAAAACTTGAATATCGGCTGGGTATCCTATACGGGCTTTCCAGCAAGATGATGATCAAGTTTAATTATAGGAGATATGTTAGTGGCCCGTATCGCAGGCATTAACGTTCCTGACCATAAGCATGCTGTTATCGGTTTAACAAGCATCTATGGTGTAGGTAAAACTCGCGCTAAGGCGATCTTAGCAGCGACTGGTATCGCCGAAACTACTAAAATCGGTGATCTTTCTGACGAAACACTTGACGTACTTCGTGAAGAAGTAGGTAAGTACACTGTTGAAGGTGACCTTCGTCGTGAAGTTACACTAAACATCAAGCGCCTAATGGACCTTGGTTGTTTCCGTGGCTTACGTCATCGTCGTTCGCTACCACTACGTGGTCAGCGTACTAAGACTAACGCGCGTACTCGTAAGGGTCCACGCAAGCCTATCAAGAAATAAGGTGGGGTAAGTTATGGCTAAAGCACCAATTCGTCGTAAAAAGGTCAAAAAGCAAGTTGCTGATGGTATGGCACACGTTCATGCATCATTCAACAACACTATTGTGACCATCACTGACCGTCAAGGTAATGCTCTTTCTTGGGCGACTGCAGGTGGTTCTGGTTTCCGTGGTTCTCGTAAGTCTACTCCGTTCGCTGCACAGGTTGCTGCTGAGCGCGCAGGTACTGCTGCACAAGAGTACGGTCTTAAGAACCTAGAAGTATTCATCAAGGGCCCAGGTCCAGGTCGTGAATCTTCAGTTCGTGCATTAAATGCACTAGGTTACCGTATCACAAACATCACTGACGTGACGCCAATCCCTCATAATGGTTGTCGTCCACCGAAGAAACGTCGCGTATAACAATAGGTTAGGAGAAAGAACATGGCAAGATATTTGGGCCCTAAGCTCAAGCTAAGTCGTCGTGAAGGTACTGACCTGTTCCTTAAGAGCGGCGTTAGAGCAATCGACTCTAAGTGTAAGCTTGAAACAGCACCTGGTCAGCACGGTGCTCGTAAAGGTCGTCTATCTGATTACGGTCTACAATTACGTGAAAAGCAAAAAGTTCGTCGTATTTACGGTGTACTAGAAAAGCAATTCCGTAACTACTATAAAGAAGCTGCTCGCCTTAAAGGTAACACAGGTGAAAACCTATTACAGCTTCTAGAGCAACGTTTAGACAATGTTGTATATCGCATGGGTTTTGCAAGCACACGTGCTGAAGCACGTCAGCTAGTTAGCCACAAAGCGATTATGGTTAATGGTACTGTTGTTAATATCCCTTC
This sequence comes from Pseudoalteromonas phenolica, assembly GCF_005876835.1. Classification (GTDB taxonomy): domain Bacteria; phylum Pseudomonadota; class Gammaproteobacteria; order Enterobacterales; family Alteromonadaceae; genus Pseudoalteromonas; species Pseudoalteromonas phenolica_B. The sequence continues at coordinate 130,640 of NZ_PPSW01000001.1, forward strand.
TTTCGTAGTTACTCCTGAAGATGTAGTAGTAATTCGTGAGAAGTCTAAAAAGCAAGCGCGTATCATCGCTGCTCTAGAGTTGGCTGAGCAACGTGAAAAGCCAACTTGGATTGAAGTTGACGGTAAGAAAATGGAAGGTAGCTTCAAGCGCCTACCAGAGCGTTCTGATCTGTCTGCGGACATTAACGAACAACTAATCGTCGAACTTTACTCGAAGTAAAGTTAAGAGTTAAGAGAGGATAAAATGCAGGGTTCTGTAACCGAATTCCTAAAGCCAAGGTTAGTCGATATCGACGCTATCAACCCATCACGTTCTAAAGTTGTTTTAGAGCCACTTGAGCGTGGTTTTGGTCACACTTTGGGTAATGCTTTACGTCGTATTCTTCTGTCATCTATGCCAGGTTGCGCAGTGACTGAAGTTGAAATCGACGGTGTATTACACGAGTACAGCGCGAAAGAAGGCGTTCAAGAAGACATCATTGAAATTTTGTTAAACCTAAAAGGCTTAGCAGTATCTCTAGAAGGTAAAGATGAAGTTTTCCTTACCCTGACTAAATCTGGTGTAGGCCCTGTGACTGCGGCAGATATTCAACATGATGGCGATGTAGAAATCGCAAATCCTGAGCACGTGATTTGTCACCTAACGGCTGACAATAGCGAGATCAGCATGCGTATTCGTGTTGAGCGTGGTCGTGGTTATGTACCGGCGTCAAGTCGTTTATCCTCTGATGACGATGAGCGTCCAATCGGTCGTTTGTTGCTTGATGCATCATTCAGCCCGGTTGAGCGTATTGCGTACTCGGTTGAGTCAGCACGTGTTGAACAGCGTACAGACTTAGATAAACTAATCATCGATATGGAAACGAACGGCACACTAGATCCTGAAGAAGCGATCCGTCGTGCGTCGACTATCCTAGCTGAACAGCTTGAAGCATTCGTAGATTTACGTGATGTTTCTGAGCCAGAAGCGAAAGAAGAGAAGCCGGAGTTTGATCCGATTCTACTTCGTCCTGTTGATGATTTAGAGCTAACTGTACGTTCAGCGAACTGTCTGAAAGCCGAGCAAATTCAATATATCGGTGATCTGGTACAGCGTACTGAGGTTGAGCTTCTTAAGACGCCTAACCTTGGTAAGAAGTCTCTAACAGAGATCAAAGACGTGCTAGCTTCACGTGGTCTTTCTCTAGGCATGCGCCTAGAAAACTGGCCACCTGCAAGTCTAGCTGAATAATCAGATTACTATATTAGTTTAGTTAGAAGGATAGGGTCATGCGCCATCGTAAGAGTGGTCGTCAATTAAACCGTAACAGCAGCCATCGCAAAGCGATGTTCAGCAACATGGCTGGTTCTTTGGTGAAGCACGAAATCATCAAAACAACTTTGCCTAAAGCGAAAGAGTTGCGCCGTGTAATTGAACCTTTAATCACACTGGCTAAGACTGACAGCGTAGCAAACCGTCGTTTAGCGTTTGCTCGCACGCGTGATAAAGAAGTTGTTGGTAAGTTATTCAGCGAACTAGGTCCTCGTTTTTCAGAGCGTCCTGGTGGCTACACTCGTATTCTTAAGTGTGGTTTCCGTGCTGGTGATAACGCACCAATGGCTTACATTGAGCTTCTAGACCGTCCAGTTGCGGAAGAAACTCAAGAAGACGCACAGTCTGCAGAGTAAGTCTTTATAAGACATGAAAAGGCCGAGCATTAGCTCGGCCTTTTTGTTTTTAGAAACGTTTTATTTAATGTAGGTTTCAGTCGAAGCAACAAAATAACCCCCAAACTAACATTTTCATTTTTAACCCCTTCCGATATCTATTAATTCAACATTCCTTTGGCTTACAAGTTTCAGATTACTAAAAACTCAGTTTGATTAACTCGGTCAAAAATGTTTGTGCTTAAGGTAAGTATGATGCTCAAAGATGTTTTAATGCTAGGTTATTGCCTATTTAATAGAGCGTGATATGAGTTAAAGAAAAGCCACATTATGAAATGCGGCTTTTGAAGTGTTTTAAATTAGCTGCTGTGCTCATGGATAGATTGCCAAATACTGGCTGGTAATAATTCGGTGAGTTGCGATTGTAAGTTAGCAATAGCCTCTTCTGCATGGATAGTATTTTGCTCACAAATACTGATATAGTTTTGCTCCTTTAACCCTGATATCAGATTGGTAAGCACCTTCTTATCAAAGAACTCTGGGCTTTTTATGCCATGTAAAGTACCTAAGCGTTTGGCTAACACTTCACAATCTGCTTCAAGCTGCTGGCGCTCAATCGCATCTGAATTGATGATCTGCGTCGTCGTAATTGCATAACGTTCAAGGGTTAGATGCATCACGTTACCAAGCATTTCTAATTGAGCTTGCGCTTGCTTGTCCGCAGTGATCTTGATGATGCCATTATCCGTGCTGATCAGCTTCTGTTGTTCAAAGCTATTTAAGATATTCCCGATATAGTCCTCAGAGAGAGCAGTTAAAAACCATTCTTTCGCAAACAGCGGATACAATGCATTTACGGTCTTATTTGCAGACTCAATAGAGATTTCTGTTTTTTGATAAATTAACTGTGCAAGTATGCTTGGTACAGCAAAAAGGTGAATGATGTTATTTCTATAGTAATTAAATAATGTGCGCTCTTTCTCCTTAATAGAGATAATTTCGCCCATTTCATCAGTTAACACATCAAACTTATTTAACTTTAAAGCATGCTCTAGTAATGATTGTGTATCATCTGAAGGAAGCGTGACTTGATCGTTATATTTTGCTTGCTGCTGAAGTGCTAAATAAAAGTCCAGCTGCTTTAGTAACTTTGGTTTGCTTAAAGCAAATTGATCGCGACTCAGTAAAATTGTGGCGAGTAAGTTAACAGCATTTAGTGCAGCGGCGCTGTTTATATTGGTCATGATGTCTTGCGCCACGTTTGCAACTTGGGTGTTCAGCCATTGTGGTTTCGCGCTATCATCGCCAATATGCGCACGCCAATCAGGTTGGTGTTCATTTAGGTATTGCTGAAGGGCGATTGGCTCACCAAAGTTAAGATAACCGCGACCATAGTTTTTAAGATTTTTAATCGCTTTAAAGACTGCGAAGATGGATTCGTTCTTTTTGTTATTACCTGCGAGCTCTTTCAGATACGTATTAATCTCCATCACATGCTCATAACCGATATAAACAGGCACAATAGAGATTGGCCTTTCAATGCCACGAAGCATAGCTTGCATGGTCATAGCTAACATACCTGTCTTAGGTGGTAATAGACGACCTGTTCTACTGCGGCCACCCTCAGTATAAAACTTAACCGAGTAACCTTTCATAAAGAGTTGGCTTAAGTACTCTTTAAAAATTGCCGAGTAAAGTTTGTTACCAGCAAAAGAGCGGCGAATAAAGAAAGCACCAGAACGACGAAAAATCCCACCTGCAGGGAAGAAGTTTAAATTCACACCAGCTGCGATATGTGGAGGAACCAACCCTTGGTGATAGATAACATAAGTCAGTAACAGGTAGTCCATGTGGCTACGGTGACAAGGCACATAGATAATTTCATGACCTTTATTGGTTAGCTCATGAACACGCTCTGCGTATTTCACTTCGATGCCATTATAAAGCTTGTTCCACAACCATGTTAAAATACGGTCACCGACTCGGATCATAGCATCAGAGTAGTTGGCAGCAATCTCCTCAAGTAATTCTTTCGCTTTTAACTTGGCTTCTTGATGACTTAACCCTTTTGCTTTCGCTTCGTCTGCAATCGCCTTCTTAATACTTGGTGATGCAAGTAAGCCTGAGAACAGCGCTTCTCTTGATGGTAACTTGGGACCTGTTGCAGCCAATTTTTGACGTTTGAAGTGCACGCGTGCCACGCGAAGTAATTTGTGTGGCAGTTCGTCAACATCCGCTTTATCCGTCATCAACTGATTGAGTTCAATGGGTTGACTAAAACGCACAAGATTATCTCTACCTGAGAACAGCAAAACAAAAAACTTTCGTAACCTGCTAGGGGTCATTGAGTGAGAGAATAGTGTGCCGATTCCTGGTTTTTCTTTGCCTGGGTTTCGGCCCCAGAGAATAGTAACAGGCACAACTTGTGCGCGTTGTTCAGGAGAGAGACTAAACGCATCAAATATTTGTTTACCCAGTTCAAGTGCGTCACTGGGCTTTGCTTTATCACCAAACAGCGGAGTTGGGTTAGCAAGTGGAATAAAACGGTCAATCTGTTTTCCTGAGAGTGGTTGCTGCTCTCTTGGGTCTGGTAAGCCCAACTGCTTACATACTGCTGCTAATGCAGCTAAATCTGCTTTTGAATTTAGACGCGTTACGTAAAACGTAGGCACAGATGGGTCGAGATCAAATTGTGCAACAGGAGATTCCGGCAGCAGTTTTGTCCTAACCAAAATACGGTTTACGGAAGCTGCAATTACGTTCGCGCTGCGAGTCAAAATGTTCATATCATAACCAGCTAAAAAATTTGCTATAGAATACCAAGGAAATACTGGACTGACCATTTACAAAAAAGCATCAATCTCAGAAGCTTCTATAAAGTGTAGATGTTTTCAAAAAGAACTCGACCCATTCGCTGTAACGCTAGATAAGATATTTATTAAGATAAACTGTTGCATTTATCACCAGTCTCTATATAATACGCAAACTTTCCGCTCATTATTAGCTGGAAAGTTAGAAATAAGGCTTGGATCTCAAGCCATTAAATAGGAGCTCCGATTTGGAGCTCAATGGTAGAAATAGAAGAACACCCGACTTCCTAATATTTAGGTGGTTTCGGAGGTTTTTTTATGCTCTTTTTAAATGCTCTTTTTATTGAGGTTAAAGAATGTCAAATCAACGCATTCGTATTCGCCTAAAAGCTTTTGACCACCGTTTGATTGACCAATCAACGGCGGAAATCGTGGAAACTGCGAAACGCACAGGTGCACAGGTACGTGGTCCAATCCCACTTCCTACACGTTTTGAGCGCTTCACTGTATTGGTCTCACCGCACGTAAACAAAGATGCGCGTGATCAGTATGAAATCCGCACCCATAAACGTCTGATCGACATCGTAGAACCAACAGACAAGACTGTAGACGCTCTAATGCGCCTAGACCTTGCTGCTGGTGTTGATGTTCAAATCAGCCTGGGTTAATCGGAAGATTAGAGAGGTTTTAGGAAAATGGCATTAGGTCTAGTCGGTCGTAAAGTGGGTATGACACGTATCTTCACTGAAGATGGTGTATCTATCCCTGTGACAGTTATCGAAGCGACGCCTAACCGTGTAACGCAGATCAAATCTGACGCTACAGACGGTTATAACGCGCTTCAAGTTACTGCAGGCGAGAAAAAAGCAAGCCGTGTAAACAAACCAGCAGCGGGTCACTTCGCTAAAGCTGGCGTTGAAGCGGGTCGTGGCCTGTGGGAATTCCGTCTTAACGGCGGAGAAGGTGAATTTGAAGTAGGTGCTGAACTAACAGTTGAGCTATTCAATGACGTAAACAAAGTTGACGTTACTGGCACTTCAAAAGGTAAAGGTTTCCAAGGTGGTGTTAAGCGCTGGAATTTCAGCATGCAAGACGCTACTCACGGTAACTCTATCTCTCACCGTGCTCCTGGTTCAATCGGTCAAAACCAATCACCTGGTAAGGTGTTTAAAGGTAAGAAGATGGCCGGTCACATGGGTGCTGAGCGTTCAACGACTCAGAATCTTGAACTAGTTCGTGTTGACGCAGAGCGTAACCTGCTTTTAGTTAAAGGTGCAGTACCTGGCGCTATCGGCGGTGACGTTATCGTTAAACCAGCTGTTAAAGCATAAGTCCTGGAGATTTAGTGATGGAATTAGCAATTAAAGGCGCTGGTGCGCTTGAAGTTTCCGAAGCTACTTTTGGACGTGAGTTTAACGAAGCATTAGTACACCAAGTAGTTGTTGCATACGCAGCAGGTGCTCGTCAAGGTACTCGTGCTCAGAAGACACGTTCTGAAGTACGTGGCGGTGGTAAAAAACCATTCGCTCAAAAAGGTACTGGCCGTGCACGTGCTGGTACAATCCGCAGCCCAATCTGGCGCAGCGGTGGTGTGAGCTTTGCAGCTAAGCCGCAAGATCACAGCCAAAAAGTTAACCGTAAGATGTATCGCGGTGCGATCAAAAGCATCTTATCTGAGCTTGTACGCCAAGAGCGTTTAGTTGTTGTTGAAAACTTCGGTTTAGAAGCACCTAAGACTAAAGAGCTTGTTGGTAAGCTTAAAGAGCTTGAGCTTAAAGACGTGTTAATCGTGACTGAAGAAGTAGATGAGAATCTATTCCTTTCTGCACGTAACCTATACAAGGTTGATACACGTGATGTAGCTGGCATTGACCCAGTAAGCCTAATCGCTTTCGATAAGGTATTAATTACTGCAGGTGCTGTTAAGCAACTTGAGGAGGCGCTAGCATGATCCGTGAAGAACGTCTTTTAAAAGTAATCCTTGCTCCACATATCTCTGAAAAGAGCACTATTGCAGCTGAAGAAAACAACACAATCGTTTTCAAAGTAGCAACAGACGCAACTAAAGCTGAAGTTAAAGCTGCTGTTGAGAAGCTTTTTGAAGTAGAAGTAACTGGTGTTCGCACACTTAACGTTAAGGGTAAAGCAAAGCGTACTGGCATGCGTTTCGGTCGTCGTTCAGACTGGAAAAAAGCCTACGTTACTCTTAAAGAAGGTAGCGAGCTAGACTTTGTCGGCGGCGCCGAGTAATAAGGGGAGTTAGAATTATGGCACTTCAAAAGTGTAAACCAACTTCTGCGGGTCGTCGTCACGTCGTTAAAGTGGTTAACCCTGATCTACACAAGGGTAAGCCATACGCTCCGCTATTAGAGAAGAACTCTAAATCAGGTGGTCGTAACAACAACGGTCGTATCACGGTTCGTCACATCGGTGGTGGTCATAAGCAACACTACCGTGTAATCGATTTTAAACGTACTAAAGACGGTATTCCGGCTAAAGTTGAGCGTTTAGAATATGATCCAAACCGTAGCGCAAACATCGCTCTTGTATTATATGCAGACGGTGAGCGTCGTTACATCATCGCACCTAAAGGCTTAAAAGCTGGTGATACTATTCAGTCTGGTGTTGATGCACCAATCAAGGCTGGTAACACATTACCAATGCGCAACATGCCTGTAGGTTCTACTGTTCACAACGTTGAGCTTAAGCCTGGTAAAGGTGCTCAAATCGCTCGTTCAGCGGGTGCATACGTTCAGATCCTTGCTCGTGAAGGTCAGTACGTAACACTTCGTCTACGTTCAGGCGAGATGCGTAAAGTTGAAGCGGATTGTCGCGCAACTTTAGGTGAAGTAGGTAACGCAGAACACATGCTACGTTCACTAGGTAAAGCTGGTGCAACGCGTTGGCGTGGTATCCGTCCTACAGTTCGTGGTGTTGCCATGAACCCAGTAGACCACCCACACGGTGGTGGTGAAGGTCGTACTTCTGGTGGTCGTCATCCTGTATCTCCATGGGGTGTTCCTACCAAAGGTAAGAAGACACGTAAAAACAAGCGTACTGATAAATTAATCGTACGTCGTCGTACTAAGTAATAGTTGAGGAATTGCCATGCCACGTTCTCTCAAGAAGGGTCCTTTTATTGACCTACACTTGCTGAAGAAGGTAGAGAAGGCGTTGGAAAGCGGTGACAAGAAGCCTATCAAGACTTGGAGCCGTCGTTCAATGATCATCCCTAATATGATCGGATTGACCATCGCAGTCCATAATGGTCGTCAGCACGTCCCTGTATTTGTTTCGGACGAAATGATCGGTCACAAACTAGGTGAATTTGCACCTACACGCACTTACCGCGGCCACGCTGCGGATAAGAAAGCGAAGAAGCGTTAATCGGAGGATATGATGGAAGCATTAGCTAAACACAAATTCGCCTCTGGTTCGGCGCAAAAAGCACGTCTAGTTGCTGATCAGATCCGCGGACTACCGGTTGATCGCGCACTAGAAATCCTGGCGTACAGCCCTAAGAAAGCGGCTGTATTAGTTAAAAAAGTACTAGAGTCTGCTATTGCTAACGCAGAGCATAACGAAGGTGCTGACATTGATGAGCTACGTGTAGCTACGATCTTTGTGGACGATGGTCCTACAATGAAGCGTATCATGCCACGTGCTAAAGGACGCGCAGACCGCATCCTTAAGCGTTCAAGCCACATCACTGTTGTGGTTTCAGATAGCTAGGAGATATAAGTAATGGGACAAAAAGTTCATCCTACTGGTATTCGCCTAGGTATCTCTAAACCTTGGGTTTCTACCTGGTACGCGAATAGTAAAGATTTCTCTGCACAGCTTTTTGGCGATCACAAAGTACGTACATTCCTTACTAAGGAATTGAAGTCTGCTTCTGTGTCTAAAATCGTTATTGAGCGTCCAGCTAAATCAATCCGTGTAACAATCCACACAGCTCGTCCTGGTGTTGTTATCGGTAAAAAAGGTGAAGATGTTGAAAAGCTTCGCCAAGCTGTAACTAAGCTTGCTGGTGTACCTGCACAAATCAACATTGCAGAAGTACGTAAGCCAGAGCTAGATGCACAGTTAGTTGCTGACGGTATCTCTTCTCAGCTAGAGCGTCGTGTTATGTTCCGTCGTGCTATGAAGCGCGCAGTACAGAACGCAATGCGTCTAGGTGCTAAGGGTATCAAAGTTGAAGTTAGCGGTCGTCTAGGCGGTGCTGAAATCGCACGTGCTGAGTGGTATCGTGAAGGTCGTGTACCTCTACATACGCTTCGTGCTGATATCGATTACGCAACTTCTGAAGCTTTAACCACTTACGGTATCATCGGTGTTAAAGTTTGGATCTTCAAAGGCGAAGTTATCGGTGGTCTTCCACTGAAACAAGAGCAAGAGAAGCCAGCTAAACGTGCTCCGAAGAAAGCCAAAAAAAGTGCTAAGTAAGAGGTAGCGATTAATGTTACAGCCAAAACGTACAAAATTCCGTAAGGTTCATAAAGGCCGCAACCGTGGTCTTGCGAACAACGGTAACAAAGTTAGCTTCGGTTCATTCGGCTTGAAAGCAACTGGTCGTGGTCGTATGACTGCTCGTCAAATCGAAGCAGCTCGTCGTGCTATGACTCGTCACATCAAGCGTCAAGGTAAAATCTGGATCCGTGTGTTCCCAGACAAGCCAATCACAAACAAGCCGCTTGAAGTTCGTATGGGTAAAGGTAAAGGTTCTGTTGAATACTGGGTTGCTGAAATTCAGCCTGGTAAAGTGCTTTACGAAATGGAAGGTGTTTCTGAAGAGCTTGCTCGTGAAGCATTCAACCTTGCTTCTCGTAAACTACCATTCAAGACAACTTTCGTAACTCGGACGGTAATGTAATGAAAGCTAGCGAATTAAAAGACAAAAGCGTAGAAGAGCTAAATGCTGAACTTCTTGAGCTACTTCGTGAGCAGTTTAACCTGCGCATGCAAGCGAGCACTGGTCAGCTAGCTCAAACTCACGAACTGAGAAAAGTACGTCGCAACATTGCGCGTGTTAAAACGGTTATTAACCAGAAGGCAGGTGCATAATGAGCGATAAGATCCGTACTCTTCAAGGTCGTGTAGTAAGCGATAAAATGGACAAATCAATTGTTGTTGCTATCGAGCGTCAGGTTAAGCACCCGATCTACGGTAAATTCATCAAGCGTACTACTAAATTGTCAGTACACGATGAGAGCAACACTGCTAAAGCAGGTGACGTAGTTACTATTCGTGAGTGCGCGCCAATTTCTAAGAATAAGTCTTGGACTTTAGTAGAAGTTGTTTCTAGTCCTAAGCAAGCTTAATTTTAGTCTTAGACTAAGTTTATAATTGCTTAAAAGCCCCGGCATTTGCTGGGGCTTTTGTCGTTTAGAGGGTAAGTAAATTATAGTTTGTCGTGTTTTCCAAATCAGGCTAAATCTTATTTAACTCAAACGGCTAATTTATCAAGCGTACTACCGGTAACAGGGTATTAAACCTGTTTCAATTCATGAAATCACCACAGAAATGAAATGCATTTTATATTTCAGTAACGTCCTTTTATCGATTTATTAAGACTTATACTGACTGCTCACGTATTCTTCAATTTGAAACTACTTTCGGGACATGCATTAACAATGACTCTCCTCATTGTGTTGATGCCATTGTTTCTGATCTTTGACTTTGAGTTTTGGAATGAAGGATATGAATGAAAAGCGCCATTTGAGTGGCTTACTAACTTGGGCATTATTATTTTCCCTATTTACCACCACACATGCACACGCATCTGTAGCAAAGAAAGAGTCAAAAGGCTTGGTGCCTGAAGATTACTTTGATTTTGTCTTTTTAAATTCACCTCAGGTGTCTCCTAATAACGAAGACATTTTATTTGTTAAACGAACAGTCAATGACGATGCCAGCGGAAGAAACAGTCAGGTCTTCAAAATAAACAAATCAGGTATTGTTTCTGAGTTTACTCAAGGCACAGGCGATCGTGCGCCTAAATGGTCACCAGATGGCTCTCGTGTTGCCTTTATCCGTTCGGTTGATGGTAAATCTCAGGTATTTGTCATGCCAGCCAATGGCGGTGAGGCAAAGCAAGTGACTTTCGTAGAGCAAAGTCTGTCGAGTTTTCAATGGATGCCATCTGGCGAGCTGTTGTTGCTCACATTAACTGTGAGTCCCGAGAAAGAAAATGAAGCATTAGACAGTAAGTCTGAAAATAAGCGTACTAAACCAGATATTGTGGTTGTCAAAAATTCGAGGTATATCGGAGATGGCGCAGGTTATTTAAGTGATAAGCGTCGCCATCTATTTACCTATGATTTAGAAAGCCAAGCATTGACTCAACTGACAGAAGGGTCTGATTGGAATGTGAATGGCCCAACTTTGTCTAAAGATGGTCAATATGTTTATTTTCATGCCAATAAAACAGGGCTCGAGTATGAGGGGAATGATAATAGCGATATCTATCGCTTAAACATTAAGACAAAGCAGCAAGTTGCTTTGACTCAACATCAAGGCAGTCAATATAACGTGAGCGTTTCGCATGATGGTAAATCGGTCGTGTACAGCCACCAAGAAGACACCTATGAGCAAGCAGATCTATTTTTACAGCGTGGAAATAGTAAGCCAAAAAATTTAACTGCAGCATTCGACAGACGCGCTTCAGGGGCTTTATGGTCACCGACAAATAAGTCGCTTTATTTTACAACCAGCGATCAGGGTGCCCACCGTTTATTCGCAGTTGACACTGGGGCTGCATCGGTCAAAAAACTATTAGACATAGACAAAACGGTTAGAAATTTAGCAATTGCACCAGGTGGCAAGTTTCTCGTCTTTACCTTAGAAAGTTCAACGGCACTGCCAGAACTATATCGATATGAAATTCAGTCGAAAAAACTGCAAAAGCTCACACAATTTAATGATGCATTGATTGCGAGCAAAGCCCTTTCACCGGCAGAATCATTTTGGTTTGAGAATGAGCAGGGAGTGAAAGTACAGGGTTTCGTTCATAAGCCAATTAATTTCGACAAGAATAAATCATATCCACTGGTATTGAACATTAAAGGCGGTCCTGGTGGTATGTGGGGGCACCAGTGGTTCCATGAAAACCAAATGTATGCTGCCAAAGGCTATGGTGTCGTTTATGTGAATTACCGTGGTAGTAGCGGCTATGGTATTGCACATAGTAAAGCTGTTAGAAAGGATTACGGTGGTGCAGATTACAGAGATAACATGCAGTTTTTAGATAAGGTTATTGCACAGAATAGCTGGATTAATAAAGATGCCCTGTATATCACAGGGGGCAGTCATGGTGGCTTTTTAACTAATTGGATCACGACCAAAACCGATCGCTTTAAAGCTGCAGTCACACAACGTAGTGTCAGCTCATGGATCTCTGAGGCGGGCACGCAAGAGTATACGCCAGCGCAAATGACGAAAGAGTTTGGTGGCACGCTTTGGACCAACTTTGCCGGATATTGGGATCGCTCACCATTAAAATATGCTGATCAGGTGTCAACACCGACTCTGATCATCCACAGTGATCAAGATATGGTGACACCCATAGGGCAGGGCCAAGAGTGGTTTTATGCGCTAAAAGCGAATGATGTTCCTGTAGAAATGGTGATCTTTAAAGGTGAGACACATGGTCTGTCTCGCACTGGTACGCCTACAAATTTAGTTGAGCGTTTAGATCGTATTTTGGATTGGTTTTCACGTCATTAATTACGCTGAGAAGAGAGAATGAAAAATAGCTACCTAAGTAGCTATTTTTCACTTATTAAATCACATTTTTGTGTTTTAAAAAGTTAAACAGCCAGTGAAGTGCTACTAGCGCAATTACTCCTGCGCCACATAAAATTGGTAGCATAACCAGTGCAATTGCTGATGTAGAACTTCCTGTAGTGACTCCGCCAATGTCAAAGTGCAATGAAATAGTGACTATTAACATAATCAAATGACAAGCGATCGAGGCGAATTGGTTTCTCCTACTGATTGGCTGTGTTTTGAACTTCAAAAAGCCATTCAAACCAAGTAGCAGCAAAGGCACTGAGACGATCCATAGAGTGAGTATGAAAGATGATGAGCCGCTTAGTGTGATATAAGTGGCTATCAAAAAGGTGTATAGTAATTCATATTTATACTTGTTTAACATAGTTGTCACCGTAAAAATCTCCCCTGATTGTGACTTTCTAACTTTTAATTATTTGCAGCTTGCTTTCTAATTTCGCTTCTCTGAATGTACCTTTTATAGTTAAATTTGTCCATCGCTTGGGTTTTGCACATATAAAGAGCAGAAGAGTATGTGTCATTCGGGTTGAAGCTTACAGATTAGGTGTAGAAAACACTTTAGGAATTTACAAAATGATGAGATTGACGTTTTTCTGGTAAGTGGCCTGCCATAAAATGTTAAATGACAGGCGATTAATTTGTTTAGTAGGAGGTATAAAAACTAGTTCACTTTATTCTGATTCATTTGCTCAATAAAAGCATTCGAATCGGCAATCGAACGATTCATATCATTGATTAGGTTTTGAATATCGACTTTCAAAGAGTCAAACTCACCTCGGATCGCCGCGACAGCTTGGGCATTCAGGTTATGCTTTAAATACAGTACATTGTCTTTCAATGAATCTAAAACAGGCTGCATTTTAGCTTCACTGCGACGCATCGATTTAAGCAGCTTAGAGAACTGCCTTTGTGTTTGCTTTAACTTTTTCTCACTTTCACGTTTTAAATTGGCATTTGAATATTGGCCAAGTTCATCCTGCCATTCATCAAATAATGCTTCGGCGACATCTTCTACTTTATCGATGTTGTTAGAGACATCGCTCGCAGCCGAAAGGCTTGATTCATAATCATCATTCAATTGCTCATAGGCAGTTTGCAATTCGCCACCATCAAAATTAACGAGTGTGGTTAATCTTTCGAGTGCTGATTGAAACTCTTGTTGTGAATTCTGTTGTGACTCTTTTGTGGCTTCGACTCTATCAACTAATATCTCACGTTTGTGAACACCGACTTTTTCCATTGCAGAGTAGTAAACGGTTTGGCACGCGCTGAGGCCTAGGCACAGTGCAGCTGCTATAGCTAAATGTTTCATAATCAACCTATTTTATTAACTATCTTGATGTAAATTATGGGGCGGATTGCTATGATGTGCAAAACGTTTCCTGTTTATTTTATTTCTATGCAACTGCACTATCAGCAATTACAGTCCAAAGCGAAAGAGTTTTTAGCGCGTCAACCTAGTTGGTGGCAGCATTATTTTAAGCGCTGCCTAGAAGATCAAATTACCATCAATGCAGGTTACTTGGCTTATGTGACGCTTTTGTCTTTGGTGCCATTAATTGCGGTCGGTGTGGCAATATTTTCAGCCTTTCCAGGGTTTGAAGATACCCGAGTTGCCATAGAGAACTTCATTTTTACTAACTTTGTCCCGACTTCAACAGATTCTATTAAGTCTCATATCAGCGCCTTTACGGGTAATGCAAATCAAATGACCGCCGTGGGCATTAGCTTCTTAGCGGCTGTGGCGCTATTGCTTATCAGAAATGTAGATACTGCCTTAAATCGCATTTGGCGAGTAAAAGAGAAGCGACCGTTTATGATCTCTTTTGCGATTTATTGGATGGTATTAACACTGGGCCCGGTTTTACTAGGAGCAAGTATTGGTGTGACTTCTTACATTGTTTCATTGGTATCGTTTGCCGATCAGGGTATTCCAGGGTTTAGTGGCTTTTTATTAAAACTTTTACCTTACGCAATTTCCATGGCCGGCTTCATTATGCTCTATACTTTAGTTCCGAATAAGAGAGTTGCTTTTCAAGCTGCGATCCCTGGTGCTTTGTTTGCGGCATTGTTGTTCGAGCTAACCAAGAAAGGCTTTGCTATGTATATCAGTCACTTTCCTTCTTATGAAGTGATTTATGGTGCATTAGCAACTGTGCCGATCCTATTTGTTTGGGTCTACTTGTCTTGGATTGTGGTGCTGTTAGGCGCTGAGTTTACTGTGTGTTTAAGCGAAAGGCTTGAGCAACAGCAAGCGCCTGAACAACACACTGAGGATAGCCAGCATATAGCACAGTGAGAAAAGCGATAACCTTGGAGGTCTTATGTCTCTCGGTTACGAGTTCAAAGCGGCGCGTCAAAGCTTTCACCTTGCAGTAGGGCAAGGTGCACAAATTCATGTAGAAGAATACGGGTGCGAGCAAGGTGTGCCTGTTATCGTTTGCCATGGTGGCCCGGGAGCGGGTCTTGTGCCTGCGATGAGCTGCCTGTTTAATCCACGAAAATACCGCATTATTTTATTTAGTCAGCGGGGCTGCGGTCTCTCTTCCCCTGATTCACTGGCGCATAATAGTCCAGCCCATTTGGTGGATGACATGCATTTGCTGCTTAATCATCTTGGTATTGAAAAAAGTGTCATTGCAGGGGGATCTTGGGGGGCGACATTGGCGCTACTTTTTTATCAATCTCATTCTGAAAGAGTGTCAGGGTTAATACTTTGGGCAAGCTTCCTCGCTGAAACCACCGATCTCGCTTGGTTGTATGGGCCACATGGGGCGGGTGCGCAATTTTATCCTGAGTTGTATTCAGATTTTAGCCATGGTCTCAAAAGCGAAGCGGAGATCTTACAGCATTATTATCAGTCTTTGACAGGCACAGATGAACTGGAGCAACATAAAGCAGCACAGTTATGGATGGCTTGGGAATCAAAGTTGGCTTTAGGCGCAAGAGCCAGACTTGCCAACATTGAACAAGCGCACTGTAATGTTCAGCAAGCAAAAATCATGTGTCACCTCTTCCAAGAACAAAATTTTTCTCAGCTCTGTAATATCGCTCAATTTAAAGCGTCGCTTTGTCATCTACCATGCTGGCTTATTCATAGTCGAGATGATTTATTGTGTCGCTATGCCCCCGTACAACGCTTTGCTCAAAAGCATAAAGCGCAATTTTATGTATTGGAGAATGCTGGGCACGCACAGCGAGAAGGTGACTATATGGATGCCATTATTCGTGCTTCTGACTTAATGCTGTGTCGTTTGCATTAATACCTTTGTTATATCAGGCGTTACACATTCTAAGTGGTAAAGACTTTCGTTTTAGAAAACGGCTAAATTCGGTATATTTAGCACATTAAAAATAAAGTTTTGAGAATGATATGCAGGGATTAATTCAAAGAGTTGCTCACGCAAAAGTAGACGTGTCGGGTGAGTGCGTTGGTGCGATAGGTAAAGGCATTTTATTGCTATTGGGCGTTGAAAAGCTTGATGATGAGTCTACAGCAGACAAGCTACTTCACAAGGTGAGTAATTACCGCATATTCACGGATGACGCTGGCAAAATGAATCTCAGCCTGAAAGACATTGAGGGTGAGCTTTTAGTGGTATCGCAGTTTACTTTGGCCGCTGATACTAAAAAAGGCATGCGTCCTAGTTTTTCGAGCGCGGGTACGCCAGCGCAAGCCGAAGCGTTATACGACTATTTTGTGGCACAGGCAAAGGCCGCGGGTATTAAAGTGCAAACAGGACAGTTTGCTGCAGATATGCAAGTGAGCTTGTGTAACGACGGGCCGGTCACCTTTAATCTGTCAGTTTAGCGGCTTACTGCGATGATGTGATTCAAGTAGTCGGGTATGGCAACTTCATTGGGCTTCTTGCCAAAATTGGTGATCAGTCGGTGTTGAAGTTGCTCTAACTGTGAGGGGTGGCTGGAGAGAAAGTTAATAAACAGCCAGCCGCCTTGATTTAAGCGATTGCGAATACTTTGATAAAACTTATGGTCGAACAAAAAATTCGGCGCATCTTCTTGGCTAAATAAATCTAGAATAATCCAATCATATAACGCACTTTTTTGCACAAATCGCTCGGCGTCATCACAGATCAATGCACTGAGTGCATCACCGTCGAAATACTTCTTATAACAGCGGATAACTTCAGGATCTTTTTCAATCGAGGTGACATGCACGTCTGGGTATTGAGATTCTAAGTAGTTACGGATAGCCCCAGCACCCAGCCCTAACTCTAATACGGTTTTTGGCGCTGCTAATGGCTGCCAAAGCGTTGCAAGCTGCTGTAAATGTGGAAGTAATAGGCGCGAAGCATCGTCTCTATCAATCACAGATTGTAAAGTGTCGTTGATTAAGAGCCATCGATACTGTTTTTCTTGGCGCACTTGAATACTGATCTGGCCATGTTTCTGCCAATAAATTAGATGTCCAAAATCGTGGCAGTGAAAAACAAAGTCGGTGCTCAAAGTGTCAGAGCTTGTGAAAAATTTTTCCATAATTACATCATCATAGCTGAGCTTTTCTGTAATGCCAGTGTGTCCACCAAGTTTTACATTGATTGTTGTTGAAGCAGCGCGAAACTATGTTTTATTTTGCGGTTTTCTAGTATGGTGAGTTTATAAAAACGACACCAAGTTGCCGTTGCTTTGTTAGTAAATCGACGGCCAGAGATGCATTTCAACAGGAGTAACTATGTTTCAGGTAACTGCGCCACAAAGTAGCGAAGACTGGCAAGCCTATTATCAATTACGTTGGCAAGTCTTACGCGCCCCGTGGGAACAGCCTCGCGGCTCTGAGCAAGACGATTTAGAGCAAGAAGCGGAGCATCGTTATATTAAGAATAACGACGGAGATGTATTAGCCGTTGCACGTTTGCACTTTAATAACCAACAGCAAGCACAAGTGCGTTATATGGCGGTAGATGAAAAGCACCGAGGTCAACATTTAGGTAGCCGCTTACTGCATGAACTTGAAAAGGTAGCTTGGCAGCAAAATGCTGATGAACTAGTATTATTTGCCCGTGAACGAGCGCTGTCTTTTTATGAGAAGCATGGTTATACCGTATTAGAAAAAGCCCACCTTGCATACGGTGACGTACAGCACTGGAAAATGGTAAAACAAAAGCCTTGTGAGCCAGGTTGGTTCCGCCACCCTGACTGGACGCAGGTACTGCAAAACACATGGCGTGAGTCTATTCCAATCAGTGATGCGATGGGCATTAAAGTTGAAAGCTACACTGACTGGCAGTTTTCAACTAAAGCAGACTTAAAAGCGAACTTAAATTTACATAACTCAATGTTTGCAGGTTCGGTATACAGCATGGCGACCCTGACAGGGTGGGGCGCGACCTATTTGGCGCTTAAAGAGCTCAACCTTGAAGGTAACATTGTATTAGCTGATGCTGAAATCAAATACCTTAAGCCACTCACAACGGCACCAAGTGCGACTGTGACTATCGCAGATTGTTCGGGCAAATTGCTTGAGTTAGAAACTGAAGGTAAAGCGAAATACTATGTACCAGTGAATGTGTACGATGGCGATAAACTGGTTGCTAAGTTTGAAGGCTGCTTTGTTGTGCTTCGCTAAAATTAAGCGCTAGATTTAAAAAGCCAAGCTACTCGCTTGGCTTTTTATTATTGGGTAGAAGTTACAATATATCGGTGAGCAATATACCCACCCCAAAACGTTGTATATCGGCATTGTAATCAATCATGCTCTCACCATAGCCGTTAAAGTATTGCGCATATCCTCTGAGCCTACCCCAAAGCGGGAATGACCAATCTAGCTGTAAAGCACCGCGATTATCGCTGTGAAGGTTATTTCTCACCATGAAACCAAATTCATGATCGCCCTGACGATAAACGCCACTAAACTCAAAGTAGCCCATATATTTGTATATATCTGGGTTGTCGTCGCCTTTTGCCTCTAAAGCATCTGGTTTATCGTCTTCAGGCAATCTATACCAAGGCTTAAAACTAAAAACAAACCCTCGGTTTTCCCAAATAAAGTTGGCATACAGTCTGTTCCAAGAACGAGAGTTTGGCTGGCTGCGACCATTTGACTGATGTGATAAACCGACCACTACGGCCATCTCATCGCCCCACAACACATTCTCATCGTCTAAAAAATTTACCCAAAATACTTCAGGTTCATAGTTTGTTTCACGAAAGGGTGAAGAGATATCCTTATTATAAAACTGCCAATAGGATTGCAGGGTGAAAGCGGTATAAATGGCCTGATCAGGGTCTGAAAAGCCGGTATAAACAGGCACTTTTAAAGACAACTGATATTTTACCTCGAAGTTATCGAGTGGCTCACCTTGTTCGTCACTAATTGCTTTTATGCCATCAAATGGGCGGTTATTTGGCTGACTAATATAAGATACGGGCAAAATGTAATTACGGTGATGGGGCGTTAGAACATTACGGTTCTTTTGTGTCACACGTTCGCGGGCCATACGCTGATCGAGTAGGCTGAACTTTTCAGCGGCCTCTAACTTAGAGCACTTTTCTTTAATATCTGCGACTAGAGTATTGTCGTCAGCATTAATCAGTTCATTGATGACACATTGTTTAACGAGGTCGATTTCATCTTTTTCCACAGGTGTTTCTGTGGCAAAAGCCACCAATGGAAAAGTAAATAAAATACTCAAAGATGTGAGTAGATAGCGCATGATTGCCTCTTTGTATGCTCCTTTAACAAAACGAGTATACATGAGATGCATGAAGTTAGCGTGAATAAACTAATTGGGTTGTAAATGAAAAACAAGAAAAAGGCTGGCGGCAAAAGCCGCCATACCTTAGTAAGCGACACTCAATAAAAGGTGCTTACTCTCACGCAATAAGGTGAAGCCTTACAGCTCGAAATAGTTTGTGAAGAACTTATAGAGTTCAGTGCCTTGATTCACGCTGGCCGAAGCAAAATGCAAAATGGTGATGGCATCTGTATCTAAAGTGATTTCATGCAATGGCTTTTCTGATAAGTATTGTTCCATGCGTAAAATCTTCGCAATGGTGTCACCGGCTTTAATGTGACTGCCTAGTTCGGCGTTGTACTCGACCATGCCACCCATAGGGGCATAAAACGCCAAATAGTCATCAAGCATACAGGCATAGCGGGTAATAGGTTTAGGCGTAAACTCAGCACCGATAAACGCTTGCTTGTGATTTAGATAACTTAAAATACTTTCGGCATCGAGTTTGGCTTCGGTTAAGTCGATTTTCTCTTGCGAGCCGAGTTCAACGGTGAAAGCTTCAACCCACACTGGAATGTTGCGGCCCTGCGCTTTGTAGGC
The DNA here is from genome assembly GCF_005876835.1 of Pseudoalteromonas phenolica. GTDB lineage: Bacteria > Pseudomonadota > Gammaproteobacteria > Enterobacterales > Alteromonadaceae > Pseudoalteromonas > Pseudoalteromonas phenolica_B. The sequence goes on from NZ_PPSW01000001.1 coordinate 150,183, forward strand.
TTCGCTTAATTGCCACCAAGGGCAAAAAGTCGCTTCGTCCATCGCGCCATCAAATTCATTAGGGATCAACAGTACATGCTCAATGTCAAAGTGGCTGGCACTGGCTTTCGCATATTCAGGACAGTACAAATGTTTGGCCGAGATCGGACCGGTATGAAGATCTAATACTATGTCAGCTTCATGCGCTAAACGTTGCAAGGTCACAGCGATCCGTTTGCCGGTATTCACGCGATAAGCGGGTTGATCAAGAAACATTTGGGTCTGATCAACAAGCAGCGCGCGGAATTTGCTTTTGATCTCATCTTCTGGCGCGTCTAAATGTTCGTGAACAAATGACTCGATCAGTTTGCTGTGATCGTGATACATGCGGTTCCAGTTGGTGCCGGTGATCGGATCAAAACGACCTAAAGTAAACTCCCCCGACTTTTGATTACAGCCGATCGGATTCGCATAAGGCACTAAGGTGATGTCTGAAGCCAATGTCTGTGTTTTTAGCTGCTCAAGTAATTGGTAAATAACGGCATTACCTTGTACTTCTGCGCCATGCATATTGGCTTGAATATACACTTTAGGGCCGCTGCCATTGCCTTGTAAACGATACATAGGAATGGTTAAAGGTAAGCCATTGGCAATTTCGCCAACTTGAATATGTTCTTGGGTAATTGTATTCATGGGATCACCTACACTAAATAACTTGCGGCGTTTTGGCTCTCACGCACGCAGACAACTTGGCCTTGCTCAATCACGTATTCAGCAGGCAATTCATGACATAAAAAGAACGGCATACTTTCGGTATACCCATAAGCACCACATTGACTGAATACCACCCAGTCGTGCTCGTTAATATCGTCAGGTAGTGAGTGCTTACCTAAACTGTCTAGCGCAGTACAAAGCGGGCCATGTACTAGGAAATCTTGTGATGATGCGCTAGATTGGCGTAATAATTCACCCGGAAAAGCTTGGTTTGTCACAGCAGGGCGTAATACGTGATTAATACCACCTGCGACAATCAGTTGGTGCTCACCATAATTCAGCTTTTGCTCAACCACAGGGTTTACATAATGGCCGATTTCACCTACCGCATAACGGCCTAGCTCCATCCACAGTTCTTCAACCCCAGCCGCAGCTTTAATGCTTGCCAGTGCATCGACTAATTTAGGCCAAGCGAGGCGATCAGCATCGGGTGTGTAAGGAATACCTAAACCGCCGCCTAAATCTAAAATTTGGCAGGCAAAACCGAGTTGCTCAGCCAAGTCGGTCAGAGGCGTGACCATTTGTGACCAAAGTTCAGCCAGCTTTTCGGTGCTGAGCATATTGCCCCATTGGAAAATATGCAGGCCAACAAAGTTAAGCGCAGGGTAGTCTTGAATAGTCAGTTGTTGCCACTCTTCAAGCCCTAAACCAAATGGCGTTAAGCTGTCGCCACCAAGTGGGTTCTTTTCGCCATCGGGCCAGCGCAATTGTACACGCAGTAGAATGCGCAACTGCACTTGATGTTCTGTCGCAGCTTGGTTTAACCAAGCCACTTGATTTAAGCTTTCTGCCACAAAGGTGCGTACACCTTGTGACAAAAAGTGTTGGATCTGCTTTTTAGATTTAGCAGGTCCGGTGTTGAGCACACGGTTAGCAGCCACGCCTTGACGCAATACTTGGTCAAGTTCGCCACTGCTTGCTACGTCAAAGTCAAAGCCCGCTTTATCTAAGGTTTGGATCACCTTAGAAAGTGGATTGGCTTTAACGGCATACCATAACTTCACCACAGATTGCTCTGTCAGTGGTTTTAAATGCGCGTATAACGCATCTAGGTCATAGACAAAAAACGGTGTGTCGTTCTGTTCACTGATCGCAGTGATATGCTGACGTAGCGGTGTGCTCAAAAAGCTCATTAGCGTAATACCTCTTCAAGGATTAAAGATGCATCGCTTTGCTCATCGCGGTATTTAACAATTAAAGCACATGACATGCTTAAGCCCTGCTCGCGGCCCCATGCACTTGAAGATGGACGTGAACCCGGAATAACAATCGCATTCTCAGGAATTGGCTCGCCTTTTTCTAATACGCGCTCGTTCACACAGTCATAAACAGGAATGGTTGCAGATAAACGGACACCTGGTGCAAGTACAGCCCCTTTCTTAACAACTACACCTTCAACGATCACACAGCCTGCACCGATGAACGCATCGTCTTCGATAACCACCGGGCTTGCGCCAACAGGCTCTAATACACCGCCTAGTTGCACTGCTGCACTTAGGTGAACGTTTTTACCTACTTGTGCACATGAGCCAACTAGCGCATGGCTGTCTACCATAGTACCTTCATCGATGAATGCACCTATGTTTACATACGCTGGTGGCATAATGATTGTGCCAGACGCCACATAGGCACCGCGACGTACACTTGAGCCACCTGGTACCATACGTACGTTTTGTTCTGCATTGAAACCTTGTGGTGCTAGGTTGTCTTTATCAACAAAACCACCTGGGAATTCAACGTTTGTACCATTTCTGAATGCTTCTAAAATGCCTTGCTTTACTTCCACGTTGGCGTGCCAATTGCCTTGCTCGTCTTGAGTTGCCGCACGTACGCTACCGTTTTCTAAATTGTTTAATAGTTCTAACCAGCTCATGTTTTACTGCCTTAATTCCAAGATAAAATTGTGTCGTTTGCACGCTCAATCGCTGCATTACATTGCAGTTCTAGGTGCGTAAGAGGAGGACGAAGATTCGGTGTTGCCAGAGTTCCCTGTTGGTGCATGAGCACTTTGACAGGAATTGGGTTGGCGACACTAAACAAGCTATTTACGGCTTGCGTCCAGGTGGTGAATAAGTTCGGATAAGTACCCGCTAAAGAGCGGCGGACGAATTCAGCGGTTTGCTCTGGCCAGGCATTGGCTGCAACCGAAACTAGGCCTTTTGCGCCTGCTTGTGCGAAGTAGGGGATCAACCCATCGTCGCCACTGTAAATGGCCAGCTCAGGGGCAGCTTCACGGAATTGCTCAAACTTACTGATGTCACCGCTGGCTTCTTTTAACGCCCATAAGTTGTCGTGGTGTGCGAGGTTCTTTAGTACTTTTGGTGACACTTCGACGGCACTGCGACCCGGTACGTTGTAAAGCATACAAGGTAAGTCTGTGGCGCTAAGTAATGCATCAAACCACTGAGTTTGACCAATAACACCCGGTTTGGCATAAAGCGGTGAACCAAGTAGGTAAGCGTGAATAGGGTGCTGATTGCAGAACTCAAGCCAAGCTAATTGTTCTTGTAAGTTGATACCACCTACCGCGACCATAAGCGGTACGTTAGGGGTCAAGTTACAAACAAATTCAACAATCGCTTGTTGTTCAGACAGGGTAAGTGCTAAGCCTTCACCTGTGCTACCAAGCAACAAAATGCCATTGCCAGCTTGTTCTTGCTGACGGACGAGTGTTGTGAGTGTGTCAAAGTCAATTTGGTCTTGCGCGTCAAAAGGCGTCACCAAAGCTGTCCATAAAGGATAGTTGGATAAATCGTATTGTGATTTCATCTCTACCGAACTTATAGCATGTTCGGAGTAAGGAGGGTGTCCATACTTCGAACAATTAAAATTCGAAGAGCAATGGACTTAAAAAAGATAAGGCAAACTGGCCTTATTTATTCTAAGACCAGAAGCTCTCCACCAAAATTCTTGCGTCTTGCGCAATTGGTGACAGTCGCTGGGATTCAGCCCAGTCGCCCGAATTAAACGTTTAGCAAATACGTTTGCTTCTCGGCGTTAATTCCCCTCGCTACGGCATCAACGGAGTTTGCTCTCCTCAACCGCGCTACCTGAATAACGCACCTCTTCCAGCCCTGGCAGCCGAGACAATGCTCCACTGCGCTCAAATAGGGTGAGGCGGCATTGAAACATTTTAGCCGTCTAGGTGTCAAGCAAAGGGGATTAAAAAATCATCTGTTTAAAACCAGAGGTTATAAACATGGGTATAAAAGAGATCAAAAAGCCCGGTGCAAGACCGGGCAAAGGGAGTTTGTTAATTTAAGAGTCGTGGCTTAGTGGCGCACTTTGATATTGCCTACACCCACTTCAACTTCTAAGTTATATTGGCCAGAGCCGAAGTATTCTGTTTGTGAGCTGACCATTTTCTTATGAGACTGAGCTTTGCCCGCAAAACCAGATAGACTCGTTTTACCTACACCGGATTCAAGGTTAACTTGTTTGAAGTCATCAATGGCTGTGTCGATACGCACTTTGCCCACACCTACTTCAACATCTGCTGTATTTTCAAGTGCTTGTATTTCAATTTTACCGACACCGACTTCAACATCTAGACGCATACTTTTAGGCACTTTGACCTCCCAAGTTTGCTCTAAATTATCATCATCAATAGACAGTGATAACTCTTGACGCTGACGCGAAGATTTTAGCTGTACTGCGCTTAAATCGACTTTATCAGTAAACCACCCATCATTATCTTTTGGCTCTAAACGAATGGTGACTTGGACTTGATCGCCATCGTAGCTCGTCATTTCTAGGCTGCCGACTGGAAAATCAATTTCTAATTCTGTGCTGTTTTCAAGATTAAATGATTGCTCAATGGTTCTAGAATCTTCGGCCCAAACTGGCGCAGAAATAACAGCAGTGGTTAAAGCAGCTAATAATAATTTTTTCATCGTCGTCACCCTGATTGATGTTGTTTAATAAGTTAGACGACAGGTGGGTTGAAAAAGGTTTAAAAGAATTTAAAAAAATTTTGAGGCAACAGCGAAAAGAAACGCTACTGCCTGTGCAGTAAGGGTTTAACCAACTGATTTATAAGCGAGTTACATTAAAACCTTGTGCTTTTAACTGAGTGATTAAGCCATGCTTTTCAGGCAAGTGAAGGGCGCCCACAGCAATAAATAATGACTCTTTTGTCAATCTTGGTGTTAATTGTTCAACCCAATTATTATTACGCTGAGTCAGCATTACTTCTTCACTGAACTTACCATAGTCAGAATCATCAAAGCTAAGTTGGTAATACTTGTTTAAGGTGTCCATATCGCCTTTTTTCCAGGCATTAACCAAATCTAGAAAGTACTGCTCAACGTCTTTTAATTGCGCAAGCGTAGTGCTTATCATTAAGTCGCTCTTTACACCTAGCGAACTCAGCATTTCAAGTTGTTGCTCTAAAGTTTCTAACTCGCCGATAGGTTTATTGTGCTTTTTAGCATGGGCAATGACCTGTTTGTCGATCCCATAGTCTTCTAGGTAGCCCAAATTTTGATACTCAATCTGCATCATAGTGACCATCACAGCCCAAGGTGCTAGGTTTTCAAAAAGCGCAATATTAATCTGTTTTGCTGCAAAATACTGCTTTAATGCTTCGAAATGCTCGGCGCTTATTTCATCCTTTAGTGTTCTACCTTGCGGTAAAGTCATAAAAGGAATGGAGCGTTTTTGTATTTCAAATGCATTGAGTGCCTCAATGTTAACTTCAACGATAACTTCATCAGTTTGCTCAATCGCTTGTGTGATTTTCTTTGGTAAACCATCCATGCTTTTATCACCAACATGAACCGTGCCAAATAAATAAGACGTGACCCCTGCTTTTTCGACCTTGAACAGGGCCGGAGAAAGCGCGACGGAGTGACTAGAAAAGCCAATTAAAAAAGCTAAAAGCAGCGTAAGAAAAACGCGGTTTACAGTGCTGAACATAGTATTCCCTTGTAAAAAAATTTCCCCAACATAATAACAAGTTTGTATAAAAAAGGGAGATTTGGTGATTTTTTGAATAAACAAGAAATGTGTTGTTAATTTTTATATGAGCCGGATAAGTGGGAATTATTTTTAATTATTTGAATATTTATTTCATATTTTTAATTTTATTGGATTTTAAATGCTTTCTAAGAGGGTTTTAATCTACTAATAACATAGGGTTTGCTGTTGACTTAATAGGCTACTCGCGGTACTAATAGAAAAAGAACGCAACGCGGTGAATATTGTATACCGTTGCGCTAACAAATTCAGGTGATTTTTAAATGCTCAAAACAGCACATTCTCTACTAGTCGTGATTATTAACGTGGTGATTATTATTACCGCGGGGGCTGGTTAGTGCTGAAAGAAAAGTATTAAGCAAAAAGCCCCCCGCACTGAAAAGTTCGGGGGGCTTTTTCGTTTTAGGGTCGAATTTAAGTTAAATAGCAGTCAGATTGGGAATGAGGAACGAAGATGACAGGCGCAGAGTTACTAATAGATTTACTAGCCAAACATGGCGTTAAAGAGGTATTTGGTTACCCAGGTGGGGCAATCATGCCAATCTACGATGCGTTGTATGGCGCGCCTGTCAAACATTACCTGACTCGTCACGAGCAAGGCGCGGGTTTTGCGGCAGTAGGGTATGCCCGCAGTACTGGTAAGTTAGGCGTATGTTTTGCTACGTCGGGCCCAGGTGCAACTAACTTAATTACCTCACTTGCTGATGCCATGATGGACTCAGTGCCCGTTTTGGCCATCACAGGGCAAGTACCGACGGCGGCTATCGGCTCTGACGCATTCCAAGAAGTTGACGTTTTAGGCATGTCTTTGTCATGTACAAAACACAGTTACATGGTTGAGCGCGCTGAAGACTTAGCTGAGGTATTGCAAGAAGCCATGCATTTAGCGTTATCAGGTCGTCCGGGTCCTGTTTTGGTTGATATTCCTAAAGACATTCAGCTAGCACAAGTACCATTTCACCCCTGGCTTGCGCTTGAAGAAGAAGCGTCCGAGCTCGACATGAACGAAGTCGTCAAAGCGGAGCAACTGCTAGCACAAGCGAAGAAGCCAGTGGCTTATGTGGGTGGTGGCGTACACAACGCGAACGCGCAAGCTGAGCTGATGCAATTTTTAAATAAAACGCACATGCCAGCTGTTTCAACATTAAAAGCGCTAGGCAGTGTTTTACCTGACTATGAATATGATTTAGGCATGTTAGGTATGCACGGTGGTCAAGCTGCCAACATTGCTGTGCAAGAGTGTGATGTTTTAGTCTGTATCGGCGCACGCTTTGACGACCGCGTAACAGGTAATTTGGCTAAGTTTGCATCGAAGGCGAAAGTAATCCATCTAGATATCGACCCAGCAGAAGTTGGGAAGCGCAAGCCTGCTGCGGCATCTATGATTGGCGACCTAAAAGCCACCATTCCTCACCTAGCATGCTTTGTGACAGATGCACAGTGGTTAGCACACACTTTGGAAATGAAAAAAACGCATGCTTGGCGTTATGACTACCCGGGCGAAAAAGTCTTTGCGCCTTATCTATTAAATGAACTCAGTAAGCGCATGCCGAATACTGGCGTGGTGTGTTGTGATGTGGGCCAGCACCAAATGTGGGTGGCGCAGCATATGAAATTCACCAGCCCACACAACCATTTAAGTAGTGGCGGTGCAGGTACCATGGGCTTTGGTTTACCCGCAGCAATCGGTGCACAAATCGCACGTCCTGATGACATGGTGATCACCGTCTCTGGTGATGGTTCAATCATGATGAACATCCAAGAGTTGGCCACCATTCGCAGAAATAATCTTCCTGTAAAGATCTTAATATTAGATAACCAAAGACTCGGTATGGTAAGGCAGTGGCAACAGCTATTTTTTGAAGGGCGTTACAGTGAAACGAACTTATCGGATAACCCTGATTTTGTGCAGCTTGCAGCTGTTTTTGGTATTCCGGGACAAACCATTACCCATGCAAGCGAAGTAGATGCGGCGGTGGATGCGCTAGTGGCATCTGAAGGGCCTTATATCTTACACGCTTGTATCGATGATAAAGAAAACGTATGGCCGCTGGTTCCACCGGGCGCCGCAAATGATGAAATGATGACGGAGAATGCATAATGAAACACCAACTAAATATTGCTGTAAAACAACAAAGTGTCGCAATTGAACGTTTCTTACGTGTGGTCCGTCACCGTGGATTCCAGTTATTAGATCTAGCCTTGGAAGGACAAGATGAATTGTTTCAAGTCAAAATGACCGTGGACAGTGACAAACCCATCTATCTATTAACCTCGCAACTGAGTAAGCTGGTTGAGGTAAAACAGGTTGAGTTGCAACCAATGCAGCAACAGGCTATTGGATAATCGTTCTATATTAAGAGCGAAAGAAAAGAATAATTAATACAAGGTAATAAACATGAGTAATAAATCTGACCTGATCTGGTTCAATGGTGAAATGGTACCGTCTGAGCAAGCGACGACACACGTATTAAGCCATGCGCTTCACTATGGTAGTTCAGTGTTTGAAGGTGTGCGTGCCTATGACACACCAAAAGGTCCGGCGATTTTCCGTTTACAAGATCACACTAAACGCTTATTCGACTCTGCAAAAATCTATCGTATGCAGATCCCTTACACGGCTGAAGAAATCAATGAAGCGTGTAAAGCAGCGGTTCGTGAGAATGGTTTTAAGAATGCCTACTTACGTCCATTCGCATTCTTAGGCAATGTGGGTTTAGGTGTAAATCCTAAATCACACAAAGCCGATGTTGCCGTTGCAGCAATGGAGTGGGGCACTTACTTAGGTGATGGTGCATTAGAGGCAGGTGTTGATGCCTGTATTTCATCTTGGAATCGCTTAGCACCAAACACTATGCCAACAGCGGCAAAAGCTGGTGGTAACTATTTATCTTCACAACTTATTTCTGGTGAAGCAAAGCGTAACGGCTATGTTGAGGGTATTGCGTTAGATGTGAACGGTTACCTAAGTGAAGGCGCAGGTGAGAACCTATTCATCATCAAAAATGGCGTGTTATTCACACCCCCTACCACAGCGGCAATCTTACCAGGTTTGACGCGTGACACTATGATGCACCTTGCTCGTAAAGCAGGATTAGAAGTGCGCGAGGAGCCAATTGCACGTGAAGCACTTTACCTTGCAGATGAGTTCTTCATGACAGGGACTGCGGCAGAAGTTACACCGGTTCGCAGTGTCGACCAAATTGAAATTGGCACAGGCAAGCGTGGCGAGATCACCGAGCTATTGCAAACCGCTTACTTTGATTTAGTAAAAGGTCAAAGTGAAGACGAAAACGGTTGGTTAACTTATATCGACTAAGACGCTGTTGAGCGTTTGAGGTGTGGCTGCGACCTTAATAGTAGCCAACGAATTGAATATTGGGAATGAGGAAAGTCGGCAAGCAACCAGAAACTGCCGCATATTATTGAGGGCTAAACCATGGCTAAACTACGTAGTAAGACCACCACTGAAGGTAGACAACGCGCAGGTGCTCGCGCACTTTGGCGTGCAACAGGGATGACAGACAGTGACTTCGAAAAACCGATCATTGCTGTTGTGAACTCTTATACGCAGTTTGTACCAGGTCATGTGCACCTCAATCAGCTCAGCGATTTAATGGCGGATGCCATTCGTGAAGCGGGCGGTGTGCCTCGAGAATTCAATACCATTGCTATCGACGACGGTATCGCTATGGGTCATGGTGGTATGCTGTATTCACTGCCTTCACGCGACCTAATTGCTGACTCAGTTGAGTATATGGTGAATGCGCACTGTGCCGATGCCATGGTGTGTATTTCTAACTGTGACAAGATCACCCCGGGGATGTTACTGGCGGCACTGCGTTTAAACATTCCAGTGATCTTTGTTTCTGGCGGCCCAATGGAAGCCGGTAAAACCCGTTTAGCCGACATTGATATCAAACTCGACTTAGTAGACGCCATGGTAAAAGGCGCAGATCCGTCGGTGAGCGATGAAGACTCAGAAAAAGTTGAGCGCTCGGCTTGCCCTACCTGTGGATCGTGCTCAGGCATGTTTACCGCCAATTCAATGAACTGCTTAATGGAAGCGCTAGGTTTGGCACTGCCGGGCAATGGCACGACCTTGGCAACTCATAAAGACCGTCATCAACTTTATATGGGCGCTGCTAAACGCATTGTTGCCTTATGTGACGAGTACTATCGCAACGACAACGATGCGGTATTACCACGTAACATTGCTAACCAAGCGGCGTTTACCAATGCGATGACTTTAGATATTGCTATGGGCGGCTCTTCGAACACGGTATTACACCTAATAGCAGCGGCGCGCGAAGGTGAAGTTGATTTTGATATGAGTGATATCGACCGCCTATCACGTACTACGCCTTTCTTATGTAAAGTTGCGCCTGCGACTCAGCAATATCATATTGAAGATGTGCACCGTGCTGGTGGCATCATGGGTATTCTGAATGAGCTTGCCAAAGCTGAAAAGTTAGACTTGTCAGTAGGCCATGTAGCAGGTGGCTCATTGGGCGATGTGTTACAGCGTTGGGATGCAACTGACAGCAATAATGAGCGTGCGCAAACTTTCTACCGTGCAGGTCCTGCGGGTATTCGTACTACCCAGGCAATGAGCCAAGAGTATCGTTGGGACACCCTTGATATTGACCGCGAAAATGGCTGTGTGCGCAGTGTTGAGCACGCCTTCCGTCAAGATGGCGGGTTAGCGGTACTTTCAGGTAACCTGACCCCAGATGGTTGTATTGTAAAAAGTGCCGGTGTAGTTGACGAAATGCTTGATTTCACGGGTCCTGCCGTAGTGTTTGAATCACAAGACGACGCAGTTGATGGCATCTTAAATGGTAAAGTGCAAAAAGGTGATGTGGTTATCATCCGTTACGAAGGGCCGAAAGGTGGCCCGGGCATGCAAGAGATGCTTTATCCGACCAGTTATTTGAAGTCGATGGGCCTAGATAAAGATTGTGCACTGCTAACGGATGGCCGTTTCTCGGGTGGTACTTCTGGTTTATCTATCGGTCATGCTTCGCCAGAAGCGGCCAGTGGTGGTGCGCTTGCGCTGGTTGAGAATGGTGACCGCATTCACATCGATATTCCGAATCGCGGTATTCATCTATTAATTGACGATGCTGAAATGACTGCGCGTCGTGAAAAGCAAGATGCCCGTGGCAAAGACGCTTATAAGCCATTAGATAGACAGCGCGTAGTGTCGCCAGCATTAAAAGCCTATGCTTTATTAGCAACCAGTGCGGATAAAGGCGCGGTGCGTGATTTAGCGAAACTCGAGGAGTTAAGTTAGTCATGGTGGCACAAGAGCTCGATTACTTTCGGGCCATCATCCAAGCGGATATGGCTCCGCTTGCGAAAGTCACAGAGGTCAGCGAGCTGACCTCGCTTAGCAAGCAACTTAACCAGCAGGTGTTTTTAAAACGCGAAGATCAACAACCTGTTTATTCATTTAAATTACGTGGTGCTTTCAATAAACTTCGCCAATTGCCTAAGGGCAGTAAAGTGATCACCGCATCTGCGGGAAACCACGCCCAGGGTGTGGCGCTGAGCGCGGCGCATTTAGGTCATCAAGCAACCATAGTGATGCCCGTCACAACGCCTGATATCAAGGTAAACTCAGTACGTAATCTTGGTGGTGAAGTGGTTTTACATGGCCATAATTTTGATGCCGCACAAGCTCATGCTTATGCACTGACTGAACAGCAAGGCGCGGTATTTGTCCCGCCGTTTGACGACCCAGATGTGATCATCGGACAAGGCACAGTTGCTCGTGAATTAATGCAACAATTACATAACCTCGATGCGGTATTTATACCTGTTGGCGGCGGTGGTTTGCTTGCGGGAATGGCGGTTTATATTAAGTCTCTTCGTCCAGACATTAAAGTCATTGGTGTTGAGTCCGCAGAGAGTGCCTGCTTAGATGCGGCGCTGAAAGCGGGTGAGCCAGTTGAGCTTGAGCAAGTTGGCAGCTTTGCAGATGGTGTTGCGGTCAAGATCATAGGTAAAGAAACCTTTCGTTTAGCGCAAAAGTTCTGTGATGAAGTGGTGACGGTGAGCTCAGACGAAATCTGCGCTGCGGTGCAAGATATCTTTGTTGCCACACGCGCTATCGCCGAGCCGTCAGGTGCATTGGCCACTGCGGGCTTAACTAAGTGGAGCAAACAATGTGGTCAGACAGGGCTTAAACTCGCTGCAGTGCTGTCGGGTGCTAACTTAAACTTCGATCGCTTACGCTATATTGCTGAGCGCACTGCGTTGGGTGCAAAAAGTGAGGCACTTTTTGGTGTCACGATTAAAGAAGAAAAAGGCAGCTTCAAGCGCTTTTGTCATGCTTTAGGTGGCAGAGCTATCACTGAGTTTAATTACCGTTGTGCCGGTGAAGGCGACGCACAAATCTTCGTAGGCGTTGGCTTGCGTGGTGGGCAGCCAGAGTTAGATGAGGTTAAGTCAGTACTGCAAACCAATGGTTATGGGTTTGAAGACCTATCAGAGAACGAGCTGGCAAAATTGCATATTCGTTATATGGTGGGGGGTAAACCGCCAGTGCCATTGAATGAGCATCTTTTCCGTTTTGAGTTCCCTGAATATCCTGGGGCATTGGCACGTTTCTTAGAAACGCTGGGCAGTGAGTGGAATATCACTTTATTCCATTATCGTAACCATGGTGCGGCAGAGGGCAATGTGCTTGCTGCATTCGATATTGCGCCAGAGCAACTGAGTTTATTTAATCTTCATCTTGCTAAGTTAGGGTATAAGTATTGGGACGAGACCGACAACCCGTGTTTTGCTCAGTATTTACAGAACCAAGAGCTTGAACAACAGCAAGCAAGTTAAGCGCTTAGTGCTTGCAAATCACCCTTGTTTTTCTATAGTTTAGTCACGCCTAATTAATTAGAAGAACAAGGGACTTTCATGCTCAAACGGTTTAGCTTGATAAGCTTACTGTTATTTTTTCTGTCTCCAGCCTTTGCATTAGAGTCTGTGGTGCTGCAATTAAAGTGGACCCATCAGTTTCAGTTTGCTGGTTATTATATGGCGGTGGAAAAAGGCTTTTATGAGCGTGTGGGTTTGGATGTCACGATTATTCCGGCCGATATTGAAGACCCTGACACTCACTTTAAAGTGCTCTCCGGTCAGGCACATTTTGGAGTAACTCACTCAGGCATTTTAGCCGATCGCCTACAAGGTAAACCGCTAGTTGCAATTGCTGCTATGTTGCAATCTTCTCCCTACTGCTGGATGGTCAAAGCTGACAGTGACATCTACAACCCTGTTGACTTCAAAGGAAAACGAGTCAGTCACCTTGGCGTGGCAGAGCTCATGCTAATGTTAGAGCAGGCTGGTGTCGGCAAAGATGACATTTCTTTATACGCGGGCTTTGAGCCAATCGCTGATTTCAAGGCGGGAAAGTTTGATGCCTTACAAGTATATACCTCTAATGAGCCTTTTGAGATGCAGCAACAAGGTGTTGCCATTAGACAGATTTGCCCAAAACAATATGGACTCAATTTATATGCTGATATTTTGTTTACCAGCGAAAATGTCCTACAGCATCGCCCTGAGCTAGTTGAAAAGTTTAAGCAAGCGAGCCTTCAGGGTTGGCGTTATGCTATGTTGCACTTACAAGAAAGTATTGAAATTACTCACCAGAAATACGCCACACATAAAAGCGTAGAGCAAATTGCCTATGAAGCTGAAAAGCTTCGCCCTTACATCGCTCCGCCTGGTGTGACCATTGGTAATATGTCAGAGTTACATTGGCGTTGGATAGGGCAAATTTATGGCTTAGATATGGCGCAATATGATGCGGTGAGAGAGCGCTTTATTTATGAACTAAAACAGTCAGAGCCGCTTTTTCCCTGGTCATGGATGTTGATAGCAGCATGTGCAGTCACTTTATTCAGTATCCCTCTCTACTTACACCTTGTATTCACCAAAAAGCGTCGCTACAAGCTGAATGAGTCAGCACAAGAAAATGAAAACGAGGTAGAATAGCCTTTTTTCGCGTCGGGGAAGTGCTGTGCCGTTATCGTCATTATTTATTCAGTTAGATCATTGCTTGCAGCAAACACGTGCCTATTGGCAGTGCGTTGCTTTTGATTACAGTGAATTTCCTTGGTGCGATGAACAGTTAACACATTTTCTAAATGAGCTCAGTGACGAGCAGGTACGAGGACTAGACGCAGATCAAACTCGTCTTTATGAAGTGTTTGCTGATTTTATTCCTGCTGTCGAAGAGTTATCACAGTTGATTTCCCTACCTTATAGCGCACAGCAAAGAGCCGGTTTGCCTTTTTGGCTCAGTAACGGCATTAAAGGTCGTAAATTACTTCAACTACAAGATTTCGTCTCACACCTCGATAATGGTGAGCAGCCAGTATTAGAATGGTGTGCAGGCAAAGGGCATTTAGGTCGTATTTTGGCACATCAAGGTGCACAGCATGTGCAAAGTGTGGAATTGCAAGCCAATTTGTGTGAGCAAGGACAACATAGCGCAAAACAGCAAGGTTTAAACATGCACTTTCGCTGTGCGGATGTGTTGCAAGATAACACCGATGACTGTTTTACCCAGCAACAACATGCTGTGGCTCTCCATGCCTGTGGTCGTTTGCATCAAGTCTTTATCCAGCAGGCCATCAAAGCCGAATGTGACAAAATTAGTTTATCGCCTTGCTGTTATCACTTGTTTACCGAGCCGACTTATGAGGCCATGAGTACAGAGGGTAAACAAAGCACACTGCAATTAACTCACAGTGATATGAAATTAGCACTGCAAGAAACCGTTACGGCGCCGAGCAGAGTGACTAAGGTTAGGCAAACAGAGGTTACTTGGCGTTTGGGTTTTGATGCGTTGCGTCGAGAAGTGACGGGCGTAGAGCGTTATGTCAGTGTGCCTTCTATCAATAAACAAATATTTTCTGGTGAATTTGCTGATTTCTGTCAATGGGCGGCGGAGCAAAAGCAGGTAGAGTTACCTCATTCATGTGATTATCAGCATTACCTGCGCTTAGGTGAACAAAGAAAGAAAATCACCGACCGCATTGAGTTAGTCAGGCACATATTCAGACGAGCCATTGAATTATGGTTGGTACTAGATAGAGCATTATTTTTGCAACAGGCGGGCTATGACGTGCAACTCAGTGAGTTTTGTGAAAAGTCTCTAACGCCGCGCAACATACTCATTCAGGCAAATAAAATAACAAACTGAGGCTAAATTATGTGTGACCTTGACCATTTATTGCAAAATAACCAAGCTTGGGCAGAGCGCACACAAGCAAAGCACCCAGAGTTTTTTATCAAACTGGCTGCGCAACAAAAGCCTGAATATCTATGGATTGGCTGCTCTGACTCTCGAGTGCCAGCAAACGAAATTGTTGATTTAATGCCGGGCGAACTATTTGTGCATCGTAACGTTGCGAATGTGGTGGTTCATACCGATCATAACTGCTTATCAGTGATGCAATACGCTGTTGAAGTGTTAAAAGTGAAGCACATTATGGTCGTTGGTCACTATGGATGTGGTGGCGTTCAAGCTGTATTAGATGAAGCGCGATTAGGCTTGATAGATAATTGGCTAAGGCATGTTGCTGATGTAAAAGAAAAGCATCAAGGGTTGTTGTCGAGTGTTGCTGAGCAACAACGTTGTGCGGCCCTGTGTGAGCTAAATGTCATTGAGCAAGTGCGCAATGTGTGTTTAACGAATGTGGTGCAAGACGCTTGGCAGAGACAGCAAGAACTCACTGTACATGGTTGGGTGTATGGTTTAGAAGATGGCTTGCTGAAAGCGCTCAACTCGCAAACTTGCCATGGCAGTGAAGTGGACCAAATGCATCGTCAGGCGGTAGAACATATCGCCGAGCGTTATCTTAAGTAAGTATATGAAAGTAAAAAGGAGCTGCTAAGCTCCTTTTTACTAATAGGATTAGCTTATTCCGCCTTATCAGCCGGATCTTGCTCAGCAAGTTTCGCCTCAAGTTGGGCAACTTTTTCTTCTAATTGCATCAGCTTTTCGCGAGTTCTGATCAGCACTTGTGATTGAATATCAAACTCTTCACGGCTAACAAAATCCATCTCAGTTAACTTATTCTGGATAGCTTGTTTGGTTTTTGACTCGAAAGTCTCTGCCAGAGTTTTTACACCCTGTGGCATGTTGCTAGAAATCTGCTTGGCGATCTCTTCAATTTTAGCTGGGTTGATCATGATTGATTACCTGATATGGAGGCGATTAATTAAGTTACGACATAGTAGCAAATTCGGTTTAGTTTCGGCACCTTTCTAGATCAAATGAGTTCTAGAGACTCACTAGGCTTTGCGATAGAATTACTGCCCCAGAATTTCGGACCTGCCAAAAATGAAACTCAATCCTAAACAAGATGAAGCGGTTAAATATATCAGCGGCCCTTGCCTCGTTTTAGCGGGCGCAGGCTCAGGCAAAACGCGCGTAATTACCAACAAAATTGCTTACCTTGTACAACATTGCGAATACCAAGCGAAAAACATTGCTGCGGTAACCTTCACCAACAAAGCAGCAAAAGAAATGCGCGAGCGTGTAAGTCAAACCCTTGGTAAGCAAGAGGCAAAAGGTCTATGGGTTTCTACCTTTCACACCTTGGGTTTAGAGGTCATCAAAAAAGAGCTAAAAACACTGGGATTTAAACCGGGCTTTTCGTTATTTGACGATCAAGACACCCACCAACTTTTGGCAGAGTTGACAGAAAAAGAATTAGACAGAGATAAAGACTTACTGAATTTGCTGAAGATGCAAATTGGCAGTTGGAAGAACGAGCTTATTTTACCTGAGCGCGCTATTCGCGAAGCCCGAGAACCACAGAAAGCCTTGTTCGCGCAACTATATGCCCGTTATGCGTTGCAGTTACGCGCATATAACGCGTTAGATTTTGATGACTTAATCATGATCCCCACTTTACTGTTGGCGCAAAACCCAGATGTAAGAGAGCGCTGGCAGGCGCGTTTTCGTTATTTGCTGGTGGATGAGTATCAAGATACCAATACCAGTCAATATCAGTTGGTTAAATTGCTGGTGGGGGAACGCGCGCGCTTTACCGTGGTAGGCGATGATGACCAATCGATTTATTCTTGGCGCGGGGCAAAGCCACAAAACCTGGTTTTGTTGTCGAAAGACTTCCCTGGATTACGTTTGATTAAGTTGGAGCAAAATTACCGAAGTGCAGGGAGAATTCTGAAAGCTGCGAACATTTTGATCGCCAATAACCCGCATGAATTTGATAAAAAGCTGTTTAGTGAACTCGGTTATGGCGACCCAATTCGAGTGATAGCGACCAAAGACGAAGAGCACGAAGCAGAGCGCGTAGTTGCCGAAATCATCTCTCATAAGTTTATGAAGCGCACCAGCTATAAAGATTACGCCATTTTATATCGCGGTAACCACCAAGCGCGAGTGTTTGAAAAAGCCCTAATGAGTAACCGCATTCCTTACAAAATAAGTGGCGGCATGTCGTTTTTTGCACGCAGTGAAATTAAAGACATCATGGCGTACTTACGTTTGTTAGTGAATCAGGACGACGACAACGCATTTTTACGTATTGTGAATACACCAAGACGAGAAATCGGCCCGGTTACGCTCGAAAAGTTAGGTAGCTTAGCGAACGAAAAACACATCAGTTTATTCGAAGCATGTTTTCAGCCAGAACTGGCAAGCCGATTAGCGGGGCGTGGCTTTAATGCGCTTATGGGCTTCGCTCGTTGGGTGGTTGAGCTATCAGATAGAGCAACGCGTGGAGACACATTGGAAGCGGTGAAAGACATGGTACGTGAGATCAATTATGAAGCGTATCTATATGAGTCATCGCCTAGCGCAAAAGCAGCAGAAATGCGTATGAAAAACGTTTCTGAGCTATATCGTTGGATCACTGATATGTTAACGGGTGATGCAGATAACCCCCCGATGACCTTACCAGAAGTGGTCAGTAAGCTAACACTTCGCGATATGTTAGAGCGTAACGAAGAAGAAGATGATAGCGATGCAGTGCAGTTATTAACCTTGCATGCTTCTAAAGGTTTGGAATATCCGCATGTATTTATGGTGGGGATGGAAGAGGGTTTTTTACCGCATCAAACCAGTATTGATGAAGATAACGTAGAAGAAGAACGTCGCCTCGCCTACGTGGGGATCACCCGCGCGCAGCAAACTTTAACCATGACTTATGCGAAGAATCGCCGGCAGTTTGGTGAAGTATCGACACCTGAGTTGAGTCGTTTTGTGCAAGAATTACCACAAGATGATTTACAAATTGAAGGTCAAAAGAAAACGGTGCAATCACAACAAGAACGCATGCAATCAGGGCAAGCACGCGTTGCTAATTTACGTGCTATGTTAAAGCGATAAAGGTTCTGACTCTGAGGTGAGTTCGATGAAAGAATTGCCTCGAGTATTTTTATCGTAGTTGACTTGCTTGCCGAAGAATAACTGCAAGCCATGGTTTTCTAACAAGGTTCTGAAATTTAGAATGGCAGGGCCTTTGGCAATCACATTACAGTGACGCATCTTAGTCACTGCTAATACACCTTGCAGTTGTACTTCGTAACAAGGTTGCTGTAATACGCGTTTACTAAAAGTAGAGCTGAGCAGTAAATAATGGAAGTTAATCTTACTAATTAGACTCAAATCACAGCGGTCTTTACCGAAGTCATTAAGGCCAATAACAAACTCCATCTGTGTAAGGGCTTCGAGGTTTTGTAATTGCGTACTTGATGCGAACCTAAGTTCTTCTTCACTAAACAATAAGCACACATTATGTTTATGCTGTTTTAGTAAATGGCATAGATGCGTAAAGTTATCGCTTTCAAGCACCACAGCTGCACAGCTAAATAAAAGTTCTTGATGATGTGTTTCACTCAAGATCAGCGCTTTCTTCATCAAAGCAAACTCGAGATCGAGTAATTCATTTTTCTCAGCGGTGAACTTTTTTAACACGTCAAAACTGGTGCTGCCTAAAATAGGGTGGTTGCCGAAAATTTCTAGTAACTGTAGCTGTACTTGATTACTTGAGAAGTCGATGACATCGGTAGACCTGAAGTGTGTTGTTAAGCTACTTAAATTATGTTGTTCGGTATCAACTTTACTTGAAATGGTGCCTGCGGTCAGCAGAGGGTGATAAAACTCATAGCGACCTTTGCCTGCATTTTTAGCATAATACATAGCTGCATCGGCATCGCGAATAATTTCGTCAATATGTTGATAGCGTTTGTTTGAATAGGTAATACCAATACTGGCGCCACTATAGACAGTTTGCCCTTTCATTACGAAAGGCTGCTGCATCACTTTAATAATGCGCTTGGCGACGTCTTCGGCTTGTTGTCTATCACTGAGGTGATCTAATAAAATGACAAACTCATCACCGGCAAGGCGAGCGAGTAAATCATGATCTCTAATACACTCAGCAAAAGCTTTACTGACCCAAATTAAGAATTGATCACCGGCTTGATGGCCTAACTCATCGTTGATTTCTTTGAACTTATCTAAATCAATAAAGAGTACTGAGAAGTTATAATCAGGGTGCCTTTGATATTTGAGTAAGGTTTTCTCTAACTGAGTTAAGAATAAGCTACGATTTGGTAAACCTGTCAGCGGGTCGTGATGGGCGTCATGATATAGCTGTTTTTCAATCTTTTTACGCTCTTCAATTTGCATTTGTAGATGCAAATTACTTTGCTGTAATGCCTTGGTTTTATCTGCAACGCGCTGTTCTAACTGTTGATGACTGAGCTTCAGTGCTTGATTTGCAAGATGTGTTTGTAAAACTGATGCGATTTGATTTGAAATGAACGAAATAAGTTCAAGATCTTCATGCGTGAATTCATAAGCATCATCGTAAGCTTGGCAAGCAATGAGACCAATAACGCCATTTGCGGTTTTTAGCGGAGCACCCATCCAGCTGCTTGCTGGTTTAATAATATCATCACCGCTGCGAATGACGATTTGTTGGTTAATCAGTTTATCGGCACGCTCGCGGTTAATTAGCTGACTGCGTTCAGTACTAATAACAAGCTCGCTATAGCCATTTGCAAAAGGGCGTGGGCAGTAATCACCAACTTCATCAATACAATAGGGAAAACTTAACCAATTAGATTCTTTGTCATACAAAGCAATATAGAGATTATCAGCGAACGTAATTGAGCGAATAATTCGATGTACTTGTTTGTATACATCGTCGATGTCTGTAAATTGTGTTGCTAGCTCAGAAATTTTGAAAAGAATTTGTTGGCGCTCTAACGCACGTTTTCGACTTTCTATTTCTTTATTTAGCGCCTCGTTACTTTGCATTACTGCACGAGTACGAATTTTTACTTCAGACTCTAGTAGCTCACGTTTCTTAACGCGCTCTATAGCTGTACCCAAATAAAGTGAGATAAATTCAAGTAGCTCAACTTGCTGTTCACTATAATTTAGAGCAGCTTCATAGCTTTGTGTCACCATGACACCAATAATATGTCTATTTTGACGGATCGGTACGCCTAACCAATGCTCAGCAGGTGTGCCTAGTAATTTAAACTGGCCTTCTTCGCTAAGGCGATTCATTTCTTGCTTATTAATGTGAACGGTTTCACCTTTTCTGAAAGTGAAACCAGTAACGCCTTCAGAAAAGTGATGTGACTCTTGAATAGGTACAGAGATACCGTCTTTTTCATCAATAAAGTAAGACAGTTCTAGAGACTGTGTATATTGGTTTTGCAACACGACGTAAAAGCTGTTGCTAGGTAAGTATTGCTTAAGAATATCGTGGATAGCTGGGTACAGCAGAGTTAGCTCAGCCACAGTATTCGCCAGCTCAGACAATTGTATGAGAGCATTCTGTAATTGATCTCGCTGTTTGTACTTTTGTAAGAGCTTGTTTAGCTTCTTATTTTTATACTTTAGGCGAGTAGCTAAAAGTGCGGGATCTTCCAATGATTTTACCCAATTATTATTAGTATTGCTTATTTATTAAGCTTATGATTCCACTTTTGTCATGGAGGGTCAAGGAGAAAATAGGGAACAAAATGGGGAGTTGAGAAAAATTGAATTTAAATGAGAGGTGATAGTCACCTCTCGTTAAAAAGTATTACTTTTTAGTCATGAAATCAACTGCTGCTGCAATCTCTTCATCAGAACAATCCATACAAGTACCGCGAGGAGGCATTGCATTAAAACCATTAATTGCATGCTCTACTAATAATTCACGACCTTTTGTCAAACGAGCAGCCCAGTCATCAGCTGTTTTTGGCGCGCCTAGTGCACCTGTACCATGACAAGCAGCACATGACACTTGATAAACTTGCTCACCTGAACGAGGGCCGGTAGGCGCTGCTGGAGCGGCAACTGCTGCACCTGCTAAGTATACTGAACCTACTGGTGCTAAGCGTTTTTTAATCGCTTCGTCAGTTAAAGCGTTATCAAAAGGTTGTGCGTAAACAGTTGTTGATAGCAATAATAAAGCTGCTGAAAGTTTTTTCATTTGTCTTGCTCACTTCGTTGGTGATGTGCTCAATCACGATAGATGACGGAATTATCACGCGATTATAACGCCACCTATTGATTTATAAAACGTTAACTTGGCAAATTAGACTAAAAACTGATTATTTTTTGCGTTAACGCAATTTTAGCCTCTGACTTAAAGCGAATTAAGCTAACTCTACAAGCTTAGTCATGGCTTTTTGAATGCCTGCAGATGCCTCTGAAATAGATTGAGCAAGCATATAAGCTGGCGTACTAATTACCTTTTGAGCTTCATCAATAACTATGTCATCAACTGCACAGTTAATATGTTCAGCACCTAATGCAGACATAGCAGCGGCAGCGTCTGCGTCATTGCCAATGGTGGCTTTGATGCCTTTAGCATGTATATGGCCAACCAATGCCGGGGCGATACAGATATAAGCGATAGGTTTCTTTTGCTGATTAAATGCTTCACAAGCAGTTTTTAAAGCTGCAAGAATCGTTGAGTCACCGCCTTTAAACGCAAAGTCACTTAAGTTTTTCGCCACGCCAAAACCACCAGGGATCGCGAGTGCATCAAAGTCATTTGCGTTAAGCGTCTCAAGGTCATGTATTTCACCTCTCGCAATCCGTGCAGCTTCTATAAGTACGTTGCGCTTTTGGTCCATTTCCTCGCCATTAAGATGATTAACCACATGGTGTTGATCAATATTTGGTGCGAAGCATTGGTAACTTGCCCCTGCTATTTCTAAATGCAACATAGTTAGAACAGACTCATGGATCTCGGCACCATCAAACACGCCACAGCCACTTAGTATTATCGCGACTTTCTTCATGGTTTCTCCTTCTTTAAAGTTGATAAACCTATTTATAATGAAAGTAGTGTATGTTCAGATCAAAAAATTATAAAGGATCTTGTTTGATCTCCGATCAAATCTTGGTAGTATGTCCGCCCGCTTTGAAAGAGTGGTAAATAACAATAGTGGCAATGACCGCCAATAAAGTAGCTTTTCCACATTTCGCTTTATATTTCTGTTTAAGCGCAAAATGTTAAACTCCCTTAAAATCAAAGGTTTTAGGGTGTTTTTTTCGATCTTGAAATTTACAACCTGAATATTTACATCTTTATCTACAAAGTTATCCACAGATTGTTCCGCTTCGAATAGGCTTTATCTGGACATAATTACTCGAGTTATCCGTTTGCTTATGGCATCCTTACTGGGTTTTTAAAAGTTCATTTAGGATCCACTAAATTATGTCTCAGATCCCCGAAAATCCTTTGATCTTGGTCGATGGTTCTTCTTATTTATTCCGTGCGTATCATGCTCCACCGCATTTAACCAATTCAAAAGGTGAAGCCACGGGTGCCATCTATGGTGTGATCAATATGTTGAAGAGCCTGGTTAGGCAATTTAACCCGAGCCATATGGTTGTGGTATTTGACGCCAAGGGTCCAACATTTAGAAATGAAATGTACAGCGAATATAAAGCGCACCGCCCACCTATGCCTGATGATCTGCGTACGCAAATTGAACCGATCCATGAGATCATCAAAGCGATGGGTTTACCTTTAGTCAGCATCACAGGCGTTGAGGCCGATGATGTGATTGGTACTTTTGCGCGCATTGCGTCTGAGCAGCAACGTCATGTGTTGATCAGCACCGGCGACAAAGACATGGCCCAGCTCGTGAATGAGCATGTTACATTAATTAACACCATGACTGATACCGTTCTTGATCCACAAGGGGTGGTTGATAAATTTGGTATTGGTCCTGAGCTTATCATTGATTATCTTGCCCTGATGGGTGATAAGGTTGATAACATCCCAGGTGTACCAGGTGTGGGTGAAAAAACGGCATTGGCTATGCTGCAAGGCATTGGTTCTATTAAGTCACTCTATGAAAGACTGGATGACATTGCGGGTCTTGGTTTCCGTGGCTCTAAAACCATGTCCAAAAAGCTAGAAGAACATAAAGCGCAGCTAGAGCTGTCTTATGAATTAGCGACCATTAAACTAGACGTTGAAGTAGAGCAAAACCTAGAGACTTTCGCGATTGCCGATATGAATAAAGATCGTTTGATCGAACTTTATGGGCAATGTGAATTTAAGCGTTGGCTCAGTGAATTACTCGACGGTAAAGAAGCGCCTAAAACAGCAGCAGAGCAAGCACAGCCTGAAGCGAAAAAAATCGAAGCGCATTACGAGACCATATTAACTGAATCACAGTTAACTGTATGGGTCGAAAAGCTTAAAAGTGCTGAGCTTATGGCATTTGATACAGAAACGACTAGCTTAGACTATATGCAAGCTGATTTAGTTGGTATGAGCTTTGCGGTGACAGAAGGTGAAGCTGCTTACTTACCTATTGCGCATGATTACATGGGCGCACCGGAGCAACTTTCGAAAGAGTTAGTATTCGAGGTATTAGGACCAATCCTGGCTGACGACAGTGTGAAAAAAGTGGGCCAGAACCTTAAATACGATAAAAGCGTATTAGCTAGAGCTGGTTTAGAACTCAATGGTATTGCTTTTGATACTATGCTTGAGTCTTATGTCTTTAATAGTGTGGGCACACGTCATGATATGGACTCATTGGCATTAAAATACTTAGGCCATAAGAATATCAGCTTTGAAGAAATTGCCGGTAAAGGCAAAGCGCAACTGACATTTAATCAAATTGAGTTAGAGAAAGCTGCACCTTACGCCGCAGAAGACGCTGACATCACATTGCGTCTGCATAACCAACTATGGCCTATGCTGAAAGCGCAATCAGAGCTGCTCCCTGTATTTAACGACATTGAACTGCCGTTGCTATCTGTGTTATCAGATATCGAACGCACCGGTGTGAAAATTGATAGCCAAATGTTGGCCGAGCAAAGTGTCGAAATCGCTGCGCGCCTGACTGAACTTGAAAAAGAAGCGTACGAGATTGCAGGGGAAGAATTTAACTTAAGTTCGACTAAGCAACTACAAGCGATCTTATTCGATAAGCTTGGCTTGCCGGTATTGAAGAAAACCCCTAAAGGTGCCCCTTCAACGGCTGAAGAAGTACTGCAAGAATTAGCACATGATTATCCGTTGCCGAAACTTATCATTGAACATCGTGGTTTAGCTAAGCTTAAGTCTACTTATACTGAGAAGCTGCCTAAGCTTGTGAACCCTGAAACGGGTCGTGTGCATACCTCTTATCATCAGGCTGTGACTGCAACAGGCCGTCTAAGCTCAAGCGATCCAAACTTACAGAATATTCCAATTCGTAACGAAGCCGGTCGTCGTATTCGTCAGGCATTTATTGCCGATGAAGGGCACGTGATCTTGGCGGCGGACTACAGCCAGATTGAATTGCGTATTATGGCGCACTTGTCACAAGATGCCGGTTTATTGAAAGCATTCGCTGAAGGTAAAGACGTTCACAGTGCAACGGCTTCAGAAGTATTCGGTGTTCCGCTTGAAGAAGTCACCTCGGATATGCGTCGTAAAGCAAAAGCGGTTAACTTTGGTTTGATCTACGGTATGAGTGCGTTTGGTTTAGCGCGTCAGCTCGACATTCCACGTAATGAAGCACAGCATTATATGGATAAGTATTTTGAGCGCTTCCCGGGTGTACTTGAATATATGGAGCGTACGCGCGAAGAAGCGGCTGAAAAAGGGTATGTCGAAACGCTATTTGGCCGTCGCTTGCATTTGCCAGATATCAAGGCAAGAAATGGTGCGCGTCGCAAGGCGGCAGAACGCGCAGCGATCAATGCACCAATGCAAGGCACCGCCGCTGATATCATCAAAAAAGCCATGCTGAAAGTGGCGGATTGGCTCGCTACACAAACGACTAATGACATCAAACTGCTGATGCAAGTACACGATGAATTAGTATTTGAAATAGCGAAAGATAAAGTAGAAGCGTTTAGCGAACGCATTTGTTCTTTAATGAGCGAAGCGGCTAATTTAGATGTGCCATTGTTAGTTGAAGCTGATTACGGCGACAACTGGGAACAAGCACACTAATTAGCTTGCTAGAACTTTAAAAAAGAGGCTTTATGCCTCTTTTTTTATGTCTGCAGAAAATAGAGTAATTAAGTTAATACACAGGAGCAGCAAGGCTCACAAAGCAGATAAAGTAAAAAAAGCGTAAACTTAGACAATAGAATGTTTAAAAAATATCAAATTGGCCTAAGTTTTGCTTTTTGGCATTTATTTTTTTGTATCCATTTGTTACAGTGCGCGCGTCCTCATCCTGTAGGACATCCTGTTGATGATGTATCTCTCGCAAGAAGATACAGAGTATTGATAGCTTCTCCCCAGAATTGCTATAGCGGCCCTCCTAGTTTTCGAGGGCCGTTTTTTTCTTCACTGCTTTTATTCTTTTTAATTCCTTCATAATTCCTCGACAGTTACACTGTACTTTTCTGACATTAATACCAATCCGCACTAACACTTAATCATTTTGAGGGATTTAAACCTGATGATAGCTGCGTTAAAGATTTCTCATTTAGAACAACTAAATAACGAAATATTTGCCTTGCCTACATGGATGTAGGTACCTCAGCGATAGCAGGACGCGTGAGCGGTGCTACCAACAAGGTTTTCTTGCCTCAAAATAGACCACTTGGTTAAGCGGATTGGTATAATTCAATTTTTGCGAAATCGGTTTTTAAATTTATACCGTAATGGCTAACAAATAATTTTAGATAGGACTCGTCATGCTTAAACCTTTACTTCTTTCTCTGTCTTTACTGTCGACTCACGCATTTGCCACCTGGCAATTAGATAATGATGCAAGCCAACTAAGCTTCACTTCGATTAAGAAAAACAGCATTGCTGAAAACCATCATTTTGAACAACTTGCAGCGCAGATAGATGACAATCAATTAAGCATGGTGATTGAGCTGGCTAGTATTGAGTCGCTGATCCCTATTCGTAATGAGCGCATGCAAAAGATGTTGTTTAATGTCGCGCAATTTCCTAAAGCTGTGATTGAAGCCGATTTAGCGCCGTATTTAGGTAGCTTAAAACTAGGCCATCAGGTACTAAAATCAGTACCGGTGACACTTAATCTGCATGGCCAAAAGCAACAGCTCATGTTAGATCTTGCGGTTGTGCAAACGGCAAGGCAATTAATCGTTAGCCCGACAAAAGCAGCTTTAGTGAATGCCGCTGATTATAAACTTGAACAGGGTATCGAAGCGCTGCGTAAAATTGCAGGGCTAGACAGCATTGCGCAATCTGTGCCTGTGACCTTTAATTTGGTATTTAACCAGCAAGACTTTTAGTTACCCCGGGAACCGGTTAGTTAGAAATGCAAAGTCTGAATGAATTACAAGCGGCGTTACTGACGCCGCACGCTCCAACCGAAAAGTGGCCACAACAAACTTGCAGTAGCGGTGATATTCGCATTGATAAAGAAGGGCGTTGGTACTACCAAGACTCCGAGATTAAAAGGCAAGCACTTTGCCGGTTATTTGCCAGTGTATTGCAGTGTCAGGACGGGGTTTATACCGTTACAACACCTGCAGAGCAGTGTGAGGTTGATGTAGAAGATGTGCCATTTATCATTGTTGGTTGGCGAGTAATAAGTTCAGAGCAAGGTAATGTGATTGTTTGCCAAGATAATCTTGAACGAGAATGGCCAATATTGGGTGAGTTTGAAATCGAAACTCGTTTATATCAAGGGCAAGAAGTGCCTTACTTAAAGTTGAACTATGGCTTGGCGGCAAGGGTAAATAGGGTGGTTTATTATCAGTGGGCAGAAAGCGCTGAGCAAGATGGCAAAGGTCTCTATCTTAACTCAGCGGGGCAGTCATATTACCTGACTTAACGTACTTATTTAGAGTCTGGCTGTGCTGGCTCTGACTCTGTTTCAACGTCATCTTCAGGCTTATAAGGGCCTAAGTACCAGTCATCAAGTTTCCAAGCTAGCTCTTTTAAGCCAATGCCTTTCAATGAAGAGAAAGCACATACGGTAATGTCTGCGTCGAGTTCAGCTAATTTCTTTTTAACCTGAAGCACTTCAGCTTTACGCTTACCTTGCTTTAATTTATCTGCTTTGGTTAATAGCGCTAATACAGGGATTTCTGAATCGACCGCCCAGTTAATTAAATCCATATCCAGATCTTTAAGTGGGTGGCGAATATCCATTAGGACAACGATGCCTTTTAGACTCTTACGCTTTTGTAAGTATTCGCCCAGCGCGCGTTGCCACTTTTTCTTCATCTCTAGGGGAACTTTGGCAAAGCCATAACCCGGTAAATCGATTAAACGCTTATCTTCATCTAACTCGAAGGTATTAATAAGTTGCGTACGACCCGGGGTCTTACTGGTTCTTGCTAGCTTTTGATCGGTTAGTGCATTTAATGCACTTGATTTACCCGCGTTCGAACGGCCAGCAAATGCGACCTCAATACCAGAATCAATTGGTAGACGGCTGATATCTGGTGCACTGGTAATAAATGTGGCTGTTTGGTATTTCATACGTGACTTGATCACGGGCTCTCCTGACAGATTGAAGATATTAATTAGACTATTTTATACCAGTTAGTTATTTGGCAAAAGCAAGCATTTACAGATGATTTCAGTGTGAAATGACTTTTTTATTGATTTTTAAAATTAATCTAGGTCAAAACCCTATAATTTATAAGTCTAATATGAGTAGAAAACGTGCCAGAAAAATTTAAATCGTGTAGAATAGCCAACTAGCAAAGTAAAAATAGCATTGATTTTTC
Organism: Pseudoalteromonas phenolica; assembly: GCF_005876835.1. GTDB lineage: Bacteria > Pseudomonadota > Gammaproteobacteria > Enterobacterales > Alteromonadaceae > Pseudoalteromonas > Pseudoalteromonas phenolica_B. The sequence goes on from NZ_PPSW01000001.1 coordinate 178,093, forward strand.
CCTAGCAACCCTGAAAATAGGTGTTTCAATCGCTAGGTATTAATTACAGGGTCGGAAACAGAGAATTTACCATGAAAAAAATAGCATTAACTTTAACGATGTTGCTTGGTAGCTTGTCAGCGAGCAACGCACTAGCATTTGATGGCGATGCCGAAGCAGGCAAAGCGAAGGCTGCTACTTGTGCCGCGTGTCATGGTCCAGATGGCAACGCACCTGTAAACATTTATCCAAAAATTGCAGGTCAGCACGCTGACTATATTTATAAGCAGTTAAAAGAGTTTAAGCTAGGTATGACGTCTGGTGGTAAAGAAGGTCGTATGGATCCTGTAATGAGTGGTATGGCTATGCCGCTTTCAGATCAAGATATGAAAGACCTATCTGCTTATTTCGCTTCTCTAACTATGAGTGCAGGTACAACACCTGAAGACGTAGTTGAAGTAGGTAAAAAGTTATACATGGCTGGTGATGCTGAGCGCGGTATTCCTTCATGTGCAGCGTGTCACGGTCCACGTGGTAACGGTACATCACTTGCTAAGTTCCCGAAAATTTCTTTCCAACATCCTGAATATATCAAAGCGCAGCTTGAGAAGTTCCGTGATGGTTCACGTAACAATGACATGAATGGCATGATGCGTGATATCGCGAAGAAATTAACAGATAAAGATATTGAAGTACTTTCTAAGTACTTAGGTGGCTTACACTAATCGCTAAGCTACTAAAGTAGTATAGTTTAGTTATCTTTCTGATAATAAACTATATATTAGTCAAAAGGCAGCCTTGGCTGCCTTTTTTGATCCTCGAATACCTGTTAGATAATTCCCATTCAATTTGTAAGACATTTGCCATAGATGCGTGTAAGTTATTGCTTAAATTTATCGATTAAATAAGTGTAAGTTATTGTTTTTATTTTGATCACATAAGGCTGATTCAGATCTTTTCAAAAAAAAGGTTATTAACCAGTTGTAACAAAATCATTAAGGAGTAGATTACTACGTGTTGCCAAGACAACAAAACAAAATGGAAACATCGCAACTGGAAGCGTAGGCAGCAATAGTTAGTACTAACTTGGTACTCTATGGATGAACAAGAAAGCGTTAGGAAGACCGAAAATAAAAAATAGTCTCATGGAAGTATAAAATAAAAACAATATGGACTATGTACGGAAGCACTAATAAAAATACGGATAGTAAATAAAAATAATAATAAGGCTTAAAAAAGTCGAAGGGAGAAGTGTCCAAGTTTGTGACGCTCAGATTAGATAGGCGGTAGAGAGTAATCTCTGCCGCCTTTTTATTTGTGCCGCGGTGCTTTGCTGGTACAATAGCCGACCAATTTCAAAGTCGGTATCTTATTTATCATGTCAGTATGTGGTTTATGTGGCTCAGATGAGTTACAGCCTTATCACCAAGATAAACGTCGCCGTTATTTACAATGTACGCAGTGTGCACTTGTGATTGTTGACGAGCGAGATCGTTTATCTCCTGAAGATGAAAAAGCCATCTACGATACTCACGAAAATAGCTTACATGATGAAGGTTATCGTCGCTTTTTATCTCGTGCTTTTGAGCCGACAATAAAAAGAGTACCTTCATACAGCAAGGGCTTAGACTTTGGTTGTGGGCCTGGGCCTTTATTGGCTGAAATGTTCAAAGAAGTAGGCTTTGAAATGGCTTGTTTTGATTTGTTCTATGCAAACAAGCCTGAAGTGCTGACTAAAACGTATGACTTCATAACGTGCACAGAAGTGATTGAGCATCTATCTCAGCCCGGAGAGGTGTTAGCAAAATTGTTGTCACTGCTCGACGCTGGCGGTCCTTTGGTATTGATGACTAAACTGATTATTGATCAAAATCGTTTTGCTCAATGGCACTATAAAAATGATTTAACCCATATCGCATTCTTTAGCCGTGAAACATTTGACTATGTCGCGGCGCGCTTTGACTGTCAGGTTGAATTTATCGGCAATGACGTCATTGTATTAACTAAGTCGAAAAAGTAACGACAGAGAAGATTTATGACTAGAAAGAAAAAATCACGTAAGGTAGCTCAAACGGGTACCCCGCGTTTAAGTAAAGAAAAGCTATTAGAGCTACGCGCTCTAAAAGATCAGCGCAAGAAAAAGTCTAAGGGCGCCAAAGCTGGGTCGCGTAATGCACCAGAGGCGCTTAAAGAAGACAAGCAAGTAACTGCAGGCTCAAGCAATAAAGATAAGCGTTTAGGTAGTAAAAAGCCAATTAGTTTGAAACCAGAAGTGGTAAAGCCTGAATCAGCTGAGCCTAAGATGATGCGTCACTTAAAACCTCAGGTTGAGTTAAAAGAAGTGAAGCCATCACTCACACCTGAGCAAGAGTTAGAGCAGCTAGAGAATGATCCTCGCCTAATGAAGCTACTGGAGCAGCATGAACGTGGTGAGTTGATCACAGGTAAAGATGCTAAGTTCTTCAATCGCTCAGTAGCACGCCACCAAGAGCTGTGTGAGCTACTCGGTATTGATGATGAGTTTGAAGAAGATGACATCATTGAAGATGATCCATTAGAGAACTTCATGTCAGACGATTTGGCTAATGAGTGGTTTGATGACGATGATGAAGAGGAAGAGTATAAATAATGGCAACTGAGTGGATCATTGCACTGGTTATTGGTGCACTTATTATTGCTGGTTTATCTTTTTATGCAGGTAAGCTGATTTGGCAAGTGAAAGCTCAAAATGAACTCATTGCCAAAAAGCGCGCAGAGCATGAAGCTGAGCAAAAGAAAAAGCGTCAAGAGCGTAATGCCAAGCTTGCTGACAGTATTAATCTCATTGCTAAAGCTATGAATCAAAAGCAATGTGAGTATTCTGAAGGGTGTTTGCGTATATGGGTTCTTATTTCTCAATATGGCTTTGAGAAAGAAGTTAACCTAGAAGAAACTTACCCGGGCATTCATCAAATGTATGAAGTGGTAAAAGACATGCCGACGCACGATGCACGTAAGAAGTACTCTAAAAAAGAAATCTTCAAAATGGACACTGAGCGCTGGCGTGCTGAAGAACGTCTTGAGAAAGATATTCTTAAAGATTGTGAGCAACTGGTTAGCGAGTTTCAACCCTTACCTGGTAGTGAAAACGTGGTATTTCAGTAATCACTTAAAAAGTAAAAGAAACGCGACCAAGGTCGCGTTTTTTGTGCCTCTAAGTGTAATGACATAAAGCAACGATGACGTTAAAATCAAAGAAAAAATAAAAGCATAAATATGGATCATTTAACTCGCGTTTATCATTTTCGTTATCTTCGACAGTTGCTTGAGGTGAAGCGCTTTTTAAAAGTTAACCCCAGTCTTTTGCCTGCTGTCATTTACTTGGTTTCAAGTGGTGCGGGTCTGTACTATCTGACGTGTTTGTTGTCTCACTTTGGTTTTGATGGGCTAAAACACATTGGGCTCGGTGACTTTCTTACGATTATTTTTTCAAGCTTTTGGTTACTCGGAGCATTTGTTGCCTTTTTGCTGCTATTCGCCTTCTTTATACCCATAGATCGCGCTTCTTCAAGAATTCAATTTTTATCTATTGGTAAACTTATGAGTGCCATGAATCGGCCATTTTTAAAGATCCCCGTTTTATATGGCTTTAGCTCTTCAGTCATCGCGATTTTTTTTAGTGCAAATATTTTGGCAGAGAGTCGAGCTAGCACCATCAAACATACAAAGTCAGATTTAGTCGAAGTCAGTTTTAACTACCCGGTAAATTGGCTGGGTAAAACGATCACAAAATTAAATAAAGTAAAAGTGGTCGCCAGTACAAGCCGGTATGTGTTTATTTACCACCCTGATACGAAAAAATCGGTAGTAGTCCCTCTGGGAAATATCGCCACTATTTTTAATGTAAAGCGGGGGGATGAATGAATCGTATCACAACTGATGAAGCATATTTCGCTTGGTTTAAATCTTCGTTAGAAAAAAGCAAAGCTTTTTTTTATGAGCATCCCAGTGTGTTTTTGTCCACAACTTATCTGGCGCTCAGTTTCTCAGGTTTGATTTATCTCTATGTACTTGGTCGTGGCGTTGGCGTGGACATTATTAAATACCTAGAGCTTGTGGACTTTATTATGGCTTTTCTAGCGACACCAACCATTTTGTATTCAAGTGTTGTGGCAATAATCACCTCGCTCATTACGGCGTTGCTGATAAAGCGCCATAACAAAAAGCAAGTTAAGTCAGAAGTACATACAGAAGGTTGGAAAAGTTGGATAGAAACTTACCGCATGTACTACAAGATAAACCCTCTTTACTTGATTTCATGTATGATTTTACTCTTACCAAGTGCTTATTCAATCGTAGTCGCTGATTTGGATGCAGAGCGAATTCTTTTGGGTGAAGGAAAAACATATCAGGTTGATTTGGTCAATCCAGTATCAATTTCTGAGCAACCCAAGCTTCGTTTTGACCATTTAAAGTTAGTCACAGAAACTGAGCGGTTTAGCTTCTTTTATTCTGTAGAGTTAAAGCAAGTTTTGTTGATTACTCGCGATAATATTGCCAGTGTGCAGCTTGCTAGTCAGGGCTATGATAACTAGTCAAAGTTTAAAGTTGCCTTTTAGATGGACTTTGTTTCCTGCATGGAGTCTATCTAAAAGAGGCAGTGTCAGCTGCGTTTAAGGTTAAAAACAGCAAATACAGCCCTGACACAAAGTAGGTGCTACGAGGGTATAAAAACTTTTTCTGGGGTAGGCTTAACCAAACGTTTAAGCTAGCAGTTATATCGACGCAATCAATACCTACTCAGCTATATTTATGAAGCTAATATGTTCATTTTTGTTGGTATGATTAGAGGCTTATATGAGTCAACGAGTGCTCATTAGACATTTCTTCAGCAAGGCGCTTTTCTTAACAGTATGCTCAGCCGTTAATTTTAAACTTACCCAAATTAAGCAGGCCAATATACTGTATTTCAGGCACAAAAAAACGCCCAACGAGGGGCGCTTTTGATAAAGGAATTGGTTGTGCTAATTAGCCGCGAGGACCAGCTTGCTTAATCGCTTCTGATACATCGTACTTCTCAAAGTTAGCTTGGAAGTCAGTTGCTAATTTAGCTGCGTACTCAGCGTACTTCTCTTTATCTTCCCAAGTATTGATTGGGTTAAGAAGTTCAGTTGCAACACCAGGTACTGCTACTGGTACGTCTAGGTTTAGTGACTCGATGTGTTGAGTTTCAACATCAGCAAGGTTACCAGATACGATTGCATCAACAACAGCACGTGTTGTAGGGATGTCAAAACGCTTACCAATGCCGTAAGGACCACCAGTCCAACCTGTGTTAACTAGGTATACTTTCGCGCCAAACTCACGTACACGCTTCATTAGAAGCTCTGCGTAAACGCCAGCTGGACGTGGGAAGAATGGTGCGCCGAAACAAGTTGAGAACGTTGACTCGATATCAGACGTTGAACCGATTTCAGTTGAACCAACTTTCGCAGTGTAACCACTTAGGAAGTGGTAAGCCGCTGCTTCTTCAGAAAGTACAGATACTGGAGGTAGTACACCACTTACGTCACATGTTAAGAATACAACTGCTTTAGGCTCACCAGCACGGTTTTCAACTTTACGCTTTTCAACGTGCTCTAGTGGATAAGCTGCACGCGTGTTTTGCGTTAGGCTTGTGTCGTTAAAGTCTGGTACACGATTTTCATCTAGTACTACGTTTTCTAGAATTGTACCGAACTTAATTGCGTTCCAGATAACTGGCTCGTTCTTTTGCGAAAGGTCGATACATTTAGCGTAACAACCGCCTTCGATGTTAAATACGCTGCCTGGTGCCCAACCGTGCTCGTCATCACCGATAAGGAAGCGTGTTGGATCTGCCGATAAAGTTGTTTTACCAGTGCCAGAAAGACCGAAGAATAATGCTGTGTCGCCAGCTTCACCAACGTTTGCACTACAGTGCATTGGTAAAACACCTTTTGCAGGAAGTAGGAAGTTCTGAACAGAGAACATCGACTTCTTCATTTCACCGGCGTAATGCATACCTGCCAGTAGTACTTTGCGCTGTGCAAAGTTGATAATAACTGTACCATCGCTGTTTGTGCCATCACGCTCAGGATCACATACAAATGAAGGTACATTTAGGATCTGCCACTGAGGTAAATCTGATGCATTGTATGATTTAGGTTCAATAAACATGTTCTTAGCGAAGATGTGGTGCCACGCTGTCTCAGTTGTTACAACAACTGGTAGGTAGTGTTCAGGATCTGCGCCAACTTCTAGGTGAGAGACGAAGTGGTCATTTTCCTGTACGTGTGCTTCTACACGTGCCCATAGCGCATCAAACTTTTCAGCATCGAAAGGACGGTTAACATTGCCCCATTGGATTTCAGTTTCGGTGCTTGGCTCTTTAACGATAAAACGATCACTTGGTGAACGACCTGTACGACGGCCAGTTTTAGCTACGAAAGCTCCATTTGCGGCTAAAGTCCCTTCGCCACGGCTAATTGCGTGTTCGACAAGTTCAGCTGCAGTTAAATCGACAAAACGAGTAGCGCTTGATGTCATGTTATTACCTAAATGTGAGAATTGAACGGGATAGCTCTGAGTTCTTAATACTCTTAAGCTGAAATTATAGTAACAGATGAAATTGAGATATTCGAGCCTTTGGAAGGGTTAAAAAGGCATAAATTTGGTAAAAAACTTGAATAATTTCAATGATACCGGTGTCATAAAAAAGCCATTTAAAATGACACCGGTATCATTTTTTAGACATAAAAAAGCCGTCGTTTTGACGGCTTTTTAGCTTATGCTGAGTCAATACTACTTTTAGTTAAAAATAGCCTTGATATCTTGTTCATCAAATCGGTAATTTTTCAGGCAATAATGACAACTGATATTTACTTCACCGTCTTCTGCCACTTGAGCCAGTAATTCATCTTGACCTACATTCACCAAAGCATTAATGGTTTTATCTCGGCTACAGCCACAAACAAAGTTCAGCTCTTGCGGTTCGAACAATTGTGGATTGTCTTCATGGTAAAGGCGAGTTAATACCGTTTGAGCATCTAGATCGAGTAACTCTTCATCTTTAATGGTGTTACTAAGCGCTTCTAGGTGGGTGAAGTCTTGTTGTGACTTTTCTTTGTTCACAGGTAAAACCTGTAAAAACAGGCCTGCAGCTTTGAGTTGCTCACCCGAAGTGCGTGTCGCAAACCACAAACGGGTCTTTAATTGCTCAGACTGTTCAAAATAGCCTTCTAAACACGCCGCTAAATTATCTGAGGTTAAAGGCACAATGCCTTGGTAGCGTTCACCTTTAGTTGGGCTGATAGTGATAACCATATAACCCTTGCCCATTAGGTCCTGAATACTGTTACCCGTTACTTCGCCTTGTAAGCGTGCAATACCGCGCATATTTTGATTGTGGTCACCGTTTATCACCGCATATTTAACTGGGCCATCACCTTGCAGTTGCACTGCGATATCGCCTTCAAACTTTAAAGTGGCGGTCAGTAGGCTGGTTGCGACTAGTAACTCACCTAATAATTGCTTTACAGGCTCAGGGTAGTCGTGTTCACCGATAATGTCTTTAAATGTTTGTTCGATTTGTACCAGCTCACCACGAACGTCTAACTGATCAAAAATGTAACGGTGTAATAAATCTGATTGCATTTATAAAATCCTAGCTTGATTTTAACTTTAGTAATTCGCGACGTTGCTTTTTATCCGGTTTAGTTTCCGGGCGCGGCGCAAAAAAGCTGTTGTTCTTTCTAGCGATGGCGTTTTGCTCTCGCTTTTCTATACTATGCTCAGCTTCTTCATATAATAGCTGAGCAAGTGGCGCGGCCTGACGCTTGTCATAGACCTTCAAAATCGTCACTTCCTTTTCCTCATAACCCTGAGCAAGGTTGACAGTCGCACCAATTTCAACCGTTTTACTGGGTTTACAGCGCTGACCGTTATAGTGTACTTTACCACCTTGGATCATTTCTCGAGCAATACTGCGGGTTTTATAAAAACGCGCTGCCCAAAGCCACTTATCTAAGCGAACCGCTTCTATTTGGCTGTTTTGTTCAGAGGATTGTTTTTTCACAACGAGAATACCATCAAGGATTGAGGGATTTGTGAGGTGAAATTTATCATATATTCAGGCCCAACAAAAGCGGGCGCTGTTCACCCTTCCTTCAATATAATGTGGGTAATCTCACGTAATACAAGTGTCACAAAGTTTCACATTTGTACGCTTGTTGAATTAATTTCGTCGCGGTACACTTGGCCGTTCAACAGAATAAGAAAAAGTCTCATATGGAATTACAATTACAACAGTTAACGAGCATATTTCAGAAGTTGCCGCATGCCAAACTCAGTCGTTTGGTGGTAGTACTGACTGTTGTTTATATTGCTTATTTGTGCGCACAGTTAGTTTGGCTGTTTTGGCCACAACCACAAAGCGCGAACTTAGCACCGCTTTCAAGTTCAGTAAGCAGTAAAACCAATAACGTCAACACGCAAGCTATTATTCAGCAAAACCTATTTGGTGTTGCTAATGAGAAACCAAAAGCCCCCCCTAAGCCTGTCGCACGTGTTTCTGATGCGCCTAAAACAACGTTAAATGTGAAACTTACCGGTATTGTTGCTGTCAGTTTAAATGATACTGCTGGCTTGGCGATTATCGAATCACAGGGGCGACAAGAAACGTACGAAGTAAAAGATGCCATCACTGGTACGCGCGCAAAATTAGCACAAGTATTGCCTGATCGAGTCTTGCTAGATGTAAATGGCCGTTTTGAAACGCTCATGCTTGATGGTCTTGCTTACACAAAACAAGTGGCTATGCCGGTGTCGGGCCCACGTGAAGTGCGTGACACACAGAGAAAGCCAAGCATCGATCGCTCTGAGTTGGCACAGCGTCGCCAAGAGTTACTAAGAGAGCCAGGTAAGTTACTCGATTACATCAGAATCTCTCAGGCTCGTAGAAACGGTGAGTTAATAGGTTATCGTTTAAGCCCAGGAAAAGATCCTGAGCTATTTAAAAAAATGGGCTTAAAGAATAATGATTTGGCCATTGCAATCAATGGTTATCAACTAACGGATATGAGACAGGCAATGACTGCAATGCAAGAGCTCAGAGAAGCCACTGATGCCACAATTAGCATTGAACGAGACGGTCGAGTGATCGACGTACAATTCAGCCTGTAAGCACAATTTTTGGAGTTAATAATAATGAGAAATAAGCTAGACCTCAGAAAAATCAAAAAAGGGTTAGCTAAGTATGCGGCTCTGATGTTTGCAGCTGGGTTATCGTTATCTGTTTCTGCTGTTGAATACGCAGCAAACTTTAAAGGTACTGATATTAATGAATTTATTAATATTGTTGGTAAAAACCTGAACAAGACCATCATTATCGATCCTAACGTTCGTGGCAATATTAATGTGCGTAGTTACGAGTTGATGGATGAAGCGCTTTACTATCAGTTCTTTTTAAATGTTTTAGAAGTATATGGCTATGCTGTCATTGAGATGGACAGTGGCATCTTAAAAATCTTAAGAAGTTCTGATGGTAAAAAAAGCAGTGTGCCATTGGTAGAAAATAATAATTTTACTTCTGGCGATACATTAGTCACACGCGTTATTCGCGTTAAAAATGTTTCGGTGCAAGAGTTGGGGCCTTTAATTCGTCAATTCAGTGACCAAAAAGATGGTGGTCATGTGACTAACTTTAGTTCCGCTAACGTGATGATGTTGACTGGTCACGCGGCTTCAGTGAATCGCTTAATAGACATTATTGAGTCGGTTGACCAAGCAGGCGATACGTTAGTTGAAATTATTGAATTAAAGCATGCAACTGCTGATGATGTGGTTAAAGTGGTTGAAAGTATTTACAAGTCATCTGGTAAAAACAGTATTCCTGCTTTTTTAATTCCGAAAGTCGTTGCAGATAACCGTACAAACAGTGTCATTGTCAGTGGTGAAGGTCAAGCGCGTTCTAGAGCAGTGGATTTAGTTAAGCGCCTAGATGGTGAGCTAAAAAGCCAAGGTAATACGCAGGTCTTCTATCTTGATTATGCAAAAGCAGAAGATCTTGTAAAAGTACTACAAGGTGTAAGTAAAACGCTGCAAGAAGAAGCGCAAGGCGGTAACAATAAAAGTCGCAGCCGAAACAACAAGAATGAAACTAGCATTGAAGCGCATCCAGATTCAAACTCATTAGTGATCACAGCACAGCCAGATACCATGCGCTCATTGGCATCGGTGATTAAAAAGTTAGATATTCGTCGTGCGCAAGTTTTGGTTGAAGCGATCGTTGTTGAAGTGCTTGAAGGCGATGGTATCAACTTAGGCTTACAATGGATTTCAGAACAAGGCGGCATGCTGCAATTTAATAATGGTAGCAATATTCCAGTTGGTTCATTAGCAGTAGCGGCAGAGCAAGCACGTGATAAAACCATTGAGAAAACTGTAACAGGTAGCGAGACGGGCAATACAACGCCATTTAAAGAAACCAAAGAAGGTGACTTAGGACCATTAGCTGCTTTATTAGGTGGTGTTAATGGTTTAGCGATGGGTATCGTTAAAAATGATTGGGGTGCAATCATTCAGGCTATTTCGACTGATACAAAATCAAATATTCTAGCGACGCCGTCAGTAACTACGATGGATAACGAAGAAGCGTCGATGATTGTTGGTCAAGAAGTGCCAATCATTACCGGTTCGACAACCAGTGGTAATAACTCTAACCCATTCCAAACGGTTGACCGTCAAGAGGTGGGTATAAAGCTTAAAGTTACGCCGCAGATTAATGATGGTACTGCAGTTCAGTTAACCATTGAGCAAGAAGTATCGAGTGTCAGTGGTGCAACCGCGGTTGATATTGCAGTGAATAAGCGTGCAATCAACACCACAGTTATTGCTGACGATGGTGGTATGGTGATCCTTGGCGGTCTAATTGATGAAGACGTGCAAGAAAGTGTGTCTAAAGTACCATTGTTAGGTGATATTCCGATTCTTGGTCACCTATTTAAGTCAACCAGTACAACGAAGCGTAAGCGTAACCTTTTAGTATTCATTCGTCCGACGATCCTTCGTGACAGCCGCAGCATGAACGAATTAAGTCATTCTAAGTATAACTTCATTCGTGGCGAGCAAAATAAGCAGCGCGATGATGGTATCGACTTAATGCCATTCGAAGAGACGCCAGTTTTACCTGAGTGGAATGATGCACTGACATTACCACCAACATATGAGCAGTATTTAAAAGAGCAAAATAAGAAAGAGCGTAAAGATGATTGATACTCACAATCAACTAGAAAGCGAGCATACTGAGTTGCTCACTGACGCGCCAGCAGAGGAGGTAGCGAGAGAGCTATCTCTTAGGTTGCCATTTTCTTATGCGCGTCGTGTAAATATGCTGCTAGCCGAAAAAGAAGACGGCCTTAAAGTTTTCTATACGGGTGATTTAAATGTTGCTCATTTGCTAGAAATTCGTCGAGTAGCAGGGGCTGAATTTAAGCTTGAGCAGTTAGAAGCTGAAAAGTTTGAGTTTATGCTCGAAGAGGCTTATCAGCGTGATAGCTCCGAAACCCAGCAAATGATGGAAGACATTGGCAACGAAGTTGACTTATTTTCGTTAGCTGAAGAGTTACCTCAAACGGAAGACTTATTAGCGGCTGACGATGATGCACCTATCATCAAGTTAATCAATGCCATGCTGAGTGAAGCTATCAAAGATGGAGCTTCTGATATCCACATTGAAACCTTTGAACAAGATTTGGTGATCCGTTTTAGGGTGGATGGTGTTTTAAAAGAAGTTCTAAAGCCTAATAGAAAACTCGCGTCGCTGCTTGTATCACGTATCAAGGTAATGGCTAAGCTCGATATCGCCGAAAAGCGTATCCCGCAAGATGGCCGTATTTCATTACGTATCGCAGGTCGTGCCGTCGATGTGCGTGTATCGACTATGCCGTCGAGCTTTGGTGAACGTGTAGTACTGCGTCTTCTCGATAAAAATAATGCGCGTCTAAACCTAGAAGATTTGGGTATGACAGAACGTAACCGTGAGTTATTCAGCGAGTTAATTGCCAAACCGCACGGTATTATTTTGGTGACCGGCCCAACAGGTTCAGGTAAGAGTACCACTTTGTATGCTGGTATGAGCCAAATTAATTCCAAAGACCGCAATATTCTGACGGTCGAAGACCCAATTGAATATGAAATCCCAGGCATAGGTCAAACTCAGGTCAACCCGAAAGTTGATATGACGTTTGCGCGAGGCCTAAGAGCAATTCTTCGTCAAGACCCTGATGTGGTAATGGTAGGTGAGATCCGAGATTTAGAAACCGGTCAAATTGCAGTTCAGGCATCACTGACGGGTCACTTAGTTATGTCGACCCTACATACCAATACCGCTTCAGGTGCCATTACGCGTATGGAAGATATGGGTGTAGAGCCATTCTTACTGTCTTCTTCTTTATTAGGTGTGTTATCTCAACGTCTAGTCCGTACTTTATGTAGTGATTGTAAAGAACCACATCAAGCCGACGAGCGTGAATGTGAGTTATTAGGTGTGGAGAAAGACAGCAATACAATCATTTACCGTCCAGTAGGTTGTGAGTCATGTAATTACAACGGTTATAAAGGCCGTACAGGTATCCATGAGTTACTGGTTGTTGATGAAGCGGTGCGTGAGCTTATCCACAATGGTAAAGGTGAGCAGGCGGTAGAAAAGTATATTCGTACTTTCAGTCCTAGTATCCGTCAAGATGGGTGTTCTCGAGTTCTGAAAGGACAAACTTCTTTAGAAGAAGTGTTACGCGTAACCCGTGAGGAAGGTTAACCATGGCAGCGTTTGAGTATCGAGCGCTCGATGGTAAGGGCAAAGAAAAGAAAGGTATCTTAGAAGGCGATACCGCGAAACAGATCCGCCAACAACTTCGAGAAAAAGGCATGATGCCTTTAGAAGTTGCGCCGGCTGCTGAAAAAGAAAAGCAGCAATCAGGTGGTGGGTTTAAGCTGTTCACGGGTTATAAGCCCTCAGTCTCTGATATCGCTTTAATCACCCGTCAGTTAGCAACGCTTATCCAGTCATCACTGCCAGTCGAAGCGGCTGTGATGGCAGTGGCAGAGCAGTGTGAGAAACCTCGACTAAAGCGCATGCTGATGTCGGTGCGCTCTAAAGTTGTAGAGGGTTACACATTGGCTGATGGCATGTCAGAGTTTCCTCATGTGTTTGATAACCTATATCGTGCCATGGTGGCAGCAGGTGAAAAGTCAGGCCATTTAGATGAAGTACTTAATCGTCTGGCTGATTACACAGAGCAACGCCAACATATGCGTAGCCAAATCACCCAGGCTATGGTGTATCCAAGTATCCTCGTGGTTTTTGCTATTGGTATTGTGGCGGTCTTACTTGGTACTGTGGTACCAGAAATTTTGAAAACCTTTGAGAAGTCGAAGCAAGCACTACCTTGGACCACTGAATGGGTAATGGCTGCAAGTAACTTTGTACAAGCCTATTGGATGCCAAGTTTTATCGGTATTGTGGCCATAACAATCGGTATCAAACAGGCGCTACTGAAACCCAAAATCCGTTTTTGGTATGACACGCAATTATTACGTCTACCAGGTTTAGGCAAAATTAGCCGTAGTATCAATACGGCACGTTTTGCGCGTACCCTCAGTATTTTGTCTTCGAGTGCCGTGCCTTTATTAGAAGGGATGAAGATTTCAGGTCAGGTACTTGAAAACGAGAAGATTAAATCAGCGGTATCTGAAGCAGCCGTACGAGTCAGTGAAGGTGCTAGCTTAAGAGCGTCTCTCCAGCAAACCAAATTATTCCCACCTATGATGTTGCACATGATCGCCAGTGGTGAAAAATCGGGTGAACTAGAGCAAATGTTGGAGCGAGCAGCTAACAACCAAGATAGAGAATTTGAAACTATGGTCAGCGTATCATTAAAGCTATTAGAGCCGGCAATGATCGCAACCATGGCCATTATTGTGTTGTTTATTGTTATGGCAATTTTGCAACCAATTATGGAAATGAACAAAGCCATCGGCTTATAGTCAAATAAAGAGTTTAAAAATAACAGCTATTAGCAGCTAATGAGGTATTCATTGTGAAAAAGCAATCAGGTTTCTCCCTACTAGAAGTAATGGTGGTACTAGTTATCATCGGTATGATCTTATCAATCGTTGCACCAAACATTATGGGTCAGCAAGAAGAGGCAGCTTTAGATAAAGCGGGTTTAGATATTCAACAGCTTGAAGATGCGATGAATATGTACAAGCTGAAGAATAAGAAGTACCCAACGACAGAGCAGGGCTTAGAGGCACTTGTAACTAAGACGACAATAGACCCTGTACCACGTCGTTTCCCTGAAGGTGGCTTTATTTCTAAATTACCTGAAGATCCATGGGGCAATCCATATCAGCTAGTGAGCCCAGGTGAGATGGGTAAAATCGATATCTTCTCAATGGGTCCTGACGGCGAAGTGGGTACTGACGACGATATCGGCAACTGGACTGACGAAGACGAAGCGCGTTAATACGTATGCGTTTAGGCTTAGGACAAAATATCAATAAGGCAAAGGGCTTCAGTTTACTTGAAGTCCTTGTCGTACTTGTGATTATTGCCATGTCAGTAAAGATGGTGAGTTACACCTTTGATGATGCCGAAGCCGAAGAGTTAGAAAAACAAGCGCTCAGAGTATATAGAGTAATAAATCTTGCCTCTGAGTTTGCTGTATTAAACCAAATTGAGCTTGGCTTTCACCTTGATAAAAATGTCTTAGAATTTTTAGTTTTTGATGGTGAAAAGTGGTCGGCATTTGATGCTGAAGAATTATATGAACCTATTACCTTCGGTAAAGAATACAAAGTTAATCTGAATATTGAAGATTTATCTTGGTCGCAAGACAATTTGTTAGAGCAAGCCAACTGGCGTGAATTAATGGGCACCGGTGATGATGAAAGCTTGCTCGAGCTAAAAAAGCTCAAAGTGCCGCAAGTATTAATCTTATCTTCGGGCGAAGTGAGCGCGTTTCAGTTTAGTGTCGAGTTATCAGACCGAAATGCAGAACAAGCGCGTTATTTTATCGAAGGTGAGTTTATCGCCCCTGTTAATTTACGAGTGGAGCCTGAAGTATGAAAAAGCAATCAGCTGGCTTTACTCTGTTAGAAGTGATGGTGGCTTTGGGGATTTGTGCTATGGCCGGTATTGCTGCCATGCAGGTTACTGGTGAACACGTCTCCCATATCGCCTCACTAGAAGAACAAACTTATGCATCTTGGGTGGCAGAGAATCGTTTGGTGATGATCCGCGCGCAGGGTGATAAGTGGAATGGTAAGAATAACAATAAAGGTGAAGAAGAATTAGCTGGTATGACGTGGTACTGGCAAGAGAAAGTCACTAAAACCAATGACCCAAGTTTTGTCAAAGTGCAAGTTGAAGTATTCAGCGATGCTGAATATAAAAATTCTTTGTATGACTTAAGCACATTCATTTTAAAGGGCAAGTAACGATGCGATTTACTTGCCTTTCAAAAAGCCGTCAGCATGGTTTCACCTTACTTGAGGTGATGATTGCCTTGGGTATTCTCGGCTTTGTGGTGTTGGCGACACACCAAATATTAAATTCAACGATTCAGGCGAAACAAGGCTCTGAAGAAGTGATTGCTGAATTAGACGCGCTCAATACGACTTTTCGCTTGATGGACCAAGATTTTAACCAAATGACCAAGCGGGAAACACGTAACGAGGCGGGCGACTTTACACCGAGTTATATTCTTCATGGTCGTTACAATCTTGAGAGTCAGTATGATGGCATCGCCTTTGTACGCGATGGTTGGACAAATCCAATTAGTCTATTGCCTCGCTCCGAGTTGCAAGCTGTCGGTTATCGTGTGGTTGATGATAAATTAGAGCGCCTTTATCGCATTTACGTAGATCAACTCGATGGTACCGAGCCCCGCAGCCAAGTCGTATTAGAGAATATTGAAGACTTAAAGTTTGAATTCTTAGACGACAAACAAAAATGGCAAGAAAATTGGGAAAAGAAAGCGCTGCCCTTAGCGGTTTCTGTGACCATTAAGATGCAAGAAATGGAGCCTATTACGCGTTTTTTCCTCACACCAGGTGATGGCAAGGTGGCTAGTAGCACATCAAACACAAATAACGGCAATAACACTGGTAGTGGGAGAACAGGCCCATGAACCAGTTAACCTATAAGTATGGCCAGCAACAAGGCGCTGCACTGATCATTGTTTTATTTATTGTTGCCTTAGCAGCTGTAATTGCCGCTGAAATGGCGACGAATTTAATGATTCAGGTACAGCGAGCTCAAAATATTCAAACTCATCAGCAAGCAAAATGGTATAGCTATGGCGCTGAAGAATTAGTGAAAAAAGTTCTGATTGAAAGTAAGAAGAAAGACCCTGATAAAGTGCATTTAGGCCAGCCATGGGCGTTAGAAGAAACCCCATTCCCAGTAGAACATGGTACTTTGAGTGGGCAAGTGACCGATCTTCAAGCGTGTTTAAACTTAAACGCGCTGCGCGCACCAAAAGCACAAAATGCCAGTATTAATGATACGAATCCAGCGCATAAAGCCTTTTTAGAGCTGTTGAAGAACATAGAAGATTTACCTTCAGATGAGAGTGAAGAAACCTTGGCTGACAGTGTATATGATTGGCTTGACGCCGATAGCATCACGTTTCGTTCGGGTGCAGAAGAAGATGAATATATGTCGTTGCGTACACCTTATCTAACTGCAAATAACGCATTTGCGTCAGTGTCTGAATTACGTGTGATCAGAGGTTTTAATCCATTAGTCATGGAAAAGTTGCTCCCTTATGTATGTGTTATCCCTGGCAGTGAAGAATTAAAAATTAACGTAAATACCATTTTGCCAGAACAAGCATTATTACTGAGTGCACTAATCGATGGATTAAGTGAATCAGATGCACAAAGTATCATCTCTGCACGTCCAGAGCAGGGATATGACAAAGTGGAAGATTTTCTTTCTGAAGCCACCGCTCAAGGGGCTCAGAATATCAAGCAAGTAACCGATCTATTTACCGTAAATAGTGACTATTTCAAGTTGCGCGCAAAAGCCATGTTCGATGAACGGCTTTTCACAATGACCTCAATTATTCAAATAAAAGAAGGTCAAGCGAGCATACTGGCGCGAAAATTTGGAGGCGTACAGTGACAGAAAAATTATTGATCCGTATTGATCAATCCGCCAAACAGGCTATCCATTGGTTGGTCTATTCAACCGACCAGCAAATTATTGCCAGTGGTGAGTTCAAACAACTATCAGATTTGGCTGAGTTAACAGAGAAAGCGCAAGGTAGAGAAACTAGCGTATTGCTTTCTGCATCCATGGTGCAGTTAAAAACCATTGAACTACCAACAAAGTGGAATAGAAAACTAGAACAAGCACTGCCATTTATGTTGGAAGAGCAACTGGCTTGTGATGTTGATGATGTATTCATCGCAATAGGTGAGCCGGGCGTTAAAGATGATAAACCGACCATTAATATAGCATTGTGTGATCGAGTTTTACTTGCTGAGTTATTTGCAGCTTTAGATGAGTATCAGATTTTCGCGAAGCAAGTTCTGCCAGATGCACTGTTACTGCCTGAGCAGGCAGAAAATGAACTCGCTGTTGTGGAGCTTGATGGTCAATGGCTATGTCGCTTAGGGCAGTGGCATGCATGTGTGATTGAGCCAAGCTGGGGGGCTGATTACTTGCATGCGCTAGCGGTCGAAAAAATTTCTCATTACAGTCCTGCTGATGCCTTGCCAGAGGTGGCGCCTAAGGTGGCAAAAGAGGCTGAGTATGAACTGCCGCTTGCATTATTGGCTAATAATTTAACTAGCACAGCATTCAATTTACGCCAAGGCATCTTTGCCGCAAAGAAAAGTACGCCACAATGGTGGAAAGATTGGCAGTCAGGCTTAATTGCAGCATCAGTGGCTTTGTTTGGCTTTGTGGTTGTTCAAGGCATTCAAGTTGTACAATTGAAAGATCAGGCCGAGAAGGTGAGAGCTGAAGCGATTGCAACTTATCAACAAGCATTTCCAAATAAGCGAATACGAGAAGCGCTACTTAGACGTCAAATTGAAGGTGAGTTAAAAGCCATTTCGGCGACCAAACAAGGTGGCTTCTTAGATTTAGCTGACAAGTTTGTGTCAGTTTATAGCCAAGTCAAAGATTTCCAGCCTGAGACTTTACGCTATGACCATAAACGTAATGAATTGCGTATTCGTGTAAAAGCCAAAGACTTCCAAGTGTTTGGTCAAGTTAAAACGATTCTTGAGCAAAAAGGTTTAACAGTGCAGCAGGGTTCATTAAATAACGATGGTGATGCTGTGATTGGTGAAATTAGATTGCGAGGTGATGTATGAAACAACAAGCAATCAACTACTGGGGCTCGCTAAAAGAGCAAGAACAACGTTTACTTATCATCGCGGGAGTTGTTTTTATTGTTTTCGTTTTAGTGATGGGAATATTAAAGCCACTCAATAAAGCGGTTGCTGAAGCTGAGCAAAAACTAAAGCGTGAGCAAAACTTTCAAGTGTTTGTTGAACAAAGCATTGGCAAGTTGAAAGCGGCGGGTAACTCAGCCCGTACTTCTTCAGGCAATTTGTCGCAACTCGTGAATCGCAGTCGAGGCCGCTACGGCATCGTTATCAGTCAGATGCAGCCAAATAACGACAGTCTTCGTGTGAATATTGAAAACGTTGAATTTAATAAATTAGTTGGTTGGCTCGACGAACTTGTACATCAACATGGTGTCACTGTCGCAAACCTAGATATTTCACAAGGTGAAGACACAGGCTTTGTGCGTGTAAGTCGATTGGTGTTAGAGAAGTAGTATGAAGCAAAAAATTTATTTAGTTCTGTTATTTATTTTCTCTTTTTTGGCTTTTGCTTTATCTCAGCTGCCCGCATCAGTTGCGGTTCAAGTCGCACAGGGTTACTTGCCTAAAAATGTGGCTTTTGGCAATTTGAGCGGCTCAATTTGGCAGGGGCAAGTCAGTGAAGTTCGCGTCAATAAGGTTCAGGTTTTCAATGTTCGTTGGCAGTTAGAGCCTATGGCTTTACTAACTGGTAACCTTGCTGGTGATTTAACTTGGGGTAACCCGAGAGCGAGCGAAGAAATGTCAGGAAAAAGCAATTTCAGTCTTTCCCTGTTAGACCAACAAGCGAGCTTGAAAGATGCTGTACTGCGTTTTGAAGTTGAGCAGCTAATGGGACAGTTAAACCTTCCGTTACCTGTCAAAGCAACGGGTCGCGTCATTTTTAACATTGATGAGTTTGAAAGTGGCAAACCTTACTGTCAGCAAATTAAAGGCGATGTATTTAGTCCAAATATTCGTGTTGAAGGGTTAACTGGTTGGTTCTCAATTGGTGAGTTGGGCGCCGATTTAAACTGTAAATCGGGTGACCTAGCTGCGGTGGTTCAGCCTGATAATCTATTGGGTTTGCAAGCGGATGTTCATTTAGGAAACAACTTTCAATTTAAAGTTGCTGGTAACGTAAAACCAGATGCCTCATTACCGAAAGAAGTGCATGATGCGGTTAAATTCTTAGGTCGTCCTGATGCGCAGGGCCGTTATCCGGTGAATTTGTAAGGCTTGTTATGTTAGAGTTTTCGTTTACAGAGCAACACAAGACGTTGCTCACTGATTATTTATCTAGCACAGAGCAGGCTCTGCCTTATGCTGTTTGTGAAGGCTACCTTTTTGCAATCATTTGCAGTCCAGCAGGTATTGAAATGGAGCAGTGGCTAACAATCGCCAGTGGCGGTGATGAGCAAATTGCAGAAGAACATGTTTTTGCTTTAATGGCACTTCATCACGATATAAGCGAGCGTGTCTTTTCGGGCCAGTTCCAGTTGCCTTATACGTCAATGGCTGCTGCTGAGCTGCAGCAGTGGAGCCAAGGTTTCTTGGCGGGTATCGAACATTTTTATGCAGACCTTGTGAATAGCGAAGTATTAAATGATGAGCTTAAGCAAGCATTGATCAGTAGCACAGAGCAACTAGGATTTTTCTCTCTAGAACAGTCACAAATTGCCGCTTACTGTGATGCCAACAATGTTGAGCTAAATAGCTTTTGTCAGCAGCAACATGCAATTGCGAACGAGTTTGCATTGGCTTATGTGCAATTAGTAGAAAACGCCGCTGTTGAGAGTGGCTTGTATGATGAAGAGGGTTAAAACCTGAGGGTATATTGTTGCGTAAGCGAGCGCTTACCCAAGCTCTAATTCAATACTCGTGCAGCCTTTCGTACAACTTACCAAACCTTTATTTTTATCTTGTCCATTTAGGTCTAATTGCAGAGGCTTGTTGCATTGCTCGCATAACAAGGTTTGCCCTTTGCTCAGTTTTTTAAGTATATTTTTGTGCTGGTTAAATGCTGCGGCACGCTTTTTATTAAAAGCGTCAATATCGATTTTCATTACAACGACTTCCCTTCAAAAATAGATTCGCCAGCAATTCTACAGATCTCATTTAGCTTATTACCGTAAAAATAGAGATTAAGATCGTTTTCTTTGCAGTAACGAAGGTGGAAGGCCTTTAATTTATCATCAGTACCTAACGCATCATTTAAATATTCTAATTCGGTTTCATCTAACTCTAGTTTTTGCGAAATTTGTGTTCTGGCGATTTTAGCTGAAGTGCTTCTCGCTACTTTACTTTGTTCACTCAGTAAGCTCACACCTTCGCCTAATAGTGCTTCTCTTGGCTCTTTAATAGCCGGATGTTCGATAGTAAAAAGTGCCAGAATGACAACAACAAGCAACAAAAACTTTTTCATTGGATACCGTAATATTGATCTAAACAGGAGGAAACAATTCAGAGTGTAATAAAATGGGGCTTTCAAAAGCAAGTGATTAAGTTATAAACACTACATAAGCGCGTCCCCGGTTAAGGAAAATTCAATAATTTCTGAACCAATTGTACCCAGCTTGAATTTGCTTGCATATAATATCCTTATAGATAAAAAGGTCACTGTAGCAAGTACCTGTCGATCACAGCCATGAGGAGCCGAGATGGACAAACAGATAAAAGTAAAAAATATTCCGAGCGATGTAAAAATACAGAAGCCGGAACTCCAACCTGATAGGTTTAATCCTCGCAGTCGAATTTATGTGCGAGCAGTTAAAGGACTACACCAGCAACTTCGCAAGCGCTTAGGTTTTATAGGCATGCTTGCGTTCATGCTTATGCCCTGGATAAATTTTGAGGGTCACCAAGCCGTTTATTTTGATCTCTTCGAGCAAAAGTTTAATATTTTTGGATTAACGCTGATGCCACAAGATTTAACGGTGCTGGCGTTTTTCCTCATGATTGCTGCATTTGCATTGTTTGTGGTAACCACGTTTTATGGCCGTGTGTGGTGCGGTTATACCTGCCCGCAAACTGTTTGGACTTTTATCTTTTTGTGGTTTGAAGAGAAATTTGAAGGCAGTGCCAATCAGCGTAAAAAGCTTGATAGCCGTAAAATGGATTTTGATAAATTCTGGCGAAAAACAGCAAAGCACAGTAGCTGGATTTTATTCTCTTTGTGGACCGCCATTAGCTTTGTTGGTTTTTTCACTCCAATACGTGAACTAGTGCCAGATTTACTGACCTGGAGCGCAGGAAGTTATGCAGTTATCAGCATCTTAGTGTTTACGGCATGTACATACGGTAATGCAGGCTGGATGAGGGAGATTATGTGCTTACATATGTGTCCTTATTCACGTTTTCAATCTGCAATGTTCGATAAAGACACCTTTACAGTTAGCTATGACGCGAAACGCGGTGAGTCACGTGGTCCTCGCTCTCGTAAACAAGATCCCAAAGAAATGGGGTTGGGTGACTGTATCGACTGTAACCTGTGTGTTCAGGTATGTCCTACAGGCATCGATATTCGCAATGGCTTGCAATATGAGTGTATCAACTGTGGTGCATGTATAGATGCGTGTGATGGGGTGATGGATAAAATGAATTATCCTCGAGGTTTAATTTCTTACACCACAGAGCGCAACCTTGAAACACCAGATAATAAAACCAAAGCATTCCGTGGCAAGCTGGTAGGTTACTTATTAATCATGACAGTGTTAATTGCTGCCCTAGTCGTTAATGTTGCCATGCGTAAGCCAATGGAGCTCGATATTATTCGTGATAGAAATCAGCTTTACCGGGTTAATTTCGAGGGTTTAGTTGAAAACACTTACACCCTGAAAGTCATCAATAAAACCCAGCAAACACAACAATACGACATTGCGGTTGAGGGGCTAAATAACTTTAATGTGCTGGGCAAACTGGCGATTGAAGTTCAAGCGGGTGAGTCCATGAATGTGCCACTTTCATTGATCATTGACCCTTATGACCTTAAAAAGCCAGTGACTGAATTCCACTTTAGAGTTCAAGTGAAAGGCGACCCGACAGTATCATTATCACAGCCTACCAACTTCTTTAAAGGCAAATAATTAGATACACTAATTAAACCAAGCAAAAGCGGGTATTCCCCGCTTTTTTTATGCCAAATGAGGAATACATGAGCGAGTTTAGTTTTGCGAATTTAAATCCAGATCGTATCTTGGATGCCATAGAAAGCATCGGGGTTTACCCTGAAACAGGCTTGCTACCTTTGAACAGTTATGAAAATCGCGTTTATCAGTTTAAAGCCGAAGACGGTAAGCGTTATGTCACTAAGTTTTATCGCCCCGAGCGCTGGAGTGAGGCGCAAATAAAAGAAGAGCATGCTTTTGCGCTTGAACTTGCTAATGAAGAAGTGCCTATTGTCGCGCCAGTCGAAATAGCTGGCGAAAGCTTATTCGAACATGCTGGCTACAAATTTGCGCTCTTTCCTAGTGTGGGTGGGCGTCAGTTTGAAATTGACAATTTAGACCAGCTTGAAATGCTTGGCCGATATATCGGACGACTACACCTAGTTGGTAAGAGTAAACCATTCCAGCATAGACTGAGTATTAATACCCAGAGCTACCTATTCGACGCCAAGGAAGTTATTGAAAATAGCAAGCTTGTACCAGTACATATAGAAACCGCGTTTTACACTATTTTAGAACAGGTTATTTCGCAAACAGCGCAAATGTATCATGTCGATAAGCCTATTCGTTTGCATGGTGATGCACATGCTGGCAATATTCTCTGCACAGGCGATTCACTGACCTTAGTGGATTTAGATGATTGTCGCTCAGGCCCAGCAATCCAAGATTTATGGATGATGCTCAATGGTGACAAAAACGAGCAATTAATTCAGCTCGATACACTATTGATGGGGTATGAAGAATTTAACTCTTTTGATGCAAAAGAGCTGCAACTGATAGAACCACTTCGTGCGATGCGAATGGTGCATTACATGGGGTGGTTAGCAGCCAGGTGGGAAGATCCAGCATTTACACGGAACTTTTCTTGGTTTGCAACAGACAAATACTGGGAGCAGCAGATTTTGGCATTAAAAGAGCAGCTTGCAGCGTTACAAGAACCTGCATTACAACTGTTTCCATAAAAAAATTGAGAAATAACTATGTTAAAAGCGTTAAAACTATCCATTCTATTTTTCTGTTTGCCGTTATTAGCCATGGCTGCAGAATTTGATTTTAAAGAAGGTGTGCACTACCAAACTTTAACCACTCAAAAAAGTGAGCAAGCAAAAGTGACTGAGTTTTTCTCTTTTTACTGCCCGCATTGCTTCCGTTTTGAACCTGTTGCTAAAGCGTTAGAGCAAAGCTTACCTGAAGGTGCTGTCTTTGATAAAAGTCATGTAAACTTCTTAGGTGGTTTGCCTGCGCAAGTGCAAAGTAATTTGAGTTATGCCTATATCGTTGCAAAGCAAATGGGTAAAGGTGAAGAAATTGCTGCGAAAATTTTTGATAGCATTCACGTCAAAAAAGCGCCATTAAATGACATTAAAGATGTTAAAAAACTTCTAGATATTAATGGTATTAGCGAAAAGCAGTTTGATGCTGCATTAGCAAGTATGCCTGTGATTGCTGCTGAAAAGCTAATGCAAGACGATCAAAACCGCTTTTCAAAAGCGGGCGCACTATCAGGTGTTCCTACATTTATCGTGAGTGATAAATACAAAGTAAATACCAACAGTTTACAAAGCCAAGAGCAATTCAACGCATTGGTTAAACATTTATTAGCAAAATAATACGGAGAATAAGATGTTAAAGCTAATTAAAGCCGCTGCGCTGGCGCTAATGCTTCCTGTAGTTGCAAATGCAGCTCAGTTTGAAGAGGGGGTTCACTACGAAGTGGTTGCCGAGCGTGGTACTAAGAAACCAGAAGTAACAGAGTACTTCTCATTTTTCTGCCCTGCATGTAATGCGTTTGAACCACTAATCGCTCAGGTAAAACCTAAACTGAATGAAGGTGTAAAGTTTAAAAAGAGTCACGTAGACTTCACAGGTCCTCGTGATCCTGAAGTACAAAAGATTATGGCTCAAGGCTTAGCGCTGGCTGAAGTGCTTCCTCAAAAAGATAAAATCATTGCTGCAATTTTTACGCATATTCATGCTAAGCGTAATAAGATAAATGAACTTGCTGATATGAAAGACATCTTCGTTGCACAAGGCGTAGACGCTACTAAGTTTGATAAAATGTACAAGAGCTTTACTGTACGTACTAAGACTTCAAGAATGGCGCGTATGCAACAAAAGTGGTCTGAAAAGCGTGCGCTTACAGGCGTACCCACGTTTATCGTAAATGGTAAATATAAACTGCGTTTACGTGAATCAAAAACGACGACTCCAGAGCAGATCAGTGCATTAATTAATTATTTAGCTGCTAAATAATTAATGATGAGTTAGAACAGAGCCTCGCACTTGCGAGGCTTTTTTATTGGGAAAGACATGCATAAGATATTGGTTTCAAGTTGCTTACTCGGACAACCCGTTCGTTATGATGGACAATCTAAAGGATTAACAAATGATACTTTGACTCGGTGGCTGCAAGAAAAGCGAGTTGTTGCATTTTGCCCTGAAGTTGCGGGTGGCTTACCAACCCCCAGGCCACCTGCAGAGATCGATGCCGAAAGGGTGATCACGACAACAGGTGAAGATGTCACCAGTGAATTCCAGCTGGGTGCTGAAAAAGCACTCGCATTATGTAAAGCGCAGCAAATTAAATTTGCTTTATTAAAAGAATCAAGCCCTTCGTGTGGTCGTAATACTATTTACGATGGGTGGCATAATGGAGTTAAAGTGGCTGGAATGGGTTTAACTGCTGAAAAGCTTGTTAAAGCAGGCATACAGGTCTTTAGTGAAGAGCAATTGCCACAGCTAGTCAGTGCTCTGGCAATTGCTGAAAAGAATTAGCGGGATTATTTACGCTGTAAAAATACACCAGACTCCACATGATGTGTATATGGGAACTGGTCGAAAATCGCAATGCGAGATACAGAATGTGTTTCGCATAGCATTTCTAAATCACGCTCTAATGTGTCTGGATTACATGAGATATATATAATGTTGTCGTAATTAGACACTAAACGACAAGTGAGTTCATCCATACCTGCACGAGGTGGGTCAACCAAAATAGTTTGGCAGTTGTAGTCTTGAAGGTTAATGCCATTTAATCTTGAAAATTGGCGTTCCCCTTTCATTGCTTGCGTAAACTCTTCACTCGACATGCGAACAATATCTAAGTTCTCAACCTTATTCGCTGCAATATTAATTTGCGCCGAGTTTACCGAAGATTTAGAGATTTCAGTCGCTAGCACTTTATTAAAGCTACCAGCTAAAGCAATTGAGAAATTACCATTACCGCAATATAGCTCAAGTAAATCATTCTCCAGTGGCGCACAAAGGTTTTGTGCCCACTCAAGCATTTTCTCGTTTACTTTCGCATTTGGCTGCGTAAAGCTATTTTCAACCTGCTGGTACTGATACGTTTGGCCATTTACAGTCAGCTGCTCTGTGACAAAATCATTGCCTAACACAATCTTTTGTTTGCGAGCACGGCCTATAAAGTCAATTTTATAGGTTTTCTGAAGCTCAGAACGTAATGCATTAATTGCCGCTAACCATTCATCATCAAGCTGCTTGTGATAAAGCAGACTTACCAAGATCTCACCACTTAGCGTCGATAAATAATCGATTTGGAAAAGCTTGCGGCGAAGCATCTCGTTATGACGTAACTTTTCCATCATAACTTGCATGATTTCACTAATAAGTGGCGCGGCAGGGTCAAATGTTTCCACTCGAATTTTTTGCTTGCTCTCTTGATCAAACATAATGTGGTAGAGATCGTCACCATCGTGCCATACTCTAAATTCAGCACGCTGACGGTATTGCGTTTTTGCTGATTCAAAGACTTCAAGCTCTGGTGCGTTAAAGCGGGCAAATTGAGCACTAATACGCGTTTGCTTTTCAGCAAGCTGCTGTTCATAAGTGGCGGTATCAATGGTGATGACTGGCATAGTTAAACTGACCTTACAAATTCGAGAGCGGGTATTGTAGGGGGCATAGGTGATTTGTCCAGTTTCTCGCTAAAATTTGTTGTTTTTTTATACTGAACGCTCAAGGGTCAATAACTGCTGCCGATATAAAGTAATAATTAAGATGTACGCATGGTTGCTATTATTTTGGAGATAAACATGAAAATCGGACAATTAAACCAGCTTCTCAACCCTTCTTTTGCTAATAAAGCAAACAGTAAAGCGGGTTTTAAACCGAATATCCAAAGTAGCACTGATGGTTTTCACGGAGATAAAGGTAAAATTGCAGCAAAGCTGCTTGATGATAAGTTAGCAAAAGCCTTGGATATGGAAAAAACAGAACCTAAGGCTGCGCCTTTATTTGATTTTGATACCGTTATTAATAATGTGCTTGATTTCGTAAAGGGGTCAATAAGTAAAGCGAAAGCTGATGGTCGAGATGACAAAGCGATTCAAGATATGCTAAATGCAACACGTAAAGGTGTGCAGATGGGCATAGATGACGCAACATCAGAATTGAAAGCTGCGGGATTATTTAATCAAGACATAGAAGAAGGGATCGAAAAGTCTAAAGAAGGGATTTTTAAGGGATTAGATGACTTTGAGGATGAGCTATTTAATCCAAAACCTGACTTTATGCAGGTGAGCGCTGCGCAATATGCGAGCTTGTCGAATCAAGCTGAGTATAGTTTCACAACAGCAGAAGGCGACGAAGTAACCATATCATTGAGTGATGCTCGCTCAAAAGGTCAAGCTGCCAGCTATGCTCAAAACGGTGATAATTATGGTCTTGCTGTATCAGAGCAATCAAGTGAGGAAGTCAGTTTTTCGATTAGTGTTAATGGCGAACTCAATAAAAAAGAGCAAAAAGCCATTAATGAAATGATGAAAGACATTCGCAATGTCAGTGATGCGTTCTTCTCAGGTGAATATGATGATGCGTTCGAAAAAGCGTCGGCATTAAATATAGACAGTGATCAAATTACTAACTTCACGATGGATTTACGGCAGAAAAAAACAACCGCAGCAATAGCGCAGTATCAGCAAGCCAACCCAATAAAAGAGTTAGAACAAGCTTTCCAACCTCTCGACAAACAACTAGAGAACATTCATTCGGAAGGTAAAGCTATTGGTGCTGAACAGCAATTACCAGATATCATGGCGTGGATGAACGGTGGTCAAGAAAGAATGGCCCAGCTTTTAGACTATGCACAAAGCTTCTTCAGTCAGCTTGACGATAAAACTGAGAAATCAGCTTAAGGTACTTGGCAAGAATTATAAGCTCGGGCAAACTTGCACCTCAATATAGAGGAGTCATAGTTTGCCGCACATTTTAGTTTTTGATTCAGGGATTGGAGGGACAAGTGTCCTAGCACATATCCAAAATACCCTACCAGGTGCAGACTATACCTACATTATGGATAATGCTTTACTGCCTTACGGTCTTCAGACTGAAGAAACAATTCAAAATAGACTGGCAAGTCTCGTTAATAAAATATCTTCAAATTTTTTTGGGGAAGTTGACTTAATAGTGATTGCTTGCAATACAGCTTCAACTTACGCGCTGTCACATATTCGCCAGTTAACGCAAACCCCTATTGTTGGCGTGGTGCCTGCAATAAAGCCTGCTGCACAAATTAGTACTAAAAGGCATATTGCTTTATTAGCAACGCCTGCTACCTCAAAGAACCAGTATACGCAATCTTTAGTGAGTGAGTTTGCTCAAGATTGCCAAGTAAGTTTCTACCACTCAACAGAGTTGGTAAGGCTAGCAGAGCGTAAGTTCTGGTTAAATGAAGATGTACGAGAGGGGGTTAATAAGGAGCTATCAGCTATTAAGGTCGATAATCAAGCTGATGTTCTGATTTTAGGGTGCACACATTTTCCAATATTGAAGTATGAAATAGCAGAGTTTTATCAGACGCAATGTGAATTAATCGACTCCGGAACTGCAATAGCAAAAAGAGTGCAGAACTTATTGGCTGGCAGTATAGGTGAAATAGTTATAAAAAAGCCGCTACAGTTTTATGCAACGGCTTTAAATGAGGTCCCTGTTAATACAGGATACGATGTGAAAAGTTTACATCTTTAACTTGCAACAGCTTCTTCAGATGTCTCTGGTTTTTGTTTTGCAGCTCTAACCTTCAATGTACGTTGTTGGAACTCTTTTTCATTCAATGCTGCAATGGCCTTATCTGCATCAGCTTCCGCCATCTCCACAAAACCAAAACCACGACGTTTACCTGTATTTTTATCTTTTAATAAACGAACGTTGAATACACGGCCTTGTTCAGAGAAAAGCTCTCGAACGACACTTTCATTTGCTTTGTAAGGTAAGTTACCTACATAAAGCGTTTTTGTTTTTACTTCAGCATTGTCAGATTGTGTGGTTGCATTACTTGTCGAGATAACAGTTGCAATGAAACCACCGATGAGTGTGCCAATAGAAAAAGTAGCACCAAGATTAAGAGAAGAGTCTGCAAGAAGAGCATTAGCAGCAAAATAGCCGATTATCGCAATTGCTAAAACAATAAAAAGAGACTTTTGTTGAGTTGGGTTCATAAGGATCTACCAATATACAATGGGTATACAATAATTTAACAAACGAGCTGCTATCTTAGCGTCTTAAAATGTTTAAGCAATAATTAAAAAGAGAAATTAGCTATTTGAAGAAGGGGATTAGCGTGTTTTTTGCTCTAATATGGTGGTTTTGTTTTCTTTTTGAGCGGTTGAACACATTTCTTAAAATTAATTGCTAAAAGGGGTTGCGCACTTTTAATTTCTCCCTATAATGCGCACCCACTGACACGGGGCGAGAC
>NZ_PPSW01000010.1 GCF_005876835.1 Pseudoalteromonas phenolica
GCCGTTTTTATTGTTGATTAACTTAGCTTTGATTCTGTTTCTTCACCACTACCTAGCATAGTCGCTAGCCACTGCCCTTGTTCGCTATTTTCTAAGGCAATTTTCACCACCATGGTTAATGGTACTGATAACAGCATTCCCACAGTCCCAAACAACCAGCCCCAGAAGATTAAAGAAAGGAACACAACTAAAGTAGATAAACCAAGCCCTTTACCCATATATCTAGGCTCTATAACGTTCCCCATAACCGTATTTATCGCCACATAACCAAGTGCAACAAAGCCACTGACAAGCGGACCTTGGGTGATAAGTGCAATTAAAACCGCAGGCACTGCGGCAATAATAGAGCCGATATTAGGAATATAATTTAATAAGAACGCGACAACGCCCCATAAAACAAAGTAGTCAACATCTAATATCCAAAGTAACAACGCAGCGCAAAAACCAGTTGCTAAAGACACCAAAGTTTTAATGGCCAAATAAGAGTTAATTGATTCTAAAAATTTATCAATTTGTTTTTGTCTCATTTCAGGGTCATCTAAGGCCAAATGCACTTTCTTATTGATCATCGGTGCTTCGAATAACATAAACACCACTGTTAAGATGATTAAAAAAATATTGGCCATGGCCGCACCAAACCCAGTCAGCATATTGGTAGCCATATCAATCATTTTACCCGGATCAAACAAGGCTATGAGCTGTTGTTTGTCGATCAAAATATTGTACTGTGCGGCAGTATCAACCAGCCAAACAAAACGGGCCTGTAAATCTTCTCTATATTGTGGCAATTGCTTTGAAAAATCATTCAAAGATTGACCTACGAGGCCAGCTAAACTAGAGCCAACAGCCACTATCATTAACATGATAAGTAAGATAGCAATGCCTTTAGGTACTTTATAGCGAGCAAAGAATCTTAGTAATGGATTACAGATGATGGCAATAAATGCAGCCAATATAAATGGTACAATGATATCTGTGGCCAGTTTTAGGCCTGCCAGCACAATAAACAGTGACGCAATGATCACTAAGCTTTTACTTAAACCTTGAAGAGACGACACATAAATTCCTTCGAAAACAAGTTTACATTCATTCTACTTCAACAATACTTAATTGATCCATCAATGATTTTTAACGTATAAAAACTAAATATAAGCGCTAAGGTTGTAGGATGAAAATACTGATAACAGGTGCAACGGGGTTAATTGGCTCCGCACTTTGTAAATTGCTCGCTGACAAGCACGAACTGATAGCTTTAACTAGAAACATGAACAAAGCTAAAAGCACATTACCTAATTCAATCAAATTTATTGATAACCTTGAAGATTTAAATTTTGATGATTTGGATGCTGTGATTAATCTTGCTGGAGAGCCCATCGCAGACAAGCGATGGAGCGCTCAACAAAAGCAAAGAATTTTTCAAAGCCGTTTAGGTATTACCGAGCAGATCGTCACTAAAATAAATGCCAGTGATGCACCGCCTAAAGTGTTTATTTCTGGAAGTGCCATTGGTTTTTATGGTCGTCAACCTGCTGAGAATATTATCACTGAGTCATACTCGTCAACCTACCCTGAATTTAGCCATCAACTCTGTAAACAATGGGAAGAACTCGCACTACAGGCACAGTCACCTGAAGTGAGAGTTTGCCTGCTACGAACAGGTATTGTACTTAGTAAACAAGGCGGTGCTTTGGACAAAATGCTCCCCCCTTTTAAGTTAGGATTGGGTGGTAAAATGGCATCAGGTAAACAAATGATGTCTTGGATCCATATCGATGACATGATCAACTCCATCGTATTCTTACTTGATGCGCCAAATGCCCATGGTGCGTTTCACCTGACAGCCCCTGAGCCTGTTAGTAATACTAATTTTAGTCAAATACTCGCAAAAAACTTAAAACGCCCAGCTTTGTTTCCTATGCCAGAATTCATTTTGAAACTGCTCTTTGGCGAAATGTCTGACCTATTAATATATGGGCAAAATGTCATCCCTGAAAAGCTCGAACAGCAAGGTTTTAAATTCAAGTTTAAAACACTTGATGCTGCGCTGAATGAGATTTTGAATTGACCTCAATCTGTGACCTAGTTTTTTCTAGACATAATATTGAAAGCATATAAAAAGACCACGCAATTGCGTGGTTTTTTTATAAGAATTACTAGGTTCTAAAGAAGTTTAAGCAATCTTTCTGACTGTAATTCAGCAGTAGGCGTATTTGATAAGTATGCAGATAAATAATGGTCAAAATCTACGTTTTGACCTTGCAATTTATCATCTAACATAGCAACTTGTTCTGCCATGCGCTCAGGGCTTGAGCTCTCATCATTCATTTTGTCTGATAAGATTTCAAGGCGTAAAATCAACTGCTCACTAGACAAATTCACACCGATTTTACTAATAAACTCAGCAGGGACCGAGCCACCATTTTCAAGCGCCACTTTTAGTGCATCGAATCTAGCGGTATTGGCAAGCTGCTCAAGCTCAACTAACTTCTGCTGCAATTCAGTAATGAACTTTTGAACTTGCTTTTTAACCATTGGCAGAAAATCAATTTCAGATAATTGAGAAATCAACTTTTTGATTTCAGCTTCGCTACCGTTTTCAGGCAACTCAGCTTTAATTTCATCAAATTGTTGCTGCTGCTCTGAGCTCAGTGCATCTTTCTCTGCTTTTTGAGATTCAAATTCCGCACTGCGTTTCGCAAACACGGCATCGTTATGCTCTCTGAAAGCTTGCCATAACTGGTTTTCTTTCTTGTTGCCTGCAAAACCGATTGTTTGCCATTGCTTTTGTAACGATTTCAATACATCGCACGCTTGGGCTAAATCCTCAGCCGCAATTTGCTCAGCAGCTGTATCAACTAGGCCTTGCTTTAAATGAGCATTGTGTTCATGTTGTGAACGGATCGCATCACCAATGAGTTTTGCCTGCGCTTTAAATGCATTATTCAGTGATTTATATACGTCACTGTCAACGCTGCCTGCTGCACGCCACTGTTTATTTAACTTATTAAACTGGCTTTCATATTCACGCCAGTTAAACCCTTCAAGTGATGTGTCTGTTACCGCAAGTTCTGATATTTGATTAATCAAAGTTTCACGTGCTTGTTTTGCTTTTTCACGTTGTTGCTCTTGCTCAGCAAAGAAGGCACGACAAGGTGCAAATAGCAACTCAAGCTTTTCATCGAACTGCTTTGCTTGTAGCTTCTCTTCGTCAGTATCAACTCGGCCTAATTCATGCCATTGTGCACGCAACTTCTTAACTAACTCAGCACGTTGCTTGGGCGCTAAATCACAGTTTTCAATATGACTGTCTAAAGCGGTCAAAAGCTCAACACGCTTTGGCGCTGACGCATACTTCTGCCAATCACGAATATCATCTAACTGAGCAGAAATTTGCTCTCTAAGTGGTTCGAGCTGTGCTTGATTTGCTGCCGTTAAACGCTCGAAATGCTCAGTGAATCCTTTAAACACACCAAAAGCCACTTTACTTCGGCCTTGCTCAACCAATCGTTGAACATCTTTGGCTTTACGTCTAGCTTGTTTAAGCTCATTTTGTTGCGCATCAAGTTGTTCAGCCATGGCTGCTTTAAACTGCTTGCTTAACGCACTGAGCTTTGCTTTAGCTGGTTTTTTTAGAGTATTAGGTAATTGTTCAATAATGCCTTTCGCATTATTGTAAGCCGATTTTTGTGCATTTAATGTGTCATCAAGCTCACTCAACTCTGTTGTTGCCGTGATATTAGCAAGTGCTTCAAGTGCAGTTTGTGCGGCTTGATTTGCAACAACCAGCTCAGGTAACTGCTTTAATTGGCTTTCTAAATCTACAAGTGTATCTAAATGCTTAACAAGTACATCACTGTACGCACTTGATGTTATCTTGCTACGTAATTGACTGAGTTGAATGTCTAATTCTGCCTGTTTTGAAACATCTAGTTGCTCAAGTGCATTTACCAAGGCTTGTTCAGCCAAATTCAATTGTGACTCAACTTCAGTAAGAAATGCCTGCTTTTCTCGCTTCGCCTGCTCAGCTTTTTCTAATGCTTCAAACTCCGCTTTTAAAGCAGCTAAATGTGAAGAAATACGTGCTTCTATTGCGCTGTACTTTTGCTCATTTTCTTTAACTGCTTCTTCGTCTAACCAAGACAATTCGAGGCCTTGCCACTGCTCAGTTAATATTTTGAATTGGTTGTTTACTTCTTTGTAATCGTGCTTGTCTCTAAGCGCATTAAGCTTAGCTAAAATCATTTTGACTTGTGCAAGTACTTCAGC
Organism: Pseudoalteromonas phenolica; assembly: GCF_005876835.1. GTDB lineage: Bacteria > Pseudomonadota > Gammaproteobacteria > Enterobacterales > Alteromonadaceae > Pseudoalteromonas > Pseudoalteromonas phenolica_B. Next base: position 4,267 of record NZ_PPSW01000010.1, read on the forward strand.
CGGTTTTTCTTTTGCCAGTTTTTGTTGCTCAAGAGCTTGCTCAAGTGCCGATTTCGCTTGGCCCTTCGCTGATTTCAATAACTGCTTTTGTAAGCCGTATTGCTCGACCAAAGGTAAAAGCAACAACTGCAGTTGTTCATCGTCTTGCTTAAAGCTCTGCTCTATGAGTTTAGGTTGAGCAAGACGCTTTAATAGTTTTACGCGAACTTCTAGGCTTGACTCAGAGAAAGCTAACTTTTCTAGTACACGTTTCGATGCAAATCTATCGACATACTCTTGACGAATATTGCTATCAAGTTCACTTTTACCGTTTAATACTGCGCTGCTAATGTGTTGTTCTGCTAGATCTTTAAGCGCTTGATCTTGCTTGTAAGCTTGCCACCAAAGACTCAAGCTATTTAATTTGTTTAGCGCTTTTTGTCTGATTTCAGTCGAATTATCTTCTAATGCCATTGTCTTTAAAACATCGGCATCCTTGTCTTGCTCTAGCTTATTAAGCGCCTGAAGTCTTACTTCAGTTTTAGGGTGTTTCCATTTTGGTGTAAAAAGGTGTTTAAAGATCATTTTCACTGAACCTAGCTATTTCATTTTCTTTTTTAAATTCTTGTTGTAGTTCTCTTTTTGACTTTTGTACCATTTCACCTTCTGCGTTGATGGTGAATTGCTCGTTAGTCTTGGCTACTTTAGCCTGATAAAGCATAACTAATTGCACTGTTTGCTCTTTTTGAGCTTCTGTCAGTGGAGTGCCATCTGGCCACTTACCTGTTGAGGCCCCATACTGCAAACGCTCAAATAATTCGGGTGTTAAATTATTTACTAAGCTGTCTATGTTCATGTCACTTTTTCTTTTTTAAATACACTAAAATAATTCTGTTTACTAAATACCAGAAACAGCCAATTGCAATGGCACCTCTGGTTAACCACATTTCGATTGAATCGGGCGCTGGCTGGCGCGAATAAAGATATAAGAAACCGCCGAGGAAAAGGATCAATGCAAGAAAAGAGTGATTCATAAACATCTGTTGCTTTTTAACTCTTTTACGTGCAGCAATTCGAGCTAATTGCTCTTCGCTGACTTCTCCGAGCTGAAGGTCACAGTGTGGACAAACCTTGTTTTTACTTGAAATAGACTCGTTACAACTTGGACAAGAAACTATTGCCATATTTATGACTCCTGCTGATACAAAAAAGGCGTCTCGAGGACGCCATTTTACTCGTTTTTGTACCAAAAGTCTTTTACTAAGGTACGTTCAAAAACGATTTATTTTTCGTTTGGATGCTCTTTATTGAACTTATCCCAGTATTCAGTGACTGACTCTTTCATTTCTTTGCGGAGTAAGAAAATACCGAATAAGTTGGGTAAGGTCATCACAACAATTGCAACTGCTGCTAGTTTCCAAACTAAAGTCGTGTCTGCAAATGATGCCCAGAAGAAGCCTGCAACATAAAATACACGGTAAGGCATCACTGATTTGCTACCAAGTAGATAAATCATTGCACGGTCGCCATAATAAGACCACGCAATTGCTGTCGAGAAAGCAAATAATAATAAGCCGATTGATACGATATATTTACCATTTTCACCAAAGAAACCTCGGCTGAATGCTTTAGTTGTTAGCTCAGCAGAATGTACTAAAGATTTACCGGTGATCATAATATCTTTGTCTACAGGCATACCATCTTTAATTTCAATCGTGCCCGTGTAAACGTGTTTTTCAGTTAAACCGAAGCGCACATCTTCAGCAATTGAGCGAGAGTGAATAATGGTAAAGTCTTTCTCTACCGCTTTACCCTGTATTGAATGAAGTTCACCATTATAAAGCGCTACACCATGGTCTTTATGACCATTTAAATACTTATAAAGTGATTGGCGATTTTCTTCGTTATCTTCAGAATACTGGCCTTGTAAAATGACCATGGATGAACGTTCAAATTGTGTTTCAAATTTTTCAGTCCATACACCAGAAGAAAGGATAACTAAGCCTGTCAAAGTACAGATGATGATGGTATCGATGAAAGGCTCAAGAATTGACACCATCCCCTCAGATACTGGTTCATCTGCTTTCGCTGATGCGTGTGCAATTGGTGCAGAACCTTGACCTGCTTCGTTCGAGAATAAACCACGGTTTACACCACGGTTGAAGGCATAAGCAAATGATGCGCCTAAGAAACCACCCGCTGCGGCAGAGCCTGAAAATGCGTCTGTGAACACAGCTGCAAATGAAGGAGCTATATTTTCAATATTGTAGAAGATTACTGCCAATGCACCAATGATATATACCGCAGCCATCAGTGGCACAACACGAGAAGTGATTGCTGCAATGCGCTTAATTCCACCTAAAATAACAAGTGCAAGTAAGATAGATAGCACACCACCGGTATGCCAAGGCTCAAAACCAAAGGTGGATTCCATACCCTGAGCAATATTATTAATTTGCGGCAAGCTACCTGTACCAAAAGAGCTAATGACAGTTGCGACAGCAAATAATACGGCTAACCACTTCATATTCAAACGACGATCCATGTAGTACATTGGGCCACCAGCCATCGTGCCATCATCTGTTTTAACACGATACTTGTGAGATAGGGTTACCTCTACAAATTTAGTCGTCATACCAAAAAATGCAGTCATCCACATCCAAAATAGCGCTGCAGGACCACCAATTGAGATTGCCAGTGCCACACCACCTATATTACCAGTACCTACGGTGCCTGAAAGCGCAGTCGCAAGCGCTTGGAAGTGCGTTGTGTCACCTTCATGGCTTTTTTTATCAAACTTGCCGGTTACCACCTTACAAGCATGTTTGAAATATCTGATCTGTGGGAATTTAAGATAAATGGTGAAGAATAAACCCACACCAAGTAATACGTATGGGAACCAAGCTGCTCCCCCCAACATGCCATCTAGAGAATCTAGAAACTGCCCAAATGCATCCATGGAACATCCTCATTATTGTTATACATAAAAGGTAGCACCGTGGTGCTACCTTTTGATTTTACTGTTGATTATTATCTTAGTTTGTCTACAACCGATACAATTGCAGCAAGCGTATCTTGACCGAATTGATATGAACGTCTGTCAGACCAACCGTAATATGGGTCTGGTAGATTCGCATTATCTTTAAACGGCATTTCAATCGTGTAAGCCAACGCTTTAAACGCCTCACCCACAGCACAAGATGCAACCGTTAAGTTAGCTTCACCTGGCGCATCTTTTGGATAGCCAAACTCATCTTGGAACTCAGGTGTAATAGTAAGTAGTGCTGCTTTGAAGTCATTTTCTAATGACTCTAAACGCGTGTCATAACTTGGGATACCTTCACTACCAGCAACAAAGTTATAAGGTAATGCTTCATCACCATGAATATCTAAATACATATCTAGGCCTGCGTCATGCATCTTATTTAACACATGGAAAACCTCTGGTGATTTTTCAAGGCTCGGTTCAGCCCACTCGCGGTTAAGGTTAACACCTACTGCGTTTGTACGAAGGTGACCACGAACACTGCCATCAGGGTTCATATTTGGGACTACATAGAAAACAGCTTTTGAAAGTAATGCTGCTGCATGTGGGTCTTCGTCATCTAGAAGCTTGTGAAGTAAGCCCTCTACAAACCACTCTGCCATTGTCTCACCCGGGTGCTGACGGGCAGTGATCCAAATTTTCTTTTTACCTTCTTCAGGTTCGCCAATCGTAAGCAAACTGATATCACGACCGTCTAGCGTTTCGCCAAGAGTTTCAATTTCACATGCATCATGGCTTTGCGCCCAATAGAGTAAGTCTAAATGACGCTCATAACTATAAGGAGCGAAATAAGCAAAATAGGTATGGCTCTGCTCAGGTTCGAAATCAATAGTAAGAGTACCGTTTTCGTATGCTGTAGGAACACGGAACCAAGTTTGGCGATCATATGATGCCACCGCTTGATAGTCATCCCACCCTTCCGGATAAGCTGATTTTTCTAGACCACCAATTTGCATTTTATGTTGTAAAAATGGTGTGCTTTCTAAACGAAAATGAAACCACTGAAAAAATTCAGATTCATTATCGTTGTTGATAGCTAGTTGAATATCGAGTGGCTCGTTGCTCGCAAGCACCTTGATATTACCACTGTCAAAATTACTGGTGATTTTCATCCGTAACCTTCTTTTTATAAATTAACGACGCAATAGTCGCAGACAAACATTAACTTTTTGTCTTTATCGTTTAGGAAGTGTAATTCACTTGTAAAAATAATTTTTAAAGAGTATCACACCGATTTAAGTTCAAAAACTAAAAAAGCCAGCTAAAGCTGGCTTTTTATTACTTTTCGCTATTAGCGAGGTAGGCTTGGGAATTCAACTTCAGCCATATCGTGCATAACACGAATAACCTGACAGCTGTAACCAAACTCGTTATCGTACCAAACGTATAGTACAACACGGTTACCATCAACAATTGTTGCTTGAGAATCAACAACACCTGCGTAACGGCTGCCTACTAGGTCAGTAGAAACGATTTCTGTTGACGCTGTGTAATCAATTTGATCACGAAGGTCAGAGTACAGTGATGTTTCACGTAAGTACTCATTTAGCTCTTCAACCGTTGTCTCTTTTTCTAAGTTTAGGTTAAGAATTGCCATTGAAACGTTTGGCGTAGGAACACGGATAGCATTACCAGTTAACTTACCTTCAAGTTCAGGTAGTGCTTTAGAAACAGCTTTAGCCGCGCCCGTTGACGTGATAACCATGTTCAGTGCTGCTGCACGACCACGACGCTCTGCTTTGTGGTAGTTATCAATCAGGTTCTGGTCGTTAGTGTAAGAGTGAACTGTTTCAACGTGACCATTCTGGATACCAAACTTATCATTAAGTGCTTTAAGTGTTGGTGTGATTGCATTCGTTGTACAGCTCGCCGCTGAAACGATTGAATCTTCAGAAAGGATGTCTTTATTGTTAACACCATAAACCACGTTTTTGATGTCACCTTTTGCAGGCGCTGTTAGAAGCACTTTAGCAGCACCATTTGACTTAAGGTGAAGGCCTAAGCCATCTCTGTCTTTCCAGATACCTGTGTTATCAACGATAAGTGCATTGTTGATACCGTATTCATTGTAATCAATTTCATCTGGAGAGTTAGCATAGATAACTTGGATATAGTTACCGTTAGCTTTGATTGCGTTACGCTCGTTATCAACGGTGATTGAACCATTGAAAGGACCATGGATTGAATCACGACGTAACAGACTTGCACGCTTTTCAAGGTCACCGTCACGGCCACCACGAACAACGATTGCACGTAAGCGTAGATCAGTGTGAGAGCCACCACGCTCGATAAGTAGACGTGCTAATAAACGACCGATACGGCCAAAACCGTAAAGAACAACATCACGAGGCTCTTGATTGTCGCCTTTGTTTACGATGTCTGCTAATTCAGCGTTTAGGTATTCTTCAATTGAACGACCTTCGCCTGCATTTTTATGAACATAACCATAAGCTAATTTGCCTAGGTCAATACGTGCAGGTGCTAAATCCATTTTGCTAATAGCTTCTAGGAATGGGAAGCTTTCACGTAAGCGTAGTTTGCTTTCTTCGAAACGTGCCACAGTCTTGTGAGCTTTGATCACGTCGATTGTGCTTGTATTTACAAGTGGACGACCGTAAACAGCGATTTCAACACCCTTGTTACGGTACAAACGACCAATGATTGGTTGCATGTTTTCAGCATAATCTTGGCGTTCTTGCCAGCTATTTTGATATTCTTGCTCGTGAGATAAGGTCATTTTTTCTGCCTAATTAAACAATTTTTTGAACGGATAGCCCCTTAGGGCACCGCTATTCTAATTTAAACTGCTACGATTCTCCACTGTTACTGTCTAATTCATTAGGCTAAACTACTTAGAGTTATTTTTTATGCTGTTTTTTAGTGTAATAACGCTGAAACTCATAAAACACGTATATTAGGCTTATCAAATGAAAAACAAACATAGCCTTACACAATTAAAACAATGAAGAGGAAGCAAGATGGCACTGCGGACGCTGCTCGCACTAAGTATTTTCACCCTTGTAGGTTGTGAGCAATCCCTGACCTTAAACAAAGTGTGCGAAGAAACACCTGGGTTTTGTGAAGATTTAAATAAAGATAGTCACTGTAAAGATCTGCGCTCTGATCTTATATTTGCCAGATATCACGAATACAAATCACCTACTGATGACAACAAATATGACTTACTAAAAAAGTTAGAGTCATATGACTCTTGTGTATCTCTGGCTGCTAAAATTGAGCATATAAAGTTAAAAGAAAAAACCACATCACGTGTTGAAGGTCACTTAACTAGCCTTAAAGAAATGAACCGTATTTTTCAAGATACAAAACAAACTGATCATCCAGGTTTGCTCTACTACCATTGGTCCAGAAATAACAGTCGTTTTGCAATGAACAAGCTGTTGAATATGCAAGACCAAGACAATGTTAAAAATGATGCTGAAATACAGTTATTTTTAGCAACCTATTACGCTAAATTTGATGATGAGAAAACTGTAGATTTACTTTATCGAGTACTGGAATTAAACGAAGCGGGTCAACAACCAAAATTAGAGGTATACAGCAGCCTTGTCAGTATTTTCTTCAAACAAAAGAAATACAAACATGCTTATACTTTTGCAAAAATAGCGCAAATGTCTGGATTTGAAGACATTGATATTTTACCTGTAACACATGAAATCACCAGTCGAGGTCGCTCACTTGACCCATTAGATGAACTTGCTATGCAAACCTATGAAGAAATTCAAGCAGGCGCATTTGTTTCACCTCGTGACTTTTAACTTAAAAAACTCAGCTAATAAAAAACCCTAACAGATGTTAGGGTTTTTTTGTGTCTTGAATTCCAGTAAAAGTTTACTTAACACCTAGTTCTTCAAGGCGCTCTTGTAAGTAACTATCAGCAGTGTAACGCTCAGATAATACAACTTCAGGTTTTGGGTGTAAGAATAATGGTAGAGAAATACGTGAATTCTTAGACGCTTTACCTGATGGATTGATAACACGGTGAATCGTTGATGGGAAGTAGCCACCTGATGCTTCTTGAAGCATGTCACCGATATTAATAATTAAGTTACCAAAATCACATGGTACGTCTAACCAGCCCCCATCTTGTGTTTGAACTTGCAAACCTGGCTCATTTGAAGCTGGAAGTACAGTAAGTAAATTGATATCACCGTGTGCCGCTGCACGAATAGCACCTGGTTCTTCATCACCTGTCATTGGCGGATAATGAAGCACGCGAAGTAAAGTTTGCTCAGAATCTTTGATCATATCTTTTAGATCAATTGAAAACTTCGCTTTAACGTCTTCTGGTGCCTGTGATTGAACCCAGCTTAATAGCTCAGCGGCAAACTCATTTGCAATACGGTAGTACTCACGGATCTCAGCGTCTAATTGTGCAGGAACACGGCCTTTTGGATAAACATGGAAGTATTCTTTTATGTCTTTAACAGTAAAGCCTTTTGCAACTTCTGAAACTTCTGGTGGGAAGTAACCATCTTGATTTTCTTTATCGAATAAGAAGTTGTGTTTCTCTTCTGTATAGAAGAACTCTTGCCAATTTTTATAAATTGATTCAACTAATTCTTGTGGGATTGGGTGGTTCTTTAAAACGCCGAATCCTGTATTACGAAGAGATTCAACGAATTGCGCAGCTGCGTCATCTGCGCGGTAATCTACCGTAGGTAATTGTTGCATAATGGTCCACTCAGTTGTGTTTAGTTAAAACAGCTTTTTGATAAGTGTAGCCAATTATTTACTAGCCTTATCAAATAGTGTTGACCCTTGACATAAGAGTGCGGCGAGCATAAGAAAATAGACCGAGCTACATAAGGACTTATGTCCGCCTTTTGCGTAAGTGTTGAACTAAATTGAGATAGATCAATTAATCTAAATAGTGAGAAAAGGTTGAATAAATGCAACCTTTTACTTTCAAAATCGGGTTATTTACACTCAGGTTTTAGCCCTTTTTGCCATGCTGAACGCTTTAGTGTCTCAGCTTCAGGCATTTTACTATTCAAAGTTTGCATACGTGTGTCTGGCGCTGGGTGAGTTGATAAAAACTCTGCTGGGCGCTCACCACTGAGTTTATTCATATTTTCCCAAAGTTTCACTGAACCAGTTGGTTCGAATCCCGCTTTTGCCATTAGATCTAAACCAATTACATCGGCTTCACTTTCATGAGAGCGGCTAAAAGGTAAAGCGACCCCTACTTGAGCACCAACACCTAAACCTTGCATAATCGCTTGGCGGTATTCCACATTACCCATTTGCAATGCCACATCACTTGCCTGCAAGCCAAACTGCAACAAGCTATTTTGAGAAACTCGTTCATTGGCGTGCTCGGCGATAACGTGACCCACTTCATGGCCCATAACCGCGGCAAGTTGATGTTGATCTTTAGCAACCTTTAATAGCCCTGTATGCACACCAATCTTTCCACCAGGTAAGGCAAAAGCGTTGGCGCTGTCCTCTTTAAAAACGACAACCTCCCAGTCTTGATTTGCATATTGCGTGGGTAACTGTGCTACCAGCTTATCTGCTATGCAGCGAACATAAGCATTGGTGTTTTTATCTGTTTCTATGGCTTGCTGCTCTTTCATTTGGGCAAAACTAGCAACCCCCATCTCATTCATCTTTTGTGGTGAGTAAAGCGCAATTTGTGTTCGCCCTGTTGGAGAGGTTTTACAACCTGCAGCCAATAAAGATAAGGCAACAATGCCGATCAGTTTTTTCATAGCGATTCCTTTAAAGGAAGTTTTAAGTGTATATGATTATTTTAAAATAAAATTTTGCTTAAACAATATAATTTAGGCAATAAAAAACGGGCCAAATGAGCCCGTTTCAATTCAATAAACAGAAACTGATTATTCAGCTGCTTTAGATACCATTACCATCGCAGGGCGAAGTAAACGGCCGTTTAAAGTATAGCCTTTCTGCATCACAGCTAGTACTGTGTTTGGTGCTACATCATTGCTAGGCTGAATTGACATTGCCTGATGGAAATCTGGATTGAACACTTCACCTTGTGGATTTACAGTTTCAACACCAAATTTAGCAACAGCATCTTCAAAACTCTTAAGCGTCATTTCAACACCTTCAAGTACTGGCTTAAGTGTTTCATTCTCTTTGTCAGAAAACTCAATGGCACGGTGAAGGTTATCGATCACAGGTAAAAGCTCATTAGCGAACTTTTCTAGTGCAAATTTATGTGCTTTTTCTACATCTTGTGCAGCACGGCGACGAATGTTTTCTACATCAGCTGCGGCACGTACAACACTGTCCTTTTGATCTGTAATAGTCTGTTTAGCAGCTTCAAGCTCTGCGTATAAGCCTGCAATCTCTTCTTCTGGGCTTAGTTCAGTTTGTACTTCTTCTTGAGCTTGCTCTTGTTCTACTTCTACTTGCTCAACAGGCTCTACCACTTCTTGCTCAGGGGCATTATTTTGCTCAGACATATTTTTCTCCAAAATCTTACAACTGCGGACATTATGGGGATGGAAAAATCAGTTTCAAGTACTCGCCAACGAAAATTCTTCAATAATTGCTTCGATTGGTGCACAAGTTGAGCAAATCACACAAAATCGACTCTGATATTCACCATTTTCAAAATAAGGCAGGCTTAAAATCACTGTTTCGCCCAATTGATAACTAGATAACTCATTTCCCATGATGAGTGATAAACCATTTTTAAAAGCCAATTTATCTTCAATATCGTGAAGAAACCCAACCCCAAGGTTGAGCTCTTTATCTGACTCTATGGCGTTATATAAATGCCTTTCTCCAAGCAAAATACAGTTATCTGAACCTAGTTGCTGATGAAGTTGAGCAGTCCATTGTGTTAATTGAGCTGTACAAGTTTTAGGTGCGCTATTTGCCATTGCAAACATGCGTTGCAAACCTTCTTTCAAAGGCTGTTGACTAAAAACTGTATTCATCCAAGAGGCAAATTGATAACGCTGTGCGTCGGTTTCAAAGTCAGGTTTATCAATCAAAATATTCTGTGACTGCCCTGCTCTATCAATTAACAGTACTAACCATGAACTACTATCAAAACCAAGCACTTCTACCCTAAAAATTATTTGTGAACTCGCTTGTGGTAACCCAACACAACAACACACTTGATATTTTTGACTGAGAGAGTGCGCTAATTCGACGAGTTTAGACTGCTCAGGTTGCCAATAGTGGCCAATATCAGATAAGTTTAAATATTCACTTAGCCAGAACTTAAAGCCGGCATCGGTGGGCATTCTTCCTGCTGAAGTGTAAGGAGAGCAAAGTAGGCCAATCTTTTCAAGCCGAGCCATCGCGTTTCTTACAGTAGCAGAGCAAACAGCCATGCCTTTTTGTTTTGCTATTTTACTCGACGGCACAGGCTGGCCTTCGCCATTGCAATACATACTCATCACAGCAGTAAAAATTTGCTGATCTCTGGGACTTAATTTCATACTTTATCCACAGGCCATCAAAAAAGTTTTCTCTTAAATGTTTTTCGGTTAGTCTTGCGCTAACTTAATCAAGGAAAATAATCATGACAAGCCCTTTTAAAACCATAGGCTTAATCGGTAAACCTAATCACAAAGGTGCGGCATTGACATTACACCGCCTTTATACCTTTTTGCAAGCATTAGGATACGAGGTACTTGTAGAAGAGCGTGTTGGCGCACAAGTTCAAGAAATTGCCCCTGAAGGACTCATTGAATTAGTTGAACTGGGAAAACGCTGTGATCTGGCCATTGTTATTGGCGGTGATGGCAATATGCTCGGTGCCGCTAGGGTACTAGCGCGATTTGATGTCGCCGTTATAGGTGTTAACCGGGGTAACCTAGGCTTCTTAACCGACCTTAACCCTGATGGCTTTGAGCCTGCGCTTGAAGAAGTGCTAAGAGGTGAATTCATTGCTGAATCACGCTTCTTATTAGAAGTCGAAGTCTATCGTCATGATGAATTAAAAAGTGCCAATTCCGCCATGAACGAAGCAGTATTACATGCCGATAAAGTCGCACACATGATTGAGTTTGAAGCATTTATTGATAATCAGTTTGTGTTCTCGCAGCGTTCAGATGGTTTAATCGTCTCAACACCGACAGGCTCAACAGCCTATTCTCTTTCTGGTGGAGGCCCAATCCTTACACCAGAATTAAATGCCATGGCGCTTGTCCCTATGTTTCCCCACACTTTATCAAGTAGGCCGTTAGTTGTGGATGGCGATAAAGAAGTCAGGTTAAAACTCAGCTTGGAAAATACAGATAGCTTACAAGTCAGTTGTGACAGCCATGTGGTCCTAGCTGTTTTACCAGGTGATGAAGTGGTTATAAAAAAAGCAGAAAAATCTTTACGCTTGATTCATCCGAAAAGCTATTCATACTATGATGTCCTAAGACAAAAATTGAATTGGGGCAGTAGACTTTACTAAGCCCATTAAAACATTCAAAATCGGTACATAACTATCAGGAAGTACACACGTTATGAATTACATTATTATCGCCACAATCGTGCTACTAATCACACTTTTAGGCGTTTATCTTGTTATCGAAAATAATAGAAAAAAAGCAAAAAATGCTGAGAAGCAGGTTTTTAACCAAAGACACAATGAAGTAACACTGCATTTTAAAACTAAAACCTCTGAATTTGTTGCAGCCGGCGCTATACCCTCAAAATACAGTGGCACGATTAACACCATCGTTAATAACTTTTTTGTTGTGCAAGCACATACAGAAGACAACTTAAATCAACTCGAGCGCATAGTTGAGTTGTTTATTTTAACTGTGGGTGAAGAAGTGCATAAGCATCGTGAAAAGGACACCATAGATACTTTAAAAGACACCATGACTGCTTTTGCAAAAGAGCTTCCGACAAATGGTGTCGCGTATAACAAAGATTTCTACTATGAATCACTGCCTGCAATGATCACTTTATTAAAAACTGCTGACATTACAGATGTTGAAAACCAAGATAAAGATGAAATAGATATAGACGCTGATTCAGATCAGAACAATCAAACTGAAGTGAATAAACTCGCTACAGCACAAATTTAATTTCACGCTTGATTTATTCTTAACTACTGTATAAATTAACAGTATAGATACTGTTTGGATATACAGATATGTTGATCAGCCTTGAAATTAGTAACTTCGCAATTGTAAATGATTTAAATATTGAATGGCGTGATGGCATGACAGCCATCACGGGCGAAACTGGTGCAGGTAAATCTATTGCCATAGATGCTCTATCACTTTGCTTAGGTGAAAGAGCGGACGCGCGTGCGATCAGACCGAGTGCTGATCGCGCTCAGATCGTGGCACAATTCAATATTCAGCAACTCCCTAAGGCTCAGCAATTTCTTAAAGAACATATGCTAAATAACGATGAGCATGATTGTATTTTACGTCGTGTCATTAGCCGAAGTGGTCGCAGTAAGAGTTACATAAATGGCGTTTCAGTTACTGCCAGTCAACTTAAAGAGTTAGGCGAATATTTAATCGCCATCCATGGACAACATGCTCACCAATTACTATTAAAAACTGAACATCAACTTCATCTCATTGATGCTTATGCAGGCCACACTCACCTACAAACTGCCGTAAAAAATCAATTTCAGCATTACCATCAATTACAGCGAGAGTATTCAACGCTTTTAAAAGAACAGCAGGCTAAAGCGGCACAACAGCAACTTCTAGAATATCAAGTGGCTGAATTAGACGAGTTTTCGCTTGAAGCTGATGAATTTAAGCAAATTGAAGAAGAACAATATCGGCTGAGCCACAGCCAGACCATTATTAATACCTGCCAACAGGAGTTAATGGCTTTATATGAGCAAGATGGTACCACAGTGTTAAGCCAGCTACAGCATAGTGCACAACAGTTCAATAACTTGACCAGTGTTGATAGCAGCCTTTGTAACATCGCTCAGTTGCTAGAGGAAGCCGTTGTACAAGTTGAAGAGGCAAGTCGAGAAATTCGAGACTATGCTGACCAAATTGATCAAGACCCACTCAGATTGCAAGAAGTCGAAGAGCGATTATCTAAAATCATGGATCTATCTCGTAAACATCATGTTAGACCTGAAGAACTTTATGAACATCATCAATCGTTAAAAGCGCAGCTTGATAATATTAGCTCTGATAACGCCCGTATAGATATTCTAGAGCAAGAAATAGCTCAAACACTGTCAGCTTACCAACAAGCAGCGCTGACGCTGAGTGATAGTCGAAGCCAGTCGGCGAAAAAACTACAGAAGCTTATTAGTGCGAGCATGGATGATTTAGCCATGAAACACTGTAAGTTTGCAATTGAATTGAAGCCAAAACCAGAGCTTAGACCTAATAGTGAGGGTTTTGATGCCATAGAGTTTTTAGTTTCAACGAATCCAGGTCAACCTTTGCAAGCTTTAGCAAAAGTTGCTTCGGGTGGTGAACTCTCTCGTATCAGTTTGGCTATTCAAGTGATTATCGCTGAAAAAGTGACGACGCCAACGCTTATTTTCGATGAAGTCGACGTGGGTATTTCTGGCCCAACCGCCTCTCAGGTTGGTAAATTACTTCGTAAGCTTGGAAAGTCGACGCAAGTCATATGTGTTACCCATTTACCGCAAGTCGCGTGTAGTGGTCATCAACAGTTTTTTGTCAGTAAGAAAGTCATCAAAGGGGAAACTTTCACGTCGATGAAGCCATTAGAAGATGCGCATCGTGTTGACGAAATTGCCCGTCTTATCGGTGGTGAATCGATCAGTGAAACCACCCGAGCCAGTGCAAAAGAGCTATTGGCCATACAAGCAGCATAAGCGAGAAGCGAGAAGCGAGAAGCGAGAAGCGAGAAGCGAGAAGCGAGAAGAAGATAACAAAAACCCAGTGTGAAAACTGGGTTTTTTTATGGGTAAAGATATTTAATATTGGACTTTAAACTTCTAGATAATCCAATATACCTTCGGCAGCATTACGGCCCTCAAAAATAGCGGTTACAACTAAGTCTGAACCTCGAACTGCGTCGCCGCCGGCAAAGATCTTAGGGTTACTTGTTTGATGCGTGTAGGCGCCCTGCTCAGGCGCAACAATGCCACCCCAACGGTTAATTTCAACATCGTATTGTGCTAGCCAATCAAGATTGTGTGGTTTAAAACCAAATGCCATTATCACCGCATCCGCATCAAGTACATGTTCAGTGCCTGGTACTTCTTCTGCGCGCTGACGCCCTGCAGCATCTGGTTCGCCCAAACGAGTTTCTACCATCTTAACACCAACAACTTTACCCTCTGCGTTTAATTCAATGCCTTTTGGCTGAACATTAAACTTAAAGTTTACGCCTTCTTCTTTGGCATTTTTTACTTCACGAACTGAACCTGGCATGTTTGATTCGTCACGACGATATGCACAGGTTACATGAGCCGCATTTTGGCGAATTGAAGTACGTACACAGTCCATCGCAGTATCACCGCCACCTAACACAACAACCTTTTGATTCGCCATGCTGATATAAGGCTGCTGAGCTTCATCATAACCCATGACTCGATTTGTATTACCAATCAAGAAAGGCAGAGCGTCATAAACGCTCTCAGCATCTTCGTTTTCAAGGTTACCGCGCATACTTTGATATGTGCCCACACCAATGAATACGGCATCATATTCAGCAATGATCTCATCAAGGCTGATATCTTTGCCAACTTCTGTATTTAACTTAAACTCAACGCCCATCTCAGTGAAAATTTCACGTCGATTTTCCATCACTGATTTTTCAAGTTTGAAAGATGGAATACCAAATGTCAGTAGACCACCAATCTCTGGGTTACGGTCGAAAACAACAGGTTTAACCCCATTGCGTACTAGAATATCTGCACAACCTAAACCTGCAGGACCCGCACCGATGATGGCGACTTTCTTGTCTGTCCATACTACATACGACATATCTGGCTTCCAGCCTTGGGCAAAGGCTGTATCTGTGATGTATTTTTCGATATTACCGATTGTTACCGCACCAAACTCTTCATTGAGCGTACACGCCCCCTCACATAAACGGTCTTGTGGACACACTCGACCACATACCTCTGGTAAGCTGTTGGTACGGTGTGACAGCTCAGCGGCCTCAAAAATACGACCATTACGGATCAACTTTAACCACTGTGGAATATAGTTATGAACTGGGCACTTCCATTCACAATAAGGATTACCACAGTCTAAACAACGATCAGATTGAGAATTCACTTGGTTTTGTGAAAATGGCTCGTAAATCTCTACAAATGATTGCTTACGTGATGAAATTGGTTTTTTTCTTGGATCAACTCGTTGCACATCGATAAATTGGTAAACATTTTCGCTCATACTCTTCCCCTTACTGCGCCTGTACTCTTAATTCAGCGCTACTGCGAGCACGATGACCTAATAGGCTCTTTACATCACTTGAAATTGGTTTCACTAGTTTGAATTTAGATAGATACAACTCAAATTCAGCTAGGATCTGTTCTGCTCTAGCTGAGCCTGTAAGCTCTAAATGCTCAGCAATTAAACCTCTTAGGTGCTCTTGATGTGCATTGAGTTCTGACAGCTCAACAATTTCAACTAACTCTGGATTTATACGCTTTTCGAAGTCTGCTTTTTCATCAAGCACATAGGCAAATCCACCCGTCATGCCCGCACCAAAGTTAATACCTACATTACCCAGTACGCAGACAACGCCGCCGGTCATATATTCACAGCCATTGTCACCTAAGCCTTCAACTACTGCTATGACACCTGAGTTTCTAACCCCAAATCGCTCACCTGCTTTACCTGCTGCAAACAACTTACCGCCTGTCGCACCGTATAGGCAGGTATTACCGACAATACTTGCTTGATGTGACTCAAAACTAGAACCAACTGGTGGACGAATTACTAGTTTACCGCCAGCCATGCCCTTACCGACATAATCGTTAGCATCACCGACTAAAGTCATTTCAAGTCCGCCTGCATTCCAAACACCGAATGATTGACCTGCAGTGCCGTGTAGTTCAATTGCAACCGGATCTGCTGCCATGCCTTGATTGCCATGTAAGTTGGCAATATAACCAGATAGCATCGCGCCTACAGAACGGTCGGTGTTGCTAATACGATTCACCAATGAAATACCTGATTTGCTCTCAATCGCAGCTTGTGCTTTTGATAACAGTAGTTCATTTAGCTCACCCTTATAATGAGAGGTATTCGCTGCTGAACAATACAAAGTCTCATTAGTTGGGTTGTTAGGCTTGGCTAACAGGTCTGCTAAATCTAACTTGCTTTGCTTGCTCGTCTTGCCTTCGATCATTTCTAGTAAATCAGTTCGGCCAATTAAATCGACCAAACGAGTTACGCCTAATTGCGCCATGATTTCACGGGCTTCTTGAGCAATAAACTTGAAGTAGTTCATCGCCATTTCTGGTAAACCATGATAGTGCTTCTGACGAAGGGTATCATCTTGAGTTGCAACACCTGTCGCACAGTTATTTAAGTGACAAATACGAAGATATTTACAACCAAGCGCGACCATAGGGCCAGTACCAAAACCGAAGCTTTCTGCACCTAAAATAGCGGCTTTGATGATATCTAAACCTGTTTTTAGGCCGCCATCTGTCTGTAGGCGAATGCGATGACGAAGACCATTTTCGACCAGGGCTTGTTGAGTTTCAGCAAGGCCCAACTCCCAAGGGCTACCAGCATATTTAACAGACGTGAGCGGGCTTGCCCCTGTGCCACCGTCATAACCTGCAATCGTAATTAAATCAGCGTAAGCTTTAGCAACACCTGTTGCGATTGTGCCGACACCAGGTTCAGATACCAACTTAACTGAGATCATCGCCTCTGGATTCACTTGCTTTAAGTCGAAAATAAGCTGTGCTAGATCTTCAATTGAATAAATATCATGATGTGGTGGTGGCGAAATTAGCGTCACACCCGGTACCGAGTAACGCAATTTAGCAATATAAGGCGTTACCTTTTCACCAGGTAGTTGACCACCTTCACCAGGTTTTGCCCCCTGTGCAACTTTGATCTGAATAACATCGGCATTTCTTAAATAATGCGGAGTAACGCCGAAACGGCCCGATGCAACTTGCTTAATTCTAGAGTTTTTCTCTGTTCCAAAACGCAGTTTATCTTCACCGCCCTCACCAGAGTTCGAACATCCACCTAAGCGGTTCATGGCAATTGCCAGCGCTTCATGAGCTTCTGGTGATAATGCACCAATACTCATGGCCGCTGAGTCAAAACGCTTATAAAGCTCTGTTGCAGGCTCTACATCATCAAGGCTGACAGGTGATACGTCTGATTTAAGCGCCAATAGATCTCGAATGTTTGTCACTGGACGGTTATTAACCAGATCAGCATATTTTAGATAATCTTGATATTCACCTGATTTAACCGCAACTTGTAGTGTTTGAACCACATCAGGGTTATAAGCATGATACTCACCACCGTGAACAAACTTTAATAAACCGCCATGTGACAACAGCTTACGCTTACTGAAAGCGAGCTTATGAAGTTGCGCTTGTTCGTAAGCAAAATCTTCAAAATCTGCGCCCTTGATACGGTTCGCCACGCCTTTAAAACACATTTCAACAATGTCATCTGATAGGCCAACAGCTTCAAATAGCATAGAGCAACGATATGACGCGACCGTACTGATCCCCATCTTAGACATGATCTTGAATAGACCCTTATTGATGGCATTACGATAAGCCAGCGTCACCTCGCGGTAGGTCTTATCAATCACTTTACTGTCACACATGGCAACGAGTGTTTCGTATGTTAGATACGGATAAATCGCCGTCGCACCAAACCCTAATAACACGGCAAACTGATGCGGATCTCTGGCGCTGCCTGTTTCAACTATGATGTTGGCATCACAGCGTAAATTAGTATTTACCAAACGCTGTTGTACTGCGCCTACTGCCATAGCCGCAGGAATTGGCAACATATCTTTGCTGATATTTCTGTCACTCAACACCAACATAACACACCCTGAGCGTGCTTTTTGCTCAGCTTCGTCACAGACTCGTTCTAACGCTGATTTTAAAGACTCAGTTTTGTCATAGTTCAGCTGAATTTTACAGGCGCAGTAATGTTCGTCATCGGCATTCACTAACTGCTGCATATCAGAAAATGTGAGTACTGGTGAGGCAAACTGAAGACGCTTGGCATGGCCTGTGGTTTCATTGAAGACGTTTTGCTCACGGCCGATACAGGTCGCTAATGACATTACGTGATTTTCACGAAGTGGGTCAATCGGTGGGTTTGTTACCTGCGCGAATTTTTGACGGAAGTAATCGAACAAAGAGCGATGGCCTTCAGACAAAACAGCAAATGGGGTGTCGTCACCCATTGAACCTGTTGCCTCTTGGCCATTTTGTCCCATAACACGAATAACGTTGTCTAACTCTTCATTGCTGTATCCGAATAGCTTTTGATAGGTCAGCAATAATTCATCGTCAAAATCGCGTACACCCGCATCCTCTTCTGACAAATCTTCAAAAGGCGTAAGACGTTTTACGTTTTGCTCAAGCCAAGTTTTGTAAGGATGACGTGATTTTAAATCTTGATCGATTTCATCAGACTGCCAAATCTTGCCATGAAGGGTATCGATAACCAGCAATTCACCTGGACCAACACGACCTTTTTCAACCACTTCATCGGCTGTGTAATCCCAGATACCGACTTCAGATGCAAGCGTGATAAACCCATCTTGGGTGATCACGTAACGCGCTGGACGTAGACCATTTCTATCTAGGTTACATGCCGCAAATCGACCATCTGACATAACGATACCTGCTGGGCCATCCCAGGGTTCCATATGCATAGAGTTAAAATCGTAAAAGGCGCGTAAATCATCGTCCATAGCTCGGTTTTTTTGCCATGCAGGCGGCACAAGCATGCGCATAGCACGGAAAATATCCATACCACCAGCAAGGAATAATTCGAGAATGTTATCAAGGCTTGATGAATCTGAACCTTCTTCATTTACAAATGGCGCGGCCGTTTGTAAATCTGGCAACAATGGTGAAGAAAACTTATAAGCTCGTGCTCTTGCCCACTGACGGTTACCAGCAATGGTATTAATTTCACCATTGTGCGCCAAATATCTAAATGGCTGGGCTAACGGCCAACGCGGCTGCGTGTTCGTAGAAAAGCGTTGGTGAAAAACACAGATAGCACTTTTCATACGCATATCTGCTAAATCTAAATAAAAGTTTGGTAGGTCCACAGGCATCATTAAGCCTTTGTAAACTGTTACCAGACCTGAAAGACTCGAAATATAGAACTGGTCATCTTCAACTAAGCGCTTCTCTATTCGACGTCTCGCAATATATAAACGACGCTCCAGATCTTTCGGGCGCCAGCCTTCAGGTGCAGATACAAACACCTGCTCAAATTTAGGTAGTTGCTTTAAGGCGATAGGTCCTAACATACCTGGTTCAGTAGGCACAACTCGCCAGCCAACGAGCGTTAACGTTTCTTTTTCTAATTCTTCGTTAATCACTTTTCGGGCTTGAGATGCAAGCGTTTCGTCAGCATTCAAAAACAACATACCGACAGCGTAATTTTTACCTAAGTGCCAACCGTTTTCAGTGGCAATGGCTCTAAAGAAGCTGTCAGGTTTTTGCAGTAATAAACCACAGCCATCACCTGTTTTGCCATCTGATGCAATACCACCACGGTGTTGCATTCGGTCTAACCCTGTAATTGCATTGCGGATTAGTTTGTGACTTGCTTGCCCGTTTATCTGAGCAATTAAACCAAAACCACAATTATCTTTTTCTAACTTAGAGTCATATAGCATGCACCCCTCCCCCTGCTACATCTATGGTCGGAAATGAACAAGACGATTGTTCCGACAGATATTCAAAACTAGCTTTGTTTTAAAATGGAGTCAACAAAATTATGAATAGATATTCATTAACTTGAATATTTCTCATTGGTCTGACAAATTCACCAGGTGAAGTTAAAAACAACAATAATGTTAAATTATGACAAGCAAAAAACAAATGACACCGGTGACATTTTAAAAAAAAATTAATACCGGCTGTATTGAGTCACTAAAATCGCCAGCTTTACGTTTACGTAAACTGAAAATTAACAGAATAAATATTCACTATAAGTAGCATTAATAGATATTTATAAAGAGGTAAATATTTTCTGGTGAAACTGAATCAAATCGGTTTTTTATCGTTAACCGATTAAAGCATCAGGCTTATGGAAAATTATTAATACTGGTTAGATTAATACAGACAATAAAAAGCCTTACATTTGTAAGGCTTTTTTATTTGTTTAACACTCAGTTGCTAGAAGCGATACGATAATCCGAGCTGAAGATCTGAGACAGACTCAGGCTCTAAATTAAAGTGACTATAATCAAGTTGAACGCTGAGAGAGTCAGTCAATGCATAACTCATCCCAATACCATAATATAAGTCTGTGCCATTCATCTCGCTTTTTATAAGTTGGTTGTCTCTTACGCTTTCTACTTTGTATTGCCATTTATAAGCACCTAAGAAAGCGCCTACTCGAGCATGACCAAACGTTAAGAAATTATATTTGGCCTGAAGTGCAAACCCTTCAGAAAAACTCGGCACTTGTTCAGCGACTCTCTGGTGGACTGAATCCGGCGTTAGAGACTCCCCTTTAAAAGAGACTCTTCCTTGCCCTAAATCGATATAGCGTAATGAAGTAGACCAATCGGAAGTAAGTTGATAATAGACGCCAGCTGACCAACTATTACTGCTGTCATCAACCATGACTTCTGTGACGCCATCTACGTTTGTCATTGAGTAATCAGCTTTCGCTTGCCCGACCCCAGCTTCTACTCCCCAATCAGATGCCATCGTTTCAGAACTAATTAAACAACTAGATGTAATTAACGCAAAGCTTGGAAGCAATGCCTTCCTTCTTCTCATTAATAAAATTGAAATCATTATGATAACTGCCCCTCCTAGGCTACCTGACGATTTGTTTTCAATGGCGACACTTTGGTGGGCTGTGACAGTAACGCGCGCCTCACCTTGAGAAACGGCGCCTTTACTGTCTTTTAAGCTATACTTGATAACATCAATGCCATTAAAACCAACTTTTGGCACATATGTCAGTGTACCGTTGAGGTTAACTTGTGCGTCACCATGCTGAGCAGTTGCACTGACAAGCGTTAACTTATCTCCATCTTTATCTGTGTCATTTGCTAAAACATCTATAGTGATGCTTGCTTTATCATTTGTACTTGCAATATCAAGCACTGCGGTGGGCGCATTATTGACAATCAAGTTCACTGTTGCAGTGCTGTTAGACGTACCACCTTTACCATCTGAAATACTGTATTGAATAATTGCTTGACCAATCAAATCAGTTGGAGGTGTGTAAACCAGCTTATTTTCTTCAATAATCACAGAGCCGAAATCGACGCTCGCTCCAGTGATTGTAAGCGTATCATCATCAGCATCGCTGTCGTTATTCAATACATCAATAATAATTGCTTCACCTGAGCGAATTGTTACTTCATCAGACTGAGCTTGTGGTAAGTTATTACTGGTTTTAGGTACTGCAATACCACCTGGATCAACCACAGCTCTGTTAGCAATACCGTCATCATCGTTTGGTCCACCGTCAACAATCTGCAATTGCACACACCAGTCACCTTCAGTTAACCCCTCAGTCCATTCATTACTACCTGGAGGAGGACAGTAACCCGGTTCACCTGTTGCTGAGAGAATTTGGTTGCCATTGCCACTGACAAAATCAATCCACTCATCCGCCTTTAATTTACGGTAAACAGCATTGAGTGGTATTGGTCTTCTTTGCGGAATTACAATGCTGTACGTATCACCTGCTTGCGGTAAACCAGTTGCAATAAAGTCAAATAAGCCACCTATATTGATTGCACTTTCATCACTTGGCAGTTCACTTTCTAGCAGTTGTACACCGCCTGTACTGTTTTGAGCAACGGTTGCACCTTTACGTAAACAAACTCCCGGTTCACCCTCTACTAAGAATTGGTTTGACTCTGTCGCCTGCTCTTGCATCACATTACAGTCAGTAATGGCATCTTGGAAATCAGGAATACCATCACCATCCGAGTCAGCATAACCTTCTTGGTCATCTGGTATAAGGTCTCCGTCAGTATCTTCCTGAGTCAGTGACTGAAGTTCAGCCACAACCTCGAGATAAACCTCACTCACAGAAGAAAGACTTGGATCAGCATCATCTGTTGCTGTCACGGTTAATTGATAGATGCCTTCAGCTAATTCTGACGTGCTGAAAACAAAGGTATTTTGCTCTGTGCTCAGGTTAGTAAGCTCACTGCCTTCTAAATTCCACGTAAGAGAAACATTATCTTGTGGATTTGCATCTTTAGCAGTCGCTGTCACCGTCACTACATCATCATTAATTGTTAACAATGAACGGACTTCACCGGCTTGAACAACTTCAGTTGTGACGGTCGGTGCAACATTCTCCTCGACTATGGTCACTGTAGTAGATGATTTAGCCCCTTTATTTAACGCATCGCCAAGCGTAATAATAATACTTTCATTACCTTCAACCTCACTATCAGCGAAAACGTTAAAACTAATTTGCGCTGAAGTCCCTGACTCTATCGATATTTGGCCATCAACCAAATCATGATCTGTACTAGTTGCGGTACCAGAAACAGTATAAGGCACTGTCACAGGGTAACTCGGTGCAGGACCATTGAGGAAGACACTCACAGTGTGGTTTTGATCTTCAGCCACATCACTGTTTTTCTCTAGTGAAACAAGCGGATTTACAAACACATTTTGAGTTGCGATTGATTGTAGCCCTTGACTGTCTGTTGCCTGCCAGTAAACAAAGTGAGCACCAGGCGCGAATAGTGTTGTCCCATCAACCAAAGACACTGCGATACTGTTCCCATTGCTGTCTGTCGCTGTGGCTGTTCCTAATGCAACTTTTGTGAATAAACCAGTCGCATTAGCCGTTACATCAGCCGGTACTGAAACCACTGGTAGTGTATTGACCGGTGCTGAATTTATTTGCAATTGAGCTGTAGCTTTACTGCGTGCTTTTTGGCTGTCCTCAATTAAGTAATCAATCACGATTAAGCCTTGCGTCTCAGCTTCAGCTTGATATGACAGCTCGCTATCAACAATAGAAACCGCCCCCACCGAAGCTTTAGCACCAATTATCGTCAGCACATCACCTTCATCAGCATCCGTGTCATTGGCCAATACATCAAACGTATACGTGTTGTTAGCCTGCGACTCGAAGATAAAGCTATCATTCACTGCAAGTGGCAAATCATTCACCGCATTAACTGTGATATTCACTTCGCCTGCCGAAGAGTCTATGCTACCGTCATTAGCGATATAGCTGAAACTATCTAAGCCATTGAAATTACTCAATGGTGTATAAGTGAATGTGCTGCCTTGAAGCACCAATGTACCGCTTACAGGCTGACGTGATATCGATATAGTCACCGTATCACCATCCTCATCGGATGTATCAGCCGTGAAGCTAGTTGTTCCATCTTCATTCACCGATATCGCCATATCATTCGCCATTGGCTGATTATTCACAAACTGAACTTCAATATCGAAAGAATTTAATGCAGCTTGAGCGTCACCATCACTGACACTTATTACAATATTGCTATAAACGCCTTCATCTTCTCTGCTTGGTGTACCTGATAATGTACCTGTTGCGATGTCAAATTCAGCCCAAGCAGGTTGATTGCTGATTGAAAATGTAAGTGTGTCATTTTCTATATCCGTTGCTTGTGGCGTAAAGCTGTATAAATTATTGTGAACAGCCGTGGTTTCTGGTGAGCCAGAGATAACCGGCGTATCATTCACAGCATTTATCGTGAGCGTGAACGTTGCAATATTTGAGTCTAAAGTTCCATCATTTGCCATAAAGCTGAAACTATCAGAGCCATTGAAGTTTGCATTTGGTGTGTAAAGCCAAGTGGTCTCTGCTTGTTGCTCTAACGTTCCCGAAGCCACATCCGATACAATACTGTAAGTTAGTGCATCAGCATCAATATCTGTTCCGCTGAGTGTAACTAACAAAGTATCATCTTCATTCAGTGTTAATGCTTGCGCCTCGACTTCTGGGGCATCATTAATAGGTGTGACGCTCAATAAAACTGTCGCTTCATTAGATACTGCACCAGCTTGGTCTTTTACCGTATAAGTAAAGCTATCATCGCCGAAATAATTGGTATTCGCAGTATAGATGATAGTGCCTTCAGCTGTGACTTCTGCCTGACCGTTCTGGGGAGCACTGACAACTGTCACGCTACTTACATCAAAACTGTCTCCTTCATCAATATCCGTGTCATTACCCAGAACATTGATTTCGAAAGCACCTTCTTCTTGCAATTCAACGCTGTTATCCACGGCAACAGGTGCATCATTGACTGGAGTTAGTGTTGCAGTGACTGTTGCAGGCAGCGAAGTCAGACCTTCGCTATCTGTCAGTGTGTAAGTGAAACTAAAAGTCCCCGTTTGATCTTGGTTTGGTGCTATTTCTAATGTGCCATCAGCCAAAACTGAAACACTGGCTTTATCATAGATACCTGAACCATTGCCCTGATCTTCCAAGGTAATATTTGCACCATTGAAGCCCTGATCTTCCACGTCAGAGTCATTCGAAAGGATATTTAACGTAACGGTCACATCTTCATCAGTCGTAACCGAGTCATCACCTACCACTGGACGGTCATTGATTGCGCCAATGTTTACGCTCACCGTTGCAGGAGAAGAAACCACCCCTTCATTATCAGCAATCGTATAAGTGAAGCTATCTTCACCGACCTCGTTAGAGTTTGGCGTATAAACCACTGTGCCAGCATCTTGGTCAAACACAACTAAGCCAACATTTGGCGAATTCACTAAGGCTATGGTTCCTGTCGGTATGCCCTCTTCAACATCTGTGGCTGCTGCTCGAATATCTAGTGTAGTAGAACTTGTATCTTCATCAGTGCTTATGGTCAGATTTGCAGCTACTGGTGCATCATTAATAGGTGTTATCGTCACAACGACTGTTGCCTGCTCAGATACATTTAATCCTGTGTCAGCGACCGTATATGTAAAGCTATCTTGGCCATTTTCATTACTAGAAGGTGTGTAAGTCGCAATACCATTAACAATACTCACTGTACCTTTAGTTGGTTTAGTGACAACGACCGTCGATGCTGCGTTCAAATCATCTTCGGCATCGCTATCGTTTTCAAGTAAATCTATCTGAATAGCAGTATCTTCATTGGTCGTGGCAATGTCATCCTGAGTAATTGGGGCATCTGCAACAGGGTTAATAGTCAATGAAACATTATGGGCGCCTGAACTCGCATTTTGCACGTCAGTCACTTCGAAAGTAAAGCTATCACTGGTGCTTTCACCGCCATCATGTTGATAGCTGAAGCTTCCGTCAGTATTCAGTGTTAATTGACCATACTGAGGCTGAGTAATCTCTGTTACTGAAAGACTATCGTTACTGTCTAAGTCATCATCATTTGCGGTGCTTAATAAGCCTAAAATTTCGGTAACGGTTAACAACTGGCCTTCATCAAGGCTAAACGTGTAGTCTTGAGCCGTAGGCGCGTCATTGGTATTTATCACCTCAAGATTAAAGGCATTCAATGATTGGGAAACAGTGCCATCACTCACTGTGATGACTATCTGCTCTTGCGACCCCACATTTGCATCTGCCGGAGTACCAGATAAAACGCCCGTTGTTGTATCAAAGTTAGCCCAACTCGGTTTATTGTTGATAGAGAAAGTTAGCACATCACCTACATCTACATCTGATGCAGAAGGCGTAAAGCTGTAAAGCGAATCCTCATTCACACTTGTTGCAGGTGTTCCGCTAATAACAGGCGCGTCATTGGTGTTGATCACGCTTAAAGAGAAAGCATCTAACGAAACCGATACTGCACCATCGCTTACTGAAATGACGATATCATTACTACTACCCACATCTGCGTTGACAGGTATACCTGATAGTGTGCCTGTTTGTTCATCAAAACTTGCCCAAGTAGGTTTATTCGAAATGCTAAATGTTAAGCTATCGCCATCAATATCTGATGCCGTAGGTGTGAAGCTGTATGCACTGTCTTCATTTACAGAAGTGCTTGGCGTACCAACAATTACTGGCGCGTCATTGACATTAACCACGGTAACGTTAAATGCATCAAGATTAACTTTTTCGGTCCCATCACTCACGCTTATAACAATACCTTGATAAACACCCACATCACTATTACCAGGCGTCCCACTGATAGCTCCCGTTGAGGTTGAGAAACTAGCCCATTTAGGTAAGTTTGTTACACTGAAAGTGAGGGTGTCCCCCACATCAACATCAGATGCAGTTGGCACAAAACTATAAGCAGTATCTTCATCGATACTGCTCGATGGTATGCCTGATATCACTGGCGTATCATTAGTATTAACCACCGTGATAGAGAATGGTGTAAGTTCAGTGGTTTCTGTACCATCGTTAACACTAATAGTAATGTCTGAAGTCGTGCCTACATGATCGTTTTCAGGCGTACCAGAAAGCGTACCTGTTTGAGAGTCGAAGTTTGCCCAACTAGGTTGATTCGTAATACTGAATGTCAGTGTATCCTCAGAATCAACATCGTTTGCTACAGGCGTGAAACTGTACGTGGTGTCTTCATCAACACTGCTTGCAGGTGTGCCCGATATCGTTGGTGCATCATTGGTGTTAATCACTGTGATATCAAACGATGTCAAGCTTGCAGTTTCAGTGCCATCAGTGACACTGATCTCAATGCCTTGATAAGTACCGACATCATCATTAGATGGCGTGCCTGATAAAGTACCAGTACTGGTATCAAAACTTGCCCATTGAGGCATATTTTGAATACTAAATGTGAGGGTGTCGCCGTCTACATCACTAGATGTTGGCGTAAAGCTATAAATGCTATCTTCATCTACTGTCGTAGCCGGTGAACCAGAAATAACCGGTGTGTCATTGACCGGAGTGACTGTCATAGTAACAGTGGCTTCATTAGACACCGCCCCCGCCGCATCCGACACTGTATAAGTAAATGTGTCTTCACCTGCGAAGTTTTCATTTGGTGTATAAACAATCGCACCTGCGGAAGTGATCTGAGTTTGACCACTGCTTGGAGCTTGAACAACCGTTACACTTGAGGCATTAAAGCTATCGTTTTCATCAACATCAGTATCATTACCTAATACGTTGACTTCAAACGAGCCTTCTTCTGCCACTTCAGCAGTGTTTGCGACTGCAACTGGCGCATCATTGACAGGTGTCAAAGTAACTGTAACTGTTGCAGGATCAGACGTTAAACCTTCACTATCAGTTAAAGTATAAGTGAAGCTAAACGATCCATTTTCATCTTGCTTAGGTGAAATCTGCAGACGACCGTCTGTTAGAATACTGACATCCGCTTTGGTATAAGTTCCAGCACCGTTACCTTGATCTTCAAGAGTGATATTTGCACCGTTAAAGCCCTGATCCTCAACATCAGAATCATTATCAAGAACAGATAAAGTTACATTCACATCTTCATCTGTGGTAACACTGTCATTGGCAACAATAGGTTTGTCATTCACTGCACCTATTGTTACTGACACAGTGGCAGACTCTGAAGTGCTGCCCTCACTGTCTGTAATTGTATAAGTAAAAGTATCTGAGCCAGTTTCATTCGCATTAGGTGTATAAACCAAAGTGCCTGCATTTTGATCAATCGCCACACTACCTTTAGACGGTTGAGAAGCGAGGGTAATATCGCCAGAAGGTGTGCCGTCTTCTACATCAATTGAGCCAGCGCGAACCGCAATTGCATCACTGGCGTTGTCTTCATCTATTGCAGTCGTAAAGTTTTGCACTGTGGGTTGGTCGTTGACCGCCTTAATTGTAATGCTTACGGTAGCTTCGGCTGATGTATTAAGCGCTGCATCTTTCACCGTATAAGTGAAAGAGTCTTGCCCATTTTCATTTGCATTAGGTGTATAAGTTACTACACCATTTGCAATACTGACCGAGCCTTTACTTGGTTGAGTTGCAATTGCCGCAGATGAGGCCACCATATCATTTTCAGGATCGCTGTCGTTACTTAACACATTAAAAGTAACAGCCTCATCTTCATTGGTTGTTTGCGTATCGTTCACCGTTGTAGGTGCATCAGCCACCGGGGTGATCGTTAACGTTACAGTTTGAGTGGATGATGTAGCATTACTGCTATCAACAACTTGATAAGTAAAGCTATCGCTGTGATTCTCGCTGCCATCATGGATATAAGTGAAGCTACCATCTGTGTTCAATGTTAGATGACCAAACTGGGGCTGGCTTACAGCATTCACTTTTAAGGTGTCTCCGCTATCAGTATCATCGTCAGAAGCCGTGCTTAACACACCATTAGCCTCTGTTATGGTCAATGTCGCCTCTTCATTCAAGGTGAAGGTAAAGTCTTTGCCAACAGGTGCATCATTGGTGTTTATCACTTCAATGCTAAATGCCGTAAGATCCGCCGAGTCTGTGCCATCGTTTACCGTTATAGTGATATCAGATGAGGCACCAACATCAGAATCCGAAGGTGTACCAGATAGTTTACCCGTTTGACTGTCAAATGATGCCCAACTAGGTTTGTTTGTAATGCTAAAAGTGTGGGTATCACTGGTGTCTGAGTCAGTTAATGTTGGAGTGAAGTTATACTCGGTGTCTTCGTTTACAGATGCAGCAGGAGAACCCGATAAAACGGGGGCTACGTTATATCTTTTGGTTACCGCATCAGTTATGGCCTGTGCGCTATTACCCGCTGAGTCAGTGACAGTTACAGAAAGAGTTAAACTACCTTCATTTAAATTCGTAACATCTATATTTTCTATAGATGCTGTCTCTGCTGTGATATTGGTTGAACTTTGGCTCGAAACACTACTTGTACCATCAGTGATTGAATAAGTGAATGAACCTGAGCTTTCTAAGCCTGTTAAAGTGAAGCTCAATGCTGATTCGTTACTCTTATTAATAACACTTTGGTCAATTGAGACAGATTGCCCTGAAGGAGCTTTTGTATCAATTGTAATCGATAGCTGATTGGAAGCTGTGTTTGAGTTTCCTGCTGTGTCTGTAAATACCCCTGCTTTAACATCAAGTAAAGCTGGGTTTTCTATATTGCTCGAAGGGGTAAAAGTTGCCGAATAAGATGAGCCACTACCTGAAAAATCTGACAAGTTACCATTGGTTATTGTAATGTCTTGAATTGTAAAATCTGAGCTAGACTCACTCAAAACAATTGTAATCTGAGAGGTTTCACCTGATTTTAAAGACAGTGAAGATGCATTAAATGTTGATACAGATGGGACTACACTATCTACCAGTACACTTGATGTTGCACCTACGTTATTCAACGTCAGGGTTAAATTATTACCTGCTGCATCTTTAAGCGTACCGCTATTCGTGCTCAGCGCACCAACCGTAATACCGTCACTATCAACTAGACCGCTTTCAACTGTATATCTGAATGTAAGTGCACTGCTGCCACTGCCGCTGACATAGGTGGCATTTTTTGTACTACCGCCCACGGTAATGGCAATACTTGGAGTGCCTCCAGTGGTGACGACTGCCACATTCTCGCTGGTGTTGACCGTGAATTCTAGGTTTTCTCCTGCAATATACGTGTCATTACTTGGTACGCCAACGCTTGAAACGGTGGGTGCCACACTATCAACCAATACACTTGTTGTTGCGCCAACGCTGTTCAGCGTCAGGGTTAAATCATTACCTGCTGCATCTTTAAGCGTACCGCTATTTGTGCTCAGCGCACCAACAGTAATACCGTCACTATCGACTAGACCACTTTCAACTGTATATCTGAATGTAAGTGCACTGCTGCCACTGCCGCTAACATAGGTGGCATTTTTTGTGGTACTGCCCACGGTAATGGCAATGCTTGGAGTGCCACTGGTAGTGTCGACCGTCACATTCTCACTGGTGTTGACCGTGAACTCTAGGTTTTCTCCCGCAATATACGTGTCATTACTTGGCACGCCAACGCTTGAAACGGTGGGTGCCACACTATCAACCAATACACTTGTTGTTGCGCCAACGCTGTTCAGCGTCAGGGTTAAATCATTACCTGCTGCATCTTTAAGCGTACCGCTATTCGTGCTCAGCGCACCAACAGTAATACCATCACTATCAACTAGACCACTTTCAACTGTATATCTGAATGTGAGTGCACTGCTACCACTGCCGCTGACATAAGTAGCATTTTTTGTACTACCGCCCACGGTAATGGCAATACTCGGGGTGCCACTGGTGGTGTCGACCGTCACATTCTCGCTGGTATTAACCGTGAACTCTAGATTTTCTCCCGCAATATACGTGTCATTACTAGGCACACTCACGCTTGAAACGGTGGGTGCAATACTATCTACCAGTACGCTTGATGTTGCGCCTACGCTATTCAGCGTCAGGGTTAAATCATTACC
>NZ_PPSW01000011.1 GCF_005876835.1 Pseudoalteromonas phenolica
TCTGTTTTAGCTAATCAGGCTATCAAAGGTCCACTCTGGATCATGTATTCCCCTTTAGCTAACGGCTTCTTGCGGAAAGCTTACAACTCTTTAGAGTAGAGTACAGCGTTATGCTGACCTTGCTCATCTTGATGAATAAAATGCTTTACATAACGCATACCAAGCTTCTTCATAATATTGATAGAGCTTAAATTACCCTCAAGGGCCTCAGCAGAAAAAGCAGTATATGCTTTGTCTGTAGCGAGTGTATTAGCAATATGTTGAGCGGCTTCCGTTGCATAGCCCTTGCCCCAACTAATTTGCTTAAAGCGCCAGCCCAGCTCTAAATTACAGTCGTTACGTTGACCTGCAAAAAATCCCATAGGACGAACTAATATCCAGCCAATGAACAGGTCCTCTTCAAGGGTATTCACTTGCCATAAACCCCAACCTTTTTCTAAATTTGTGAACTGCTCTAAGCGAGGAATGAAAACCTCTCTAATTGTCTTTATTGAATTCGGCTTACCATGCGTTAAATATTTCATGACCGCAGGGTCTTGGTCTAATTCGAATAGTAAATCGGCATCATTTTTATCCATAAGTCGATAACGTAATCTTTGCGAGTTTTGTATCTTCATTTGAGTTCCTTACTGCTTTTATGCGCTTAGTTGATTACAATATGAGGCTTATAATCTAAGGGGTATTAGTGAAAAATTCAGTATTAGTTCTACGTCAAAAGCAAATTGCTGCGGCCAAGCGGGAGTTTAAAGCGCGAGGTTCAAAATTATCCCGCTGTGAGGCTTGTTTGCTCTCTGAACATTTGTGTATCTGTGACAACCTTCAAGTTGCCGAAGATTGTCAAAGTGCAGTATGTCTATTAATGTATCATAATGAAAGTTTTAAACCCTCAAATACGGGTCGTTTGATTGCAGACGTGGTGCCTGATAATTACGCTTTCCGTTGGGATAGAACTGAGCCAGATGAGGCACTGCTATCGCTTCTAAAAGATCCAAGCTATCAGCCTATTGTCGTTTTCCCCGCTGATAGTGCAGAGCCTGATCGCGTTATTACAAAAGTTGAACGGATTGAGTCTAAAAAGCCATTATTTATTTTTTTAGATGGAACATGGCGTGAAGCGAAAAAAATGTTTAGAAAGAGCGAGTATTTAGATAGCTTCCCTGTGCTTTCTGTGTCCCCTGACTCTCTATCAGATTATAAACTCAGAGTTGCTCCGCATGCTCATCAGCTAGGTACAGCAGAAGTCGCGTGTGTTGTCTTGTCTGAATCAGGAGAAAGCTCTGCTGCAGAGAAGTTAACAGCTCACTTTATTGACTTTAGAGATGCTTATTTAAAAGGAAAAAGAAGTTTAAGTTAAACTCATACCAATCCGCTTAACTAAGAGGTCTATTTTGAGGCAAGAAAACCTTGTTGGTAGCAAGGCAAATATTTCGTTATTTAGTTGTTCTAAATGAGAAATCTTTAACGCAGCTATCATCAGGTTTAATCCCTCAAAATGATTAAGTGTTATTGCGGATTGGTATCAGAGCCCTTAAGCGAAGAAACGCGGCTCTATGAGCCGCGTTGACGGAATCTTCTAAGCATCCTGCTTTGGTTTCGAGCTGATCAACTCCATACAATCAATTTCCTTTCACTCGCATTTTTGTTATTTAGCGAGTACTACTTCCTGTAGTGTCCTTCATTGGCTTTATGCCAAACATCCATATGCCCTTATCCGAGCTTCCTGCTATTATCCATAACAAATTTGGCCACCATGGCTCCATAAAATCCTATATACATCCTGTATGGCTCACCTTGAGCGCTCATCCTGTTGTTCCATAAATTAATTAAACCGCATTTGGCAATAATTAACTATTACAGTCCATTACACGTCATGTGATTTACAGCCGTCACTGGCTTCCTAAAAGATGTAGAAAGTTTAATGGAGTAGCGAAGTAAAAAAAGATTAAAAATTTAATTTTTAGAGAGCTGAATTGATAATAAGATTTCAACTTTATGATAAATAATGATTAATTCTATTGTTGTTGTTTTGTTGAGCTAGGTTTTGCTTCAAAGCGACAGTTAAAGTGAGAGATCTCTTACATAATAAATTGCTAATTAGGCGTTAATAGAAAAACAAGTTACAGTTTTTAATCAGTAAAAGGGTGTACTTTGGAATTAGAATAGTTAAAATTAGTTGATAATAATTATTGTTTGGCTTTGGAGGCCTTATGAAAAAAGCATTGGCTATTCTACTCTCAACCGTTACGTGTTTACCTGCTATGGCGGCCGAAGAAATCAACATTTATTCTTTTCGTCAACCTTTTTTAATCCAACCTATTCTTGATGATTTTACTAAGCAAACTGGTATTAAAACGAATGTGGTTTTTGCAAAAAAAGGGTTAATTGAAAGAGTTAAGCGAGAAGGTAAGCATAGCCGTGCTGATGTTGTTTTAACATCTAACTTCAGTGCTTTAATGCAGTTAGAGTCGATGGATCTAACGCAGCCGATTAAGAGCGACGCCGTAACCAAAAATATTCCTGCAAGCTTTCGCGATCCAGAAGGTCAGTGGGTTGCACTGACCAAGCGTGTTCGTAACGTATATTCGTCAAAAGAGCGCTTAGGAAAATTAGATGCGTTAACTTATGAAGAATTGGCTGATGTAAAGTATAAAGGCAAAATTTGTACTCGCTCTGGTAAGCACCCTTATAATCTAGGGTTAGTTGCATCTATGGTCGCGCATCATGGTGAAGCGGAGACTAAATCATGGCTCGAAGGGGTTAAAGCAAATTTAGCAAGAAAACCACAAGGTAATGACAGAGCGCAAGTTAAAGCAGTGAAAGAGGGCTTATGTGATCTTGCATTGGGTAATAGCTATTACTTTGGCAAGATGCTGCAAGATGAAAAGCAAAAGCCATGGGCTGATTCTGTTTATATCAACTTCCCGAACCAAACAAATCGAGGCGCTCACTTAAATGTTTCGGGTGTTGTCCTAACTAAATATTCGAAAAATAAAGAAAACGCCTTGAAACTTATTGAGTTTATGACGGACAATAAGGCGCAAAATATGTATGCGTCAATGAATATGGAATATCCAGTTAAACCAGGTGTGGCGCTTTCTGAACTTGTGGCATCTTGGGGTGAGTTTAAGGAAGACAACTTACCATTGTCAGAAATTAGTAAATACCGTCCTTTAGCACTTAAGCTAATCGATGAGGTAAAATTTGATCTTTAATGCAATCATTACTTTCTCTGTCTAAATGGCAGGTTTTTGCTTGGCTGATAGGCGCTTGCTTATCAGCACCACTGGCATTTTTAATCTTCGAGTCGCTGCAAGGCGACTCTGATGTTTTTACCCACCTGTGGGATACCGTGCTTTGGGATTATATTTATAACACCCTAGTACTGATTGCCGGCGTGCTTCTCTTAAGTTGCTTAATTGCATTACCGCTCGGCTGGCTTACCGCTTATTGTCAATTTCCCGGGAAAAAATACTTCGAATGGGCGCTGATGCTCCCTTTAGCAATGCCAACCTATATTATTGCCTACGTCTACACCGACTTATTTGATTATGCAGGTCCTGTACAAATTGCTTTAAGAGAGTGGTTTGGATGGCAATCGCCTGATGACTATTGGTTCTTTGATATTCGTACATTAGGCGGTGCTATCGTGATGATTGCACTGGTGCTTTACCCTTATCTTTACCTCATTTTTAAAACCGCTTTGCGCGAGCAATCATTTAAGTTATTGCAAGCTAGCCAGCTAATGGGCATGAGCCCACTTCAAAGCTTCTTCAAGGTGAGTTTACCCCTTGCAAGAGGCGCGATTGTCGCAGCACTTGCGTTGATCAGTATGGAAACCATGGCAGACTTTGCCACAGTGCATTATTTTGCTGTCAGCACGCTCACAACCGCCGTGTATGATACTTGGCTGGGCTATTATTCTCTAACAGCGGCTGCGAAAATTTCTGGGATCATGTTACTGTTCTTATTTGTGGCCATCACACTAGAGAAAATCAGCCGTAAAAACACCACAGTGCATGAAAGACAAAGTGCCGTAAACGACACGCATTTATATGTGCTATCAGGCAAGTACGCTTGGTTTGCCAGTATCTATTGTATTGTGGTGTTGTTTTTTGCTTTTGCTTTACCGGTTGGTGTGCTCGTTAGTTATTCAATAGATTACTTCGATCAAGCATGGAACTCTGAGTTTTTCTTATATGCTTGGCAAAGCTTGAAGATCTCTTTGTGGGTAAGCGTTATTGCAATCGCGTTAAGTATTATCGTGTTGTTTTATCAGCGCATTGGTGAACAAAAGTCTAAGGCCTTGCCAGGGCGTGTATCAAGCACAGGTTATGCATTACCTGGAACAGTATTAGCGATTGCGGTTTTATTGCCTCTAACTTTGCTTGATACTAAGCTAAATGAGTGGTTAGAAGGCACTACATTTGAACCTGGGCTACTATTTAGCGGTACTATTTTTGCCATGGTATTTGCGTATGTGGTACGTTTTTACGCCATTGCTCAAGGCGCTGTTGAAGCGAGCTATGTACGAATTAGTCCGTCGCTTGATATGGCAAGTCAAAGTATGGGTAAGAATTTTGCTCAAATGCTAACTAGTGTGCATATCCCACTTTTACGCGGGGGCATTTTAACTGCTGGGTTATTGGTGTTTATCGAATGTATGAAAGAGCTTCCAGCTGCCTTATTGCTTCGTCCTTTCAACTTTGAAACCTTGGCAACCCATGTATTCCAATATGTGAGTGACGAGCAGCTAGAGCTTGCGTCCATTTCTGCATTATTTATTGTTCTTGTTGGCTTAGTGCCTTTGTATTTTGTTAATCGCTCAATGGAGCAGCACAATTCATGAGTAGTTTGTCTTTAAAAAACTTAAGCTATCAATACGATGGCCAAAAAGTGATTGAAAATTTAGATTTAGAAGTCGCCGAAAATGAAATTGTTTGCTTATTAGGTGCCAGTGGCTGTGGCAAAACCACCACTTTAAAAGCCGTGGCAGGTTTATTAACGCCTCAGCAAGGTCAAATTGTTATTCATGGTAAAACCATGAGTGACAACACGCAGTTTACAGCACCGCAGCATCGTAATATTGGTATGATGTTTCAGGATTATGCGTTATTTCCTCACTTGACGGTTGCTCAAAATATCGCGTTTGGCCTAAGTAAATTTAATAAGGCTGACAAACAAGAACGTGTAAATGAAATGCTGGAGCTTGTGCATTTATCTGAATTTTCTGAGCGTTACCCTCATGAGCTTTCAGGTGGTCAGCAACAACGTGTCGCCATTGCGAGAGCGCTTGCTTATAAACCTAACTTGTTACTGCTTGACGAGCCTTTTTCGAATATTGATGCGCAAGTGCGCTTCCAACTGATCAATGACATTCGACAGATCATAAAAGATCAAAAGGTCTCAGCTATCTTTGTGAGTCATTCAAAAGAAGAGGCCTTTGCTTT
The DNA here is from genome assembly GCF_005876835.1 of Pseudoalteromonas phenolica. Lineage (GTDB taxonomy): Bacteria > Pseudomonadota > Gammaproteobacteria > Enterobacterales > Alteromonadaceae > Pseudoalteromonas > Pseudoalteromonas phenolica_B. The sequence continues at coordinate 5,448 of NZ_PPSW01000011.1, forward strand.
TGCAGATAAACTGGCTGTGATGCATCAAGGTAAAATAGCCCAATTAGGCGATGCTAAAACATTGTTTGAGCAGCCAGCTTGTAAAGAAGTGGCTGAATTTTTGGGGCAGGGCATTTATATTCCAGCACAGGCTGAAGATAAATGTGATTTCACTACTTCATTTGGAAGAGTTACTTCGACAAAAGTGTGTGAGAATGCCCAAGGTGCAGGGAAAATTTATATTCGACCAGCTCATATACAGCTAGAAAATGGCGAGACAAATGACGTCGAAATTCTGCAATCGCGCTTTATTGGGACTGAGTTTATTTACCAAATCAAAGTGGCAGATCAAGCTATCGAAGTGCCAGTCGAAAGTGAACATGCCCTGAATATTAATGAGCCAGTGACTTTTAAAATTAAGCCACATGCGGTAAATTTCTTTTCATAGTCATTACTTATTATAACTTGGGGTGCCATGGCTCAGCCGCAGTCAGGAGTGTGTGCAGAGGCAAATCTGCATGGACTACATTTGTTTTTTAATGTACTCGATGGTCAAGATGAAGCCGTTAGAGCAGCATTAGGGCAATGTGAACGCTTACAGTCAGAGTTGAGCGACCGCTTCTCTGAGTCTATGGTATCTAGCTTTGTAGCTATTGGTGCGCAGTACTGGCCGCATATATATCCTGAATGTATTCCTAAAGAGTTAAAAAGCTTTCCGCATATTCGCTCTCACGAGCACCTAATGCACACTCAACCATTTGATTTGTTGTATGTGATCCGCTCAGACCGAGAAGATGTGAATCATCTATTTGCACAAAGTGTCAGGCATATGTTGGCGGGGAAAGTGGAATTGGTCGCACATATCCGTACTTTCCGATTCTTAGACGGTCGAGACTTTAACGGTTTTATTTATGGCGCTAATACACCTCATGGACGTTTTAAACGTCAAGTGGCTTTAGTTCATGACCCTGAAAGCTTTGAAGATCAAGGTAGCTACATTCATGTACAGCGAGTAAAGTTTGATTTAAACCGTTGGCAACAACTCAGTTTGAATGACCAAGAAGCCATTATGGGCCGCTCTCGTTTAGAGAATAAAAAGCTAGAATATGCCTTAACCAATAGCCATGCTGCATTAACTGAGCTTAAAAGTGCAGACAACTTACCACTATTACTTGAGCAAAGTATGCCGTTTGGAGATGTCTTTGAGCAAGGATCTTTATGGGTGAGTTGTGCCGCAAAAGGGAATGCTTTTGAGCAGCTGTTAACGACACGAGTAGGGAACGAACAGCATTACGATGCGTGGTTAGATTATTGTCAGGCCGATATGGGAGCTGCGTTTTTTGCGCCATCCGTGCAGTTTTTACAAAACATGGCGCAAATAGCAGAAAGTTAAACGTTGTCGAATAAGGTTTTTACTTTCTCAAGCGTTACGTCAATTTCAGAGATTTTAGCTGGCGCAATAAAGATAGTATCGTCACCGGCAATGGTACCTAATACGCCATCAGCAGTACCTAATGAGTCTAATAAACGGGCAATCAGTTGAGCTGCACCAGGGCTGGTACGGATGATGATCATCATTTCATTGTGCATGATATCAATCACTAATTGTCTTAATGGGCTTTTTGCCGTTGGTACGCCCATTTCTGCCGGTAAGCAGTAAACCATTTCTTGTTTTGCGTTACGAGTTCTTACCGCACCAAACTTACTTAGCATACGTGACACTTTGCTTTGACTTACATTATCAAAGCCTTGCTCTTTCAGGGCATCGACAATTTCACCCTGCGAGCCAAAGTTTTCTTCTTTTAATAGTGCTTTGAAGGCCTTTATCAGTGCTTCTTGCTTTTCGTTTGCTTGCATAATTGAACTCGTTTATTAAATATTACTTAGATTTTACACAATTCTGAATCCAGACCCAACTTTGCAATTAAAAAACAAAGTGAATTGATTGCAAGATTTGCTTAAGTGGTAGGGTATTTTTAGAAACACAGGAATGAATATTTTGAAGTGTAAAGCGAGCTTGCACGCTGAAAGCAATATTTTACAACTATAGTCGAAAAAAACCTTAAAATAGCGCCGATAAATTTGTTTTTACCTGCACTTTTCATTATCTTTACAGCACACACAATTCCACCTTCAAATTATGGAGAATTCCACATGAAAGTTGCTGTATTAGGTGCCGCTGGCGGTATCGGTCAAGCTCTATCTTTACTTCTTAAAAATGGCCTTCCTGCAGGTTCTGAGCTATCTCTATACGACGTAGCGCCAGTTGTTCCTGGTGTTGCTGTAGATCTATCTCACATCCCAACTGCAGTTAAAGTTGCAGGTTTTGGTGCAGATGATCTTGACGCAGCGCTAGCGGGTGCTGACATTGTTCTTATCCCAGCTGGTATGCCTCGTAAGCCAGGTATGGACCGTGCTGACCTTTTCAATGTTAACGCTGGTATCATCAAGACACTTGCTGAAGGTATCGTACGTAACTGTCCTAAAGCACTAGTTGGTGTTATCACTAACCCAGTAAACGGCACTGTACCAATCGTTGCTGAAGTATTCAAAAAAGCGGGTACTTATGAAGCATCACGTGTATTCGGTGTAACTACGCTAGACGTTATCCGTTCAGAAGCATTCGTTGCTGAACTGAAAGGTGTTGACGTATCTGAAGTTAAAGTACCAGTTATCGGTGGTCACTCAGGTACTACTATTCTTCCTCTACTTTCTCAAGTTGAAGGTGTTGAGTTCACTGAAGAAGAAGTTGCAGCACTTACTCCACGTATCCAAAACGCGGGTACTGAAGTTGTTAACGCTAAAGCGGGTGGCGGTTCAGCGACACTTTCAATGGGTGCAGCAGCAGCACGTTTCTGCTTCTCACTAGTTAAAGGTCTTCAAGGCGAGCAAAACGTTGTTGACTATGCATACGTTGCAGTTGAGAACGGTGACGCAGCATACTTCGCACACCCAGTACGTTTAGGTACTAACGGTGTTGAAGAAATTCTTTCTTACGGCGAGTTAAGCGCGTTCGAAGAGAAAGCGAAGAACGATATGCTAGAAACACTAAACAAAGATATCCAAGAAGGTATCGACTTCATGGCTGCGCAATAATCGCAATCAGAAAGTTTTAAAAACCCGCTTCGGCGGGTTTTTTTATGCCCGTAATTTGTTTGTTATCACTATGCTGGTTTTAAACTCGAGAAGCGAGAAGCCATTACCTAGGCTAGGTAATTTCATGGCATTAAAAAAGCAGCTACAGCGCTGCTTTTTAATTTGGTAAGTTACTTAAGGTTAGTTATTCAGTGCTAACCTAAGTTCTCTTGAGCGCTCTAACTGGGCAAGCAAGTCTTTAGCGACCGGTTTGAACTTCGCCAGTTCGGTTCTCGGTAGCGGTTCCGACTTAGGTAATTTTACGGTTTTCGGGTTGCGGTGAACCCCATTCACTAAAAACTCATAGTGTAAATGCGCACCAGTTACTCGGCCTGTTGCACCAACAGTACCAATTTTTTGGCCTTGTTTTACCTTCTGGCCTGTTTTAACCATACGTTTATTAAGGTGCAGGTACTTAGTGACATACTGACTACCATGTTGGATAAACACATAGTTACCATTGAGTTTGTTATACCCAGATTTAGTCACCTTACCATTACCTGATGAAACAACAGGCGTTCCAACACGTGCAGCATAATCGATGCCTCGGTGCGCCGATACTCTACCCGTCACAGGATGCTTACGGCGTGGGTTAAAATTAGAGCTGATATATTTAAAGTTAACTGGGGCACGTAAGAAGGCTTTACGCATACTGCGACCTTCTGGTGTATAGAAATTATCGTCAGTGTGACGGATAGCACTGAAACGCTCACCTTGGTTAATAAACTCAGCGGCAATGATTTTACCATTGCCGATCAGCTCACCATCGACATAATGAGTTTCGTAAACCAAAGAAAAGGTGTCGTCTTTACGAATGTCATTAGCAAAATCGATATCCCAACCAAAGATGTCTGCAAAGTTCATAATTTGACGTTCAGATAAACCAGCAGAAATACCTGCCGTCCAGAAGCTTGACTTAATTTTACCGCCAGCGCTTTGATTGACAGTTTCGATTTCTTTGCTGTGAATAGCTGTTTGGTATTTTCGTTCTTCATCTAAAGACACCAACAAGGTGTCAGTTTTCGAAAGCACATATTTAAGATGGGTTAACTCACCTTCGGCACTTTTTGCAAAACTTAACACTTCACCAGGATGGATTTTAGTCAGTTTGCGAGTTTCAGCATTGGTGTTAACTAATTTATGTAGAGTTTGCGCTGAAAAACCTGCACGCTTGAACAGCACCGCAAGGCTATCACCATGCTTTACTTCAAAGTCATTGAATTCAAGGGTATCAATTGTGGTTTTTTCTGGCGCTTGAACTTCTGCGGGAGCACTTAAAGTTGTAAGTTGCTCTTCATTTTCAGAAACTTTTACGGGTAATTCGTAACGCTTGCCAACTTCGAGCGCTTTTTTGTCACTGTCTCTTGATGCAGTTGCCTTTTCTGACGGCCATAAAGCAATTATCAGCATGACAGAAATGCAGGTAAGAATAAGCAGTTTGTGTTTTTTAGGAAGCTTATGAACAACGTGAACCATAACGCGCCTTTTCTGCTGTCAAGATAAATCGGTAATAATATTGCAGGATATACGCAATAAAGCGTGAATACCAGTGTTTTGTGCATTTAAACTGATCTGAATATAAGCTAGAATCGTGCGATAAACTGTATATTTTGGAGCGACGAATGGTGGACTTTGAAACTGCATTAGCTGAGATTAAGCGCGGTGCAGAAGAGATTCTTATTGAAGATGAATTAAAGGAAAGATTGAAATCTGGTAAAAAGCTAAAAATTAAAGCGGGTTTCGATCCAACAGCACCAGATTTGCATTTAGGTCACACTGTTCTAATTAATAAAATGAAAGCCTTCCAAGACTTAGGTCATGAGGTTATTTTCTTAATTGGTGATTTCACCGGCATGATTGGTGATCCAACGGGTAAAAACGTCACTCGTAAACCATTAACACGTGAAGACGTGCTAGCAAATGCTGAAACATATAAAGAACAAGTTTTCAAAATTCTAGATCCTGCCAAAACCACAGTGGCATTTAACTCTACTTGGATGGAGCAACTAGGCAGTGCAGGTATGATCAAACTAGCTGCACGCCAAACGGTTGCCCGCATGCTAGAGCGTGATGACTTTAAAAAGCGTTATGCTGGCGGACAAGCGATTGCAATTCATGAGTTCTTATATCCTTTAGTTCAAGGTTGGGATTCTGTTGCACTAGAAGCCGACGTAGAGCTAGGTGGTACTGATCAGCGCTTCAACCTACTAATGGGTCGTGAGTTGCAAAAAGATGAAGGTCAGAAGCCTCAAACAGTATTGATGATGCCGTTACTTGAAGGCACTGACGGCGTTCAAAAAATGTCTAAGTCATTAGGCAACTACATTGGTATTACTGATGCACCAAACGACATGTTTGGTAAAGTCATGTCAATTTCAGATGAATTAATGTGGCGTTATTACGAGTTATTAAGCGCACTTTCAATTGAAGAAATTGAAGGCCTTAAGCAAGAGGTTGCAAATGGTCGTAACCCGCGTGATATTAAGATTGATTTCGCCAAAGAAATGATTGCACGCTTCCACAGCGAAAGTGATGCTGAAGCTGCACACCAGGATTTCATTAAGCGTTTCCAAAAGAATGCTTTACCTGATGAGATCCCAGAAGTGACTATCACAATTGATGAAGACTCTACGATGGTCTCTCAACTGCTTAAAGAAGCGGGTCTTGTAGCTAGTACTTCAGAAGCCATGCGTATGATTAAGCAAGGCGCTGTTAAGTTAAACGGTGAAGAGAAAGTGACTGATAGTAAGCTTGTGATTGAGAAAGGCTCTACACAGATTTACCAAGTTGGTAAGCGTAAGTTTGCAAAAGTGACAGTAAGCTAAACACTCGTTATTCCAATATTAAAAAGCTGGTTTTAACCCAGCTTTTTTTATGTCTGTTTTTCATGCTTATTTGTTTAAGTACTTAAATAAAGGGCAACAAACCAATCTAAAAGCCATATCAGTGCGATCAAAGAGAAAGTAAACCATTTAATTCTTTCTAAAAATGTTAAACACTGCTTTATATCTTCAGGCTCTGGGTGACGCTCAGCGCCAATACGCATTTTCGCAAAGCGTTCACCTTGATATTTACACGGACCGCCTAACTGAATTGATAGGTTTGCGGCGAATAGAGATAAGATCCAGCCCGTATTCGTTTGATAGCAGTGCCTTGCATAGTGTTTGAAGTAATGAAAAGTTTTCTTACCTTGTAAAAACAAGGCCAATAAAAAGATAAAGCCTCTGAGCGGTAAAAATTCAATATAAAAAATGGCTGTCTGTAATGGTTTTATAAACGCGCTGTTAGGCGGCACGCGCTTTCGCCAAGCATGATCACATACCAGTAGTAATTTAAAAGAGAATGCAGCGATCGGGCCGAGTAATAAGTAAAAGAAAATCACAAGATAGTAGTGGCGAACCGTTCTTAAGGCTGTGCTATCTATGCAGGCTTTGGCAATGCCTATACTTGATAACTCATTGACTTCACGAACTACGTTTTGTGCTAACAATTGCCTCGCCGTTGCTTTTTGTTTTTGTTGTAGAAGTGCAGCTATGCGTTTGGCTCTTTGTAACACGCGAGTATCTAAACAAAAGTAGAGTACTAATCCCCCGAGCCAAGCTGGGTAAAATGCAAACTGACTGATCAGTGCTGCAATAATTACAATGGTAAAAATGGGAAGAAAGAAACCTAATACACCGGCTATTTTTTGTAATGAGGCACTTCTCTGAGGTTTAAAGACACGAGCACCTATGCGTTCAAAAATAAGCGAAAAGAAAGTAATTGGGTTGTAGCTATTCAGCAGCGGTAACGAGTGAGCCGCTGCTATCGCGCAGATAAAAATAATGAGGCTTTGAAAAGCCTCAAACTGCTGATTTTCTAACATTACAAGCTAGTGTTGTTTAGCTGCTCAAGTAGTTCAGTCACTAGTTTAGAAGAATTTACAGAAGCAACTTCTAGGTATTCTTCAAAAGATTGTGGAGACTCTTTACCTGCAATATCAGATAGTGAGCGGATCACCACAAATGGCGTATTAAGTACATGACATGCTTGAGCAATTGCAGCACCTTCCATTTCTACAGCTAGCATTGATGGGAAATCTTGACGCGTTTTGTCAATGCGAACAGGATCACACATAAAAGAATCACCAGTACAAATTAAGCCAACCTTTGTTTGTGTCTTATCAAGGATAGCTACACTCGCTTTCGCAGCGTCAATTAATGCTGCATGAGCCGCAAAGCCAGCAGGCATTTGTGGGACTTGACCAATCTCGTAGCCAAAAGCCGTCACATCAACATCGTGGTGGCGAACTTCGTCAGAAATAACCACGTCACCGACATTTAATTCAGGATCAAAGCCGCCAGCAGAACCGGTATTAATGACGCAGTCAGGGTTGAAATTATCAATTAAAAGCGTTGTCGCAACGGTTGCTGCCACTTTACCAATGCCAGATTGAACTAAAGTCACTGTATGCCCAGCAAGTTCACCAGTATAAAAAGTGAAGCCGCCTTTAGTTAGTTCTTCTTTATTTTGTAAAGCCTCACGCAAAATTGCAACTTCAGGCTCCATTGCACCGATAATACCTACTTTCATGATTTCTATTCCTCAAAAAATTTTCGCTAGTATAGCCTATCGCACTTTTATAAAAAACTTGTTCATTTCAGTGATGATATAAAGCTTTATCATCATAGCATTGATTACAAAGCGTCTATTTAGAAAGAAAAAAGCCCTTTGAATATTCAAAGGACTTACGTGACATATGGAAACTTTTAAATTTCAGCAAGCTGGGTTTGCGTTGAATGCGCTTTTGCTTGCGATGGTGAAAGCACTGCTGGCTTCTCAGTTCGAGTTCTGGGTTTACGAACTGGTTGCGGTTGTTGACCAATTTTATACAAGATGGCGCTACGTACTTCATTGGCTTTATAGCCTGTTTTTACTTTCATACGAATATGTGGAATATTCGCAGACTCTAAAGCACCATTAACAAACCAATCTTTTTGGGCTTTATGGCCACTCTTGTTCGAATTATTGACAAGGTCGACAGCCGCAACAATGTTTAGTGTGGTTTTATCAATCAGTACGTAATCGAGTTGTTTATTTTTAGCTTTTGCCAAAGCGGCTCTGCGTGCTTTTTTTGACAAGCCGGGCTTACACTCGATTAAATCAATCAACTTAACACGGCTGACAATCTTAAATTTATCGCCAACAGCACGCTCTAGTAGACTTAGGAAAGTAGCTTCAACAGTGCTGAAGACAGATTCTTTACGATTGAAAGGGTATGGATTGCCACCTGCATCGGTATATTTTGCAATGACGATCGACGCGCCAGCTACCAATGCAAAAACTAATAATAAAGCGAACTCCATATAACACTCCACAACAACAATTTGACTTTGATGTTTATAAGCAAAGTTCTTGCCAATTGTGGAGTGAAGAAGGCTTAAGCTGAATAACCGCCAGGTAAGCCTTTGAATGCATAGGCCACAGCGTCGTGAGCATGTAGAGATTCGTAGTGATTAATCTTGATATAGTAGTCTGCAAACCCTGCGTTTTCGAACAATGATTTGAGCTTTCTTGCCGCATCTTCACAAAACATCAGGTTTTGGCCGTTCAAACGAGCGAACTCTTGCTCATCTTCGCGTTTCACTGCCGCTTGAACGGGGGTTTTAAGTTCATCTTCAACTAAGTTGACTAACCCTACAATGTCGAATTCTTGACAGTTATCATCAAGTTTAACTTTAATGTTTGAGATACTTCGTTGCGAGTGCGGTGTTGCCAATACGCCCTCGGTAGTGCCAAGCCAAGCATGCACTTCTTCGTGAGAAATCTCTTTATCTTTAAACTTTGCTGCGAAAGCGTCTTGGATAAGTTGACGCGCTAACGCTGCAGAGCATGGGCAAGTAGAAGAGTAGGCAACATCTAATGCCAGCTCTATAGAAAACGTTTGGTTAATCATTGAGGCAGTAATGCTAACAGGGTAGCTCTTCCAACCTTGTTTTTTGCTTAGTAAAGAAGGTCGGCGTAGTGGCAATTCAAAGTTAATCACCACTTTTGCCGCATCACTGATATCTTGGTGTGTCGTTACAAATTCGTCGAGAAGTTGTTTTAATGTACTTGGAGAAAGCGCTTGTTCACAAGACAAATTATCTAGAGCTAAGAATAAGCGAGACATATGAATGCCTTTCGCGTCTTCTTTATGCAGGTTTACAAATGCGTCTGCTTTTGCTGTTACAGGCTGTTCTGGCAAGCCTTTTGTTGCAAGCATTAAAGGTAGCTCGATGTTACCCATTCCTACCCAATCTAATTTACCGGTTTGAAGTGCATCGGCTGAATGAGCAATATCTGGCATTGTAGTCTGCATGTTAACCCTCTTTTTCACGACATTTTGAGTCGCGCATATTACACTATTTAGCGCTTTAATGCGTATATGTTCGCATTATCAATTAGCGCGTTTATTAAGAACTGTTAAGAACTTTATACGTCTATTGTGGCTTTTTGGACTTTTAATGCTTTGGGATTAATCACTTGCTTGCGTATAATGAAACAGTTAACGGAGCAAATTGATTAATATGATAGATTCTTCATTTGGATCATGGCTAAAAGTCCTTGCCAATGTGATTAATAAGTACGGTGAAAAACAAGCTGGAGTGCTGTGTTATTGCCTAATATTACTCGCCTCACTAATTCTGTCGTGCATGTTCTACTATGTGGCGTTAGGCGAGATTGTCATTGTTGATGTATTGGCAATTATGTTTTTTGCCGCCGTTACTTCTCCTGCCTTACTGGTTATTTGCATTCAAGCACTCAAAGAACTTGAGGCTTCTAGAGCGTATTTAGATACTGCAACGCAGCAAGAAAAGCTTTTAAATCAGAGCTTAAAAGACAATATAACCCGGCTAAACAGCGAAATTGACGAACGTAAAATCGCTTTACATGCTAAGCATCGAGCCATTGAAGAGTTACGTCGTGAAATCGCAGAGCGTAAGAAAACGCAGCAAGAACTTGCGCAACAAAGTATGCTGCTTCGCTCAATTGTCGATTCTTCTCCCGATTTATTCTATTACCGCGACGAGCGAGGTATTTTTGCTGGTTGCAACAAGATGTTTGAAAAAGTCATGGGTAAGCATAGCGATGAGCTTATCGGTAAAAGTGTTTTTGATATTTACCCTGAAAGCTACATTCCTGAAGTGCTTAAAACCGATGAGCAAGTTGCGAAAACGCATCAAGCGCTCACGCTAGACGTTGAGTATCCGGTCAATGATGAAAACCGCTGGTTTGAGATGCGCAAGCTGCCATTTATCAATGAGCAGGGCGAGTATATTGGTTTACTTGCCTTTGGCCGTGACATTACTTCGCGTAAAGAGGCAGAACAGGAGCTTGAAACAGCCTATAAAGATAAAGGTAAGTTCATTGCGACTTTAAGTCATGAGCTTCGCACACCACTGAATGGTATCGTAGGTTTAACTCGTATGATGCTAGACACAGATCTGAGCAAGCAACAAAAGAGCTGGTGTAATACCATTTTCTCGAGTGCAGAAACCTTAGGTAATATTTTCAATGACATCATAGATCTCGATAAAATCGACAGAGAGCAGTTAGATATTGCTGCCGACAGTATCAATGTCTCAGATTTTATTAATGATGTGGTGAATTTTGCTGGGCTTATTGCAGAGCAAAAGGGGTTAGAGTTCAATATTAGCAGGCAAGGGATCTTAGATGTCTACGCTTTATTAGACCCAACTCGCTTAAGACAAGTGCTTTGGAATTTAATTAACAATGCCGTGAAGTTCACCCACAGAGGCAGTGTGACACTTGAGTGTAAGCGTGAAAATCGTGATGGCGAAGTGTGGCTCGTTATGAGCATTACTGATACGGGATCAGGTATTGCACAAGATCAACTCGCTAGAATCTTCGAAATGTATTACAAGGCACCAAGTGCAAATGGTTCGAATGCCATAGGTTCAGGGATTGGATTAGCAGTGACGAAAGCGCTTATTGAAGCAATGCAGGGCAGCATTCAAGTTAGTAGTATTGTTGGTCAAGGAAGTCGTTTTGAGGTTGAAATTCCACTAACCTTGACAGCAGCACCAAAAGAGCAAAGCTATGCTGGTCGTAGCCTTTACATTCTGTTAGTTGAAGATGTGCCTTTGAATGCAGAAATCGCGACAAACCTACTTGAGCAGCGAGGGCATGAAGTCATTTGGGCCGAAACAGGTGAGGATGCACTTTCGTTTGTTGCAACTGAAGATGATCTCGATTTGGTCTTACTCGATATGCAATTGCCAGATATCAATGGTGATGAAGTTGCGCGGGAGATTAGAGCTGACAGCCATTTCGATAAATTACCTATCGTCGCCTTAACAGCTAATGTTCGTAGTGCAGAAGAAGAGCTTGAAGGGATAAGCATTCAAGGCGCACTAGCTAAGCCAATCAATACTATTAAGCTTGATAAAATGCTTGCAGAGTTATTCGGTATTAATGCCAGAGCGACTAAACCTAAACTCATAGAAACTAAAGCCAATTGTGCTGATAAACAAGCTGAATTTACTTTGCTTGAAATGGAAACTATCTGTGATTTTATCGACTCAATGGGCGTTGAAGCGTTTAAACGAAGTTCAGATCTATTTGCTAAGTTAAGTCCTAAATATTGTGAAGAATTACAGCAATCTATCGATAGCAGTGACTTCGATGAATACAGCTCTGTGGCTCATAAACTTAAAGGCGCATCTGGTTCAGTTGGTTTAAAGCAAGTTCAAGAGCATGCTAAAAAGATGGAAAAAGAAGTGGCTGAAGTTGGATCTGAAGTCGCTCAAACCTGGTTAGACGAATTATATGATTTGCTTGAAGCGGGACAAAAAGAACTTAAAACGGTTGTTGATAGTTGGAACGGGTAGCTGTTAAAGAGCAAGTTAGCATAGTATGAGTGAGGGGCTTCTTATTGAAGTTATTCAAAATACTTTTGAGCCCTCAGTTTAGAAATGATACTTTAAAACAATGAATTTTAGTCATTAAAAAAGGGCCGAGAGGCCCTTTTTTACAAGTATAAACTAGTAAAATTGATTAGCTATCAATCTTACCGATGAAGCGGTAACCTTCACCGTGAATAGTACTAATTAGCTCAGAAGTATTAGTATCACTTTCAAAGTGCTTACGAATACGACGAATAGTAACATCAACTGTTCTGTCATTTGCGCGAAGTTCACGACCAGTCATATGCTTAATCAATTGCTCACGGCTGAAAATACGGCCCGGTGAATCAAGCATTAAACGTAAAGCACGATACTCGCCTTTAGGTAAGCGCTTAGCTTCACCTGCAGGAGATGTTAAACAACGGCTATTCTCATCAAGTTCCCAGCCGTTGAACGTAATTACACCACTGCTTTCAACAGATGCATCTTCAGGGCTGTTACCTGTACGAGAGATTAAGTTACGAGCACGAATTGTCAGCTCTCTTGGATTGAAAGGTTTTGTGATGTAATCATCAGCACCAATTTCTAAACCAAGAATACGGTCAACATCATTGTCGCGGCCAGTTAAGAAAATTAAGCCAACGTTTTTCTTCTGACGAAGTTCGCGAGCTAAGATTAAGCCATTCTTGCCTGGTAAGTTAATGTCCATAATAACCAGGTTGACATCATCATGAGTCGTTAGCTTGTCGTGCATATCATCGCCATCAATGGCTTCAATTACTTTGTAACCTTCTGCCTCAAATAAACTAACGAGGTTCAAGCGAGTTACGTCTTCATCCTCAACAATCAGAATGACTGGCGTTTGCATTATCATTTAACCTTTTAGGAATATGTTATTTACATTTTATTCGGTACTAGAAGAAAAAACCGAATATTTAGGATTATAGGAGTATATCTAAATGTTAACAAGTAAAATCAGTTAGGGTGAAACTTTGCTACGGCGAGTAACCGAGAAAGTACTTTAAAGTTATGTTTTGCAATCTGTTGCTTATTAACATAAAGCCTGATTTTATTGCCCTCCTGAACAAGCGCCGCCATTCCTTCATTATCTAAAAAACTGAGGTTATCACTAACCATTAACATATCTAGGGGCGTATTCTTGTCATAAGAAGACAGTATATCATTGCCAAGAGCTCCATCAAAGTATGTGATTTCACATTGACTGGAAAGTTCCAAAATAGCGGTGTTTTTTTCTACTTTTTTTATGCTAATTGGTAAACCTTTTATTTTCAGGCTTTTATTTTTAGTAAGTATTGCGCCGGGCCCTGACTTCAGATCATAGAAACAAAAACGGATGCCGCTATCGCCCATTGATGGAAATTCAATAAAATTTGCCATTTGATATAAAAAAGCAGAGCGAATTTGTTCCGGTGTTTTGGACATAACACCGAAAGAGCAAATTAACAGAAAGCAGGTTAACCAAAACCTCATGATGTTAATTCGCCTAATGGTAAAGAAATAACAAATCGAGTGCCATCGCTATAGTCTTCGTCTAGAGTAATAGAGCCATCTAAAGCCTGAGTAACTAGGTTGTAAACTAAGTGCATACCTAGACCACTGCCACCTTCACCTCGTTTGGTTGTTACAAATGGATCGAAGATTCTCTTTTTAATAGAGGTTGGTACACCACTACCATTATCCACATATGTAATCTCTAGGTTACTTCCCTTGCTTTGGGCACCAATTTTGATCTGATTATTTTGCTCATCTTCAAAACCATGAATAAGAGAATTCGATATGAGTTGTTCGAATATTTGCTGAAGAGGGCCTGTCTTACTCGAAATAGTTAAATTTTCCGGTAGGCTTAATTCAATCTCTGGTGACTTTATAGAAATCTCAGCATTCATTGCCATTAAGATATTACTTAGTAAAGACTTCACGTTAACGTCGGCGCTAATTTCAGTATCTTGACTCACTGCTACTCGCTTAAAGTTAGAGATAAGATCAGCGGCACGGTTTAAATTTCGATAGATAAGGTCAAGGTTTTCAACCCCATCGTTAATAAATCTTTCTAGTTGTTTAGATGTGAGCGTTTTTTGCTCAAAGGCTGACTGTATATCAGCGAGCTTATCTCTTAAAAGCGTTGAACCTGTAACACCAAGGCCAATTGGCGTATTAACTTCATGGGCAACCCCCGCAACCATTTGACCCAAAGATGCCATTTTTTCGCTTTCGACAATCTGGTTTTGGTATTGGTGCATGCGCTCTAAGGTATTTAGCAACTCTTGGTTTGCTTCACGAAGCGCGATGGTTCTTTGGTTTACTTTTTCTTCTAAGCTTTGGTTAAGTTGATTAATTTCTTGTTTATCAGCTTCATGACGTTCAATTTGATTTTGTGTACGTGAAAGCATGATATTAAGGTTGTTTGAAAGGGTATTTAACTCTTCAATGTGACTGCTTGATGCTCGCGTGCTGTAATTATGATTTTTTGATACATCCTGCAGTAATAAAGATAAATCTTCAATTGGCGCGGCTATGCGCTTTTGAATACTGCGAGCAACGAGAAGTACCAATAATAAGACAAATAAAGTCAGTAAAATATCAACTAAGATTTTGTTGTTGATGTACTTATTCAGCCTCTCAAGAGAGCCCCTAATATAAACATAACCCTCAATTTTCCCTTCATACTCAACGGGTTTTATTAGCTCTATATGATCGTCAGTGATGCGAGGTATTTTGAGTTCATCAATACTGCCCACCTTTAACGGTACTGGAGGTGTTTTACTGGCATTATAGCTGGTAAAGAAAACGGGCTTTTTAGTGACGTCGTCTATGTCATAAATATGTATGTTTTTGACAAGCTCAACTTTACTAAATGACTTTAAACGTTTTTCTTCAGTTTTTCTGTCTTCGAAAATCAGCGTGATCTGCGCATTAAAAGCAATGATATCGGCTATCATGTCAAGCTTATTAATGATCAGCTGCTTTTGTTCTTTAACGTCAAGATAAGTAGAAATAGAAATAGACAGCGATAGGCATAGAGCTGTTACGAGCATAACTGCACTGATCAATACCTTTCTAATGCTTGTTTTTGTTATTTGTTTAGCCATTCGCTAGCCTTTGCAACCTACATGCTTACCAATATGGTTTGAGTAGTAGACATAAACTTCAAATTTTTGAAAAGTTTACAAAAATAAAACGTTATTTATAACTTTAATAAACTTAGTGTAGCAAAGGGAAAAAATAAAAATAACTAAAAATTGCGATGGAGCTTATGCTATTTTTCTCTAAGTTTGAATTAATTCATTCTTTGTTCTTAGAATTGAAAGTTGGGTTGTTTGGTTAAAAAAATAGTCTGACAACTTATGAAAGTTTTGAGCAAGGGCCATTAAGCGTTAATAATGCTGAATGACCCATTAAGTAAAATGGTTAAGATTTTTGTGCGTGGTACACCGCAAATTTATTATTTTTTGCAATGGTTTCATATTCGACAAACTGTGCTTCTAAGATTGGCTGATATTTTAAGAAGCTATTAGCAACTATGGTGAGCTTGCCTTTAGGTTTTAAGAATTGCTTAGAAAGTGCTAAAAAGTCTTCAGCAATTTGGTAATCTGTTGAAATACCCGTATGGAATGGCGGATTACTGATGATTAAATCAAACTGACCAGACACAGCTTGCATGCCATCGCTCAAAATCACATTGCCTTCGAGGCTGTTTAGTTTTAGCGTCTGTTCGGTAGCATATACAGCTAAAGCACTGACATCTAAACAGTTCAGTCTCAATTCTGGTGTTTTTAGTCCTAGGTAAGTGGCGATAATCCCTGCACCACAGCCAAAATCTAGCACTTTGCCTTTATAAGGCACGGCAATTTGCTCGAGTAACAGACGAGTACCATCATCTAATTTACCGTGATTGAAAACGCCTGGCACACTTGCTACTTCAAAGCTCTGGTCGTTCACACTCACAGTGAATGTGGTTTGGTAACTGCTGATATCAAAACGCTCTATTAAAGTTAAATCAGCAAATTCAAACAATACACAGTGTTTTGCGCTTTCTAATTTATAAAATTCACCTGCAAAAGGTTTAAACTGCTTTTCAGCAGATTTAACGCCCCCTTTGTTGTCGCCAACAATTAAAACACGTGTTTTAGGTGAAGCGACGGCTCGGATATTATCGAGCATCATCAAGGCTTCTGGCTTTGATTTCGGATAGTAATAGATAATTAAATCTAGCTCTTCGAGAACAGGCAAATTATGACCAACATGGCTAGTAGTGCCTTTATGTTTTTGTGAGTCTTGATGATCAGCAACGTTATAGCTAAAAGCATGAATATCGCTATTTGGGTTTAATTGCTTTAACTCGCGAAGAAAGCCGTCGCGCATGGTGTTAATCATTAAAATGCGCTGACCTGTAAGTTCTTCTTCGTTGCGAAGAAGCAATAAACTTGGGTTTGCTAATCGACTCATAAATACTCTATTTAAAATCTCTACTTAATTTTTCGCAAAGGCAAAACTATACCAATCCTAATTTCATTAAGATAAAAGAGCCATCAGGCTCTTTTATCTAACTAAAAAATAACTGTAAAAGTTAGAATTAAATTTTAGTTGCCACGCTTGAACATTAAATCCCAAACGCCGTGACCTAGGCGATGGCCGCGCTGTTCAAACTTAGTCAGTGGGCGATTGTCTGGACGAGGCACGTAATCTTGTGTCTCAGAGATATTTTCGTAACCAGGTGCTGCAGTCATTACTTCTAGCATATGCTCTGCGTAGTTTTCCCAGTCAGTAGCCATGTGGAATACGCCGCCAATTTTTAGCTTTTGGCGAAGGCTTTCAACAAACTCTGGCTGCACAATACGGCGCTTGTGGTGGCGCTTCTTGTGCCAAGGATCAGGGAAGAATAACTGCATGGTTGTTAGGCTGCCATCAGCGATGCAATCAGCAAGCACTTCAACAGCGTCATGTTCAAATACGCGAAGGTTCGTTAAACCCGCTTCGTCGGCTTCCATTAAGCATGCACCAACACCCGGGCGGTGTACTTCAATACCGATGAAGTTTAAATGCGGCGCGTTCTTAGCCATTTCAACTAACGATTTACCCATGCCAAAACCGATTTCAAGTACGACATCGTTGTCGTTGCCGAATACTTGAGAGAAATCTAGTAAGCCTTGGCTATGCTCTAAGCCCATGCTTGACCAACATTTTTCAATGGCAGCAGCTTGTCCTTTTGTTAAACGGCCTTCGCGCTTTACAAAACTACGGACTTTGCGGATGTATTTACCTTCATTTAGAGCTTCTTCTAAATTGGCTTTACTCGATTCGTTCATAATCAATTCTGTGCTGTAAAAATGGGCGCATATTATCCCTGTTCCACGGCCGAAGTACAATACTTGACTGGATATAAAAGGCCTCTACACTGTGCGCCGAGTAAAGTAATCATAGTCGTGGTGATATGCAGGTTTCAAAACAGCAAGCTAAATGGTTTGCCGAGCAAATAGTAGAGTGGTACCACCTTCATGGTCGTAAGACCTTACCTTGGCAATTGGGCAAAACGCCTTACAAGGTTTGGGTGTCGGAAGTGATGTTGCAGCAAACACAAGTTGTTACTGTGATCCCTTATTTTGAGCGTTTTATGGCGCGCTTTCCGACGATTGTCGATTTAGCTGATGCACCAGAAGATGAAGTGCTGCACCACTGGACGGGGCTTGGTTATTACGCCCGAGCTCGTAATTTACATAAAACAGCGAAAATTGTGCGTGACCAATATGCGGGTAAGTTTCCTGAAACCTTTGAACAAGTTGTTGACTTACCTGGGATAGGCCGCTCGACTGCAGGGGCGATTTTGTCGCTTTCATTAGGTCAGCCGCATCCGATTTTAGATGGTAATGTAAAGCGTGTTCTAGCTCGATTCTTTATGGTTGAAGGCTGGTACGGGGTTAAAAAAGTAGAAAATTTACTATGGTCCTTAAGCGATACCATCACGCCAAAAGACAATGTCACTGAATTTAACCAAGCCATGATGGATTTAGGTGCCAGTCTTTGCTCGCGTAGTAATTTTAACTGCGAAGCGTGTCCGTTAATGAGTCAGTGTCAAGCCTATGCAAACAACCAAGTTAAAGCTTTCCCGAATTCTAAGCCGAAGAAAGAAAAACCAAAAAAGCAGGCGTATCATTTGATAATTAACGCAGATAACAAGGTGCTAATGGAAAAGCGCCCAAGCTCGGGCATTTGGGGCGGTTTGTTTGGCTTCTTTGAGTTTGAGTCATTACAAGAAGTAGATAATTTTATTGCTCAGCAGGGGCTTAAAGGAAAAGTACAATCTCTAGAATCGTTTGTGCATATTTTTACTCACTTTGAACTGACGATACATCCGCAAATTTTAAAGTTAGATACTATTCCAGATTGTGTTCATGACAATCCGCTTATCTGGTTTGACTTAGCAGAGCATCCAGAGGTTGGGCTTGCAGCACCAACGAAAAAGTTAGTTAAACTCCTAGACACAATGGGGTAGACTAACGTCATTAATCGAGCATTTAATTAGGTGATGAACTATGGCACGCACAGTGTTTTGTCAGAAATTACAAAAAGAGGCTGAAGGCCTTGCTTTTCAACTTTACCCTGGTGAAGTGGGTGAAAAGATTTTCAATAATATCTCTAAAGAAGCTTGGCAACAGTGGCAGCATAAGCAAACTATGCTGATCAATGAAAAGCACCTAAACATGATGGACCCAGATCACCGTCAGTTGCTTGAAGAGCAAATGGTTGGTTTCTTATTTGAGGGTAAAGAAGTAGAAATCGAAGGCTATCGTCCGCCGGAGAAATAATCTTCTTAATTTTTATCTCAATTTAAAAAGCCCCGCAAACTCTAGTTTGCGGGGCTTTTATTTGTTTCTTACTTTTCGGTGCTATTTGCGATTAGTGAAGAATACGCGCTCTGATAGTACCTTCAACTGCGCTAAGCTCTTTCAGCGCTACTTCAGAATGGTCGGTATCTACATCAATAACAACATAACCAATTTTGTCGTCGGTTTGTAGGTACTGAGCTGCAATGTTGATGCCGTGCTGAGCAAATGCCTGGTTAATTTGCGTAAGTACACCCGGGCGGTTGACGTGAACGTGTAATAAGCGGCTACGATTCGCAAGCTCAGGTAGCGATACTTCAGGGAAGTTTACCGCACTTAATGTAGAGCCATTATCTGAGTATTTAGCCAGTTTACCCGCGACTTCAATACCAATATTCTCTTGTGCTTCTTGTGTCGAACCACCAACGTGTGGGGTTAAGATCACGTTATCAAATTCGCGAAGTGGAGAAACAAACTCTTCATCGTTAGATTTTGGCTCTACTGGGAATACGTCGATTGCAGCACCTGATAGCTTTTTATCTCTAAGAGATTCTGATAGTGCATCGATATCGACCACTGTACCGCGAGAAGCATTAATTAAAATCGCACCTTGCTTCATCACTTCAAGCTCAGCCATGCCGATTAGGTTTTTAGTCGATGGTGTTTCTGGTACGTGCAAACTTACTACATCGGCGCGCTGTAAAAGTTGTGTTAGGTTTTGAATTTGTTGTGCGTTACCTAGCGTTAGTTTGTCTTCAATGTCGTAAAATTCAACTTTCATACCGATGTTTTCGGCCATAATACCAAGTTGAGTGCCGATGTGACCGTAACCAATAATACCTAAGGTTTTACCACGGGCTTCATAAGAGCCAATTGCTGATTTGAACCACTCACCACGGTGAGCCATAGCGTTACGCTGCGGAATACCACGTAGTAATAAAAGAATTTCGCCTAATACGAGCTCTGCTACTGAGCGTGTATTTGAGAATGGCGCGTTAAATACCGCAATACCACGCTCTTTAGTCGCTTGCAGATCAACTTGGTTTGTACCGATACAAAAACAGCCTACCGCAACTAGTTTTTCTGCAGCATCAATAACGCGTTGGTTTAAGTGAGTACGCGAGCGAATACCCACAAAATGAACGTCTGAAATACGTTCCATGAGTTCATCTTCAGGTAAGGAAGTCTTAACATAATCAATGTTGCTATACCCATTGCGCTTTAGGGTTTCAACTGCGCTTTGGTGTACGCCCTCTAACAACAGTATTTTGATCTTTTCTTTTGCTAAAGAAACCTTACTCATGACTCATTCCTATTTTACAATTTTAGGACCTTCTGGTGTCCCTGTGATAACGATGTCTGCGCCGCGTTCAGCAAATAAGCCGTTGGTAACTACGCCGACGATTTGGTTAATTTGTTGTTCAAGCTGCTTTGCATCGTTGATCTCTAAACCGTGAACATCCAAGATCACGTTACCGTTGTCAGTGATCACGCCCTGACGGTAAACCGGATCGCCACCTAGTTTAAGAAGTTCTCTTGCCACATAACTGCGTGCCATAGGGATCACTTCAACCGGTAGTGGGAATGCACCCAAGGTTTCTACATGTTTGGTGTTATCAACAATACAAATAAACTTATCAGCTACTGCCGCTACGATTTTTTCACGGGTTAATGCTGCGCCACCGCCTTTGATCATGTCATTTTGTGCATTGATCTCATCAGCGCCGTCAACATACACGTCTAGCTTAGCCACATCGTTTAACTCGTAAACTTCAATGCCTAGTGCTTTTAACTTTTCAGTAGAAGCTTCAGAGCTAGATACCGCGCCTTTAATGTCATCTTTAATGCTGCCTAACGCATCAATAAAATGATTTACCGTAGAGCCTGTACCAACACCTACAATAGTGCCTTCTTCTACAAACTCTAGTGCAGCCCACGCCGCTGCTTTTTTCATTTCGTCTTGAGTCATTTCAGTTCCAAGGTTGTTGTCAAAAGTTGTCAACGCAAGTATACCGAAATCGTAGGCAAAGTGACGTGTTTTAAGCGTTTAACGTTGAAGTTTTACCACTGGTAAAACTTCGTCGGTGTTAAAATCTGCTGTAAGGGCACATCCCATGCTTCTATTGGTAAGCTTTCTACTTTCTGACAATCATGAGCAAGGCCAATTAACTTAGGCTTTTCACGTTGCTCAGCATAGTGCTTTGCCAATGTTCTATCGTAGTAGCCGCCGCCCATTCCGAGTCGATTACCTTGCTCATCAAATGCAACTAAGGGCATTAGCAAAATATCTAATTCTGGAAGTGGGCAAATTTGGCTGCAATTCAGCTTAGGTTCCAAGATAGCATAGCGATTCGCCACCATGGGTGAGTTTTCTTCATATTGCTGAAACAGCAATGAGGTGCCGTTGAAAGGGTGAATTATAGGTAGGTAAACTTGATGTTTTTTAACTCTAAGCTCTTGAATTAGCTTGCTTGTTTTGAGTTCGCCATCATTGCTTAGATAAAGCCCTATTTTGGCCCTTTTAGGGACTTTTATATGTTGATAAAAATTAATAGTTAAATTTTCTTCAGCTTGTTTTTGAAATGATGGAGTTAGATTTCTTCTAGCTTTGCGTACTTTTTTTCTGATTTCAGTACGCGATATTTTTGAATCGTGAATTTTACTCATATTAAAAGGCGACTAGTTCAGGGAAAGCAAGTGCGATGGCTAATATGATCAACAGAATGATGAGTACAATACCAAGACCATATTGCACTTTTTTACTGCGTTTAGGGGGTGGATCAAGCTCAAGTTCATCAAATAGGTCGTCTTCTTGCCAATCATCATCGACTTTATTTTCTTTCACGATCTCTTGTGAAGGTAAACGTTGCTCTAATTCTTCTAGACGTTCTTCGATTCGAATAAGGCTAGAAGTAATGTAATCAAGGGCTTCTAGAATGCGTTCATCTTTAGAGTTTTGAATTGAACTGGCGCTATTTGCATTGCTCTGGGCTGATTGCAGCTTGGCATGCAAACCGAAGCTGGCCAATAACTTTACTTGTTTAAGGCATTTGGCTTTTTCGGTGGGGGCAAATAAAGATTTGCCTTGCGTAAACGCTGTGATTTTTTGCGGCGTTGTTTTAAGTTTTAAGCTGAGCTGCTCGATGGCGGCTGATTCACTCACGCTGCTATCGAAGCCGGCAAATACAACACGGTATTTGTCAGTCATGGAAACATCCTTAAATTCGCTAATGCTTTGAGTATACCCAAATTTTAAAGACATGCGAATGAAGGTATGGCCTTATAAGCAAGATATAAGGCCATGGAATAAGTTTTTAGTACTTAGCTGACTTGCCTGTAGGTAGGGCGTTTTGAATAAATTCACGTAAGTCTTGATTCGATTGCTCTAAATCAGCACGACGTAAATACATCATGTGACCTGAGCGATAACCTTTAAAGCTTAAACGGTCACGCATTTTTGCACTTGGGTCGAGTTGCCACATTGTATATTTTGCATCGAAATAATTGGTTGCACCGTCATAGTATCCTGCTTGCACTAACACATTAAGGTAAGGGTTTTGCGCCATGGCTAAACGTAGTTGCTCACCGGTGTTGTTATTACTGCGATCCCATGGATGAACCGAGCCAAACATATTGTATTTAATGTCGGTTTTGTAATTTAACTCTTCACGTAGATAGTAATTAATGGCTGGTGTGAAAGAGTGCAGCCATGAGGTAAGTTCCGGCCAGTAATCAGGGCGATTGCCAGCATCGCGTTTATCAATACCTAAATAACGAGAGTCTAAGCGGCCAAGTGTTTGACCTCTGTCTCTTAGCAGCTCTTTCCAGAAAGCGCTGGTCGGAATATCTAAATTGTTCTGAGCGACAAAGGTTTCTGATAAACCACTGAACTTAGCAACTTGCTTAATTGTTTGTTGCTTTTCAGCATCGCTGATAAATGCACCTTTTGCCAAGGCTGGTAGGTATTGGTTAATGGTGTAAGATTCAACTTCGTCTAATATATCTAACAAGTCTTTATTTTGTAGCTCTGGCGCTAAAGCTTTGTGGTACCAAGCCGCCGCCGCATAGTAAGGTAAGCGATTTGCAGCCTTTACTGGACCTTGGCGTTTAATGCCAATGTCGGTAGGTGAAACCAATACCACGCCATTTAAGTACATCCATTGGCTGTTTTGTAGCTCGTGAGCAAGACCTGATACACGTGTCGTGCCATAGCTTTCACCAATTAAAAACTTAGGTGATAAAAAGCGGTTGTTGCGATTCACAAAAGTGTTTAGCCATTCAGCGAGGTATTTGATATCAGCATTAACGCCAAAGAAACGCTTTTTCTGCTCTGCCTTACTAGGCATTTCTCCATCTTTGTTTGGTAAAACTCGCGAATAGCCTGTATTAACTGGGTTTACGAAAACAATGTCAGCGACGTCTAAAATTGAGTAAGGGTTGGTTTGTACACCGTACGGTTGAACCGGGTAGCCTTCAGTGTCGATATTTAAAGTTTTAGGGCCAGTGTAAGCAATATGCATCCACACTGATGCAGAGCCAGGCCCACCATTGAATGAGATTAGTAGTGGGCGCTTACTTAAATCTTTAACATCGGTTTTCTTATAGTAGGTGTAATGTAGGGTAGCAACTGGGTGACCTTCTTCATCCCATACAGGCTGAGTCCCAGTGGTCGCAGTGTAGTTAATTCTTTCACCAAGAATCTTAGTTTTATGTTTTGTGACAACTTGATTGTCTATGTCGATTTGGCGGTTATGTTCACTTGCATTAACCGTTTGGCTTATCAGCAATGCTGCACTGATGATGATGGTTTTTAGTTTCATTTTTTGATGTCCTCCGAAACTAAATAATGTTCTGCTCTTACTGAATATGCAAAGTTTATGAGTCCAAGTATGGGCAAATTGAGATGGGTGTAAAAATGATTGAAATTTGTGCACCAGCTCAGTTCAATTTGCATAACTACGCACTTAATTGGTGCATTTTATCTAATTTTAAATGTTCTTAAACTGTTAACTTTATGTATTTTTTAAAGTTTTAATTTTGGTATAGAGCTTGATTATTCATTGCCAACATAACGCATCACAATGTCGAAGGGGGCAATATGAAAATGATCAGCGCTATCATCAAGCCATTCAAACTTGATGAAGTCAGAGAAGCATTATCGGAGCTAGGTGTAGAGGGTATGACAGTTGTTGACGTAAAGGGTTTTGGTCGTCAACGCGGTCACACTGAGCTTTACCGAGGTGCTGAATATCAAGTTGATTTTATTCCAAAAATCAAAGTTGAAATCGCAACACAAAGCGAAAACGCAGAGCGTATTGTTAACACCTTAAGTGAAGTTGCTCGCACCGGAAAAATCGGTGACGGTAAGATTTTTGTGTATGACCTAGACCAAATTGTACGTATCCGTACTGGTGAATTCGACGAAGAAGCGATTTAGGAGCAATAACAATGGAAAACAGCATCATAGAACTCAAGTTCTCTTTAAATACTTTTTACTTTCTGATCTCTGGCGTATTAGTTATGTGGATGGCAGCGGGTTTTGCCATGCTTGAGGCGGGTTTAGTTCGTTCAAAAAACACCACTGAAATTCTAACAAAAAACATCGCGCTCTATGCCATCGCTTGTACTATGTTCTTGCTGGTGGGTTACAACATTATGTACGTCGATAATACAGCCGGTGGCATCGTGCCGAATTTTGGTGCGCTCATTGGTAGTGCCGCAGATGATGCAACTCATGCATTAGAAGCTGATTTCTTCTTCCAAGTTGTATTTGTGGCTACTGCAATGTCAATTGTATCAGGTGCAGTTGCGGAGCGAATGAAGTTATGGGCTTTCTTAGCATTCACGGTTGTTTTAACAGGCCTAATTTACCCAATCGAAGGTTTCTGGACTTGGGGCGGTGGTTTCTTATCTGAAATGGGTTTTGTAGACTTTGCAGGCTCTGCGATTGTTCATGGTGCAGGTGCGGCAGCGGCATTAGCGGGCGTATTACTACTAGGTGCTCGTAAAGGTAAATATGGTAAGAACGGTGAAGTTTATCCAATCCCTGGTTCAAATATGCCACTTGCAACACTAGGTACATTTATTCTGTGGATGGGCTGGTTTGGTTTTAACGGTGGTTCGCAGCTATTCATTGCAGATAAAGCAAATGCGGTTGCAGTGAGTCAGATTCTAGTGAATACCAATGCTGCGGCAGCAGCTGGTGCCATTGCTGCACTGCTAGTGTGTAAAGTGCTTTGGGGTAAAGCTGACCTAACGATGATTTTAAATGGTGCATTGGCGGGTTTAGTTGTAATCACTGCAGAGCCAGCTTCACCATCTCCAACACTGGCAGTACTGCTGGGTGCATTAGGTGGCTCACTGGTGGTATTCAGCATCGTGTTCCTTGATAAGGCTAAGATTGATGATCCTGTAGGTGCGATTTCTGTACACGGTACCTGTGGCGCATTAGGCATCATGTTAGTACCACTTTCAAATGGCGATGCGAACTTTGTGACACAGTTAATTGGTTTAGTCAGTATCTTTGCTTTCGTATTCATCGCTTCTTACATTGTATGGGCTATCTTAAAGTCAACAATGGGTATTCGAGTTGGCGAAGAAGAAGAGTTGTCAGGTATGGACCAGCATGACTGTGGTGTTGATGCTTACCCTGAGTTTGTTACGGTTCGCGGTCAATAGTTATCAAAGTTTCAATTTGCACACAGTGAGTGAAGAACAAATATCAGAAGTATCGAGTTAAGATTTACTGAGTGGTGTTCATGTGATGAGAGTTATTCACTGTGTGCATTTTGAAAACTGAATAAAATCAAGCCTAACTTAGCAATGAGTTAGGCTTTCAGGTCTTGTTAATCTAAGGTAATCTATGGTGATTAAATTGGCATTAACCATTCGTGAATAAAGGCATGGCCGAAAAAAAGACTCCTACCCCAAAATCGTCTACAAAAAAAGCAACACCGAAAAAAAGCGCTGCGCCTAAATCGAAAAGCACAAAAAAAACAACGAATAAAACTACAAAACAGTCAAAAGGTAGATTTGCTCAATTCAAACAAAGAACCTTGCTAGGACTTTGGCGTTTATTTTGGAAAGGCAGTATCGCAGTTATCGCGGTGTTAGCGTTTTATGTGATTTACCTTGATGCCAAAGTGACTAAGCAATTTGAAGGGAATAAATGGCAGTTGCCAGTGCAGGTCTATGCCCGAACGATGGATTTTCGTCCTGATCAATATTTGTCAGAAAAAGAAGTGCTTTGGGAATTAAAGCGCTTAAATTATTCAGAAGTAAATCAGCTTAGCCGCACAGGTCAGTTTGTCGTTGAAGGGCGAACTATCCGTATTTATCGACGCGCTTTTGAGTTTTATGATGGTGTTGAACAAGGCAAAGTATTTACCTTAAATTTTGCCGGTAAAAAGCTGGTTACTATTGTTAATGAAGCAGGTCGCCGCATACCTAAAGCTCGATTAGAGCCCGTACAGATTGCTCGTATTGGCAATGACTCAAAGCAAGACAGAGAGTTTGTGCCACTCGATAAATTCCCTACTATTTTAAAAGATGCGCTATTGGTTGTGGAAGATAGAAATTTCTATGAACACCATGGTGTATCAGTTATGTCTATTCTTAGAGCGCTTTATACCAATATTAAAGCAGGAAGAACGGTGCAAGGCGGTAGTACACTGACCCAGCAGTTAGCAAAAAACTTTTATCTAACTCGTGAGCGTACTTTAACACGTAAGATCAATGAAGCCTTAATAGCAATGATCTTAGACTTTAGATATAGCAAAGACGCCATTTTAGAAGCTTATTTAAACGAGGTATATTTAGGGCAGTCATACAATCAAGGTGTGCATGGTATGGGGCTGGCTGCGGAGTTTTACTTTGCAAAGCCTGTCGATGAGCTTGAGTTTGACCAAATTGCGTTATTGGTGGCTATGGTCAAAGGGCCTTCTTATTATAATCCGAGACGTTACCCAGAGCGCGCCCAAGAACGACGTGATCTGGTACTGAGATTACTCGCTGAAAATGGTTACTTAAGTACCAATGAATATCGTCAGTCATTAGAAAGGCCTATTAAAGTTGAGCCTTTAAGCCGTGACCGACAACAAAATTATCCAGGTTACCTAGAGTTGGTAAATCGAGAGTTAAAAGAGTTATTACCTGATCAGCAAATCATTAATGCTGGTGTGAGGATATTTACCTATTTCGATTTACAAAAACAGTCTGCAATGGAGGAGTCTATTCGCAAAGGCTTACCTTATCTAGAACGCAAATATAAAACTGAAAAGCTTGAAACCGCGATGCTCTCAGTCAACCTTGAGAAAGCGGGGGTATCTGCTTTGGTAGCTGGAAGAGATATGCGCTTTAGTGGCTTAAACCGCGCACTCGATACCAAGCGACAAGTGGGGTCACTGGTGAAGCCAGCAATATATCTTTCTGCTTTTGAGCAAAACACTCATAACCTTGGCACATTATTAGAAGATGGACCGCTAGAGGTCAAAGATAGCTCCGGGGATGTATGGACCCCTGAAAACTTCGATCATAAATTTAGAGGCGAAATGCCGCTTTATGAAGCATTCAGTAAAAGTATTAATATTCCGGCGGTAAACCTAGGATTAGATATTGGCGTGCATAAAGTTGCTGAAACACTGAGTGAGTTAGGTATTAAGCAGCAGGTTGAACAATACCCTTCGTTACTTCTTGGCGCTCTGGAGCTTTCTTCATTCGATGTGGCACAGATGTATAGCACCATTGCTAGGCAAGGTCGCTATCAGCCACTTACTAGTATTGCTGCTATGACCAATTCGGTTGGGCGAGTATTGTATGAGCATCGAACGCGCTCAGAGCAACGTTTTGCTGAAGAATCGATTTATATGACCAATTACGGTTTAAAAAGAGTCACCAAAGATGGCACTGCAAAGCGTATTAACCTTCACTTTCCGTCAATTCAGCTTGCAGGCAAAACAGGCACCAGTAATGATTTAAGAGATAGCTGGTTTGCAGGATTCGATCACAATACAGTGACAGTTACTTGGCTCGGACGAGATGATAACAAGCCAACAGGGTTGACTGGCTCTAGCGGTGCGCTTGAGCTATATATTCGCTATTTGAAACCGCTTAATCCACAGGCTATAGCCGATCAGAGACCTGACGGTGTGCGCTGGGCTTTTGTGAACCCAAAAACAGGCCGCCAAGCAGCACCAAGTTGCGGTAAGGTTATACAGTTACCTATTAGGCGAGAACTGTTTAACCCAACGCCAACTTGTTCATAAATTGGCGTTACCTATTATAAAAGGGCTAAACAGCATCACTAAAATTGGAGTTTCTAACTGTATCTTCCAGCTGAAAGCTCATGCCTGCAAGCGCATGAGCATACTATTAGGTTACAATCACTGACTCTAGATTATGTCGGTTAGACTTTTAAAACCTAAACTGTTTAACAGCTCCATTTAGCTGAGTGCTCATGGCTGCAAGTGCATGGGCATCATCTTGAGTGGCAATTGCTGATTCAAGGGTGTGTTGAGCAACATTGTTAATGCTTGTAGCATCGCTTAATGCCTGTTGAGTGGCTTGAGATTGTTGTTGGACTAACACACTAATATGTTGGCCCTGATTATCTATGTCGACCATACTGGTTTGCGCTTCTTGTAACACCTGATTGGTTTTTTCTGCTGCAAGCACGCCTTGCTCCATTTGTTCAACACTTCGACGCATTTTGTCTTGTGTGGTATTTGAAGCTTGTTGAAGTGCATTAATGATGGTGTGAATTTCTTCAGTTTGCTGCTGAGTACGCTTGGCCAAAGTTCTCACTTCATCGGCAACAACGGCAAAGCCACGCCCTTGCTCACCAGCACGAGCTGCCTCAATAGCAGCATTAAGCGCGAGTAAATTGGTTTGTTCGGCAATTTCACTGATCGCGACACTGACCTTACTAATGTCTTGGCTGTCTTGTGCGAGCTTATCAAGTGCTTGTCGACTCTCTTCAAACTCTTGTTGCAACATGGTCATGTGCTGAGCAAGTTCTGTGGTGTTCTGGCTGCCTTGTTTTACATGGCTTGCCGCTGTGCTTGCCAATTTTGTTGCCTCTTGGGCTGAATGCTCAACTGAGGTGGCGGCATTATTCATTGCTTCTAACGCTTCTACAATGGTACCGATATTTTGCTGCTGCTGACTGACATCTTCACGGGTACTTTGACTAATTTCATTGAGTTTGCTGGTGGCATTTTGTAGGTTGCCACTGGTGCTTTTTACATCGCCAAGTAGATTAACCATAGCATCAAGTACTTGATTGTATTGGAAGGCAATAATGCTCATTTCGTCATTACCAATCGCCGTTGCTTTGGCACTTAAATCGCCTTGTGCAGCTTTACTTGCGCTGTGCTCAAACGCGCGAATATTGTCTACCACTGCAAAGTAAAAACCGAACATAAGGTAGCTGGCTAGCAGCAATGACACAATCGCAGCAAGCACGACACTGTTTCTGATAATTTTTTGAGATGATAAGCGTTCGTTTAGTAATGCTTTTAAAAGTGGGGTTGCCGTATTGATGAGCATACTTACTTGTTCAAGTGTATCGCTTTTTAAATTATTGAATTGGCTTTGTGATAATTGTAATTCATCAGGGTCAAGCAGATTGTTTTGAATGCTATTTTTAAAAGCTTGTACGGAACGTGAAACCTTAACTAGTTGCTGTGATAGCGATGATTTTACAGTTTGGTTATCTGAGATAGCTACCGCCAGTTTACCTTCTAAACGTTCAGCGTAACTGGGTAATGATTTATTGTAATTCGAGAGTGCAATAAAGGTGTCTGGGGTAAATGAACCCGCTTGGATCACCAATAATGCTTGCTCAGAAGTGAGATTTATTTGTTCAATCAAGCTCGGAACAGACTCAACCAAAGAGCGATTTATATAAGAGCGTGCAATATCGCCATCAATGGCAAGTTTTGATTGAATAGAGACTTGTTCGAGCACGTGTTGTTGGGCGCTATCTGTGATATCAAAGCCGTTGCTTCTGGCTAACTGACGATTTGCCTGTTTATTTTCAGACATAACATTTTGTAAAAGCGCAGGGTAGAGCGCTAAACCACTTTGTTGCTGCTGTGTGAGTGCAATATTTTGGCTGAGAATAGAGCTTAAGAAGAATAAGCTGACACTAAGAGGAACAAGTAAAATACCAAAAATTAGACTGATTTTACTTTTGTATTTTAAGTTGGCCATTAAAGAAATAGCGGGTGAGAAAAGCGTTTTTGATCCTTGCATATGCGTCACTTATTAATCATGTGTATTAAATAGACCGAGCAAGTTTCAATTTTAGTTCAAAAATAATTTTTTTCTTTAAAAAACAAAAAGCCCACATTAAGTGGGCTTCTAACTAAAAGCTACAAATGTTTATTGTTTATAGCTTTTTAAATACTTTTGCAGCTGCAGCAATTGTCTCTACAATATCTGCATCTGTGTGCATCGAGCTAACAAAGCCAGCTTCAAAAGCTGAAGGGGCAAGGTAAACACCTTCTTCAAGCATTAAATGGAAGAACTTTTTAAAGCGCTCTAGGTCACATTCAGTTGCTTGCTGATAGCTATTTACAGACTCTGCAGTTGTGAAGAAGAAACCAAACATGCCACCCACATAGTTTGTAGTCAGTGGAATACCCGCTTCATCAGCAGCTTGTTGGAAACCTTCGCACAGCGCTTTACTTTTCGCTTCAAGCTCTTGATGTAAGTTACCTTGGCTCAATAGCTCAAGGGCTTTTAGGCCAGCGGCCATAGCAATAGGGTTACCTGATAAAGTACCAGCTTGATACACAGGACCTACTGGCGCGATGAAATCCATGATTTCTTTTTTACCGCCGAAAGCACCTACTGGCATACCGCCGCCGATGACTTTACCTAAACAGGTTAGATCAGGCTGAATGTTGTAGTAAGCCTGTGCGCCGCCAAGCGCCACACGGAAGCCTGTCATTACTTCGTCAAAAATAAGCACTGATTTGTGCTCATCACAAACTGCGCGCAGTCCTTCTAGGAAACCTTCTACTGGCGGAATACAGTTCATGTTGCCTGCAACTGGCTCAACGATAATACAAGCAATTTCGTCTTTGTATTCATTGAAGATAGCTTTAACTTGCTCAATATCGTTGAACGCTACCGTTAATGTGTGCTTAGCGAAATCAGCAGGAATACCTGGAGAGTTAGGCACACCCATAGTTAAGGCACCAGAACCGGCTTTAACTAATAGTGAATCAGCGTGACCGTGGTAACAGCCTTCAAACTTTAGAATTTTGTCACGGCCTGTGAAACCACGAGCAAGACGAATAGCACTCATTGTCGCTTCAGTACCAGAGCTTACCATGCGTACTTTTTCGATTGATGGCACTAGCTCTTTTACTTTCTCAGCCATTAAGATTTCAGTTTCAGTTGGGGCACCGTAACTAAGTCCGCGCTCAACTGCTTCTAAAACTGCTTGCTTAATTTCAGGATGGTTGTGACCTAAGATCATAGGACCCCAAGAGCCCACATAATCGATGTATTTTTTATCGTCAGCGTCGTAAGTATAAGGACCTTTAGCATTGGTGATGAATAGCGGCGTGCCACCTACACCATTGAATGCACGCACTGGTGAGTTAACGCCACCAGGAATTGATTCTTGAGCACGAGAAAATAAATCTTGGCTAATTGTCATGTATATAGTCCTATTTTAACTGTTACGTTTACGGCTGAACCAAGGTACTTCTACTTCGTAGTTTTGTACTTGGTTTTCAACGCCTAAAGTTAACGCGAATAACGCCATACGGATCAATACGCCATTTTGTACTTGGCGGAAGATTGCTAAGTTGTCGTTATTGTTTAAATCATTGTCTAGCTCGTTCGCATCACTGCGGCTATCGCGTGGCAGTGGGTGCATTAGAACTGAAGTTGGCTTGCAGTGTGCATTATAAATTGACTGACTAATTCTAAAGCCGCCACGGTACTTATTGGCTTCTTCTTGCGATGGGAAACGCTCTTCTTGAATGCGGGTTTGATAAACGATATCAGCGGCTAGGTTACCTTCCATTTTCGAAACCAGTTCGATTTGATGACCCGCGTTCGATACAGTGTCAAGAATATAGTCAGGCATTTGTAAGCCGTCAGGTGCAACCATAGTGAATTTAACATCTTTATAGTGGCACAACAGTTTTGATAAAGAATGTACGGTACGGCCGTATTTTAAGTCGCCTACTAACGCTATGTGCATGCCATCAATGTCACGCCCAAAGCGGTGTAGTTCTTTATCTATGGTTAAAAGGTCAAGTAATGCCTGAGTAGGGTGCTCATTTGGACCGTCACCACCGTTGATAACTGGCACATCAGAACCTGTAGCAAACTCAGCAACAGAGCCCGCATCAGGATGACGCATAGCAACTGCATCTGCATAAGCTGAAATAACGCGCGCGGTATCGTATAAAGATTCACCTTTTGCAAGGGCTGAGCTTTGCATGCCCGTCGTTTCACGAACCAAACCACCTAGTAAATTGAACGCAGTACCAAAGCTGACACGCGTACGTGTACTTGGCTCAAAAAATAGGTTAGCTAGAACAGCACCTTCAAGCACATTGGTACGTTTTTGCTTTTTAGCATATGGTTCCATTTTCTTTGCTACAGCAAAGATCTGTTCAATGGCATCTCTGTTTAATTGATTAACAGAGAGAATATTTTCACCTTGGAAACTTAACATGAGGCGATCCCTAATCAGAAAATGACGAGCGATTAAAAGCGAGGCTTTCAACCAATATATTTAGCAGGCCAAGACTGGCTGACTTGGCGCCGCATAATAGCATAATTAACCTGAGCTCAGGATAATAAATCTATCTCCAGCGGCTACTTTCAACGTTAACTGCGTTGAATTTACTTGCAATAGACCAGCTATTGACGCGTAAATTTGCCTTGCCTATGTGGATGTAGGTACCTTGGCGATAGCAGGACGCGTGAGCGGTGTTATCGCTAAAAGTCTCCGGCTGCAGATTTGAAAAATTATTTATCACTTCAATATCAATACATTAGTAAATCTCTTAACCAAAGTTCAGGTTAATTAAAAGCTAGGTTTGAGTATTGCGAGCATGATTATCGCTAAAAGCAATAACACCGGAAATTCATTAAAGATCCGATAAAAGCGGTCACTGCGCGTATTTCTATCATGTTTGAAATCGGCAAGCAGCTTAAAGCAGTAGCCGTGATAAATATAAAGGATAATCACCAAAACAAATTTGTAATGCAGCCAGAGGTTATATTTGAACCATTCGCGACCGTACTCGAAAATCATTAACAGGCCAAAAACCAAAGTTAGCACAGCAAAAGGCGTCACAAAGAATAGTAATCTGCGCTCCATCACTTTTAACATGGCACTACAAGGCGGCTCTTGGTTGATAGCGTGATATACAAATAAGCGAGGGAGGTAAAAAATACCGGCAAACCATGCCACCATAAAGAAAATATGCAGTGCTTTATATACGAGTAATGCTGTCATTTGACCTCCAGCTTAACTGGTTCTTATTGTTAGAATTTGACGGATCTGATCCCAGCGGACCACACCCATAACATGGTGTTCATCTTTTTGATTAAACACATATACGGCGCCACTTCGTTTATCGTTTAATAAATCAAAAGCGTCTGACATGGTTGCCTGGCTACTTAAGCCTTGCATCGGAATGTAAGAAATATTCATAGAGTCGTCAGACATCAAACTTAAATCGTATTCTGCCAGTCGATAGCCATTTTGTTCATCAAATACGATAAGTGGTGTGTGGCTATTGACCGCAGACAGCGACTCTTTAATTTGCTCTTTATCGTCTGAGTAGAGTAGTTTGAATTGCTCATTCATCTCTTCAACAATTCCCACTTTTTGCAGTACTTCACTGGCGGGTGACACTTGGTAAGCCAAGCCTTGGAAATCAAGTTGTTGTAAGAAAATAGAACGATTTCCAAATACTTGTAATGCCGTCACGTATGCGGTTGAAATCACTAACATCGCAGGGACGATAATTTGTGGGCTGGCAGTTAACTCCATCACGGCTGTTAGGGCTGCTAGTGGGGCATGCAAAGTTGCAGCTAGTAAGCCCGCCATACCTAGTACGCTATATGTACCAGCAATGTGCTGGTCAGGGCTAATAAATTGCCCGAAATAAGACATTAAGGTGCCCATTACAACACCTAAACCTATGACAGGGCCTATTAACCCACCTGGAATACCTAAACCTATAGCAAATAAAGTTGCCAGTAATTTAGCAATTAAAATAGTCGTGAGTAATTGAATGTTTTCAGGTGATGTAACTGCCAGCGTAATGGCACTCATACCAGAGCCCATAGCTTGAGGTACTAGATTACCGATTAAACCGGCAATTAACCCTGCTAGCATTAAGCGAGGGAACATGCTTAAAGGCTTAAATGTGCGGATGATCATCATTAGGTTCTGGTTAAATGCAAAGGCGACAGCTCCTAAAATAACACCACAAATTACCAAATACGGATAATGCCAAAAGCTCAAGGGCGTGACACTGATAAGGGCGAGCTCGGTATCATGACCAAATACAAATTGTGTGGCTAACGCGCCCGTGACAGCGGCAAGCATGATAGGCACGAATATATGTACTTTATATTCACGCAGTACGACTTCCATTACAAAGATAACTGCAGCTAGAGGTGTATTGAATGAGGCGGCAATGCCAGCAGCAACACCACACCCAGAAAGGGTTCTTGCTGCATTCCAGGGAAGATGTAGTCGCTCTGATAACACACTAGCGCCGGTTGCACCCATATGTACAGAAGGGCCTTCTCGACCAACTGAAAAACCGCTAATTAGTGCCAATGCTCCACCAAAAAATTGGTTTGCAGTATTCCAAATCGGCATTTGCCCATAGTGATGCTTAATGCGGTGAATAACAAAAGGTATACCTAGTCGGTAATGCTTGAAGCCAGTCATAGCAGCAAACAAAGCAATCAAAAAAGCCGCTAAAACGGGTAGGCTAACTCTTAAATGCTCTGGTAGTTGTGTAAAGTCATCCGGGGAGTCTAGAAATAAGCTTTGCACGCCATAAATCGTAAGCCTAAATAAGATAATTAAAATTGCAGCGATTAAACCTGCAGCGACACCTAGTAAGCATAACTGAACAGAGGTTTTTGGCTTGGCTAATTGGCGCCTAAGGGCGTCCAGAGACATGGCTTTATTCCGACAAAAAACAGACCCCTAAGTCTATCAAATAAATTGGTTTTCGTCTTGTTTTAGCGCAAAGAAGATAGCTTTTCGAGCAAGTTGTTACTGAGTATTCTACAAACGGATTACTTGATTAAAATACTCGGGTATTAGATAATCGCGCCATTATCAGAATTAAGGGTCGAGAGCATGTCTGATCAGTTACCAATTCAATTTAGCGACGCTGCAGCAAAGCGTGTGAAAGAGCTTGTTGCAGAAGAAGAAAACCCAGATTTAAAACTACGTGTATATGTGACAGGTGGTGGTTGCTCTGGTTTCCAATATGGTTTCACATTCGATGAGAGAGTGAATCCGGGCGATTTGGAAATTGAGAAAAATGGCGTATCCATGGTTGTTGACCCTATGAGTATTCAATATCTTGTAGATGGTATTGTTGATTACACCGAAGGGTTAGAAGGCGCACGCTTTTTTGTTAATAACCCAAATGCGACGACAACGTGTGGTTGTGGCGCAAGCTTTAGTGTTTAAATACTCTTAAAATTAAAAAGCCACGCATTAGCGTGGCTTTTTTTATGGGCTTTGCGTGACCCAAATCATGAGAGCGAAGAAGCTCAGCACAAATACGCTAAATGAAAGAATATAAATAAACCCTTTCTTCCCTTGCTTAATAGGCACCCCTTGGCTTTTCAAAAACCAATACCAAAGTATGCATAGCATAATGGGCAGTAAAAAAAGTACTCTAATCATAGTTTTCCTTTTAGCGAAAATTTAATTTAGCTTTAGTCAATAATCTTCTAAGAAAATTTATTTATTCATCTTTTTAGAATAAAAAGTTAATTAGTTTGTATTAAGTGTAAAGTTAATGCTCTAATATTTATCATTAAATTTATTATTTTTATTAGTGTAGACACAAAATATAGTCTATACCTATTTTGGGACATGGGTACAAACTCTGGATTTACTATGTCGCACTGTGATATACAGTACATGTTAAGTTGAGACGGGCATATTTCAACTTAAAGAAACAATAAAATCATCGAGTAGGAGATGTAACATTATGATGGGTAAAACGGTTTCTTCTGAAGAAAACGGTAAGTTAACAAAGTGGCTTAAAAGCAAGCGTCATGAAAAAGGCCATACAATGCGTAGCCTTGCGCAAGTTTTAGGAACTCCACATTCATTTATTGGCAAAATTGAAAACCAAGAACGTCGTTTAGACGTGATTGAGTTTCTTCGTTACTGTGAAGCACTAGAAGTGGATCCGTATGAAGGCTTAAGCTTACTTAATAAAGAAGAAGCATAAGTTTTAACACCTAAAGGTGCGTAGTGTTACGCACCTTTAGATGTAGTTGAGTTTTGATGAAACTGCTTTTCTATGGCATATAACTTATGCCTAATCATGTAAAGAAACAGTAAAGAAGGGATGACCATCATTGCTGTAACTGCAAAAAATAACGCCCAATTTCCTTCCAACCAGTCATCGATTACCACACCACTATAAGCTGATAGTAAAGTACGACTTAAGCTACTTAAAGAAGCCAATAACGCATAATGAGTCGCACTAAAGGCGCGATCGCACAGCATTGAAATAAAGGCCACCATAGCAACCAAAGACCAAGCTTGGGTGAAGCCGTCTACAACGATAGCCAGTGCATATAAATGCTCTTTTGGGCCTGTTATGGCAATCCAAGAAAACATTAAATTAGAGGCTGCCATGGCGATACCGCTGACAAACAAGCCTTTTACTATGCCGTATTTGTGGTTGAAAATACTGCCTAAAAAAGCAAACACTATAGTAATGAGCCCGGTACCAAGCTTTGAATACTGACCGATTTGTGTATTGCTAAAACCGATTTCTTTATAGAAAACGATAGACATGCGAGCTAAAAAGGCTTCGCCAACTTTAAATAAGAAAATAAAGGCGAGTAAGGCAAATGCTGTTTTTACGCCATTTTTAGTGAAGAAACTTTTGAAAGGTTCAACTAATGTTACTGCTAACCAAGCTAACAGGCGTTGCCATATGGAGTTGCCGTTTGCGAATAACTTACTTTGATACTCTTTTTCTAATTGAGCGTGAGTGAGCTCACGATGTGATTTAGGCTCTTTTGCAAACAGGGTAACTAGCATCAGCAGTAAAACAATGGCTGCGAGTACAAAATAAATTTGTGACCAATCAAAACTGGGTAAGTCAGCAAGAAAGAAGGGCAGTGCACCTAAAAGTGCATAACCTGACCACCAACCTGAGGTTGCCATTGCCGCGGCCGCAGTGGCTTTTTCACTCTCAGTCGTATCTAGCGAGTCAATACGAAAAGCATCAATGGCAATATCATGGGTTGCGCTGGCAAGGGCTATTAAAAAACACAACAAGGCAGCGAGGAATAGCTGCTCTTTGAGAGTAATAAAGCCAAAACTCAGTGTGGCGAAGAAAGTAACTATCTGGCCAAGTAAAATCCAGCTACGTCGCTGACCTAATAGGTTGCCTAACAGAGGGAGTTTTAAACGGTCGAGTAACGGAGACCAGAGAAAGTTGATGGTATAGGCGCTGAATACCACACCAAATAAACCAATCATACTGCGGCTTAAGCCTTCATCTTTGAGCCAAGCAGACATCACAGAGCCAATCAGTACCCATGGAAAGCCGCTGCTTAGGCCAAATAAAAAGATGGTAAGAAGGCGTTTGTCTTTGTAGTAGCCTAAGTACTCACTTAGGCTAGAGTTGATTTGCATGACTATCCCGTCAATTAAAGAGCTTCGGCTTTTAGGATCTCAACTTGATAGATCATCACTGGCTTTTTAGGCACGAAATCGTAGCCGATCTTTTCATTAAACCCAGTTTCTACTTGCGTGATTTTATCCAGTGTTTCATAGCCTTCCATAACATTACCAAACACAGCAAACCCCCAGCCTCTGCCCGGGTTTAAATGGTCGTTGTCTTTCATGTTGAAGAAAAACTGACGAGTGGCTGTGTGCGGCTCATTATCTTGATACGCCATGGCAATGGTATACATGTCATTCTTTAAACCATTGCCACTTTCGTTGAAAATAGGTTTACGTTGGAACAAGCCATCATAGTCTTTGTCATAGCCACCGCCTTGGAGCACAAAAAATTCGTCGATCTCTGAGTATTGATCTTTTTCAATACGGTGAAAGACAGAGTTTTTGTAATCACCATTGACGACATAAGTCAGGAAGTTATTTACAGTAAGCGGTGAGCGTGATCTGTCTAGTTCGACAATAATATCCCCTTCACTGGTAATTATTTTTACTCGTGGAAACAGGTTATTCTTTTGAACAAATCTGCCTTCTTTATTGCTAGCAAAGGCATGACTACTCATGCAGATAATGAATAGGGTGATAAGTAACTTTTTCATGATTATCCTTTGAAGAAGTTAATTAAAGCAGGATCTGAGACAATACGGGTAATCACTTGCTCACTCAGCTCATTAAGTTGGCCTTCAACTTTAGCTTGCTCATGCTTTAGTGGACCTGTCATTTGAGCCTGACCTGAATAAGTTTTTTCGAATGTACGTGTACCTTGCGTTGCTAACACTTTAATTTTAGCAACGGCATTACTTTCATGTTGTGTATAAGATTCTGATACTTTTGAATGAAAGGAATCAATGTGTAGTGTTAACGTGTTACTACCCATTGAAGTGAGCTGTGCGCCATTGGTTTTAAGGGCTTGCTCAAACGCCATTTTTACTCGTTTGCTTAACTCGGCATCTGGTAGGTACTCAGCAGGCTCTTGATCGACCACCTTAATTGTGAATTTACTGATCCTATGGTCTTCGACCGCTAAGGTTACTGGTACATTAAAGTCGGCTACTTTGCCTGCTTTGTATATCGGATTTAAGATCACAGATTTTGGTTGGCTGGCACAACCTGCCAGCAACATGCCACACAATACAAGTGCAATTTTTTTCATTTTTAGCCTCTCTTTGTGGTGCTTAGCACAGTAAATTTTTTATTGTTACCAATGACTTTACAGTTTCCGAACAAGCGGAGCAATTTTTCTTGATAATCTAAATGGCGGTTACCAATGATTCTTAATTCACCGCCGGATCTGAGTGTTTGCTTTGCCTGTACAAACATCTGCCACGCAATATGATCCGTGATTGCTTGTGCTTGGTGAAATGGCGGGTTACACAAAACCAAGTCTGCACTGTTAGGCGCAAAATCAGTCAAACAATCATCTTGAACAAACTCACAATCTTGCAAGCGCTCAGGTAAGTTGTTCTCGATATTTGCTTTGGCACTAGCCACAGCCATGGCCGACTCATCAACAAAAGTGATTTTAGCATTTGGCATTTTTGCCAATGTTTGTAAGCCGATAACACCGTTTCCACAGCCTAAATCAATAATCCTTAACGGTTTCTTACCCTGAGGTAAATAATTGCTAAAAAAACGCGCGCCAATATCAAGGGAGTCACGAGAAAATACATTAGCGTGGTTTAAGACAGTGAAATCAGTTTTTTCTAAAGGCCAACTCACCGGAAACTTACAAGTCTGCTTTTTGTGTTTTGTTTGACTAAAAATAAGACGTGATTTCTTAACTGCTAAACTGGTCGAAGGCTCAGCAATAAAATGGCTCAAGCTTTTTAATGTAGATGTGTGTATCTCTTTCGCTTTACCGGCAGCGATCACTGGCACATCATGTTCAAACTGACTGAGCAAGCTAAGTTGATATTGTAAAAAGCCAGCATTTTTTGGGATTTTGATAAGAATAAGATCAACGTCGCTAGGTAAATCTGAGAGACTATCGAGTAATACAGTTTGACGACTTTCTAACTCGTTTTCTTCAAGATTATATAGGCATGCTTGCTGACTGACATAAGAGTCATTAAAACTGGTCACTTTGCGAGAAGTTTGCGTATCTAAAGCATGTAATGCACAGCTTAAGGCGCCAAAGCCATCGTTCAATACCAAAATATGTTGCGCGTTGACATATTCGTTTTGAATATGTTCGATTAAATACTCATCGGCTGAATCCCACGCTTGTAGGCTTCTGTTTTTTTGATCTAGGGGAAATCGATGTAAAGTTAGCGAGTGGCCGCCCAATACAGCTTCAGTCGTCATAGTTTTTTATAAGTAGTCATTTTATGAGGTGAATAATAGCATGACATCAAAACTCACTAAACCTGAGTTACCCGAGGGGTTTGCTTATTTTCCAAATTTGCTCTCATTTCAAAAAGGGCTCGACTTGTATGAACACCTCACTGGGGAGTTAGACTGGCAACAGCCCAGTATTCAGGTTTTCGGTAAATTTCATCCTATTCCTCGTTTGCAAAGTTTTGTGGCAGATGAAGGGGTACATTATGCCTATTCAAATCATACATTAGCTAATCAATGCTGGACGAAACCATTGGCTGCGATGCGCAGTAAACTTCAGAACCACTATAATCAGACGTTTAATGCTCTGCTATTAAATTGGTATCGAGATGGTCATGACACTATGGGGTGGCATAGTGATGATGAGGTTGAGTTAGGCGCTGAGCCTTTAATCATTTCAATTTCTTTAGGCGCTGCGCGTAAATTTAAGGTCAAACATAAAACGACAGGTCAGCAATGGGAGCTAATGCTAGAGCATGGCAGTTGTTTAGTGATGTCGGGTAACAGTCAGCAACTTTTTCAACACTCATTGCCGAAACAAAGCAAAGTAAAAGGCGGGCGTATCAACCTGACATTTAGAAGTATTGTTAAATAATCCTATCTCGGTATAGTAGCCACAATTGAAAAATGCAGAGTTTATATTCATGTCAATGCAATCTCAGATCGAAGAAAAAATCGCTGCGGCAATCGCTTGCAAGCATTTAAATGTCATAAATGAAAGCCACATGCACAGCCGTGGCGAAGAGTCTCATTTTAAAGTAATTGTGGTCAGTGAAGAGTTTGCGGGTAAACGATTATTACCGCGTCATCGCCAAATTAACGACATTCTAAAAGTTGAATTAGCAGAACACATTCATGCTCTCTCTATTCATGCCTATACGCCTGAAGAGTATTCTGAGCAGCATGGACAAATTCCTGAGTCACCAAAATGTTTAGGTGGTTCGAAATTCGATAAATAGTCAAAATTAGGGTTAAGCGAGACTTTATATCATCGAGTTAAGCCTAATTTTATAGCTGATCAGACCTGTATTTTTAAGATCAGCCTTTAAACTACGCTCCGTAAATTTAAATAAAGATAGGAATCATCATGGTCATTAAGCCGAAAATTCGTGGTTTTATTTGTACCAATGCACACCCAGCAGGTTGTGCCGCTCACGTTCAGGAGCAAATCGATTATGTAAAAGCACAAGGGCAATTAGAAAACGGCCCTAAAAACGTACTTGTAATTGGTGCATCAACGGGTTACGGCCTAGCTTCTCGTATTACAGCAGCGTTTGGCTCTGGTGCTAAAACTCTGGGTATTTTCTTTGAAAAAGAAGGTACTGAGAAAAAGCCAGCTTCAGCAGGTTGGTATAACACGGCAGCTTTCCAAAATGCAGCGGAAGCAGCGGGTCTTTGGTCTAAGAATATCAATGGCGATGCGTTCTCTGATGAGCTTAAAGCTAAAACAGTTGAAACGATTAAAGCTGAAATGGGCAAAGTGGATTTAGTAATCTATAGCCTAGCATCTCCGCGTCGTACTGATCCTAAAACGGGAGAAACCCACTCATCGGTACTTAAGCCTATCGGTCAAGACATCACAACGAAGAACTTAAATACCTCTAAGCGTATTATCGATTCGGTAAGCGTAGAAGCTGCGAATGAAGACGAAATCGCTAACACAGTTAAAGTGATGGGTGGTGAAGATTGGGAACTTTGGATCAATGCATTAAAAGATGCAGACGTATTAGCTGAAGGTTTCAAAACAAGTGCTTACACCTATATCGGTAAAGAGTTAACTTGGCCAATCTACGGTCACGCTACAATCGGTAAAGCAAAAGAAGACTTAGATCGCGCAACGAAAGCAATTCGTGAAGCGACAGCAGATCTAAAAGGTGAAGCGTATGTTTCTTCACTTAACGCTGTAGTGACACAAGCAAGCTCTGCTATTCCAATCATGCCGCTATATATCTCAGCTTTATTTAAAGTGGCGAAGGCAGATGGTATTTACGAAGGTACAATTGAGCAGATCCACGGTCTATTCAACGAAAACCTATATGGCGCAACCCAACGCTTTGACGATGGCGGTCACCTATTCCAAAACTACAAAGAGCTAGAAGATGACGTACAAGCGCGTATTCAGCACATTTGGGATACAGTTGATACAGACACCATTGATGAGTTAACAGACTATGTTGGCTACCACAATGAATTCTTGAAACTATTTGGTTTCGGCGTAGATGGTGTTGACTACGAGCAAGACGTAGACACAGTGGTTGAAATTAATAACTTAGTTTAATCACTAGTATCACTTTTATAACTAGGTCGGCTTTGCCGGCCTTTTTTGTTTATTCATATTTATTTTTTCTGCTAACACCTGAAGTTTTCTTCTGTTTATTAAAAATGATTCATTGCGTATTTCAGCAACTGGACTTTGGTCTAAATTGAACTAAATTCATTCTATTCTCTCCTCGAAAAGACCTTGTAAATCTGGATTAATTTCATAATTCCACTCGCATAGTGGGGGTTATTAATGTTAAAATCACAGAAATATGTGAGGACTCGTCCACAAGGTTTTAGTTATGGATTGTTTTGTCGCTTGGCTTTGCCGAATACAGAATGGTCACTTTCTAGATCTTGGGGCAAAAAAAGATTTTTCAATTTCTTTCCGTTAATGTAATGCAAGTGCGTATGATCAACATAAAAAAAGGTCTGGACTTACCAATAGAGGGCGCACCTCAGCAAGTAATTCATGATGGCGTAGCTGTCAAACGAGTTGCCGTGCTAGGTGAAGAGTATATCGGTATGCGTCCAACCATGCATGTTCGCGTGGATGACCAAGTCAAAAAAGGCCAAGTTCTTTTTGGAGACAAAAAGAACCCAGGCGTCAAGTTCACTGCACCAGCTTCTGGTGTAGTTAAAGAAATTAACCGTGGTGCTAAGCGTGTTCTTCAATCTATCGTGATTGAAGTACAAGGCAACGAGCAGGTTACTTTTGAAAAGGTGGCGGCTGCTGATTTAAGCAACCTAGACCGTGAAAAAGTAAAAGAAGTGCTTGTTGAATCTGGTCAGTGGCCAGCGCTACGTGCTCGTCCATTCAGCCGAGTGGCAGCACTAGATGCAACTGCAAGTTCAATCTTTGTGACTGCAATCGACACAAACCCATTAGCTGCAGATCCAGCTGTGATCATTGCTGAAAACGTGGAAGCGTTTGAAGCGGGTTTAGCTGTAGTATCTCGCTTAACTGATGGCAAAGTGTTCGTATGTAAGCAAGCAGGTAGCACAGTACCAAGTTCTTCTCTTTCTCAAGTTGAAGTTCATGAGTTCGGTGGTAAACACCCTGCAGGTTTAGTAGGTACTCACATCCATCACCTAGATCCAGTATCTGAAAACAAGCAGGTATGGCATTTAGGTTACCAAGATGTGATTGCATTCGGTAAGTTATTCCTTACTGGTGAAATCTACTCTGACCGTGTAGTCGCTTTAGCGGGTCCTCGTGTTAAGAATCCTCGCTTAGTTAAAACACAAGTTGGCGCTTCTCTAACTGATTTAGTTGCAGGCGAGCTTGAAGACGGTGATAACCGAGTCATTTC
Organism: Pseudoalteromonas phenolica; assembly: GCF_005876835.1. Classification (GTDB taxonomy): domain Bacteria; phylum Pseudomonadota; class Gammaproteobacteria; order Enterobacterales; family Alteromonadaceae; genus Pseudoalteromonas; species Pseudoalteromonas phenolica_B. Next base: position 49,147 of record NZ_PPSW01000011.1, read on the forward strand.
TGGCTCTGTGTTAGCTGGTAAAACAGCAACCGGCCCTCACGCTTTCCTAGGTCGCTACCATACTCAAGTATCAGTATTACTTGAAGGTCGCGAGAAAGAACTATTTGGTTGGATTGCACCAGGTAGCAACAAATTCTCTGTAACACGTACATTTATCTCACACTTAGCACCAAGCCGTTTGTTCAATATGACAACGTCTACAGGTGGTTCTAAGCGTGCAATGGTACCAATCGGTAACTATGAGCGTGTTATGCCACTCGACATTCTACCTACACCACTACTTCGTGACTTAATTTCACGTGATTTAGATAGTGCGATTGCGTTGGGTGCATTAGAGCTAGATGAAGAAGATTTAGCACTGTGTACTTTCGTATGTCCAGGTAAGTATGAGTACGGTGCAATCTTACGTGATTGCCTGACTACTATCGAGAAGGAAGGTTAATCCCATGGCCTTAAAGAAATTTCTAGAAGATATCGAGCCGCATTTTGAACCTGGCGGTAAGCATGAAAAATGGTATGCCCTGTATGAAGCAGTCGCAACCGTTTTCTACACTCCAGGTTATGTAAACAAAGGTGGCACGCACGTTCGTGATAACATCGACCTAAAACGTATTATGATTTTAGTGTGGATGGCGACATTCCCTGCAATGTTCTTTGGTATGTTCAACATCGGTCACCAAGCTGCACTAGCAATTGGTAATGGTTTTGAAATTGCTAACACTTGGCAGGCTGCTATTTTCCAAGCATTAGGTGGTGAACTAACAGCACAATCAGGTATTGGTGCTAAGTTCTTCTACGGTGCATGTTTCTTCCTGCCAATCTATGCGACGGTATTTATCGTTGGTGGTTTCTGGGAAGTATTATTCGCTTCAATCCGTAAGCACGAAGTTAACGAAGGTTTCTTCGTAACGTCTGTATTATTTGCATTGATCCTTCCTTCTACAATTCCATTATGGCAAGCCGCGTTAGGTATTACTTTTGGTGTTGTAGTTGCAAAAGAAGTATTCGGTGGTACAGGTCGTAACTTCCTTAACCCAGCATTAGCAGGCCGTGCGTTCTTATTCTTCGCATACCCAGCTGATATCTCGGGTGATACGGTTTGGACTGCAGTTGATTCATTCACAGGTGCAACAAACCTAGGCCTAGCGGCGCAAGGTGCACTTGATTATAACAACATGGCACTTTGGTGGGATGCTTTCTATGGCTTCGTACAAGGTTCTATGGGTGAAGTTTCAACGCTAGCACTAATGATTGGTGGTTTGTTCCTAATTTATGTTCGTATTGCGTCATGGCGTATCGTGCTAGGTGTATTCCTAGGTATGGTAGTGATGTCTCTACTTCTTAACATGATTGGTTCTGAAACTAACCCTGCATTTGCTATGCCTTGGCACTGGCACTTAGTACTAGGTGGTTTTGCATTCGGTATGTTCTTTATGGCGACTGACCCAGTTTCTGCGTCTTTCACAAATAAAGGTAAATTCGCATACGGTGCACTTATCGGTGTAATGGTTGTTCTGGTTCGTGTAGTTAACCCTGCATACCCAGAAGGTATGATGTTAGCAATTCTATTCGCTAACCTATTTGCACCATTATTCGACCACTTCGTTGTACAGTCTAACGTTAAGAGGAGATTGGCACGTGTCTAGTAACAATGAAACTATTGGTAAAACGCTAGGCGTTGTTGTTGGCCTATGTTTAGTATGTGCAGTTGTTGTTTCTTTAGCATCTGTTCAATTACGTCCACTACAACAAGCAAACAAAACTCAAGACGTGCAACGCAACATTCTTGCTGCAGCAGGTATTGAAAGTTCAGCAGATGTTTTCAAAACATTTAACGAAAACATCGAAGCACGCGTTGTTGATATGAAAACGGGTGAGTTTGTTGAGACAGATCCAAACTCTTTCGACTTCGAATCAACTAAGTTCGATGCAAAGCGCAGTGTGAAGCTTGAAAAAGCGCAAGATAAAGCAGGTGTTCAGCGTATGACGACTGAATCTCCTGTTTACTTCGCTAAAGATGCTAACGGTAAAGTAGACACTATCATTCTACCAATCCAAGGTTATGGCCTTTGGGGTATTATGTATGGTTTCTTAGCACTAGATGTTGATACTAAGACTGTTAAAGCAATAAACTTCTATAAGCACAATGAAACACCGGGTCTTGGTGGTGAAATCCAAAACCCACGTTGGACGTCTATGTTCGAAGGTAAAAGACTACCACTTGATATCGTAAAAGGTACTGCAGGTAACAGCGAACACAAAGTAGACGGTCTTTCTGGTGCGACATTAACATCTGTAGGTGTTGATAACACAGTTGACTTCTGGACAGGCGACAAAGCGTTCGGTCCATTCCTTGCGAACGTACGTAAAGGAGCATTGAACTAATGGCAAATGCAAAAGAAATGAAAGAAGTCTTGTTTGGCCCTGTTTTTGCGAACAACCCAATTGCGCTTCAAGTACTTGGTATTTGTTCTGCACTAGCAGTGACATCAAGCCTTAAGAATGCACTTATCATGTCAATCGCTCTGACATTAGTATGTGCTTTCTCAAGCTTATTTATCTCTATGATCCGTAACCACATTCCATCAAGCGTTCGTATCATCGTTCAGATGACAATCATCGCTTCATTGGTAATCGTGGTAGACCAAACGCTTCAAGCGTTTGTTTATGCAACAGCGAAAGAACTTTCAGTATTCGTTGGTCTAATCATTACTAACTGTATCGTAATGGGTCGCGCAGAAGCATACGCAATGAAGACACCACCACTGATGTCATTCCTTGATGGTATCGGTAACGGTTTAGGTTACTCAGTAGTACTTCTTACTGTTGCATTCATTCGTGAACTAGGTGGTTCAGGTACGCTATTTGGTATCGAGATTTTACCACTTATTTCTGAAGGTGGTTGGTACCAGCCTATGGGTCTATTAATCCTACCGCCAAGCTCGTTCTTCATCATTGGTTTCTTCATCTGGGTACTTCGTACTTATAAGAAAGACCAAGTAGAAGCGAAGGCATAAGGAGAGAGAGATGGAACAATATATCAATTTATTCGTTAAAGCGGTTTTCATTGAAAACTTAGCGTTATCTTTCTTCCTAGGTATGTGTACTTTCCTTGCTGTATCTAAGAAAGTAACTACATCAATGGGTCTAGGTGTTGCAGTAATCTTCGTTCTTGGTGTTGCTGTTCCAGTAAACCAATTAGTTTACTCTGCAATCTTAGCGCCAGGTGCACTAGAGTGGTTAGGCTTCCCTGAAGCTGACTTAAGCTTCCTTAAGTTCCTAACTTTCATCGGTGTAATCGCAGCACTTGTACAGATCCTTGAGATGACTCTAGACAAGTTCTTCCCTGCGCTTTACAACGCACTAGGCATCTTCTTACCACTAATCACTGTAAACTGTGCGATTTTCGGTGCAGTAGCATTCATGGTTGAGCGTAACCTGAACTTCGGTGAGTCTGTGGTATTTGGTTTAGGCTCAGGTGTAGGTTGGGCACTAGCAATCGTATTACTTGCTGGTATCCGTGAGAAGATGAAGTATTCAGACGTACCAGATGGTCTTCGTGGTTTAGGTATTACCTTCATCACTGTAGGTCTAATGGGTCTTGGCTTCATGTCATTCTCTGGTATTTCACTTTAATTTAGCGAGGAAAAATCATGCTTGAGGTATATTTAGGCGTAGGGATGTTCATCGCTATCGTTGTAATGCTTGTATTGATCATCATTGCAGCGAAGTCGAAGCTTGTACCAAGCGGTGACATCACAATCAGCATTAACGGTGACCCTGAAAAGGCAGTTACTTCAGCACCAGGTGGTAAACTACTAGGTGCACTAGCAGACGCTGGTATCTTCATTTCATCTGCTTGTGGCGGTGGTGGTTCTTGTGGCCAGTGTACCGTTCACGTTAAAGCGGGTGGTGGTGATATCCTGCCAACTGAACTTGACCATATTTCAAAAGGTGAAGCGCGTGAAGGCTGTCGTCTAGCGTGTCAGGTTGCTGTTAAAACTGACATGGAAATCGAAGTTGAAGAAGAAATCTTCGGTGTTAAAAAGTGGGAATGTACAGTTATCTCTAACGATAACAAAGCGACATTCATTAAAGAGCTTAAGCTTGGTATCCCTGATGGTGAGGTTGTACCTTTCCGTGCAGGTGGTTATATCCAAATTGAAGCGCCAGCTCACCACGTTAAATACTCGGACTTCGATATTCCTGAAGAATATCGTGGAGATTGGGAGCGTTTTGGCTTCTTCAATCTTGAGTCTAAAGTTGACGACGAAACGATCCGTGCATACTCAATGGCTAACTACCCAGAAGAGTACGGCATCATCATGCTTAACGTACGTATCGCGACTCCGCCGCCAAACAACCTAAGCCTACCATGTGGTAAGATGTCATCGTTCATCTGGTCACTTAAAGAAGGTGATAAAGTGACTATATCTGGTCCATTCGGTGAGTTCTTCGCGAAAGAAACTGATGCAGAAATGGTATTCGTAGGTGGTGGTGCTGGTATGGCGCCAATGCGTTCACACATCTTCGATCAGCTTAAGCGTCTTAACTCAGACCGTAAGATGTCTTTCTGGTACGGTGCACGTTCTAAGCGTGAGATGTTCTACGTAGAAGATTTCGATGGCCTAGCGGCTGATAACGAAAACTTTGAATGGCATGTAGCTCTTTCAGATCCTCAACCAGAGGACAACTGGGAAGGTTACACGGGCTTCATCCATAACGTTCTTTTAGAAAACTACCTGAAAGACCATGAAGCGCCAGAAGATTGTGAGTTCTACATGTGTGGTCCTCCAATGATGAACGCGGCTGTAATCAACATGCTTAAAGATTTAGGCGTTGAAGACGAAAACATCTTACTAGATGACTTCGGTGGCTAAATCAGCGTTATCTCAGTGAACACTTCACTGAAATAAGATAGACTTAAACCCCAAGCAATAAGCTTGGGGTTTTTTTTGGGATAGAGAAAAGTATGAAGAAACTAGTAGGCATTTTTGTATTACTGACCACGGTTGTTTTGACAGGGTGTTTTGACGACAAACAAGAGATTGAACCTATTGTTATTCAGGGTAAAACAATGGGGACCACTTATACCGTTAAAGCTTTTCCAATTAATGAAGATTTAACTGCTGAGACATTAAAAACAGAAGTTGATAACACTTTAATTGCGGTGAATCAGTCTATGTCACCTTGGGTAAAAAACTCAGAGATTAATCAGTTCAATACGTTGGCTGCAAATACTTTTATGCCTATCAGTGATGACTTTAAGTCAGTTGTGAAAGAGTCAGTTCGTTTAGGCGTTTCAACAACAACACTAGATGTCACCATGGGCCCTCTCATAGATTTATGGGGGTTTGGCCCTGATAAACGCCCAACAAAAACACCTTCACAGTCCCAACTGGATGAAATGAAGGCTCGCATTGGTGTTGATAAGTTGGTGTTAACAGACGAAGGGTTAGCGAAAACCATTGACGGTTTAGAGTTATCTTTTTCAGCGACAGCTAAAGGTTTTGGTATTGATAAAGTTGCTGAGCTTTTAGAAGCTAAAGGGATGACAAATTACATGGTTGAAATTGGCGGTGAACTTAGAATTGCCGGCACTAAAGCTCAGTCACAACCTTGGCGTATAGCGATTGAACAGCCAGATGCGCCAGCAGGGCAGAGGCAAGTGCATAAAGTTATTGAACCAGGCAATAACGGCATGGCGACTTCAGGTGATTACCGTATTTTCTACGAAATGGATGGTGAGACCTATACGCACTTGATTGATCCAGGCACAGGCAAACCAGTTAAGCATGATTTGGTATCAGTGACCGTCTTACACCCATCAGCAATGACTGCTGATGGCTTGGCAACAGCACTTACTGTCATGGGTACAGAGCGAGCAAAAGCTTACGCAGAAGAGCACAATTTAGCTGTATATTTAATTAGTAAAAGTAATGAAGGGCTAGTGACCTATTCAAGCCCAGCTTTTGCGCCTTATTTGTAAATAAGGCAATTTTGATTAATTAGTCGAAATAGTACACCAAGCGCGTTATAATGATGGCTGTTTAAATGCCGTCATTTGGTTCAGATAAACTGAGCCGTTAAACTGTTTTTAAGGGGCCTGTGCATGTCACTATTTTTCCTAACTTTTGGGTTACTTATTTTAATTGTTGCAGCTATGGCTGTCGGTGTAATCGTGCAAAAGAAATCTATGGCAAGCAGCTGTGGCGGTTTAGGTGCGGTTGGTATTGAAAAGTCATGTGATTGCGATGATCCATGTGACCGACGTAAAAAGCGTATGGCGAAAGAACAAGCTTGGAAAGAGAACCAGATTCTCTAAGCTAAACTAAGCAAATCATCTTTAATCAAATGCGAGCAGAGGCTCGCATTTTTGATCTGAGGTTAAAATGACGAAGGCATGGTACTTCCTCAGGCACGGGAAACCAGTTACTACAGGTATTCTCACGGGTTCTAAAACTGACGTTGCCGTGTCTGAGTTAGGGGTAGCAGCGATGGAGTCTGCTTTACCAAAAACAGTCCAATTTGATGCTTGCATTTCTTCCCCCATGCAGCGTTGTCTGAGCTTTGCGAAAAAGCAATCTAGGCAATCAAGCTTACCACTGGTGATAGCAAAGCAACTTCAAGAAATGGATTTTGGGGATTGGGATGGTCGAACTTATGAGTGGCTTTGGGAGAACACACAGGATCCAAGTATAGGTGAATTTTGGCAGTCGCCTTGGCAACATACGCCGCCAAATGGAGAGTCCCTTTACGCGTTTAGGTCTCGAGTTAAGCAATGGTGGGAGGCTGAGCTATCAACCCGGCATACCACACACAACCTGGTGGTGACTCATGCCGGTGTTATCAAACAAATCTTAGCTGAAGTCATTAACTTACCTTTAGATTCTGTGTCCTCTATCAATAGTTTAGAAGTTGGCTATGCTACATTGGTAAAGATAGAAGTTTACTTTGATGAAGCACATAAGGCGTGGCCTAAAGTTGTGTTTTAGCCATCTAGACTTCATAATACGGTTTTTCTGATTAATCTTGGGAATAAGCTGAAACTGCTTAACTGTCCCCGCAACTGTGAAGTGCATTTAAATGCACGAAGTCAGATACCAAGGTCAGAAAAATCCTCTTGAGCGGGCGTACTCAAGAGCACACAATTTTAGCCGTAATTCGGTTAGGACTGTGCGTTCGTGTCTGCCCAACCGTTAGTAAGGGTACGAATGCGAACAGCTTGTCAGCACTCTGAATTTGCTCTGCAAGTTTCAAACTTAGATTTGGTGCTAGATAATCATCAAATATTACAAAACATCTCTTTCGATGTAACTGAAGGGCAGTTTATTGGTTTATTGGGTCCTAATGGGGCTGGTAAGTCATCGCTGCTTCGTTGTCTTTACCGTTTTTTTACCCCTTCAAGTGGGCAAATAATCCTTTTTAACAAAACGATTTCAAGTTTCTCGCATAACGAATATGCCCAGCAAGTTGCAGTGGTTTTGCAAGAAATGCCTGAGCATTTCAATCTATCGCTTTATGATGTGGTTGCAATGGGTGTAACACCTCATAAAAGTTTATTTTCACCATTAAATAAAGCCGATCATGAACTAATTGCAAAGTCTATTGAACAGGTTGGTCTGGTACACAAAATCAACGAAGCATTTGCTCACCTTTCTGGTGGTGAAAAGCAAAGGGCGCTGATCGCGAAAGCCATGGCACAAAAACCTAAACTATTGATTATGGATGAGCCAACCAGTCACTTGGATGTAAAATATCAAATACAAATTATGGAGCTGGCCAAAGCAATGGGGATCACAGTGATCGCTTCTTTCCATGATTTAAATCTTGCGGCAGCTATGAGTGATAGCTTGCTGGTGCTACAACATGGCGAGCTATATAGAAGTGGAGCGCCAAGCGATGTGCTAGATGCGCAATTACTCAGTGATGTATTTGATGTCTGTGCTGAGGTCTCGCAAGTATCTTGTCCGTATAGAGACAAAACCCATATTCCTCATATCCGCTACCACTTTGGATATCAACTATGAAGCCGCTTATTTCGCTGTTAATTTTGCTGATAAGCTGCTTTTTTAGTGCTTTAGTTGCCATTAAGCATGGCGCGATTGATATTAATGCGAGTGCTGTTTGGCAAACATTATTTGCTTATGATGCCAACGTCTTTGAGCAAAAAATCGTTATGGAACTGCGTATTCCCAGAGTGATTTTGGCATTTGTTGCTGGAAGTGGTTTGGCGTTGGCGGGCATTATATTGCAAACAGTGACTCGTAACCCTTTGGCAGATCCTTACCTTTTTGGTATTTCATCAGGCGCATCATTTGGCGTCGTGTTACTCATCACATTTACAGGTATCACAGCTGGCTGGGCGATGTCAGGGGCGGCGTTTTTAGGCAGTGCGCTGGCAATGACCCTATTGTTGCTGATTGCTTATGGACAAAGGGCGAGACAGGTAGAAGCGATGTTACTCGCCGGTGTCGCCTTGTCTTTCTTATTTAGTGCATTTACCAGTTTGCTGTTGTATTGGAGTGATCCACAAGCAGTGAGTGCCATTATGTTTTGGAACTTAGGTAGCTTTAGTCGCGCTGATTGGCAATGGTTGTGGTTGCCCTGTTCAATTGTATTACTGTGTATGGCTTGTATGTTGTTGTTTAGGCGCGGTTTAAACGCATTATTACTGGGTGACGAAAGCGCTGCGACCTTAGGTATTCAGGTGGCTAAGTTACGTTTAGGGATGTTGCTATTGAGCTCATTGCTGACCGCGGTATTGGTTGCTATGTGCGGTGGTATTGGCTTTGTTGGGTTAATGATCCCGCATTTGGTACGTTTTTTTATTTCACAGGCAACTTCAATTGGTCTGCTGTGTACTGCTTTAAGTGGTGGTTTGATGATGATATGGGTAGATCTATTTGCCCGTACTATTCTTGATAATCAAGAGCTTCCCATTGGTGTTATCACTGCTGCAATAGGCAGTGTGTTCTTTTTAACTTTACTGACTCTCAAACAAAAAAGGCCTTAGCGTATGTTCTCAGTTAAAGCACTTGATACGCGTTCTCGCGAACTTATCGAAAAAAAAATAAACCTGAAAACTAAGCCTTTGGGTGCGTTAGGTGAGCTAGAAACATTGGCTAAACAGCTGGTGACTATTTTCTCTCAAGGTATCGAGCTTGAGCAGCTGTCAGTATTTCGACCACAAATCAGCAAACCGACTCTAACCGTCTTTGCAGGCGATCATGGTATTGCTGCTAAAGGTGTCTCTATCGCGCCTAGTGAAGTGACAGGCCAAATGGTAGCGAATTTCGCGTCTGGGGGCGCTGCAATTAATGTTTTCAGCAAACAATTAGGGTGGCAACTCGAGATAGTCGATTGCGGTATTTTAAATGTACCTGATCAAGCCTTAGGTGTTAACTCACAACGTTTGGGCTCAGCCACGCGTTCATTTGATGAATGTGAAGCGTTAACTCAAGCTCAAGAAGCGCAAGGTTTTGAGTTTGCTAAAAAGCTTGTTCATAAACAATATCAACAAGGCTGTAATACTTTTGCATTTGGTGAGATGGGCATTGGCAATACCAGTGCAGCATCGGCTATTTTTAGTGCGTTGAGTGGGCTCTCTGCTGAATATACTGTAGGCTTGGGCACAGGTGTATCAAACGAAGTGGTCGATAAAAAAGTAGAGCTGATTAATACCGCGCTTAACCTACATCGAGATAAACTTAACGACCCACATGCAATCTTACGTTGTTTGGGTGGGTTTGAGATTTGTCAAATGGTCGGCGCCATGTTGGCTGTCGCTGAGTTACAGCAGGTTATTGTTGTCGATGGCTTTATCGCAACAGCGGCGGCATTGCTGGCTATTCGTATTGAGCCAAACAGTCAAAGCTATATGGTTTTTGCCCATTGCTCTTCTGAGCAAGCGCACCTGCAAATGTTAAATTCAATTAATGCTAAGCCTCTTTTAAATCTTGGTCTTAGATTGGGAGAAGGGACGGGGGCTGCATTGAGCTTGCCTTTGCTACAAAGTGCTCTGGCGTTTTATAACGACATGAATAGTTTTGATGACGCAAATGTCACGAAAGTTGTTTAACATGAATAAGCAGCACTTTTTATTGGCTGTGAGTTTTTTAACTCGCGTGCCTGTACATTTTAAACAAGAGATTGAAGACAATGCACTCAGTGAAGCCAGTGGCTATTTTGCCTTAGTTGGTTTGTTGTTGGGTGTTGCCTTGGCTGCTGTATATGGCGTTGCGTCTTGGATTTTTCCGCCAAGCATTGCTGTGATCCTCACCCTTGCTCTGGGTATTTTAATTACTGGCGCATTTCATGAAGATGGTTTTGCCGATGTTTGGGATGGCTTTGGAGGCGGTTGGACTGTGTCGCAAAAGCTGTCGATTATGAAAGACAGCCGCTTGGGCACATATGGTGCCAGCGCTCTGATTTTGCTGCTGTTATTAAAGTTCCAGTTGCTCACATCACTGAGTGATAGCTTTATACACATGTTCTGTGCACTAGTTTTAGGTCATACTCTGAGCCGTGCAATGGCGACGAGTATCATTGGTAAGCTTGCCTATGTGCAAGAAGATGCGCAATCAAAAGTAAAACCAGTCGCCATGTCGCTCTCTTCTCATGCAAAAGATTTCCTCGCTTTAACCTCACTGTATGCGCTATTTGTGCTGTGGCTTTTTACACCATTGTCTTTAATGAGTGTGATTATTTTAGTGGCTGTTTTATTTTTAACTCGCCAGCTGTGTATAAGCTGGTTTAAACAACAGCTCGGTGGGTATACGGGAGATTGCTTAGGCGGCGCACAACAATGTTGTGAAATCATGATTTATTTAACTTTAGTGGCGCTCTGGGTGTAGTGGATGCGAAATATTACTTATGACTCAAAATAATATTCATCTCATTTTAGGTGGCGCGCGCTCTGGCAAAAGCAGTTTCGCCGAACAAACGGCGTTGGATTTATATACTTCAGGCAATGTGAGTAAACTCGTATACATCGCCACGGCAGAAATCAAAGATACTGAAATGGCTGAGCGCGTATCACATCATCGGGCAACGCGAGATAAACGCTGGCAAGTGATTGAAGAGCCATGGTATCTAGCTGACACATTGCAAAAATTTGGCAGCGACAGTTGCGTATTAATCGACTGCTTAACCTTATGGTTAACGCATGGGTTATGTGAAAAATCAGAGTCTGAATTACAAGTACAGAAGCAGCGTTTGCTCGAGGCATTACAACATACACGAGCATCTGTTTTACTTGTCAGTAATGAAGTAGGTCATGGCATAGTGCCACTCGGGGAGTTAAGCCGCGTATTTGTCGACCAGTCCGGCTGGTTAAATCAAGATATCGCCAAAGTTGCGCAGCGTGTTGACTTTATCATGGCTGGCTGCCCGTTAAGGATTAAATAAGTGACGAAGATAAAAACATTAATGGTTCAGGGCACCACATCTGATGCGGGTAAAAGCACCTTGGTTGCGGGGTTATGCCGCGTGCTTGCTAGGGAAGGGGTTAAGGTTGCGCCGTTTAAACCTCAGAATATGGCACTCAATAGTGCGGTAACCCCTTGTGGCGGCGAAATAGGCCGTGCTCAAGCACTGCAAGCTATTGCTGCGAAACAGCCTTTAAATACTGATTTTAACCCTATTTTACTCAAGCCCAATAGCGATACGGGCGCGCAAGTCATTATTCATGGCCGTGCCATTAGCAATATGGAAGCGGCGAAATACCATGATTATAAAAAAGTTGCGATGCAGGCTGTGCTCGAATCGCATCAAAGATTAGCATCTGATTTTGATGCAATTATGGTAGAAGGAGCGGGAAGTCCTGCGGAAATCAATTTACGCGAAAATGATATCGCTAATATGGGGTTTGCTTGTGAAGTAGATTGCCCCGTGATCATCATTGCTGATATTGATAAAGGCGGCGTATTCGCGCATCTTGTCGGCACCTTAATGTTACTCAGTGAATATGAGCAGTCCTTGGTGCAAGGCTTTGTGATCAACCGTTTTCGTGGCGATATCGCTTTGCTTCAGTCGGGTCTTGATTGGCTCGAAGAAAAAACGGGAAAACCTGTGTTAGGTGTGCTGCCGTATATGCATGGCTTAAACATCGACGCTGAAGATGCCGTCGCAATGGATAATGTAGTGACAGACAAACAACTCACGGTCAGTGTGTTGTTATTGCCGCACATTAGTAACCACACTGACTTTGATAGCCTGCGGTTAAACCCTCAAATCGATTTGCGCTATGTAAAACATACCGAGCAAATAGGGCAAACTGATCTGATTATTATCCCAGGCAGTAAAAACGTCATCAACGACCTGGCTTTTTTGCAGACGCAAACATGGCAAACCGAAATACAGCGACACTTACGTTATGGCGGTAAGGTGCTAGGCGTGTGTGGTGGTCTACAAATGTTAGGTAAACGCATTTGTGACCCTGATGCCATAGAAAGCTCACAAGCAGAAATTACAGGATTAGGGTTAGCTGAGTTTGAAACTCAGCTAACCCAAACCAAAACCCTGACTCAAGTGAAGGGTAAGTGCGTTATAAATCAGCAAAACGTGGATATTAAAGGCTATGAAATCCACTGTGGGCAAAGTAGCGGCTCCGCCCTTGAAAAGCCATTTATGTATTTTACTGATCATCCACAAGGTTTCCTGAAAGACGGTTTTATATCTGATGACAACCAAGTTGTTGGTACTTACTTACATGGTTTGTTTGATGAGCCTAAAGCGGCGGAAGCCATTTTAAATTGGGCGAGTAATGGCAAGCTAACAGAAACGAATTTTAGTCTAGATGAGCATCGTGAAAAACAGCTAGAGTGGCTGGCAGATGAATGTGAAGCGCATTTAGATATGAACAAAATTAAAGCATTAATCAATTTATAGGGTGTGAATTATGAGTGAACAAGATAGACATCAACAGAGGCAACAAAAAGTAAAAGAGAAGGTTGATGAAAAGGTTGCCGCTGCCAATATTGAAAAGGGCATTTTTCAGGTTATCACAGGTAATGGCAAAGGCAAATCAACGTCTGGTTTTGGGGTTGTGACGCGTTGTGTCGGTCACGATCAAAATGCTGCGGTAGCGCAGTTTATTAAAGGCATGTGGGACTGCGGTGAGCGTAACTTACTTGAAAAAGTTGGCGTACCTTTTGCGGTAATGAAAACTGGCTTTACATGGGAAACGCAAAACCGTGAAACAGATACGGCCGCAGCGGTTGAAACTTGGCAGCAAGCCAAAAAGTGGCTAGCAGACGATAGCATAGATTTAGTGTTACTTGATGAGCTGACTTATATGGTGAGCTATGATTATTTAGACTTAGATGAAGTGATCAGCGCCATCGAGAATCGTCCAAAGATGCAGTCTGTGATCGTGACAGGTCGTGGTGCACACCGTCGTTTAACTGAGCTTGCTGACACGGTGAGTGAAGTGCGAAACGTGAAGCATGCTTTTGAATCCGGTGTTAAAGCACTAAAAGGATTCGATTACTGATGTGGTTAAAAAGGACTTTATTGATCACCTTTTTGCTGCTTACAAGTCAATATGTAGCAGCAAATCAATCACAAAATGCGTCACAACCAGATACTCAACATAAAGCAAAACGTATTGTGGCTTTAGCACCGCACATTGTTGAAAACTTATTTGCCATAGGTGCAGGCGATAAAATTGTCGGCACCGTTGAATATGCAGATTATCCAGAGCAGGCGCTTGAGATCTCAAGAATTGGTGGCTATCACGGCATTCAACTTGAGAAGTTATTAGCTTTAAAACCAGATTTGGTGATCGCTTGGCAAACAGGTAATAAAAAAGCCGATCTTGAAAAGCTCGAGCAGCTAGGTATTAAAGTGGTTTATAGCGAAACCAATGACCTAACTAAAGTATCTGAGCAACTGACAGAATTTGGTGAGCTAACAGGTCATCAAGTACAGGCCAAACAAGTGGCTAAAGAATTTGATGTGCGTTTAGCCAAGTTGCAAAGCCAATATCAAGACGCAAAGTCGCTGGATGTTTTCTATCAACTCTGGCCTGAGCCTATGATGAGCGTGAATAAAAACACCATGATCCATCAGGTATTATCAATTTGCCAAGTGAATAATGTGTTTGCTCACAGTCGAGCTGATTACCCGCAAATTAGTATCGAAAATGTGCTTAAGTTTAAACCGCAAGTAATCGTATTACCTGAAGAGAAAACAAAGAAAGACGTGCAGCATACTAATTGGCAAAACTGGCCTCAGATCCCAGCTGTCGAACATCAGCAGTTTATTAGAGTCAATGCCGATCTATTACACCGTTTTAGTGTGCGAGCGCTCGATGGGGTTGCTGACTTATGTGATAAACTGTCGCAATCTCGCCGTTACTATCAAGAGCAATCATAATGAAGACTTGGTCAGACTTTATCGCTGAACAAAGCCAGCAAACCTACCTTAAAGACACGCTAGAGTATGTCGCTCAAAAGCGCAGTGAAGGCGTGACGGTGTTTCCTCCTGAACAACAGGTATTTTCAGCATTCGATGCCACGCCATTTGAGCAGGTTAAAGTGGTCATTTTAGGCCAAGACCCTTATCACGGACCAGATCAAGCACATGGTTTATGTTTTTCTGTGTTACCGGGTATTAAACCGCCTCCGTCATTGGCAAATATGTATAAAGAGCTGGTGCAAGACATAGAAGGGTTTAGCACCCCTGATCATGGTTATTTAATGCCATGGGCAGAGCAAGGTGTCTTATTACTTAATACTGTATTGACGGTTGAACAAGGACAAGCACATTCGCACAAACATCTAGGTTGGGAAAAGTTCACTGATAAGGTGATTGACGAAATTAACCAACAAAGAGAAGGCGTGGTGTTTTTACTATGGGGCGCCCATGCACAGAAGAAGGGCAAGAACATAGATAAAGTGCGTCATCATGTTTTACATGCACCACATCCATCCCCCTTGTCAGCTCACAGAGGTTTTTTTGGTTGTCAGCACTTTTCAAAGACAAACGACCTGCTAACCAGTTTGGGTAAAACACCTATAAACTGGCAAGTTTAAACACACTTCCAAAAACGAAAAATGGCTCCCTAGGGAGCCATTTTTTTAAATTAAATCTAGTTCTTCTAGATCTAAGTTGTCTGCAAAGTAATCGAGTTCTTGCAGCTCTTTGCGAAGACGTTGTTTTTCTTTATAGGCTTCAATTTCGCGCCACTTTCGTTTTTGTTTTTTTGAAGAGGTGCGTTTTGTTGTTTCAGGACTTTCTAATACTGCAATGATATCGTCTAGGCTATCCATGATGTTCTCCCATTGATTATTGACCTCAAATGACGGTTTTACGTCAGCTCTGTATATTTGATATACGTTTCGAGCAACTTCGGTATATCATAACTCGCTTAAAAATAAAACAACTATGTGTTGCTTTTGTTACAGTAAGGTAACAGTTTGATGAAGATGAAACGCGGGGGGATCTGGCTTTTGAGCATAAAAAAACGCCGCATAATGCGGCGTTTATATTCAATATGTTTATTAATTATAGTGCTTTAAAACGCGCTTCTAGTGTTTCTTGCGCCTCAGCAAAAGCACGAATACCTTCAGCAAGCTTTTCAGTGGCCATCGCATCTTGGTTATGCTGCCAGCGGAATTGCGCTTCGGTTAATGGCACAGGCTTAGCTTGTACTTCATAGTCGTTTTCAAGTAAGTACGCTTGTGCGTCAGTCAGTTCACCAAGCTCTTCAAGCAGTGTAGGGCTAATTGTTAGCTTGTCACAACCCGTTAATGCAATGATTTCACCGGTATTTCTGAAACTTGCACCCATTACCACAGTGTTATAACCATGCTGCTTATAGAACGAGTATATGCTACGAACAGATTGCACACCTGGGTCTTGCAGTGGATCAGTTGGTTTTTCTAAGCCGTTGGCAACGTGCCAGTCAAGAATACGACCTACAAACGGTGAGATTAGGAAAACATTGGCATCTGCACATGCACGGGCTTGTGCACTGCTAAATAATAGCGTCAGGTTACACTTAATACCTTCTTTCTCTAACTGTTCAGCTGCTTTGATACCTTCCCAAGTTGATGCAATCTTGATTAAGATTTTGTCTTGGCTGATACCTTGCTCTTTGTACAGTGCAAGTAAGGTTTTTGCTTTAGCAATCGTCGCTTCTGTATCAAAAGATAAGCGCGCATCTACTTCAGTTGAGATGTAACCAGGTACAATATTGGCAATCTCTTTACCAATTAATACGGCAAAGTAATCACACGCTAATTCGACTTGTTTGTCTGCGTCAGACTCGTTCGCTTTTGCGTAATCCCAAGCTTGCGTTAAATAGGCTTGATAGGCTGGCATCTCAGCTGCTTTTAAAAGCAGTGAAGGGTTAGTGGTTGCATCTTCTGGTTGATGCTTACGAATGGCTTCAATGTCGCCGGTATCGGCAACGATTGATGAATGCTGTTTTAGCCTATCTAGTGCTGATGTCATTATGTTTCCTCATTCCTCTTACAGCTTATGGGCAAACTCTACTTCTCCTATGTTGCAATAGCGTGAATGGCATGAATAGGTCAATTGTCCTTATTTGACACTCACAAGTTGAGAATTAAAAAATATTCAAAGGAAGAAGAAGAGCACATATCCCGCATTACTTGCTACTTAACAATCTTCACTTGCAGTAACAAAGGGATAGTGTTGAAATTGACACTAATTAATTTTTAAGTCAATAGGTAAGCCATGATCACAGTGATCTCTCCCGCGAAAAACTTAGATTACGATACGCCAGCGCATATCGACACTTTCACGCAGCCTGAGTTACTTGAACACTCAGAAGAGTTAATGACAGTGTGTCGTGAATTATCACCGCAGCAAATTGGCAGCTTGATGAAAATTAGTGATAAGCTTTCGGGGTTAAATGCAGCACGCTTTAGCGAGTGGGCACAGCCTTTCTCACCTGATAATGCGAAACAGGCGGTACTGGCATTTAACGGTGATGTGTACACTGGCTTAGACGCTGCCTCATTAGATGAAGGCACACTAAGCTACGCGCAATCTCATTTACGCATTCTTTCAGGTTTATATGGCGTACTAAAGCCACTAGATCTGATGCAGGCTTACCGTTTAGAAATGGGCACTAAGCTTGAAAATACTCGTGGCAAGAACCTCTATGAGTTTTGGGGCACAGTGATCGCTGAAAAAATCAATGAGGCGTTAGCGGCTGAAGGTACGACGCAATTAGTGAACCTTGCTTCTAACGAGTATTTTAAAGCTGTTAATAAAAAAGCGCTTAAAGCAGATATCATCACCCCTGTATTTAAAGACTGCAAAAATGGTCAATATAAGGTGATCAGCTTCTATGCGAAGAAAGCCCGCGGCATGATGGCGCGCTACATTATGGAAAACCAAGTGACATCGCTTGAAGCGTTAAAAGTATTTGACGTTGCGGGTTACTATTTTAGTGCAGAAGCAACTCAAAAAGAAAATGAGCCGGTTTTCTTACGCGCTGAACAAAACTAACTTAAAACTCATAATGCACTGAGCTGTGCGGGCTTCACGCTGCTCGCACTATTATCCTTTTTTACAGACCCACCTTTTACACAATGTAGAGCAATAATGAATAGAAACGTCCTTTTCTTGGCTATTTGTCAGGGCTTAATGACCACAGGTAATATCTTATTAGTGACGATTTCTGCGCTTGTGGGTCAAGCATTAAGCCCATCGAGTGCACTCACAACTTTACCGGTCGCAACACAAATGCTGGGATTATTACTGACAACGGTTCCTGCCTCATTACTCATGGCGAAAATAGGCCGTAAAAAAGGCTTTAGTTTGGGAAACCTAATCGGTATCAGCGGTACAGTTTTAGGGTTTTATTCATTATTGAATAGTCAGTTTTGGCTATTTTCATTCGCCACTTTCTTAATCGGCGTTGGTATTGGCTTCGCAACTCTGTATCGTTTTGCTGCCATTGAAGCGAGTGACAACCCTGCCACTGCGATTTCAGCGGTAATGGCAAGTGGTGTCGTGGCGGCTGTATTAGGCCCCAATTTAGCGGTTTGGGTGAATAACCATTACCCTGAAATTAATTATGCCAATGCTTTTGTTGCCTTGATGGTGCTTTATATTTTGGCTTTGTGTTTACTACAGCTTGTGAAGTTTAATGAACTCAGCCAAGCAAGCTCAGATAAACCACAACGGCCTTTATCTGAGATTATGACCCAGCCTAAGTTTTTGCTCGCCGTGCTGATTGCGATGATCAGCTACACCACAATGAACTTGCTGATGACCGCCACACCTTTGGCGATGCATCGCCATGGTTATGATCTTGCTGAGTCAGCGCTTGTGATTGAATGGCATGTTTTGGGAATGTTTGTACCTTCATTTTTTACTGGCAAGCTGATTAATCGCTTTGGTCAGAGCAACATCATGCAAGCTGGTGTAGTTATTGTATTGCTATGTTGTTTGGTGAATTTAATGGGCCTGAGTCACTGGCACTTCTTAGTCGCCTTGTGTTTATTAGGGGTTGGTTGGAACTTTATGTTTATTGCCGCTACACAAATGGTCAGCGAGAGCTATTTGCCTCATGAGCGGGCTAAGTCACAAGCCAGTAATGAATTCCTCGTTTTTAGTATGGTGACGGTTTCTTCATTGGGCGCAGGCTGGCTTGAAGCTGAAATAGGCTGGCAGTTATTAAATATGCTGACTATCCCTGTGATGCTTTTGGCTGCGGGTATTATCTGGCGATTAAAGCCCAAACTTATAACAACACAAAGCGCAGTATAAACTTTATAGCGAAATTGCATCTGGCAATTTAAAAAATCCAGTCACAATGCTATCGCGTTGCTGTAAGTCTTTCGCTTTAATATTATATTGCTCTATAAACTGCTCTGGCGACCCTGTTTTTTGTAATAGCGGTTCAGTGTCGCATACCGCCAAGGCACGCCATTTATTTATGACATGCTCGGGGCATGAAGGCAGTACAGACAGTATATGTTTACTCTCATTAAATTCACTATTCATAGTGAGCTCCAACATTTCATTGGTTGCAGCCCCAAACCAGCAACTGTTATTTTCGGCAATACATACAATCGGGAAGTAAGGCGCAAGCGCTGGAAAAACATCATTTCTGTAGAGTGTCACTTGCCAATACCTTTTCGCAATAGTACAGAACTGTTCGAAGCTGGTGATGGCAGAGAAGCCTGAATTAGCAACTGGTGTTATCTCAACCCTAGGTTTATTAGGGTTAACGGTATCGTTAGCAACATCAATATATAGATCATCGACTATCATGGCGTTTTGAAAGTATTCGTCTCTTAGGGAGCCCCACACTTGTTTAATTTCATGACCAGCTTGTAGCTTTGTAATTAGCGGTGATAAAGCTTGATGTGGATTTGAGGCCAGTTTTTCTTTTAAAAGCTCAAATACGGCATTACGAATTTCTTTACAGCGCCCAAGTGGGTAAGGTTTGCCTGAAAAGTGTGGATAATCTTTTATCAGATCAATGTCGGCCTTAATGCGAAGGTGTGCTAAATACTCTGTTAACTCAGTATGTTGTTGTTCAGTTAAGGTCATAACAATATCCTTATTAGAAATTAAAAAGGGTCCATTTTTGGACCCTTTTACTATAAGCTAATTATGACGTTACTTCTTCTTTTTAACTTTGGCTTTTGCCTTTTTCTTGGCTTTTATTTTTGCCGGATCTTTTTTCTTCTTAGGCAACTTCGCTGGTTTGTTCTTCGGCTCTAATCCTTTAATAACACGTGATTTTAGTTGTTGTTCGGTATAGCGCTGAACCTTGCCCAAAATTGCCATATCATGGGCTTCAACTAAAGAGATTGCCGTGCCTTTTTTACCTGCGCGACCTGTACGGCCGATACGGTGTACGTAAATGTCTGCTGTGCGCGGCATATCGAAGTTAAATACATGGGTTATGTCTTGAACATCAATACCACGCGCGGCAACGTCAGTCGCTACTAGAATACGTGTACGGCCCGCTTGGAAGTTGGCCATGGCTGTCATACGCTTGTCTTGCGGCATTTCACCACGTAACCAAGTGGTTTTAATATCGTGAGAGTAAAGCTCACCAACTAGCTTTTCTAGTCGTTCACGCGTTTTGACGAAGACAATCGCTTTTTGCACTTCTTCTTCGTTCTTAAGTAATTCAACAAGTAGTTTTAGCTTGTGATTATAGTCATCAGCTAGGTGCACCCATTGATGAATTTTGCCTTTCTCTTTGCGTGATGGCTCTGCTTCAAGTAAGGCTGGATCATTAAGAATGCGATCTGCGAATAACTCAACACTGTCGCCTTCAAGTGTGGCTGAGAATAAGAAACACTGACGGCGATTTTTTGCTTCATCACAAATACGTAGCATTTCTTTTTTGAAACCCATGTCTAGCATTCGGTCGGCTTCATCAAGAATAAGTAGTTCTACGTTTTCTGCGTGGAAATTTTCAGTTTCAAGATATTCCATTAAGCGACCCGGTGTCGCGATTAAGATATCGTTGTTCTTTTCGAAAATTTCTTTGTGGCTGCCGTAGTTAATACCACCGGTTACGACACCAATTTTAAGGTGAGTATTTGCCGCAAGTAACTGACATTGTTCGTGTACTTGGTAAGCAAGTTCACGGGTAGGCGTCATAATTAATACACGTGCAAAGCCCGGATCGCGACGAGGGAAGTCTAATAAGTATTGGATTGCAGGAATTAAAAACGCAGCTGTTTTACCCGTACCTGTTGGCGCTGAGGCAAGAATGTCTCGACCCATCAAACCTTCAGGAATAGAAAGTTGTTGAATGCTGGTGGCGGTTTTGAATCCCATTTTATCAATAGCTGAGAGGACTTTACCGTCTAGATCAAATTCAGAAAATTGCATAGTGCATCATAAATAAAGGACAATGTGCTCAATTATACGCGTGATAGTGAATTTGGAAAAGCGAGATTATGGCAGGCTTTGCGTTTAAGCAGTTTTGTATTGAGCAAGAGAACACCGCAATGAAGGTCTCAACCGATGGAATTTTGCTTGGTGCTTGGGTGAATTTGTCCGGGGTAAAAAGCTTGCTAGATGTCGGTGCAGGCACTGGGCTATTGTCTTTGATGTGCAAGCAACGTGCTGAACGTTTAGCTGTGACAGCCGTTGAGATTGAATCTGGTGCGTTTCAAGATGCGCATTTGAATATCCAAAATAGCCCATGGCAGGATGGTATTATTTTACATCAATCTGCTATTCAAGATTTTCAGAGCGATATTCAATTCGACTTGGTGATCAGCAACCCACCATATTTTAACGATAGCTTAAAAGGTCCATCGGCAGCCCGAAATTTAGCGCGCCATACAGATTCATTGAGCTTCAGTGCGTTACTGAATGAGTTTAAGCGCTTATCTCATTCTAAAAGTCGCTTAGCAGTAGTGCTACCTTACAAAGAAGGATTAGAGTTTATTGCGCTAGCGCAACCACAAGGTTTGCATATTGTGCGTAAATGCGAGGTGAAAACGACTGAGCGCAAGGCAGCCAGCCGTTTATTGCTCGAGTTTGAGTATGCTACAAATAGTGGTCTGATTGAGGCTGAGAATACGGTGTTATGTATTCATGAAAACGGGCAATACAGCGAAGATTTTATTGCACTTTGTCGTGACTTTTACCTAAAAATGTAAAAGCGTTCCTTAATTGGGTAGTTTGCGCAATTTTGATTTATATGCGCTAGAATACAAGGTTATATCCGGCTGTTTATATGTGCTGGATACCTTTTCTTTTTATAAATATTTCACGGGGTTTGTATGTCAGATAAGTGCTATATCACAGCACAGCAGTTGCTTGAGGATTCTTTTCGTTTAGCCGCGCAAGTTTATGATGATGGTTTCCGTCCTGACTTCATCATTGGTATATGGCGAGGTGGCGCACCTATCGGTATCGCTGTGCAAGAATATTACGATTACAAAGGCATAGAAACAGATCACATTGCTGTGCGTACATCTTCTTACTATGGTATCGGCAAACAATCAAAAGAAATCAAAGTACATGGTCTTCATTACATCATCGAAAATGCCAATGCAGATGACTCACTATTAATTGTGGACGATGTATTTGATTCAGGCCGCAGTATTTTCGCGTTAAAAGAAAAGCTTTCTGAGCTAATGCGTTTAAACTTGCCTAAAGATATTCGCACAGCGTGCCCTTACTACAAGCCAAAAAATACTAAAGTACCTATGAAGCCTGATTATTTCATTCACGAATCAGATGAGTGGTTAGTATTCCCGCATGAATTATCAGGTTTAACACCAGATGAAATTGCGGAAGGTAAATCAGATTTAAGTAATATCAGCGAGTTATTTACTAAATAATATTGCAGATAATTATAAAAAAAACCGCATTGTGAAATGCGGTTTTTTATTTTAAATATTTGATAAGTTGTACTAAGCCCAACCGTCGTAACGCTTTCTACGCGATAAAAATAGCGTGAGTACAACGCCGATTAATAGACCACCAATACCAACACCACCGCCGTAGGTAAGCATTAAATGCTGCTCAGCTTGTTCAGAAGAAAGCGCTTTTTGCTTTTCATCCGTTATTGCTTTTTCTAAACGTTGAATTGTTTGCTGTAAATTTTCATTTTCAGCTTGTAAATCTTGATTGAGCTGTTGCAAGCGAGGTAAGTCTGTTTGGGCATCATTGAGTGCTTGCTGTGTTTGTTGTAATTGTTGGCCTAGCTCATCTAATTGGTGCGCGAGTCCTGGCTGACTTGAGACAAACTGGGTTTCAACCCATACTTCACGACCTTTATCATCGATGACCTGCTGAAAACCATTTTCATTGCCTGCCATAATGGCGACTTGGCTACCAGCATCTACAGAGCCAACAATACGGTAGTTTTTTCCTGGTCCAGAATGTACATAAACGAATAAACTATCTGAGATATAGGCCGTATTTTCGCTGCTATTACTATTTTCTGTTGTTTGAATATCTTCAGCGAGAGAATAGTGCGAGAAAAGTGCGAAAATTGTTGGCACTAATATACGTTTTAACATCCGTGACCCTTATAGAGAGTTGTTTCTTGAGATAGTATGAATTTCAAGGAGTAATATCAAGTGAAGCGCTAAACTTCCTTGAACTTGCTGCAAAAAGATTGCAAATAACCGCTGCTTTGTATATTTTTACCGTTCTACAATTATATAGGTAATCACTTGCCCTAATGGACACTGAAATAGAACTGAAGTTTTTACTTTCAGACAATGAGGTTCCTCTTATTCCAGGACTCATTATGCAGTTTGCAAAAACTGTAAAAAATAAACCCGCCAAGAATCTAAAAAACGCCTACTTTGATACCCCGAATCGTGAGTTGAGAGCATTAGATATCGGTTTAAGAACACGTTGTTGTGATGAGCAGTGTGAGCAAACGATTAAATTGGCAGGGCAAGTTGTTGGTGGTCTTCATCAACGTCCTGAGTACAACTTACCTATTGATACGCCGCGTCCAAATATTTTGGCATTTAAGCAAGATATTTGGCCACATGGTATGCAGATCACAGCCATTAGTGACAACTTATTTCCAATTTTTAGTACTAACTTTATTCGCCGAACTTGGCTCATTGAAACTGAGCAAGGCTCAAAAATTGAAGTGGTACTCGATAAAGGTGAAATTGTTGCACAGGGTCAGGTTGAAGCCATTTCTGAGTTAGAGATTGAACTCGTTGAAGGTCAGCGAAGCGATCTATTTTTACTTGCTGAGCACCTAATTAGCTTAGGAGGTTTGCGTTTAGGCTTATATTCAAAAGCAGCAAGAGGTTATCGCCTTGCTGATGATAAGCCATTAAAACCCAACAAATATATTGGTGTTGTGAAGTTAAACCGTCACGCAACTCAAGAACATGCACTGGTACAGTGTGTGAATTACGGTATTGAGTTCGTGCAAAAGCATGAGCAGTGCTACTTTAACAAACCAAGTTTAAAGACACTTAAACGTGTTATCGATGGCATCAATCTGATTAAACATGCGTTTAAATTATTTGAGCCCATTGTTGAAGGCAATGCGACTGAGCGCTTGCTTGGTGAAATGAATTGGTTATTGAGTGAGTTAGATTGGGTTGAAGATGCGATCCATTTGAAAACATACACCTCAAAGCGCCATGCTTATTATAAAAAAATCAATAATGCGGATGAGTTAGCAGCACTTATTGATGACTTAAAAGCAGAGCAGCCTAGTATCACTGATATAGAGGACTTATTCCACAGTCCGCGCTATAACAAACTTGTTTTAGCTTTAACACGTTGGTTGGTTGACAAAGGTTGGCGTCAGGAATGGAGCCAGCATGCGGTATCAGCGGCTGAGTTGCCCATTAAAGAGGTGGCTAATGCAGCTTTTGAGAAAGACTGGCAAAAGTTACAATCTGATTTACCTGAAGGCAAAGATTTATGTACGCAAGATTACCTTGCGCTTCGCTCATTGCTAGATTGCGCTTTGCTGAGTGGTAACTGCCTGGGCTCTTTATACGACAAAGACACAAGGCAATCATTCCGAACGCCTTGGATTGATATTGCTTATGGGATCTATGAGCTGGAAACGCTGGCTTATTTAAAAAACCTATGTGAGCAGCAAAACCTGCCAGAGCTTAAAGAAATAGAGTTATGGCTTTCTAAAAAAGCAGACTTTCTAGTTCAAGCGATGGAGCAAAGCCGCAGAGCCTCGCTCAATAGCATGCCATATTGGCGTTAATCATGAAAAAGCTCTGTAAATATCTTTTATGGAGCTTGCTCGTACTACCTTCCTTTCAAGCCTATGCCAATTGGAAAAGTTGGTATAGCGAAGACAATCTATCTATTAGCTATCAAAAACAGTCATCTGGGTTAATCGAAATTAAAGCGCAAGCCAGTTTTGATAACGTAAATCGTCAAGCTTTCTTAAACCTTTTAAATGATACACAAAATGCATCTGAGTGGCTCAGTAACGTCAGAAGTGTCCAATCTCTGCCTTGGCATACTAAAGGTGAAAATATTGTTGTTACTGTTCTAAATGCGCCTTGGCCTGTAAAAGACAGAGTGATGCTCACACATTCATGTCATCGGCTTGTTTCGGAGGCCACATCTAAGTTATTGATCAAATCTATCGATAAATCTAAAAGAGCGGAATTTTTACCACTAGAGCAATTTAAGAAGTATATCTTCGTTGCTCCCATAGAGGGCAGTTGGTTACTTGAAGAAACTTCAAATACCTTGCTCATAACTCATCAAATTTATGCTGATCCACAAGGTAAAATCCCCACTTGGTTGAGCAACAAAACCGCACTTAAAGGGGTAAAGAAGACCTTTCAAAATATGGCTAAGCAAATCTATAAAAAAGAGTATCAGGCCGAGAATAACTTTATCACTTCTTCTTGTTCGACTTTTGAGTAATCACTTTTCCTCTACTACACTCAGCTAACCAAAAGTGAAAAAGTATCCGGCCTATGATCGACATTGATGACAAGGTGTTGGCAGATCTGAAATCTGGTTTTAGTTTGCCTTCAAAGCCTGAAGTACTACAAAACTTACAAAATGAATTGAACAGTGATGAGCCTGAGCTTGGGAATATTGCAGAAATCATCAGTGAAGATGTGGGCACTGCGGCTGCGGTCTTAAAAGTCATTAACTCTCCGGCATATGGTATGTCTCGAACCATTACAGATATTCGCCAGGCCGTGATGTTTTTAGGTGTAAATTGCATCACACAATTAGTGACGGGTCACTTGCTTAAAAATGCTTTTAAACAAGAAGATTGTTGTATTTCGTTGCAGCGATTTTGGGATAATGCTACCGATATGTCGCAACTAGCGATAGCTATCGGTAAGCAAATAAAAACCACTGTCCCATTAGAAAACCTACAATTACTGGGTTTATTCCATGACTCAGGGATACCCGCAATGGCCATGCGCTTTGATAACTATAATGACTTGATGACTCGAGCCTATCAAAGAGGTGAGCAAAGTCTGCTTTATTATGAAGAGCAGATATATCCAGTAAATCATACCATTGTCGGTTATTACTTGGCGTCTTCTTGGCATTTACCTAAGCCTATTTGTCAGATGATTTTACGCCATCATGATGAAACCTATTTAAAAGAAGAGGCTGATCAGACATTAAAAGCGACTTTTGCAACCATGAAATTGGCAGAGAATTTAGCCTTTGAAGCAAAACATTTTAGACCTTGTGGCGATTGGCATGCATTTAAAGATTTGGTGATGGTTGCACTTGAGCTAAGTGATGATGATTATGTTGATCTAAAAGAAGACGTAGAAGAGTATTTTATTCATTAACTACATATATTAAAAAAGGCGCTCCTTTTCAGGTAAGCGCCTTTTTTACAGATGACTTAGAATTATAAGCCAGCAGCTGCTCTTAGTGCGTCTGCTTTATCTGTTTTTTCCCAGCTAAATGCTGTGAAAGTGTCATCACCAACCGTCATTTCAAACGGCTCACGACCGAAGTGACCGTACGCAGCAGTCATTTGGTACATAGGGTGAAGTAGGTCTAGCATCTTAGTAATGCCGTAAGGGCGTAGGTCGAAGTGCTCACGAACTAGCTCTACTAGCTTCTCTTCTGATACTTTACCTGTGCCGAATGTATCAATTGTGATTGATGTAGGCTCAGCTACACCGATAGCGTAAGAAACTTGGATTTCACACTTGTCTGCCAGGCCTGCTGCAACAATGTTCTTAGCAACATAACGACCAGCGTATGCTGCACTGCGGTCAACCTTTGATGGATCTTTACCAGAGAAAGCACCACCACCGTGACGTGCCATACCACCGTATGTGTCAACGATGATTTTACGGCCTGTTAGACCACAGTCACCTACTGGACCACCGATCACGAAGCGACCTGTTGGGTTGATGAAGTATTTAGTATCTTCAGTTAAGAACTCTGCAGGTAGCGTGTGCTTGATGATGTTTTCCATAACGGCATCAACCAGTGCATCTTGCTCGATGTCTGGGTTGTGCTGAGTTGAAAGTACAACAGCATCGATAGCAACAGGCTTGCCATCTTCATATACGAAAGTTACTTGAGACTTAGCATCTGGACGTAACCAAGGTAGGATACCTGATTTACGTGCTTCAGCTTGACGCTCTACTAACAAGTGTGAGTAGTAAAGAGGCGCAGGCATAAGCGTTGGTGTTTCGTTCGTTGCATAACCAAACATTAGACCTTGGTCACCCGCACCTTGCTCTTCAGGCTTAGAGCGATCTACACCCTGTGCAATCTCAGGAGACTGTTGACCGATAAGGTTCATGATGCCACATGTGTCACCGTCAAAACCTACATCAGAAGACGTGTAACCGATATCTGTGATTACTTTACGCGTGATTGACTCTAGGTCTACCCAAGCATCTGTTGAAATTTCACCAGAGATGATCGCAACGCCTGTTTTAACCATAGTTTCACAAGCAACACGTGCGTGTTTGTCTTGTGTAATGATTGCATCTAGTACCGCATCAGAGATCTGATCAGCGATTTTATCCGGATGACCTTCAGAAACAGACTCAGAAGTAAATAAGTGTTTTGCCATTGTATCTATGCTCACAAATATTGCGCTTCACGAACATCGGGGATAGCGCGAAAAAATAAGGGGCGTATTCTATCTAAAACAAATTAACTTGCCTAGCTTTTTTACGCCTAGACGTCTGAATTAGATTTTTTCAATTGCAGATCCTGAAATATGCAGGTTTAGCCCTCGTTTTCTCAGGTATTTACGTTGCAGTAAGTACCATAAATGAGTCAGAATGAAGGCACTGACATTTCAGCGCAACACAATTAAAGGTAGGAGAATTCATGCCGTCACGCAAAGAACTTGCAAATGCCATTCGCGTTCTGTCTATGGACGCAGTACAAAAAGCTAAGTCTGGTCACCCTGGAGCACCTATGGGTATGGCTGATATCGCAGAAGTACTATGGCGCGATTATTTAAAGCACAACCCAAGCAACCCAGAGTGGGCTGACAGAGACCGCTTTATTCTGTCAAACGGCCACGGCTCTATGCTTATTTATTCTTTGTTGCACCTGAGCGGTTATGATCTTTCTATCGATGATCTGAAAAACTTCCGTCAAATGCATTCTAAAACACCGGGTCACCCAGAGTACGGCTATGCACCAGGTATAGAAACAACAACTGGCCCACTTGGTCAGGGTATTACAAATGCGGTAGGTATGGCGATTGCTGAAAAAGCACTTGCAGCACAATTCAACCGTGACGAATTTGATATTGTAAACCACTTCACTTACACCTTCTTAGGCGATGGCTGTTTAATGGAAGGTATTTCACATGAAGCTTGTTCATTAGCCGGTACACTAGGCCTTGGTAAGCTTATCGCATTCTGGGATGACAACGGCATCTCAATCGATGGTGAAGTAGAAGGCTGGTTCAGTGATGATACACCTAAGCGTTTTGAATCTTACGGCTGGCATGTAATTGCTGATGTAGATGGTCACGATAGCGATGCAATTAAAGCGGCAATCGAAGCGGCTCGAGCTGAATCTGACAAGCCAACGCTTATTTGTTGTAAGACAGTAATTGGCTACGGCTCACCAAACAAATCAGGTAGCCACGATTGTCACGGTGCACCATTAGGTGATGAAGAAATTAAAGCAGCACGTGAATTCCTTGGTTGGGATCACGATGCGTTTGAAATCCCTGAAGACATCTATGCGAAGTGGGATGCATCTTCTCGAGGCCAACAGGCACAAAGCCACTGGTTAGTGAAATTCACAGAGTACCAAATGGCGTATCCTAAGCTTGCGGCTGAGTTTGAGCGTCGTATGAAAGGCGAACTTCCTGCAAACTGGCAAGCTGAAACTGAAAAGTATATTGCAGAACTTCAAGCAAACCCAGCTAACCCTGCGACACGTAAAGCGTCACAAAATGCACTGAACGCATTTGGCCCAATTCTTCCTGAATTTATGGGCGGCTCTGCTGACCTTGCAGGTTCTAACCTTACATTATGGGAAGGCTCTAAAGGCTTAACGGCTGATGATGCTTCAGGTAACTACATTTTCTACGGTGTACGTGAATTTGGTATGTCTGCAATCATGAATGGTATTGCACTACACAAAGGCTTTGTACCTTACGGTGCAACTTTCTTAATGTTCATGGAGTACGCGCGTAATGCGGTACGTATGGCGGCATTAATGAAGCAGCCAAGCATCTTTGTTTATACTCACGATTCAATCGGTCTGGGTGAAGATGGCCCGACGCACCAGCCGGTTGAGCAAATTGCCAGCATGCGTTTAACACCTAATCTAGTGAACTGGCGTCCATGTGACCAAGTTGAGTCAGCTGTTGCTTGGCAGCAAGCGATTGAACGTAAAGATGGTCCAACGTCACTTATCTTTACTCGTCAAGGTTTAGAGCAACAAGCACGTGATGAAGCACAAGTTGCTGCAATCAAGCAAGGTGGTTATGTACTTAGCTGTGACGGTAACCCTGAGCTTATCTTCATTGCTACGGGTTCTGAAGTACAACTAGCCGTTGATGCAGCAAAAGCGCTTCGTTTACAAGGCAAGAAAGTACGCGTTGTGTCTATGCCTTCTACTGATGTATTTGATGCACAATCAGCTGAATATAAAGAAAGCGTTTTACCTGCAGCAGTAACACGTCGTGTTGCCGTTGAAGCGGGTATTGCTGACTACTGGTTCAAGTATGTAGGCTTAAACGGTGCTGTAGTTGGTATGTCAACATTTGGTGAGTCAGCACCAGCAGGTGAGCTATTTGAGCACTTCGGCTTCACTGTTGATAATGTGGTAGCGCAAGCTAACCGTTTATTTGCTTAGTCTATAAAGTAAATTAAGTAATTTTAAACCCGCACTTGTTGCGGGTTTTTTATTGAGGAAAAATGATGTCACAGCTGAACATAAAATTGTTTCCAACTCTTGAAGTGCATTTAAATGATTTGGTGGCGTGGGAGCAACAAGTTGATGTGGGAGAGTTTATATTCGCTAACTCCAAAGAGCAGCACTTGATCAGTATGCAAGAACCCACAATTCAATACTTGTCAGTTTTTCAAAATGAACAGTTGGCTGGTTTTATTATTCTCGCTTTAGAGTCAGAAACAATCGTTGAATTTAGGCGCATAGTGATAGGTCATCGCGGTGCTGGAATAGGGCAGTTGGCTATTCGAGCTATGGAGCAATATTGCCTTGAGCACTTCGCTTGTCAGCGTATTTGGTTAGATGTGTTTGACTTCAATGAGCGAGGGCAACACATCTACCGTAAACTTGGCTATCAAGAATTTAAACGCTGTCAGCATGGAGTGCATCAGTTGCTATTCTTCGAAAAGTATTTTTAATTTGCTTTGGCATAATCACTCGGTGAAATGCCAAAGTAGCGGGTAAATTCGCGACTAAACTGAGTGGCGCTTTCATAACCGACTTGCGCAGCGGCTTGTTTTACTTTGATCCCTTGATCTTGTAATAAGTCTTTCGCTTTAGATAATCTGAGCTTTTTTACGTATTGAATAGGGGAAGATGCGGTTATTTGTTTAAAGTTACGGTGAAACGTTGAGGCGCTCATATTTGCCATACTCGCGAGTTGTTCAACATCAAGTTTATCGTCATAGTGATTATGCAGATGTTTAAGCGTACGCTCCATTTTAGACATATGCGTATTGTGTGAAACTAAATCAAATAAAGGCGACGCTTGTGGGCCTTGTAATACGTGATAAAAAACCTCTCGAACCAAGCCTTTACCAATAATGTCAGATTGTAACTTTGAGCCTAAACAGTCAACTAATCGGGTGAGCGTGCAAGATAAGGCATCTGTATTTTCACTGACAAATAGGCCTTTTGCATTGCTCATTTTATCGCTGCTATTTAGCTTACCATGTTCATCAAATACCCTTACTAACTCCCCCAGTACAGACATGTCAAAGTCGATGATTAATGACAATAAAGGATTGTTGTTTGTAAGCTGTGTTTCACATTCTGCAGGTAAAGGCACGGTGAGTACCAAATAATTATCTGGGTTATAGGTATAAATTCGCTCATCGAAAAAGACCCGTTTTTGCCCTTGTAGAACGAAAATAATGCCTTGGCTGTAACACAGTGGCGTTCTTTGAGCGCTTTCACTGCTTTTATAGATACCAACGCCGTTAATAAATGTCTGGTTGTAGCCTTCAGAGGGCGCTAATAGTTCGAGTTGTGTAATGAGTGATTGCATCGTTCGTCACCAAATTATGTAATGGAGTAAGTATATCAAGGGTAAAAGCGCTTTTGCGTTGTTTTCTTATGACTGAGAGTTTTAGGCATGAAATTGATGGTTTAAGTCATTTTAATAAAGCTATGAGTTGCTATTCTGTACTTAACAAAATACATAGGGGCACATTATGCAAAACTTTGATTTTTACAATCCGACTCGAATCGTATTTGGTCAAGATAGACTGGGTGAACTAGATAAACTTATTCCTGCATCGGCAAAAGTACTGGTTTTATATGGTGGTGGTAGCGTTAAGCGCTTCGGCACCCTTGAAAAAGTGGTTAGTAATTTAGGTGATCGTGAAGTAATAGAGTTTGGTGGTATTGAGCCAAACCCACAATTTGAGACTTTAATGAAAGCGGTAAAAGTGGTGAAAGAGAACAACATCGATTTTTTACTTGCTGTTGGTGGCGGCTCAGTGATGGATGGTACAAAATTCATCGCCTTAGCTGCGAATGCTGATAAAGATCATCATACTTTATTGTTCCATGGCTTTAATCCAGTGCCAGTTGAAAAAGCGGTGCCACTAGGTTGTATTGCGACTTTGCCTGCGACTGGCTCTGAAATGAATGCCTTTTCTGTGGTGACCTACAATGAGCAAAAATACCCAATTACATCGCCATTAGTGTACCCACAGTTTTCAGTGTTAGATCCTGACTTTACTTTCTCTTTACCAAAAGAGCAGGTGGCGAATGGCGTAGCAGATGCGTTTGTGCACGTAGTTGAGCAATACCTGACTCAGCCTGTTGGTGCAAAAGTGCAAGATAGATTCTCTGAGGGAATTTTAAGAACCTTAATTGAAGATGGCCCAGTTACCTACCAAAGTGATGATCTAGCAGCTCGTAAGAACTTTATGTGGTCAGCTACATCTGCTCTGAATGGCATTATCGGTGTCGGTGTACCACAAGATTGGTCAACTCATATGATTGGTCATGAGTTGACTGCGATGTTCGGTATTGCCCACGGTCGTACACTTGCCGTTGTTCTGCCTAGCTTATTAAGAGCACGTAAAGCGCAAAAACATGACAAGCTAGTACAATTTGCTGAGCGTGTATGGGACATCACAGACGGCACTGAAGACGAGAAAATTAATCAGGCGATCGATAAGACAGAAGCTTTCTTCAACTCGTTAGATATTGTGACTGCATTGTCTCACTATGGTATCGATAATGAAGGTATTGATACGGTAGTAGCTAATATGGAAAAAATGGGATTAACTCAATTAAGTGAAACCGGTGATCTAACGTTAGATATCGTTAAAGAGATATTGTTAGCAGCGAAGTAAACTTATTTAATTTATCTTATAAAAAAGGAGCCGTTTGGCTCCTTTCTCGTTTAAGTATTCACTCTGTACTTTGAATAAAAGACTAAGCTAAATCTTCTTTATCGCCTAACCCTGCAGTGAGTTCTTCAAGTAGCTCTTTAATTTCTTCTGTGATTAAGATGAAATCAGCATCTAACTTAATGGCCATATCTTCTTTTGGAATATCGGCATTTTGTTCTTTTAGCGCATCGGCATAGC
The DNA here is from genome assembly GCF_005876835.1 of Pseudoalteromonas phenolica. GTDB lineage: Bacteria > Pseudomonadota > Gammaproteobacteria > Enterobacterales > Alteromonadaceae > Pseudoalteromonas > Pseudoalteromonas phenolica_B. The sequence goes on from NZ_PPSW01000011.1 coordinate 81,852, forward strand.
TTAAGCGCTTTAATGTACCGTCATTTTGTAAAATGAACTTCACACGTTCACGCCAATCAAGGGCAAGTTTAGTAACACGCTTACCATTTTCTAAATGGGTTTTGATCTCGTCGCTGGCTAAATCATGTTGTTTTAATTTAACTTGTGCACCATTGTCGTCAGGCTCTTGTAGTTCTGCATCTGAGCCAATTGCAAAGCCATCTGGGGCATTAAAGTGAGTTAACCAGTCAGTTAAGAACACATCTAAATCATAGTTAGCAAACGCAGGTACCACAGGCAGTGTGCCTAATGACTTTCTAAGTAGTGCGAGTAACTCTTCGGCTTTATTAAAGCTCGCACTGTTTACAATAACCCAACCATTTACTTGATCAATAAAAGCAAATTGTAGGCTCGATTTTTTAAACGCTTGGGGAAGCAATGTACTTAAGATGTTCTCTTTAAGCTCATCTTTTTCTTTTTTCTTAACAGGGCGGTTTTCTTCACGCTCAATTAATTCAATTTTTTCAGCTAACATGTCATTGATAACTGAAGCTGGAAGCACCTTCTCTTCACGTTTTGCACACACTAAAATGCTTTTTTCAGAGAAGTGCGATAAAGTTTGCCCGTGTTTACCAAATGCTTTAGTCCAGCCAAAGGTATTCATTTCTTGACTGCCACAAGGGCGGAATACGTCTTGCTCTAAGGCTTGTTCAAAGTCTTCTTGGTTATATGAAACGTCTTGTTTGAATCTGTAACAGATCAGGTTGCTGAACCACATATTGTTATTATCCACTGATTTTAATGTTGGCTATGATAGCAATATTTATTTTGCTTGGGGGATAAAATTAAGCCCCGAATAATCAGGGCTTAACTCAATTAAATAAAGCTGTATTTTAATCGAACATATTAGTTGGCTGTTGCAGTGTTTTCGGGAATCGGATCATATAGCTTAGCCCTTTACCTTCTTCGCTACTCACTTCGATTTCACCGTTTAATGTCTGTTTCACCAAATTTAAGGTGATGTGTGTGCCTAAGCCACTACCACCTTGATCACGTTTAGTGGTAAAGAAGGGGTCGAATAGCTTTTCAAGTTGAGTTTGACTGACACCACGACCATTGTCCTTGTAATGAATAACCACATCGTCGTTATCATTTTTAATTTCAATATTAATCTCACCCTGATCAATACCTTCAAAACCATGAATAAGAGAGTTCATAATCAAATTGGTAAAAATCTGGCTAATTGCACCTGCAGGTAAATTCAGTTGAAGGTCTTCAGGACATTCAACATTAATCGCATGCTTGGTTTTCTTTAATTTAGGGTGCAACGAGCGAATAACCTCAGCAAGGTATTGCTTCAAATTGATATTACGCACAGCCTCACTTGCTTGGTCTACTGCAATCTGCTTGAAGCTCGCGACTAGTTCAGAGGCTCTATCTAAATTGGTAGTCAGTAAGCTGGTGCTTTGCTTAGCGTCGTTAATAAACTCTTCAAGTGCTTTTGGAGAAAGCGTTTTGTCTTTATAAGCGGCTTCAATTTGTTCTAACCGTTCTTGCAAAAATGAAGTTGCTGTAACACCAATACCAACAGGTGTGTTGATATCGTGCGTTATACCCGCAACTAAACCACCTAAGGCTGCCATTTTTTCAGAGCCAACAAGACGTTCTTGGGCCATGTTTAATTCATCTAAGTAACGCTCAAGTTCTTTTTGCTTGGTTAGCAACTCTTGCTCAGTTTGACGACGTAAGTCGATTTCTTCTGTGAGCGTGAGCTTTTGTTTTTCAAGCTCGTATTTTTGCTGCTGCAAATCCATCATAGCCTGGCTGAGGTTAGAGGTTTTTCGAGCGACTTCTTGTTCTAGCTGTAAATTATGTTGATCTAACTTTTCGTTACTGATTAATAATTCTTTTTGCGTGTCATCAAGTTGATTTCGATAGTCACTGACTTTGTCTATCAGTTTATTGAATGCTTCCTCCATGACTTTTAACTCATTGCGTTCCGTTGTACCAATGTCAATGCGTTGGCCGTCAATGTCGTCGTTTAATTCAAATGCTTCTATCTGTTCAGTTAAGTCAGTAAGTGGCTCGGTCAGTAATTTTCTAAACGCGATTAAGAATAAGATGATTAAGAAAGTAGTTTTAACGACTGCATTACCAAGCAAGAAGTAAATCGATAACATAATGCGGCTGAGCACAACTTCTCGGCTTGAAAAGAGTGTGACATCACCAACTTGTGTCGCTCGACCAGAAAACTCAAAAATTAAGGGAAAAGTATAACCAAACAGTCCTGAGGGCGTATCTTCAATGATAGCTTCTTCTTGAACGAGTTGTTGGCTGTATAACTCATGAATATCTAGAGAACGACCCAGTTGAGAGATAATCTCACCACTGTCGTCACGTACGATAATGCCTTCAATCATAGGGATTGCTAACAAGCCCTCTGCGGTGGTAACCGTTTGCTTGGTGTTTAATTCCCAAATAGCACGCGTTAAACTACGGCTAAAGGTCTTTTGCAACATGGTTAGCTCATTCTGAATATAGTTTTTAGTATTTATATACTCAGTAACAACCTGACCACATGTGACAAGGAAAGTTAACAAAAAGTAAACCGATAGCACATTCGTAAGTAGCTTTTTTGATAGGCTTTTTTGCAGCATGAATGAAGCTAGGCTCCCTGATTTTGTTTAAAGCGATACGTCTGTAGTTAAACTTAGCTAATAAAGGCGTAAAAATAAATATTTATCTGGCATTATTGTTTACAATGCCATTGTTTGGTTAGATATTATATCGAACTTATTTAGTGCTTTAAGATGATTATGTTATAAGACATCTTAAATAGGGTGCTAGTAGTAGGTTAATTTCGAGTGAATGAGTTTAAAATATGAGCTTTACTATTTTGGTTTGTGATGATTCTGTGGTTGCCCGAAAACAGGTGGTTCGCTGCTTGTCATCAGCGTTTGATGCAACAATCTTGCAAGCAAAAAATGGCGTTGAAGCATTGGAAGTTTTAAATAATCACCAGGTTGATTTACTTTGCCTTGATTTAACCATGCCAGAATTAGACGGTGTAGGCGTATTACAAGCGGTGAAGTCTCAAGTTATCGAAACTTTTGTTGTAGTCATATCTGCGGATATTCAACCAGAAATGAAAGCGCGAGTAGAGCAACTCGGTGCAATCTCGTTTATTGAAAAGCCCGTTAAGTCTGATGTTTTATTGGACGTTTTGCATACTTATGGCCTCAGATAGCTCGGTCTTTTAGGCTAGCCTTTTGAATTTCTAGTTTTCTCTATTTAACTTCTAAAAGTTATACTAAGGTCTAATTTTTCCTTTCTTTAAATCAAACTTGAGTTTTTTGCATAATAATTTCATAAAAAGACGGTTGCATGGTGTCTGATTTTCGGGCAGTCTAATAATTATGAAAACAATGAATTTAATTACGACCATTATTACAACCACCATCCTAACTGGATAGTGGCATAGGTCGTTGCGCATTAGAAAAAGGCCTGTGTTCACTTAGAACACAGGCCTTTTTTCGTTTTTGGAATGAGGAAAAATTATGCGAGTTTTAAAATTTGGCGGCTCTTCGCTCGCCGACTTTGATTGTCTCAAACGGGTCAAGCAATTGATCGAGTCTCAAGCAGGCGAACAAGCTTTGGTTGTTCTTTCAGCCCCTGGTGGCATGACAGACCAACTTGTTGAATTAGCCAAGCTTGCTGAGCAAGGTGCAGATTACAGTGCTCAGTGGCTGGCTTTGCTAAATCGCGCAGACAGTTTGAAGCGTGAAGTCGAGCAGTTAGACTCTGTTGTCGCTCATTGGCCAAGCTTTGCTGAGCTAAGTGATAAGCTAGCAGGGGTTAAATTACTTAAGCACTGCCCTGAGCAAGTTAATGCCTTTGTGATCAGTTTTGGGGAGCGAGTGAGTGTTGCACTTATGGTTGCCATGCTAGGTCAAAGGGCTACATACCTAGAAGCAACGCAATGTATCGAGACTCAGGGCGGGTATCTTGATGCTGAGGTAAACCTAGTCGCGAGTGAACAGCGCTTTGCTGAAGTTTTAAAATCGCAACCAGCCGACTTTTATATTATGCCGGGGTTTACTGGGGTTAATAGCCAAGGTGAACTAACAACTCTTGGTCGCAACGGCTCAGATTATTCTGCTGCAGTAGCTGCTGCTTGTTTAAAAGCCGAAGTGTGCCAGATTTGGACAGACGTAGATGGCGTTTATAATGCCGATCCGCGCTTTATCAAAAAAGCCAGCAAGGTAGACAGCTTGTCTTATAAAGAAGCAATGGAACTGTCATATTTTGGCGCTAAAGTCCTTCACCCAAAAACAATTTTACCGTGCGCGAAGGTTGGCGTACCGTGTGAAATTAAAAATACCCACAACCCCGATGTACCGGGCTCTGTGATCTCAAATGAATGCCAGAGCGACGAAACTGTCAAAGCCATTTCTTCATTAGAGAATTTGGCGATGTTGACGGTGTCTGGCCCAGGTATGAAAGGCAAAGTCGGTATGGCTGCGCGTGTTTTTAGCGCATTAGCCAACGACAATGTGTCAATTGTTTTGATCACACAATCATCGTGCGAGTTCAGCATTAGTTTCTGTGTGCATGAAGAAGATTTGAATTTAGCTTTAAGTGCCCTAGAACAAGCATTTGAACTTGAATCACAAGCAGGATTAATTGAGCCTGTACAAGTGCAGCGTGAACTTGCCATCGTGACTTTGGTAGGTGATAACATGAAAGCACACAAAGGACTTGCTGCTAAGTTCTTTGATTCACTGGCACAAGCACAAGTTAATATCGTGGCCATCGCTCAAGACTCTACTGAAAGTGCGATCTCAGCGGTGGTTGATGGTGCACTGTGCAATGATGCGGTGAAAGTCTGTCACGAAAACTTTTTCACTCATGTGCCTTCAATTGATGTGTTTTTATTAGGCTGTGGTTTAGTCGGTCAAGAGCTGGTTAAGCAACTTGAAAAGCAGCAAGATTGGCTAGCAAAGCGAAATGTAAAGCTTAATCTTTATGGTGTGGCAAATTCACGCAAGCTTCTACTTGATGCAAACGGCATCGCATTTGATGCATGGCAAACTCAGTTAGAGCAGCAAAAATCAGGTTTTGAGCTGGCTAAAGTAGAGCAGTTTGTCAGAGAAAATCACCTTATTAATCCTGTGCTGGTGGATTGTAGCTCGTCACAACAACTAGCAGATCAATACTATGACTTTTTAGATGCGGGCTTCCATGTGGTTGCTGCAAATAAAAAAGCCAATACAGGTAGTTTTGAATATTATCAGTCTTTAAAAAGCGCAGCGCAAAAACGTCAGCGCAAATTCTTATATGAAACAAATGTAGGTGCAGGCCTGCCGGTACTAGATAACTTACAACTGCTTTTTGGGGCAGGTGATGAGTTATTGTCATTTAACGGTATTCTTTCTGGTTCACTCTCGTATATGTTCGGTGTACTTGAAGATGGTCTAAGTTTGTCAGAAGCGACTGCAAAGGCGAAAGCGAATGGCTTTACAGAACCCGATCCGCGAGATGATTTATCAGGAACAGATGTCGCGCGAAAGCTTTTGATCATCGCACGTGAGTCAGGTCTTGAATTAGAGTTGTCAGATATTGAAGTTGAAGCGGTTGTTCCTGAGTCATTTGCGCCAGGTACAAGTGTTGATGAGTTTATGGCTAAGCTACCTGAACTTGATGCGCAATTTGCTGACAAAATTCAAAGCGCCGCAAGTGAAGGTAAGGTGTTGCGCTATGTCGGCAGCATCGAAAACGGTAAATGCAAAGTAGGTATAGAAGCGGTTGATAAACAACATGCACTCTATGATATCCGTGATGGTGAAAATGCTTTGGCAATTTTAAGTCAATACTATCAACCACGCCCATTTGTTATTCGCGGATATGGTGCGGGTGCGGAAGTGACATCGGCGGGTGTATTTGCAGATATCTTAAAAACACAGTCGCGTTAAGGAGTCGTTATGATTAGTTTTTATGCACCAGCGTCTATCGGCAACTTTTGTGTTGGCTTTGATTCTTTAGGCGCTGCACTTGCGCCTATAAATGGTGAGCTACTGGGTGATGTGGTAAATGTTAAAGCAGCAGAGCAAGACACGTTTGTTTGCTCTGGTCCTTATGCCGATAAATTACCGGGTGAGGCCCATGAAAATTTGGCCTATCAGTGCTTAGTCCATTTTCGTGAACATATCGCACCAAGTATGCCGTCGGTCTATCTCGAACTTGAAAAGCGATTACCAATCGGTTCGGGTCTAGGTTCGAGTGCATGCTCTGTGGTGGCCACTTTTGCCGCCTTGAATGAGTTTGCGCAAACAAATTTAAGTCAAATTGAGCTGATTGAATTAATGGCCGATTTTGAAGCGAAAGTCAGTGGCGCTCGCCATTATGACAACATCACGCCTTGTTATTTAGGTGGTTTGCAATTGACCGCTGACCTTGTGCCTAGCAAAGCTTTGTCTGTGCCTGTTGATTCTGATTGGTACTATGTCGCAGCTTACCCAGGTTTTGCATTGAATACGGCAAAAGCACGTGCAGTATTGCCAGAACAAAGAAGCACCTCAGAAGCCATTGAATTTGCACAGCGTTTATCGAGCTTTTGCCTTCTTATGCAAACTGAGCAATTCGATTTAGCGCTCTCTCTGATGAAAGATGATATGGCAGAGCCGTATCGACACGCTTTAATCGCTGGGTTTGCACAAGCTAAAACAGCGCTACCTGAACTTGGCGCTGAGCTGGTAAGTATTTCAGGTGCAGGTCCCACACTCTTTACGATTTGTAAAACAAAGCAAGCGGCAGAGCAGTGCCAAGCTTGGCTAAACGAACACTATATTAATGAATACGGTTTTAGTCATATTTGTAAGCTAGACCAACAAGGCACGCGTGCCATTTCACAAGGAGAATAATCAATGCAACTTGTAAACTTAAAAGATGCCACGCAGCAAGTGTCTTTCACTACGGCTGTTAAAACAGGTCTTGGTCGTAACCAAGGGGTATTTTTTCCAGAGCAATTAAGTAAATTAGAAAATATCGATGCGCTGCTTGAAAAACCATTTGTAGAAAGAAGTGCCGAAGTATTGAGTCACTTAATTGGTGATGAGCTACCAAAAGATACGTTAGCCGAGATGGTTGAACGTGCTTTTAACTTTCAGGCGCCGCTTAAGCAAATTGGTGACAAGCAATATTGCTTAGAATTATTCCATGGGCCAACGTTGGCGTTTAAAGATTTTGGCGGTCGTTTTATGGCCGAGTGTATTGGGTTATTTAACCAAGGTGAGCGTGTCACAATTTTAACTGCGACCAGTGGTGATACAGGTGCAGCGGTAGCACATGCCTTTTATAACAAACCAAATGTTGATGTAGTTATACTTTACCCAGAAGGTAAGATCTCGCTCGCTCAACAAAAGCTCTTCACGACGTTAGGTGGAAATATTCATTGTTACGCCGTTGAAGGCAGCTTCGATGATTGCCAAGCATTGGTTAAGCAGGCGTTTTTAGATGATGAAATGAAAAAAAAGCTGGGCTTAAATTCTGCCAACTCTATCAATATCAGCCGTCTAGTTGCGCAAGTATGTTATTACTTTGAAGCCGTTGCGCAATTACCAACAGAGCAAAGAGGTAAAGTGCATGTTTCTGTACCAAGTGGTAATTTTGGTAATGTGTGTGCAGCTATGATCGCTGCTGCTTTGGGCTTACCTATTGCAAACTTGTCTGCAACTACTAATCAAAATGACACTGTACCTCGTTATATGGCGTCGGGCGAATGGTCGCCAAATGCCACATTAGAGTCGTTATCAAATGCAATGGATGTGAGTAAACCTAATAATTGGCCTCGCGTTGAGACTATGCTAGAACGTGGTGATTTCGATAAACATGAGTTTTATTCAAGAAGTGTCTCAGAAAGTCGCACGCAGGCGGTAATGAAAGAGATTGCTGCAACGGGTTACGTGATGGAGCCGCATACCGCCATTGCACTTGAAGGTCTGACTTTAGATAAAGCGGAGGATGCTGTGGGGATCTGTTTGGCTACGGCGCACCCTGCAAAGTTTAAATCTTCAGTAGAAGAGGTGCTTGAGCAAGAGATTGCAATGCCTTGCGTGCTGCAAGACGCCTTAGATAAAAAGTGTTTAGCTGAGCCTATGCAAGCCGATTATACGCAATTAAAAGCAGCTGTTTTTGCTAAACTACTGTAATTATTAATCGCCAAGGGTGAGCCTTTGTAGACTTAAAAAATTTACCAAACTCACCCTATATAAATATCTCTTATTTATTCCTATCTTATTTATTTGTTTTTTTAATGTTTAAATAAAAAAATATCATTACATAAACACTGTGAAATAATTTCAATCCCTGTTTAAATATGCTCAAGCCGAAATTATAGGCATCAGACGCATAACTGCGTACAATACAGCTTTTACTACCCTAAACGTGTACCTAGGAGACCCCATGTTAGAACGTAACATGAACATTGCAGATTTTGATCCTGAATTAGCAAATGCGATTACACTTGAAACGACTCGTCAAGAAGAGCACATCGAGCTTATCGCTTCTGAAAACTACTGTAGCCCACGTGTTTTAGAAGCTCAGGGTTCTCAATTAACTAACAAATATGCTGAAGGTTACCCAGGTAAGCGTTACTACGGTGGTTGTGAGCACGTTGACGTTGTTGAGCAACTGGCTATTGACCGTGCCAACGAGCTTTTCGGTTCTACATATGCAAACGTACAACCGCACGCTGGTTCACAAGCAAACGCGGCAGTATTCCAAGCGCTTCTTCAGCCACACGACACTGTATTAGGTATGAGCCTTGCGCACGGTGGTCACTTAACACACGGTTCTCACGTAAACTTCTCTGGTAAAACGTACAACGCTATCCAGTACGGTCTAAACGAAGAAACGGGTGAGATTGATTACGCACAGGTTGAAGCGTTAGCACTTGAGCACAAGCCAAAAATGATCATCGGTGGTTTCTCAGCATACTCAGGTATCGTTGACTGGGCTAAATTCCGTGAAATCGCTGACAAAGTAGGTGCTTACCTATTAGTTGATATGGCACACGTTGCAGGTCTTGTTGCTGCAGGTGTTTACCCAAGCCCTGTACCACATGCACACGTTGTAACGACTACGACGCACAAAACGCTTGCGGGTCCTCGTGGTGGTCTTATCATCTCAGCTTGTGATGACGAAGACATCTACAAGAAGCTAAACAGCGCAGTATTCCCTGGTGGTCAAGGTGGTCCTCTATGTCACGTTATCGCTGGTAAAGCGGTTGCTTTCAAAGAAGCACTACAGCCAGAGTTCAAAACTTACCAAGAGCAAGTTGTTAAAAATGCACAGGCAATGGTTGCTGTTCTTCAAGAGCGTGGCTATAAAGTTGTTTCTGGTAAAACAGACAACCACTTATTCCTACTAGACCTAATCGACAAAGACATCACAGGTAAAGATGCTGATGCGGCACTTGGTCGTGCTAACATCACTGTGAACAAGAACTCAGTACCAAACGACCCACGTTCACCGTTTGTAACGTCTGGTCTTCGTATTGGTTCTCCAGCTATCACGCGTCGTGGCTTCAAAGAAGCTGAGTCAGCAGAGCTTGCTGGTTGGATCTGTGACGTACTAGACAACATCAACGATGAGTCAGTACAAGCAGAAGTTAAAGAGAAAGTAAAAGCTATCTGCGCTAAATTACCAGTTTACGCGTAATTTCGCTCACAAAATCAAAGAATTTTGTTATGATTAAGGCCGCATTTGCGGCCTTTTTTATATTTTTTCACAAGTGATTATCTATGCATTGTCCATTTTGCACCGCTAAAGAAACAAAAGTCATTGATTCCCGTTTAGTCGGCTCAGGCCATCAAGTCCGTCGCCGTAGAGAATGTGTGTTATGCCATGAGCGCTTTACGACGTTTGAAGGTGCCGAATTAGTCATGCCGCGGGTAATTAAACAAGATGGTTCTCGAGAGCCATTCAATGAAGACAAATTATTAAATGGTCTGCACCGCGCGCTAGAAAAACGCCCGGTTAGTACTGAGCAAATTGAAGAAGTCGTGCATCAAATTAAATCGCAAATTCGTGCTACGGGTGAGCGTGAAGTGGCAAGCCATATGATTGGTGAGTGCATTATGGAAGCGCTGAAAAAGCTCGATAAAGTGGCCTATGTCCGCTTTGCCTCCGTATACCGCTCATTTGAAGATATTAGAGAGTTTGGCGAGGAAATCGCGAGGCTTGGAGATTGATGTTTAGCGAGCAAGATAAAGAATTTATGCAGCAGGCCATCGCGCTTGCTGCAAAAGGCCGTTTTACCACCTCACCTAACCCAAATGTGGGCTGTGTCATCGTAAAAGACGGCGATATAGTTGGTCAGGGTTATCACCAAAAGGCGGGTGAAGGTCATGCTGAAGTACACGCATTAAAGATGGCTGGAGACAAGGCAAGAGGCGCAACTGCTTATGTTACCTTGGAGCCATGCAGCCATTATGGTAGAACACCGCCTTGTGCAAAAGGTTTAATTGACGCTGGCGTTAGCCGCGTTGTTGCAGCCATGGTCGATCCTAACCCAGAAGTCGCAGGTCGAGGCTTACTTATGTTAGAAGAGGCAGGCATTGAAACTGCAGCAGGTTTATTTGAGCAAGCTGCAAGAGCACTGAATCCAGGTTTTTTAACTCGCATGGAAACGGGCTTGCCTTATATCAGTTGTAAACTGGCAGCGAGTTTAGATGGTAAAACAGCATTAAAAAATGGTGAGAGTAAGTGGATCACCTCAAGTGCAGCTCGTCAAGATGTGCAGTTGTTACGTGCTGAGCACTGCGCCGTGTTATCGGGTGCTGATACTGTGCTGGTTGATGATGCTAAATTGAACGTACGACTTTCGGCAGAGCAGCTTGAGCTTGCGGAAGGGGTGTCGGTTCGCCAGCCTATTCGAGTGATCATCGATTCTCAAAACCGTTTGTATCCAGATTTAGCATTATTCTCAATTAATAGTCCTATTATAATTTTAAGAACAAAAGCAGATACAACGCACCAGTGGCCTGAACATGTCACAGAGCTGGTGGTTGATTCCATGAATGATAAGGTTGATATCAAAAAAGCGTTAATGCAATTAACTGAGCATGGTATCAACAGTGTATTCGTTGAAGCTGGCGCGACGCTTGCGGGTAAGTTTCACGAATTAAATCTTATCGATAATTATATTCTTTATTTAGCACCTAAAATCATGGGGCAAGACGCGCGAAGTTTATTTAACGTGCCAGAGTTGACGAAGATGACAGATGTAATGAGCCTACAATGGCATGATATTAAGCAAGTTGGCGATGATATTCGTTTGATAGCACGCAAAATAGCGCAAAAAGGTTAAGTTTTATGTTTACAGGTATCATTGAAGCAACCGGTAAGTTGACTGAGTTGACACAAAATCAAGGCGACCTAACGGTTCGTGTAAGTAGTCCAAATTTAGACATGGGCGATGTACAGTTAGGCGATAGCATTGCTACAAATGGCGTGTGTTTAACGGTTGTTGAAAAATTTTCTGATGGTTTTCGTGCTGATGTTTCAAATGAGACCTTGAAATTGACGCAATTTGCTCAATATAAGCTAGGGCAAACAGTTAATTTAGAAAAAGCATTACAACCTATCTCGCGTTTAGGTGGTCATTTAGTCTCAGGTCACATTGACGGCATTGCGACAGTCGTGGCGATTTCACCTAATGCCCGCGCAACCGAATATTGGTTAGAAGCGCCCAGTGAGCTGATGAAATATATTCCATATAAGGGCTCAGTAGCCATCGATGGTATCAGCTTAACTGTAAATGAAATTAAAGACTGTCAGTTTAAGCTGACAATTGTGCCGCATACAGCACAAGAGACAACCATTGCTGAATTTAAAGTGGGCAGTAAAATTAACTTAGAAGTGGATCAAATTGCACGTTATTTGGAACGCTTAGTACTTGGAGCTCAAGAGCCTGCACAAAGCTCTACTCTCACAATGAACTTATTGGCAAACGCAGGCTTTATTAAGTAGCGAATTAATTAAACAGGTAAATTATGAACTTGAACAGCGCACAAGAGATCATCGAAGACATTAAAGCCGGTAAAATGGTTATCTTGATGGATGATGAAGACCGAGAAAATGAAGGTGACTTAATCATCGCAGCCGAGCATATTTCAGCGGACGCCATAAATTTCATGGCAACCCACGGCCGTGGTTTAATTTGTTTAACTATGACTCAAGAGCGTTGTCAGCAAATTGATTTACCATTAATGGTGAGAAATAACGGCGCGCAATTCTCAACTAACTTCACAATGTCTATCGAGGCGGCAAAAGGCGTCACTACTGGTATTTCTGCCGCTGATCGCGCTCGTACAGTACAGGCAGCTGTTGCTAAAGGTGCAGTGCCAACAGACATCGTGCAGCCAGGTCATATCTTCCCAATTATGGCACAACCTGGTGGGGTATTAACGCGTGCTGGGCATACAGAAGCAGGCTGTGACTTAGCGCGTCTGGCAGGTTTAGAGCCGTCTTCGGTGATTGTGGAGATCTTAAACCCTGACGGCACTATGGCGCGTCGTCCTCAGTTAGAAGTATTCGCTAAAGAGCATGGTTTAAAAATTGGTACTATCGCCGATTTAATTGAATACCGTAACTTAAACGAGACAACTATCGAAAAAGTTGCACAGTGTAAATTGCCAACTGAATATGGTGAATTCGATTTAGTTACTTATAAAGACACGATTGATAACCAGCTTCATTATGCTTTACTCAAAGGTGAAGTTTCAGAAAGTGATGCAACGCTAGTACGTGTTCACTTACAGAGCACCTTCAATGATGTATTGCTATCTGACAGAGGCGCTGATCGAAGCTGGAGCTTACATGGTGCGATGAAGCACATCAGCGAAAATAACGGTGTGCTGGTTATTTTAGGTAAACAGGAACAAACTGAAGACATCGAGCACATGGTAAAAGCATTTGCTGCGCAAGACGCGGGCGAAACTGTGAATCAGCGCAAGTTCCAAGGTACGTCTCGTACCGTTGGTGTTGGCTCGCAGATCTTAGCTGATTTAGGCATTCAAAAAATGCGCCTAATGAGTATGCCGAAAAAATATCATGCACTTTCAGGTTTCCACCTAGAAGTCGTTGAATACGTAGAGCCTAAATAATTGAATGAAAAAGCCCGTTGATGACAGCGGGTTTTGTTATTTGGGGTTAACCAAAACTGTGCTATTATGCGCGCCAATTTGGCAATTGCTTATTGCGTACTCGGCGCACTTTGATTGCAAAGTACGAAACATTAAGAAGATTAGGACCATCTAATGAAGATTATTGAAGGTAACAAATACGCTCCTGGCAAAAAATTTGCTATTGTTATTTCACGTTTTAATGATTTTATCGGTAGCAGCTTACTTGAAGGTGCTGTTGACGAGCTAAAGCGTGTTGGTGGTGTTAAAGAAGAAGACATCACTGTGGTATATGTACCAGGTGCGGTTGAGTTACCATTAGCAGCTAAGCGATTAGCGATGAAAAAAGAGCACGATGCAATCATTGCATTAGGCGTTATCATCCGTGGTGGTACACCACATTTCGACCTAGTTGCTAACGAGTCAAATAAAGGACTTGCAAGCGTTTCATTAGACTATGATATTCCGGTAGCATTTGGTGTATTAACCACGGAAAGCATTGAGCAAGCCATTGAACGTGCGGGCACTAAAATGGGCAACAAAGGCGGCGAAGCTGCCCTTGGTGCACTAGAAATGGTGAACGTGCTAGAGCAAATTTAAGAGGATCCTCAGTGAAACCAGCAGCAAGACGTAAAGCACGTATATTAGCGCTTCAAGCCGTATACTCTTGGCAATTAAGTGGCAACCCGATTGCCGATATTGAGCAACAAATGTTGATCGAGAATGATGTATCTAAAGTAGACGTAGAATACTTCAAAGATCTTGCTCGCGGTGTTGCAGTAAACGTAAAACAATTAGATGAGCTTGTTAAGCCGCATCTTTCTCGCCCGTTTGAAGACTTAGATGAAGTTGAGCGCGCAGTATTACGTTTAAGTGCATACGAACTTAAGTTCCGTGAAGATGTACCTTACAAAGTAGCAATCAATGAAGGCATTGAGCTTGCGAAAATCTTTGGTGCAGAAGATAGCCATAAGTTTGTGAACGGTGTTTTAGACAAAGCAGTTAAAGCAGTTCGCAAATAAAGGCAAACAATTTGGAGAGCCGGCTTAGGCCGGCTTTTTTATGTATGAAGGAATTTGAGTTAATCAATCGATTTTTCACCGGCCGTGGCATTACTCGACGTGATGTAGATTTGGGCATAGGTGATGATTGTGCCCTAGTTACTATCCCTGAAGGCTGCCAATTAGCGGTCACCACAGATACGCTGGTTGAAGGCGTTCATTTCTTTTCTGATATTTCTCCCAAAGCCTTAGGGCACCGAATTTTAGCGGTAAACTTAAGTGATTTGGCTGCAATGGGTGCAGAACCAGCCTGGATATCCATTGGCTTGACGCTACCTAATGTTGATGAAACTTGGTTGGAACAGTTTACTGAAGGTATGCACGATATTGCTGAGTACTATAACGTGCAACTGATCGGTGGTGACACCACACAAGGCCCATTAACGATTACCGTGTGTGCTAAAGGTATCGTGCCAAAAGGCAAAGCATTGACTCGAAGTGGCGCTAAAGTGGGGGATTGGTTATATGTGACTGGCGACCTTGGAGATGCCGCTTTGGCAATTGAGGCACGTAAACAAGGCTGGGATCTCAGTGATGAAGACCGCAGTTATGCCCAGAAAAAGTTTGATTATCCAGCCCCCCAAGTTGCAGCAGGCCAGGTTTTACGTGGTTTAGCGAATTCAGCCATTGATATTTCTGACGGTTTACTTGCTGATTTGAATCATATCCTGACGCACTCAGGTGTTGGTGCGATAATCCACGCAGATAAAGTACCACTTTCAAATGCGCTTAAAAACTTGCCAGATGAAGAAGTACGTTTAATGCTAGCAATGGCCTATGGCGATGATTATCAGCTGTTGTTTACTGTGCCTGATAGTAATAGAGTAGCAGTAGAAAAGCGCTTGGCAGAATATGGGGTGACACCTACCTGTATCGGGCAAATTAACGCAAATGCTGGCGATGTATCGCTACTTTATAAAGATAAACCTTGGCCATTTCCCGCAACTGGCTTTGAACATTTTAGTTAGGAGTCAGTTTGGCTAAGCAGTACAAATTTGATATTCGTAAGCCTCACCAATTCTTTGGTTTGGGTTTTGGTTTAGGACTTGCCCCATTTGCCCCGGGTACATTTGGCACTTTAGGCGCTTTACCGCTTATTTTCATTACAGCTAGTTATCCATTATGGCTGCAATGTGTTTTTGCAGTTGTGATCAGTGTATTTGGTATTTGGGTGTGTGGACAAACGGCTAAAGATGTTCAAGTTCATGATCATCCAGCAATTGTTTGGGATGAAGTAGCTGGCTTTTACATTACCATGATAGGCGCAGCGTTATCTTGGAAAGCACTTCTAGTTGGCTTTTTATTATTCCGATTTTTCGATATTGCCAAACCAGGTCCAATCAGAATGTTAGACAAAAAGCTGCATGGTGGCTTTGGGATCATGGCGGATGACATTTTAGCGGGTATTTTTTCGTTGATTTGTGTACAGGCTTTGTTTAAAACTGGTTTCTTAGTAGCTTAATCAATAAAAGATTGTGAGTGTATGATCAAAAAAACCTTGCTAGTGTCTTGGCTGTTTATACTGATGAGTTTTTCAGTATCGGCTGCCATCAATGACTATATTGTGAAGCAATGGAATGTACAAAATGGCTTACCCTCACAATCAATTAAAAGTTTGGTGCAAGACCAACAGGGCTATGTATGGCTCGGCACTCAATTTGGCCTCAGTCGGTTTGATGGCTATCAATTTCGAAATTTTACAACACAAAACACGCAATTCTTACAAACCAATGCCATTCATAAGTTACTGTTAGATAGGCATGGTAAGTTATGGATAGGCACTAAGCGCGGTCTTCATCGCTTAAACCCCCACACGCTTGATGTTCAGTCCTTTAATATAAAAGGACCTATCCTAGATATTGTTGAAGACAAGCAAGGTGATATCTGGGTTGCGGGTAATGGCTTATTTTACATCGGCAACGACCAACAAGCACAGCGTGCATTTGATTCCGCAGAAGACAATAAAAAGTTTCCTGTTAACCGCATTAACCAAATTGTAGGCAGTGTGTCTAAAATCGCTCAAGGCACCGATGGTTTATGGTTGGTAAATGAGCGTAATCTTTTAAAAATTACCAAATCAGCGACTAATCGTAGGGACGTATTTCGTCTAGAGCTTGGTTTTAGGTTAGCGCTACCAGAGCAATTAGCACAAACTATCGTGCATGATTTGGCATGGATTGAAGGGCGCTTGTATCTGGCCTCTGAACTCGGTGCTTACTTCTTAGATATAGACCAAGTGCTGAGACGTTATACCGAACTTGGTAATGGTGCTGTATATAAATTTATGTACGACTCAGATACAGGGTTATGGGCATCTACTTCAACTCGTTTGATGTTCAGAGAGGGGATCTCTGATTGGCGTTATGTCGAACCAATTCATGCGGATCAGTCGATTTGGTTTTCAGACATGTTTAAAGACGCAGAAGGAAACATTTGGTTTGCCAGTCTGAACGAAGGGCTTTGGTTTGCGCATACAGGTAATATTGCGCGACACATGATTGATGGTAACAGTCAGCAAGGTATAACGGCAACGACCAAAGATAACCAAGGTCGAACTTGGATGGCATCAAGAAGTGGTGTCGGTTACTTGAATAATGATGAATCATTGCAAGTAGTTATTACCCCTGAAGAATTAAAAAACAGCACAGTATACGAGCTTGAATTTAGTGGCAATAGCTTGTTCATAGGAACTGAGCGAGGTGCCATGATTTATGAGCAAGGGGTACTACAGCTATTACCGTTTCGAGAGTTGCGACAAACGCCAGTCTTAGCCATAACACCGTCGCAGCGTGGCGGAATGTGGATAGGTACGGGTAGTGGTATGTACCGTCTTGAGTACTCGGGTTTAACACCGTTTGCTTACAATGCATTTTTAGGTAGTCAGTTTGTCACTTATATCAATGATCAGCCCAATGTGGGGTTCATAGGCACCAACAAAGGGGCCTATCAGTTTAATCAAAAAGGCATTGAAAAACTCGGGGGGCAAACGTCTCTAGAGTCCGCTTATGTTACCAGTATTTTATACATTCAAGGTGTGGCGACTTTAGTTGGCTCTTGGAATGATGGGTTATTTTATCGAACAGCAAAGGGCGATTGGTATCAGCTTGATGCCTCAAATGGCTTACCTCATGGTTCAATTTCCTCGCTCTATTATGATCAGCAACAGGCGCTTATTTGGGTCAGTACTCGAAAAGGTGTTTACCGCTTACCTGCGGCGCAATTTACACATCCAATAAACAATCTAAAAGTTGAGCAGGTTATTAGTCAATTTGACCGCCAACTCGATGGCAAAGTCGGTCGTTGCTGTTCTGGTTTCGGTGGTGATGCAGTTTTAGAAAAGCAAGGTGCTATTTGGTATCCAAGCTCTCAAGGGGCAGTTGAAATTCCCAAAAATGTTGAACTATTTGGCTCTAAAGACTTATCACCAAAACTGGAAGAGGTGATCACGCAAGAGCGAGCGATAGTCGCAAGTAAATTTGCAGAGCTACTTAAACTTGATACCAGTGAACGAGATATCACGATTAACTACACCGCCATAGACTTTTATGCGCCAGCGAGTATCGAGTTTAGATATCGTTTAACTGGCAAAGAAAACACTGAATGGCGAGAAGTATTTAACCGTCGAGAAGCGATATATACGAACTTAGAGCCGGGTGTATATAACTTTGAATTACAAGTTAAGCGTAAAGGTGAAGGCTGGCAACAAGCTCGAAGCATTACACAGCGCATTGAGATCCCTAGACGTTTTGATGAAACGGTGTACTTTAGACTGTTAATTACGCTAGGGTTTGTTCTACTTTTTTATGTATTCTTTTGGATTTTTAGAGCTCAAGAGCGACGTAAGCAGCAAGCGCTTGAATCTTTAGTGGCAGAGCGCACCATGGCACTGCGTCAAGCGAACGACAAGCTCAACCAAGTGAATACTCAGATGAAACTAGTTAGCCATACAGATGAGCTCACAGGCCTCAAAAGCCGTCGTTTCTTATTCGACCAACTCCCTAAAGATGTCGAACACTACCAGCGTAACTCAAAGTCATTACAGCAACAGAATAAGCGCCTGGTATTGCTTATAATCAATGTCGATAATTTTAGTAAAGTGAATGATGCCTATGGTCCGATTGGCGGTGATAGTTGTTTACAGCAACTTGCTACTTTATTGAACACCAGAACGCAAGGCTCAGATTATGTGGCTCGTTGGAGTGGTGATGAGTTCTTATTGTTGCTTCGCGACTTTAAGCGTGACGCAATTGAAACTTATATAAAAGAACTTTGCCGTGCAATTGCTGAATGTGACTTTCAATTGCCCAATGGTAAGGCGATTAATATGACAGTGTCTATGGGCTGGTCATTTTACCCACTGCCTCTGCTAGGTGGGCAAGTGATAAGTTGGGAGGCCTCTGTGAATTTGGCGGATGTCGCACTTCATCAAGTAAAACAACGTGGCGGTGATGGTGCTGCAACTATCATATTTGATGATCAGTTGGATGCGTTTGAGTTTGAGCAAACAAGTAATGTTGAGTCACAATTACAAACCTTACAGGTAAATGGGCTTGCAGATGTGAAAATTTGGATGCGTTAGTTAGTTGTCAGTACAGGCTGGTTATTAATAACTTTAAAGCGTAAAAAAAGGAGCCAAGGCTCCTTTTTTTTAAAACTTCAGTGATTATTACAGTAGCGCTTTAATTCGCTGCTCGATCGAATCAGCACATAAGCCCATTTCTGCATGCATTTCGTCTTGTGTACCATGCTTGATAAATTCATCAGGTATACCAAATAATGACACTGGCGCTTGGATACCTTGCGCACCTAGGAATTCCATTACAGCACTGCCAGCACCACCGGCGATGGCGTTATCTTCAAGACAAACAAAGCGATCATGGGTTTTGCTCAGCTCAACAAGTAAAGCTTCATCAAGTGGCTTAACAAATCGCATATCAACGAGAGTTGCATTTAAGTTTTCAGCGGCTTGCTTAGCATTATGAAGTAGTGTGCCGAAACTTAAGATGGCCACTTTCTCACCTTCACGGATCACATTGCCTTTACCAATCTCAAACGCTTGCATCTGCGTTTGTACATAACTGTCACCGGCACTACCACGAGGGTAACGCACCGCTACAGGTTGGTTACACTGGTAACCTGTGTAAAGCATCTGACGGCATTCGTTGGTATCACTTGGTGCCATGATGATCATATTTGGAATACAGCGCATAAAGCTTAAGTCATATGCACCTTGGTGAGTTTCACCATCAGCGCCAACAATGCCTGCGCGGTCAATTGCAAACAGTACAGGTAAGTTTTGTAGCGCGACATCGTGGATCAGTTGGTCATAAGCACGTTGTAAGAAGCTTGAATAGATCGCAACTACAGGCTTAAGGCCTTCACATGCGAAACCAGCACCTAGAGTAACAGCGTGTTGCTCAGCAATGGCAACATCAAAGTACTGCTCAGGAAACTCTTTCGAGAAACGCACCATACCTGAACCTTCACGCATCGCTGGCGTAATCGCCATAAGCTTAGGGTCTTGCGCAGCCATATCGCATAACCAGTCACCAAAGACTTTTGAAAAAGTAGGGGCACTAGGTTTAGATTTTGGCAAACTATGGATGCTCGGGTCGAATTTTGGTACACCGTGGTAACCAATAGGGTCGGCTTCAGCGGGTTTGTAACCTTTACCTTTTTGCGTTTTGATGTGCAGGATCTGAGGGCCTTTCAGGTTACGCATATTTCTTAGCGTATCAACCAGCATATTAACGTCGTGACCATCAATTGGACCAATGTAATTTAAACCAAGCTCTTCGAAGAAGGTGCCAGGAATAACCATGCCCTTTAAGTGCTCTTCCATACGACTTGCAAGCTCTTTCACAGTCGGTACACCAGAGAGAATTTTCTTACTGCCTTCGCGAATATTAGTATAAAAGCTACCAGAAAGAATGCGTGCAAAGTGGTTGTTTAGTGCGCCTACATTTTCAGAAATAGACATCTCATTATCATTTAAGATAATCAGCATGTCTGATTTAATGTCTCCGGCGTGGTTCATGGCTTCGAACGCCATACCAGCCGTGATCGCACCATCACCTATCACTGCAACGGTTTTACGGCCTTTACCTTCTTTCTGTGCAGCGATAGACATACCTAATGCAGCTGAAATCGAGGTACTTGAATGACCTACGCTGAAAGTGTCGTATTCACTTTCTTCACGATAAGGGAAAGGGTGCAACCCATCTTTTTGACGGATCGTGTGCATAGCATCACGACGTCCCGTTAAGATTTTATGCGGGTAAGCTTGATGGCCCACATCCCAGATTAATCTATCTTCAGGTGTGTCATACACGTAATGTAAAGCCACAGTCAATTCGACGGTGCCTAAACCTGAAGCCAAGTGACCACTGCTCTGCGAAACCGAATTAAGTAAGTAATCTCTTAATTCGTCGCTCAGCTTACCCAGTTGGGGCTGTGGTAATTGACGTAATTGCGCCGGTTCATCAACCAAGGCGAGTAATGGGTACTTGCTACTGTCCAGTTTCATTCTTTCAACATGTGTCCTACGCAAACCTTGTCCGATTATATACAAAGGTTTACTTAATTTTTATAAATTTGTTCTGTTCGTCATCAATACGTCATGATTGAGTATTAGTGATCACGCTCAATTATATATTTCGCAAGCTCTGCCAATACATCGGTATTATGAGGTATTGTATCAAGTGCAGACAGAGCATCTTTGACCAATAGATGCGCTTTTTGTTTTGCACCATCTAGTCCAAGCAAAGCCGGATAAGTTGACTTGTGGTTATCTAAGTCTGAGCCTTGCGGCTTGCCTAATACGGCGGTATCGCCTTCGATATCTAAAATATCATCTTGTACCTGAAAAGCGAGGCCAAGATTTTTACCGTATATATCGAGGGCAGTAATTATTTCTGTCTCGACATCCGTAGCGCACAGCGCACCTAACTTAATTGCACAATTTAACAATGCGCCGGTTTTAAGTCGATGAATACGCTCAAGCTCTGCAAGGGTAATTGACTTTTCTGTCGCTGAAATATCAAGGGCTTGTCCGCCAACCATGCCCTGCAAACCAGATGCAACGGCAAGCGTATTAATCATCTTGATTTGTTGCTTTGCCGATACCGAAAATTCATGTTCACTTAAAAATTCAAAGGCTAAGGTTTGTAGCGCATCGCCTGCTAAAATGGCCTGTGCTTCATCATAAGCAATATGACAAGTCGGTTTGCCTCGACGCAAGTCATCATCGTCCATAGCCGGTAAGTCATCATGGACCAATGAGTAGCTATGAATACATTCAATTGCAGCTGCGGCGACATCAAGGTCTGTTTCTTTAGCACCTAACAGTTTGCCTACAGTGTAAACCAAAAAGGGCCTTAATCTTTTACCGCCATTATTGATGCTGTAAAAAGTTGCTGATTTTACGGTTTCATCGGTATCTAATGCCAAAGAGAAGTAATTACTGATGTAACTGTCTAAACGGTTTTGTGCCGTATTTATATGCTCGAATAAATTCACTGCGGGGTCTTAATCTAATTGATTTGGCATTGGTGTTACTGGTGTCTCAGGGTCATTGCCCATCAGGATTGAGACTTTTTGCTCAGCACTGCTTAACTTTTCATTAGACGCATTGGCTAATTGAACACCACGTTCAAATTGCTTTAAAGATTGTTCTAAAGTCAGACTACCTTGTTCCATAGCCTGTACAATGCCTTCTAGTTCGGCCATTGCTTCTTCAAAACTTAGATTTTCAGGTTTTTTTGCAGCCATAGTACATCTTGCTCAGCAATTTATTTTAAAGGTAGCAATTTTAGGAGGATTAGCGACTCAGGTCAAAGCTTGTTACTGGCAATCGTGGCGGATCTGTTTATTTTTTGCCTTATGTGGGCTTTAATCGAATTTTAACAACGTAATTGAGTTAAGATATTCAAGATGTTGCCGATAAAAGTCTTACTGAAAGCTAGGCTTTTCACTGTAACATAGGCACAAGGTTTGCAAATATTCGAATTAAGCATGATATTTGTAGTTGCCACTCAAAAAATTGACTTCGAGTGTCATAATAAAAAAGTAATGATAAGTATTCTCTGGAGGGGATAGTGGATTTAGCAACCGTTATCGGAATAGTAGGTGCAATAGGTTTGGTCATCATGGCGATGTTCATGAGTAGTAATGGTGACTTGGCCATGTTTGGTGATGGCCCATCTACCGTCATTGTATTCGGTGGCTCTATTTTCATCGTACTCTCGAACTTCACTATGAGCCAGTTCTTAGGCATTGGTAAAGTTGTTGGCAAAGCCTTTATGTTCAAGATTGAATCTCCAGAAGAGCTCATTGAGAAAGCCGTTGAATTGGCTGACTCGGCTCGTAAAGGTGGCTTTTTGGCTTTGGAAGAAGCAGAAATACCCAATGCCTTTATGCGTAAGGGCGTTGATATGTTAGTAGATGGTCATGATGCTGATGTTGTACGCGCTACTTTATTAAAAGACATTTCACTCACTACCTCTCGACACGAATTAGGCGCTAACTTATTTAAATCTTTGGCAGACATCGCCCCTGCGATGGGTATGATCGGAACGCTAATTGGTCTAGTCGCCATGTTATCAAACATGGATGACCCAAAAGCGATTGGTCCTGCAATGGCAGTAGCACTACTTACAACTTTATATGGTGCGTTCCTTGCGAACGTAGTTGCTATTCCTATTCAGGCGAAACTTGAATTGCGTAAAGATGAAGAAGAACAAAATCAACGCTTAATCTTGGATGCAATTTTGGGTATTCAAGATGGTCAAAACCCGAAAGTAATTGAAGGTATTCTGAAGAACTACCTACCTGAGTCGAAACGCGGCAGCGACAAGGAGGAGTAGTATGTCAGACGAACAAGAATGTAAATGTCCCCCCCCCGGGCTACCCGCTTGGATGGGAACATTTGCTGATCTAATGTCACTCTTGATGTGCTTTTTCGTTCTGCTGTTGGCTTTCTCTGAAATGGATGTTTTAAAGTTTAAACAAATTGCAGGTTCGATGAAGTTTGCTTTTGGTGTGCAAAATAAAATCGAGGTAAAAGACATTCCTAAGGGGACTAGTGTGATAGCTATGGAGTTCACACCAGGTAAACCTGAGCCGACTCCCATCGAGACTATCCAACAGCAGACGGTAGAGATGACGCAGCAAATGTTGGAGTTCCAAGCAGGTGATGAGGCTTCAGCAGGTGGTCGTCAAGAGCAGCGCGGTAATAAGCGCGGTGGTGAATCGCAAAGTACTTCACAAGAGCAATCTATGGAGCAGGCTATTTCAGCTGCAGATCAAGAGCAGGTTAACGAGCTGGTTAAGAAAATTGCTCAGCAAATGGAAAAGCAAATTATGGATGGTGCCATAGAGCTTGAATCTCTTGGACAACAGATCATTATTCGCATTCAAGAAAATGGTGCCTTTCCTTCTGGTAGTGCATTTTTACAGCCGAAATTTAAGCCAATAATTCGTGAAATTGCTGAGTTATTAAAAGATGTGCCAGGAGAAATTACAGTGTCAGGTCATACTGATGACTTTCAGGTGACCAATGAGCTTTATTCTAATAATTGGGATTTATCTGCAACCCGTGCAGTTGCCGTGGCAAGTGAAATGGTGAAAGCGCCTGGGTTTGATAAAAATAGAATGGTTGTTGTTGGTCATGCTGATACACGCCCGCTAGTACCCAATGAGAATGATACAGATAGACGCCGCAATCGCCGTGTCGAAATTTCTATTCTACAAGGTAAAGCGAAAGAATCTGATCCTATCGAATTGCGTGGTAATTAATTTTTTCATTCTTTAGTATTGTATTCTTGATAGATGGTTGGAATTCAGCTAATTTGAAGGTGAATCATCTATCAAGGAGAAAATATGATGTCTATTCTAAGTAAATACGCTTACATGCCAGGTAATAACGGCGATGGTGCTGATGATAATGATGAGCCACCAAAGTCTGAAGAAAAATCGTTAGATTAATCATTTCAAGATTAACCTTTCAATATGTCATTCGATTTAAACAGCACTTACTTTAATCAGTTTCTGTTATTGGTTAGAGATCATGCGACTTTACTGACGTTTGTTTCGGTTGCTCTGTTTGCATTATTAAGAGATGACAAAGCCCTTAGGTATGCGGCATTATGTGCCGCATTTTATGTGATAGGCTATTTCTCTTTCCCTTTGATCAAGCAAGTTGATGCTGATTTATATGTCATCCGCTACGTTTATTGGGCATTGAGTGACATCGTTTTTATGGCTATATTGGCTGTCTGGGCATTGAGAGACAAAGTGTATTTATGGCAAAGCGTATTGGCACAACTCATTGTACTTCCTGCGCCTATTATGCAGTTATTTAGATTGGTAGATAGGCACTATCTCGATTTAAGTTACTCGACCTATCTTTATAAAAGTATTTTACCTTTAGTGAATATTCTCACTGTCATCCTATGTTTTTTGCCAGTGCTTTATCTATTAAAAAATCGAGTAAACCAACTTCAAGTGAAGGGATAGTATCTAACAAATTTTAAGCGCCTTGTTAGCCCCCTGAATAGGTTAAGATAATTACTATCCCTAATTTAGCTTAATTTATATCAATATCAGTGATTGCAACATTAATTCCCGTATCTAAACCAGCAGAGGTTTGAGCTGCTAACTTAACAAATGTTTTATTTCCTTGGGCGTTTGGAATAACAATATCTGTCATGGCAAACTCACAGTTTTGGATTAACCTTTCTTGAGGCAAGTTGGTACTTAAACACATTGTTTTTGTAATGTTATTACTGCGTATCTCTTCACAATAGGCGGGGTTTAAACTGCTGCTTAACTGATCATCAACCTCAATTAAAGAAAGTAAAATTGTAAAGTCAGTATCATTGCATGCTAACGGTACGACTCTTTGATTATTTGATAAGTCACCTTGTAAAAACCTCTGCCCATCTGAATTTTGATACCAGATGGTCAGTGTACTTTGCAATAGGTTTGTGGACATTGAGTTGGGACTGCCTTTAGCACGCCAATCATTTAAAGAGTTCACTTCAGGCAGTGCAAATGAGGCGCTAAGTTCTGGTATATATTTGAATTGTTGACCAACTTTGATTGTATTATTCTCAGCGCCTTGCCATGTATCTGTAACGTCTGCACCAAAAATATTCGCTACTTGCTCACACAGTGGTTCAGAGCCTTTGTATGATGTTTCTGCTAGGCTACTTGAGCGGTTTGTAAAGTAAGTTACTTGTGGCTTAGTTTGGAGCGTATCCCCCTCTATTTGCCAATAAGCAATGTTTGTTTCTTGCTTATTGAAATGCCTTTGCGCTGAGAAATTACTGCCACATTGTGTGCTCTCATTGACGGTAGGCGCTGTATTATCTTTTGATAGTGGTTCGCTGTCCCCGCCACCGCAAGCAGTTAAAAAAGAGCAGGAAAGCAAGATTAGGGGATATTTCATAAGACTTCCTTGAATTTGGGTTATCAGGCTTGCACGATAACCCAAACTTTTTACCGTTAACCTAGCGCAGGAATAACGCCAAACATTTGCAAGCCTTGTGCAGCTATTATGACAACCCCACAACAAGCTGCAAGGCTTAATCCAAATCGACCGCCTTTTACCTGATAGCCTTGTTCATTAGTTTGTTGTGCTCTTTGTACCCAAACCATCGCAACAGGCAAAAATATCGCTAAAACAACCAGTGCAATTGCCGCATATCCTAATGCGGTAATAAACCCTTGTGGATAGAATAAAGCGAAACCAAGCGGAGGCACAAAGGTAATTAATGCCGTCTTCAATCGAGCGCTTTTGTTATCACCTTGCTTGAATGCATCAGCAAAGAAGTCAAATAATCCAAGGCTTACGCCAAGGAAAGAAGTTGCCAATGCTAAATCTGCAAAAATCGTGATCGACGTACTGACTTGTGAGCTGTTCACTAAACTAGAGACGCTGCCAATGAAGCCTTGCAGGCCTTCAGATTGTAAAAGTTGTGACTGGCTCATCATACCTTGGCTAATTAATTGCCAGAAGACATAAATAACTAAAGGGACGGAGGCACCGAAAATCATAACCTTTCTGAGAGAACGAATATCAACACCGACGTATTTTACAATTGATGGAATTGAGCCATGAAAACCAAATGAGGTGAAAATAACAGGTATGGCTGAAATAAGTAGCCCTTGCTCTAGCGGCATTTCGAGTAAGTGTTGGCCTTGAACATAAGGAGTCAGAACGAAAAATAGACTACCCAGCACGATTACTTTAATGGCAAATAAAACACGGTTTAGTTTATCAACCGTTGAGGTACCCATGGTGACAATGGCAGCGACCAGTACAGCCACGAGTATAGAGCCGACTTGCGGGGCCACATCGACATCAAGCGCTGCATTTATTTTTGACTGTAATTGAGCGCCTCCACCTGCGATATATGCTGCACATAACGCATAAAACAAAAAGATCATTGCAAAATTAGCGATATACTGCCCACGTTTGCCCAATAATGTCTTGGCAAGCGTATTGAGTGTGGCATCGGAGCTGGCGAATTGATGAAGCTCTAGCATTAATAACGCGGTATAGGTCATTAATAGCCATGTTAATAAAATCAGGATTAAAGATGCACTAAAGCCAATACCTGCAGAAGCGATAGGCAGTGCTAACATGCCCGCGCCTATGGTTGTGCCTGCGACAATTAGCATACTGCCGAGGGTTTTATTCTTTATCACATTATGCCCCTTTAAGTGTGAGAGAGCAGGCAAGATATAACGCAGAGCAAAAAATTGAAACTCCTTTGTTATAAATCAAGATACGTGTTTGTAATATATGTTTTACATTCTGTTGCACAGTATTGAGATTTAGGCATAAAAAAACGCGATGACACTGCATCGCGTTTTTTTGAAAAGTGGTGATTACTTCACTTCTTTACCTGCAGCTTGTTGGTCAGCATGATAACTAGAGCGAACAAACGGGCCACACGCTGCGTGGGTGAAGCCAATTTCGTCAGCGTAATCTTTTAATGCATCAAACTCTGCTGGTGGCACATAGCGTTTAACCGGTAAGTGGTGTTTTGAAGGTTGTAAATATTGACCTACAGTTAGCATGTCAACATTATGCTCTCGAAGGTCACGCAATACCTCTTCGATTTCAGACATTTCTTCGCCTAAACCCACCATTAAGCCTGATTTAGTTTTAACATTCGGGTGTGCTTCTTTGAAACGACGAAGTAGTTCTAAAGACCACTTATAATCTGCACCTGGGCGAGCCAGCTTATACAGGCGAGGTGCAGTCTCTAAATTGTGGTTGAATACGTCAGGTGGCGTTTCAGTTAAGATCTCTAATGCTTTTTCCATGCGACCACGGAAATCAGGTACTAATATTTCAATGGTGATCTCAGGATTGTGCTTTCGAATAGCTTTAATACAGTCAGCAAAATGTTGTGCACCACCATCACGTAAGTCATCACGGTCTACAGACGTGATTACCACATACTTAAGCTTCATGTCTTTGATGGTCAAAGCCAGTTTTTCAGGCTCTTGTGCATCTGGTTTTAACGGGCGACCGTGTGCTACATCACAGAAAGGGCAACGACGAGTACAAATAGCACCTAAAATCATGAATGTCGCTGTGCCGTGGTTAAAGCACTCAGATAGGTTAGGGCATGATGCCTCTTCACATACTGAGTGTAACCCATGGTTTCGCATTGCTTGCTTGATGCCTTCAATACGCTCACTTGATTTCGGTAAACGGATTTTAAGCCATTCAGGTTTTCTCAGCATTTCATCGCGCTCAGTTGGCATTACCTTTACTGGGATCAATGCCATTTTCTCAGCATCGCGAAGCTTTACCCCTGGCTCCATTTTTACTGGTTTACTCATTCGTTCTCGAACCCTTCTTTGTGTTCAACATGCTCAGCGTTAAGACGTTTGAGCATATGTTTAACAAGACCTTGCGCAACTTCATCAAGTTGCGACGGGCCATTTAATTCACTTGTTTGTACCATGTTCATACCCGCATAGCCACAAGGGTTTATGCGCATAAATGGGCTCATATCCATGTTTACATTCAATGCTAGGCCATGAAACGAGCAGCCGCGGCGAACGCGCAGGCCTAAGGATGCAATTTTACTGTCGTCGACATAGACTCCTGGCGCATCAGGTTTGGCATAGGCATTAATGTCATACTCTTGCAGCATGTCGACAATGCACTCTTCTAGCCAAGTTACTAGCTCTCTTACGCCGATTTTAAGACGACGGAGATTAAACAGTACATACATCATTTGCTGACCAGGACCGTGATAAGTCACTTGACCACCGCGGTCAACTTGAATAACAGGAATGTCGCCGGGTGCTAAAACATGCTCTGCTTTACCTGCTTGCCCCTGAGTAAAGACAGGCTCATGTTCAACAAACCAGATCTCATCGGGACTGTTATCGTCTCGGGTATCAGTGAAGTCTTGCATTTTTTGCCAAATAGGCTGGTAACTTTGCAAGCCTAACTGGCGAACTATCACGGTACTTTGAGTCATGGTTAGCCTTTACAGTACGTAACGTACGTCTTCGATATTGCCAATTTCGGTATAGATTTGCTCAATATGCTCTTTTGAAGTGACGGTCGCGACCAGTGTTACCGACTCGTAAGTGCCTTTACTACTCGGTTTTACTTTAGGCGCATAGTCACCTGGTGCAATTGTTTGCAACTTTGCAAGGATCTGATCAGTCAGATTTACATTTGCTAGACCCATAATTTTAAATGTGAATGGGCAAGGGAACTCTAAGTATTCGTCAAACTTAGTATTTTTAACTGGTTGAACCATGAAGGTGTCCTCATCGCAAATGGTGTGTAGTGTTTTTAATTTCACACACGCTCAATAATGGCGGGCATTCTATCATTTTTGCGGCAAAAAAAAACGCCTCACTCAGGAGGCGCGCTGTATTGTTTAAATGTCTTATTTTAAGGATTGTAAAGAATTCTTGTGTTTGCTAACAAGATTGAGAAGTTCGAGCTAGATAGTTAAATGGAACTTCTCTTTAGATTAGCAATACAATTAATAACATTTATAAAAGCTACCAATAGAAAGATATGCATAGCTGCTAAATTTTTAAAGCTATCCCCTAAAAAGGCACTAGTAAGCATAGTAAATGTAGCTATTAAGTAAATGCCAATAGTCGTGATTTTATGACTTTTTAAAATACTAACTAAAGATAGTGTTTCGCTTTGTTTCTGTAAGATCAAAATAAGCTTGCTCATATGATGAGCAATTAGTGGTATTAATAATATATTTAACAGCACAAGCAGGTAATTATTCGAGATAACACCAAGCGTAATGATAATAATTAAAAGAGGTGTTAGCAGTATAGTAAGTTTATTTTTATCAAAATATATACTGACAGTTTTATGTAGTGCCATCCTATTGCTAGTGGCGATTATGTTTAAAGAGCAATAGGTAAGTATAACGATACCTGAGTAAAAACCGACAATTAGCAGAGCACCTGATTCATAAAAGATAGACACAACTAAAGACAAAAAACTACATATGAGAAGGGCTGTTTTAAAGCTTCCCCTAAAATAATAATCAATGAAGTTCATTATATGATCCTAATTTCAAAATATTTCATAATTGTTTGATTCGCTGTATCAGCGAACCAAACATACCAGAGTCAACTAACAAGGTACGATTTCATACCAATAATTGCAGCCACCTCCAGTGCAGACTGCATGACGGATTGTTTCTGAGCAAAATTCACTGCTACCTCCTCCAGCAGAACCTCCTCCAGCAGAGCCATTTCCGGTAGAACCACCACTTGAGCTTCCATCTGAATTATTAGGATTGTTATTAATTTCGCACTGTTTAAGAGCTGCTTTAGATTCTAGGTAGCTCTCATAGCACTTCTTTTCTTGATTCATGAAAGCAACAAAAGTAGACATATATCCTGTCCAAGCAGCTGCAACAGATAGTTTAGATGGTTCACCAAGGGCTAATGCTGCTAATCCAAGTGATGCAGCTGCAACACCAAGCTTTGTATCTAAACTGCATGAAAACATTGAGCTAGTGCCATCATAAGCTCGATTTTGCAACTCAGCTCTCTGCACTACAGTTATTTGTTGAATATGAAAATTGGCTAGAGTTTTTGATGAGTTCAAAGCCAGAGGAAAAATCACCTAGGCAAGGAATAGAAATTTCTCCATCATAGCAGTTTTGGTAGGGCATATTAGGTGTTTCATCAAAGTATTGGAGTTGTTTAAATGCAGCCCTTACATTTGCTGATACATTCCAAGGAGATGTATTTATGTTGTTTATAATGAGAACCTCTTTTTTAAAAGTTTTCTTACTATATCTTGTAACTGTAGCTGTTTTAGAGTTTATCTGAATATAACTTCCATCTTTGAAGTTATAACGGATCCCATCGGGTGATGGTATAAGTGTTACGGTGTGTATGCCTCCTTCGAAGCGAAGTGTACTGCTTGATTCATGCGTATACATCTTTCCATATGTATTTTCTTTAATTATGGAAGCATTTGCTACACCACAATAAAAAATAAACAGACAATATAGAAGGTTAACTTTTTTCATAACTTAATCCTTAAGTTTAAAAATTATAGAATTATGAAACTTAGTTGGCTTTTTTCTTATGTCAAGGTGGTCTTTAGAGTCTAATAACCTTATTCAGTATGGTTTGATAACTTAATAAGGTTATTAGGGAGTTATGTGCTTAATTTGGAAGGCTAATTTATTGTGATATTTGTAATCTTAAATAGTCATAGATCTTGCTAAAGAAGCTACCTTCTTCAATCTCTTCGAGCGTAACTAATGGATATTGAGAGATTTCTTCGCCATCGAGCTCAAGGAATAGTGTGCCTACTTTAGTGCCTTTGGCTAATGGCGCTTCTAAAGTTTTATCTAATTCAAAGTTCGCTTTTAAATTTTTGCGTTGACCACGAGGGATGGTAATGGGTGTGTCTTCTAGAATACCTAAAGAAACCGTCTCTTTATTACCCATCCAAATACGCTGATCTGCAAAGCTATCGCCCGCTTTATATGGTGTGATTGTTTCGAAGAAACGGAAGCCATAGTTTAGTAGTTTTTTGCTTTCGACTTTACGCGCACGCTCACTGTCTGTACCCATCACAACTGCAATTAAGCGCATGTCGTCTTTAGTTGCTGATGTCACTAGGCTGTAGCCAGCCTCTGATGTGTGACCTGTTTTAATGCCATCAACGTCAAGGCTTGCATCCCAAAGCAGTGAGTTACGGTTATACTGTTTAATACCATTGAAGGTAAAAGACTTTTCTTTGTAAAGCGCATACTCTTCAGGCACGTCACGAATAAGCGCAGCACCTAGCGTCGCCATATCACGTGGTGTTGTATAATGTTCGTCTGTATCAAGGCCATGACTATTGATGAAATGCGTGTTAGCCATGCCCAGTTTTTCAGCGTGTGCGTTCATAAGATCTGCAAATGCACTCTCACTGCCTGCAATGTGTTCAGCCATTGCCACACAAGCATCATTGCCTGATTGAATAATGATACCGTGGTTAAGATCATCGACACTGACTTGCTTGCCAACTTCAATGAACATGACAGATGAGCCAGGAAAATTCTTCGCCCATGCTTTTTCACTGATGGTAACCATATCAGTCGGTGAGATATTACCGGCTTCAATTTCGACACCAATCACGTAACTGGTCATCATTTTGGTTAGGCTAGCAGGTGCTAGCTTAGTATCTGCTTCACCTTCTGCAATGACTTTGCCAGTTGTGTAATCCACCAAGAAATAACCTTTTGCATTGATCTGAGGTGCAGAAGGTAGGATCTGTGCGGAAGCTGAAAAAATGGTTGCTGAGCATACCAGCCCGCAAATTTTGGTAAGTAGTTTGGTTTTTAGTAAAGTCATTATGTTCTTTTATCGATAAAATTAAAATTAGTCAGCTTTTTCTATTCTAAAGTCGTTGTTCACTGTAAAGCAAGAAAGCCTGGCGAAATTCACCTGCCTGTAAGTTTTCTAGCAGGGATTGAGCATGAGTATCATCTTCTAGCGGGCCTAAGCGAAGTTTATGTAAACCACCTTCTTCTGCAATGTTGGTATCAATTGCAAATTGACCTGCGAGTTTATTTGCCAAGTGTTCAATATTGGTTTTATTACTACTCGCAGCGACTTGAATATAGGTTAATCTTGGCGCAATGCGATCGAGTGTAATCGCTTCAATCTGAACCTTTGCTGTACCTTGGTTATGGTAGCCTAGCTTATAGGCCGCGGCATAAGATAAGTCGATGATCCTGTCATCGTGGAATGGTCCACGATCATTGACTCTGACAATAGCCGATTTGCCATTTTCTAAATTGGTTACTTTAACAAAGCTCGGAAGTGGCAGAGTTTTGTGGGCTGCAGTCATATCATACATGTTAAAGATCTCACCGTTAGAGGTGTAGTACCCATGGAACTTCTGCCCATACCATGAAGCGGTACCTTGCGCTTTGTAGCCTTTTTCATCTGACATAGGGTGATATTGCTTACCGAGCACCACATAAGGGCGTCCGGCGCTGACACTTTTTGGCTCAGCTTTTACTTTCGCATCACGCATTTCATACTCAGTTGGAATGCGCATAGGTGCAGTGTCTTGGCGTGTGTGATAGCGAGAGCTACACCCACTCACAAAAATGACAACAAGGGCTAGCAAGTAAGCCTTATACAACTTAGTCATGATTTAAGTAACATCCTCTTGTCTGTCGCAATTGACATAATGATACCGAACCCTGCCATCAGCGTAACCATGGATGTGCCACCATAGCTAATAAGGGGAAGGGGGACACCTACAACCGGTAATAGGCCAGATACCATGCCAATATTCACAAATACATATACAAAGAAAGTCAGTGTTAAAGCGCCAGCTAATAGTTTGCTAAATGCATCTTGAGCACGTACTGCAATCAATAAACCTCTGCCTATGATAAATAAATAGACGCTGAGTAATAACACCACGCCCATTAAACCAAATTCTTCGCTCAATACCGAGAAGATAAAATCTGTGTGTCGCTCAGGTAAAAACTCTAATTGTGATTGCGTGCCATGCAACCAACCTTTGCCCTCGACACCGCCTGAACCTATGGCGATTTTCGATTGAATAATGTGGTAGCCAGCACCTAGAGGATCGCTTTCAGGATCAAGTAGTGTCATAACGCGCTGTTTTTGGTAAGCGCGCATACCGTAATGCCAAAAAGCGAATACAGCGGGGACCATTAATAACAGCGCACCACCAATGAGGCGCCAGCTTAACCCCGCTAGAAACAAAA
Organism: Pseudoalteromonas phenolica; assembly: GCF_005876835.1. GTDB lineage: Bacteria > Pseudomonadota > Gammaproteobacteria > Enterobacterales > Alteromonadaceae > Pseudoalteromonas > Pseudoalteromonas phenolica_B. The sequence continues at coordinate 115,350 of NZ_PPSW01000011.1, forward strand.
CGAAAATGCCAGAACTGGCAATAAGCAGTGAGGTGCCTAAATCCGGTTGTTCTTTAATTAAGAAGGTGGGCACACACAATAATATAAAACCGATAAACAAATTAATAAACTTTGGGGGCATGCGGTGTTGAGAGATATACCAAGCAACCATCATAGGCACAGCTAGCTTCATGACTTCTGATGGTTGAAAGTTAGTCACGCCAAGGTTTAACCAGCGTTTTGCACCATTAATAGTAATACCAAAGAAAAACACCGCAACCAGCATAGCCAAACCCACTAAATAAAGTGGGATCACTAGGCGCTTTAGAGTGATAGGAGGAACTTGAGCAAACACCAATAATGCGATGACCGCACCACCCATGCGCACACTATGTCTTAACATCATATCCATGTTTTGACCGCTTGCACTATACACAATTGCCAAGCTGCCAAACATCATACAAACAAGTGCTAATAGCAAAGGCACATCTAAATGTATTTTCTGCCATAGCGTGCGTTTATGACCGAGCACCATTAATTGGCTCCTTGCTTAAGTGGGTTTGCAGTAAAGTAGTAATCCATCAATTGACGTGCAATAGGGGCTGCTATTTTACTACCGCCACCTTGGTTTTCCACTACCACAGTTACAACAACTCGGGGGTCATTGTAGGGGGCAAAGCCTGTGTAAATCGCGTTGTCTCGATGACGCTCGTCTAGCTTTTCTGCATCATATTTCTCACCTTGCGCGATGCTAACAATTTGCGCAGTACCAGTTTTACCTGCAGGGTCATAATCAGCCCCTTTAAATGCTTTATGCGCAGTACCTGTGACCTTAGTTACAGTGTTGTGCATGGCTTCAAGGGCGACACGCCAATGGTCATGATTTTTGAGCACAATAGGCGGGCGCTCTTCGGTATACATTGGCGTGATTTCATCAAACTGCTTTTTTACTTGCACAAGGTGTGGTTGGTAATGTTCGCCTTTGTTAACCATGATGGTCACTGCATTGGCTATTTGCATTGGTGTTGCAGTCCAATAACCCTGACCTATAGCCACTGAAATGGTATCGCCAGTCCACCAGTTTTCTTTAAAGCGATCTTTTTTCCATGCAACGGTAGGTAATATTGCTGATGTTTCTTCATGAATATCAATGCCTGATAAATCACCAAAGCCAAATTTATTCATAAAGTTGCTAATTTTAGTTATCCCCATTTCATTACCTATATGGTAGTAAAAGGTATCACAAGACTCTTCAATGGCTTTATACACATCAACATGACCATGACCCCAGCGTTGCCAATCTCGCCATTTATGTTCAACATTTGGTAATTGAAAGAAACCTGGGTCCCAGATACGGGTATCTTCTTTAATAGCGCCTTCTTCCAAACCCAAAATAGCTAAATGCGGTTTGACCGTGGAGGCCGGTGCATAGCGACCTTGAGTCGTTCTATTGATTAAAGGTCGATCTGGATTTAGTAAGGCACGATAATCTTTACCACTGATCCCATGTACGAATAAGTTTGGGTCGTAACTTGGGTTTGAATAAAGCGCGAGAATACCGCCGTCTTTAGGATCCATAACAACGATCGCGCCACGCATGCCTTCAAGGGCTTTTTTAGCGACTTGCTGTAAGCCTATATCTAACGTAAGAACTAAATCTTGCCCTGGTGCGGGCGCGTCGACGCTTAAAGTACGGATCACTCTGCCTCGGTTATTGACTTCAACACGTTGTGAGCCAACAATACCGTGCAGTTCTTTTTCGTAGAATTTTTCTATGCCAAGCTTACCAATGTCATGGGTTGCACGATAATTTTTGGCTTCGCCTGCAAGCTCTAAAGCCGTGAGCTCTTTTTTATTTAATTTGGCAACATAACCAAGCGCATGAGTGAGTGTTTCACCGTAGGGGTAATATCTGGCAAGTCTAGCTTCAATATTAAAGCCTGGGAATTTATGTTGATTAACTGAAAATAAGGCAACTTCTTGCTCGTTTAAACGCGCTTTAATAACACGGCTTTTAAAGCGCTGCTTACGGCGAATATTCTTTAAAAAGTTTTCTTGGTCTTCTACAGAAATATTTAATAAAGCGCCGACTTCAGCAAGTCGCTTAGCGATATCATCTACTTGCTCAGGGATCACTTCTAAATTATAAACAGGGCGGTTCTCGGCCAATAACACGCCGTTTCGGTCGTAGATTAAGCCTCTGTTTGGTGCAACAGGGATCACTTTAATACGGTTATCATTAGAGCGTGTTTTATAGGTATCGTGCTCTGTGACTTGTAGCTTGTAGGCGTTACTGAGTAGTAAGCCTATAAGGAGAGTAACAAACACAAAACCAACAAATGCGCGACGAGCAAATAAATTTGCTTCAGCTGAATGGTCACGAATTGTTGGTCTTTTGTTTATCATCTGAGTTGTATTATTCTCTGTGGTAAGGGTGGTTGTTATTTAAGCTCCACCCGCGATACAAGCTTTCAGCGACAATAATGCGCACAAGTGGATGCGGTAACGTCAATGCCGATAGCGACCACTTTTGCTCAGAAGCGGCAATACACTCAGGCGCAAGGCCTTCAGGGCCACCAATTAATAAGCTGACATCTCGACCATCAAGTTGCCACTTTTGCATATGATTTGCCAACTGGTGGGTATCCCAAGGCTTACCTGTTACTTCTAGTGTCACAATTCGGTTGCCTTTTGGAATAGCGGCTAAGGTTTTTTCACCTTCCAACTGTAAAATACGCTTGATATCGGCATTTTTACCACGCTTTCCAGCTGGGATCTCAACAAGTTCTAACGCCATATCTTTTGGAAAACGACGCTGATACTCTTTAAAGCCTGTCTCAACCCAAGCAGGCATTTTTGTGCCGACAGCAACCAATTGAATTTTCAAAATTAGCCCCAGAGTTTCTCTAAGTCATATAAGTCACGTGTTTGATCTTGCATAACGTGAACAACCACATCGCCTAAATCAACCAGTACCCACTCACCTACATCTTGTCCTTCAATGCCTAATAGGTCTTCACCAGCATGACGCGTTTCTTTAGCAACGTGTTCAGCAATAGACTGTACGTGACGTTTTGAGTTACCTGAGCAAATGACCAAATAATCCGTTACAGAGCTCACTTCTTTTACATCTAACTTAACAATGTCACGGGCTTTCATGTCGTCAACTTTGTCTAATGCAAAGTCTAATAATTGTTCAGAATTCAAATCTTGTATCTCTATGCTCAAAAAATAAGGCGCGTATAGTAGCACAGCACATTGGTTTATTCAGCATAGAGCTGATGAGTACGAATGTAATCTATGACCGAAGACGCGAGAAATTGTTCCATAGGTTTTTGATTATTTATTAGTTTTCTAATATCGCTCGATGCGGCATCAAAACTAGGGCCGGTTAAAAAATGACAATGACCTGCTTTTTTCGTGAGTAACAGCTCGCTTGTCTCAACATTAGCTTGTTCCACGTAGTCAGAAAGCGCTGGGCTTGGAGCATAAATTTCGCCTGGACGCTGATAAACCACGATGTGGCAAAGCTGTGTAATGGCTTGCCATTCATACCAAGACGTTAAACTATTGAAGGAATCCATACCCATCAAAAAAATGATGGATGAATTAGGCTGCTCGCCTCGGTATTCCTGCAGCGTTAATAGTGAATAAGAAGGCCCTTGTCGTTCAAGCTCTCTTTTATCAATAGTGAACGCTCTATTACCATGAGTTGCTAATTCGAGCATGTTGAGACGGTGTGTGTCAGTGATCTTAGGTTGTGCTTTGTGGACAGGTATGGCACAAGGCAAGAACCGTAATTCAGCAAGCCCCAGCTCAGCAACGCATTGCTCGGCCATATTTATATGTCCTAAATGGACGGGATCAAAAGTACCACCAAAAAGTGCAATCATATTGTTTAATCAGTGTGGTTGATGGGCAGACCAATTGGGATGTGATAGCAAAAACTCAGTGCACAATGCAGTAAGGCTTGATAAGGCGCAGTGAGTTCTCCGCGTTTATAGCCACTGTCTATTTGTGCCAACAACAGACCTATTTGCTCGAGCTGATGCAGAGGCAATCTATCAAGTGCTTGCTGAGTCAAAGGCTGCTGGTTTTTCCAAATATTATGCTGTTTATAGAGCGCAGTAATATTTTGACCTTGCTGTAAGCCTTGCTTAATTGATACTAAGGTTTGCTGCTGCTTATTCAGCGCCCAAACCAGCGTATTTGGCTCAGTGTTATCTTCAGCTAACTTAACCATCACTTTGGTGATTTTTTTTGCCTGACCGGCAAGCGTTGCATTAGTCAGGTCAAAAATATCAAATTTACTTTGATTAAGTAGTCCCGCTAAGATTTGCTCATCATTGACGGTTTGTGAAGGATAAAGCAGCGCCAGTTTTTCTAGCTCTTGATGTGTTGCGAGTAGGTTACCTTCTGTGGCCAGCAAAAGTTGCTTTTTTGCATCTTGTGTTAGAGCGACTTTTAACTGCTTGGCTTGCGAATCAAGCCAGCGCTGCAAGTGTTGGCCAGTCAATTCATAACAAGGCACATATACGCCTTGCTTTTCTAAGCCTTTAAACCAAGCACCGCGTTGGATCTCTTGGCTGGCTTTTTGACCTTTCACAATTAACACGACATCAGGGTTCGGTTGAGCAGTCAGTTGTTTAAACGCATCACTACCGGCTGTGCCTGGTTTTTGCTGGTTCAAATCAAATTCAATGAGTGTGCGTGCACTAAATAGCGACATGCTATTGTATTGGGCAAGTAATTCTTGCCAATCAAAGCCTGGCAACAAACTAAATTTAATGACTTCGTCGAAGCCTTGCTGTTTTGCCGCTTGCTTTATTTGCTGCACACATTGTGCTTCTTGAAAAGGTTCTTCACCTAAAACCAAATAGAATGGGGCTAGGCCTTTTCGTAAAGTTTCTGGAAGTTGGTTAGCGTAACAGCGCATTAGAGTTGTGACAGCTCTCGGACAATACGTTTACTTGCCTGTTTACGTAGCTCGTTGAGAATAATATCAAGCTCTTTGGCTTTTGCGAGTGCGTTGTCAGGATCATCTTGATAATTACGGTAAATCTCAAACCCTTTATCTACAGGCTCAAGACCTGGACGTGTCACTCTATATGAAACAGAATAAGCCAATTCGTATTGCGCAACCTGACCATTTCTAAACAAGCTTAACGTTTGGCGTGTTAGAGATTCACGATACAGATGAAGCTCAGGAACTTGTTTGTTTCTGTTGTCACTCATGGTGACTTGAGATGCGACGAGATCTTTGCGAAGTAATGAAAACAGCTCAGACTTGCTATCATCACCCGACAGGTGAAGTGTTTGTAATTCTTTTGGTAAATATGAGGCTTGCTTTAAATGAAAGCCACAACCAGATAACAAAACACAGGCTAGCAAAAATGCTAGCCCATGCTTAATTGAATGCGATAAATGCATCTTAGTTTGCAACCACATTAAGTAGTTTACCTGGTACGTAAATCACTTTACGGATTTCTTTGCCTTCGATGAACTTAGACACATTCTCTTCAGCAAATGCCAGCGCTTCAACTTGTTCTTTCGTTGAGTCGGCAGAAACCGTTAGCTTAGCACGCAGCTTACCATTCACTTGTACAACGATAAGTTTCTCATCTTCAACAAGTGCAGCTTGGTCAACCACAGGCCATGTTGCATCTAACACGTCGCCTTCGTGACCTAAGTCTTGCCACAACTGATGACACATGTGTGGTGCAATCGGCGCAAGCATAATCACGATGGCATTAAGTGCTTCGTTTGCTAATGCAATATCTTGTGCATCTTTTAGCGGTGCTTTTGCAAGCTTGTTAGATAGCTCCATGATAGCAGCAATCGCAGTATTGAACGTTTGGCGACGTTCTACATCATCAGTCACTTTTGCAATGGTTTTGTGGATCTCACGACGTAGCACTTTTTGGTTGCTGTTAAGTGCCGCTAGGTCAAGCTCAGCTGTACCTGCTGCATTGACGTCTACTGCGTATTTCCAAACACGCTTAAGGAAGCGAAGTGACCCTTCAACACCCGAGTCAGACCATTCTAGAGTTTGCTCTGGTGGCGCTGTGAACATCATGAATAAACGAACTGTATCTGCGCCGTACTGCTTGATAACAGTTTGTGGATCAATACCATTGTTCTTTGATTTAGACATTTTAGACATACCAGCAGACTCTACTGGTTGACCGTCGTCTTTGTGCCACGCTTTAGTGATACGACCTTTATCGTCTGTTTCGGTTTCAACGTCAGTTGGTGAAATCCAAACATCACCGCCTTTCTCGTCTTTACGGAAATAAGTTTCAGCTAATACCATGCCCTGACATAGTAGACGCTCGAACGGCTCATCTGAGTTCACTAAACCACAGTCACGTAAGAGTTTGTGGAAGAAACGCGAGTAAAGTAGGTGAAGGATCGCGTGCTCGATACCACCAATATATTGGTTTACTGGCAGCCAGTAATTCGCTGCACCTGGCTCTAACATACCTTCGTCATAACGTGGACTACAGTAACGTGCGTAGTACCATGAAGATTCCATGAAAGTATCGAACGTATCTGTTTCGTGGAATGCAGGTTCTCCGTTCACTGTGGTTTTAGCCCACTCAGGATCTGCTTTAATTGGTGAAGTTACACCGTTCATTACCACGTCTTCTGGTAGGCGAACTGGCAGCATATCTTCAGTCGCAGCAAGCTCAGAACCATCTTCTTTATTTAGCATTGGGATTGGTGAGCCCCAGTAACGCTGACGGCTAACACCCCAGTCACGTAGACGGAAGTTAACTTTACGCTTACCTGCACCTATGCCTTCTAGTTTATCAGCAATGGCGTTGAATGCTGCTTTAAACTCAAGACCGTCAAATTCCCCAGAATTAATTAGTGTGCCTTTTTCGGTGAATGCTTCTTTAGTCAGGTCAGCAACAAGCTCAGAACCTTCAGCAGGCGCAATAACTTGTTTGATCTCAAGACCGTAAGCTGTCGCAAACTCATAGTCACGTTGGTCATGACCTGGTACTGCCATAACCGCACCTGAACCATAGTCCATCAGTACAAAGTTTGCGGCCCATACAGGCACTTCTTCACCAGTCAATGGGTGAATGGCTTTAAAGCCTGTGTCGATGCCTTTTTTCTCCATCGTTGCCATATCAGCTTCAGCAACTTTGGTGTTCTTACATTCTTCAACAAATGCAGCAACGTCAGGGTTGTTCTTAGCAGCTTCTAACGCAATCGGGTGGCCAGCAGCAACACCAACGTAAGTCACACCCATGAAAGTGTCAGGGCGAGTAGTGTAAACAGTGAAAGTTTCACCATTATCAGCACGTTTGAAGTCAATCTCTAAACCTTCAGAGCGACCAATCCAGTTACGTTGCATGGTTTTAACTTGCTCAGGCCAGTGCTCAAGCTTGTCTAAATCATCTAGTAGCTCTTGTGCATAGTCAGTGATCTTGATGAACCACTGAGGAATTTCTTTTTGCTCTACAAGCGCGCCAGAACGCCAACCGCGACCGTCAATCACCTGCTCGTTAGCCAGTACTGTTTGGTCAACTGGATCCCAGTTGACGGTAGACATTTTCTTGTAAACTAAGCCTTTCTCGTAAAGCTTAGTGAAGAACCACTGTTCCCATTTGTAATATTCTGGGTGACATGTTGCGATTTCACGATCCCAGTCATAACCAAAACCAAGCTGTTTTAGCTGACCGCGCATGTAATCAATGTTTTCGTATGTCCACTTAGCAGGGGCTGTGTTGTTTTTGATAGCCGCGTTTTCTGCAGGTAGACCAAACGCATCCCAACCCATAGGCTGCATAACGTTTTTGCCTTGTAAGCGCTGGAAACGAGATACCACATCACCAATGGTGTAGTTACGCACGTGACCCATATGCAGTCGACCACTTGGGTAAGGGAACATAGAGAGACAGTAATACTTCTCTTTGCTCTCGTCTTCTACGACTTTAAACGTCTTGTTTTCTTCCCAATATTGTTGGACTTTTGACTCAATGTCTTGTGGGTTATATTGCTCTTGCATCTATGTTTCCAGACTTCTTGCAAATTAATAAAAAATTGTTCGATAGCATACCCCAAAAACTGAGCGAATCACAGCCATAGAGGTGCATTTTGTGGCGCTTACAAGGCAGCAAAATATCACTTTTTTGCCACTGGACTATAGTTATAGAAAGTTTACTTAAAAATGGAGTCTGCCATGGCGGAGTATAAAAAGTGGTTAGATGATTTTGCGCATTGGCTGAAAGATATAAAAGAGCATGAGCTTGAAGACTTAATTAATAAATTTATTGAAAGCCAAGGTAAGCTAAAAGAGCTCGGCGAAGAGAAGGTAAAAAACTACAGCCATTATCTCAAGCGAGATTTAAAACATTTAGAAGATGACTATAAAGGCACTGATGATATTGCTTGGCAAGAATTAAAGGCAGGTGTGCTATTTGAGTTGGCGCAACTAGAAGACCGCACGCAGTTAGAATGGCAGGCGCTTTTAAAAGATTTTGAGCATGATGGGGTTTACAAAGCGGGTGAATGGATAGCCATGGGGCAATTAGTATGTAAAAATTGTCATCATACTACAGATGTACTTTATGCCTCTGAAATTAGAGCATGTAGCCAATGTGAGCATCAAGAATTCAGCCGAAAAGCATTGTCTCCATAGTCTAGCCAATTGGGTTAGATAATAAAAAGAAGTTAGGAATGACAAATAAGATAGCACCTTTACCTATTGAGGCCTTAGCGCCAACTGTTTCTCTTGCGCATGTTGAGTCATGCATGCGCAACCCTTATCCTGAAGCGTTGACATTTATTGGTCAGCAACGCGCCCAAAGTGCTTTAGATTTCTCACTGGGTATGGACTTGCCTGGTTATAACACTTTTGTAATGGGCGAAGCGGCATTAGGCCGTTTTACCATGGTAAAAGACAAGTTAGAAGCACACAGTAAAACTAAATCAACGCCAAATGAGTGGTTGTACGTCAATAACTACGACGATCACCGTAAACCTATCGCGCTATTTATGCAGCCAGGTCAGAGCAAAGAGCTTGCTGATGACATGGATGAGTTTCTAGATGAAGTAGCCGATACTTTTCCTGCAGCATTCGATAACCCTGGTTATCAACGCAAAAAGAAGTCCATCGATAAAGAGTTCGATAACAAGTATGACGCAGCCATTACCGCAGTTGCAGAGCTTGCCGCAAAAAAAAGTGTGGCGCTGATAGAAGAAAGCAACCAGGTGGCCTTTGCGCCAGTGATCGATGGCAAACAATTAGATGATGTAGAATTTGCTGCACTCGATGAGAAAGTGCAAGAACACTTTTTTGATGCCATAGATAAGTTAGAAGATGACCTTATAGAAGCCTTAATTGAGCTACCACGTTGGAAACGTGAATCATCTGAAAAGCTGAGAAACTTAAAGAAGCAAACGGTTGAAACTGCCACTAAGCCTTTACTGAAGAAACTAGAGCTCAAGTATGCTAGCCACATTGGTGTTATTCGTTATCTAAAAGATGTCCGCATTGAAATCGTTGATGCGGTGCTAGAATGGCTTGATGACAGCGGCAGCGAGGAAAACAAAGACGAGTTTGACCATCGAGGTATGTTAAATGACTTTTTTGCCCCGAATATTCTGGTTGAATATAAAGATGGTGAGCCTGCACCTGTGGTGTACGAGCCAAACCCAACTTTTGGCAATATTTTTGGCAAGGTTGAATACGCCACTTCACAAGGCAACTTAATCACGAGTTATCGATCAATCCAACCGGGTGCGTTACATAAGGCCAATGGTGGTTACCTGATCATGGATGCCGATAAAGTCTTGGCTAACTCGCAAGTGTGGGATGGTCTAAAGTTGTCGCTTAAAACCCACCAAATAAAGAATGATTTGCCGTATCAAGATAGTTCAGTAGGCAGCAGTTTCACGCTTCGTCCTCAGTTAATTCCACTAGATGTGAAGATTATTTTGTTGGGCTCACGTGATTTATATTATGCCATCAGTGATTACGACGAAGAGTTTGCTGAGCTATTTAGAGTATTGGCTGATTTTGACTACTACTTGCCAAGTAGCGATAAACTTCAATATCAGTTCATAACTAAAGTACTTGAGTATTGCGATAAAACTTTAAGCTGTGGTATTTCGGCGTGTGGTCTTGCGCGTTTGCTCAAGTTTAGCTATCGCCAAGCAGAGCATCACACCAAGCTGTCAGCAAGATTTGCAGATGTGCTCGAGTTAGTTGCAGAAGCAAGCTTTTATGCAAAACAAGACAATGTAACAGAGGTTACTGCAGAGCATATTGATGAAGCCATTGCAGGTAAGCAGTATCGAACCGGTCAACTTAGCGAAAATATGCTAAGCGATATTAAAGAAGGCCACACACTGATCGAAACTGACGGTGAAGCGATTGCTAAAATCAATGGTCTGACGGTATTACATATTGGTGATACGGCATTTGGTACACCTGCGCGTATTACGGCTACGGTATATGCAGGTTCAGATGGTGTCATTGACGTCGAACGTGAAGCTGACTTAGGTAAGTCAATTCATTCTAAAGGCGTGATGTTATTAACGGGTTATTTAGGTAACAAGTATGCGCAAAACTTTAGCTTAACACTCAGTGCCAATATCGCGATTGAACAAAGTTATGGCTATATCGACGGCGATAGTGCCTCACTTGCTGAATTATGCGGCTTGATCTCAGCTATCACTCAACTACCTATTAACCAGTCGTTAGCGTTGACAGGCTCCATTAACCAGCATGGTGAAGTGCAGGCGATTGGTGGCGTAAACGAAAAAATAGAAGGCTTCTTTAAGCTTTGTAAAATGCGTGGTTTAACCGGTCAGCAAGGTGTGATCATTCCACAATCTAATCGAGTTAATTTAGTCTTAGATGACGAGGTTTTACAAGAAGTAGAGCGTGGTCGCTTCCATATTTATGCGGTTTCAAACGTAGATGAAGCATTGAGCTTATTAATGAATCGTGATGCCGGAGAGCTAGTCGAGGGTGAATACCCAGAGGGCTCGATTAATGCGCTAACACTGGCTCGATTACAGCAAATTGCTGATGTGGTCAGTGGCGATAATGATAAAGAAGAAACAGAGCAAGATAAGGAGTAAGTAGCGTGTCTACAACCAATGTAATTTTAGTGATTGTCATCGTGATTTTAGTGGCACTATTTTCTCGTGCGTCGCAAAAGAACAAAGCGGCTGCAGGAGAGAACCGTATTAAAGCGGCAGAGTTTTTGGCAGAAAATGCAAAAAAAGACACTGTCGTCACAACTGATTCTGGCTTACAGTACGAAGTGATTACACAGGGTGAGGGAGATGCAAAACCTTCTGCCACCAGTAAAGTAAAAGTTCATTACCATGGCACACTTGCTGATGGCACCGTATTTGATAGCTCAGTAGAGCGAAATAGCCCGATCAGCTTTGGCTTAAACCAGGTTATTCCAGGTTGGACTGAAGGTGTACAGCTAATGACTGAAGGCAGTAAGTTCAAGTTTTATATCAGTCCTGAGTTAGGTTATGGGGACAGTGCAGCAGGTAAGATCCCAGCTGGCTCATTGTTGATTTTTGAAGTTGAGCTTTTAAAAATAGAATCGTAACGTTAGTATAAATTTAGAAACATGAAAGGGGGCTAAGCCTCCTTTTTTATACATAATGTAAGGAGAGAATATGTATATGGGTCTTGTTATCACTACATTAATGGTACTTTTTGTTTATTTCAGAGCCAAGCATGTCAATGAAATAAAAGCACATGTTGCAGAGACATACCCTGAAGTATTTATCCGTTTGTCAAAAGACAAAATGAAAGTAGGGGTTAATAACGTGTTTGTGATTGCCCTTGAAGAGTCTCTGAAATTTGGCGAGCTAAGTAAAACCCAGGATAAGCGTTTGCAGTTATTAACCAAAAGAATGCGTGATTTTGATACGCGTTTTATGGCGGTCTCAGTTATCGTTATGATCAGTTATATTTTTCTGGCTTAACTCAAATATTACTGAATGAAAATCTATCATGCATACTCACAGTGTGGTGACTGAATAAAAAGATAAATCTCATTTTTCATCATAAGAAAATGAGATTTATCTGTATTCATTGAATCTTATTCTATCTAATACTCTACTCAAGTGCTTATTGATTAGGTTTTCCGCCAATATGTCATTCACTCTCCATAGGTACTTGAAAAGCCTTCAACTAATTTATCAAACGATTCATCATTTTTGGTTTATTTTATTTGCGATTTGTAGTGTTTAATTGCAGCTTTGTTTTGCTTTAGGTAGCTTTGAGCGGCTATTGATAAGAGAGAAATAAATGACCGAGTACAGCTTACCTAACCGTCGCATTCTGGCTATCGATGTTTTCCGTGGTTTGACGATCCTCACCATGGTATTTGTAAACGAACTTGCCGCAATTAAAAACATTCCTTCTTGGATGACGCATATGCCTGCCGATGCGAACGCCATGACTTTTGTAGATTTAGTATTCCCAGCTTTCTTATTTATTGTGGGCATGTCTATTCCATTTTCAACACAAGCAAAAGCTGCAAAAGGAGCGAGCTCAAAACGTTTATTAGTTGATGCAGCCTTCAGAGCGCTTGGATTAATCGTAATCGGCTTGTTTATGGTGAACACCATATATGGTTATGATGAAAGCAAAATGCTGATATCTATGCCGCTTTGGACTTTGTTGATGTATGCCAGTGTACTGCTCATATGGAGTCACTATCCAAAGCACCTTTCAAGTGTATTAGTCAAAGGCTGTAAATATTTAGGCATACTTGGCCTTATTGTGCTGGCATATATTTACGACGGCCCTTACGGTGGTATGACACCTCAGTGGTGGGGGATCCTAGGTTTAATCGGCTGGGCGTTTATTTTTAGTGTGGCAGTTTATTTATTTACTAAACAAGATGTCATTAAATTAATTGCAGCCAGTCTTGCATTTGTCGCGTTATATTTTGTTATAGAACACTTAAGCGGTATTAACGGTGTTCTTGACCGACTTGTTGAAGATAACCGAAACCATACCCATGCGACGATAGTTTTAGCAGGTGTGGTGATGAGCTTAATTTTTTATCACGCTAAATTAACTGACAAAAAGTGGTTCAACTATTTTGCTTTTGTATTTGTTAGTGGCGCACTTACCTTGTTGAGCTGGTGGCATTGGCCAGTTTCAAAGATATGGGCAACGCCAAGTTGGGCATTCATGAGTATCTTCTTCTGTGCACTGATCTTTGGTGCTATTTATTATATCGTTGAGTTAAAGGCACAGACTGATTGGTGCAAGGTATTTGAACCAGCGGCAAATAACCCATTATTAATTTATATCTTGCCCTATATTTTAATTGCAGCCTTACAGCTACTATCAATTCCAGCAAGACCCGAGTTTATGAGTAGTGGCGTAATGGGGATTCTATGGAGTCTAGGGTTTGCAGTGGTGATGATGTTTGCTGTGACTGGCTTAAATAAACTTGGTGTTAGGCTTAAACTTTAGCCTAATACTGTAATTATAAAGCGGCGATAGTACCGCTTAGTTTAATCTAGCTTAGAAAGTAATTGGTACTGTATTTACTTTTGTGTCAGCAGGGACTAGTTGTTTGTCGAAGTGGCAATATTCAGTTGTGCCACATGCACCGTTACCACCATTTGCTCCAACGATTGCAGGTGTAGCTGCCGATGAAATAGTCTTATTATTTAGGCTTTTAAGTTGCTTTTTCTTTAATACAATTTTCATTTTTAAGGTTCCTTTTAATTCATTGTCCAAAATGGACCTTAAAAAGGTAAATTAAATTAATATGTAAATCAAGGGTTGAAATTAATTTAAAAATGAATCACAAAAAATTCTTTTCAAATCGGCTAAGTAAAGCGCGTTTGGTGTTGTTGGCCAATACGGTGAGTGTAAGCAGTGATACTAAGATCCAAATTGGTGTATGACCATATTGGCTAAATGGGCTTAATCCGGTAATTAATTGCACTTTTGCTTTCAGTACATTCGCTTCAAATTGCGGTATTGTTTGCTCAGTTTGAGAGATGGGGTCATAGACGCCCGTAATACCGTTATTGGTGACTCGAACAAGCGGCCTTTGCAGTTCTAGGGCGCGCATTCTAGCAATTTGCATATGCTGATGGGGGCCGTGAGAATCTCCAAACCAAGCGTCATTACTGACTGTAAAGAGAATGTCAGATTGCTCTGTGAAGTTATCTCTAACCAAATCGCTAAATACGATTTCGTAGCAAATAGCTGGCAAAATATGTAAGCCATTAGCAATGAGGTTGTTTTGCACACGCTCACCTCGAGAAAATGAGGACATAGCGAGGTTAAACAAAGGGGCTAACGGTCTGAGAATATCTTCAAATGGCACAAATTCACCAATAGGCAGAAGTTGATGCTTTTGGTACCTATTTGAATGTAAGTATTTGTAGTGGCCTTCACTAGAGTCTGGGTATTTCTTACCTAAAACAATAAGCGTGTTGTAGACCGCCTTGGTATCAAACTGGTAATCAGGGATACCTGTAATCACTGAGGTATTGTTAAAGGCTGCAGCTTTATCTAGCCCTTCTAAAAATGGTGCTGCCATATCTTCTATTTCGGGAATGGCCGCTTCAGGCCAGACGACGAGGTCTGTGTCGTGCCATTCAACCCGGGTCATATCTCGGTATTTTGACATGGTTGGCCAAAACTGTTCTGGCTCCCAGCGCAAACTCTGTTGGATGTTGCCTTGTACAAGCAAAGTTGAAATGCGCTTATCAGAGTGCGAAGTAGAAACAGTGAAGCTACTCGTAAGGTATAAACACAGCAGAGCACCAAACGATGAAAGAGAAAAAGAGACCTGTTTTGCTTTAATGCTGTAATAAATGCTACTAGCAAGAAACACAGCCAGTAAAGTTAAGCCAAACTCGCCAATTACAGGTGCAAAGATATTAAGTGGTGAATCAGTAAATACATAACCAAAGCTGAGCCATGGAAAGCCAGTTAATAATTTACCACGTAAAAACTCTGCAATAGCAAAGCCGGCTATTAACAATGCGATCCTTTGCCACGCGCTTTGGCTGAACCTAGCGGCAAATGCAAAAGCCAGCGCAGGGTAAATTGCTAAATAGGCACAGAGCAACCCCATCAATAACAAAGAAACTGGTAAAGGTAATCCACCGAACTGAGCTATAGAGACATGCACCCAGCTTATACCAAGTGCAAACCAGCCAAAACCAAAAGCAAAGCCATATTTGGCTGCGCTTCGGGCAGACTGTTTATCTGTTACGTAGCAAGCCGCAACGAGTGCAAAAATAGCGATGGGCCATAGGCTAAACGGTGCATAGCTAAAAGTCATGGCAAGGCCTGCAAAAAATGCAAGCCAAGCATGTTTGTTAGAAAAGAGGGAAAACACCTTACTCAACGTGATCTTCGGTAGTTTCAGTCTTTGGTACTGTTACTTGAAGTTGAATAATACGACGATTATCAGAGTTAGTGACTTTAAACTGTAGCGGTTCGATGTCGATTGTTTCACCACGACTTGGCATATGACCAAAGGCATGAAGAATAATACCACCGATGGTATCGGCTTCTTGTGTATCGTAATCAGTATTAAAAAACGAATTAAATTCATCAAGAGGCGTTAACGCCTGCACGGTGAATACATGCTTTGACAACTGACGAATATCATCGTGCTCTTCATCGTCATCATGCTCATCTTCAATTTCACCAACGATGGTTTCTAAAATGTCTTCGATGGTTACTAAACCTGAAACGCCGCCATATTCATCGATAACAATCGCCATATGGTAACGCTTTTGGCGAAACTCATTTAGCAAGGTGTCAACACGCTTACTTTCTGGTACCACAATAGCAGGACGAAGATACTCTCTTAATGCTGGTAGAGCATCAGATTTATCCAAAATCAGCGGCAGTAAGTCTTTAGCAAGCAAAATACCTTCAACATGGTCTTTGTCTTCACAGATCACTGGAAAGCGAGAGTGTGATGATTCAACCATAATAGGAAGTTGATGCTCTAGAGACTCATCTACATCTAAAGTAATCATTTGAGAGCGAGGGATCATGATATCGCGAACTTTAAGTTCAGAGACGCTTAATACGCCTTCCATCATGTCTTTGGTCTCAGGGTCGATGAGTGAACGCTCTTGCGCATCAGCGATGACTTCAACCAGCTCTTCTTTATTTTGGGGTTCTCCTTGCAGCATCTGGGTAATGCGTCCTAGCCAGCTTTTGCCAGCAGAACCCTGACTACTTTGCGAGTTATCGTCGCTCATTTCTTTTTATATCTCCAATTAAATAAAATTCTGTTAGTCGAAATTAGTAAGCATCATCACGATATGGATCGTCTATGCCCAATTCGGCTAATAATGTTTTTTCGATGCCTTCCATCTCAATGGCGTCTTGTTCATTTATATGGTCAAATCCAAGTAAATGCAAGCAACCATGAATTGTCATATGAGCAAAGTGCTCATGAAAGCTTTTTTCTTGTTCTATAGACTCTGCTTTGACAACTTGTGGGCAAATAATTAAGTCGCCAACAAGAGGGAGTTCAATGCCTGGTGGCGCATCAAATGGAAAAGACAGCACGTTAGTCGGCTTGTCTTTGCCACGATACTGGCTATTAAGCTCTTGGCTTTCAGCTTCATCAGCAATACGAATAGTTAACTCTGCATGTTCACGATACGCAGATAGGGCTTTGTCAGCCCATAATTCAAACTGTTCATGTGAAGGTAAATCTTCAAATTCACAGGCAATTTGTAAATCTAATTCAACGCTCATGTCTGTTACTCAGCTTGGTTCGCTTTCGCTTCTTTGCGAAGGCGCTCTTTTTCAGCCTTTTCTTTTCGCTCAGATTCTTCTTTCTTCTCGTATGCTTCAACAATACGTGCCACAACAGGGTGACGAACAACATCATGTGACTTGAAGAAATTAAATGAAATCTCATCGACATCACTCAGTACTTCAATGGCATGACGAAGACCAGAGCGCGCACCACGAGGTAAATCAACTTGCGTAATGTCACCTGTGATCACTGCCTTTGAATTAAAGCCGATACGCGTTAAGAACATTTTCATTTGTTCTGTGGTGGTGTTTTGGCTTTCATCCAGAATGATAAAGGCATCATTAAGCGTTCGACCACGCATATAGGCAAGCGGCGCGACTTCTATGACATTTTTTTCAATTAAGCGTTCAACTTTCTCAAAGCCAAGCATTTCAAACAATGCGTCATAGAGTGGACGCAGGTATGGGTCGATTTTTTGTGTTAAATCGCCAGGTAAGAAACCAAGTTTTTCACCTGCTTCAACTGCTGGGCGAGTTAATAAGATGCGGCGAATTTCTTGACGTTCTAGTGCATCAACAGCAGCGGCAACTGCAAGGTAGGTTTTACCAGTACCAGCAGGGCCAATACCAAAACTGATATCATGACGAAGAATATTAGCCACATACTGACTCTGATTCGGATTGCGAGGCTTAATCACACCACGTCGGGTTTTAATATAAACTTCTTCATTCCATACACTCGGTGCATCTTGCTCTAGACAGTTTGCTTCAGTGATCGCTAAATGCACGTTATCAGGTTCAATTTCATTTACTTCGCCACGAACAGGCTGAGTATCAATGTATAAACCTTTTATGATATCGGTAGCGGCTTTAGCTTGAACAGGTTGTCCAGTCACTTTAAACCAGTTGTCTCTGTGCGTGATTTCAACCCCAAGGCGACGTTCTATTTGTTTTAAATTCTCGTCAAAAGGGCCGCAAAGTGATGAAAGGCGAACGTTGTCGGCGGGCTCTAAATAAAACTCAATATTCTTTAGTTGACTGCTCAAAATTGCTTCCTGTAACAACCGCGCCAGCAAAAGTGCTGGCGCAATCTGTATTTAATTAAGGTGTAAAGGTTGCAACACCTAACTCATCGGCTTCGGGTTCCGACGGCGCACGATTTAAAATATCGGCAGGTGCAACATCTTTCCTTAAATTCATTTCTGATTCTGTACGAATTAGCTCACCACGTAAAGAGTTAGGTAAAGCTTCGGTAATACGTACATCAACGAACTGACCGATCACTGAATGCGGACCTTCAAAGTTCACAACACGGTTGTTTTCGGTACGACCTCGCAGTTCCATTGGATTTTTCTTCGATGGACCTTCAACCAAAATACGTTGCTCAGTATCAAACATCTTACGACTGATGTCTTGAGACATCTGGTTGATACGGTTTTGAAGAATGTATAGACGCTCTTTCTTCTCTTGCTCTGAAACATCATCAGGCAAATCAGCCGCAGGCGTACCTGGGCGCGCTGAATAGATAAAGCTGAAGCTCATATCAAAACCAATGTCATTGATCAGATTCATTGTTGCTTCAAAGTCAGCGTTTGTTTCACCCGGGAAACCAATGATGAAGTCTGAAGACATTGACAGGTTAGGGCGGATCTTACGTAGCTTACGAATAGTTGACTTGTACTCTAACGCTGTATGACCTCGTTTCATAAGGTTAAGAACACGGTCAGAACCACTTTGTACCGGTAAGTGTAAGTGATCTACAAGCTCAGGCACATCCGCGTACGCTTCAATGATGTCAGGCGTGAATTCAACTGGGTGAGATGTGGTGTATCGAATACGGTCAATACCATCAATGGCAGCAACGTAACGTAGTAGATCTGAGAAGTAGCAGATTTCACCATCGTGCATTTCACCGCGGAATGCATTTACGTTTTGGCCAAGTAGGTTAACTTCACGAACACCTTGCTCAGCAAGTTGTGCAACTTCTAGTAATACGTCATCTAACGGACGGCTTACTTCTTCACCACGCGTGTAAGGTACAACACAGAAAGTACAGTATTTAGAACAGCCTTCCATAATTGAAACGAATGCCGTAGGGCCTTCTGCTTTAGGCTCTGGTAGACGGTCAAACTTTTCAATTTCAGGGAATGAAATATCAACAACCGCACCTTGCTTGCTTTGTACTTGCTTGATCATCTCAGGTAATCGGTGCAATGTTTGCGGGCCGAATACGATATCAACAAACGGTGCGCGTTGACGAATTGTGTCGCCTTCTTGTGAAGCCACACAACCACCCACGCCAATAACTAGATCTGGGTTGTCATCTTTTAGTAACTTCCAGCGACCCAGTTGATGGAACACTTTTTCTTGTGCTTTTTCACGAATTGAACAGGTGTTGAGTAAGATTACATCAGCTTGTTCAGCTTCTTCGGTTACTTCATAACCATTGGTTGCATCTAACAGGTCAGCCATCTTCTGCGAGTCGTACTCGTTCATCTGACAACCCCAGGTTTTAATATGCAATTTTTTACTCATTGAAATATTGCCTCGTTTTCAATTCGGACTCTAATTTAGGCCACTTGCTTAGACCTAAAAAGTATACGCACAACTTAAAGGACGCGTATTTTATATGACCAAGCACATCTAGCCAAGTATAGTTTTTAACTTTGCAAAGCGTGATCAAATTGAAACGTATTTTGCGCATTACAGTCA
This sequence comes from Pseudoalteromonas phenolica, assembly GCF_005876835.1. Classification (GTDB taxonomy): domain Bacteria; phylum Pseudomonadota; class Gammaproteobacteria; order Enterobacterales; family Alteromonadaceae; genus Pseudoalteromonas; species Pseudoalteromonas phenolica_B. The sequence goes on from NZ_PPSW01000011.1 coordinate 134,800, forward strand.
GACAAATTAGCGTGGCTTGCGGTACAATGTCGACATTGTTTTTAAGAGGCAAAATAGATGAAAAACAAGGTGGTTATAGTCGGTGGCGGCATGGTCGGTGCAGCTACAGCAATTAAGCTAGCAAAACAGGGCGCGTCGGTAACAGTTTTAGAGCAACAGTGTATAGACCCTCATGCGGTGCTTGCGAGTGAAAAAATTGATATTCGAATCTCTGCCATTAATCGCTTTTCAGAAGCTTTACTTGATGAGTTAGGCGCAATGCCTTTACTCAGAGAAAATAGAATTGCCCCTTATACCCAGCTAGAAGCCTATGAGTCAGCACAAAACTCATTGTTATTTGATAGTGAAGAAGTTGGCACGAGTCACCTTGGCCATCTTATCGAAAACAGCTTAACGCAAGCCAGTTTATGGGCGCAATTTGAGCAATGGCAAATACAAGTTGAGCACGTTGATGGTTTACCAGTGAGCATAGAGCAATCTGATGATACCGTTACACTGCACTATAAAAACAAAAGTTATACCGCCGATTTACTTGTTGCCGCTGATGGTGGTCGCTCACAGGTAAGACATTTAGTTGGAATAGGTGTTACAGGCTGGCAATATCAACAAAGTTGTATGGGTGTCCTAATCAAAATTGATGCTTCGCAGCAAACAAAAACATGGCAGCAATTTAAACAAACAGGCCCAATTGCGTTTCTGCCTATGCACGCACCGTATGCCAATTTAATTTGGTATCACGATAGCGCTGAGCTTGCTCGATTGAAACAATTATCGAATGAACAACTAAAAGCTGAAATTCAGTCAAACTTCTTTGCGTTGCCTGGCGATTTTAGTGTTGAAGAAAAGGCGGTGTTTCCGCTTGCTAGGCAACATGCTAATACTTATTCACAAGGTAGAGTTGTACTTGTGGGAGATGCAGCCCACACGATTAACCCATTGGCAGGACAGGGAGTTAACCTAGGCTTTAAAGACGTAGCTGCACTAGCCGAAGCATTAGAATCGACAGACGATTTCGGCTGCCCTTTATCTTTGCATAAATATGAGAAAAAGCGTCGTTTAGATAATTTGGCGATGATGAGCATGATGGATGCGTGTTACTTTGGTTTCTCGAATGACATAAAACCATTAAAGCACCTTCGCAATTTAGCATTAAAAGTGGCTGACAATGCAGGTGTGCTGAAGAAACAAGTATTAAAGCATGCGATGGGCGGTGATTTTTAATCAGTAAATTTCTTTGATTGAAGCGGACTAAGGTTCGCTTTTTTTGTGCGTGTAAAAAAGTATGCGAGAAAAAGGATATAAAAACGAGACAGGTAAATTATGAATGATTTGTTTATAGGGTAGGGTGATTAGATAATTTTAGAAAACATGGTGCGGAAGGAGAGACTTGAACTCTCACATCCGAAGATACTGGAACCTAAATCCAGCGCGTCTACCAATTCCGCCACTTCCGCAATGTTTTTTTCCCGTAAGAGATTGGCTGGAGTACCAGGATTTGAACCTGGGAATGGCGGGATCAAAACCCGCTGCCTTACCGCTTGGCGATACTCCAACAAGATGGATATATAACTACACGATAATTCCAGATTAAATCTGAATGAGATGAGATAGGTATCAAAACCTCTCTCTTCTTCCTTACCGCTTGGCGATACTCCAACATCAAGGATAAGATAAGTTATTTTAGTTCAAACTTACAAGAACATGGTGCGGAAGGAGAGACTTGAACTCTCACATCCGAAGATACTGGAACCTAAATCCAGCGCGTCTACCAATTCCGCCACTTCCGCATTTTATCTCAAATAGAGATGGCTGGAGTACCAGGATTTGAACCTGGGAATGGCGGGATCAAAACCCGCTGCCTTACCGCTTGGCGATACTCCAACTAAAGGTAGTAAAAGCTTTTTTAGTTCAAACTTTAAGAACATGGTGCGGAAGGAGAGACTTGAACTCTCACATCCGAAGATACTGGAACCTAAATCCAGCGCGTCTACCAATTCCGCCACTTCCGCATATTTTCTTTAGAAGAAAATGGTGGCTATGCCCTGATTTGAACAGGGGACCCCATCATTATGAGTGATGTGCTCTAACCAGCTGAGCTACATAGCCATTTGGCTGGAGTACCAGGATTTGAACCTGGGAATGGCGGGATCAAAACCCGCTGCCTTACCGCTTGGCGATACTCCAACTAAGGTAGTTGATTGTTTTAGTTCTAATCGAGAACATGGTGCGGAAGGAGAGACTTGAACTCTCACATCCGAAGATACTGGAACCTAAATCCAGCGCGTCTACCAATTCCGCCACTTCCGCAATGTTGGCTGGAGTACCAGGATTTGAACCTGGGAATGGCGGGATCAAAACCCGCTGCCTTACCGCTTGGCGATACTCCAACGAAAACCTCAAATCTTTGTTGAACCAGGATTTGAATCTGGGGGGATAAATGAGTGAGGGATCAAAGCCTCTCTCTTCTGCCCTTACCGCTTGGCGATACTCCAACTAATGGTAGTTGATTATTTTAGTTCTAATCGAGAACATGGTGCGGAAGGAGAGACTTGAACTCTCACATCCTAAGATACTGGAACCTAAATCCAGCGCGTCTACCAATTCCGCCACTTCCGCACTACAAGGTAGTTAGTTTTATAGTTGCTAATCAACTCTAAAAAGCATGGTGGCTATGCCCTGATTTGAACAGGGGACCCCATCATTATGAGTGATGTGCTCTAACCAGCTGAGCTACATAGCCATCTCTTTTTAGTTTGTCACCATCGCTGGTGCGGGGCGTATTATGCTGATATGCTCCAAACTCGTCAACACCTTTTTTGCAAAAAAGTTGTCATTAAAGTTCTTTTGCAGATTAATTGCGCGAAATGGCTGAATATGAACCATAAAAAGATAAAAAGTGAGCTGCTTTTAGAAAACAAAAAAGGAGACATCTAGTCTCCTTTTTAAAACACTCAGTTAACGCGATTAAACGTTGAACAGGAAGTTCATTACGTCGCCATCTTTAACAATGTATTCTTTACCTTCTTGGCGCATTTTACCTGCGTCTTTCGCACCGCTTTCGCCTTTGAATTCGATATAATCATCAAAACCAATTGTTTGCGCACGAATAAAACCACGTTCGAAGTCTGTATGGATCTTACCTGCAGCTTGTGGCGCTGTTGCACCAACAGGGATAGTCCAAGCGCGTACTTCTTTTACACCAGCAGTGAAGTAAGTCTGTAATTTAAGTAGCTCGTAACCACCACGGATCACAAGGTTAAGACCTGGTTCTTCAAGACCTAGATCAGCCATAAATTCTAACTTATCTTCTTCTTCTAGCTCTGAAAGCTCAGATTCAATTGCAGCACACACAGGGATCACAACTGCATCTTCGTTTGCAGCAATCTCACGAACTTGCTCTAAGAATGGGTTATTTTCAAAACCATCTTCAGTAACGTTCGCAATATACATGGTTGGCTTAATTGTTAAGAAGTTAAGCGGCTTAATAGCAGCGAGTTCTTCTTTACTAAGCTCTAAAGAACGCAGTGTTAAGCCTTCATCTAAATGGGCTTTCACTTTTTCTAGTACTTCGTTCTGGAATTTAGCTTCTTTATCGCCGCCTTTCGCTTTTTTAGCATTACGTTGAGCTGCACGATCCGCAGCTTCCATGTCTGCTAAAACAAGTTCAGTGTTGATAACATCAATATCATCAGCCGGATTTACTTGGCCAGACACGTGAACAATGTTTTCATCTTCAAAACAACGAACAACATGACCAATGGCATCTGTTTCACGAATATTAGCAAGGAATTGGTTACCTAAACCTTCACCTTTTGACGCGCCTTTTACAAGACCCGCAATATCAACGAACTCCATGGTTGTTGCGATTGTTTTTTGAGGATTAACAATCTCAGCCAGTTGGTCTAAACGCGGATCTGGCACGGCAACAACGCCTGTGTTTGGTTCGATTGTACAAAACGGAAAGTTTGCGGCTTCAATTCCCGCTTTAGTTAATGCATTAAATAGGGTTGATTTACCAACGTTAGGTAAACCTACAATGCCACATTTAAAACCCATAATTTTGAACCTTCAGTTAATCAAATTGTTGCCGTAAGCGATTTTACGGCTTAAATGAATGTAGTCTGTTTTGTGCTTTTAACACACCGTCTTTTGCTAAAATTTCCATACAGCGAACAGCTTCATCAACCACAGCGTCGATTTTTTCTTGGTCGGCTTGAGGAGCTTTACCTAAAACCCAGCCTGTTACTTTATCTCTGTGACCAGGGTGACCAATACCAACACGTAAACGCATAAATTCTTTGTTATTGCCCATTTTAGCAATAATGTCTTTCAAGCCATTGTGACCACCGTGACCACCGCCTTTTTTAATTTTGGCGATCCCCGGTTCCATGTCCATTTCATCATGGGCAACTAAAATATTTTCAGCTGGGATTTTATAAAAATTAGCAAGGCTTGATACCGCTTTACCACTTAAATTCATATAAGTTGTAGGAATAAGCAGTTTGAATTCTTGGTTGTTGATTATCACTTTGCCAGTAAGGCCGTGATGCTTTGAGTCAGGTTTGAGGATGCAATTGTAGCGTTTTGCCAGTTCTTCGATGAACCACGCACCGGCATTATGACGGGTTTGAGCATATTCGGGGCCTGGATTAGCCAGGCCCACAAGCATTTGAATAGTATTCAAGGTGCTAACACCTTAGAAATTATTCTGCAGCTTCTTCAGCTTCTTCAGAAGCAGCGCCTTTAGGAGCGTTTAAAGTAACAACTGCTTGGTCGTGACCTTCACCTTTAGCTAGTTCTACTGAAACAACACCTGCAGGTAGAGCTACGTCAGAAAGGTGTACTGTTGCACCTACTTCTAATGCAGCTACGTCTACTTCTACGAACTCAGGAAGTTGAGCTGGTAAACAAGTGATTTCGATTTCTGTTACGTGGTGAGCGATTGTGTTACCGCCTTTAGTTGCAGCTTCTTCGTTGATGAAGTGTACAGGAACCTTAGTGTGGATCTTGTGAGCAGCGTCAACACGTTGGAAGTCTAAGTGAGTTACTTTAGGCTTGAACGGGTGACGTTGGATGTCTTTAATGATCGCTTCAACAGACTCACCACCGATGTTTAGTGTAAGGATGTGAGTGTAGAAACCTTCATCTTCTTGCGCTTTGATTACTTTGTTGTGGTCAAGCGTTAAAGCAACTGCATCTTTACCAGCACCGTAAAGGATCGCTGGTACTTTATTAGCATGACGTAGGCGGCGGCTCGCACCAGTACCTAAAACTTCGCGTACTTCTGCTTCTAAAGTGTATAATTCGTTAGACATGGATGTCTCCAAAATAAAAGTTAAATTAATGATTAGAGGACTCGCGACCAAATCCTCTACCTTAAAAAGGCGCGCTACTATACCACCGCTGGATGGTAAATTAAACAAAAAAAGCACCCGGAGGTGCTTTTTGTTAAAGTAGGCGTCGTTTAGTGTGTAAACATTGCCGAGATTGACTCTTCGTTGCTGATACGACGAATTGTTTCAGCCAGCATATCTGCAAGGGTCAAAACTTTAATTTTATCGATTGAACGAAGCTCATCACTTAAAGTGATTGAGTCAGTTACGATAACTTCATCAATAACAGAGTTGCGAAGGTTTTCTGCCGCAGCACCAGAAAGTACAGGGTGTGTTGCATAAGCAAACACGCGTTTAGCGCCATGCTCTTTAAGTGCTTCTGCTGCTTTACATAATGTACCACCTGTGTCGATCATGTCGTCAACGATGATACAGTCACGGCCTTCTACATCACCAATGATGTGCATAACTTGAGATACGTTTGCTTTCGGACGACGTTTGTCGATGATAGCCAGGTCAGTATCGTTCAGTAGTTTTGCAATTGCACGAGCACGTACAACACCACCAATGTCTGGAGATACAACTACAACATCGTCAAATTCACGAGACTTCATGTCGTCAAGTAGAACAGGGCTACCAAACACGTTGTCTACAGGCACATCGAAGAAACCTTGAATTTGTTCTGCGTGCAGGTCTACAGTCAATACGCGGTCAACACCAACGCTTGAAAGGAAGTCTGCTACTACTTTAGCTGTGATTGGTACACGAGCTGAGCGAACACGACGGTCTTGACGCGCATAACCGAAGTAAGGGATAACAGCTGTAATACGACCTGCTGATGCACGACGCAAAGCGTCAACCATCACGATTAGTTCCATTAAGTTGTCGTTTGTAGGGGCACAGGTTGATTGAATAATGAAAACATCCGATCCACGTACATTTTCATTGATTTGAACACTGATCTCGCCGTCACTAAAACGACCAACAACAGCATCACCTAACTCGATGAATAAACGTTTCGCAATTTTTTGAGCTAACTCAGGCGTTGCGTTACCAGCGAAGAGCTTCATGTCAGGCACGGTAGGGTTCCTCAGGCACTGAAATTTTTTGGACTAACATGCAATGACGTTGTCAAAACAGGCTAACTTAAACAATTTTACTTCTACTCTTTAAGCCATGACGATAACTGGCGATGGGCCAGTGATACAGCATGGCTTGGGGCGATAAACCCTTGCCAAGCATTGGGTAATTCAGAGAGTACACGCCGTGCGCTTTGTTCAGAGTCTAGCTCGACAAAACAACACGCTCCCGTCCCAGTCATTCTTGACGGGCCGTATTTTAGCAACCACTGCAGGGTCTTTTCAACCTCGGGGTAGAGCTTTTTAACCAGAGCTTCACAATCGTTACTGGTATTTTCCATAAACAACTGACTGGTTAGTTTAGGGGTGCTTCTTGGTAAATCAGGGTGAGTAAAGACTTTTGCCGTACTAATATGAACGTTGGGGAACACCACACAATACCATTTATGTTCAATTTCAACTGCATTGAGTTTTTCGCCAACACCTTGTGCTATGGCAGTTTTACCATTAATGAAGACAGGTACATCCGCACCAAGTGTTAAGCCTATTTCTGCCAAGGTGTTTAGGTCTAAGTGACATTGCCATAATGAATTTAATGCCAACAAAGTGGTTGCTGCATCGGATGAACCACCACCAACACCACCGCCCATAGGCAAACATTTTTTTAAGCCAATCGTTACGCCTTGGTTTGTTTGCTTATATGGCAACAAAGCTTGAGCCGCTTTAAAGATTAGATTGTCTTCGGTTTTGATATTATTGGTATCACCAACAATACTAACTTGGTTGTCATTCGTTAAGTTGAACTCTAATTCGTCACCAAAATCTAAAAAGGTAAACAAGCTCTCTAATTCATGATAGCCGTCTTCCCGTTGATTATTGATGTGTAAAAACAGATTAAGTTTTGCTGGAGCCGTTAGAGTCAAGTTATTCATTATTAAACTGCCATGAATTGAGTTGAATTTTTATTTTTAATTTATCTTGGGTAAGCGAAATTCGTTTTGGTACCCAAAAGCCATCAACCATTTGATAGCTTTGATAGTCAATAAGCCATGTTTTACCTTGTTCATCTGTCCACTTTGCAGATTTAAGGCGTGATTGTGGATCATATTGATTATTATCACTACTGATGGCACCGGTTAACCAAAGTGGTGCTTTTTCAAAAGGTAATTGAAAGCCACTTAATCGTGCAATCAATTCACTGCTGCTTTGATCAATATATTGCTCATCCTGATAGGCCATTTCGCTGTGATTTTCATGCTCGACTAATTCGAGTAATTGTGTGCCAATAAAGCTAGATAAAATTAGATGTTGACGACTTTCTTTAAGTTGCCAATTAAAGTTAACAGATTGCCGATCATCTGGCGCAATAAAGGCAACTTTACCACTGGCTTTCCAGTTTTTTTGTGCCTCTAATTGCGACCGCCAATCAGTTTGCGGTACGTCTTGCTCAGTTATTCGTTGGGCACAGCCACTGATAAATAAAAAAAACATGAGCAAAATCAAATGAATTTGTTTCAAATGTTGTTCCTTCCTTTCCATATTTGCAGGATGTTTGATAAAATTCTCGGCTTTCTAGCAGGGCTCGAGCAATTTATTGGTAGCTATGACCATTATCGCACTTGGTATTAATCACAAAACAGCATCAGTTGAATTACGCGAAAAAGTGGCGTTCTCACCTGAGCAATTATCAAACGCATTGTCGCAATTAGCGAGCTCTGAGCAGTTTAAAGAGACCGTGATTGTCTCGACTTGTAACCGAACTGAGCTGTATTGTAGCCTTGAGCATAGCAATTCCCAAGCGCTTCTCAAATGGTTAGCTGATTTTCACTGTATCGACACTGAACAGCTTGAAGATAATGTTTATATTCATCAAAACCAAGACGCCATAAATCATTTAATGCGCGTAGCCTGTGGTTTGGATTCTTTAGTGTTAGGCGAGCCACAGATCCTTGGTCAGATCAAACAGTCTTACAACAGCGCAAAGCAGCATGACTGCGTGCTACCCACTTTTGAGCGTTTATTTCAAAAAACCTTTTCAGTCGCCAAGCAAGTAAGAACTGAAACTGATATTGGTGCCAGTGCTGTATCTGTTGCCTATGCAGCAGTTAATCTAGCTAAGCACATTTACGGTCAACTAGATAAAACTAAAGTGCTGTTAATCGGTGCAGGTGAGACTATCGAGTTGGTAGCCAGACACTTATATCAACAACACCCAAAAGCCATCACGGTTGCGAATAGAACGATTGAGCGTGCTAAAAACTTAGCTGAAGAAGTTGAAGCCGATGTGATTTCATTGGCGCAATTGCCAGAAAAACTGCATGACGCCGATATTGTTATCAGTTCAACTGCTAGTACATTACCTATTATTGGTAAAGGTATGGTCGAGCAAGCACTCAAACAACGCCGTTATAAGCCGATGTTGTTCGTTGATATTGCCGTGCCGCGAGATATTGAAAGTCAGGTAGGCGAGTTAGATGCGGCTTACCTTTACTCAGTTGATGACTTACAAGCCATCGTCAACGAAAACATGGCTAGCCGAGAGCAGGCGGCAGAGCAAGCGCAAGAGATCATACTGCAAAAAACTCATGAATTTGCCAAGTGGCAACGTTCACAAGGGTCGATTGATGTTATTCGACAGTATCGAGATTCGGCGCAAGAAGTAAAAACAGAATTAGTAGAAAAGGCTGTAAATCAGCTACAATCAGGCAAATCAGCCGAAAAAGTGTTGCTTGAATTGGCTAACAAGCTCACAAATCGTTTAACTCACGCACCAACACGGGCAATACAGGCCGCGGCGCAAGAGGGTGATATCGATAAATTGGCCGTGCTTAAACAAACATTAGGAATCGAGCAGGAAAAGTAAATTAATGAAAGAGTCTGTATATCGTAAATTAGAGACCTTAGCCGAGCGCTATGAAGAAGTGCAAGCGATGCTAAGTGATCCAGAAGTTATTGGCGATCAAAATCGTTTCCGTGCCTTATCAAAAGAATACTCAGAACTTGAAGACGTAGTTAAAGCGTTTGCTTCTTACCAGCAAGCCCAAGACGATGTGGCGACAGCTGAAGAAATGCTGAAGGACTCAGATCCTGATATGCGTGAGATGGCGCAAGAAGAATATAAAGAAGCAAAAGCTGCCATTGTAGCCCTTGAAGATGAACTCCAAATTTTGATGCTGCCAAAAGATCCGAAAGATAACAACAATGTTTATCTTGAAGTGCGTGCAGGTACAGGTGGTGACGAAGCAGCAATTTTCGCTGGTGATTTATTCCGTATGTACAGCCGCTATGCTGAAACCCAAAAATGGAAAGTTGAAGTTGTTAGCACCAACGAAGGCGAGCATGGTGGCTATAAAGAAGTGATCGCACACATCAGTGGTGAAGGTGTTTACGGTAAATTGAAGTTCGAATCAGGTGCGCACCGTGTTCAACGTGTGCCTGAAACTGAATCTCAAGGCCGTGTGCACACGTCTGCATGTACGGTCGCAGTGATGGCTGAAATTCCTGAAGCCGAAGCGATTCAAATTAACCCAGCAGATTTAAAAGTAGATACCTTCCGCGCGTCGGGTGCCGGTGGTCAGCACGTTAACAAAACAGACTCTGCAATTCGTATCACGCACATTCCGACAGGTGTGGTTGTGGAATGTCAGGATGAGCGTTCTCAGCACAAAAACCGTGCTAAAGCACTTTCTGTACTAGGTGCACGCCTACAACAAGCTGAAGATGAGAAGCGCCAAGCAGCTGAAGCATCTGAACGTCGTAACCTTGTAGGTAGTGGTGACCGTTCAGAGCGTATTCGTACTTACAACTACCCGCAAGGTCGTATTACTGATCATCGTATTAACCTAACACTTTACCGTCTGAATGAGATCGTAGCCGGTGAACTAGGTGCCGTGATTGATCCATTATTACTTGAGCACCAAGCTGACTTACTAGCAGCAATGGGTGACGAGTAATCGTGGAAAACCTAACCGTCGCCCAAGCAATCGCTTGGGCAACCCGCACTCTTCAAAATACCTCTGACTCACCTAAACTTGATGCTGAAGTTTTATTGCTTCATGTACTTGATAAACCTAAAAGCTATTTATTTACTTGGCCTGAAGCCGAACTTACTGATGTGCAATTGGGTGCATTTAAGAAGCTGATCGCAGAGCGAGAAACAGGGCATCCTGTTGCTCATTTAGTTGGTGTGCGCGAGTTTTGGAGTTTAGAACTCGAAGTCAATAACTCGACGTTAATTCCTAGACCTGATACCGAAACCCTAGTTGAAAAAGCGCTTAACTTAGATTTGCCTACCAATGCAAAAATGCTTGATTTGGGGACTGGCACCGGCGCCATAGCGTTATCGCTGGCATCAGAGCAGCCTAATTGGCTGGTCACTGCGGTTGATTATTCTGAGCAAGCCGTTTCGCTTGCAAAGCGAAACCAACAAAAACTCGCCTTGAGTAATGTCACTATTATGCAAAGCGATTGGTTCAGTGCAGTACCAAATCAACAATTTGATCTTATTGTCAGTAATCCGCCGTATATTGATGAACTTGATGAGCATTTGAGCCAAGGTGATGTGCGTTTTGAACCAAAAAGTGCACTTGTCGCGCCTGATAATGGTATGGCAGATATTAAGCTAATCATCGAGCAAGCACGCCTGTATTTGGCACCTAATGGATATTTGCTGATTGAGCATGGTTATCAACAAGCGCTGTTATTACAAGAGTTTTTTGCACAAATGGCGTATAGCAATATACTTACTATAAAAGATATGGCAGGCTGTGATCGAGTAACCATGGCCCAGTGGCAAGGCAAGCGATAGTAACGCCCTGTTTATTATATAGGACCCCGCGTATGGATGATTTTTTGTTTTCAGATGAGCCGAACGATGTTGTTGAGCCCGACAGCAATGGTGTTTGGAAAGTAATTGTTGTCGATGATGAACCTGAAGTTCATGCGGTAACTAAGCTTGCATTAAGTGATTTTGAGTTTCAAAAGAAGCGTTTAGAGTTTATTAGTGCATACTCTGGTGAAGAAGCGCGTAAGGTGATCCAAGCACATCCAGATGCGGCAATTGTATTACTTGATGTGGTGATGGAAACTGACGATGCGGGTTTACAAGTCGCTAAGTTCATTCGAGAAACCGCGAAAAACAACCATATTCGTATAATTTTAAGAACTGGTCAACCGGGTCAAGCGCCGGAAAGGCAAGTCATCGTTAACTATGATATTAATGACTATAAATCCAAGACAGAATTGACAGCACAAAAGCTTTTCACAGTTGTGATGTCTAGTCTGCGCTCTTATCGTGACATATTAGCCATCGAGCAATCACGACAAGGCTTAGAAAAGATTATTTGCGCTTCAAGAGACATCTTTTCATCACATTCCTTAGAGCACTTCATTAAGGGCGTGGTTCAGCAGCTAACCTCTTTATTGGGTACAGTCGATGAAGCGATTTACGCGACGTCTTTGGTTGCAAGTAACGACGCGAATCATAACGCTGAACAACTTGTCGTTTTTACTGGCCGTGGTGAGTTCGAATCTTGTGAAGGTAAACCAATTTCTGAAGTGTTAAATCAAGATCAACTTCAAGCTTGCTCTACTGCTTTGCAAGAAAAAAGCATAGTTTATAAAGACAATTATTTGTTCGCCTACTGCACCAGTGAGTTTAATCATAGCTCAATGTTATTTGTGTCTGGTATTCCTGATTTTCTAACCGATACACAAAAACATTTAATTGAAATTTTTTCGCAAAATGTACAACTAGCTTATGAGAATGTGCAACTGCAGGCTGAAGTTGAAGACACCCAACAAGAGCTAGTTTACAGATTGAGTGAAGCGCTAGAACAACGTTCTACCGAAACAGGCAATCATGTAAAACGCGTTGCGCATATTTGTTATGCCCTAGCTGAAGGGTATGGTTTACCAAGGCGTGATGCAGAGTTAGTGCGTATGGCCTCGCCACTTCATGATGTTGGTAAAGTCGGTATTCCTGATGCGATTTTAAATAAGCCAGATAAGCTTGAAGAGCAAGAATGGCAAGTGATGCAAACTCATGCTGAAAAAGGGTATGAGATCTTAAAAGACTCGCGCCGTGAAATTGTCAATGCAGGGGCGATTATTGCTAAAGATCACCATGAAAAGTGGGACGGTTCAGGCTACCCAGCCGGTAAACAAGGCGAGAGTATTCATATTTATGGTCGAATTGTTGCTCTAGCCGATGTCTATGATGCACTTCGTCATAGACGTTGTTACAAGCCTGCTTGGGAGTTAGAGCAAGTTGTGGCCGAAATTAATAGTCAGAAAGGCAAGCATTTTGATCCTAAGCTCGTGGATGTGTTTAATAGTATTATTGACGACTTAGAGGCGATTTTAGTGAAGTATCCAGATAAGCAGAGTAGTTAATTAAATGGAATATATTGCAATCAAACACACTCATGTGATGTTCGCACTGTTGAGTATTATTTTGTTCTACACGAGAACTGTATCTCGTTTTATGTCGGGGAAACTCGCCAGTAATAAACTCGTTTTTATTGGTAGTCACATTATAGACACTTTATTATTGGTTTCTGCTGTCGCGCTGTTAGTTGTTGCGAGTATGAATCCATTACAACAACCATGGCTGACTGAAAAAATTGTTTTAGTGGTTGCTTATATAGGTTTAGGTTTTGTGGTTGCTAAATCGACACAGTTTAAAACTCAGGTTATCGCACTGACAGCTGCAACTATCTCGCTACTTCTAATTGGCTATTTAGCGGGTAGCAAAGCGTCATTTTTACTTTAAGTTTCTTTGAGTAGGCTATGCCTACTCAATCTCTCCTCATTTTTATACCCGTATTACCCTTTCTAAATCAATTAACAAAAACTACTTCTATAAGGCGCTACATTAATTCCTATAAAAAATGTTAGACTAGCCGATTAATAAGTAAGAGTAATAGTTAAGGTCGTTGGTATTTATGACTGATATCTGGTTCGATGAACAAGACAGTAGTGCAGACTACATACCACAGCATACATTATTTAGATGCATCGACGCTGAGCGTCAGTGGGATGCGCAGATAAATCTAGAAGAGAGTTACTGCCAGCTTGCAGAACTTGAATTAGCTGTTGATCAATTATGTCGCGAACATACCGAAACACATACGTTGATCGATGCGCTTTTAGATGCGTTTTATACTCGTTGGTTGTTCAGTGGCAGCAATCAAAACGAAGTTGAGTACAAATTAAATAGTGTCAATCATGTATTGAAAATGCGCACTGGCAATGCCACTTCTCTTGCTTTGATTTTGACGCATTTACTGCAACGTGCACAGCTTGATGTGAACATGGTATTTCATCAAGGTGATATCATGGTTCATATCGCTTTAAGTGCTGAAGAAGGGTATATCGTAGAGCCTTGTGGCGGCAACCAAACTTGGTATATCAATCCCGAAAACGACAGTAAAGACGAAGAGCCTTACGAATTATTATTAGGTGAAGAAGCATTTAAGCTATATCTCGCTCAGCAGAAATGGGCGTTTATTACTGCAGATAAGTTTGGTCATGCATTAAGTTGCGTTGAACAATTGATGGACTTAATCGGTGACGATCCATATGAACGTCGCGATAGAGGGTATCTACTGAATCAGATAAATTGCCCCAAATTAGCTAAAGCTGATTTACAGTTTTTTGTTGATGAATGCCCGGACGATCCAACGATTGAGATTATTCAGCATCAAATTGAAGAGTTACAAGACTACAATCATGTAGTCCACTAATAAGAATAAATAGCGGGCTTTAATATTTATGCCAAGTTTAGTGTGGCGTTAAAGCATGCTCTACAGGCTCCTGAATAGACATCTATTAGATTTCTATTATTAAAAGAATTAGGAAAATTATGAACACGCAAATCGTAAAAGTTGCAGATATTGAAGTGGCAAACGACAAACCGTTTGTATTATTTGGTGGTATGAATGTGTTGGAATCGCGTGATCTTGCAATGCAAATTGCTGAGCACTATGTTGAAGTAACCAGCAAGCTAAACATCCCTTATGTATTTAAGGCATCTTTTGATAAAGCAAATCGCTCTTCAGTCAACTCTTACCGTGGTCCAGGCATGGAAGAAGGTCTAAAGATTTTCGAAGAGGTTAAAAAGACCTTCAATGTCCCTGTGATCACCGATGTGCACGAACCATTTCAAGCAGCTCCTGTTGCGGAAGTGGCTGATATTATCCAACTTCCAGCGTTTTTAGCACGTCAAACAGATTTAGTTGTGGCGATGGCAAAAACTGGCGCTGTGATTAATGTGAAAAAACCGCAATTCTTAGCGCCACATGAAATGCGTCATATCATCAAAAAGCTGAATGATGCGGGCAACGACCAAGTTATTTTATGTGAGCGTGGTAGTAGTTTTGGTTACAACAACCTAGTGGTTGATATGCTGGGCATGGATGACATGAAGCACATGGCACCTGTCATGTTCGATGCAACACACGCGTTACAACGCCCTGGTGGTCGTTCTGATTCTGCCGATGGTCGTCGTGCTCAGGCAACTGAACTTGCACGCAGCGGTATGGCGTTGGGCCTAGCAGGTTTATTTATTGAAGCACACCCAAATCCAAACGAAGCAAAGTGTGATGGCCCTTGTGCATTACCATTGGCTAAGTTAGAAGGCTACTTAAAGCAAATGAAAGCGGTGGACGATTTAGTGAAAAGCTTCGAACCACTAGATACAAGCGCAGCCGACTTATAATAATTATAAAGAGCAGCAAATTTGCTGCTCTTTAGTTTGGTTTAAAGAATTATGTCTAGAAGACTCCCGCCATTAAACGCCCTAAAAGCTTTTGAAGCTGCGGCACGTAATTTGAGCTTTACCAAAGCCGCAGAAGAATTGTATGTCACACAAGCTGCTGTCAGTCATCAAATTAAAACCCTTGAAGAGCACCTTGGGTTAAAACTCTTCTTGCGTAAAAACCGCTCCTTACTTCTGACTGAAGAAGGACAGGGTTATTACTTAGACATAAAAGAAATTTTTAATCAGTTGGTCGATGCCACCGATAGGTTATTAGCGCGTGGCGCAAAAGGGTCATTAACGGTATGTTTAACACCAAGCTTTGCCATTCAATGGTTGGTACCTCGATTAAGTAAGTTCCATGAGCTTCACCCTGAAATTGATGTGCGAATAAAAGCCCAAGACGATGAAGAAAACTCGTTAACCGATGACGTAGACGTGGCTATTTACTATGGCCGTGGTAACTGGAACGGGGTAGAGGCCTATCAGCTTCACAAAGAATATTTGGTGCCTTTATGTAGTCCGTTTCTACTAACAGGACCTAAACCGCTCCATGCACCATCAGATTTAAGCCAACACACTTTGTTGCATGATACCTCTCGTAGACCTTGGAAAGCGTGGATGAAAACCGCTGGGGTACGTGATGTACCAGTGAATCAAGGGCCTATTTTTAGCCACTCATCCATGGTGTTACAAGCTGCAATTCACGGTCAAGGCGTTGCACTAGGTAACAGTGTATTAGCAAAACCTGATTTAGATGCGGGCCGCTTAGTTATTCCATTTAGTCACAGTTTAGAAAGTAAAAACGCGTTTTATCTTGTGGTCAGAGAAGCGCAAGCTGAATTAGGTAAAATCGTTTCGTTTAAAGAATGGATGCTCAGCATGGTTGAGCAAGAGGAACAAGAATGATCCAATGGATTAAAGCTGATAACCCCAAAGCACAATTTATTTTTGCCCACGGGGCAGGGGCTGGTAGTGACTCTGAGTTTATGCAAGATATGGCTAATAAGCTGGCTGATCATGGCATTCAAGTTGGCTTATTCGATTTTGAATATATGCAAGTTGCCAAAGAAACCGGTAAGCGCCGTCCACCGGATAGAGCGCCTAAGTTACTCGCCTATTTCAGCAAAACATTAGCATCAGTCGATGCTGATTTACCTCTATTTATCGGTGGCAAATCAATGGGCGGCAGAATGGCTTCATTGTTAGTGACAGAGCATTCTTTACCTGTAAAAGGCGTGATTGCTATGGGTTATCCGTTCCACCCACCAGGCAAACCGGAAAAACTGAGAACGGATCATTTTGCTGATATTCCTTGCCCGTTTTTAGTGTTGCAAGGTGAGCGAGATACCTTTGGTACGCAAGCTGAGCTAGCGCAAATGTCATTTGCTAAAGCGCCAGCGTTTCAATTTTTTGCCGATGGCGATCATTCACTAAAACCGCGCAAGAAAAGTGGCTTTAGCGAAGAAACACATCGTCTGGACGCTGCAAAAGCCACCGCAGAATTTATAGAGCAACACCTGAATGACTAAACTATTTTTATTGATAGGCAGTGTATATTGCATGTTATCAGTGATGCTAGGTGCCTTTGCCGCTCATGGTTTGAAAAAACATGCCTCTGAGTATGCGGTCGATATTTTCAAAACGGCTGCCGAATATCAGATGTTTCATGGCTTAGCCCTGATTTTAGTGGCGATGCTGATTAAACAAGGTTTAAAACTGAATGCTTCAGGTTGGTTATTTACCCTCGGCACCATTTTATTCAGTGGCAGCTTATATTTGCTAGCATTGACTGAGTGGCGCTTTTTAGGCCCGATTACGCCTATTGGTGGCGTGTGCTTTATTTTAGGTTGGTTGCTTCTGATGATTAAAGCAGCCAAACATAAATTTTAATTAAAGAGATTTGAGAACACCTATGTCGAGTGTTGTGATTTATTGTCGTAGTGGCTTTGAAAGTGATGCCGCAGCTGAAATTAACCATCATGCAGCCTTACAAGGTGTTGCAGGCTATGTAAAAGCCAAACCAAATACCGGTTATGTGAGCTTTGAAACTTATGCAGCAAGCGATGCCGAATTGCTCATTAAGAAAATCGATTTTCAAAGCTTGGTATTCGCAAGACAGTGGTTTGCAGGTGTATTCGTCAGCAAAATGTCGATAGAAGATCGCGTCAGTGAAGTAAAAGCCGTAGTGGCTGACTTTCCACTGTGCGGTGAATTGCGTGTAGAAACCCCAGACACCAATGAAGGCAAAGAGCTTTCAAAATTCTGTAAGAAGTTTTCAACGCCGCTTGCGAAAAGTCTAGAAAAGCAAAATAAACTGACTCGTGCAGTGAAGAAGAACCGCCCTGTATTACATGTGATGTTTTTAGCAAACGACACGGCATTTGTGGGTTACTCTTTTCCGAGTAATAACTCGCCTTTCTTTATGGGTATTCCGCGTCTACGTATGCCAAGTGATGCACCGAGCCGCTCGACGTTAAAATTAGACGAAGCCTTTCATGTTTTTGTGCCACCAGAAGAAATGGAACAGCGTGTTCAACCAGGTATGCGTGCAGTTGATTTAGGTGCGTGCCCGGGCGGTTGGACTTACCAACTTGTGCGCCGAGGCATGTTTGTCGCTGCTATCGATAACGGCCCGATGAATCAGAATTTAATGGATTCAGGTCAAGTGAAGCACTTCAGAGAAGATGGCTTTAAGTATTTACCAGAAAAGCGCAATAACACTTGGTTAGTATGCGATATGGTAGAAAAGCCAAAGAAAGTAACAAACCTAATGCTAGATTGGATGGTAAATGGTTTTGCTAGCGAGTTAATCTTTAACCTAAAGCTACCCATGAAGAAACGCTTTGAAGAGGTGTATCAGTGCCTAGAGTTAATTCGAGAAGAGTTACCTAAGTACGAGATTGAGTATACTTTGCAAGCCAAACATTTATACCATGACCGTGAAGAGATCACAGTACAAGTGCAAATACACAAGATCCCACAAAAACTGTTCAGCTAACGTTTAATGCAGTTTTTATAAAAATAATAAAGCCCTGACTTATTCAAGTTCAGGGTTTTTTTGTATTTGAAGCTTAGGTTATACCAATCCGCAATAACACTTAACCATTTTGAGGGATTAAACCTGATGATAGCTGCGTTAAATATCTCTCATTTAGAACAACTAAATAACGAAATATTTGCCTTGCCTACATGGATGTAGGTACCTCAGCGTTAGCAGGACGCGTGAGCGGTGCTACCAACAAGGTTTTCTTGCCTCAAAATAGACCTCTTAGTTAAGCGGATTGGTATTATTTTAGCGCGAGATATACTCTTGGGCTGTCATAGCAAAGTACTCAACCTGAGAATGTAAAATATGAGTCGGGTTCGGGTCGACTACTTCTACTGGAATGTTGTTATGGCGGGCGATTTCTAATGCCATATTGGTGATATTGACGCTAAACGAAGTCCCCATAAACACCATTTTCTCAGCGTCTAGCATCTGCTGTTGCGCTCGGCTGATTTCGTATAATTCAGTGTAGTATTCATCAAACAGCAGCACATAAGGTTTTAATGATTCATTTAAAATTGGCCCATTTTTACCTATTTTAAATAACTCAAGCAGCGAGCTTTCGAGGTTTGCCTCATCCACCTCATCCCAAGGGGCTTTAATACGCTCAACATCATCGCCTTGGTGATGAAATAAAGTGACTTGATCTAATCGACCATGTATTGAAATGTAATCTGGATTACCAGCTTTACCATCTAAGCCGTCTATGTTTTGTGTGATCAAGGTTTTGTCGGCAAGCCAATGATGCACCTTATTAGGCCCGTGGTGGCGGTAAGTAGCAAAACGGTTGTAATACCATTTTAAAAACTCACCAGGGTTGTGCATGTACATATCACGGGTCGCCATTTGTTGTGGCGTATAGTTGCGACTACCAATCGTCCAAAAACCATCTTCACCACGAAAGGTGGGAATACCACTTTCAGCACTGACGCCTGCGCCAGTGATGTATAAAGTTTTGTCAGTCTTCGTCATTTGGTTTACTCCTAAAGTGCTGACATCAAGTTGCTGTAATCATCGCGCCAAATAAATGTTGGTTTTTGATTTGGCCAAAGGCTTTGAAGATGCTTAAAGCTTTCAATTGCCTGCTCATCAAAGGTTAAAGTGACCCAGTGTGTGTTGTGCTCATGCGCTTGCTTGGCTTTTGTTTCAAAGAAATGCACTTTGAGTTTCAGCTCGTCAGCAAGGCCGCGCATGAGAGGCGTGAGATCTAAATGACTATTAGAGATATGTATTGCTAAAACGCCATGTTCTTTAAGTTGCGATAAATATAACTGCATGGCTTCAAGCGTTAACAGGTGCATAGGAATGGCATCGCCACTGAACGCATCTAAGACAAGGGCGTCAAATCGGTTTGCTTGGCCTTGCTCTTTTTGTTTTTGAAGTTGTACTCGGCCATCACCAACCACATATTCAATCTGAGCTTTACTGTTATTTAAGTAGCTAAAGTGACTTTGTGCCGTTGCCACAACATTTGGGTTTAACTCGTAAAACGTATAGTTATCACGATGCTTACCATAAGCTGCCAGCGTACCTGCACCTAAGCCGATAAAGCCCACTTGCGCACCGTTGGCTTGACTGTTGAGTAGTTGAGCCACCGCTGTTTCAAAGCGGTAATAACTTTGTGGCTGGCCTCGTAAGTAAGTGGGTTCAATGATCTCAGTACCATGAGAAGTGGTGCCATCAATTAAGCGACGTTCCATTTGCCCATTGACAGACACTTCTTTGACCGACAATAAGCCATAAAAGTTACGCAATCTCAATGTGTCATGGTTGGTAAATTGGCTGTTTAGCCAGATAAAAGTCGGGGCAAGTAATACTAGTACGCCGCTAGCTACAAGCACCATGTTACGGCTTTTTGCAAACTGCTCTGTACTTATTATAGAATAAATGAAAAGCGCCAATACAAGCCCTAAAGCCAGAGGGTACTCATAAAACAAAGTAAAAACCTTTGGCGCGATGAAAGTAATCGCTGCAGTGCCTAAAGTCCCACCTAAAGACATCATTAAATAAAACTGCGTCAGTTTGGACTGATGCGGTTTGGTCTTCTCAAGCTCGCCATGGCAGATCATACAGGCACTGAATAACACGGTTGAATAGAGCACAATTTGACTGAGTAAATCGAGTTGGCTGCCAATAAAGAACAGCATCAATCCAATAAAACTACTGAATGCGAACACCGCCAGCCAAAACCAGCGTTGGTAAATTTTAGCTGAGTGAAAACATAGAATAAACGTCAGTAAATAGAGTGATAAAGGCAGCAACCATAAAAAAGGAATAGGCGATACATTCTGTGTCATCGCGCTGGTGGTTGCCGTTAGCATGATCACTCCACAGGCACTGAGCAATAGCCACAAAGGCAGACGCTTATCCAGTGTCGAAGTACTTTCATTTGATTGCACCTGAGTGTAATTGTTTTGTTTAAGTGCTAAGCCAATAAAACCTGAAAATAATAAGACAAACACGCCATAAACAAGGCTCCAAGCCCAAGATTGTGCTGACAGTGTTAGCCAAGGTTCAAATACAAACGGGTAACTGAGTAGCGCTAAAAAAGAGCCAATGTTTGAGTAACTATAGAGTTTGTACACTTTGCTGTTGAGGGATTGAGATTGCCAGCTTTGTAATAATGGCGAAGTTGCAGCAAGCACAAAATAAGGTAGACCTACGCTCAGTGCAAGTTTAAGTAACAAAGCGAACTCTGGAGAAGCTTGTTCCTTAATATCACTATCAGATAGACCTAAAGGTAAAGCGAGTAAGCTAACGAGTAAGAGACTCAAGTGCACAATTTGCTGTTTTTTTATATCAAGAAATTTAACCAGCAGGTGTGCATAGCAATAGCCAGCGAGTAAAAAGGTTTGAAAAAACAGTAAGCAGGTTGTCCAAACTTGTGCGCCACCACCAAACACGGGCAGTAAAGATTTAGCTAACAATGGCTGAACTTGAAATAACAAGAAAGCACTTATGAATATCACAACAGTGGCTAGCATGCAGAGCCTTTTCTCTTTGGAAAATTAATTATTGCGCACTTTAGAGTGTTGTATTCATAGATGCAAATGGAGTTTAACTGCTTATAACCCGAGCAATGTTAATTGTCTTTTATAAATGATATTTAATCTCATTTTCTTAAACAGGTACTTTAATATGTATATGATATAAGGTAACATTTGTGTTGTTATATTATCTCTCTGGTGTTTTAGATGAAATTAAAATTATTAAGCAGTGCAATCTTATTAGCCATGCTAAGTGGCTGTGGTAATAGCAGTAAAGTTGAAGAAATCACGCCGACTGAACAAGTCGATCAGGGTTCAGGTGAAGGTTCGGGCGAAGGCTCTGGTAGCGATCATGAGCATGAAATTGAGTATCCACTAGGCCGACTTGCTGTTTCATTTGCTGATGAAAGTGATGTATCAGTTTATGACCTTACAAACAATGAACTATTAGAAACAGTTACTTTAACTAACCCTGTTTCTGCACTTTATGCGAGCCCGGAAGGTCGCTATGTGGTTGCTATTCAGCGTGATCATAACCATGTTGAATTTATTGATGGCGGTATTTTCTTAGAAGCCCATGATGACCACTTCCATCTAGAACAAGAAGATGTCCAGGCTGTGAGCTTTGAATTAACAGAAACAAAGCCAACGCATTATGTACCAGGTGGTGAGCATGCATTGGTATTCTTTGACGGTGACAAAGACACTCAAGCAGATGCAGGTTTTGCTTTAATTTCAGATGAAGGCATTACTGAAGCAAAAATTGATGCTCATCATGAATTTAATACTTTCATGCATGGTACCGGTGAAATTCGTGGTGAATATGTAATTTCAACATTACGTGATGCTGATGCCGAAGGCACGTTACCAGATCAAATTGCATTATTTGAGCTGCATGATGATCACTTCCATCAAGAGCAAGAATTTGAACATAAGTGCTCAGGTCTTCACGGTAGCGTTCAAACAGAAGAGTTTGTCGCTTTCGGTTGTACCGATGGCATCGTTGCGATTGAAGAAGAATCAGAAGTATTTACTTCAAAGCACATTGCTTATCCAGAAGGTTTTCCAGAAGGTGTTCGTATAGGTAAATTTATTGGTCACCCTGAAAACCACACTGTGATTGGTTTATCTCGCGTAGGTCCTTACTCAGTTAACTTAGAGACTGGTGAAATCAAAGCTTTTGCATGGCAACCAGAAGGTGTTGAAAAGTATCTTGCATACGCAGGTAATGCTAAGACAGGTAATGCATTAGTGTTAGATGACCAAGGTTACTTAAATATTTTCCATGGCGAACACGAGTGGGAAAATGAAGCACGTATTCAAGTGCTAGAAGGAATTGAAGAGGGTGCTACAGCTAAGATCATTGCAAACATGGCGCACCACATTGTGTATGTCGCTTATGGTGAGCACCTTTATGCGGTAGACACTGAAGCAAAAACAAGCACTGAAATTCAGCATTTTGATAAGCCAATCGCGAACCTTACTTGGGTAGGTGCGTTTGAAGCTGAAGAGCATGATCACTAATTAAACTAGACTCCCACTAAAAATGGCGACCAATAGGTCGCCATTTTTTTATCGAAGTTTAAACTACACAGAGTTAAACTTCGCGATAGTTCTTACGATAATTTTCAACCCATAGCTTGGTTGCGCCACATACCGCAACAGGCATTACGATCAAGTTTACGAAAGGAATTGAGGTGAGTACGAATACTGCAAAACCAAACCCGTACGATAACCCCTGTTCGCTTTTTAGGTCGTCTTTCATTTGCTTGAAATGAATCTTGTGATTATCAAAAGGATAGTCGTTGTACTGTACGTTGTACATCCAACAGGTAAATAGCACCCACATGATTTGCCCGAATACAGGGAGTATCCAAAGTAAAATAAAGAAACCAATTGCCCTAGGAAGATAGTAACAAAGCTTAGTCCACTCTCGTCCAAGCATACGCGGTACATCTTTTAAGGTATCAGACAGCTTATCGTCATTGATAGGTTGGTCTGTTAAATAGAGTTCAACTTTTTCACTGAGTAAACCATTAAAAGGTGCGGCAATGAAATTGGTTATCACAGTGAAAACCATGGAGTAGGAGAACAAGATCACTAAGATAGCAATCGGCCACATTAGCCATTCAAGCCAACTCAGCCAAGATGGTAGCAAGTTGTTGATGTATTCAAAGCCTTGGACTAACCAATCATATAAAAAGAATAAAGAACCGCCGAATAGCAAAACGTTAATAAACAATGGAATAAATACAAAGCGCTTTAATCCTTTTTGGGTTATTAACGAAAACCCAGCAATGAAATACTCAATACCTTTGCCTAACTGCACAACTAGCCTCAACAATTATATGTACACGTTTTTAGTATAAAGTGTTCCAGAGACAGCGACTAGCGCTTATGGTAACAAACTATGTCAAAGTGGAAGCTTGCGATCAGCAATAAGGTTATTTAGGTAATTCAACGTTGTAACGTTTTGCATACCATAAAAAAAAGGGCAGCTCGATGACTGAGAAGCTTACCAAGGTAAACCATACCCAGTTAACTTCAGTGAAAACTAAAGTGAAAGTTTGAGAGGAGCCCATGTACACAGAGCCGACGACAAACAAAGAAATCACCGATGCAATTAAATCTTGTAGAGAGATCTTCTTAAAGTCATTGCCCGCATATTTTGGGTTTGCATAAAAGTAGGCAACAAATAGAACAATAAAATTAATCGCGATAATTGCAAATTCAGGTGTCATAGTCGATAAGCTGTTTAATAAAAACGCGAATAGTGTAGCGTTATGCGGATCTACTGTCCAAATAAAAGAAAGGAAAAAGGCGAGTAAAGTAACCCGCCTTTGTGTTAGCTCAAGCTTTTAATAGCGATTAGAAAGTATAAGTCGCTGAAATACCGAAAGTACGAGGGTCAATAATACCGGCGTTGCCATATGGGTCACGGGCATTTGCAGGGGAACGGTGAGTTACAGCTTGTCTATCTAACGCATTATTCACGAATACATTGAATAGCCAATTCTCCAATTCATAGTTGGCATGCACTCGAACCAAAGAGTAGTTACCCGCTTTCTTTTCTGGTTCATTCGTAAATGTCCCAAAAAACTCATCAACATAATTACCAGAAAGACCGACATTGAAGGCATCATTAACCCAATACTTTACACCTGCATTGGCGGTGATTTTGGGTGCTGAGTTGAGCTCTTTGCCATCTAAGTCTTTGAAGGTTTCAGTGCCATCTTTCATTTCAGTCTCAAGAAGACCTAGACCACCGGTCACTTGTACATTGTCAGAGAGCATTGCAGACACTTCTAACTCAAGTCCATAAGTATCAACACGCGCTAGGTTATCAATATTTCTGTTAGGGCCTACAGCTTGATAGCCCTGGTAGGCATTAAAGAACACATTGGCACTGAAGTTAACATTGCCCTCATTCAGTGAGCTTCTTAGGCCAGCTTCGTAGGTGTTCACATATTCAGCATCGTAATAATAGTACTGCTGCGTCATCCAGTTAAAAGCACCACCGGCAGAGTTATAGCCTCGGCGTGCACTGATGTTTGCGGTATGTTGTTCATTTATCTTGTATTGCAGAACCACTTTAGGTAAGCGAATAGTATTTTCTTGATCAAGTATAGAGCGAGAGCGGTGAACCAGTTGTTCACCTTCCATCGCATTTTCTATGTAATCACGGAACTGTGATTCTTGTTCTACACGTAGACCTGAGATCACACTGAATTGCTCATTGATGTTGTAACTGACTTCACCATAGATTGCGCGTGAGTCACTACTGTCGTTACCTTGATATAAGAAGCCTGTATGGCTTTGGTAATCCTGCTCTCGCTCAAAATAGGCCAGGCCAATAAAACCCTTAAGCGCTGCATCACCTAAACCAAAGTTGTACTTACCATCAAAAGTCACATTCTTTTCATTCATAATCAGTAGCTGATTTCTCGCTTCAACTAATTCGTATGAATTAAAGCCCCACCTGTGATCCATATATGCCCACAACACATCGACGCTGCTGTCTTTATCAATTGTGTAGTCGACATTTAATTTTGTTGTGCGTGTATCTGTGTCCATATTTCTTTCGAAATTTGGTACGAAGGCCCAAGGATCGTCATTTCTAAAATAACGACGGCCTGAGTTGCCTTCTTCACTGTTGCTGTCGAAACTTAGCATAGTAGAAAACCCTTCAAGGGCTTTTGGCTTCCACAATAGCTTAGTGCCATAACGCGTGGTTTTGAGTTTGTCTAAATCAAATTCAGGGTCGTGGGTTGGGTGAATGATGCTGTTATCATAATCATTACCCTGAAGACCTTGCGCTGTGAACCTAAATGCTAATTCATCTTCAATAATAGGGCCTGATGCCATCACAGAAGTATCAATATAATCACTTTGATTACGGTATCCAAGTCTACCTGCAGCTTCCCAATCAAAACTTGGATCTTTGGTTTTGATGAAGATCATGCCACCAATGCTGTTTCGGCCATTAGTCGTTGATTGAGGGCCTCGAAATACTTCGATTTGTTCTACGTCCCAGATACCTGAGTCACCGGTTAAGTCAGCCATATAAGGTTGGTAAATGCCATCAACTAAAATTGAAACACGGCCCTTAGCACCCCCTGTTACACCATTAAAGCCTGCGGCAGCACCATTACCTGATACACCACGAATGTCAGGTAAAGCGCCTGGTTTAACAACCACATTGGCAATTTCAGAGACTGCTGAAGTAACGCTTAAATGAGTCAATGTTTTAAGTAATTCTTCATTGATTACTGACACAGAAGAAGCGGTATCTTTTAAAGTTCTATCAGCTTTTTCACCCATGATAACAATGGTTTCCATTGATTCATGAGCTGTGTTGTCATCTTCAGCGAATGCAGCTGTATTTAAAAACGCACAAGATAGTGAAGCTGCAATTAAGTGCTTGGTAAACTTCTTAGACATTATGAGATCCTCTCAATAATTTTTGGATATAGGTCGGCTTTCCTACCGATACTTGGTATGGATGCGCATGCCGAGCTCGTCGAGTTGACTGTTGAATATATAAGTGCAGAGAATTCAACGGCGGGGATTATAGGTACAAGCTCATTAAATGTAAATGCAAATAATTATCAGTAGTAACTATTTAGATCAAAACAAGCAGTTCTGACGCTGAACGGTCGCAATCTGTTTGTGTTTATAAATATCAGGTATAATCTCGAACGTCTTTTGTGGGGTAACTATGATTTCTAAAAACCAACTAAAATTATTGCGTGCATTGGCGCAGAAAAAATATCGCAAACAACATAATTGCTATTTAGTGCAAGGAGAAAAAAATATCCTTGAGTTGTTTGCTGCCAATGTGCCTGTAAAACAGTTATTTGCCTCACCTGCATTTATTGCAGCCCATAACGATAAGATTCTTGCCGATGACATTGTTGAAGCCGATGAAGAGAGTTTAAGTAAAGCGAGCACTTTAGTGAGTAACAATGCGGCCATTGCCATTGTCACTATGCCAGAGCAAAGCAGCATAGACACATCAGGCCTCGTATTAGCGCTAGATGGAGTATCAGACCCCGGAAACCTAGGCACCATTATTCGCGTGGCTGACTGGTATGGTTTGAAGCAAATCGTGGTTAGCCAAGATTGTGCTGACCATTTTAATCCTAAGGTGATTAGTGCGACCATGGGCTCGTTTGTTCGTGTGAATGTGATCCGCACTGACTTGGCGGAATTTTTAGCGGACTATGACGGCGATATTTATGGCGCATACCTTGGTGGTCAAAGCGTTCATAAAACTCAGTTTGCTACAAAAGGGGTGTTGGTAATGGGCAGCGAATCTCATGGTATTCGTGAACAAGTTGCGCCTTACATTAATCAAAAGATCACCATTCCCGCTTTCGGTGGGGCAGAGTCGCTCAACGTGGCCATGGCGACTGGTATCATCCTAGATAACATTAAAAGACGCGCTTAATCTTTGAAGATTATTTTGTTATTGTTTTCAATTAACTAAAGTAACCCTAACAAATCATGCGGCTGACCCATATTAAGCTTGCTGGCTTTAAATCATTTGTAGAGCCCAGCAAGATCCCATTTCCAGATCAGATGACCTGTGTGGTCGGCCCCAATGGCTGTGGTAAGTCTAATGTGATTGACGCCGTGCGCTGGGTGTTGGGTGAAAGCTCCGCAAAAAACCTGCGTGGCGATGCCATGACAGATGTTATTTTTAACGGCTCAACACACCGTAAACCAGTCTCTCAAGCTTCGGTAGAACTTTTCTTTGATAATACTTCAGGTGTGTTACAAGGCAGTCTTGCAAATCGAAATCAAATCGCGATTAAGCGTTTAGTAACCCGAGATGGCCAGTCATTGTATTTTCTCAATGGCAGCAAGTGTCGTAAACGCGATATCACTGATATTTTCTTAGGCACAGGCCTTGGGCCGCGTAGTTATGCGATAATTGAACAGGGGATGATCTCTCGCTTAATTGAAAGCCGCCCACAAGAGCTCAGAGTGTTTTTAGAAGAAGCCGCCGGTGTTTCTAAGTACAAAGAGCGACGCCGCGAAACGCAAACCCGTATTCAAAGTACCCGCGACAATTTAGAGCGCCTGCTAGACATGCGCCAAGAGCTGAAAAATCAGCTTGATAAACTCGCAGTGCAAGCAGAGCAAGCTAAGCAATATCGTGAGCTTAAGCGAGATGAGCGTTTGCTTAAGGGCCAAGTCGCAGTCATTAAATGGCAAAAGCTAAACACACAACAACAGCAAAAAGCAGCTGAAATCGCTGAGCTTGAAAAACAAATCCGCTTTTTTAGTGACGCCCATCAAGGTCATGCTGATGTGCTTTCAGCATTAGAAGCAAAGCTTGAACAAGACACCCATAAACTAGAAGACACACAACAGCAAAAGCATCGTATTCATACCGAGATAATTCGCTTTGAGCAACAAAAACTCAGTGCACAGCAACAAAAAACACAACTACAAGCTGA
Source organism: Pseudoalteromonas phenolica (assembly GCF_005876835.1). Taxonomy (GTDB): domain Bacteria; phylum Pseudomonadota; class Gammaproteobacteria; order Enterobacterales; family Alteromonadaceae; genus Pseudoalteromonas; species Pseudoalteromonas phenolica_B. The sequence continues at coordinate 162,971 of NZ_PPSW01000011.1, forward strand.
TATAGATAAACAAAAGCAAGCATTTAAAGAAGCACAAGATGCACTGCAAACTCTGCAGCATGCGCAAACTGAGTTTACCGAGCAACAGCAAGCGACAGAGCAAGGTCTTGAACAAGCGAAAGACGCGTTATTAAAAGCTCAAAGTGCCTTTGAATCGTCACAAGCTGCACATAAAGCACAACAAGCGAAGTTAAATGCAGGGCAGCATGAAATATCTGAGCAGCGCCAAACTTTGCAACAGGCAGAACAAACTCTTAAGCAAGCAGAGTTATCGCTGACTCACTTGCAGGCAAATATAGCTGATGTGGCAAAGCAAATTGAACAGCAGCAAAGCCAATCAGTCACAAAAGAGCTCGATGCAGCAACAGCAGAGTTTAATCAGCTTGCGAAACAAATGGCAGGGCTTCAATCGCAGGCCAAGCAACTGGCTGCGGCTTTAGATGAAGCACTGACTCATTATACAAAGGCCGAGCTTGAAGAGCGTGAGTGCGCACAAAAGGTCAGTAGCTGCAAAGCAAATATCAGTGCGTTAGAGAATGTGCTTAGTTCACTGAGCGATGACGTACAGCAGACGTTACTGCAAACCTTATCCGTTACGGCGAGTGATGCAGCGATTGTTGAAAGTGCGATACTTGGCATGACGTTATTGCCTGTGAGCGAAAGCACCACTGAGCATGGTGTTTGGGATAACACCCAAGCGCCTCGCGAGGGCTCAGTTGCAAGTTTACTGGAGGGGCAGGTTTACCCGGCATTTTTAAACCAGATCCAATTACTTAAACAATGTCAGAGATTTACCCCTGAGCAAGGCTGGTGGATGGCCGTTGATGGCGAAGGTAACTTATTTGGTGAGAACTTTAGAGTTAGTAAGTCTAAACAAACCTCAGTGGGCTTATTAACACAGCAAACGCAATTAAACGAACTTAATGCTGAATTACCAAAATTAATTTCTGACGTTGAGCAAACAAAAGCGCAAAAAGCAGCACTACAAACTCGTTTACAAGTAGCACAACAAGAAATAGAGAGTAACAGTGCCAGTATTCACCAAATCGCTCAGGGTATGGCAAAGGCACAAACTCACTCCGAGCTATTAGATAAGCAACATGCTAATTGGCAGCAAACCCTCGAACAATATCAACAAAAGCAAGACTCGCTTAAAGCACAATTAAGTGAGCAAGCAGCACCTATTGCTAAACAAAAACAACAGATTGCTGATATAGAGGCTGCCCTTGAGTTACTGCAAGCGCAGCAAATTGAGTTACAAGCTCAGGCTGATGAACAAGAGCAGGCCTATATTCAGGCCGCAAGTCACTCGCAATCGGCTCAGCAAGCATTGCATCAGGCAGAGCTTGAGTTGCAAAAAGTACAAAATACGTGGCAACTGGAGCAAACAAAGCAGCAACATAGTCAGAGCGTGTTAAATAGCGCCTTAGAGCGGCTTGAAACCTTACAGCAGCAATTAGAAGATCAACAACTGCCATTGCTTGAGTGTGAAGAGCAGTTGAAGATTTTAGTCGAGCAGCATCAAGAAATCGAAATTCAGCTTGAGCAATGCCAAGCGCAAAAAGCGCAAGCCCAAAAAGCACTGCAAGATAAACAAGCGAGTTTGCAAGACGCACAATCGGGCGTTACGAAAAAACAAAATCAGCTTCAGCAGCTTAAGTTAGCAGAGCAAGAGCTAATGATTAAAGCGCAGTTGATGCTAGAACCCCTTGAAGAGTTACAGCAAACACTCAAAGAAATTTTGGCAAGCCTGCCTGAAAACCCTAAGCTGGTGAGCTTTCAGTCAAAGTTACAAAATACCACCAAGCAGTTATTAGACTTAGGCGCGGTTAACCTCGCTGCGATTGAAGAATATGACCAAGCCCTAGAGCGCAAAACGTACTTAGACGAGCAGCTTGATGATTTAACTGCCGCACTCGAAACCCTTGAAGGTGCTATTCGTAAAATAGACCGAGAAACCAAGCAGCGCTTTAAGCAAACCTTTGACCAAGTAAACAAAGACTTTGCAGGCTTGTTCCCGAAAGTGTTTGGGGGCGGTCAAGCTTATCTTGAGTTGACCTCAGATGACCTGTTAGAAGCCGGTGTGGCGATTATGGCAAGGCCACCGGGCAAGAAAAACTCAACAATTCACCTTTTAAGTGGTGGAGAAAAAGCGCTGACCGCATTATCATTAGTGTTTTCAATATTTAGGCTAAATCCAGCGCCATTTTGTATGCTGGATGAAGTTGATGCACCGCTTGATGACGCCAACGTCGTGCGTTTTTGCCGTTTGGTCGAAGAAATGTCACAATCGGTGCAATTTATATATATTAGTCACAATAAAATCGCCATGGAAATGGCGGGTAGACTGACGGGGGTAACCATGGCCGAACCGGGTGTTTCGCGTATGGTTGCCGTAGACATAGAACAAGCAGTGCAAATGGCACAAACGTAGCAAGATAAAGGTGAGTAATGGCCGAAGAATTAAGATGGGCATTAATCGTGATCAGTGCGCTAGTTATTGGCGGTTTATTGATCCACGGCTTATGGTCAGTAAGAAAAAAAGAAACACCAGAACAAACTGATAATACTCCGAAACCACAGCCTAAAGTTGAGCCTGCGGCCCCAGCGAAAGACAATGAGCCTGAACTGGGTGATATGAATTTTTCAGCGGTAGATGAAGAGCCTACTGCAGAGCCAGTTGTTGAAGAGCAACAGCAAAATGCTGCGCCGACAGCAGCCCCTGAACCACAAGACTTTATTATTTTGCACATTGAAATGCCAGAAGGTCTTTCAATGGCGGGCTCTAAGCTATTACCTTGTGTTTTGAGCTTAGGCTTTAAATATTCTGATGAAGGCTTCTTTAACCGTCATGTTGAGCCTTCAGGCAATGGTCCTGTATTGTTCCGTTTAGTGAACATGTTCAATCCGGGTACATTCGATATTGATAACATGGAGCAGTTTAGCACTGCGGGCGTGAGTTTATTTATGACGCTGCCATGTGAAGGCGATAGCCTAGCTGCCTTTAATATGCTGCACAGTGCTGCTAAGAAACTGTCTGATGAGTTTGGTGCTACAGTACTTGATCACCAACGTCAGCCTTTAAGTGTTGAAACGGTTCGCAGCTATGTTGAAAAGGTTCGCGAATTCGCTGCTTAATGATTAGCGCGTTATGATTTTTTAGGCCACCAAGCTCACGCTAGGTGGCTTTTTGTTTTTAGAGGTCGAGATGTCAGAGACAATTGTTAAGCAAATAGATGCATTAAAACAGCAATTAGAAGAATATAACTACCAGTATTACGTATTAGATAACCCAACTGTGCCAGACGCAGAATACGATAGAGTAATGCGTGAATTAATGGCACTAGAGCAAGCAAACCCTGAATTACTTACACCTGATTCGCCATCACAAAAAGTCGGTGGGGAAGCGCTGAGCAAGTTCTCTCAAGTGACCCATAAAGTACCGATGTTGTCTCTTGATAATGCTTTTGATGAAGCAGAATTCACTGCATTTAATCGCCGTATTCAAGAGCGCTTGTTAGTGAGTGAGCCACTGGACTTTTGTTGCGAGCCAAAACTAGATGGTCTAGCGGTATCTATCTTGTATAAAGATGGCGTGTTAGTGCAGGCGGCAACACGCGGTGATGGTCAAGTCGGTGAAAACATCACAGAGAACGTTAAAACCATTCGTAACGTACCGCTGCGTTTACGTGGTGATGATATTCCGGCTGAACTCGAAGTACGTGGTGAAGTATTTATGGATACGGCGGGTTTCGAAAAATTAAATGAAACGGCGTTTGCTAAAGGTGAAAAAACCTTTGCGAACCCGCGTAATGCGGCAGCAGGTAGTTTACGTCAGCTAGATTCTAAAATTACCGCCAAACGCCCACTGATGTTTTATGCATACTCAACCGGTGTTGTTGAAGGGGTAGAGTTGCCTGATGCGCATTTTGAACAACTCAGTAAGCTCAAAGATTGGGGCTTTCCAATGTGCCCAGAGACCCGCTTAGTGACAGGCACCACAGAAGTAATGGCGTATTATCAAGACATTCTTGAGCGTCGTGCAAGCCTTGCCTATGAAATCGATGGCGTGGTGATCAAAGTAAACCGCAAAGATTATCAACAACAGCTTGGCTTTGTAGCACGAGCGCCGCGATGGGCCATTGCCTTTAAGTTTCCTGCGCAAGAAGAAATTACTCAGTTACTGGATGTTGAATTCCAAGTAGGTCGTACCGGTGCAATTACACCGGTAGCACGTTTAGAGCCTGTTTTCGTTGGTGGCGTAACCGTGTCTAATGCAACGCTTCATAACCGCGATGAAATAGAGCGCCTTGGCGTAAAAGTCGGTGATACCGTCATTATTCGCCGAGCGGGTGACGTAATACCTCAAGTGACACAAGTGGTGCTAGAACGCCGCCCTGATGATGCCAAAGACATCGTATTCCCTGAAACATGTCCTGTATGTGGTTCACATGTCGAGCGTATTGAAGGCGAAGCCGTGGCCCGTTGCACAGGTGGCTTAGTGTGCCAAGCGCAACGTCAGCAGGCGATTAAGCATTTTGCATCACGTAAAGCATTTGATATTGATGGGCTAGGCGATAAGATTGTTGATCAGCTTGTTGATAGAGAGTTGATTGAAACACCTGCTGACTTATTTATCTTAAAGCAAGGTCATTTTGAGTCACTTGAGCGAATGGGGCCAAAATCGGCGTTGAACTTAGTTAACGCCTTAGAAGCGGCAAAGCAAACGACTCTGGCAAAGTTCTTATATGCTTTAGGCATTCGAGAAGTGGGTGAAGCGACCGCGCAGAATCTGGCAAACCACTATTTAACGCTAGAAAAGGTAATGGCCGCGAGCACGGATGACTTACAAACGGTTAGTGATGTGGGCGTTGTGGTTGCCAAACACATTCATGCTTTCTTTAATGAGCCGCATAACCAAGCCGTTGTGAACGCGCTACTTGAAATTGGCATCAATTGGCCGCAAATAGAACAGAAGTCTGCGGATGCACAGCCGCTTGCAGGGTTAACGTATGTGCTTACAGGCACGTTAAGTCAGCTAAATCGTAACGATGCGAAAGCGCGTTTGCAGGCTCTGGGCGCAAAAGTGGCAGGCAGTGTTTCTAAAAACACCCATGCCCTTGTTGCAGGGGAAAAAGCGGGTTCTAAGCTAACCAAAGCCCAAGATTTAGGTATTGAAATACTCGATGAAGATGCCTTAATCGCTTTGTTCGCTGAACATGAGTAATACCGAGCAGCAATTATAGAAATACACTTACTAGTAATTACGCGGTCAATACGACCGCGTTTTTGTAGTAGTTCCTCTGCATAGAGGGGTAGGACATTTATGAAACATTACGGCCCAGAATATTGGGATAAATACGGCGTCTATCGAACGCCACTGGCTTTTAACTTGACGCTAGTGGTGTTGTTGCGTGCCTATTTTTTATGGACATTCTCTGCATTGGCAAGACGTCCCGATATCGACTTTATGTCGCTGTTCTTTGTTTCTAAATTCCACTTCTTTACGGCGTTAGGCATAGGGGCCATTGCCATTGTGCCGACTGTAATTTATTCACTTCGCCGACCAACCAGCTCTCAGAAGTTAGCCAAAATTTGGCGGCACATGCGCTGGCCATTATTACTTTGTGCATGCTTAGACTTAACTTGGTTGATCTATCAAGCATCACAATCGTATTACCAGTTTTCAATGTTTTTAGCAGTACAAATGGTGCTCTTGTTGTGGGTGATATTGTATTTGCTCAAAAGTCGCTATTTAAGCTACTTTTTTAATGATTGGCCTGAGCCTGAAAAACAAGATAATAATACCAATTCGCAATAACACTTAATCATTTTGAGGGATTAAACCTGATGATAGCTGCGTTAAAGATTTCTTATTTAGAACAACTAAATAACGAACTCTTTGCCTTGCTACCAACAAGGTTTTCTTGCCTAAAAAAAGATCACTTAGTTAAGCGGATTGGTATGAGGAGTAAATTATGCTGACCTGGCAAGATGTTTTAAAGTACGCGAACGCTGGTAATCCAGAGCCGAAAAATCGAGTTGAGAAAACCGCTGAGCAGTGGCAGCAAGAGCTAGACCCAGAAGTCTTCTATATTACCCGCAATAAAGGCACCGAAAGGCCCTTTAGCAGTGGCAGTTGCACCGTATTTGAAGCGGGGGATTATCACTGCGCATGTTGTAATAATTTACTGTTTTCAGGTGACGAAAAGTTTAACAGTGGCACAGGTTGGCCGTCATTTACAAAGCCAGCTTATTTAGAATCGATAGCATATATTGGCGATAACAGCCATGGCATGCAGCGAGTCGAGATTGTTTGTAATGTGTGTGACGCACACCTCGGCCATGTATTTCCCGATGGCCCACCACCAACTGGTTTGCGCTATTGTGTAAATGCGTTATCAATGACAAAAGCGTAATATATTTTAGTTAAAGCTTATACCAATCCTCTTAATTAAGCGTTCTATTTTGAGGCAAGGAAAACTTGTCGATAACGAGGCGGTAATTTTGCTGTTTAGTTATTCTAAATAAGAAATTTTCAACGAAGTTAGCGTCAGTTTTAGTCCCTCAAAATGAGTGCGTATTATTGAGGATTGGTACTATTCTAATGAAAGTCCCAGCTCATCGCAGGTGACTTTCAGCTTGCCTAAACGCTCTTTCTGATCTGTTTCTAAATCCACACTATTTAAAAGTGCAAAGCATTTCTTGAGTAATGGGGTGTTGATGGTGTTTTCTTTTTGGTGGTTTTTGTCTAATAAACATTGCGCCAAATTAAGAGCAATACTGGCATTTTTCGGCATGACTCTAAACGCTTGCGTAAATGCTTCAAGCGCGACATCAATTCTACCGCGGTTAAACTGAGTCACTGCATGGTTGTTAAGCTCTTTCGGGCCCATGGTAATGTCTTGCTTCTCTGTTTTTTGCTGGTGGATATAGTGCAGGGTAGTGGGGTCACTAATGTCTTTATGACGCTCACAGTGTTGTATGATCTGTGTGAATAAATCTTGAGCCTTGTGCTGCATCCCTAGTTCATGACAAGCTTTTGCTTTATCAAGAGCTGCATCGATAGATCGTATTGTTGGTTCATCTTCTAGTTGATTAATGAGCTGAATCGCTTTTTGGTGCTCATCTTTTAAGTAGTGAATACGCGCGTTTAAAACATCTAACTGGGTTTGATTATCGGCATTTGGAAATTGCTTTTTTAAATCGCCAAGATATTTTTGTGTTTGTCGTGTGATGCGATTAATTTGCTCTGTTTGATCAGTGGCTAAGGCAAAGTCGATGCCCGCCCTAGCTGCATTTAAATAGATTTCAGGGCTATCATGAATGGAGTGTTTAGCGAACTGAGCAATGTCTTTATGCGCGTTGTAGCTCGATTCATAATCATGATTGATTGATGCAACTCGACCTAAACTTTTCTGTCTTTCGATATTACGAGGCGCCATATTAGATGCTTGTTGAAGAAATGTTTGTGCGTTTTCAAATTGATTCAATTGCATTTCAAGGCGACCAAGTAAGTCGAGCGCAACCAATCGAGTTTCTGAACGTTCTAACATAGTCTTTAGCATACGTTGAGCTAGCACATGTTCTTTGTTTGCAATTAAAGCTTCTACTAGGCCAATTTTAGCCCAAGCGAATTTTTGTAAAGAAAGCGCTGATTTATAGAATTTTTTAGCCTCATCAACCCGTTTTAATCTAAGTAATGCCTCACCTTTGAGTTTGAGCATAATTGGACTGTAGGTGTTGTCATTATTATCGAGTTCTTTGTCGATAAATTTAACTGCTTTTGAATCATTGCCATCATCAATTAAAGTAAAAATTTGTTTCAGCGCAGATTTTCGCTTTAATACGCGAGTAAGCCGAGTTTTTAATTCTTTAATTGAAAATGGTTTAACTAAGAAATCATCGGGTTGCAGCTCAAGTACGCTATGAACAAGCTCGCCACTGGTTTCTGCTGAGACAAAAATAAAAGCTGTGGTGTTTTTGATGAGGTTTTTACTTTTTAACTCTTCGTAGAGCTGATAACCGTTTTGTCGTTTGGTTAAGTCAAATGAGCAAATAATTAGATCAAACTTTTCACTGGCACAAAGTTCAGTTGCTGCAATTGCATGCTCGGCAATATAGATATGCTTAAACTGTAGCTGCTCTAAAGAGCGCCTGAGGTGGCTCAGCGCGAGCGGCTGTTCTTCGACAATTAACAGCTTGATATTGCTAAAGTTGTTTAAGCTCATTGAATAAATTAGTAACGATAAGGGCTTATGACAGTCTAGACCTTTAATGGGCTTTTTTAAATAGTTTGGAGATAAAACAGAGTAAGATTAAGAATTTAAGATTGGATTATGTGGTGGGTCGTACTGGACTTGAACCAGTGACCCTCGCCTTGTAAGGGCGATGCTCTCCCAACTGAGCTAACGACCCACATAATTATAAGCTTGATATGGTGGGTCGTACTGGACTTGAACCAGTGACCCTCGCCTTGTAAGGGCGATGCTCTCCCAACTGAGCTAACGACCCATATCAATGTACTTTGCGAACCAGATAAGTGGTGGGTTGTACTGGACTTGAACCAGTGACCCTCGCCTTGTAAGGGCGATGCTCTCCCAACTGAGCTAACAACCCGCAAAGTGTTTCTAAATGGTGGGTCGTACTGGACTTGAACCAGTGACCCTCGCCTTGTAAGGGCGATGCTCTCCCAACTGAGCTAACGACCCATTTAGAAAATGGTGTGTAATATGGTGGGTCGTACTGGACTTGAACCAGTGACCCTCGCCTTGTAAGGGCGATGCTCTCCCAACTGAGCTAACGACCCATATTACAGCTCTATAATGGTGGGTCGTACTGGACTTGAACCAGTGACCCTCGCCTTGTAAGGGCGATGCTCTCCCAACTGAGCTAACGACCCATTATAGATAAGTTTAGATATGTGGTGGGTCGTACTGGACTTGAACCAGTGACCCTCGCCTTGTAAGGGCGATGCTCTCCCAACTGAGCTAACGACCCATATCTAAAAACAACACGTTACCGTGTCGTTGTGGAGCGGTATTATAGGGAGACTTGCAACAGAGTCAATAGCTGAATTTACAATTTTGGTCTGTCTGCGGATTTTATCATCAAATTGCAATTGTTCTTCATTATATAGCTAATGCATTTTCACGCTTAAAAAACCAAGAAAATTGACTCATTGAGAATGAACCCAGGTTAAAACCCTTGATATTAGGAATTTGATCTAAGGGTTGTCTTAGCAGCTTAAATTACAATAAAACCTTCTAAACTTATTCAAAAAAGCTAATTTTAGATGCTTTATATGAGTTGAAATGCCAAGGTGAAATATAAAATGCCATAGCTCTTGATAATCACTGAGTGCAACAGAGCGTAAAGCAAAGCAATTTGAGTGCTATGGTGATGATATAGAGAGTGTTTAGTTGCCTAAAAACGGTTGTTGTGATTATATATGCGCCTGTTTGCTGTTTTTTAAAGCGAACAGTAAAAAGTTAAAGAAAAAATGTTGACTTTAATTTTATGGGTGCATAGAATGCGCCCCGCACTCAGCGATACAGGTGACTAACTGAAAGGTTAGATAAGCCCAAGGTAAGGGGCTATAGCTCAGCTGGGAGAGCGCCTCGCTGGCAGCGAGGAGGTCTGCGGTTCGATCCCGCATAGCTCCACCAATCTTCTAAGTGCAATTGTCCTAGAGAACACAATTTTTGCGTCCCCTTCGTCTAGAGGCCTAGGACACCGCCCTTTCACGGCGGTAACAGGGGTTCGAATCCCCTAGGGGACGCCACTTTCGCTACTTCTTCGAATGGAGTAGGGAAGTTAAGTATACTCGTATGGTAAGAGTCT
>NZ_PPSW01000012.1 GCF_005876835.1 Pseudoalteromonas phenolica
CTGATTTAGTTGCGCAGAACACCTTCACTTGAAGAAGAAAAAGAAATTTATTTTAGTGAAAGCTCAACCTGCGAAGATAATGATAACCTATTAGACTCATACTACAGTGAAAAATCTAATTACACATACTGTATTGAAGAAGTTAACCGACTAATTGATGCATGTAAGTTCTGTATTAAAAGTGAATTGCAATATGATCCCCTTAAGGCATGGCAATACCTTCACGAAGCATTCAATGAGAAAATAATCTTTGGTGTCAGCAAATATATTGGGAATGGCAGAACTTATGGGACAATGCATGGTGCTGATTATATAAAGTTTACAAAAGAAGCATCGCAGCTCTTCAACAAAATCAGCTGTCACCCTGATGGGCTGGTATTCAACTCAGATATTAACGAAAAATGGCTTAATGTAGACCGCTCGTTCGAATTAATATGTAACCTGCACAATTCATTTTCTTCAGAGTTTGAAAAGTTATTTTTAGATGCTTTAAAAGAAGACCCACAGACAGACTTAGTTGACCTTGTTGATTCACTTAGTAACTATCCGGATAGACTTACATTCCAACAACGTTGTGAGTTATACAAAATCAACTTGTTTGATATAATTAGACTTCATGACAAGGCTTATTACTATTTGGGGGAGTTACAGATTTCATAGTTCATATCGAGCTGTTCTATTTTTAAGCGCCGCAGATCACAAGAGCTGAAGGACTCACTCTTTGACGAACAGTATCAGTGATAAAATTGTAATTACCGAGCGAGATTTCATCTTTACAGTTTATTTGAATAATAACACCCGAACTTGATGCCATACCGGCACTGCTGACTAGCGGATTTGAAAGTGCTTGCTCTAATGCAATTTGCAGCTCATTCTCATCATTGCATTTGCCCACGCCTAATACAGCATCACCCTGCGTATCCATGACCCGCACAAAGTCTCTCAAATCAACATTAATCAAACCTTAATTTACCAGATCTAATTGTATGGTTCAGACAAGCATAAATATCGCGCACTACTCAAACAATTTTCTGGGTATTACCGGCACCCCAATAACTTTCAAAACCTATTAGTAACTATATATTCACAGAATTAATTATGGAATTTATATGGCACTATACTCCAGCCACAATTCTTCGACTACTCGAATAGTAAATATCAGTATGGCTAGAAGGTTGTTTTGTTAGAACTTGATCAAGTTCTAACAAAACAACCTCCATTAGTAATATAATATCCGAATACGAATTAAAGGACAGTGTATGAATAATCAGGACTGGATTCTCTATTGGCGTAACTCTCTTGCCGATGCTGATAGCGCGAAAGGTGCACTAAAAAAGCAAGAGCTGAAGAATTATGTGCGAGCTACAACCAACGAGTTCAAAGAAGGTAAACTTAAACCTGATTCTAAATTGCTACAAGATCTGTTTCATAATGAAGAAGACACTCTTAACGCTGTAGAAATTCATTATCGACCAGTTACCTATTATCTGCGAAAAGTACATGGCAAAGATTACAAAAACAACATGCCTGATGTACTGACTCCGATTGTCTGCACTTTATATGTAAATCGTGAAGGGTTGCTATTTCCCCATACAACACCATTCATATCTCGTGATTTACTTGCTCCTCAAGGAAATGACGCCTTTACTATTGCTGAAGTCGATAAACTCGATGAATTCCTGACAGAAAATGAAATTCCAAAACAGTCAACTGAAAGCATTTCAGCCAAATTCGAACAAAAAGAACAATATCAAAACCATCAAAAAGAATGGCAAAACTACTACGAGCTCACCCAACAACTATTTGCAGATTACTGTGATAGAAGTCGAATCGATCAGTTTTACGAACACATCGAAAGCGGTGGCTTAGTCAACAAAATCAGTGATTGCTTGGGAGTTTCAAGGCATATATTAAAACTGTACGATAAACTGAGCACTTCAAACACAGCCTTGCCTTTGATTGATAGTTACGCGACAAAAACAGTAATCAACCATGAAGAGTGTATTGATGTATCACAGACTGTTAATTCGCGTTTGGGCCACTCAAATAGTCAATTCCCACTTGCTAAAGCGCAATGCGATGCCTTGGCGCATACCTTAGCTATGCAAGAAGGCGATATTCTTGCAGTAAATGGTCCTCCTGGCACTGGTAAAACAACGTTTGTTTTGTCTGTAGTCGCATCAATGTGGATTGAATCTGCGTTAAAAGAAAGTAAGCCACCGTTAATCATTGCGGCATCGACTAATAATCAAGCAGTCACGAACATAATTGATGCTTTTGGTAAAGACTTTGATGAAGGCGACGATGAACTATCAGGCCGTTGGATCCCCAATATTTTTAGCTATGGTGGCTACCTACCGTCGGCGTATGGGGCAGTGGAAGCTGCCAAAAGTTATCAAACTAATTATTTTTATGAAAAAATAGAGCAGTTGGACTTTCTAGATCAAGCGCAAGCACATTATTTGGAAAGAGCAAAGCAGGCGTTTCCAGAAGAGAATTTTGACGATGTAACGCAAGTTAAAGCGTATCTCCTTGCCGAATTACGCCAACATAAGAAAAAGTTAGATCACATTCAAAACAATTGGAATCAATACAACCGCCAACTAAATGAAATCTATTCTCGGCTAGGGGAGAACCCCCAACAAGCATTAGCAGCTCAACGACAAGTAGTTTCTAATGCACAAGTATTGAAAGATAACGCCAAAAAACACTTAACTGCTTGGCGAAACTACCTTGGTAAGGAATCTATATGGTTAACACTGTTTAAGTGGTTACCGCCAATCAAAAATAAACTTGAACTCCAGCGCAGGAGTTTCATGCTAAACCTTATTAAGCACGATGAAGAGCAAATTGAGAACCAGTCATCAGACTTCTTTGAGAGTCTACTCAAGGGAGTATTTTCTAGTAAAAAAAACGACTTTGATAATCAAAAAAAACGATATCAATCAAACTTAGAGCAGTATCAAGAGTTTGAACAATCACGTTTGAATTGGCTTGATGCTATCCATGACTTTACTGAAGACTCTACAGAGCAAACTATTCCGCATCTGACCGATATCGATTCGCTTTTAGATATTACGACCCGCTTTCGAATGTTTCGATTATCAGTACATTACTGGGAAGCATGCTGGCTGCTAAGTTGCCGTGGTATGGGCCAAGATCTGAATAAGCAGGCCCGCAAAACAGGTTTGAAAACGGTTCGTCCTCGCTGGCAACGCCGAATGATGCTTACTCCTTGCATTGTATCAACGTTCCATTCTCTGCCTTCTCATATGTCTTACCAATCTCACGTTGGCAATAATGAATTTGAATCTGACTATCTACTCAATGAAATTGATCTGTTGATTGTTGATGAAGCAGGTCAAGTAGCTCCTGAAGTCGCTGCAGCCTCATTCTCACTAGCCAAAAAAGCATTGGTGATTGGTGATATTTACCAGATCTCGCCGATTAGAAGTGTTTGTTCATCAATTGACCGGGGGAATTTAAAACAGCATAAAATTATCAGTTCTGATGAAGACTACCCAGTCATTCAAGAGGAAGGCCGAAGTGTAGTGACAGGCAGTGTTATGCATATAGCACAACAAGCAAGCCGCTTTCATTATATGCAGCAAGCTCAGCCTGGCATGTTTTTGCAAGAGCATAGACGCTGTTACGATGAATTAATCTCATACTGTAATGACCTTTGCTATCAAGGTATCTTGATCCCAAAGAGAGGACAAGCGATCGAAGATAGCCTCTACTCCCCTTTCAGTCATGTACACGTAGACGGTATCGCTGAATCATTTAGTGGCAGCCGACGCAATAAGTTAGAAGCTGAAACTATTGCTGCATGGTTACATGCCAAAAAGGTTGAAATAGAGAATTACTATGGCGAACCACTGTTCAAATGTGTAGGTATCATTACTCCATTTTCAGCACAAGTGAATCAGATTAAGACCGCATGTGGTGAATTCGATATCAAAGCGGGTAAAGCTGAAGATCAACTAACCGTTGGGACAGTTCACTCTCTCCAAGGAGCTGAACGAAAAATCATAATCTTTTCCCAAGTCTACACCAGGCACAACGATGGCGGGTTTATCGATATGGATCCCTCAATGCTCAACGTCGCTGTCTCTAGAGCCAAAGATGCATTCTTGGTGTTTGGTGATTTGGATATCATTGAAGCTGCACCATCATGCTCCCCAAGGGGGTTACTCGCTAAGCATCTCTTCACAGACGAGCGAAATGAGCTTGAGTTTAGTGTTGGTCAACGCCCCGATTTATTACAAATATGCAGCCATCCGAAACTGCTAACAAATACCGAAGAACATGATGCTTTCTTATCAAAACTGCTGAGTGAAGTACAAAGAAAAATAGATATCGTCTCGCCTTGGTTACTGCTAGATAAAGTGCAATCAACTGGGCAGTTAGAACTACTAAAGGCTGCACTGAACAGAGGTGTCCAGATAACCATTCACACCGACAGACATTTCAATACCACTGTCGCAAATCACCTAGATACTAATAAAATAAAAGCGTTTCAACATTGCTGTGCAATCTTAGAACAGCTTGGTATCGTTATTAATGTAATAAATGGTGTTCATAGTAAATGTATTTTTGCCGATGAACGGTATATGGCCGTAGGGTCATTCAATTGGTTTAGTGCAAGTAGAGGCGGAAAATACACCAATATAGAAACATCATTAATCTATGTTGGTGAATTAGAGAAAGAGATCAAAACTCAACTAGACTTCTTAAATAGTCGTGGCTGTAGCACGAATAAGCATATCGGGACGAAGTCACAATGTGCCACTCTTTTACCCTAAGAGGACACAAAATCATTTTTAGAATGCCCTTAGAAAGCTAATTGATAATTATTCATTTTTAATTACCATTTGCGAAGTAAATTACTACCATTCTTATCAATTTTATTGGGGAAATTTGGAGCTAGGAGAGTAACAAATTTTATAAACAAAAATCATAGTTGGCACTTAGAATATCTGAAGTGCCAACTATGAAAGTTCTGGACAATTGCGAGTTAGATATTAAGGTTAGATCTGTGTTAAAGTCGGCAGCTAAAGAGACTTTTCCTTTTGTCTTTGGCATCCAAACCTTCGTTCGACTAAATCAAATTAAGGCTCTTGATATTTAGCGAATGTAAATCTATTTACTTTTTCTCCTAAGTTATTATTTAAAAAAATAGCTAGAGTCAGCTTTGATATAGTGACTAAAGAAAGCTGTTCGATTCGCAAGTATTAATCAAGTAATATAGCCTTCTGCATAAGTAACTGGTTATTTTGATAGAATGGCACATCAGTGTCACCTAGAATAGTTGCCGGGATATTTGCGAGTTCAGCTAAGTTATCCATTGGAACAATAACCACTTTCGCACCATTTTCTGAAAGCATGGTTACTTTATCTTCAAAGTTAATTGCTCGTTCAATTGCCCCACCAACAGATATGTTTCCAAGCACAGCAAGACCAGCTTTAAGGTTCTTTTTGTATAATGCTGAAACTATAGAGATATAAACCGCAGAGCCAATACCAGACGATATAGAACCTCCTAGCAGGTTACTAACCTGTATTGTTATGTCGAAGTTCTTAAGTGAGTGTTGTTCGCTTAAAATAGTCTTCTCATTACCTTTAATATATTGGTAAGTATTTTTGATATTTTCTTTTACCGCAGTACTGCTAACACCTGTGATATTTAGCTTACCTGAGCCACCAACTACTATCGCTTCAATTCTAACTAAAGCAACATTATCACCATCACTGGTACTGGTATAACAAACACCTGCTGGTAATGGTGTATTTTCAATTAAGTGAGAACCTTTTTCTTCAGGTAAACCAACAAAGTGCTCTTCTTGAGTCTCTTTATCAATGTATGAAAAGTTAGTATCCCAAAATTCCATACCACCAATACGTTTTAATTGCTCTTTAACCCTTCTACGCATTTCTAATGCAATCTCAAGGTATTCTCTAACATCTTCTTTGGTGTAGTTACCGTCAGGGTGCATTAGTTTAATAAAACCTGAAACAGTCTTTTTAACAGGCTTAGTATCACGTTGCTTTAAGTGAGCACCAAGCGAGAAGAACTTTTCAACTACATCGGTATAAGTTGTTCGTCTAAATGATTTTAAAGCTTCCGAGAAGTAATCAGTACTAAAACCAAAATTTGCGGTGAAGTGACGAGGAGCAAACTTGATCATTTCCCAACCAGGTAAATAGAAATGAATACGATCAAGAAATGCCGTATCATTATTTACTTCATCAGATAACGGACTGAATAAGTGAGATGTTTGTAATACGGTTTCTACAGGCTGGTTAATATTACCGTTAAGAATAATCGATGCTACACCCGTTATTTCACCACCAGCACCAGCACGAGAGAATGAACCTGATTCCATATAATCTTTCATTAAAGGAACTGCATCACGGTCTTTAAATATTTTATCCGTTGCTTCATCGAAGCAAATAGCGTCCCACTGGCCAACCGCTCCAACTTTGCCCGTAGAGCCGTGAACAAATAGTTTTGCAATTGTGCCTTGGCCACCAGAAATTAAAACAGCGTAAGGAGTCAGTTCTTTATAAACAAATGATTTACCCGTTGAACGAGGCCCCAACTCGATAAAGTTAAAATTAGATTCAACCATTGGCAGTAAACGTGAGAGCAGTAGCATTTTAACTCTATCACTAACACCTTCAGCGGTTGGTTCATAACCACAGCTTCTAAGTAACAGGTTTAGCCATTCATCTTTATTAAATTCATTTCGCTTACTTACTATCTTGCTATTATCGAATGAAGATAACTGAATAGGTTTAATATCGGTGATCACAAACGGATAAATATTTGAGCCAATTTTAATATCAGGATCATATTCAACATCAATGATCGCCCAAATACCGCCCATTAATATTTTTTCATGATCTTTAACTAAGCGATCAGTAATATTGCCGTTCTTGATATTACTGTTTTGTAATTTAGCCCAATAAATATCTTTTTTAGAATCTAGTTCCACAGATATTTTATCGATTATTTTATAACGACCTTGCTCTCTAATCTTAGAGTGAATTAACGTGCTTTCTTCAGGGTTTACATAATGCTCAGAAAGTATCTTCTTAACATTCTCCATCCCTTTTTTAATTTGCTCATCATCATCAGTAGAGCATGAATTGGCAATTAAATACTCTAAAACAAATACAGGAACATTTGCCCCAACTTTTACTGAGCTAACAAGGTCTTTCTTAACCACAAAGCCTCGAAAATGCTCTAATAATTTTTCATCTAATTCATTTGAAACTGGCATCTATCAATCCTTATGGGCTAAAACAAGCCACCTAAATCACGGTCATTGTTTTTCTTTACAACGGCCTTGTCTAATTGTTCTTTAGTTAGTGCATCAAGTAACTGAACTTCAATTTCATTATTACCATCAAAGGTAAACTCTTTAGTAGTTGTTTCACCCCGTTTAAGAGTAAAAACATCACTTTTACCGATTGGTTTACTGTCACAAAACTTAACTAAATAAACCTTTCGTTCCATCTCAAAAATATTATCTTCAGAATCATCTGCTTTTATTTTTAATAAGTAGAGTTCACCAGACACATTTTTCAAATCAGCTTTGTTAGTAAATTTAGCGTTAAGGGAACCACCAGTTTCTGCTGTTCTTTCCCAACAAAAATACGGTGTAATTAGCTCTTGAGGTGCTGCACCACCATGTGCAAAGCCATAAACACTTGGCGTTTTAAATGGATTCATTGTTTTAGAAAAGTAATTGTAATTAAACTCTTCATATTGCTTTTCTATTTCAACATATGAATCTAGAGATTGCTGTTTATCTACAGTACGAATATAACGTTCAGCAACATGATTTTGACCATTTAATGTCGGTGTTATTTTATCTGCTTCAGACAACATGCCCGTTAATACAAAACCATGATCCGTAATTAAAAACACTTTCTGATAACCACTGTTTAATAACGTGGTTATTTTATTGGTAAAGGTTTCTACCGCTTGTGGGAAGAACTTAAGGGCTTTGTTATTTAACTTATCACCCATATCGTCAATATCTTTGTAGGTACAAATAAGATACTGACCTGAAAGTGCTTCATTGTTCACATCATCTAAAAGTACATAATCAATATCGCTGCTAGGATTCTGCTTTGTAAGGTAGGTTTCTCGTTTTTTCTGAACTTTATCTACCATGCCGTTAGCCATGTAGATTCGACTCATGTTGTTTACCGTAAGTGACGGTAAATCAGCCATTATAATGTCGTTAGTAAACTTAAAGTTATCACTTACCTTTTTCGATACTTCACAAGCCAATTCATAAGCAACACCATCACCAACAATAATTGCAATTTTTTGACTGTTTTCATTAATGATACGCTGCAATATACCTGTTTGATTCTCTTGATAGCCTTCAAGGTATTTAAACCATTTATCAAAAAACACATCGACTAAGTGCTTATAATAATCTTGGTATGGGGCAAGTATTTCAGGGGTATTTAAAAATTCGGTATATAAATTCCGAATGGCAGTATCGAGTTTATAAAAGTACTTAGTATAAAATTCAATACATTCTTCTCTAGTACTTAAATAGCCAATATCCTTGTCATCAAACTCTAACAGTACTTTTACATCAGCCCAAAACGTTATGTTTACTGACTGTGCTTGTTTTGACTGATCACGCTGAGTAATTCTAGCTAAATGATTTGGTATTAACGCTTTATTGTTAATATCTTGGCCAATTGCTTTCAGCCATTGCTCATCAATTAATTTGAATGGGTGATTTACATTGATGTTCCAAATATCATTATTACTATCTAAAACATTAGCATTACTATTTTTACTTAAGTAATTGGTGAGGTACTTTTCAAATGAGCCTTCATGTTCTTTAGAGTTTAGCCAATGAACATAAACAGACTCTAAAATAGAGTCGCAATCGTCACAGGCTAACCCATCAAACATTTTCGCCACTATTTCATCAGCTAATGTTTGAGCAGGTTTTTTAATATACTCTTGTCCTAGTAACTCATTTACTTTCTGATAAAAGGTTGTGAGTAATTGTTCATCATACTTTTTAGTGAAAAGAGCAGGATCATGAATAAAAGGTAACAGCTCTTTTTCTAAATCAAATATTTCAGATGCACCTTTATGGCATAAATCCATCCAATAGGATAAGTCTTTGCCAATACTTACTTTAGCCGCAGTGATTAATTCATCTTTTGGCATGTTAATATTTAAGTTTAGAGCTTTATGCACTTTGCCTTTTATATAGTTTTCTAAATGGCGAATATCTAAACAACCATTCACTTCGCAATATTCTCGAATGTACTTTAAATCGTCTTTAACTAAATTAGTATAAATTACGTGCTTAGTAGCAGTCGGCTGCTCTTTCTCAATTAAATACTTAACATGCAGCTCTTCAATTTCTGAGTTTGCACGATGCACATTAAAGGTTTTATTTAGTATATCTAATATAAATTCAGCATCGGTGTGCTCATCAATAAATACTGCAACAATGTTTTTACTAAAAATCTCTTCGAGATCTTCTTTTAACCATAAATCAATCATAATGAGTTCCGTCTACCAATCTGCATTTAAGTATTTTTTCATTTGCTTGGCATTTAATACATCACAAGCTAACATTTTCTTATGCTGTAAAGGTGCAATATTTTTTGCTACGCCGTCATCAATGATGGGGTCATACCCCTCTTCGAGTAGCTCATCAATTTTAATTTTAAAGACTTCAATTTCTTTCAATTGTTTAAAGATTTTATCTTTTTCATTTTGAGCACCTACAGATTCGTTATTGATTAAGTCACTTTGACGATTAACCAACGATCTTTCTCTATTTTCAATATACACAGAGCGTATCCGCATTAAATTATCACGATTCCATTTATATATAGACACATAGCAATCAAAGCCTTGCATTGGGCCACTTGTTAAATGCCATATATAAGGTGTCTTTGGTAGATATAGGAATAGATTAAGAAGGTTAGAGACCTCAGAGAAAAAATACTTATCAATAAAATCACTTATAGTTACACCTAATATTGTGTCGAAAGTTGAAAATTGAGCCTGTGTAAAACCTTTTTCGATAAACCTATTTTCAATTCTTTCTATTAGTATTTTCTCTCCAGAGTTTGGAATTAGAGGAATTATTCCATCTTCATCATCTAATAATATTTCATTTATTAGCTGCAATAAAAATTCTAATGCGATTCTGTTTTTTCTTTGTTTTGGTAACTGCCCCAATTTACTGAATGTAAACCATAAATTGATAGGGTTAATTTGTTTTTTTTCACTGAAAGCTAAAAAGTCATTATTTTTTTGATAAAGAGTTTTTAATTCTAATTCTTCAGCTTCCATTTCACTTTCTTTAAGATCAGCTTTAACTTGACTCGTTATATAATGAAGAATTTCTTCTTTATAAAAATCACTTTTTTTATATTTTAAAATAAAAGCATCAAGTGCATCATTGTCTATAGGATAATTGCAACAATCAGTACCTTCCTTTTCATTCAACGCATTTTTATCACTATCACTTAATTCGTATATGTCTTCTATAAGATAATTTATATATGTTTCATTCAGAGAAATTATACAATTTAAGAAATTTTCCTCATTCAGATATCTTGAAATTCGAACGTTCAATTTACTATCTGAGTAAGTTTCTAGAGGTGATGATAAATATTCATGCTCTAGAATTGAATACTGACAAAATTGCTTTCTAATTTTAATGTTCATTTCCACTAAACTAGCAATCTTTTTACTTACGTCTTTTGTCGGGATAATTAAAGGAATTCTTTTAATATCACCTACTTGTATTTCTACGGTAGGGTTTAAGCAACCAACTATATAATTTGAAAACTTTGAATTTAACACGGCTAATAAATACGAATTAGGCGCAGTATCACTCAATGGAAATATACTTGAACCTTTGATATCAAATATAAAATCCTCTGGAAGAATCCGATAAGAGGCAGAGTCACCTCCAGTAGCAGAATAAGTTATTCCCTCTTTAAAATAAAAAGATTCATTTTGAGGCCGTGACCTTTGCTTTCCATTTTTATCAACCATGCCTCGAATCTCTTTTCCGTCTTCCTCCCAATTAACAATCAACCAATTATTTCCGTACCACTTATTATTAGGGCCACCTTTTGCGTACATAAACCACTTTTTTGGGGCATGTTTATTTAAGGTATAAATATTTGATGCTTTTACTTCCCACCAATATCTTAAAAACCTATCATTATCAGCCGTAGCTAACCCTTGACAGTTCTTAAAGTGTTTTTGAATTGTAGACTTCTTAAATTTATCTCTTAAGCCATCTGAAATCCAATATACAAAAGGGCTAGTTTCTATCTTCTTGAAGTTTTCTTGGTCTATACGAATAAATGTTTTATTGCTTAAACTTTCATTTAAAGCTCTTCTCTCTACTTCTGAGTCCATCTTGAGTGAACGTAAGTCGATAATGATAGACGGCACGTCAATTCTTTGTTTCTGTAGTACATATAAAACGGGGTATATCACTCGCAACTTAGTACCAAAGACACCTCCAGTACCAAAATGAACCAAGGTACTTAAGTGCATCTCATTAATGAGGAAGTTTCTAACATCTTCAAATGACTTTATAAACATAAAAGTATCAGGATGAATCATTGCAACCATGCCTGATTGTCCAATCAACTCATAGCAACGCATAATGAATGATGAATACAAATTCGAGTGAAATTTGTTAGGTTTTTTATAGTTTGCTTCTACAAAGGCTTTTAATTCACTACCAAAATCACCACTATCTGTATAAGGTGGATTAGCAGTCGCTATATCATATTCAGTGGTTAATAACTCTAGAAAAGTTATCGCATCACGAGTTTTATTAGCAATAAAAGTATCGGTATCATTGCTCGCAAACAGCTCTACCGCAGCTTTTAAATTACTGAAGAACTTTTCCGTGAAATCTTTTTGCTCACGTATATCTGCATCAGCAAATAGATCAAGAACTTTGTCACCTTGCTTGGCTTCAAGTTCCTTTAATTTTGCTTTTAGCTTTTCATCTAAACGAATTAATGAACCAAATTTATAGGCATAACGAAGGTCATTCCAAATATCTTCAATCAATTCTTTTTGGGTATTATCTAAATTGCTACCTTCTTCAAAGATATGGCGAGCTTCATCATAATCAGGCAGGTAAAAGTCTGAAGAAACCACTTTGAAGTTAAAGCTACCTTTGATAAACCTACGCTTTTTACGGGCTTTTATGTATAAGCCTAATTGGGCTAACTGAATGGCACGATCATCTAAATCAATACCATGAAGGTTATTCTCGATTATTAGCTGTGGAATATCATCTTCGTCATAGTCGGCATCGTAATTTTCGATTTGATCGATATATAACGCATAGAAAAAGTCAAAAGCATATAGCAAAAAGTTACCAGAGCCAGAAGCTGGATCTATTAACTTTATTTCATGTAATGGTTTAGGGTCACGCTCTTGAGTTTTTGGCGCATTAGCTATTTTAAATTGTTCTTTAATTTCTGATTCTGGATACATTTCTAGGTAAAGTTTACCCAATGAATTTTCAATCAAAAACTGAACAACCCAACGTGGCGTATAAACCTGTGATTGCAAAGATACTTTGTCGTATTCTGTTTTCGCTTTACTGTCTTTAAAAGCTTGTTTCTTAGCGTTGTTATAGCTTTCGTATAACCAACCTAATACATCATCACTTTGCCAAATATCGTTTTCAACTTGAGAGTCTTCTTCAATTACGTTAAATGCTTCGATGATTTCATTTAACGATATTGCGTCAGGCAATAGTGCATAAGGGTATTCTTTACCATAAAGCGATAGTGAATCACCTAATTCGTTAAAAGCGTATTTAAAGTAGTCACGAATACCTTCTAACTCATTATCACGATTTTCAGGGTGTTCTTCTAACCATGCTTTATGTCCAAATGAACGACCACCATGCTCTGCTTGTTTAGTGATAACAGGTGGGAATAAATTGGCTGATTCCATTACTTTAACGGCTGCGAGTCGGTTAAATAAGGTAAAGCTCAATTCATCCAGTAACTTTTCTCTAGCATCTTGATAGCAGCCTGTTTCGCCAATATGGTTTTCAAGCATTACCTCAAGATGTTGGCGTTTCCCTCTAACTTGCTCTGGCAGTTTTTCGAGTTCTATTTGTTTATTTGCACCTATGCCTAATCTAGCAAATTGCTTATCAAATGAGGCGGTTATTAAATTGCGAATTTTATCTACGTGATCCGAAAGTTTCATTATTAAGCGGTTCCCTTGCTTGAATTAGCATTAACAGAACTAAGATCTAGCTCTATTTTTTCGTCTGGTTGCGCTGAGGCCAGCGCACGTAATTGAGCCGTTAAGATGTCTTTATATTCTTGCACTGTCATATCAGTACTTGGAATAGACAATTTCAGCTTGCGAGGCGTTTTAGGTTGTATAGGCTTCGCAGTTATAGGGGCAGGTGCAGGCTTCCCACCACTAGGTTGCGGCTCTGGTACAGGTGTTGGCTCAGGTTGAGCAGGTGGTTCACTCACAAAACTATTTTCGAGAATTAGTAAGTCGTTTTCTTTAGACGGAACTAATTCTGTACTTGTTAATAATTCAGATAACGAAAAACCACTGCTTTTACATGATATTGAAAAACCTAATTCTGGCTCTGTTAATACTCGGTCTTGGCAATATTTTTTAATGGTATTTAGCTGAGTTATGTTGTGAGCATTTAACTCTTTTGGGTAGTTAGTAGTTAATACACTATTCGCTTTGTTCACTTTAATTAATAGTGCTTCGCATTGAGTTGTTAACTCTTGTGTAGCCGATTTAACTAATCGGTAATAAGCATCTTTAATTTTTTGTGCTTGTTGCTGAATTGCTGCAAAGTTTTTCACCATGTCTTGTTTATATAAGCTTAATAACTCTTTACTAGCGATGTGAATGGCTTCATCGGTAATGTTAGCTTTAACTAATTCAGATGTAACTGATTCTGCAAAGGCTTTAAAGTCGTTAACCTTTTCGTAGTTTTTCTTAATAAACTTTTGTGCTTTTAATACGGTTTGAATTGCCGATTTATAAACATCTGCATTGGTTAATAGAAACTCTACTTTTTCTTTATAATTGTTTTCAGTAACTTTGCTAGAGAAATCTAACAATGTGTCTTTTTGAACAGCAACATTGCTAAATAAAGATTCAAAATTATTAACGGTACTGTTTAATGTTGAAATAGCGGTAATGAAATGATCCGCTAAGTAACGAGTCGCTTCTGCTAATTCGTAATCGTTAGTACTCCAATCCACTTTTTTATTTGTATGCTTCTCAATATCTATTTCCATCAATAACTGAACTGCTTGGTTTTTCTGTGTTGAAGTTAAAGATGCTGTAATAGATTTAAACGAAGCTGATTTAAATTTGGTGGTGTTGGTAAAAGCTTCATGAACTGCTTTTTGGTCATGCGATAAATACGGGTCGCCATTGTACTTAACTGCCAATTTACCTGCTCTGAGTAATACAGCTAACGTGGTAGCTATTGTACCGAAAGAGTAGCCCCAAGGTGCATTTGAGAAGTCTGTTTCAAGTGTACGCCCATCAACATGGCGCGATTTAATTTTTGCATTTAGCTCTTCAACTAACTTAAGGTGTTCACCTGTAAAGTTACCGTTAGAGTCGAAAAACTTGAAATCATCACCAGAAAATAATTTGTGTAAATCTTCTTTCCTGTTGCTAAATATTTTAGGAATTAACCCTTCAGATAACTGAGTTTTCAGTTGCTTGAAATAGATGTTTTTAACAAGCTTTCTTTGATTTTCAGCTATTGTGCCTTTAAAGGTATCTTCGTTAAGTAAATGCTCATCAAACAAATATACTAATGTTGAATGTTTGTAAGCATCTTCAATTAATGATCTAAGCTCTTTTTCTTTTTCTTCTTTTATTGTTTTAAATTCACCAATAATTTTACGTTTATCAGCATCTGACTCTGTTGAGTACTTTTCTTCCATTAACTGGTAGCGGTGAACCTCAGCAATTAACTTATCGATTTTTGCAAAGTTTTTGTTATCTGGAATTAATGTAATTAAGTCTTTGTCGTATTGAGTTTCTAACTTTATGTTCTCAATAAAGTCTTGTCTGTCATCACTAATATTAAACAAGCTATATGCTGTTAATTTCAGATTTTTATTACCGCCAGAGCTAGATAGTTCATCTTCTTGATCTGATAAAACGCTAAATTTAAAGTTGGTATGGCCATCGTTAAATGAAGCTACTGGATTAAACGTTTTGTAGTTTTTAATAAAATTAATAAGATCACGTTTTTTAGTAAATAGCTCAACGTCAAACTCTTTCATTTCATCAAGTAATTTACCTTCAAGATCTGATGTTATCTTGTAGTTATTATTTGATAATAAAAGTACCTTAGCTTCTAACAATAAAGCTAAAGACTTTTCTACTTTTGGTTTGATGCTGTAGTAGTCATTTACGTCTGCAATATAGCTTTTGGTAATATTTTCAATGGTTGGTGATACAACTTCTGAATCTGCTAATAAATGAATTGTTTTTAATAGCTTCTCACCATCAATTTCTAAAGCACTCTCATCGAGTATCTTTGTCGCTGTTTGATATTTATTAACTAAGTCTACTGGTGGAGCGGTTTGAGCTTCACTACAAAGTGCGTGACCCGTAGTAAATGAAAATAAGCTTTGTTCACGCATTTGTTTGCGTAGTACATCAAACGTGGTGATGATCATGCCACGGGCTGCAATTTGTGTTGCAACTAGTGCGTTTGAACTGAATAAGAACTTTTGCAAAATATCGAATTGATACTTATGAAACGGATAATACGTTGCAAAATCATGAGCTGATTCTGTTTTCGTTGGAAATGACGATTTTAAGTTTGTTGCGTCAGAAATGAGTCCGTCATTCTTATTATAATATTCGACAAGTTGCTCAAAATAGCTGTCTTTCTTCTGTAGTAATCGGCTACGAATAATGACATCAACTTCTGTCGCTTCAAGATGAATTTTAGTTTTAAACCTATCTGTTACTTTGGTTAAGCTGCTTCGGCTAACATTTGCGTTGTTAATAACACTGTCTAGCTTTTCTTGAGCAATTGCCATTGTCCAAACTTTGCTCGCTATACTCGATAAAGCTTCGCTTACTGCCTCAAGTTCTAACAATGAAAACTTATTTTGACTAATTGCTTCACTGGCTTCATCGAATACGAAGACTAAAGTTTCATCTGTTACAAAACTAAGATATCGCTCCAACTCCTCTTTAAATTTAACTGCTGAAAAACTTTCGATAGACTTTGAATAAACGTCTTTTGTCTCTTGATATTCAACTTCAGAGTAACCCATTGCGGTAAAGAGCTTTCGCATCACTCGTGCAACTTGTCGGTTACTTTTCTTTAATTCACTCCATTCTTTACCTTCAAGCTCTATAGCTTTTTGTTTGAATTCTTCATATTTACCTTCAATGAAAAGTTCAAACTCCATATAGCCGTATACATCATCTCTAAAGCCTAAATTTTTGAGTAAATTAGAAAATAATGTAAAAGAAAGACCTTGATCGGTGTTTTGTTTTGCTACGTCAAGAAAGACCACGCGACTGTTAATACTATCTAAATTACGTAGTGCGTTTTCAATTAATCCTTCGTTCTTAATGCCCTTTAGTTGAGCTATAAAACGCTCTCTTGCAGGAGTACCATTAATATTGGGGTTATCAATGATGTAACCGAGCATTTTACCAAAGTAGGACTTACCAGAACCATAGAAGCCTGATAACCAAACACCAGTTTCTTTTATGTTTGAAGTAAATATATTGGTGAAATTATCTAAGTGACGACCCAAACCTTCAGTAACAATATAAGACTCAATCTCTTGCTGGATTTCATTTTCAGTTCTGTCTTCTAAATCAATTACGTTCTTAATATCTTCTTGAAGATCTAGGGTTAAAATTTCGTTTATTGTGGTCATTATTTGCCCTTACTTCAGCAAGATACAGCGATATTTAGACGCTGCTTTAAAATTTAAGAAAAATACGTTGTCATCAGTAATTTTTGCAGGATAAAAGATGACTAAAGGATGCTCTAGTTTCATTACAGCGGGGTGTTCCATGATATTTACGTTTTCTATGCCTGTACCATATAAACAACCAGAACGGACAAGCATTGGAATTTTGCCATTAGCGATAGCCTTTTCTATCGCTTGAATGATTAAATCAAACAAGTCTGTTTCGGGATCATCTGATTTGAAAAGCTTGCTAGGTGTACTAATAAAGTCTTTATAATACTCTTCAAAAGCATCCCAACCATCTTCATCAATAGCTTGGACAAGTAATTTACTAACATCGATAAACTCAGCTTGTTGGTGATAAAGCTCTTGAGCTTTCTCTAGGTATTCTTGCTCTTGGTTTGGTGGATAAGTAAATAAAATACTATTTCCACCATTCGCTTGTTTCCGAAGCTGATCTTGATTGGTTATTTGAAATTTTAACGCTTCAAATTTTTGCTTATGTTCTAGCAGATAAGACATCGCAAATTCCTTTATAGCTATGTGTTAATTCAATATTTAATTCAACACCATTGAAATCCATGTTGAAGTAATCTTTGAGTGACAATTTCTTTAATCTTTCTTGAATATCGCTTTTGTCAATAAATACCAAAGGAAATATTTCATTTGAGAAAACTTCACTATTCTCAGGCTCATTTATTTTTAAAATGTATAAAAACAGAACCAGTAATTCTGAGGATATTAAGATTCTTTTAAATGCTTTTTTTCTTAAGCCTTCAACAAAGTTTATTTTGGTTAAAAAGTTAAGGTACTTGGTAGCTAGAGTTGAGGTTGTAGTTTCTGACCACTTCGCCTTTAACTCTTCATTCTCACCAACAAACTCTTTTAAATAACCAATAAGTACATCTTTAGAAATGAATGTTTTACCTGATGAATATTCTTTCGAAAAAATTCGAACTGAAATATCTCTGAATAATCTATTGGTTAACGCAAACTGCCAAAACAAGATTACTTCTTTGGTTTGTAGAGTTAGGTCACTGGCAAAAATAGACTGTATTAAATCTTGATGGTCTTGATTTCTAAATTGTAAAAAAGCAACTTCAACACCTCTTTCAATTCGAGTACGACTTTTTTCCGTTCTCAAATCAAATTCATTATCACTTGCCGATTCAACATCAAAATATGATTCAATCGTTTTAAAAATAGGTTCACAATCTTTGATACTACCAATGACGTTTATAGTCGTATCATATTTTTGTAGCTTGGAGGCCGGGTTTAAATTATTCATTCTCTGTGTATCCTGGTGCAATAACTAAATTTTTAGCACCATATAATGCTATGGAATTTTTCAGCCATAATTGATATTCAGCACCTTTGAGGGTTGCATCAGGAGTGCAATCGACATTCCATCTGCGAAGCAAATATCCAGCTAATGCAGCACGAACTTTCAGTTCTAAAACACCATCAACCATTCCATAGTCCATCATTATGGCTTTTGGTTCTTTGATGTTATTGGGGTGCGGTACGATTTGTAAATCGATCATTCTCACCCATTGATGGTCATTGATTTCTTCTTCATGACTTTCTATAGGAGTGTCTTTAATTACCACTTTTGATATACGAGTCAAAACAAAATCCCTAAAAGACTCTGTTTTTTTATCAAACGCTCTAACATGCCAGCGCAAGCCATTATCAACTATCGTATGGGGAATAATCTCCCTCGCTTTTGAACCTGAGCTTAACGATGTATAAATAATTGAAATAGGTTTCTGTTTTAATATTGCTTGAACAATTTTCGCTACGATAAATATATCTGGAACATTGAGTTGATAAGGTGCATCTACAGGGAAAGGAGTTTCTAAAACGCCATGGAACCCATCACTGATCTTATTTGATAGTTTCGCCATAGTTTGACGAGCATCATAGTTAAATAGTGGTTTGAAGGTTTTAGCTTGAAAATAAGTTCTTTCTTTTTGATCAAACTCCATATTGCTTGGGGCTAACTCTTTATAAACAGCTAGATCTCTTGTGGCATTTGCCATGCCCATTTCGAATTTTGTAGTGAGTTTTTTTCGGCTAACAGCACCTTTGAATAGTAAAGAAAAATCGATAAACGATAATCTTTGCTTCTGTGCAAAGCTCAAACTGTTAAGATCAACCGCTTGTTCTTTTGTTTTTTGAAGAGAACCCATATCTGCACTATTAGTATAATCAATTTGATTAGGTTAATATAATACATTTTAAGGGAGTGTCAAAAACTATTTGGTGATCTCTTTAGCTTCTACCAAATCATGCTTATTTTCTTGTTATGCAGCATAAAGCCTGAGAGGGTTACTGCATTGCAATGCTTCAACATAGAACTGGTTATTGCTCATAAAGTCATTACCAATAAAAAGTACTGTATATCCATAGTTATTTCGTTGTAAAGTTCTGTATTAAACGTGACTGTTTTTCCATTACTAGCTCCTTACCAATCAGGTTGACGTTATAATTTCCCAATTTAATTAACGTGAAAAACTTTTAGTTTGAAATCCTCATTGTTCATCTCTCGCAGCAACTTTTGCCAAAATCCAATCTTCTACCTCGCCTTCAACCCAGGCGACAGAATTTGCGCCTAATGAAACGCTTTTCGGAAATTCATCTTTAGACATGAATCTGTAGACAGTGGCTCTGCTTAAGCCAGTGATGTTTAGTACTTCTGATAATTTAATTAGTCTCATTTTATTCTCCTGATGGGTTAGTACATACCATCTCGGGGAGACGTAATTTTTTATCCCAAACCAATCTATTTCACATATACATCATTCACTTGCATACAAACATTCGGAGACTTTTATGCAAGTAACAAAACCCAAATATGAATTTACTGAATGCGTAACTGATGAGCAGATACTTGAAGCAGCGGCTTATGTGATTGCGCAAAAGAATATGCGTCAAGGCATTCTTAGTTGCCCTGCTGATTGCGCTGAGTTTTTACGCTTTAAATTAGCGCTGGTGGAGCACGAAGTATTTATGATGTTTTTGCTCGACTCACAAAATCGCATTATTGAGCTGGTGGAGATGTTCAGAGGCACCATTAATGGCGCGACTGTTTACCCTAGGGAAGTTGTTAAAACTGTACTGAAGTTTAATGCGGCTTCTGTAGTGATTTCACATAACCACCCTTCAGGTATTTGCGAGCCATCTGAAGCTGATAAGTTAATTACCAATAGACTCAAACAAGCATTAGCTTTGATTGATGTGTCTGTTCTAGACCACATTGTGGTGGGCGAGCAATGTTATTCATTTGCTGAGCATGGTTTGCTTTAGGGAGGACTTATGACTTTACGATTAAAAGAGCTTCCTAACTTAGCTATACCCGATCCACTAATTGAGCTCATATCTACTGAAGTGATTAAGAATAAGCCAAGTAAGCAAGGCTATAAGGCTTTTTCGATTCGATTTAATGTAGTAGATGCCAACCATGAAGAAGCAGCCACCAGCCCCGCTATTGAGCTTAGATTTGAACGCACTGCCAATGGCTTTCAATTGGTCTATATTCTTGACCTAGAAGAAGCTGGACAGATGTATCCTTGGTTCAAATTAGCAAATATGTTGATCGGGCTTGATAAACGCTGTGTGCCACAATACGGCTGGCAAGATGAGCAAACATCAAGCTCACTTAATCAAATAGAGCTTATTGCTTTGGCGTATCGATACTCAACGGGCGTCTATAAAGTTGAAATAAGCTTCGAATGGTAAAAAATGCAGGGGCTTAACCCCTGCTATCTCTTTCTATTTTTTTTCAGATATACATTATTTAATAAAAGCGTTCTTATTTTTGGCTGCACCCGAATGTGCGATGCCCTTCACCAAATTGCTTAGTTCTCACTTTGGCAAAGTACGATACACGATGAAACAGCGCATTAAATTGCTCAGTAAACTGAAGGCTATTCGCATCAAGAATGTAGTAAGGGTTCTTAGGTATATGAACTAAACACTTTACCTCTTCAAAGGGCTTTGCTAAGGCACTCGCCCATGCAGTTACAATACGATTAAACAGATTAACTTTCTCTGACTCAAAGTTACCTAATGTTGAGAATTGGTCTTTATTAAATAAAAGAACAACGTGATAGTGATGATGCAAAGAATGGTTGTGCTCTCTTGCCCAAATGTACCTTAAGTTAGTCTTATGTACTAACCCACCTGCTTTATGCTTTCGTGCTTCATGACTTTTGATCTGTGCTTTTAATGAAGCGAAGAATCGCTTTAAAACGTTGTTAGAACTGTCTACTTCTCCTTTAGGCAATCTTAAGTCAACACGCACTGCAAACGTGCGTTTATGATCACATAAAGCCTTGCTAATCACCTGCTCCATTATTGCGAGTTGATGAATAAAAAGAGGCTGCTCTTTGTGAGCTTGTGTGTCCCATTTAAAGTATTTGTTTGTCGTTGTTGTTTGTAATCGAGACGTAGTACTTGATTGAAATGACATGATTCATCCTTTTGTTTTGAGAATTCATATCACTGCTCTAATGCTTATTTTTTTATTTGTTTTGAGTATCTATCAAGTCGTGAATGCTATGACTGCATTCACTTGTTAAGTCTTAAAAGGGTTCTTAATAAACATACTAATACTACCAAACCGAAAATATAGGTGATAACAAAGCCTGAGACTTTAAGGCTTTAATAAGCTTCAACGCCCAGACTTATTGGCATTTAAAATCACTTTACTACTCTGAAGTTAGCTGCATTCAAAGGTTTTTATGGTGCAAACCCAGATAATACAGTAAGAATAGGATGTTTTATCAACTGGAAATCTACATGAGATAACAATGGTATCCTTAAGAGATCTTAGCAAGGTAGAATGGGGATTCTATGGAATTCTTTGTGTAGATAAATTTAGCTACAAATATTATGCTTAGATGTGTAAGTTTAGTACTTAAATAAAATGGAGTTTGACAGATGATTGGAAGTGCTAGTAGCGAAAGTCATGAGCTAATGTATTTAAGAAAGCTGGCTGATTATGAACTTATGTGTCTTTATTTTTTAGGACCGGGCTCTGATGGAAACTTAATTCAAGATACAAGTAGAGATTTCATTATCAGCTCTTTGCTAACCTTCATCGAACTGAATAACGTAGGTAAAGACTGGTGTGAGAACTCACTTAAAGAAGCTCTTAGCTTTAATGAAATAAATGAAATAATTGGCGCTGATGGCTCTATTAGATTTATCTGTTTCAAATACAAGCCTTTTAGTCTATTTTTTCCCCTAAACTTAGAACAACTTGCCTATGTTTCAATCAACAACACTGCTAACAGCAAGCAAGAAAAAGTATCTTATTTACGGCAAATACTTAACGAGCATAGGAAATTAAAAAAACCTGCAGATCTCGAGTTTATAACCAATGATTCAGACCTTACACTTTGGGCTTTAAACTATATTACGAAATACTATCAGACACGCGACCTTAATCAATCAAAGCCCCTCCTTAATAATTGGCACAGTAGAATTACAGATATTTATCAAGTCGAAGCAAAAATATTAATTGATACGCTGATTTCACAAATTGTATCTATAAACACAATTCATCTTAATAATTGCGTATACAGTTTCGAAGATAAGCAAAGACTATATGAACTCGAGAGGCGAGACTTAGTTTTAAAACTTAAAAGTGCTTATACAAGAAGAAAATCAAGGACTAATAAAGATAAAGAGACTAAAGAGTTTTCTTTTACTATGAATAAGAGTATCGAAAAGAAACTTTCTGAGCTTTCCGCCCATGAAGGTAAGACAAAGTCAGCTATTGTTGAAGAGCTACTCACAAAAGCTTACAGAACAATGAAAAAGAAGCCATCAGTTTTAGGTGAGGATTAATCTATCTTTGTTTTTTACCATTGCACTCCAGGTTGCACTCCAGCGAAAAACATAAATACATTAAAGCCATATTTAACAGTGAATTAATAACAAAACTAGACTTCCCCCAGCTCCACCAAACGTATAAATCAAGACATCTCAGGATGTCTTTTTTTATGTCTTTTACTCAATAACACCATATCTTTTATTGTCAGCAACTTACCTTATAACAAGCACAAGAGCCCTCAAATCCTGCTCTCTTTACACCCCGATTTATCTGGATTTTTTCGCGTAATTCATGTAAAAAGCTCGCCTACTAGCAATATGATAATAATGTGTATTTGTATTTAACCCATTTAGTAGGTATCGATGAGTAAGACTTTATGTGAGTGGAAGCGAAAAGATATTGAAAGCAAGTTATCTCAGCTTGCTGATATTGTGTCGCCTAGTCATTTTATTTGTAAAAAATGTGCGCGTTCTGCCAGTGATAAGAAATACCTTTGTAAAGGCACTAAACTGAAATAATCATTCGCATTCTTACTAACAATTTTACCTAAATAGTCATTCATCGCTGGTTTTTACGTGATGAGCTTTAATGAGAGTGATTGCGCTTTTTGCTTAGTTGGATTTTTGCGCTTTTTCTCGCCTAAATTGTTATTTTTATTTGTTTTTCTTTATGATCTACTTGTATTCATGAGCGTATTAAAGAACAATGCGTGCATAAATTCTTAGAGGAGTAACCGCTATGTTAGCCCCAGCAATGGTTGAAAAATTAAACGAGCAAATTAATTTAGAATTCTATTCTTCAAACCTATACTTACAAATGAGTGCTTGGTGTGAAGACAAAGGCTTCGAAGGTGCTGCTGAGTTTTTAAGAAAGCATGCAGTTGAAGAAATGGAACATATGAACCGTTTATTCACTTATGTAAGTGAAACCGGTGCTTTACCTATCTTAGGTTCTATTGAAGCACCTCCTCATGAGTTTAATTCTCTTGGTGATGTATTTAGAACCACTCTTGAACATGAATGCACTATCACTAAAGCAATCAATGAGCTAACTCATGTTGCTTTCACAACGCATGATTACTCAACGTTTAACTTCTTGCAATGGTATGTTGCAGAACAACATGAAGAAGAAAAGCTGTTCAAAGGTATTTTAGATAAGCTAGAATTGATCGGTGAAGATGGTAAAGCACTATTCTGGATCGACAAAGATCTTGCTGAATTAGCGAAAACTGGTAGTACTTCTATCATGGAAGCTGGCGCTTAATCTAGATGTCACTCACAAAAAAGGTAGCTATTCAGCTACCTTTTTTGTTTTAAAATCAAAAGCACAAAATTATCATTAAACATACTTTCAATGAGAGTTACATTCACCGAATTTAAATTAACTCTATTGATTTCTGACTTTTTTACAATCCACCTTTAGTTAGTTTTTCTGGGTTTAACAACTCTGTTAACTCACCTACAGACAAATCAGTGTGTTCGCTAGCCACATCAACAATCGGGCGCCCTTCTTTGTATGCTGTTTTGGCGATAAACGCCGCTTTTTCATAACCTATGATCGGGTTGAGAGCCGTCACTAGAATAGGATTTTTTGCCAGTGCTTTATTAACGTTTTCTTCGTTCACATTAAATGTTGCAATGGCTTTATCGGCGAGGAGTCGGCTGACATTAGCTAAGATATCGATACTTTCAATAATGTTATGCGCAATCACAGGCAACATGACATTGAGCTCAAAATTACCTGATTGCCCAGCCACCGAAATTGTCGTGTCGTTACCAATCACTTGAGCGCTTACCATGGCTGCCGCTTCTGGGATCACCGGGTTAACTTTACCAGGCATGATTGAAGAGCCTGGCTGTAGCGCTTCTAGTTCAATTTCAGCAAGACCTGCCAACGGGCCTGAGTTCATCCAACGTAAGTCATTGGCAATTTTCATATTCGCCACAGCCATTACTTTTAATTGTCCTGAAAGGCCTACAATCGCATCTTGTGAACCAATATGATAAAAGTGGTTGCTACTTGGTTTAAAACGAATACCAATATTTGTACTTAAATATTGCGTGAACACCTTGGCAAATTGTGCGTCGGCATTTACACCCGTGCCTACTGCTGTGCCACCTTGTGCAAGTTCGTAGACTCTTTCTACGCTACTTAATATACCTTGGTACGCGCAGTCAATCTGATGCTGCCAACCACCTAAGGTTTGAGCAAAAGTCACTGGCATCGCATCCATTAAGTGTGTACGACCCGTTTTAACCACATGACCGACTTGTTTAGATTTTTGCTCTATGACTTGTGATAAGTGCTTTAACGCAGGTAATAACTCATAAACTACAGCAACCGCACTACTGACATGAATAGCGGTTGGAATAACATCGTTTGAGCTTTGCCCCATATTCACATCGTCATTAGGGTGGATCTGAATACCACTTTGCTGTGTTGCAAGTGTCGCGATCACTTCATTGGCATTCATATTCGAGCTTGTACCCGAGCCTGTTTGAAACACATCAACCGGGAATTGGTCTAAGTGATCGCCTTCAATAATACTTTGCGCTGCTTTGGCAATCGCCTGTGCTTTATCTTGTGAAAGATGCCCTAGCTCTGCATTTGCCTCGGCCGCCGCTTGTTTAATGTAAGCAAGTGCTCGAATAAACTCTTGCGGCATAGTTAACTTGCTAACTGTAAAGTTATTGACTGCACGCTGGGTTTGCGCTTTATAAAGTGCGGCTTCAGGCACATCTAATACACCCATGCTGTCTGATTCTTGGCGAAATGTAGTCATCTTTGACTCCTATAAAAATGGATTAAATTCACGACACAGCACTCTTGCTTCAAGCTCCAGCGCCAAATATTTTTGTTTATCGGCTTGCTGCTGTTTGTAGAATCGCTTCAAAGCGAGAAGAGGCTTATATAGCTGCTCAAAACATTGCTTTCTGATTGACTCATGTACGAGCGGATCAGCAATTTTATTGAGTAACTCATTGAATACTCTTTTTAAATACAGTTCTTGTAACAATGTGCAATGACTGCTGCCGTACCATTTTGCTAATGCCAAACTGCCCTCAATATATTGGGATACCAAAACAGGTGCTTCTAATTGAGGTCTTCGACAGTGGGTTTTTAAACAAGGTGTGTAACAAGCAATAGTTTCTTTCAAACACATATGAACCGATTTCAAAATCACAATTGATAATCATTATCATTACAGTTAATCGATTGGTTTTCAAGTTTGAATTTGAAGAATTTAAATTGCTGTAAATAATCAGAAGAAAGTTCGGGCACTGAGGCAGGAATAAATATGAAGAAATTCAGTGATTACGCGGCGTAATTATTTGAATATAAACGTGATGAAAATCGCTGCTACCAAACCAACTCTGTAGCACCGACTATATGTCGGGTACGCAGACTGATAATGAAAATAAACGCGATATAAAATCGCTGCTACCGAGCCACTCCTGTTGCACCGACTTTATTTTGGGTATGTAGACTAATATTGAAAATAAACGCGATATAATATTGCTGCTACCAAACCAACTCTGTAGCACCGACTATATGTCGGGTACGCAGACTGATAATGAAAATAAACGCGATATAAAATCGCTGCTACCAAGCCACGGCTGTAGCACCGACTTTATGTCGGGTATGTAGACTTATTTTAAAAATAAACGCGATATAAAATCGCTGCTACCAAGCCAATTCTGTAGCACCGACTTTATGTCAGGTATTCAGACTGATAATGAAAATAAACGCGATGTGAAATTGCTGCTACTGAACCAACTCTTGAGCACCGACTTTATTTTGGGCGTTTAAATACAAAAAAGGAGTGAAATTCACTCCTTTTATTTTAATTAAAATAAACTAATTGCTTATTTTAATTTGCTGTCTAGCTCTTCGATTTTCGCTTTCCAAATCGCAGGGCCTGCAGTGTGCGCGTTGTTACCATCACTGTCTACTGCAACTGTTACTGGCATATCTTCTACTTCAAACTCGTAGATTGCTTCCATACCTAAATCTTCGAACGCTACTACGCGCGCTTTCTTGATTGCTTTAGATACTAGGTAAGCTGCACCACCTACTGCCATTAAGTAGATTGATTTGTTTTGCTTGATAGACTCAACTGTCGCTGGACCACGCTCAGCTTTACCGATCATGCCTACAATGCCTGTGTTTTCTAGCATTAGATCGGTGAATTTATCCATACGCGTTGCCGTTGTTGGGCCTGCAGGGCCTACTGCTTCGTCGCCTACTGCATCAACAGGACCTACGTAATAGATAAACTTGTTCTCGAAATCTACACCTTCAGGCAAACCTTCGCCTGATAAGATCATGTCTTGAAGACGCTTATGCGCTGCATCACGACCTGTTAAGATTTTACCTGAAAGAAGAACAGTTTCACCCATCTTCCAATCTAGCGTGTCTTCTTTCGTTAATGTGTCTAAATTTACACGACGAGTGTCTTCACCCACTTCAAAAGTCAGCTCTGGCCAATCTTCAACTTTAGGTGCTTTAAGATCAGCAGGACCTGAACCATCTAGCGTGAAGTGTACGTGACGTGTTGCCGCACAGTTCGGGATCATTACAACTGGCTTAGATGCAGCGTGTGTTGGTGCTGTTTTGATTTTAATATCAACAACCGTTGTTAAACCACCAAGGCCCTGTGCACCAATACCTAACTTGTTCGCACGTTCAAAGATATCTAAACGTAGCTTTTCTTCAGCTGTTTCTGCACCGCGCTCGATTAACTCGTGAATATCAACCGGATCCATCAGTGACTCTTTCGCTAGTACCGCTGCTTTTTCAGCCGTACCGCCAATACCTATACCTAGCATGCCCGGTGGACACCAGCCTGCGCCCATAGTAGGTAGTGTTTTCTCAACCCAAGCAGCAACATCATCAGATGGGTTAAGCATAACCATTTTCGTTTTGTTTTCTGAGCCGCCGCCTTTCGCTGCGATCATCACTTCAACTTCAGCGCCTGGTACCATATCGATGTGTACTACTGACGGCGTATTATCTTTGGTGTTTTTACGTGCGCCAGCAGGATCGGCAACAATTGAAGCACGAAGTGGGTTGTCAGGGCTGTTATAAGCGCGACGTGTCCCTTCATCAACCATTTGTTGTACAGTTAAGTCTGTTTTATCCCACTTAACATCCATACCTACTTTAACGAAACACGTTACGATACCTGTGTCTTGACACAGTGGACGCTTGCCTTCAGCAGACATACGAGAGTTAATTAAGATCTGAGCAATCGCATCTTTAGCCGCTTTGCTTTCTTCTTTATGGTAAGCCTTTTCTAGCGCTTGAACGAAATCGAGTGGGTGGTAATAAGAGATATACTGCAATGCATCTTCAATGCTGTCGATGAAGTCTTGTTGACGGATCATACTCATGACGGTTCCTTAATAATCGTAAGTCAAATATAGCTTACGCCTTTAACATGTTGACGGTTTTAAGTGATATACACATCACTATTGTAAAACTGGCAAATATGATACCCTCCTCGCCCGTTTCGGGCTAGTTTTCAGGTTCAAGTAAATGATAAATGAGCAAATCAATTGTAAAAAATTAGACATTAAGCTATCTACTGAGTTAGTTTTTGAGCAATTCGCCCATTTGCCTCACGCAGTTTTATTAGATTCAAGTAACGCGAAACACGAAAATAGCCGTTACGACATCATCAGTTTTGAGCCAAAACACCTCGTCGAAGCGAAAAATAAGCTCGTATTTTTAGATGGTAAACAACAAACGCAAAGTTGTTTTGCCATTATGCAATCACTGTTAAGTGATTTATCGAATACACAAACCGCTGAAAATTTACCTTTTACCGGTGGATGGTTAGGTTACTTTGGTTACGACTTGGGTCGTTATATTGAATCCATGCCCGAGTTGGCAATCGAAGACATTAATATGCCTGATATGAGTGCAGGTCTATATTTAGATGCACTGATTTTTGATAATCACACCTCTGAGTGGTTTTATGTTTCTCAGCCAAACTTCGATCGCCTTGACACGTATTTAGCGGCAATTAACAATCAAGCTGCAAAAGCAGTTCCTTTTAAGCTCACCTCTGAGTGGCAATCGAATCTTGATAAAAGCGCGTATGAAAAACAGTTTGATAAAATTCAAGCTTATTTAAAAAGTGGCGACTGCTATCAAATTAACTTAGCTCAGCGCTTCAGTGCAGAGTTTAATGGCACCCCTTGGTCAGCCTACAAAACCCTCAGAGCACACAACAAAGCACCATTTGCTGCTTTTATAAATCACCCACATGGGTCAATTTTATCGGTGTCACCTGAACGCTTTATTCTAGTTGAAGATGGCAAAGTCGAAACTAAGCCAATCAAAGGCACACTGCCTAGATTAAAAGAAGCAACAGCCGATAAACAACAAGCCGAAATACTTAAAAATAGCCCTAAAGATCGCGCTGAAAATGTGATGATCGTTGACCTTCTCCGTAACGATTTAGGGAAAGTGGCCAAACCAGGTACCGTGACTGTGCCTAAACTTTTTGATATCGAAAGCTTCCCTGCTGTTCATCACTTAGTGAGTACCGTACAAAGTGAATTAGCTGAAGGCAAAACGGCTATTGACCAACTTGAGGCGGCTTTTCCAGGTGGTTCAATCACTGGTGCACCTAAAATTCGTGCCATGGAAATTATTGAAGAACTCGAACCTCATCGTCGCAGTGTATACTGTGGCTCTATCGGTTATATCAGCGCATGCGGCAAGATGGACACGTCAATTACTATTCGAACTTTGGTATGCAATGAAGATAAAATTCATTGCTGGGCTGGCGGTGGCATTGTCGCTGATTCAAAAGCCGCATTGGAATACCAAGAAACTTTAGACAAGGTAAACAAAATATTACCTATACTTAGTAATAGCTAAGCAGTAAAACGGGAGGAGCAAATGAAGTTATCTGACATTGTATGTAAATTTAACCTCAGTGCGCCTCTCATTGATTCAGCTCACTTTGAAAATACCAGAGCAAGCGCCGTATTATTACCTCTGCTTGAGGTGAATAACAAAGCCGCTTTGTTATTCTGCAAACGGGCTTCTTACTTAAAACACCATCCAAGCCAAATTTGCTTTCCAGGTGGTAAATTTGAGCAATTTGACCCCTCACTCCAGGCCACAGCAATACGTGAAACCAACGAAGAGCTGGGTATTTGCCCTAGCCACATCAATTCTATCGGCCAATTACCTACCCATAACACATTAACAGGCTTTACCATTTCACCTATTGTTGCAACACTTCAATCTCATGCTTCATGGCACACTGACAGTGAAGAGGTAGAACGGGTATTTACGATTTCACTCGAACGTTTATTTGACGAAAAAAACTGGCGCTCAATCGAAGTACAATTAGGCGGAAAAGCCCGAAAATTCGATATTTTTCCTACTGAGCATGGCTTACTATGGGGCGCGACGGCTAAATTAGTTAAAAACTTTGCTCAACTGGTCAACTAACCACCACTTAGCCAGCGCAAAATAGTTACATTGAAATACTTTAACGTTATGATGTGCGTCCGTTCAAAGGCAATGTTGAGTAGAAGTTTATGATTAGTGCATTTGATATGTTCAGTATCGGGATTGGCCCGTCGTCGTCACATACAGTCGGCCCAATGCGCGCTTCACGTCTTTATGTAAAAGATTTACAAGAAAAACAATTAATCGACAAGGTTACTTCTGTCAAAGTAGAACTGTATGGCTCACTTGGTCAAACTGGTGTTGGTCAC
Organism: Pseudoalteromonas phenolica; assembly: GCF_005876835.1. Classification (GTDB taxonomy): domain Bacteria; phylum Pseudomonadota; class Gammaproteobacteria; order Enterobacterales; family Alteromonadaceae; genus Pseudoalteromonas; species Pseudoalteromonas phenolica_B. The sequence goes on from NZ_PPSW01000012.1 coordinate 30,595, forward strand.
GGCTCAGGTAAAGCGGTAATTTTAGGCTTAGCAGGTTACGACCCTGAAACCATCGATGCCGATGCAGTCCCCGAAATTTTAGACACCATCGAAAACGAACAAGTTATATATCTAGATAAAACCCATAAAGCGGCTTTTCCAAAGCAAGGCGCGATTGTTTTCCATCGTCGTAAAACCTTGCCAAAGCACTCAAACGCGATGGAAATTTTCGCATATGCTGGTGAAGAGTTAGTTCACAGCCAGGTTTATTACTCTATCGGCGGCGGTTTTATTGTGACCGAAGAAGCCTTCGACCAAGAAAAACAAGCCGCACTTGATATTCGCGCAGAAAACCCAGCACCTTACCCTTTCAATAATGCTCAAGAGTTATTGGATATGTGTAAAGAGACAGGCTTAAGTGTGTCATCTCTAATGATGGCAAACGAGAAAACACTTCGTGCAGAAAAAGATATTAAAGACGAGCTTTTCAATATCTGGACCGTCATGAAAGCTTGTATTGAGCGTGGTATGCGTACTGAAGGTATTTTACCGGGCGGCTTAAAAGTAAGACGTCGTGCACCGAGCTTATATTTAAAACTAAACGTTGAAAATAACAACGACCCACTGCGTGCAATGGACTGGGTTGATTTATTCGCTCTAGCCGTAAACGAAGAAAACGCAGCTGGCGGCCGTGTAGTGACAGCGCCAACAAATGGTGCAGCGGGGATCTTGCCGGCAGTATTGATGTATTACCATACATTCATCAAAGAAGTCGATGCAGAAATTGCCACACGTTATTTATTAACCGCTGCTGCGATTGGTATTCTTTATAAAAAGAACGCGTCAATTTCAGGTGCAGAGGTTGGTTGTCAAGGTGAAGTCGGTGTAGCTTGTTCAATGGCGGCTGGTGCACTCACTGAAATCATGGGCGGCAATGTTGTTCACGTTGAAAACGCCGCAGAAATCGGCATGGAGCATAACTTAGGTTTAACATGCGACCCTGTTGGTGGCTTAGTTCAAGTTCCTTGTATCGAACGTAACGCTATGGGTGCAGTGAAAGCTATCAACGCGTCTCGTCTTGCTATGCGTGGTTCGGGCGATCAAAAAGTATCGTTAGATAAGGTTATTAAGACCATGCTTGATACTGGTAACGATATGAAAACCAAATACAAAGAGACTGCACGTGGTGGTCTTGCTGTTAATATTATCGAATGTTAATAACTAACAATAATTAGATACAAAAAAGGCTGCAATTGCAGCCTTTTTTCATTTGTGAAAATAATTATTTAACTGGTAATTTAATGTCTTTAAATAACTCATCAACATCGTCTTGATTACGCAGTAAGCTTGCTTTTTCGACCAACTCTTTGGTTAAGTGTGGTGCAAAGCGTTCAATAAAGTCATACATATAACCGCGTAAGAAACTACCTTTTCTAAAGCCTATCTTAGTTGTGCTCGCCTCAAATAAGTGGCTTGCATCGATACAAACCAAATCGTCATCAGTCTGCGTATCGATAGCCATAGTTGCTAACACACCCACACCAAGACCTAAGCGAACATAAGTTTTAATGACATCAGCATCGGTTGCAGTAAATACAATATGTGGCTCTAAACCATGGGCATTAAACGCTTTATCAAGTTCTGAACGACCAGTAAAACCGAATACATAGGTGATCAGTGGATACTTCGCGATATCTTGAACCGAGATATTCTTACCCAGTTTTGCAAGTGGATGATCTTTTGTAACCACAATGCTTCTATTCCAGTGATAACATGGCAACATAACCAAATCACTGTACAAATGCAGCGCTTCTGTTGCGATAGCAAAGTCAGCGTCACCACGAGCTGCCGCGTCAGAAATTTGCTGTGGCGTACCTTGATGCATATGCAAAGACACTGCAGGATACTTTTGCATAAAGCCCTGGATCACACCTGGTAGCGCATAGCGAGCTTGAGTGTGAGTTGTTGCAATATTCAACTTACCCTGATCTGGTAAGGTATGCTCATTCGCAACGGCTTTTATTCCTTCGACTTTAGAGAGGATTTCTCGAGCAATATTAATGATTTCATTACCCGCAGGGGTAACATGCGTAAGGTGTTTACCGCTTCGACCAAAGATTTGCACACCGAGTTCATCTTCGAGCATTCTAACCTGTTTAGAAATACCAGGTTGAGATGTGTATAGACTTTCAGCCGTTGCCGAAACGTTAAGGTTGTGATTGAGGACTTCTACAATATATTTTAGTTGTTGTAATTTCATAATATTTTTATTGTTTTAGTTTTTTCACGAGCAACGGCGTCGTTATTGAGCCATACAGCATTTTGCCCTAATTCTTTAAGGCTAGCATATTTGAAGACTTTCAGGTAGCAATTGCCTCATTTGTTTGCGACTGACCATTATTTGAATCTTAAACTATAATAAAAAGCTATGAATTAAATGTATTTTTTATCAGAATATCGTGTTGCGCTATTCAGTAAGTGATAATTTCATGTAAGATAAAAATGGTTTGAGAAATTATGATTGAGAAGTCGCTATGCTTGTCCCAATAATTATTGTGCTAATTGTTGCTTTGATCATCATTGCCGTATGGGTAAGTGCAGTTCAGCAGCACAAAGAGAAGCAAGAAGCAGAAAGAAGAAAAGAGCTTGCTAAACAAAAACGCATCATTGAAGAATCTGAAGATGTGATTGTAAATAGCAGTAATATTCCAATGTCTGAGTTTATGATCCAAGTACTGCAAAGACGTGTTCATGACGCTTTAGCTGTAATGGTCGAACTCTCGCCTACATCAAGAGAATTAAAAAACCGCTTGCACGAATCAAAAGAGCGGATGAACTCAACACCTGAAAACGCAAATAATTCTGACAATTTAAGCCTACCAGACAATGACAAACAGCTTATCGCCTTAGTGCAAGGTATTAAAAAGCTGAGAGGTGTACTTCGCTCTGAACATTCTAAAGGCAAAGTTGAAACGCAAAAGTTTGTTGCTGAAGATAGAAGACTTGAAAAGCTGCAATTAAAAATTAATGTTGAAAGTCAGATAAAACGCGGTGTCGCAGCAAGAACTGCCAACATGGTCGGTTCAGCTCGACAATATTTCGAAAAAGCCTATGCCACGATTTGTGCCGTCACCTACTCTGATGAATATGTCACTAACAAAAAGCAACTACTAGAATCTTACTTAAATGAAATCAGTAATGAATTAAAAGCGTCTAATGAGTCATCTGTTAAACAGAAAAAAGAGCAAGAGCAAGACGATCTAGATGTTTTATTTGCACCGAAGAAAAAGTGGTAACACTTTTCTTCGGCATCAATTTTCACCAATTAGCTTAGAGCAAACTTTACTAAAAATAGCGCGGTTAATACCCAAACACTCATTGTGATTTCATCTTTCTTACCACATACAAACTTCACTGCAGTATAAGCAATAAAGCCCAAAGCAATACCATGTGCAATAGAAAAAGTCAGTGGTGTCATCAGTAACACGACGCTCACTGGGATTGCATCTGTCATGTCATCCCAATTCACTAACTTTAAATTTTGCAACATGAGTACCGCAACGTACAAAATTGCCCCTGCAGTGGCATAAGCTGGGATCATTTGCGCTAAAGGTGCAAAGAAAGTCATTAATAAGAAGCATACGCCAACAACAACGGCGGTTAATCCCGTTCTACCACCCACTGACACACCTGATACAGATTCAATATAAGATGTCGTTGTTGAAGTACCTAACATAGATCCTGCAATTGTGGCAGTACTATCAGCAGAAAGTGCGCGACCCAAACGTGGCATTCTGCCCTGCTCGTCTGCTAAACCCGCTTTTTGCGTTACCGCCACCAAAGTGCCTGATGTATCAAATAAGTCTACAAACAAGAACGCAAAAACAACACTCAACATAGAAAGCTCAAGTGCACCAGCGATGTCTAATTGCATAATAGTCGGGGCAATACTTGGCGGAGCAGACACTATTCCTTGATACTCAATCAAACCTAATGCCCATGCAGTAATCGTTACAATAAAAATACTGATCAGAACCCCACTTTTGACGTCTCTGAACATCAATGCTGCGATAACAAAGAAACTTAAAATTGCCAGTAACGGACCTGCACTGGTGATATCACCCAGTTGAACAAGCGTTGCAGGGCTTGCGACAATGATTTCGGCATTTTTAAGCGCGATTAAAGCTAAAAACGCGCCAATCCCCGTTGCAATCGCTTGCTTCAATACAAGTGGGATCGCGTTAATAATCCACTCTCGCACTTTAAATAAACTTAAAACAAGAAAAATACAGCCAGATAAAAACACTGCCCCTAATGCAGACTGCCAGCTATAGCCCATACCTAACACAACGCCATAAGTAAAAAAAGCGTTCAAACCCATACCTGGAGCAAGTGCAAGAGGATAATTGGCCCAAAAACCCATAATAAAACAACCAATTGCCGCAGCAATACATGTGGCAACAAATGCAGCACCAAAATCCATGCCTGTTTGCGCTAGCATTGCCGGGTTTACAAAAACGATGTAAACCATAGTGAGAAAGGTCGTGAGTCCAGCAATTAACTCAGTTTTCACACTAGAGCCTTGATGCTTGATTGAAAATAGCTTTTCGAGCATAGATGTTTCCATTGGTAAAAGTTAAAAGAAATTTATAATTCTTATAAAAGCGGCGCTATTTTAGCGGTTAATGACAGTGATTAAAAATGCAATTGCTGTTTCTTTTAGCTAAGGTATTTGTCAGGCCTATTAATATTTCAGGTTCAACTTTTACCGCTGTTTGTTTGGTATTTACACAAGGCTGAGGCCTGCTGACTAAAATCGCAAAGTATGGTTATTCGATGTCAGCCAGTCGATAAAGCAGTAGAGATGCTGTGACATAAAAGAAAATAAGGAGGGGCTTTTGCACCTTATATGAATAATAAAGGCATCTCATCACAAAAAGCTTTAAAAAATAACTGCATAATGACCGTAAAAATATATAATTAGTTAATCATTTGGCAAGAATTTAGCATAACTAAATTTATGGCCAACATGGTCACAAAGTTTTGACTACAATAATATTAAGCTTTTCAAAAATAGGTAGAGTATGGATAAATCGCCAGATAATAGCGCGGCGCATCACGACTTAGAGCAACAGCTATTTAATGTGCTTGAGTTCGTTACAACACCTCCTAATGGTGAACTACGCTATCCGAAAGAGCATGACTCTGTCACTGCTTTTAAAAAAGGGTTGTACTACCTACAAGAAAAATCCTATCCGCTGGCAACGAAGTGGCTGCGTATGGCTGCTATGTCGGGAGATAACAAAGCACAGTTTTATTTAGGTTTGATGTTTATAAAAGGGCAAGGTGTGCCACAGAGTGCATTCCATGCTATGGCTTGGTTGTCACTCGCTCAAAGCCAAGGTGTAGATGCGGCCAACGCAGTAATAGAACAAATCAAACCGCATTTAACAACGAAAAGAATCAAAGATGCGCAGTGCTATGCTGCCACCTTGTACGAGCAAATTCATCAATTACAGTTCCAGTCTAATTAAGCCTATTTTTTCATACAGTAGTTTTATACAGTACTCACTGTAAAAACTACTGTATAAAACCACTGTATCTATAGCACGTCAAAAAAAACAAAAACATCAAACTTGCAACCCGTTGAATTTAAAGACTTTATTATGTAACTCTATTGAAATTGATTAAAAAGTAACATTTCTGCTTGCAATAAAACACTGTATAAACTACTGTATATAGATACTGTATAAACAACCAGTGAGATGATTATGTTACAGACAACCGCAGTTTTACCAAGTTCAGTAAAAAAAGTAGATGCTGTAAAAGCCATTAACTTTGTTGAAACCCCTGATGAAGTTTGTGCCAGTCTTGAACTACTTAAGATCATTCACCAATGTAATAACAAACAAGGCTGGACTTTACTAATTGCACCTGACCATATCCCAAATAAAGATATGCTTGAGGCCAGCTCAATAGACTCAAGTAAATTATTAGTGATCAGAAAAAAACACATCGTTGATTTAGAGTATGTACTAAATTCAGCGTTAAATAATGGCAATTTTGCAGCGGTTATTACATGGACTGGTATTACGGATCCGGAGCAGCTTTCGCAAATGCACTTAAGCCAAACAGATATCTCGCTATACTGTTTTACTGAAACCTGCAGCAAAGTGTGTACAATAGAGCGCATTGCAAGTTAATAAAAGATTTTCTTATGTGTTACTGTTCTAACACTCAACCTTATGAGTCATGCTGCAATGTATTTATTGCAAAGCAAAAGTTACCGGACACAGCTGAACAGCTTATGCGCTCTCGTTACAGTGCTTATGCTACTAATAATGCACAATATATACTTGAGACTTATGCCAAATCTGAGCAAAGCAATCACAGCCTTGAAGACATAGCTGCATTCGCTTCATTTGCCAACTTTATCAAACTCGAGATCGTTGCAACAAAAACTGAACCTGATTTTGATTATGTTGAATTTAGAGCACATTATTTAGCAGACGGAAAACATTGCCAAATACATGAGGTTTCAAGATTCATTAAAGAAGAAGGGGCATGGCGTTACTTAGATGGCCAATTATATGATGTGCCTGAGTTAAAAGTATCTAGAAATGATCCCTGCCCCTGTAACAGTGGCAAAAAATTTAAAAAGTGTCACGCTAGCTGATTTAGACCGCTTTTAAGCTCACTCACTATCATCTCGCATTAGGCGGACAACTGAACCGCCTGCTGCATTTCTCCGCTAGCTAAATGATCATAAAAACCCGCTGCATCTATTTTGGGTTTATCAACCTCTAATGCGCCAGCTCTTTGAGCGAAAATTTTAGCCTGCACAGTCGGTTCACAATTATCAATAATAGCTAACTCAATATGCTTCTTATCGTCTCTGATATGTAAAGGTTCTGGCGAAAGACAATTTCTAAGCCTTAATTCAGCAAGTCCTTGCTCATGAAGTAAACGGCTATTATTTTCACCTATGGTCATATCATAAGTGTTGGGTGCCGTTTGTTGTTGGGGACCAATTTGAAGTTCTTTTTTTAACGCATCTTCACTCTTATCTGGCTCAGTTAATTCTGATTCAGGTAAATGAAATTCACTGAAGTCGAGTGCGTTTGGTGAAAGCATAGCCAAACAAAGCGCAAAGTCAGCACGACGCTCTTGTGCCACGCTTTTTGCTAGCGTGTCACCAAGCTGATGCTCCTTGTTTAAAATGCGCTCTAATTGCATAGAGTTTCACCGATTATTTGAAAAGTTATATTTTTATCGGCATTTTTTTAATTTTCTTTAGTTGTTTTCTTTACTTAATAAAAAACTTTGTTATTATCAGCGCCGTTGTTTAGGAGGGGTTCCCGAGCGGCCAAAGGGATCAGACTGTAAATCTGACGGCTCTGCCTTCGCTGGTTCGAATCCAGCCCCCTCCACCATAACAACACACTACAACTTGGAGGGGTTCCCGAGCGGCCAAAGGGATCAGACTGTAAATCTGACGGCTCTGCCTTCGCTGGTTCGAATCCAGCCCCCTCCACCAAGTTGTACAAAATTAGATATCCCCTGTGGAGGGGTTCCCGAGCGGCCAAAGGGATCAGACTGTAAATCTGACGGCTCTGCCTTCGCTGGTTCGAATCCAGCCCCCTCCACCATCTCTTTCTTATTAAATCATCTTACTTCATTCTATCATTAACGCTTTACCATTCTTGTTAAACCATAATCTTGCTGACTTATAATCTTCATAGTGCTTTTCAACAAGCTGCCAAAATAATGTGTTATGTGCCAGTACATGACAATGTGCTAGCTCATGAACAATAACATAATCAATAATATGCTCTGGCGCCCCTGCAAGAAGGCTATTAAAAGTAAGCGCTTGTTTACTGCTACAACTCCCCCAGCGGCTCTTATACTCCCTGATTTTCACCGCTGAAACATGACAATTCATTTGCTTAGACAATTGCTCTAAGCACAACTCTAAATAACTAGAGAGCAAATCTGTCAGTAATTTAATGATCGCTCGCCTAAACTCAAGCCTCTCTTGGCGCAGCACTTCAGGTAAATATATAAAGCGGCTCTCATGATCTATTACAGGCTTGTTTATATCTGAAAATTCAATCTTGTAAACTGAACCAAAAACCAAAAGTGACCTTGTTTGCAAAGGCTTTTGTTTATTAGGCGCAAGCTCTAGTTTCTGTCTTTGTGTATGTACCCAGTCTTTTTTGCTCTTGAGCCAATTTTCTAAAGCGACTTCACACACGTTTTCGGGGGCTGTCACGACCACTTGCTCTGGTGTGACTTTAATTGCAACCGTCTTTCTTCGTTTACTAAGCTTTAATTGATAATCAAACATTTTTAAGAATTTTTTTTACTTCACATTCAAAGCCATAAATTTACTGCTACCTTTAGTGTAATAAGACTATAAAGGGGTTAATTTATGAAAGATAAACCTACTTGCCAGTATCACTCTCCTGATGGCCGTCGCTGCCAAGAAATTGATATGGGTTCTGGTCTTTGCTTTTGGCATGACGCAAAGTTCGATAAAAGTGGGCTTGAATTATCGCAAAAACTAGAACGTTATGCCAAGCGTGGTGGGCTTCTACAAGGTTTAGAATTGAAAAGAGCAAATCTCGAGGGACTAAATCTTGTCAAACATAATGACCATACTGGTTACGACTTATCATATAGCAATTTTTATCGTGCGAATTTAAGAGGCGCGCACTTATTTAACAACAAAATTGAAAATGCCTCTTTAATGAAAGCAGATCTGCATGATGCCAATTTACATTGCTGTAAGCTTTCAAATTCCAACTTATTGGGTATAAAGCTAAACAATACTCGGATCGATAATATAGATTTAAGTGGTAAGTTACAGCAAGAAAATGAGGCAAGCTTAGCGGCCAAAGAGAAACGAACAGAAGATGCCGCTGACTTCTTCTTACAATCTGAAGAGACATACCGCACACTTAGAAAAGGCGCTGAGCAACAAGGTCTTTTTGAAATGGCAGGTAATTATACCTACAAAGAGCTGCGTATGCGTCATTATCAATACCCGACTCATTCAAAAAAGCGCTTTATGAGTGCGGCTGTTGATCTACTCTGTGGTTATGGTGAAAAACCCGCCAATGTGATCCGTTTCAGCCTTTCAATGATTGTATTTTGCGCACTGATGTACTTCCTGTTTGGCATAAGCTATCAGGATGAAGTGCTTTCTATTAACTTTTCACAAAGCTTTTCTGACAATATAAGTGCACTGCTTAACAGTTTTTATTTTAGTGTAGTGACATTTACAACTCTGGGTTATGGTGACATTACCCCCATCGGATTTTCTCGCTTTATTGCCACGGTTGAAGCATTTACAGGTAGTTTCTCTTTGGCATTGTTCGTCGTAGTCTTCGTAAAGAGAATGACGCGTTAATCGCGTCATTCTCTTATACAATATGTATTACTCATCTTTAGGCCAGCTAAATGGAATACTAGGAACAGTAAGCCCTCTTGCGGCCAATGCTTCTGGTACTGTCAGGCTTGTATCTGAAGCGCTCCACAGATCATTCGTAAATACTGAACTGCTATCTTCGGCAGAGATATCACCTAAGACACCACTTAAATCTATATCAAATATGAAACTACCTGAGCCATCATAGTCACAACTTGTTGTCGGTGCATATTCAATATTAGCTCTATGAACAGTGCCTAAATACACACTTAAACTGGCATCGTACTCGAAGAATTGTCTTTGTGTTTTAGCAACGAGCGCATGGCTTGCACCTGGCCCAGCCCAATTACATATAAACCCTTGGATCCAACCGTCAGTGTCTGTGACTTGTTCACCATAACCAAAATGCGCTTCACCATTATCTAAACTTGTATCATTAAATCCTATATTAAATATCCGACTGTGAGAGTCGTTCACACCCGCTTGCCAAACATAGCTATAACTACCAGCCAGAGAGGTTAAATCGAAATCAGCACCTAAGATTGCAAAATTTTCACTCCAACCATCGCTGTTTGAAGCGCTATACGTATTATCAACATCAACTAAACCATTACTATTAAATACTCCTGAGGCACTATGGCCGCATAAGGTGGCATTTCTTAATTGCAAGTTCATCTCATCATCTTCTCTTTCATACGCGAGAGACGCTGCGAACGTACGTTCATTCTGACTGCAATTAAACCCTGGCCACTCTATACCTGACACCCCTTGCTTTCCTTCAACCGTGTATTGTAATAACCCGGTATATTCAGTTTCTTCTGAACTAGGCGTGTGCGACATTGAAATAGTAATTCGATAGTCATTGCCAGACACTTGATAGTCCATTTCAGCACTATATGTCCAGGTATCTGACGCAAGAGAGATGCTTGCATAATCGAAGCTAACGCTGGTTATCCCTTGGGCATTCATATAAGTGGTGAGATCTAGTGTTGCGCCCTCTTCCGGCAAAGATTCACCTTCACTGTCTGCAACGCTGATAAAACTCGCAATAACCATTAACGCCATTTCTGTTTGTGATTCAACACCAGAAAGCAGTGCATTTATTTGCGATACGGCGCAAGCGTTCCCACTGCTATCTTCTGCAAGCCACAAACCCAAATCACCACTGGGTAATGTACCTGAACTACTGCCTGAGCCACTCGCTTCAGGGTGCCCTTCATACATTAACTGGGGACCGAAACAATCTGAGTTAATGCTAACTTGATAGAAAGAGGCAACATCAAATGCATCTGAAATTGCAAGCTCCCCGGCTAACACCTGCCCTATTTGCTCTGTTGCGGAAAAATAACTAGGGACAGTTGGGCCAAAGAGAGGTGTACTTGGCGCGTAACTCGGGCTGGTTCTTGCCTGTTTTTGCTGAGCACTGTCAGCAAAAGGTGATGACACCATTAAACTAGTTGGGAAACGTAAAGCAACTTTAGGCGCTTCAGTTTCGTCATTTGTTGATTGTGTCGGCTCTGGGGTAGGTGTCATATTCTGACTATCTTCAGAGCTACTTGAACCGCAACCGGATAGACATACAAAAGCAGTTAAAACAGCAGGCAGGTAAGGTTTCATGCGACAAACTCCGTGATTGGCTTTAATAAAACGATTAGCAAAGCCTCAGAAAATTGCAAAACCCCTTTTTAAAAAATGTAGACATACTCATTGTAAATATGATCTAGATTGTATTTATTTCTCTTAGCCTTAACAGCATCAAGTCAATAAATTAGGCGCTAAGCGCTGACAATAACTTACTGTTTCTTACAATTTAAAGCGAGATCCCTAACTGCACTTTAAGTGATAAAAAGTCGCTACATACGACTTTTTACTCTATTTGTTGCTGGACTATTGGCTGGATCATCAGGCCAAAAATGTTTTGGATAACGCCCTTTCATTTCTTTTTGCACTTCTTTGTAACTTGTACCCCAAAAATTTGCTAAGTCTTGCGTGAGCTGTAAAGGACGTTGCGCCGGGGATAATAACTCCATTAACAAAGGAAGCCGCCCTTCACACAGTCTTGGGGTTTCAAGCATACCAAACACCTCTTGCATTCGAACGCTGAGTTTTGCTGGTCCTTCTTGTTGATAAGTGAGCTTTATATTAGACCCTGAGGGCACTTGTATTCTGACCGGCAGGAGTTGTTCTAACGCTTGCTGTTGAGACCAATCTAAACGACTCATTAGTGCATCTTTGAGCGCGAGTTTAGTTAACGCGCCGAACTGCTTTACTTGCTCTAAATATGGAGACAACCATGTTAAATCTGCTGTTAATGCATGCTCAGATAAATCATTGAATGTGTCAGGGTAAAACTTACAGGCTAGTTCAAAGCGCGTAAGTAACTGCTCACACTCGCCGTATGATTTGAATAATGACAGACCTTGTTTAGCTATCAAACTTAACCATGCATGCGTTCTTGCTTGTGTGTCAATTTCGGCTCTGCTTGGTTTGCTCGAAAGGATTATCTGCCCAAGTAGTTCTCGGTCTTCATGAATAAACTTCTGCTGTTTTTCATCAAATTCGCAAACGGTTTGTTGGCTTATCAAGTATGGAAGATGAGTATTTAACTCTTCAATATGTAAGGGCGTCGCACTAAACACCTGCATGCCCTTTTCCCCTCCTAAGGATACAATTGCTAAGTACTCAGCAACCGGCCAAACTTGTTCATTGACTTTGACACCTGCACCGTTTGCCATTAAAAAGCCTTGCCCTCTGCGTTTTGCAATACGATCGGGGTAAGCTAATGCAATAAGGAGTGGCACGGCGGATATAGGGAGCTCTGCAAGTTTTGTAATATTAAGCCTTTTACACCAATGCTGATACGCTTGCTTGAAGCTTGATGTTGGCTTAGTTAGCATGGTAGACAGTGCAATCACTACATCAGGGTTATGTTGTTTTCCTTGCTCCCATAAACTAACCAATGCACAAGCCAAAGCAGTAATGTCCGGGAGTTCAACTTCAAGTTGTTGGGCTTTTAATAACATATGGGCGTGTCTTGGTTCAGTGCCAAAACTATGGATCTGAGCGCCTAATGGGGTTAATTTTCCTTTGGCATCCAAGACTTCTAACATCTGCAGTAATTGAGTCGCTTGCTCTTGCTGAGATAACGAAGGCTGATCGAGTAATGGCAGTGCTGACACTTCTGCTCCCCATACTTTGGCTTCGAGCATTAGGGCACTGATATCAGATGTTTTTATCTGTGGTAAATCGTGGGCTATGCGTCGGTCGAACTGCGTTTTTTCACCAAGTCTATAAACAACTCCCGGCTCAATACGCCCAGCACGCCCCGCCCTTTGCACCGCCGATGCTTTTGAGGTTGACTGCGTTTTAAGCTCACTCACACCTGTGTTCAAGTTATAAACCGCAGCGCGTTTTTTGCCACTGTCTATCACTACTCGAACACCTTCTATGGTCAGAGACGTTTCTGCCACATTGGTGGTCAATACAACTTTTCTTCTTCCTTGCGGTGCTGGAGCAATAGCGGCTTGCTGTTGTTGTTTGTTTTGCTCGCCAAATAAGCTGACAACATCAATATTGTCGCCCAATTCACCTAAATTTTGTGCTACAAAATTAATCTCTTTTTGGCCTGGAAGAAAGACCAAAATACTGCCTGATTGCTCCTCAATCGCTTTATGTATTAAATTTGGAATGGCTGCTAACCACTCTCGCTCGTTGCGAAGTGGCACATACATTTCTTCGACAGGATAGCTTCGCCCCTCCGAGCTAATTAAAGGACATTGTAAAAATTGCAGGTAACGTTCGGAGTCTAATGTCGCAGACATGACTAAGATTTTAAGATCATCTCTCAGTGCGCTTTGGCTTTCTAATGATAGAGCCAACGCAGTATCTGCTTGTAATGAGCGCTCATGAAATTCATCAAAGATAAGTAGATCTATGCCATCTAACTCTGGGTCTTGCTGGATCATGCGTGTCAAAACACCTTCAGTGACGATTTCTAAACGCGTTCGGTGACTGACTTTCGCTTCTTGCTTTATTCTTAATCCGATTTGCTCGCCGACTTTTTCACCTAATTGTTGAGCTAAGAAATTAGCAATATTACGAGCCGCTAATCTGCGCGGCTCTAACATCACTATTTTCCTAAATTGCCCTGATAACATGAGTTGTAAAGGCAACCAAGTTGATTTACCTGCACCTGGGGGGGCCTGTAGTAATACACTCGGATGAGAAGATAAGGAGTCGGTCAATTGTGAAAAAACAGATTCAATCGGCAGCACAGTTTCGCTCAAATAGATAAACTTTTTGTTTAGTTTATCATGGTATTGATGATCTCCTCACGGTTTGAGATTGCCTTTAGGTTGCCCTGCTCTATTAATTGCTTGGCATTATTAACAATATCTTCAGCCTTAAAGGCTTTGTCAAACTTTGCTTCTGTGATCCCAACCCATGCATTCCTGCCACCGTTCTTCGCCGTATATAAACACAAGTCTGCAAGTTCGATGGTTTGCTCCCAGTCAAGCAGAGCCGAGTTTCTTTGCAAAGGAAATGGTGTAAAGCCAAATGAAGCAGTAACCGGAATTCGTATGTTATTATCTTTAAACTCAAAAGACTCTATATTAACTCTGATCCGCTCTAGAATTTCTGCTGCTGCGTCACGCGAGATATTAGGCATTAATAGTAAAAATTCTTCACCACCCCAACGAATAATGACATCATTTTGCCTAATCGTTTGTTTTAGCACAGTTACAAAAGATTTTAGAACTGCATCACCTGCGCTATGCCCATAGGTGTCATTGACCCGCTTAAAGAAGTCGATATCGATTAAACACATAATGGTTGACTCGGTCATAATCTCAGTGGGTAAATATTCGTCAATGTGGGTGAATAAGAAGTGACGATTATAGGCCCCTGTTAGACTATCTGTATAACTTAATGCTTGAAGCTGTTTATTTCTAATTGCAAGCTCTTGTGTACGCTGAGCAACTTGCTGCTCAAGTATTTTCAAAGTACGTCTGTTTTGCCAGCGCCAATATATAAAAAATAGTAATGTAAAAAACAACACCACAAGTAATATCACTCGCTGTTGTAATAAAGCGGTGTTTTCTATTGCTTGCAACTGTTGCGTTATTTGCTGCTCTTTTAGGGCATTATCTTTTTCAAGTAAAGACAGCTGCTGCCTTTGCTGATCAAAGTCAAATCTTGCCTCAAGCTGCAGTAACTTATTATTTCTTTTTTGCAGGTCTAAGGCCTTTTGCGTAAATGCATAGCGCTTCAAATATAAATGCGCCCATTGGTAATCTTGGATTTGAGCGAAACTGGCAGCCAGAGTATGTTGTAATTGTGCTTGCTCTTCTAAAAAACGTGTGTGAAAAGTACTTTGTAGACCATCTTGGGCGGTTAAAATCGCTTTAGCAAACAAACCAGCTTGAAGGTATGTCTTCGCTTGCAGCACTTTAACCATTAACTTGGTATGATGAAATTGACTATCAGAATTGTACTGGCTGATTTGATCGATCAAACCCTGTGCTGCAATGTGATCACCCATTTCTAACTTTACTTTTGCTTTCTCAATCAGCAACTCAATATAAATCGACTTACTCATATTTGGTTTGTCTAGTGCATCATCAAGCACATACAATGCTTGCAAATAACTTCCTTTACTAAAATAGATCCTAGCCCTCCAAAGACAAACCTTAGCCCTCAAAATACTGACTTTAGGCAATTGATTGACCAAAAGTGCTATTTTATCCATTTTTTCTGATGCTTGTTTAAAACGCTCTAACGATACCTCAAGATGAACAATTGAAAGGTAAACACTGATCAACAAAGCGGGATCGGCCAGCTCTACCGCGATATCTAGAGCCCGTTGATTAAGCGTTAAGCTCTCTTTATAGTCTCCGTAACGGTGTTTTAGTAATGCCACCAATAATAATGCTTCAGCTTGAACTTTAGCATTGTTAACAGAAGCAGCTTCTTGCTCGAGAGCCTTTAGGTTTGGCAATAATTTTAAGTCATATGTTGCCAATACTGCTTTTTTATATACCTCTAGCTTTGCGGGAAGCTCAGCAAAACTTTTAGTTTGTAATTTAGACGCAGGTGTTTTACTGGAAGATTCAAAACAAAAAAAGAAGATGAATAGCGCAATAAGCTGAGAAGTATATTTAATCATTGCAATCCCGGATTGAGCATTTGGATGTTTATCGTTTGCCAATCCGTGACTTTCTCATTAATGAAACCTGACTGTTTCAACGCTTTTTCTATTGTGCCATTTGTTCTCAATATGCCGAGACCTTTATTCAGTGCATGAAATACGGCGCGACCTTCTGGGTGGCGCTTACTTACTACAAAATGTCTAGAATCAGGCAAAAATACCTTAATATTATTGATCGGTACATATAGCCGATTTTCAAAGTTTAGCTCTAAACTATCACTGACACTAAAATTAATCAGCATGGCATCAACCACACTAGTCTCTACCATTTCCAACATGGTTTCCCAAGGGCCAATAAAGCTCACAATGTTTAAGTCGGTATTATGAAGTGCACGCCAGTCTACTTTCCATCTGGGGTTTGCAACGACGGTTAAGTTATCTATCTGAGCTTTAGCTAAATTGTGGAGATGCACGTTACGCTTAGCAACATATAAACCCGCTTCGTATTCACCAAATTTGACTAAGGGCGTGCTCACATACAATGACCCTCGATAATTGAGAATGTCTTCATGCCATACGGAGCGCGCCAAAATGAGACTGTCACCAGCAATTAAATCCGAATACTCTAAGATATTAATAGAAGGTTTTGGGTTAAAAACGATAGGTCTATCAATACCTCCAAGTTTTAACGCTTGTTGCAAAAGGATCATTTCAATGATTTCTATATGTGATCCTTTTGTTGTGGCATGAAAGTCTCTGATTTCATAAGGTGAGCGACCATTTAAAAAACTTTGATAACGCTGCGTAAAGTTTTCACTTTGCATGATATCTACCACCAAAGGCGTTTGTGAAAAACACCAATTAGGAAGTAAAAGAAAAAGAGTTAGAACACAAAACCGCATACACACCGCACCACAAAGTAAAGTGCACTACTATGCACTTTTTGTGAACATTATATGAGCAAGAGTATTTATAGCAACAAATTTAATGCAAAAGGATTAATTAATCGAACCTTTAAACTACAAAAAATTTACAAAAAGAACAATTTAAGGCACTAAAATATATTTCGTACAAACTTATTTTTACAACTTCAAAGCACATTAAAGTCAGTACTTCAAAATTAAGAAAATTGATTTTTCATCAGTATTTTAATCCTTTTGAGATAGATGCTATTATCGGCACAAATAGTCTATCAGTGCTGTAATCATGGAAAAATACGAAGAGCTACTCGTCTCAATCAGAAAAGTCATCCGTGCGATTGACTTGCATTCTAAGCAATTAAATAAATCATCGGGTCTAACAGGTCCACAGTTACTTATCATGCAAGAAATTGCGCGAGTTAAAGGTGTAACGGCGAGTCAGGTTGCCAAACAAATAAACCTCAGTGCAGCAACAGTAACCAACATATTAGATAGACTTGAAAACCGTAACTTGATCCAACGAATTAGAAGCTCAGAAGACAAACGACGTGTTGGGTTATTTTTATCTGAAGATGGCAAGACAGCATTAATTGATGCTCCCCAGCCTCTACAAGAGCACTTTATTCAAAAGTTTTGTCAGCTAGAAGAATGGGAACAATCTCTATTGCTTTCGTCTATGCAACGAATTGCTTCTATGATGGATGCAACAGAAATCGATGCAGCACCTGTGCTTGAAATTGATCCTATGCATCTTAGTAGCCAAAAACAGGCTGAGTCAGAATAACTCTCTTTATTAAGGGCAGTACTTATTTGTATAACTGCCCTTTTGATTATACCACTCACTGTTAATTAAGTGATCTATTTTGAGGACTGATAAAATTACTCTGCCAACTTTTTATACCAAAGGTTCAAAGATTTAAACTCATCTTCAATTCTGTTGTTATTAGTTAGCCGCCCACCAAACTCATATTTTTGCTGCGAAAATATCTTGTTGATCGGTAATGATGTCGCCAAACATAAGGTATAAACGTATTTAATATCTTGCAGTTGTAAAAACTGCTTAACTTTGTTTAAAAGCGCAGATGCTATGCCTTGATTCTGAAATTGTGTCATCACGCCCAGATCGTACATACGCGCATTACTGGTGTCTGTATCTAGCTCAACGCGCAAGCAACCAACAATCACACCCATATAGTCAGCACAGTAATATTGCACACCATTATTCATACTCGTCCTAATGAATTCTTCGTTGCTTACAGGAGACGAGTAATTGGTATAAACATGCCCATATAATTTACTTAAAGCACGAATATCGGTGAGATTGCAGCTTCTGAATTGAACCGGCTCGTTAAACTTTCCCGGGTGCCAAGGGTTAGCTTTTGAAGCTTCAGCAACGATTTCATCGTATTGTTGACTGAATTCACTTTGCTCACGATTTTTATCTAAAAAATAAGAAATAAATACCGCATCTTCGCTTCCGAAATAACCCGGCACTGTCGCTTCAATCTTATAGCCTTTTTTCAAAAACGATACTAGCTGTGAGCCTTTTACTTTTGCGATTATCTTGCCATAACCTTGCGCTAAAGCGACTTGAACTAATGCGTCATGGAAAGTATTTGGGGTTTTTATCGTCGAGTCAGTCACATAAATTCTGCTATTTAGCTGACCGTGGCGGATTTGATTAAATTCAACAATTTCATCGCAGTCGTAATAACTACTTGCTACGG
Organism: Pseudoalteromonas phenolica; assembly: GCF_005876835.1. GTDB lineage: Bacteria > Pseudomonadota > Gammaproteobacteria > Enterobacterales > Alteromonadaceae > Pseudoalteromonas > Pseudoalteromonas phenolica_B. The sequence continues at coordinate 48,799 of NZ_PPSW01000012.1, forward strand.
CTGACATGATCTCTCCATAAAATAAGTTAATGCGAGAAAACACTTACTAAATACAAATCATTGTCGAAAATAATTTGATTTAAAACTTTAAAACGCACACACACACCCGTACATCCAATTAAGGTTATTTGTTTATATTCAATATTTTATAAATTTAACCAAGGAGGGCATGACGCTACAAAGTGGCTTTCAAATACTTTGTATTCGAACTATATTAACAATTATTAGAACTCGAAGCAAATTACAAATCACTAAGAACACAAGCCACAACAGCTATATTTCAGACTATATTTAAAGCAAACACCCAGTAAATTTGAAAATAACACCATAAAAAACGCCCTACCCTCGATTTAAAACACCTTAACCAATGTAAAAACCAGTAAAAACACACAGGAACGAATTATTTTAACTGTAAATTTAACTGCTCAAACAAAATTAATTAAAGCCAAATACACAAAACAAAAACGCTAATAGAACATAAGCTTAAAACACATCAACTCATAAGCACAAAGAGCAAAAACCAATGCAAGCTTGAAAAATTACTTAGAACTCTATAGGATTTATTTTAATTGAACGGTCAATTAATAAAAAGTTATGCCAAAAGTAGGAATGGAACCGATACGTCGCCAACAACTTATCAATGCAACGTTAGAATCGGTCGCAGAAGTGGGATTACATGCCACAACCATCAACAGTATTAGCAAAAGAGCCGGTTTATCGTCTGGGATCATTAGCCACTACTTTGGAGGCAAACAAGGTCTCATCGAGGCGACTGTACGCTTTTTATTAAATAACTTGAAAACTAGCTTGATCAGTAAGACTCAGCAACCTTGCTCTGCTGAAGAACGCTTAATGTTCATTGTTGAGGCCAACTTTTCTGTCATTCAACAACAAACCAGTAGTACAAAAACTTGGTTAAGTTTTTGGGCGCAATCAATGCACGATGAACAATTGCACCGATTGCAAACCGTAAATGCAAAACGCTTATACAGTAACTTAGCATTTTCTTTCAAAACATTAATGCCAGAAAACGATGCCAAACGCGCTGCTAAATTAGCGGCTGGTATGATCGATGGCTTATGGCTAAGGGCTGTTTTAAGTAAGGCCACAGAGCAAGAATTTAAGCAAGCTGAGCAGCTTGCAAAACATTATGTGTCTTCCCTCATTTCATCTTGTGGAGCTTAAAAATGACCACACCTGTTTATCAGAATTTTATCCATGGCCAATTTGTGCCGAACCAGAGCAAAGAAACGTTTGCAGTCAAAAACCCTGCAACTGACGAAGTGATTTATCATGTCGAAGTTGCAGATGAGTCAATTCAAGAAAAGGCAATTGCCAGTGCTCGCGAAGGCTTTACAGCTTGGTCAGCTATGGCCCCAATCGAAAGAAGCCGAATTCTAAACAAAGCCGTTTACTTATTACGTGAGCGTAACGATGAGCTGGCAAAAATCGAAGTATTAGACACAGGTAAACCAATTCAAGAAGCTGATTGTGTCGACATTCAAACTGGCGCTGACGTGATTGAATACTTTGCAGGTCTTGCACCAACACAAGTCGGTACACAACAACCCGTTGCTAACGACTTCTTCTATACCCGCAAAGAGCCTTTAGGTATTTGTGCTGGTATCGGCGCATGGAACTACCCGCTACAAATTGCCTGTTGGAAATCAGGTCCCGCTCTTGCTGCTGGCAACGTTTTAATCTTTAAGCCATCAGAAGAAACACCGCTAGGCGCCATTAAACTGGCTGAAATCTTCATTGAAGCAGGCATGCCAGCAGGTGTTTTCAACGTCGTGCAAGGTGCAGCTGAAGTTGGACAATGGCTGACAACACATACAGAGATCGAAAAAGTATCGTTCACTGGCGAAGTTGGTACAGGTAAAAAAGTCATGCAAAGCGCAGCTTCGAACTTAAAAGATGTGACCATGGAACTTGGCGGTAAATCACCTTTAATCGTGTTTGATGACGCCGATATCACAGAAGCTGTGAGTGCGGCCATGTTAGGTAATTTTTATACGCAGGGTGAGATCTGTACAAATTGCACTCGTGTGTATGTACACAAGTCAGTTTATACGCAATTTATTAACCAGCTTAAAGCGCGCACTGAAGCAAATATTATCGCAGGAGATCCCCTTGATCCTAATGTTAATCTGGGCGCGCTTATTTCTAAAAAGCATCAAGACTTGGTGCTAGGTTACATCGAAAAAGGTAAAGCAGAAGGTGCCACTTTACTAACTGGTGGTCATGCCTTATCACCTGAATCAGCCCCGAACGGTTACTTTGTTGCCCCGACAATTTTTACAGACTGCACTGAAGACATGACCATTGTCAAAGAAGAGATCTTTGGCCCAGTAATGAGCGTGTTAGTTTTCGAAGATGAAGCTGATGTAATTGCAAGAGCTAACAATACAGAGCTAGGCTTAGGCGCCGGTGTATTTAGTCAAAATATTCAACGCGCGCACCGTGTTATCCACCAGCTAAAGGCCGGTATTTGTTGGATAAATAGCTATGGAAACTCCCCTGCCGAAATGCCAGTAGGCGGTTACAAACAATCAGGTATTGGTCGCGAAAATGGCATCGAGACTTTAAATAGCTACACACAAACCAAGTCGGTTTATGTGGGTATGAGTCAAATCGAAAGCCCATTTTAGGAGTCTAACATGCAGTACGATTACATCATCGTCGGTGCAGGCTCTGCGGGCTGTGTGCTGGCAAATCGCCTTTCAGCTGACGCGAAAAATAAGGTGCTATTACTAGAAACGGGTGGGTCTGATAAAAGTATTTTTATCAAGATGCCAACGGCACTGTCGATTCCGATGAATACCGACAAGTATGCATGGCAATTTCATACTGAAGCGGAACCTTATTTAGACAACCGTAAAATGCACTGCCCACGCGGCAAAGTGCTAGGTGGGTCATCATCAATTAATGGCATGGTGTATGTAAGAGGGCACGCCAAAGACTTTGATGAGTGGCAAGCTCACGGCGCTCAAGGCTGGGATTACCAAGCCTGCTTGCCCTATTTCAAAAAAGCTGAGACCTGGTACCAAGGCGAAAACACTTATCGTGGTGGTAGAGGTGAACTGGGCGTCAACAACGGTAATGAAATGAAAAACCCGCTTTATAGCACCTTTATTGATGCGGGCGCTCAAGCCGGATACCCGGTGACAAATGATTACAACGGTGAGCAGCAAGAAGGCTTTGGCCCTATGCATATGACGGTGAAAGGCGGCGTGCGTAGCTCAACCTCTCGCGAGTATTTAGATCCAATAAAACATCGTAATAATTTAACGGTGGTTACAGGTGCGCTTGTTAGTAAGGTGTGTTTGCTCGATAAAAAAGCCACAGGCGTTGAATACCGAGTGAATGACAAAGTATGCCAAGCTGATGCGAGCAAAGAAGTTATATTAAGCGCGGGCCCAATAGGCTCTCCTCATATTCTGCAGTTATCTGGTATCGGTGAACGTGAAGTCTTAGAAAACGCAGGTGTAGAAGTAAAGCATGAGTTGCCGGGAGTCGGTAAAAACTTACAAGATCACCTTGAGTTTTACTTCCAATACAAGTGTAAAAAGCCAATTACTTTAAACGGTAAACTTGGCTTGATTTCAAAGGGCTTGATCGGCACTGAATGGGTGTTGAATAAATCAGGTCTTGGCATTACAAACCACTTTGAATCTTGTGCTTTTATACGCTCAAAAGCCGGTATTGAATGGCCTGATATTCAATATCACTTTTTGCCAGCGGCGATCCGTTACGATGGTCAGTCTGCATTTGATGGTCATGGTTTCCAAGTGCACGTCGGGCATAACAAACCTAAGAGCCGAGGGAGTGTGACCATTCAGTCAAGTGACCCGCTGGTGCCGCCGAAAATTCAATTTAATTATTTGCAACACCAAGAAGACATTGAAGGCTTTAGAGCCTGTGTGCGCCTCACTCGAGAGATTATCTCTCAACCAGCCTTTGATGAGTATCGTGATGGCGAAATTCAACCTGGTGAACATATTCAAACCGATGAACAGATTGATGAGTTTGTTCGACAAGCCGTTGAGAGTGCCTACCACCCTTCTTGTTCATGCAAGATGGGCGAAGATGAAATGGCTGTTGTGAACTCACAAACTCAAGTTCACGGTATTCAGGGCCTGCGAGTGGTGGACTCTTCCATTTTTCCAACTATTCCAAATGGCAATTTGAATGCACCGACGGTTATGGTCGCTGAAAAAGCCGCAGATATGATTTTAGGAAACGCACCATTAGCACCTATGAATGCCAAGGTGCATTTACATGAAGATTGGCGTAACAAACAAAGATAAAAAATCATACCAATCCGCTTAACAAAGTAGTCTATTTTGAGGCAAGAAAACCTTGTTGGTAGCAAGGCAAAGATTTCGTTATTTAGTTGTTCTAAATGAGAAATTTTTAACGCAGCTATCATCAGGTTTAATCCCTGAAAATGATTAAGTGTTATTGTGGATTGGTAACACACAGGTGCACTTAATTGTTGCACCTCGCTCTCACGGTGAGCCGTTTAGGTTGAATGAGAGCAACGACATATAACAATCATAACGGGAGAAAATATGAGTTATTTCTACTTATTTTGGGAGGGTGACAATGACCTTATGGCTTAGTGCGGGCATTTTATTTACCCTACTTTCAATTGCTTTCATTATTTACAAATGGGGCAATGTCGAAGTCGTCGGTGTTACACCGGTCAAAACTTTTACCTTTATTGCTATTTTGTTTACTTCAGGCCTAGATGTTGGCTTAGTGATGTTTCCACTCACTGAGTTTGCAGGTTATGCAGACATAAACGCAAGCCCAGAATATGGCTTCACAAACCCACTTGCTATTGAGTTTGGTTTTTGGGGGTTCTTGATCTGGGGATTCTACTTCCTTACCTGCTTTTATTTCTGTGTAATTGAGCCTAAAGTCAAGTTCTTCGAGATCCCTCTCGTTAAACTACTTAATAATGTTGTGATCATTGGCACCTGTGCGTTTACAGCATACCTATTACTTTCAAACCTGCCTTGGTATTTACCGAGCATGGGCGATGGCGAGTCAATCATTCCAACTTTCTACCTCATTGTATTTGCAGCTATCGCGTTTGCAGTTTACTCAAGTACTGACATTAAATATGTGCGCTTTTTAAGTATCACTACCACTTGGGTATTCATTGGCTTAATTGCGTTAATGTGGGCCAACGCCTTCGTATTTGGCGACAGTGCAATTTCGGGTTACTTCAATAACTTTGCTTTAATCGGCGACTATTTTGCCAACATGCATCAGTTTGTATTGCCGATTAATGATTACCATGAGTTTTACTTATTTTGGTGGTTTGCTTGGAGCATTATGATCGGTCAATTTACTTCACGTTTCGTAGGTGGACTAAAGGCCTATCAAGTACTCGCTGCGATGTTGATATTCCCATCAATTCCAATTGCGGCTTGGTTTGCAGTGCTTTATCACTACCATGAAGCAGGCATTGCCACAGATGGCTTAGTAAACTTCGCCATGGTGTTTGTTGGCATTGTATTTGTGATCAACTCTCTCGATTCGCTTGTGCGTTTATATACAGATAATCTAGGGTTCACAGTTCAAAAACTCGGTAAAGCAAAATACATTGCGCTGAACATCGCCGCGCTGTCTCTGCTAACCCTGCTATTCAAACTCAACTTTTTACAGATCCAATGGGTTGGCGCCATTGTGATCGGCATTTTCTTCGCCTGTTTTGGTTACATCTTGGTGCAAAAATACAAAGCCGTAGCCAATATTGAAGGCTCTCCAAAAGAAAATGAAATCGACTATACAAAAATAGAAACAGTAAGCTAATTATGACAACAATGATCAAAACATCTCTTATTTCTCTAGCGCTATGCTCAAATTTGGCAATGGCAGACTGGAGCACAACCGTGACTGGCGCATCAGATTATACTTTCAATGGTGTTAGCCAAACTGATAACGGCCCTGCTATTCAAGCGAGCCTTGACAAAGCATTCGATAATGGCGTATATGCTGGCTCTTGGGCATCGAATGTGGATTTTGGTACTGACACTAACTTAGAGTGGGATTTCTATGTAGGCCGTTACGCTGAATTAAACAGCCAATGGAGCATTGACTATGGTATCGCTTATTACACGTATCATGGTGAAAGCGCATCTAGCGACGGTAACTACCCGGAAGTATACGCCAAGTTCGGTTTTAATAATGAGCTAGGTAATACCGAGTTTAACTTCTGGTATAGCTGGGATTACTTTGGAACTGATGCTGGCCATACTATTGCGATGGTGGCACACACCGTTGAACTTGCGCCGAACCACAATTTAAGAGCCAGCTTTGATATCTCAAACTCATTAGATGGCGATAAATATAGTTGGCAAGCCACTGACAAGTCTTACCATCACTATCGTTTAGCGTATCAAACAAGCTACGAAGGTTTTAATATTGAGGTGGCAGCTGAAAACACCAACCTAGATTTGGATACAGCTGATGAACGCATCGTACTTTCTGTAGCAAGGACATTCTCTTTATAAGAGAGTTTAAAACTAAAAGGGTGACATTATGTCACCCTTTTTAACAACCAATAGCACTTATTATTAATTCCTCTTCTTTCATTCTAAGGCAGCGCTTGCCCTCTCGCGCTAACGAAGAGGCTATACCATTCATCTCTGGTCAGCTCAAAATCAAGCGCCATGGTCGCACCTTTTATTCTATCTAAATTAGTTGTGCCAATTACAGGTTGTATATTACTCGGGTGCTTTAATAGGAATGCCAGTAGAATCGCTTCTGGTGTTGCATGGTGTGCTTCGGCCAATTCAAAAATGAGTTTCGTAGTTTGTCTCGTCACATGACACTCTGACTGTAAACCTTGCTCTGAGAATCGACCTTTAGCTAAACATCCCCAAGCTTGGAGTTGTATCTGCTCATTTTGACAATATTCTAAAGTACCACTTACAAAGTCCACCTGATGATTGCCCGCACTGCCCACCATGACACCGTCATTGAGCCAATCCAGCTTTCCTAAACTCATCTCGATTTGGTTTGCGATTATTGGCAGTTCAAGATGTTTCTGCATATATGAAATCTGGTGATGACTCATGTTAGAAACCGCAAAATGATTAACCTTGCCTGCTGATTTTAACTCTAATAATGTCTCAGCCAACTCTTCAACTTGCATTAAAGGATCTGGCCTGTGTAGCATTAAAATGTCTAAGTACTCTGTATTTAAACGTCTTAAACTGCCTTCAACTGAGTGCTTGATCCACTTTTCAGAGAAGTCATAACGGCCAGGTAAAACCCCTTCTTTAAAACGGATCCCACATTTAGATTGCAGTATCATGTTTTCTCTCAGTTCAGGCTTTTTCTTTAACACTTCACCAAAAACCTGCTCAGCTTTACCATTTCGATAGATATCAGCATGGTCGAAGAAATTAATACCATAAGCCATAGCCGCTTCAATCACAGAATGAGCGTGTGAGATATCTTTATTCATAATCGAAGAATTATCCCACTCACCGCCTAAACCCATGCACCCGTATGCAATGCGACTAGATTGAGGGTAATATTTTTGAAGTGGTAAAGTCTGTTTTGTCATTAAGTCACCTTAATTTGTTTTTAGTCTCTTTAGTTTATTGTTCTGTGCCATGAATAAAAGGGTATAATTGAGAAAACATTGTTTTATATAGCAAACAATAATATCTATGAACGAACATAAACGTGTTGAGTTACTGATGCTATTTTTAACACTAGCAGAACAACTTAGCTTTACAAAAGCCGCTGAGCAGTTAGGGATCTCTAAAGGTTATCTGTCTGAAAAAATAAAACTGCTTGAAGCCCATTTAAAAACGCCTTTAGTCATCAGAACAACGCGTAGTGTCAAACTTACCGCTCAAGGTGTTCATGTTTATGAGCAAGCATTGCAAATAAGAACCCAGTTGTTTGATATAGAAAAAACCACTGACTCACAACAAGTTGCTGGGGTTTTAAGACTCACTGCGCCAAAAATGTTTGCGAGCACCTTTCTTTTCGACATTTGCCATAAGTTTAAACAACTGTACCCGAATATTGAGTTTGTAATTAATTCAAGTTACCGAACATTTAATTTAAACCAACAAGATTTTGATTTGGCTTTTCGTGCCACCTCATCACCGCCAGATAACATGGTTGCCAATAAACTGTTCGACTATGAGCATATCATTGTTGCCTCACCGAGTTATTTGAAATCAAGTAGCTCAATAGACTCGCTTGTTGATTTAGAAAACCACCAGTGCCTAACAGTGACTGAGCAAACCATCTGGCCTTTTAATTCCCAACAAGTAAGCGTCAATGGTTGGCTGTCGAGTAACGACAACCACATCTTAAAGCGCTCTGCCCAACAGGGCGCGGGGATTTTCAGGATCGCGAATTATTTCGTTAAAGATGAGCTAGATTCTGGTCAGCTCGTTGAGGTATTACAACAAGAAAAAATAAAAGACAGTGGCGGGCTTTATATGCTCTACCCTCAGCTCATTTACCCGCCTTACAAACTGAGAGTATTTATCGATTTTGTGAAAGCTTATTTTCAATAAGCTTTTTAAGTAAGCTTAACAACCGGTCGCTTAATGCAGGTTTGGTTCAAAAGGCACTGTAACGTGTCTTTAACGCTTTCGACGTTAAACTCAATCAATTCTATTTCTGGTGCTTGTATGGCACCACTTTCAATACCCTTTAAAAGCGTCTCGCCCATAAAACATAAATGTTGCTGTGCGCATAAACTATTTGCCAACCAAGCACCTGCAATCGACACCACGCCAATATTAGGCGCTTTTTCGAATAGTAGCTCTTCAGGGATTGCAGAAAACCCATTTAGACAGGCTATACGCCCACAGAAACTCAGTTTTTGAATATCTTGAACGACACTTTCTTTGCCAATTGTGTTAATCACACAATCAAAGCCATCAGGGCCAATTTCGTGCTTTATTTGGGCACAGATTGCATCGTCTTTTTTACTACAATCAAACACAAAGTCAGCACCCAGTTTTTTCAAACGTTTATGATGCGCCTTTTGAGCAAACGCAAATACTTGTGCTCCCTGTTTTTTTGCATACTGAATCGCAAAATGAGCCACTGCACCTTGTGCGCTGTTTATTGCGAGTGTGTCTCCTTCTTGCAACTTAAGTTTTTCAAGTGCAAGCAATGCCGCCATACCCGAGTTTGGCAATGCAACAGCTAATTCGCTTTCGATTAGCTCTGGTAACTCAGAAACCGCATGATTTGGCATAACAGTAAATTGCTTTAGCATGCCTTGCTGGGCAAGGTTCGCATGAAATAAAACCCGTGCGCCTTTAGCCGGAAATACCCCTTTTGGTGCATCAACAACCGTACCCACAGCATCTGAGCCCAAAATATGCGGATATTGCCACTGGCTAAAGCCTTTTACAGCAAAGCTGGCATCTAAATGATTTAACGCGACATACTCTACTTTTATCAACAGTTCATTACCTCTAGGAGTAGGCAAATCGAGTTGTGTCATTTCCAAATCGAAGTCAGCCCCATGTTGGCGTAACTCCAATGCATTCATTTTGTTGTTATCCTTGTACATGAGGCCTCCTCTTTTAAAGGTTAGATACTAATTGTGATGACCAGCCACCGCTCAATTGGCTATATGCTGCAACAGAAGCACTTAACCATTGGTTATGGGTCAACACTTGGCTGCGCTCAGCACTGAGCACGTCTTGTCTTGCTGCAAGCAAATCAAGGTAGGCTAATTGCCCTTCTTGATATCCCGCTTCAGCTTGTTGATAGGCAGCTCGCGCGGCTTTTACAGTTTGCGTAGAGAGTGCATATTGCTGCTGAGCATGTTGCAGCGCACGCAAAGACAATTCGGTTTGCGACAATGCATCGGTCAAAGTTTGCTTATAACTGTGATAGCTTGCTTCTGAAAATGCAGTTTGAGCGTCAAGTTGAGCTAATAACTGCGGGTAACTGAATAAAGACCAATTGATGCTTGGCGTAACTTGCCAATTCGATTGGGTATTATTGAAGTTCATACCCGGCATATTTAATACGCCAGCAAAGGCCGATAAGCTAATATCAGGATAAAGCGCACGCTCTGCACTTTGTGCCAAATAACCTTGTTGATGTACCTTGGCCATGGCTGAGCGAATATCACCGCGCTGCATGAGTGCGTCATCTGCCGATTGTACATTCACTGTTAAATTAAGCGCATCGTAATCTGTTTGACTCAACACAGTGAAACTAAGTTCATCGGCACGTTTATAGGTTAGTGCACTTAAAATTTGCTCAACTTGGGCAAGCTCAACACCAATTTGAGGTAATCGTTGCTTGAGCTCAAAGTACTGCACACGTGTTCGGTTTAACTCAAGCTCTGTCGCTATGCCCTCCTCAATACGCACTTGAATGATCTCCATCGAGTCTTCAAGTGCTTTTAATTGGTTAAGGGTTAATGCCTGTTGCTGTTGTAAGTTTTGCCATTGTAAAAAACTACGAACAGACATGCTAACCAGCTCAGTCACTAACTGCTGATATTGCGCTTGGCTATCAACTGCCACCGCTTCTGCCGCTGAAGTGAGTGCTGCAATGCGACCCGACAAATCCAGTTGCCAATTCATGTTACCACCCGCGGTTGCTGAACTCACAACATCTGCGTTTGGATTTGAACTACTAGGCGTATTAGAACGGTTACCAGATACCGCTAAGCCACCTTGCGGTAGGTTTGCGTGTTGCTGAGCTGACAACCCAGCAAGGGCGGCGCGCAAACGCGCCATTGAAGCTTTCAAATTTTGGTTTTTGTCCAATACATCAACCACAAGTTGGTCTAACTCAGCGATGTTCAGTTGCTGCCACCAGTTTTGTTCGCTTTGTTTCGACACTTCAGATAACAACACATGTGTGCTTAACGCATTACTGAAAGATTGCGACGTTTGCTGTGCTTGGTCAATATTTGGGGCACTTGCGCATCCTGCCAATACAGCCAGAGCAATGCCCGATAACGTCATTTTAAATACGCGCATTTTATTGCTCCTTAGCCGTTACTAGACGATAGAATACTGGCGTGAATAATAAGCCAAATACCGTTACACCAATCATGCCGAAGAATACGGCATTACCCATTGCTTGACGCATTTCAGCCCCTGCGCCTGATGCCAGTACCAGAGGTACTACACCTGCCGTAAAGGCAATTGATGTCATCAGTATTGGACGAAGACGTAAACGACACGCTTCAATGATCGCCTCTAGATGCGTTGCGCCTTGTAAGTGCTTATCTCTGGCAAATTCGACCATTAAGATTGCATTCTTAGAAGCCAGCGCAACCAGTACAATCAAAGCAATTTGCGTAAAGATATTATTATCGCCACCGAGCATGTATACACCTGCCAGCGCTGAGAAAATCGTCATTGGTACAATTAAAATAATCGACAATGGTAAACGTAAGCTTTCATATTGCGCTGCCAATACCATGAAGACCAATACAACCACCAGTGGGAATACATACACCATAGTATTACCCGCTAAGATCTGTTGATACGTCACCTCAGTCCACTCATAGGTGATCCCTTCTGGCAGTGTTTTCGCCAGTACCGCTTCAATCGCTTGTTGCGCTTGGTCTGAGCTATAACCCGGTGCCGGGCTGCCGTTCAATTCAGCGGTAACATAACCGTTATAGTGCATCACACGATCAGGACCTGTAGTTTCTTCTACAGTCACAACAGAACCTAGAGGCACCATGAGACCTGCAGCATTGCGCACTTTTAAGTTGTTGATCTGCTCTTTCTTCGACCTAAACTTCGCTTCAGCTTGCGCTTTTACTTGATAAGTACGGCCAAACATATTGAAGTCATTCACGTATGCAGAACCTAAATAGACTTGCAGTGCGTTGAATACTTCGTCTAACGGAATGCCTTGAATTAGCGCTTGCTCACGGTCAATGTTAATGTCCATTTGCGGTACTTGAATTCTAAAGCTTGAATATAAGCCCATGAGTGCGGGGTCTTTTTGTGCAGCGCCAATGGTTGCTTGCAGTGCAGCAAATAGCGCTTCAAACCCTTGGTTACTTCTGTCTTCAATTTGAAGTTTAAAGCCACCCGTTGTACCTAAACCCAGAATTGGCGGTGGTGGGAATACGGCCACAAACGCTTCATCAATGGCAGCAAAACGTTGGTTTAATTGCATTGCAATGGCAAAGGCCGACAAGCTAGGGTCGTTACGTTCGCTAAAATCATCCAGTGGCGTGAACACAATGCCGCTATTGGTACTATTGGTGAAGCCATTGACCGATAAACCAGGGAAAGCAACCGTATGCGCAACGCCCGGTACTTCAAGGGCGATCTCTTGCATTTGCTTAATCACTTCTTCAGTTCTATCAAGGCTTGCTGCATCAGGCAGTTGTGCCACTGCAACTAAATATTGCTTGTCTTGCTGAGGAATAAAACCACCCGGTACAGAGTTGAATAAGCCAATAGTTGAGCCAACTAAGGCAAGATACACCACACCAACAACCACACTCATACGGATCAGCTTTTTCACGACTTTTTCGTAGCCTTGTGCGCCTTTATCAAATAAGCGATTGAATGGTTTGAATAACCAAGTACCGAATAACGCGTTCAGCAGTTTTGTCAGCTTATCTTGTGGTGCATCATGTGGCTTTAATAAAATTGCCGACAATGCAGGTGATAAAGTTAATGAGTTAAACGCAGAAATAAGTGTTGAAATTGTAATGGTTAATGCAAACTGCTTATAAAATTGTCCTGAAAGACCGGTAATAAACGCCGTAGGGATGAATACCGCACACAGGACAAACGCAATCGCAATAATTGGCCCTGTTACTTCGCTCATAGCGATTTTAGTGGCCTCAAATGGGCTATGACCATCGGCAATATTACGCTCAACGTTTTCAACAACAACAATGGCATCATCCACAACAATACCGATTGCCAAAACAAGACCAAACAACGACAAGGTATTAATAGACACGCCCAGTAATTGCATGATGGCAAAAGTACCAACCAATGACACTGGCACAGCAATTAAAGGAATAATAGAGGCGCGCCAGGTTTGTAAGAACAACACCACAACCACAACAACCAATAGGATCGCTTCTGCTAGGGTTGCAATCACGGCATCAATTGAGCCACGAACGAAAACCGTTGGATCATAGGCAATTTCATACGTCATACCTGCAGGAAAATCTTGCTGCAAACGCGCCATGGTTTCACGCACATCATCCGATAGCTGAATTGCGTTTGAGCCAGGGCGCTGGAACACAGGCATCGCGAGTGCAGGCTGGTTATCTAGCATGGCACGCAGTGCATAGTTCTCTTGACCCAGTTCAATTTTAGCTATGTCTTTAAGACGTGTAAGTTGACCGTTTTCACCCACTTTGATGATGACTTGCTCAAATTCTTCGATGCTTTCTAAACGCCCTTTTACGTTTAACAGAATTTGAAACTGGTTTTCTTCAGGCGAAGGTTGTGCCCCTAAAGAGCCTGCTGCCACTTGTTGGTTTTGCGTGCGCAAAGCGCCCATTACATCTGTCGCTGTGAGGTTACGTGCTGCTAATGCATCTGGGTTTAACCACACACGCATTGAATATTTTGAACCGCCGAATAGCTGTAAGTCACCCACACCCGGTAAACGCTTAAGCTCATCTTTGATATAAATGTCAGCATAGTTCGCCATATATGCGGTATCTTGAGCGCCATCAGGTGAAACCAAGTGCACCACCATCGCCAAGTTGGGTGACGACTTTTGTGCCGTTACACCTAAGCGCTGTACTTCTTGTGGTAAACGCGGCAAGGCGTTATTCACTCGGTTTTGCACCTGTACTTGCGCTTGGTCAAGATCAGTCCCCAGTGCAAATGTCACCGTTAAGGTTAAACGACCATCACTGGTAGCTTGAGATGAGTGATACAGCATATTCTCAAGGCCATTGAGCTCTTGCTCAAGGGGCGTTGCAACCGTTTGTGAGATAACTTTTGGGTTGGCACCTGGATACGTTGCGTTTACAACTACCGTAGGTGGCACCACTTCTGGATACTCACTTACTGGTAGCTGAAACAATGAAATCGCTCCGGTGATCACGAAGATCAAAGAGAGCATGGCCGCGAATATAGGCCTTGAGATAAAAAAGTGTGAAAAGTTCATAATACTCTCTACTTCGCTGCGCTAACTAATAAATCACTTGAGGTATTTGTAGACTTAAGAACAAACTGAGTATTCTCAAAATTAAATGCCACCTTATTCGGTGTAATTGGCATACCCGGACCAACGCGCGCTGGGCCATTTACTGCAATGCGTTCGCCACGAACTAAACCGCTTTTGATGGCACGATACGCACCATAGCGCTCACCGAGTTCGACCAAGCGATATTGCAAGGTGTTATTTTCATCGACGGTTAAAACAAAGCGATTTTTAAGATCGGTACCAATTGCGCGCTCTGGTACAATTGCCAAGGTTTTTGGTGTTTCTGCAGCCATTGAAATACGCGCAAAGGCACCCGGTTTTAAGTTATGCGCTTGCGCGTCAAACACTGCGCGAACACGCAAAGTACCGGTTGTTGGGTTGATTTCGTTATCAATGAAGTCGACTTTACCTGCAATTGGCTGTTGGCTATTAATGCGTTGTAATTGCACCATCACGCCAGTGTCTGCGTTCATGCCAGCAAACTGTTTGCTCCAAGTGCGTTCGTCTACGTCAAAATACGCATAAACCAAGTCATCAGAAACAATGGTTGTAAGGGCTGTATCACCGGCACTCACATAGTTACCTTGCGTGACATCCGCACGAGAAATGACACCGCTGATAGGCGCAGTTACTTGGCTAAACTCTAAGTCTAATTGCGCTTTTTCAAGCTGTGCAGCAATGGCATTTTTGTTTGCAATGGCACGGCGTAGAGTCGCGTCACGTTGATCTGCTTGCTCTGTCGACATGGCGTTTTTAGCAACCAAACGCTGTGCGCGCTTTGCTTCACCTTGCGCTTGGCTTAACGCAGCTTCAGCACTTACAAGTTGTGCTTTCAAGCTTTCAACCTGAGTTGCAAATGGACGAGGGTCAATGCTAAAAAGTAATTGACCTTTTTCAACGCGCTCACCTTCTTTGAATGCCATGCTTTTAAGTTGACCAGATACGCGTGGTTTAAGAACAACACGTTCAGGTGCTTCTAAGCGAGTCGTGAAGGTATGCCAAGACTGAACTTCTTCTAATTGAACGTTAGCCACATCAATTGTTAATGGCGGCGGTTGTTGGCCTTGTTGTGCATTCGATTGACCACAGCCGCTCAGCACTAAGGCTAAAGCAACTGCACTAAGTGTATAGCTAAGTTTGTTCATGACATTCTCCGATAAAAGTGATTAATGTGATCGTACGGAGAATATCTGTGCAGAAAAATACGCAATTATTAAAAACATTAGTGCCTAATTGGCACCAATAATGTTATTCAGTCATAACAAATCTTGAGAAACCTGCGCTAATCGGACTTCATGACAAAATTATGCTTTTTTGCTTGCTGAGAAATAAAATCAAAGACTGCGTCTTCATCTATCTCGAATTCGCGAGCTTCAAAAGAGCATGAATGTTGACTGTTATCTGCTTCAAAGAAATACGCCTGATGAGACTTATTCACTGAGCAAATTACACTGCGAACATTTGACCAAAGTAGAGAGTGCTCAGCTTCACCAAGCTTTAGACTGACACCTTGTTTATCAAGTCGTAAATAATCGCCTTTGTGTCGCTGATACTTTCGCTTTTGCAGCAAATAAATAAAAGGTGTTGCGACCAAGATAAAAGGCGCAAAAAAAAGTTTAGCTTTAACTAATCCTTCCGTGAAAAGTATCCATGTGCAACATGCCATGGAAATAAATATAGCAATGCTTCCTATCAGGTTATTATTTGGCCGCATAGCTTTCAGAACCGTTTCTTCAGACCAAGTTTTAAGTCGTAACTCCAATGCTTCAACCCGCGCAGGGTACGCTTCTTTATCAATGCTTTCTAAAGCTTCTAGTAACTCCCTGTAAGTGTAATGCGCATAATCTGGTTCCATACATTTCCCTTAAGATTGAATTCAATATACAATAATTGAAATATCATTCATTTTCATCTGCTTATTTATCAATTAAAAACAATTGGAACTGTTAACTTTGTGAGTTAGTTGGCTCGATTTCATTCAATGCTGGCATAAACTGACTGTATTTATCAGCAAAATCTTGCTGGAAAACACAATTGAATATATGATTTTTCATATATTCAATTTTCGCTCAAATATAAGCGCACTTTGTTTTAGAAACTTTTTATACCAATCCTTTTAATTAAGCGAACGAGTTGAAGCTTGCTATCAAAGGCTTAGGAAAATTATGGAACCTGTACAATTTTACAAATGTCTCGCCGATGAAACTCGCTTGAAAAGCTTGCTTCTCATAGAAAAAGAGCAAGAACTATGTGTCTGTGAATTGATGGCAGCGCTTGAAGAAAGCCAACCCAAAATATCGCGTCACTTGGCGCAGCTCAGAAAGTGCGGATTACTTACCGACAAGCGTCAAGGTCAATGGGTCTTTTATAGCATTAATAGCGAGCTCCCTAAGTGGGCTAAAACTGTGCTGAGCAGCACTACTGAAAATAACCCTGACTTTTTAGCAAATGATTTGGCGCGCTTAAATGAAATGGGCGATAGACCTACCCGTGTTTCATCTTGTTGCCCATAAATTCTAGTTAGGAAAGATTATGTCTTTACATCCATTTGATAAATTAACTGTAAAAAACGACATTAGTTTTTTGTTCACGCCTTGCCCAGGAATAAGAGACGCGAATTTAGTCGACTCTGTATCGCAATTGAAAGCGGCTGGTACCAGTGCCATTGTGACGCTGATGTCAGATTAAGAGCTTGAAGAGAATAATGCCTCAACGCTAGGTGAAGTCTGTGCTAACCAAGACATCACTTGGTTTCAATTACCTATTTCTGATGATAAAGGACCTGATGAACGATTTTTTGATGCTTGGCAAAAGCAAAAATCAGCGCTGCTGACTTTACTGAATACACCGGCAACTGTCGCTGTACATTGTAAGGGAGGCTCTGGTCGCACAGGCTTAATGATAGCCATATTGCTCGTTGAGCTGGACTACAGCAAATCTGAAGCAAAAGAAAAAGTACAAGCAATGCGCCCTAAGGCGCTCAGTAAACCTGATCAAGTATCATTCTATGAGCTTTATCAAGCTTAAATTAATGGGTACTTTGAGCAACTAATTTTGTTAGTTGCTCTGTTATCGCTTCAGTACACACTCTGACATTCAATGGTTGATTTTTGCCATAAGGATGCATTGCGAAGACAGGGTTACTCGGCAATATTAATTCAGAATCTACAGCCACCAGCTCATCGGCAAATTGAGACAAATAAAAATCAGGCACAACTCCAATGCCTGCCCCCGCTTTAAGCAATGATATACATGAATAAAACGAGTTCGTTATACATTGTGCCTCCGTAGAAAATTGCTGCACTTCTTTATTCTCTTTCACAAAGGTGTGCGAAACCTTTTTACCTTGCCACATATTAGCAATATAGGGTAACGACCCTAATTGCTGACCAGCAAACTCTGGCATACCACAAAGTACATCTTTGAATGAGCCAATGCGCTTTTGCGTTAAACTGCTATCAGAAGAGCGGCCGACTCTGATTGCCAAATCAATATCATGCTCCATAAAGTCTAACTGCTCATCGGCGTTTATCAATTCAGGTTTTAGGTCTGGGTAGCGCTTGAGCAGCTCAGCAATCACTGGTGTCACTAAAGTTTCCATCAAAGCGTTTGGCGCTGTGATCCTTACACGCCCTTTTGGTTCATTTAGAAAGGTTTGTGCTTGTTCCCATGCATTACTAGCAATAAGGTTTATCTCTTTGCATTGCAAATAAAACCGATTTCCCGCATCTGTGAGCGACAATTTTCGCGTAGTACGCTTTAACAAAATAACCCCAAGAGCAAGCTCAAGATCTTTTAAGTTTTGGCTGATCACAGACTTTGAGAGCGATAGTTGCTCACCAGCTGCAGATATAGATCCAGCTTCAACTATCGCGGCAAAAATCATCATTTGTTTTAAACGTTTCATTTTATTGTTCTGTATAGAAAAACAGTTATTTCTATTATATCTGTTTTTAAAACTTTTAAATCCGTTAATCTAGCCTCAAAAATATTGATATAAAAGAGAGACTAGAAATGATCGAACAACAAGTATTAGAGGCATGTAAACAAGGGATCGCATCATGGCAAAAAGCCTTTAACAACCAAGACGCTAAAGGCTGTGCCATGCAATATAACGATAATGCAGTTATGCAAGCACGCCCATTTGGTACCTTTGAAGGCAGACAAACAATAGAGTCATTCTGGCAAGGCATTATTGACCAGGGCTTCAAAGAGGTTGAATACACTGATGTAGAATGGAGAAAATTTGATGATACAAGCTTCATTTTGACTTCAAAATGGACCATGAATAAAGCATTTGGTGTCGTTCTTCGCGAACTATGGCGAATAGAAGCAGATGGTAAAGCACGCCTTATTGAAGACGAATTCGAAATTATGGGCGAACGTTAATACCTTTAAATAAATTAAGCAGGCTGTATTCTTCCTGCTTAATTACTAAGTTTTAAAAATGATATTGATCATATTGAGCAGTTTTTCTTTATTGAAGGGTTTATAGAGAATTGCATCACCAATAATTTGCTCAGGGTCATCAGTGCCTATATACCCCGAGATAAATAAATAGTTTAAGCTTGGGTTATGTAGTTTCGCTTGCTTAATAAACTCTATACCGCCGTTATTCGGCATAACAACATCACTGATCACAAAATCGATTTTTTGCTCTTTGAGAATAGAGAGTGCTTCAACTGGGTCTTCTGTATCAAATACTTTAACGCCTTCAGCTTCTAAAAAAGTTCTGATCAAAAAGCGAATACTTTCTTCGTCATCAATAAGCAGTATTTGTTGTAGTGAGTCAGGTAATCGGCTTTGTAATTTTTTATCATCTACGGTTTTTTCTGCTTCACGGTACTCGCACATTGGAATATATACTAAAAACGATGTTCCCATTCCCAACTCAGAAACCACATCAATACTGCCACCGCAAGATTTAATAAAACCATAGCATTGCGCGAGACCTAAACCATTGCCTGACTCTTTCTTCGTTGTAAAGAATGGGTCAAATACTTTATCGATATGCTCTAGTGGAATACCACACCCTGTATCTGTTAATGTAATTTTGATCACTTCTTCAGCATTAAGCTCAAGAGCACTGGACTCTTCATAACTTAAAGTATGTCGACACGTTTTTATTAAAAACTGCCCACCATCAGGCATCGCATGCATGGCATTGATTGCCATATTTAACAACAAATCTTCAAATAAATTTTCTTCTAAGTAGGCATCAGCAATTTGCTTGTCTAACTCAAGATGTAATTTTATTTTTGAAGTCATTGCTGTTTCTAGCAACTTTTTATTTTTTTCGATGAGTTGATTTATATTTACTTGAATAGGCGTCAAATTACTTTTTTTAGCAAAAGTAAGTAGGTTATTTGTCAGCTTCTGGCCACGTGAACAGGCGTTTTCAATGGCTTCAATGCATGAACTGGGGTCTTGTTTAAATTCATTTAACAGTTCGGTATAGCCTAATATGATCCCCAAGATATTGTTAAAGTCATGGGCAACGCCACCAGCGATATTTCCTAATGACTCTAGTTTTAAACTTCTATTAATAAGTTTTCTCTGCTGCTCATGTTCGCTCATATCTTGAAAATTAGCGATAAAGTGCAAGTCACCTTGCTCAGTCGGAGGCATACTTGCGACCGCGATTCTAATTGGGAATGTATGACCCTGTTTGTGTTTGGCTCTTATATCTCGACCAAGGCGATTATTAATAATCAGTGAGAATCCAGTTTTTATAAAATTCTGAACTGTTTCTTTATGGTGGCCTACGCCGTCAGTGAGCATATCAACATTCTTACCCACCACTTCGGACTCTTTATAACCAAAAATATTTTCAGCTTCTGGGTTAAATGAAAGTATTTTCCCCTCACTATCGACGGTAAAAACTCCTTCAAGCATAGACTCTATGATGTGCTTTTGCTCGGCTTCTTTGAGCTCAATAATCCTCTGTTTAGCTTCAAGCTCAGTGATATCTTCCCCTTTAAAAATAAAGCCAACAATGACTCCATCATCAGACCAATAAGGTATATACGATACTTTTAAAGCTTTAATCCTTGTTGTATTTGGCAAGTTAGTTTCAATAAAGCTCACTGACTCCCCTTGTAATGCCTTGTCTACTTTTTCTTTTAATTTATTGAAAAATAAGGTTTCTCCTAAAATTTCAGAAACCGACTTGCCAATAACTTCTTCTCGGGTTAAACCATGTATATCAAGGTAGGCTTGATTGACTGTTTTATATCGATAGTCCAAATCAAGAAAGGCAAACATATCACGGGAGTTTTCTATGATCCCTTTGTAACGTTTTAACTCTTTCATCTGATGATATTTTTCAGATAAGTTAACCACGAAAACGATAAATTCTTGACTGTCTTTATTAAAAATAGAACCGCCAATTAATATAGGAACAGGATGCCCACTTTTATGGATATACACCTTCTCAAAGGGGGTCCAATACCCTTTAATATTGGCCTCCTCTACGGCTTTTATATCCAAATGAAGATACTCAGGCGGGGTTAAGTTTTTCCAATCTATCTCTCCACTTTCAAGCTCTTCTCTTGAATAGCCAATCATGTCTAATATGGTCGAATTTGCATCTAAAATATGCCCTTGTGCATCAGAATGAATGATGCCGATAAAGTTAGACTCCTTCCAACGCTTGAACCGTTCAGCCTCAGAGTCGAGCTTGGCGTTTAACTCTGTTAACTCCGAAATCGATGTATGCAAAAAATTATCAGACTCAAGTCTTTGCTTATTCATTGAGTTAATGGCTTTGCTTACCTCTTTAATTTCTCTTATGGCTGAGTGCTCTTCGATGAAATCAATTCTCCCTTTCGCTGATTTAGCCAATGCCAAATAAATGTTGATGAAGGGTTTTGTAAACCAAGCGGCAATCAAGATTGAGGTAAAAGTAACTACTAAAAGAGCCGCTAATAACACTTTGAAAGATCGTATTGTCAGTACTTCAAGTTTTTTGAACATCTCCTGTTTATCTATTTTAACTATCATGCCCCAGTTAGTTTCTGGTATGTGATGAGAGATTGCTAATACAGGAATATCTCGATAGTCCACATAGTGTGGGAAAACATCATTAACGCCGTTCATCGCATGAGTGATTGGGATTTCTAAATTACTCTTTGGGACTGTAAGTGTTAGTGCGACTGAAGGATCATGTCTGGTTGGGGTTAAAAATATAGCATCGCCATTTTTATCTTTTGCAGCTAAGACTATCTCCCCCGTCTGACCTAGCCCTGTATAATCACTGACAATTCGGTTTAATTCGTCACTTTTAAACGCAACTTTAATGAAGCCTATCACATCATTCTTCAATGTGATTGGTTCAATAAACAGTAATTGCTGCTGGTCTTCTATGAAAATCACCTCAACATTAAACGCATTTTTTTCGTAACTTTCGCCTCTATTTAAAGTCGGAATATTTAGCCAATCATTAGAGGGGAGGAGCAAATTTTGCTGTCTACTATACAAGGCGATGCCTTCAATGCTATCTATAGCTTCAATAACATCTGTAATGATTTGTTTAAGTTTTTCAGATTGTTGCTTTGATAAATCTGAAGCACTGTCTTCTATAATTGTGCGAAGCTGAGTCCGACTTTTGATAAGAGCCACAGCTTGCTTTTTATTTGCAAGCAGCGTCTTAATCCTTTGATGTTGTATGTCTGCAATTTCTTTTAACTTAAACTGTGTTTCACTCAGCAGTAATGCCCTTTCGTTGTCTATGTTAATCATATGCAATACCACCAAAGGCAGCATGGTGCTGAAAAACATGATTGCCATAATCAGGGTGCGAAGCTGCATAAACTCGGTCTCTTATAAAATAATCAAATAAGTCATATTTGTTGCTTGATTACATCCAGTTAAAGTATAGCCAACACTAAACTCTGTTTTAATGTGATCTTCTAGATTTCTCGATTTTTTTTAATATAAAGTAATTGAGTTCATTTGCTTTGAGTGGCTTTGAAAATAAGAAACCCTGCATGATACAACTCCCTTGCTCTTGCAAGAAATCAAGCTGTGCTCGCGTCTCTACCCCTTCAACAATCAAGGTAAAATTTAAGGAGCTCACAAGATTAAAGGTTGCACACACTATTGCTTGTGCCTTGGTATTTTGGCCTAATTGCGAAACAAAGCTTCGATCTATTTTAATTTCATCAAAGGGTAAATCTACGAGTTGGCTAATAGACGAATAACCTGTGCCAAAATCATCAATAGATAATTTAACCCCAAAAAGCTTCAATCTTGATATTGCATATAACGCCTCTGCGTTCATTTGTATTGCAATGCTCTCTGTGAGCTCTAAGGTGATCTGTGAGGGTGTAACTTCGTAACGCTTAAATAACTGCACCAAGCTATCAGCAAAGTCTTTATCTAAGTTTTGTGCTGAGATATTAAAAGAGCATGTCAGCATTTTATCTTGCACTAAAAAGTGACTGATTTCTTCAAGTGCTTTATCTATCAATTTCAACGTGTAATCATCTATCAACTGACACTTTTCAAGCACAGAAATGAATTCAAAAGGACTCACACTACCAAGTTCAGGATGGTTAATTCTGGTTAGGCACTCAAATCCTGTTAAAGCTGAAGTAATGCTAGAAAACTGTGGCTGAAACACAGGATAAACGTAATCATTGTTAAACCAAATCGCTAAATCAGTCGCTTTTAAAGATGACTCTATACTTGGTTTCGTTTTTTCAAATAAAGTTCTGGTTTTATGAGGACACGCATTCGCCATATCAATTAGCTGTGAAAGCTTAGATAACTTAATGGGTTTGCTGAGCGAGCCTGCAAAAGCAATATCTAACTTTTTAACCGTCGCTTCAACCGATGAAATAATCTCTTCATCAGCACCTGACATCACCGCAAGGCTGCTAGAAAAGCTATTTTCAGCTAGCTCTAGAATGATATCTAAAGCATCTTTATCTGGCATATAAATATCAATTAAGCACAAGTCTTGGTTATTCATGTTTGAAGTACAAAATGATGCATACGATTTGTGCCCTTCGAAATCTAACCCAAGCGCATCGGCGAATCCTGACAAAATATCGATATATCCTGGGTCATCATCTAAGACTATCAATCTATTTATAGACATAATCCCTCCTAATGCGCTACTTCAAAGTCGGGTGACAACAATTTAACTGTGTCTAACAACTCAGCCAACCTAAATGGTTTTGCAACCAATGCATCAAACTTATAACGAGTTTCAATTTGAATATCACCGGTCACTAATACTTTTTTAATCTGACTCGGTACCCTTTGCGCGATTTCATCGCCTCTAAGTGTTTCGAGACGAAAATCAACAAATAAAATATCGGGCGGGTTCGCAATACAAAATTCAATGGCCGCAAACTCATCGCTAAAGACCGTTAAATCAACCCCTTTTTCTTTGAAAAAACAAAGGAAAATATCGGTTAGATACACTTCATCATCTAAATACACTATGCTGACCATCTTGCACCTATTTTTCTGTTGCTGGGAATGTGATCACAAAACTGGCTCCAAGTTCATTATTTGTCATAGCAATTGTTGCTAGGTGGTCATCCAAAATACCTTTTACAACCGAGAGACCTAACCCTGTTCCATTTGCTGCAAGCTTTGTTGTGACAAACGGCTCAAAAATCGTTTGTATTACTGATGAACAGACCCCGCCCCCGGTATCTTCTATAACTAACTTAGGTAACATGTCTTGCTTCATAAGCTCGACGGTGACAGTTCTTAACTTGTGCTTTGCAAGCGCATCTAACGCATTGTTGATTAAATTTATAATCACTTGCTCTAGTTCAATGTGATTACCCAATACCCATACTTCGTCATGCGCATTCAAATAAATTTTAGAATGCTGACGTTTGGCTCTAGGTAAAGTGAGTGAGATTGCGTCATTAACAACTTCTAGTAAGTTCACAGGTAATTTTTGAGGGGTATCATCAGTTCTTGAGAAGCGTTTTAAGTTTTTAACAATATGAGTGATCCGATCACAAGACTTTAGAATTGCCTGATACTTATCATCTTCACTCCCACCTTGCATTTGCAATAGTTCTGCATAGCCAGAGATGATCCCCAAGGGGTTATTAATTTCGTGAGCCACACTTGCAGCAAGTTCACCTAACGCGGAGAACTTCGCGTTTTGAATACTCTTTTGTCTTTCTTGCTTGAATTTTATCTCGTTTGATTTTTTTTCATGAATATCTTGTACCGTGCCTGATATGAGAAAAGCACCTTTACCTGTCTTATTTGGCTTACCTGTGAAGTTAACCCACTTCTTTTCACCGCTTTGTAAACTCACTAAACACTCTCTGGAGAATGCCCGTTGTTGTTTTTCACAAAACGTAATATCTTCAAGTAAACCTTGTTGATCTAACTCTGTTAAACATGAAAGTACTTCCAATAACGAGGTATCGTTATTATGTGTTGAGCCTAAATTAAAAATTTTGTAAGTTTCTTGAGTACAGGTTAATTGCTGAGTTTCTACATTAAGCTCCCAGCCACCAACTTTGGCTATTTCCCCCGTCTGATTTAACATCTCTAATGTTTTATCATTCAATTTCTGAAAATGAATTCGTTCAGTAATATCTTGCCTTAGGGCAATGAAGGCTTCTATTTTTTTATCTAAATCGAATACCGGAATAATGATGCTTTCTACAATATATAAGTCACCATCTTTCTTCCTATTTTTGATTAACCCCGTCCAAACTTGACCCGATGAAATAGTTGCCCACATCTCTTTGAAAAAAGCTTTATCATGGCACCCTGAGTTCACTATTTTATGGGTTTTACCAATAAGCTCTTCACTGCTGTAACCGCTTATGTCGCAAAACTTTTGATTAACCTCACAGATCACCCCTTTCACATCTGTTTTAGCAAAAATAATATTCTTGGTAATGGCTTGATAGAGCTGTGTATATCGGCTTGAAATTAATCTCTCAGAGGTGACATCCCTAGCCGTGGCAAATATCAACTGCGTTTCTTGATCAAATGTGGCTTTCCAATTCAATATTTTGATTTCTTTACTCGCGGAGATATAGCGGTTTTCAAAATTAATAATCTCTTTTCCTGCACCTAAGCATTCAAGTTCACGGACGGTTTTAGTCACATCATCAGGATGGACAAGATTTAGAAAGGATTCAGATAACAAATACGCTTTGTCGAAACCCAAACAATTTATAAAAGCGTCATTAACTTGAATAAATTTACCATCTAGGGATGCAATACAAAGTAGCTCGTTAGAATAATTAAAAAACCGCTCAAACATACTTAATTTCCTAGTATCAGCTCATGGGCATACGTATTCATCTAGTGACATATTTTCGAACAGATTGATGGCTACTAGACACGAGTTCAGTGGCTTTGGCTATTGTGTCATTAAGCTGGCCTAATTCATCTGGTACCTTTGAGTTCTCTTTATCTGAGGGATTGAATGAATACTTGCACAGTTCAGCCAACAACATTTGGCTTTGCTTTAATTCGTAAGCCAGTTTGCCTAAATGAGATTGTGCGTAAAGGGAGCGAATTTTGTCATCAACGCTGTAAGTAATAGATAAAATATGATCTTGTATTTCAAACATATAGTCTTTTTGCGATGCAACTTTACGTATTAAAATAGAGACATATTCAGAGTTGAATAATAAATGGTTATTAAAGTCTTTTATGCCTGCTTTATAACTTGCCAAAGATGAGAACTTATCATCATCTTCTGATAGCACTTTTCCACCGCCTCTAAAATCGCTCAACACATCAGGCCTGATGTAAATTGCAGCACTAAACCCCAATGTTTCTATGGAATCCGTCAATCTTGAAATTAGGCTATTAAAGTCATTACAACTAGAAATGCTTCGAAAGCAAAATAGCGCTTTCTTATAGCACATTGTTAATTCGGAGGAGACATGAGTCTGAGACGACGCCACTTTGGCTTCTTCAAGCGCCATTTGATAAAGCAAATGTTTATCAATACTCGTAGATACTTTTTTTCTAAGCTCTTTGACTTGAAACGGCTTTGAAAGAAAATCCACTGCACCAATGTCAAATGCTAGCATTTTCTTAGAAAGACTGGTTTCACCCGATACAAAAATAATGTCGCTATGCTTAAGAGAATAGTTTTGATCTTTAAGTTGGTTACAAAACTCAAACCCATTTAAATCAGGTAGATTCAAATCAAGAATAATCGTGTGAGGATTAATATCGTGAATGTTTAGCAATGCATCGCTAGCACAACTAAATGCATAGACATCAAACTCATCAACTAAAATATTGTGATAGAGCTCTAGATAATTTTGATCATCATCAACTAGTAATACTTTGCCTTTAATGCGTTCCATAATCACTGTTTCTCATTTCTTACTTTCGTGGAAAAGACTAATTCAGGTATACCGCATATTTTTGTCTATACTTTTTCTTAGATGTTTCTGAAATGTTTCTTACTCCAAGGGCGCTAATTTGAATTCAATATTGCTCATTGAAGATGATGTACAACTTAGTGAAATGACGTGTGCCTATTTAGAGCTGTGTGGTTTGAAGGTAACGGCGGCACCTTCTGCGAATGATTGTTGGTCATTACTTGAATCAAAGACTTTTGATTTGATCATTCTAGATTTAGGCTTGCCCGATGAAGATGGCTTGGTGCTGTTAAGAAAAATCAGAGCACAAAACTGTGACACCCCAATCATTGTTTCTTCAGGCAGAGCATCTGATGAAGACAAAATTGCGGGGCTTGAATTTGGAGCCAATGACTATCTAGCAAAGCCTTATAAAGTCAAAGAGTTGATGTTGCGGATAAAAATATTACTCAAATCAACGCAGCTATCCGATTCTAGTGTCAATTTAGTTAAGCTTGGGGTGACGTCTTTAAACCTTGTATCTCATGAACTAGTTAATAGCGACGGCCATGAAATATCTCTCACCGCACACGAATATGCCGTTTTGAAGTTTTTAGTGAAAAGTGCTCCAAGAACACATTCTAGAGCAGCAATCATAGATGCCACCCATTTAGAAGAAGGTCCTGAATCTCCGCGCGCTGTCGACACCATCATTTGCCGATTAAGAAAGAAAGTAGAAATTGACCCAAAAAAGCCAACAGTCATTAAAACAGTTAATGGTGTTGGCTATAAAGTCATAACTGGTTAAACATTTCCATCAACACATCAACTCGCTGTATTTACCCTTGCTTTATTAATCTTAATGAACAATTCAGCGGTTGCCATCGCATCATTTAATGCTCGGTGGTGACCGACAAGGCTAATATCCAGATCTCTGCAAATATTGCCCAAAGAATATGATTTATGCCCGGGTAAAAACTTACGCCCTAGCGACACAGTGCATAGCTTTGCGCGCTTGTAATACATGCCGCAACGTGCAAACTCAGCGCGAATAAAACCCATATCAAAATTCACGTTGTGGGCAACAAAAATACACCCCTTTGTAAATGATGCTATGTGCTCAGCAATCTCAACAAACTCTGGTGCATTACGGACCATTTGATTATCAATGCCTGTTAATTCGGTAATGTATTTAGGAATGTGTTTGTTCGGATTAACTAATGAGCTCCAATGCTCAATAACCTCTTCACCAATCACTTTGACCATCGCCACTTCGGTAATACGTTCGTATTCTTTTTTACCCCCCGTGGTTTCTACGTCTATGATCACATAAGGCTGGGCGGGATCAATTTGCCATTCGACTTTTTTAATCGAGACATCAAAGCCTGCTTTTAATAACTGGTTCATGGTCACCAGTTGATTGCGTCTTACACTGTCACCCGGTGCTTTGACTTCGACACAAAACAGCTCGGTATCTTTAACACAAATAAGATCTGGGTAGCCGTCTTTTAGCCCTTTATAATTTTTAGCCATGGCTCGAAGATGCGCACAAAGCGACTCAATGGGAGCGTGCTTTACAAATAGTGAGAGCTCATCAAACAAGCTCTCATACCAAGCAATAAAGCCGTTAGGCTTGCCATAATGGGCTGTGGTTTGTTTTAGCAACCAAGTGTATAAGTCATGATTACTCGAAAAACTAGTTAAACGTTTTTCGATATCTACCTCAAATATGTCATAAAAGCTATTTTCTTTGATAGGTTTAGGTAAACGAGAAAATTCATTACCTAAACCACTGAGTTCATGCTCATAAAGTTCTGGCCAAAATGTTAAACAAAATAGCGCACGCCAGATAATATTCTCGCAGTGAATCGCAGTGATCCCTTGACGAGCAAAGCTATCTATCAGCCCCTGCTCCGGCGAGCCAACGAATGCTTCATCTAAAGGAATAGCCTCCCCTGAATTTCTAAGCATATTTGTTAAAATTGAAGTGCGTTCAGAACAAAACTTTCTTCTTGAAAAGTCTTCGGCAAAAATTAATAAACCTTCATCCGCTGAGTGTTCAATAATATCGTCAAGTTTTTGCTTGCAAGCCTCTATATCGCCTTGAGCATATAAAGTTCTCACTAACTTTTCTTGCGCACTGACATGACCGCTAAGCGTCATTAATTGTGTAGCAAGCTGTGCATACTCAGGCAGACAAAACACGGCGAGTTTATAGGTCAGAGTGTTGTATTTAGATTCGGCCTGAAAGCCCGTTGGTTGTGGAGAATCAGAGTTTACAAGGGTGTGTGCCAATGTCAGTTTTTCATCATCACTCAATGTTTTTAAAGATTGTAGTAATTTAGAGAAATAAAAAGCGGTTTGAGCTTCTTCTTGCTCATCAAAATGGGCGTTTATTTGTGTATTCGTTTTTTCATGTACATCTAAAACACCCAGGTCGCGCATGGAAAACTGCGAAAGTGTACCACCCAATTTGCCAAAATATACAAATAAGCAAAGCTCAAAAATCGGCTTGAAATCAGAATACACATAACGATTAAACACCGAGCACTGTTGCACATTAATATGCTGAACTTGCTGCAAGAGCGCTTCTACCCAAGCTTGTTTTTTTGCTGATTTAACCGGCGTGTTCTCAAGATTTGAATTAATACATACTTGCTGAAGATCTTGTTTTTTCAGCTCTTTAATTAACTCATGAGGTGGTTTATGAATTGCAAACTTAACAAACTCAGCGTCAAGTAGCTCACTGAGAGCAAGTTCAACATCTGTTATTTCGTCATAGTTTAAGTGCTCTTTAAAAACAAACTCACTTTTTCTATTTACAATACGCAATAACAAACACAATGCTGATTCATTTAATAAAGACAATTTTTCTAATTGTTGACGTTGTTTATCTGTAAATAAATGCATACTTGTCGAGCGTAAAAAATTCATTAATTCATTGAAATGTGACAAGTAATACTTTTCAGGTAGAGCTTTCATAACAAACAATAACTGTATATCAATACAGTTATCATATTTCAGATGCTCTGAGCTGTCCAGTTACTGTCTAGTTACCGTTCACTCAAGAAAAAAATTTAAGAAATAACTGGACTTACTCAATCATTGCCTATAAAGTGCGCATCAGCTAGAAAGAAAGTCTAAATTTAAAATCTACATTTCGTTGTACTACTCGTAATACTCGTCCTGAAGCTTTAAGTTCAAGTTTTATTTTCCAAGCAATACCGCCTTCGGGCACATTTTACAATTTATTTTTTAGGATATGATTATGTCTAAAGTAACTGGTACAGTTAAGTGGTTCAACGAATCTAAAGGTTTTGGTTTCATCGCTCAAGAGTCTGGCGCAGACGTATTTGCACACTTCAGTGCAATTTCTGGCGACGGTTTCAAAACTCTAGTTGAAGGCCAAAAAGTTGAGTTCACTGTAACTCAAGGTCAAAAAGGTCCTCAAGCTGAGAACATCGTAGTACTTTAATTTTTAATTAAAATACTCTAGAAAAAGCAGACATTGTCTGCTTTTTTTGTGCCTCAATCTCAAGGTGCTTAAATAATCCCTTCATTAATAGCTTTGATCACAGCTTGCGTCCTGTCAGTAACACCTAACTTTTCTAAAATCTGCGAAACATGATTGCGGATCGTCCCATAAGAGTTGTTTAATGTGCTAGCTATGGTTTTATTGGCCATACCTAATGCCAAACATTTCAGAACTTCATGCTCTTTTTTCGTTAAAGCATCAAACTGCGAGTGTTGTTTTTGTAGTAGAAATTGAGTTAAAGCTGGCTGCAAAACTTGATGACCTTGATATACCGATTTAATCGCTGTTATTAAAGTTTCAAGCTCGGCATTCTTTAGAATATAACCCATGGCGCCTAATTGCATGGCTTTTGCTAATACATCACAATCTTCAAACGTCGTTATTATCAGTACAGGTAACTTTATTCCTTGCTTATTAAGGTAAGTGAGTACACCCAAACCATCTAAATTTGGCATTCTCATATCAAGCAAAACAACATCGAAAGATTGCTCGTTAAGATAGGAAATACACATCTCTCCATCTTCTGCCATAGCGCTTATCATGATTGTCTTATCGAGCTCTAATAGACTCTTTAAACCTAACCTTACTAACGTTTGATCTTCTACTAATAAACACTTAATCATCACAACATTCCTGCTCTTTGAAAGGGAGTCTTATTTGATTTACCAAAATACCATCTTCAATTTCTTGAAAAAATGTCCCACCCACTGCACCGAGTCTTTCTGACAAGCCTTTAAGACCATTTTTCTTGATTGGTAAAACATGTTCGGGCTGATTATGTGAGGCTTCTGCTTCAATCATTGAAACAGACTCATTGCTCACTCTAATAGAAAAATTAAGCTCAGAGGCCTGTGTATGCTTCAAGGTGTTATTGATCATTTCTTGGCAAAAGCGAACTATACATAAAGCAGGTGTACCGTTTAAGTTCTCTAATTCTTTTACCAAATGAACAGAGCATTGTAAGTTAGGTGTTTGAGAAATAAGATTTTCTAGACTGAGTTTTAGCGCCCCTCTACCCCTTCGTTGTGATGAAACAATTTCTCGAACTTCCTCAAGTATTTCTTGGCTGATTTGATGACAAGACGATAGCATTTCTTTAGAGCTATCGTCTGCGGTGCGTTTTAGATAGTCTAAATTTATAGAAAGCGCTGTGAGTTTATGACCCAACGCATCGTGTAATTCGTGTGAGATATGCAACCGCTCCTGCTCTGCACTCATCGCCTGCAGCATGCCTTGCGTCGCTTTCAACTCCTCATAGTTTTGTTTAGATTGGTAATGCATATTTAAACTTTCAACAATCTTTTTGCTAATTACCCCATTCATCAACGCAAACCCAGCCCAAATAGCGACTGTACTCCAAACTAAACTGCCTGATAGCCACCAGTAATATGCTAAATATTCGCCCAGCAATGCCCCAATTAACCCCGACATAATTGGCCAAGAAAAGTGAACACTAAATAAAGCGGTAAACATCACCATATGGATTAATACTAAACTGGTATTCGTTAAGGGGATAAGGGCCACTAGCGAAAGCCAATATACTGCTGCGATAACCCTAACTTGCTCATTTGGTTTTCTGATCGAGTGCCAAAGTAAAACAAGTATTAATGCGTGTATCGGCAACTGCCAATATATAGATATACCTCCGGCTGGGTATAGTAAGCAAAGTGCTGTAACAATACCCCAAGAGATTAAGGTCGATGCTGACCAATCGGTTGTGTGATGAATAACCTGTGACATGAATAATTTTTTCTTTAATTATGACAAACATACAGGTTTAGGAACAGTGCCAAATGTCATAGTTAAGCTCATATTATTGTCACTGTTTTGTTGTTTAACAATCGGGTAAGCTAAATATAATAATTCAAAAAGGAAAAAAAATGGCAACTGCACTTACAAGCCCTGCAACTATTCAAATCGGCGCGATGCGTTCTGACGGCCAACTGTCTTTAAATGAGCAAGGTTTAAGCTTTAAACCTGCAAGCAAATCTTTATCTTTAGGGGCTTTAAAGATTGCCTTATCTGAAGTGAGTCAAGTTGAGCAGTGTTTAGCCAAAGGGGCGGGATTTTTACCTATTTCAGAGCAGGCTATGAGAGTGACTTTAAACACGGGCAAACAGTATGAATTTGTTTTGGCTGAACAAGAGAGTTGGGTAAGTGCCATAAACGAACTACTTAATTAATGCGATTACCCACACTTTTGTAATAACTGCTGTGTTAGCCACGCTTGAGCTTGCTCATGGGTTTTGAAAAAAGCAATATTTTGCTCAAGCAAAGCGGGTGAACGCTGTAGTATGATGTGTTTCGTCATTCTATCATTGACGATAAATGCTTTAGCAATAATCGGTTGAGTATTGAGCCAAACATTATAGGCTTGCAAAGTTTGATACGCCTCAGGCGTGCCACCTTCAAGTTCTAGGTCATCAATCAGCATTGCAAAAGGCTCACCATTCAATGCTCTAACGATGTTTTTTACCGATTCGGTATAATTAAAACAGCCCCTTTCATTGAAGCTGCCAATTAGCTTTGCACTGATAATATTATTTTCTAAAAGCGTTGTAGAAAAACGCCCATGTCCACGTTTAGAAGAAATTGCCATATCACGAAAATAAACCTTAATATCTGACGGCATTATAACCAATCCAGCCACGAGTTTGTTGAACTTTATCAATTTATGGGCAAAAAAAGTGAACAAATAAGCTTGCTCAAAGTCTGAGCATTAAATAATAAATAAGTATGTTTAGTAAAGCCTCGACTGATACAGTCATGGCAACACAAGCTTGTTAGTAATCTAAAACAAAATTAACAACGTAGATTTACGTAAGCTCAGAAAGGAAGACTTATGAAAAAATATTGTTTGCTCTTATTGTTCATACTGTTAACAGGTTGCTCGACTAAGTTTGCTTATAAGAATGCGGACTGGTTAGCTTATTGGTATGTTGACGATTATGTGTCATTAAACGATGCCCAAGAAGGCCTACTCGATGAGCACCTAAAAACTTGGCTTGATTGGCATAGAAGCAACGAATTGCCTGCTTATATCGCCCATTTAAAACAAATCAAAACAGATATCGAACAAGGAAACATCACCCCAGCGCGTATTGCTTATCATAACGATAAAGCCGTTGCGCATTGGCACTCTGTACGTGCAGAAATTGTACCCGACCTAGCCGCTTTAGCACCAAATTTAACTGAAAAACAAGTAAATAACCTGTTCGAAGAACTCGCAGAGCAAGAAAAAGAAAAACAAGAGAAACGAGTAAAACTCAGTGATGAAAAACGCCAAAAACGTTGGTTTACTCGCACGGAGAATTCACTAGAAAATTGGTTAGGTGACATCACCTCATCTCAACACAAAATGGTCAAATCACTTTACCTTGCTCAATCGCCAACATCAGATCTTTGGTCAGATTATCGAGCACGTTATCAAGCCTCTCTCAAAACAGTGTTGTTAAATATTGTTTCTGAGAGTAAAGATCAAGACAAACTTAAATCGCTGTTACTAAGCCCTGAATCATTTCGTAGCGACGAGCTAAACAAATTGAACAACCAAAATCGTCAAAGCTACCACGATTTTTTATATGGTGTTTTTCTAAGTTTAACCGACAAACAAAAACAGCACCTCTTGAGCGAAATTGATGATTTAATTAATGATATTTCTGAATTATCACAATAAATTTGCCTTATAATTTTTGTTAAATTGTTTGTAGATTTTTATAACCAAACCTAGGGCGTGTTGACCTTTGTTGTGTGCTTTTGCAGCAGTGAGTTGGATATTTAGGCAAGGCAGAGGCTGCGTAGCATAGTTATTCTATGTAAGTCAGCCGATAACGCTGAATAAATTTCCAACTCGCGCTGCTCGAAGAGTTCAACCAAAGGCTTCCACTACTTTGTCATTCGCCACTTACATAACCCATTATGCTGCGTAGCTCATTTCGCGTATTAAAAGCCTTTGATTTGAACAAAATTTATACCTCAAAGATAAACACGCCCTAATTTAAAAAATATTTTTATGTTTTTTTGAAATAAAAAACGCATTCCCTCTCTCTACTAGAGCAATTAATCAGTCTTTTAGAGAGAGCAACATGAAGTATATTTTCACCAGCCTTATTAGCTTATTTATGGCATTTTCTGCCTCTGCATTTGAGAAGAAACCATTTAGTGAAGCACTGTTTTCAGAACTACAAACTCAAAATGCGGTCATCATGATTGATGTATATGCCCCTTGGTGCCCAACGTGTAAAAAACAACAAAAGCTTTTCCAACAATACCATGAGCAAAACCCAGATAATCCGTTTCATGTGCTTGTTGTTGATTATGACAACGATAAGCAGTCGGTAAAGAAATTTAGAGCACCTAGACAATCAACGCTGCTTTTATACAAGGGTGACAAACAGTTTTGGTACTCTGTAGCCGAAACCCGTTTCAATGTTATTGAAGAAAAACTAAATAGCGCATTTAAGTTTTAATCATGGGTATTGAATTTGTCTCTTTGCCATTAGCATTAATGGCGGGTGTGCTAAGCATACTCTCACCGTGCGTATGGCCCCTTGTTCCCATTGTGATGGCTTCATCTTCAAATAGCGGTAAAAAAGGTCAATTTGCATTAGCACTGGGTTTGAGTGTCGCGTTCGCGCTTGCTGGCGGTGTATTAACCTTTATTTTATTTAGTCTTGGACTGTCGCCAGAAGTTTTACGCTGGTTTGGTGCTGCTATGTTAGTTCTTATGGGTGTCAGTTTGCTCATACCTAAAGTCGCGAATTGGTTATCTTTGGTATTAACCAAATTGACACCAGAACAACGAACGCAACAGGGCGAGCGAGACGGTGTTTTCAATCAATTTATGATTGGCATGATGCTTGGCCTAGTGTGGCTACCTTGCGTTGGTCCAACACTTGGTGCAGCCATTGCTCTAGCTTCGCTAGGTCAAGACTTACTGATGGCGAGCTCTGTGCTCTTTTTATTTGGCTTAGGTACAGCAAGCGCTTTAATCATTACCAGTATTATCTCGACCAGTGTCTTACAAAAATTCCGACCAAACGTATTCAGTAATGTTGAAAAGCTTAAAAAGCTGCTAGGAATTCTGTTACTCATTTTGGCTATCATGGTCATAACAGGATTTGATAAAACACTTGAAACAATCGCACTTAATTATTTACCTTCATGGGTGACTGGTGTTTAAATAATCCATTCTCAATCACAGAAAGCCAAACATATTGGCTTTCTTTTTCTTTCGTCAAAGGTAGTGCATAAAATGATCTCTGCTAAATATCAAAAACTCGTTTTCTCTTTTTTTATGGCACTATTAATGTCATGCATTATGTCTTTTGTCATTACGCTTTTTAATGTTGGTTTTATTGAAAATATCCTGTTTGTTTGGTTAAAAGCATGGGCTTTTGCGTTTGTTGTCGCGTTTCCAACCATCAATCTTGTCGCCCCCATCGTCAACAAACTGGTAAGCTTAGTTATTATTCAATCAACACCACATGAGGAGCAATCATGAAAATTTACTTATCTGGCGAAATTCACACGGATTGGCGCGACCAAATTATTGCTGGATGTAAAGCGAAAAACTTACCGGTGACATTTATTTCAGCAAATACCGACCATGGGAGTAGTGACGCAGCCGGCGATTGCTTGGGAGAAGAAGAAAAACAGTTTTGGCGTGATCACAAATCAGCTAAGGTTAATGCCATCAGAATTCAAAATGCCATTAAAAGTTGTGACCTTGCGGTGATCCGCTTTGGCGATAAATATAAACAATGGAATGCCGCATTTGATGCCGGTTTCTGTGCTGCACTAGCAAAGCCTTATATTACTTTACACGACGAATCTATTATTCATCCTCTCAAAGAAGTTGATGGCTCTGCACATGCCTGGGCAACCACAACAGAGCAAGTTGTTCAATTAATCGAATATACTTTGGGTTAAAGATTATTAAACCATCTTGCTAACCGCGCGGTTTATGCCGCGCAAAACATAAATTTATATTACGTATAAATTCTCTAACCGAGAGATTTAAGCTGTCTTCTCAACTTGGTGTTTCACCGGCAACTGAATTGTAAATACAGTGCCTTGATTATCAGAATCGACACTCAATTTACCGTTATGCTCTTGGCATATGATTCGATAGCAAATCGCCAAACCCAACCCCGTGCCCTCTCCCACAGGTTTGGTTGTGTAAAAAGGCGTGAAAATATCTTTTAGGTGAGATTTAGGGATCCCACAACCTGTGTCGCTGACTTTTACCTCTATCCAATCACCAAAATACTGGGTGCTAATTGCGATTTTTCCTCGCTCAGAAATCGCCTGCTTTGCATTCATAATGAGATTCATAAACACTTGGTTGAGCTTACCAATATTGACCGACACCTCAGGTAAAGGCTGCAAATCAAGGGAGACTTCACAATCTGTTTTAAGCTCATTCCGTAAAATATTTAAAGTCGATTCAATGCCTTGATTAATATCTGAGAGAATGAAAACATCAGAGTCTTCCCGTGAAAAACGCTTTAAATCTAGCATTATCTGCTTGGCTGATTTGAGGCCATTTAACGTTTCTTGCGTCAGTGCAGATAAGTCATCTAACACATAGTTAAACTCTTCGTCATAAAGCAAGGCTCGGCTTGTAAGCGGCAGATCTGGATCTGATTTTACTCGTTGAATGACTTGGGTTAGCTCAGGCAAAAAGTCTTCTAAAACTGTGTTTAGATTGCTTATTGAAAAACCCAAAGGGGTGTTAATCTCATGGGCAACCCCCGCTGAAAGCACACCCACAGAGGCCATTTTTTCAGATTGGATCAATGCAGCTTGATTCTTCGCGAGTTCATTTAAACTATGCTTTAACTCTTCGTTACTTCTTTCTAAACGAACTTGTGTTTGCTTCAATTTCAATTGATATTGCGCTGATGCAATACGCGGTGAGGCAATGTTAGCTATTACCTGTAATAAGGCTTGTTCAAATTCAGAATAGTCGTTTGGCTTATTTGATTCAGAGTCTATTACAGCTATGGTTTCTCCTTCATAGACTACAGGTACCGCAAGCTCAGACAAACCATCATATTGGTCATTGATGTAACGAGGATCAGTTCGGGTATCACAGACGATTTCGGATTCACCCGTTAAAGCAACAGTACCAACAATCCCCTCACCCACAGGTATTTCTATTCGCTCAAAAATTTCTCTGTCTTTGGGGTTTTTAATACCGAAAGCTGCCATTTGCACGAGTTTATCGCCATTACGCAAATAAATGACGCAATCATCAAACTCCATAATTTCGCCAACACCTTGTGCAATTGACCAGAGCAAATCGTCTAACTCAGCTTGGTTTAACATGGCTAGAGCAAAAGCATTAATTTTATCGACACCATACATCATAAGCAGTACCTCAAAGTATGCATATACAAAAGCATAGTTGAGATACTGCGTTATGGCTGAGAAAAAATATTTAAATGGTTAATTTTTTATTAAACTAGCGCACTCTAAATTGTTTAACAATCCCATCTAGCTCACTGGCAAGTTTGGATAAGTTATCTGCAATTTGAGAAGCTTGATCGGCCCCTTCCATCGTATCATGCGCTTTCTCATTAACGTTTTGCACACTGTCACTGATTTGCTGGCTCACCACATTTTGCTCTTCTGATGCACTGGCAATTTGTACATTCATATCTTTAATGGTGCCAACTGAGTGGGAGATCGTTTCTAAAACTTGCTCTGTTTTAGCGGTTTTTTCAGCCGTTTGCTCTACACCTTGCATATTTGCACGCATAGAATCGACTGAGCGTTTTGCTTCATTTTGTAGCTTAGAAATCATCACCTGTATTTCTTCTGTACTTTGTTGAGTCCGACTTGCTAATGACCTTACTTCATCAGCTACAACTGCAAACCCTCTGCCCTGTTCACCAGCACGCGCAGCCTCAATTGCGGCATTCAAAGCGAGTAAGTTAGTTTGATCTGCAATCCCTCTAATTACATCAAGAATAGACCCCACAGACTCAGTTTCAGCTTCTAAATTTTCTATGGTTTGGCTGACATTGAGCATAGTCTCTACTAATTCAGCCATGGCCTGTTGCGTTTCTTGCACAACTTCTTTACCCGAAACCGCATCGTTATCTGCATTCATTGCCGAATCAGCTGCCATTTGCGCACTTTGTGTAATTTCATTTACAGTGGCAGCCATTTGATTCATCGCTGTAGCTGTTTGTGTTAACTGATCAGTCTGTTGCTCGGCGCCTATTTTTGATTGAGTAGTGATCTGATTCAATTCTTTTGATGTGTTGGTTACTTCAGTCGTTGACTGCATCACTTGTGCAATCATGGCATTTAATCTGTCGACCATTTCGCGCATAGCTAAGTATATGCCCGTCTCATTCCCGGTATTTTGGAAACGATAAGTTAAATCTCCTTGAGATACTGCTTGTACAATTCTCTCCATTTCTGTTGGCTCACCACCAATGGGGGTGCGAATGAGATTCGAAATGAAGTAACTCAAAAAGATACCGACCGCGATAACAATGAGAGAAAATACAATAATCGTCACAATTGCAGATTCACTATCAGCTTGTAGTTCAGGACCAATCTCGTCCTGACGGCTTTTACTGGCTAGCTTAATTCTTTCAATTTGCTCTGCAATTTCAGGCCCTATCTTATTCAATGAATTCTCTATGATGTTGTTGCGAGAAATGATGATATCTTGGACCTTTTTAATGCCTTCAACATATACCTCCGAGCGACGCTTAAAATCATTAAATGCGGCAATATCACTACTATTACTTAATACCGCTTTTAATTTATCCGCTTCTCGCGCAACTTCATCGAACTCATCTAAAGAGCGCTGGTATTCTTCCACAGAGTTATTGATAAGGAACTTACTGACGTATAAACGACCAAGTAGCAATGCTTCTTGCAATTTTGAGGACTTATGCAATAAATCTGTATCCCTGATTGACGCACTTCTATCAATTATCTTGGTAATACTTTTACGCATCTCAGCGCCATTACCATCTAAGTCATTTTGCACAACCTGATTACGTTGTTCAAACAATTGAACCACTTGATTAAAAGCATCTTTGTATTGCTCTGACTTGGACTGAATATCATTTATGACACGTATTTTATTTGGATCTTTAAACTGAGATTTGCCCTGAGTAATAAGATCGTTTAGCAACACAAATCGTTCGTTAAATTGATTCACACTCTGTTGGTCTTGCTCTTTCAAAAACTTTAGTGCATTGAGGCGCACGGATAATAAATTCGCTTGTATTCGCCCAGATAAATTACTATCTCTAGCGTTCATGCGGTATTCGACAAAATTGTCATGGCCAGAGCTTAACGCAAAGTAGGACACTAAGCTCACAACACTCAGCAGGGCAATCATTAAACCAAAAGCAAGGTTTAGTTGGGCGTTTAGTTTTAGACGTTGAAACATTAAAATGACTCTCTGTGATTAACACATCCTGTGCATTTATGATCCATTAAAAGACTCGTTTGATAACTATAGATGATATATTAAATTTTGCGGGATAATATTGATTAAAATTAACTTTTTAGAAATAAAGCTGGCTATGCCAGCTTTATAGATTAAGCAAGATGCCACAAGGCTATGTGATGGTACACGCCAATACCTATCACCACATTTAACGGGAAGGTCAAACCCAGCGAGCTTAACATTGCCAAACCAATATCTGCTTCTTTAATAGATGCCTTAATTGCCGCTGGTGCTGCAATATAAGAGGCACTAGCCATAATACTCGCAAGCACAACGATAGAGCCTAAGGTTAAACCTAGCGCAGCCCCAACAAACACACCCAAAGTGCCTAAGATAAATGGTACTGTTAAGGCAAATATTGCCAACTTCCAATACTTAAATGGCATCGGCCTTAACGTTTGCGCCGCTGTAATGCCCATTTCTAATAAAAATAGTGCCAGCACGACTTTAAAGCTTGAGGTTAGTAGTCCTGTTACTTGTGCCCCTTGCTGTTCGCCATACATTAAGCCGATAAAGACACCGCCAACGAGCAAAATAACACTTTTGTTCGTTAACGCTTCATGCCACAGCGCCTTCATTGATACTTGCGAGCTAGTATCTTGAGAAAGTCTTCTAAATAACAGCAAACCAACAATAATTGCAGGTAGCTCTAACAATACTAGGTAAAGAGTAACTTCTGCACCGACTGTTAATTGATTTGTTTCAGCATAAGCTAAAGCAACAGCAAAAGTACCAGCGCTTACCGAGCCATAGTGGGCTGCAACACTTGCA
This sequence comes from Pseudoalteromonas phenolica, assembly GCF_005876835.1. Classification (GTDB taxonomy): domain Bacteria; phylum Pseudomonadota; class Gammaproteobacteria; order Enterobacterales; family Alteromonadaceae; genus Pseudoalteromonas; species Pseudoalteromonas phenolica_B. The sequence goes on from NZ_PPSW01000012.1 coordinate 89,084, forward strand.
CTATTTGCAATCGACAGGCCAATCAACTTTCTTAAAATCGGGAATAAACTTAGGGGGATAAGTGCCCCTAACGAGACAACCGCCAACATTTGCGGTAATAGAGACCAGCTCACATTACCATGTAATGCTATCCCGCCTTTTAGACCTATAGTCAGCATGAGTAACAAACTTAACGTGTCATAGGTGGCTTTGGGGATCGCAAGATCAGATCTCAATAAACCCGCAACGAGTCCAAGAATAAAAAACATCACGATAATATCTGGCATAAGCACTCCTTAATTTCGACGAGCGGCATTGTAAAAGACTCTTAATATTGATAAAAATTAAACTTAAAGAATACACCTATAGATAAATATCAATATGATTGAGCGATATCTCACTTTTCGGCTATTAAGAGTCTATGTGACTTTAGTACAAACAAGTTCAATTAGTGAAACTGCAAGACGCCTTCACCTCACTCAGCCAACCGTCTCGATACAATTAAAGAAACTGCAAGAATCAGTCGGGCAAACTCTGTATGTTTTTAAACAACAAAAATTTGTTTTAACAGAAGCTGGCAATGCCTTGTATTTATCGTGTCAGCGCATTTTTGCTTGTTTAGATGAATTTAATGCACAGCTTACTGATATTAAGGCTGGGCACTCTGGACACTTAAAAATTGCTATGGTTAACACTGCGCAATATATATTACCTAGGCTGATTGGGCCATTTCAGGCACTATACCCTGAAATAGAAATAACCCTTGAAATCGGTAATCGAGAACAAGTTTTACAACGCTTTGAACGCGGGCTAGACGACCTATATGTATTTAGTCACCCGCCGTCTCTTGAGCATGCGATAGCTGAGCCTTTCTTGGCAAACCCGCTTGTTTTAGTTGCTGATAAAAATCACCCTTTAAGTTCACGCAGCAGCATCAAGGCAAATGAGCTGGTTGCGCATCGTTTTTTAATGCGTGAACAAGGATCTGCCACTAGAATGATGTTTGACGGCTTTTTACAAAGTAACAGTCTCGCACCCGCCCATATGCAGCAACTTTCAAGTAATGAAGCTATCAAGGTGGGTATTTCTTCGGGTATGGGTATTGGTATGCTTTCACAGCATGTTTTGGATCTCCACAACGCGAATTTAACCGTATTGCCCGTAAAAGGGCTGCCTTTAGTTAATCATTGGTACTTTATTGCAAGAAATGACCGCTATATGCCAAAAACAGCACTGAAATTTTTATCTTATTGCCAATCATCGGTTGAAGACGTTTTAGGCAAGCCTTGGCAAGGTGAGCTAGAAGGGAAAATAGTCGCGTTTTTTGAGACTTAATAGAATAGCCCCCCCCTTTGTAGTGCTTGCCAGATAAATTTGCAAAATGCCACGCAGAACAAAAATAAACACTCATTCATTTTTTAATATCATTTTAAAACAGACACTTAAACATTGGGCTTAATCATGCATCTACTTTTAAAACTCTAAAGCCCTAGGTGCTAACATGATTAAAAGATGCTTAATTGCTGCTGCATTAACGCCATTTTTGGCCAATGCCGCACCTTTTGAAAACTGTCCCAGTCAAGCCTTTTTAATGCAAGATAGCAATGCCAAAATGTATGGCATTGACTTAGCATCAGGGCGAGCCAATCTCATTGCTGGCACCCTAAGATTAAATGGTTCTGAAGACACAGCTAGCGTGAATGCTATTGGCTTTAACTTCAAAGACCAATATTTATATGGCTTTAGAAAAGAGAGCAAACAAGTTGTTCGAATTGAACAAACCGTTGAAGGCGAGACAACCCATTACGATTCAACACCGCTGAATGTGAGCGGTCTTCCCGAGGGTATTCATTTCTTTGTTGGTGATGTAAAAGTCAGTGGTGATGCCCCTGCTGAAGGTGAAACCGATAACCGTACATCGAGCTACTTTATTTATAATAAAGGTAGAGGTCTATTCGAAATCCCGCTTTCTGATGACTTAAGTGCACCACTTACAGCGACTAAACAACCGGGCAGTGAAACTTGGTCTACAACAATTTATGATTTCGCTTTTCACCCTATCACTAACAAACTTTATGCGATGGAATCAGATGGTGATCTGTTCGAGATTTCTCTTGAACCAAACAGTACCCCCGAGCTGGTTACACGCCTAGATATTGGTACAGATACCGGCGCTTTTGGTGCGGCTTATTTTGGCGTACAAGATGTTTATGACGAAGCGACTGGCGAAACAACTGAAAACATCATTTTTTATGTTAGCAATAATAACTCTGGCAATATTTTTAAAGTCGACTTAACCAATGTACCTGACGACAAATCAGGCTATAGTCCAACCACGGAAATCTTCACGCTCGGCCCAAAATCAGGGCAAAACGATGGCGCGCGTTGCGCTATCGCAAAAGTCGAAGTAACAGATGAATCGATGGATTTCGGTGACGCGCCACTCCCTTATCGCAGTGCACTTGATAACAATGGTGCACGCCATGTATTCGACCCCAATCAAGATAGCCAAAATCTTATTTTTTTAGGTGACTCTGTAGACGGAGAAAACATCAACACCAGTAGTGATATGAACATTGATTATTCAGACAACTCTGATGATGGCGTGATTTTAGCTACAGACTTCGCTGCAGGTTTAACCGCGCAAGTCATCGTCACAGCATCTCAATCAAGTACCTTATATGCTTGGTTTGACTGGAACCAAGATGGTACCTTCTCAGAAGACGAAAAAGCCATTGATAAAGTTAATCTTGCTCAAGGTGCGAACAGCATTTTGATTGAAGTACCTGAGGACGCAGCTAATGGTAACTCATGGGCTAGATTCAGAGTTACAGACGGACAAGAAGTAACTTTAACAGCCTATGGTTCGGTACAAGGTGGAGAAGTTGAAGACTATGAATTCGAGACATATGGGTCTGAAAGTTACCCTGGCCAAAACGATTGGGTAACACTGGCCTATGAAGACCGATGGCCATACCTTGGCGATTCTGATTTTAATGATTTAGTCCTTCATTATCGTACCACTAAATACTTCTCATCTGAAGGGGTAACAAGCTACCGCATTGAAGGTGAAATTCTTGGTGTGGGTGCTAGTTTCCATAATGGTTTTGCTGTCAGACTTTACGAAAAAGATGTTGATTCTGAACTCGTGAAAGTACTTTCTGCAGAGCAAATCGACAGCTCAAATTCGAGTTTGTTTATTAATGGTCAAGCTGTTTCACAAACGATTATTGAACCTAATAGAACTGAAGCCATTGCCATTGTCGCACCTGATATTTGGGATCATATTAATGTACAAAACGGTTGCGAATATTTTAGAACAGAGGTCAACTGCGATGTGAACGCTAAAGTCACTTTCTCAATGACCTTACCTCTTAAAACAGCGCTTTCGCCAGAGAGTGCACCGGGTAGTATGCTCGACCCGTTTATTTTTGCGAGTAGCGACCATTACCATGGTGATGCCATCACAGACGGTAACTACAGAGGCTTAGAGGTTCACTTAAAGAACCAAGTACCTTCAGAAGCATTTAACACCGCTCTCTTTTCTGTTGCAGCGGATGATGCGAGTAATCAAAGTAAATCATTATATTTTCAAACTGAGAACGGCATTCCATTCGCTATAGCCATTGGTGCTTCTTGGCGCCACCCTCATGAACGCGTCGATATAAATCGCGCATACGACAGGTTTGCAGACTTTGCAACCAGTAGCGGGGAATCAGCACCGCTTTGGTACAACACAGTGAACACAAACATCACTATTCAATTTGGAGCCGAGCAATGAACAAATATCTTATTTTATTAACTAGCTTACTTGCCCTGAGTGCCTGTGGCGGTGGTGGCAGCGAAAGTGATAACAGCGTATCGAACACATCAGCGAGTTCATCTGCTTCGCAGCAAACCAACAGCACTTCGAACTCAGATAACTCATCACAAACAGATAACTCTGATAGTTCGAGTGATGATGCAAATAATGAAGACAATGCTAGCTCAAACTCTGAAGTCATTATGACAAACCTAACAATTGATCAATCGTTTGACTTGAAAACAGATTTTGATTTATTGATAGATGCCAAAATATCTACAGGCAATGTAAGGGCATATTTAAATGTCTGTCAAAGTAAAGTTGACTCTAACAAAGCTGATTATCAAAACTGTATTTTAAGAAAACCGATTAAGAATGGTGAGCTGTCGCAGCAAGTAACTTTAAGTCGCCAAGACATCGCCCTTGTCGCGGAAATCTGGCTTTACGATAACAATCCTGAACCACTTAGATATCAATGGCAGTTCGACGAAAACGCAAATCAGCAACAATTTGAAATAAGATATTAATATTAGATAAAGCCGTTTTGTTGAGCAAAACGGCTTTACATTGAAATGTGATTAATACTGAGCAGTGAAAGAAAGCTGGTAAACTTCGCCACTATCAAAGTCGATGATACTTCCGCCTAAATGAAACTTATCATTGAAGAAATATTTCGCTTGGATGCCTAAGTCATTGTCATACGAGCCCACACCAAGTGATATATTTTTATTCACATAGTAATCAGCTTTAATAGTGCTAACATCATAAGAGCCTTCATATTCTTTATGATCTACATCTATCGCAAGATAGCTATCAGCACCTAAGTGTTTGAAGTATCTACCTGAGAGTGTATACGAGTCTAGATCAATATCTGCTTCGAAAGTAACGCCCAAATAATCGCTGCTATTAAACTGGTGATTATACTCGGCCTTGAAAACAGTGTCGTTAGGTCCTCGCTCTTTTTTATTATAGAAAAGGCTAAGCTTCAATTTATCATCAAATAAATACCCAAAGCCGAAATTGCTGTTGTCATTTAAATCGCCAACATCTGCTGTACCTGCTGTTACAAACCATTCTTTAGTTGTAAACCATTCACCAGATAAACTGAAATCTTTAGAAGAATGACTATTCAAGTACGCAGCTTTTATATTACTGTCTGTATCCAGATAGCCAAAGTCATCCCACACTCCGCTATTTTGCTGCTTAGCAAAGTAATAATGACTAGTAAAGTAATAAGCTGCTCGAGAATCTTGCTTGTCTGTGAGGTATACCTGATTGAAAAGCTGTTTAGAATCATCAGCTAGGGAATTGAAAGAGGTAAGAGAAGCTAGTATTGATAAGGCTATTATTTTTTTCATTGTAATCCTTTATAAATAACTTTGAATAAAACAACTTTAACAATAACATTAAAGGCTTATTCATATTGTAAAGAACTGTATTATTAAAACTTGGATCATTATACATTTCTTAACAAGAAAAATTGTTGCGCTTTATTATGTCTCCAAAAGAAAAAGATAACGGTCAAGATTCAGCTTTTAAAAGCCTGCTACCTATTTTTGGTTTTGTAGAACCTTACAAGCTAATTGCACTTTCAGCCTTGTTAGTACTGCTATTTACTTCTGGCTTAAACCTTTTATTGGGCCAAGGGGTGAAATATGTCATCGACCATGGGTTTATAGCTGGCTCTGTAGAACAGCTCACCAATGCGGTTTTTGTCATGATTGCGCTGATTGTTTTATTTGCAAGCGGTACATTTACCCGTTTTTATTTAATGAGCTGGATTGGCGAACGAGTATGTAATGACATACGCAAAGCCGTGTTTAATAAAATTATCCACCTACACCCGAGTTACTTTGAAGAAAATCGCAGTGGCGAGCTGATGTCACGCTTAACCACGGACACAACACTGTTACAATCTATCGTTGGTTCTTCATTTTCAATGGCGCTGCGCAGTGCATTGATGATGGTTGGCGGTTTAGTCATGTTATTCATTTTGAACTTTAAGCTGACTTTATTGGTGATGCTATGCGTACCTTTGACCCTGCTCCCTCTTTTCTTCTTTGGTAAGAAAGTACGTAAGCTTTCAGAAAGCAGCCAAAGTGCTATTGCGGATATAAGCACCTATGCAGGTGAAATCATTCAAAATATCAAAGTAGTTCAAAGTTATACCCATGAAACAAAAGAAAAAGCCGCATTTGGCGAAGAAGTAGAAAAAGCCTTCACAGTTGCAAAACACCGTATCACACAGCGTGCAATCTTAATTGCCGCAGTAATTGGTTTAACATTTAGCGCCATTACAGTGATGCTTTGGGTTGGTGGCATGGATGTGATCGCTGGACGTATGTCAGGCGGTGAATTGGCTGCCTTCGTTTTTTATGCCGTGATTGTTGCCTCAAGTGTCGCAACTGTCTCTGAAGTATATGGTGAGCTTCAACGTGCAGCCGGTGCTGCAACCCGATTATTAGATTTATTGAATGTCAAAAGTGACATAACTAACAAAGACAATGCCTCTTTGCTTACTTGGCATCAAGACGCCCATTTAAAATTTGACAATGTTACCTTTAATTATCCTTCAAGACCTGAAGTTGCTGCACTTGATAAGGTTAATTTGACAGTCGAAAAAGGCAAAGTTGTTGCTATTGTTGGCCCTTCAGGTGCTGGCAAAACCACCTTGTTTGAGTTATTACTGCGCTTTTACGACCCGCAAACCGGACGTATTTGTATTGGCGAGCAATCTATTGATTCTCTGACTCTAGATTCTCTTAGACACACAATGGGCATGGTGCCGCAAAACCCTGTACTATTTAGCTCCGATGTCTGGCACAACATTCGATACGGCAACCCTGACGCAACGGATGAGCAAGTAATAGAAGCCGCAAAACGTGCCCATGCCCATGATTTTATTACCAGTTTACCCGAAGGCTATGGCAGCTTTCTTGGTGAGCAAGGCGTAAGATTATCAGGTGGACAAAAACAGCGGATCGCGATTGCTCGAGCTATTTTAAAAGACCCATCAATTTTATTGCTTGATGAAGCCACCAGCGCCCTTGATGCAGAGAGTGAATTTCATGTTCAAGCTGCTTTGAATGAGCTCATGCAAGATAGAACGACCTTAATTATTGCCCACCGCCTTGCGACCGTCATGCATGCCGATACCATAGTGGTGATGAATAAAGGACAAATTATTGCTCAAGGTAAACATCAAACACTACTCAAAGAATCAAAGCTATATCAAAGACTTTGTGAGTTACAATTTGAACATTCGGGTAAATCAGCTTAGTCAAGTTTCTTGCTTTGAGTTAACTAACAATATTGCTTATCACCTAGCTTGATTACACCCAATCAAGCTAGGCAACCTACTCTAAAATAAACTATTCAAAATATTTGAATATACCCATCAATTTACTGCACTTATTTACCTCAATAAAACTTGCTAAATTTACCTCATCAAAACGTTAGAGATTAAACAACATGAAAATTATTCGTACCAACAAAGCACACGCCACCCAAGATGGTGCTGGCGTCAACATTAGCCGTATTGCGGGGTTTGACGGTAGAAGCCTTGATCCATTTTTGATGATCGATGAACTAAAATCAGACAACAAAAGTGATTTTATGGCAGGCTTTCCCGCTCACCCTCACCGTGGAATTGAAACCTTTACTTATATTCGTAAAGGCGGTTTTGAGCACCAAGATCAAATGGGTAATAAAAAAGCCATACGTGCAGGTGACGTACAGTGGATGAGCACTGGACGCGGTGTCATTCACTCTGAAATGCCACTCGCCGATGCCGAACACGGTATGCATGGCTTTCAGATTTGGTTAAATATGCCAGCGAAAGACAAGATGCGTCCACCTCGTTATCAAGATACCACGGAACAAAAAGTCCCGGTGTTACAAAATGATGCTGGTATAGAGCTAAGAGCACTGGCTGGTACCTGGCAACTAGAGCAACAAAGCACGACATCATCAATTGATGAATTAGCCGGTAATGGCGCGATTGCCGATGTAATATTGCCAGCCAACACTGAAACAACCTTAGACATTTCAGCTCACAGCAAAGCTCTTGTTTATATTCATTCTGGCTCTATTGCTGACACTGAATACGTCGAAACCTACCAGTTTGAAGTTGACCCCAAAGCACCACTGACTTTAAAAGCAGGTGAAAGTGGATTAGGTGCTTTAGTATTAGTCGGCGAGCCTATTCGAGAGAAAATCGCCCACATGGGGCCTTTTGTGATGAACACCCAAGAAGAGCTTCATCAAGCTGTTCGCGATTATCAAATGGGTCGCTTTGGTGACATTGTATAAAACTAGATTGAAGGTATTCTCGAGGTAATTCATTGTAGCTACTTCGAGAATATTCGCTGATGAAAATACTTTGTTTCAAGTTTATGCTTTCACTTATTTAAATCGATTATGTAAACTAAGCAAAACCACTGAGCAACAAGGAATTACAGTGATAAGCGTAACTGATCTTTGCTTCTCTCGCGCTGATGGCGACCAGGTACAAACCCTATTCGATGGCTTTAGTTTTGAAGTCGATGCACAAGAGCAAGTAGCTTTGCTTGGCGACAGTGGTTCAGGAAAAACCACCCTTTTACACCTACTCGCGGGGTTACTCTCACCCGACAGCGGCCAAATCAGTATTAATGACGAGATTATCTCTGCGTATAACGACAAACAACTTGCCCATTATCGTCGAAAAATAGGTCTTATATTCCAGCATTACCAATTGCTTGATTGCCTAACGGTTAAACAAAATATCTTATTTCAGCACCAGCTTAACTACCCTAATCAAGACGCCAAAGAGTTTGATATTTTAATTGAGCAACTTGGTTTAACTGGTAAATTGAATAAGTTACCGCACCAGCTGTCTGGTGGTGAACAACAAAGAGTAGGAATAGCCAGAGCCTTATTAAACCAGCCTAAGCTCATTCTTGCTGATGAACCTACCGGCAACTTAGATCAAGCTCGCTCCCACCAAGTAGTTGAAATGCTCACAAGCTTATGTAAAGAAAGACAAATCAACTTAATTATGGTCACTCACTCGCAGCAACTGACACAGTATTTTGATACGGTGAAAGTGCTCGCTAACGGGCAATTCAACGAGTAACTCATGGCCGAAATTAAACTGATTTTGACGACGCACATTGCTTATTTCAGGCGCCACCCTTGGCTATTATTGCTCTTCATTGTGGGCTTGAGTTTAGGTAGTGCCCTACTCTCCGCCATTGCAGGGCTTAATCAAGAAGCAAAAAATCGCCATAGTAAATCATCGGCACTCATCGACTCTGCAATTAGCCACATCGTAAAGCCACCCATAGGGCAAGACTATATTGATGGTAGGTTGTGGCTAACGTTACGCGAACATGGTTTTAGCAACGCCCAGCCAGTATTACGGGGAAAGCTGACTCTCGCGTCAGGTCAAACGCTCTACCTGCAAGGTATCAATAGCTTGCTCTGGATGACGAAGCCCATTACTACTTCGTCAACACAGACCGAACAGTCAAAAAATCAAAACGCTGGTTTTTCATTTGATGCCATTATGATTGATACTGATCGGGCACAAAAATATCAACTCAACAAAGATGACAATGCGCTTGCGCTGCAAAACAACCCGCATACGCCAAAATTTATATTAGTTGATGACATTGGTGTTTGGTCGCTCACCGATATTGCTTATGCAGACATGCTACTCAACGCACAAGGTAAACTCAGTTTTATCGAGTTTACAGGCTTATCATCTGAGCAAGTTTCGCAGGTTGAAGCCATTTTAGGCAATGAAGCCAGATTAACTTCCTCACAAGAGCAAGACTTTGATGCGCTTTCCGAAGCTTTCTTTTTTAACCTCGCAGCACTGGCAATACTTGGTTACATTGTCGCAGCGTTTTTAAGTTTCAATGCCATTAAGCTTTCTATTGCTGGGCGCAAAAAACTGCTCACTCAATTTAACCTGTTGGGGTGCTCAAAACTGGCGGTTACGACGGCCATTGTCATAGAGTTTACCCTCTTGAGTTTTATGACCGCGCTACTTGGCAGCGTGGCAGGCTTTTTAATTGCCAATGCACTGGTGCTCGATATAAACCGTACCTTGATGGGGCTATATCAGTTAGATAAAGCGCTTACCATCGGCTGGCAGTGGCAAACTTTAGCACTGGGATTTATTGTCAACTTAGCAACATTGGCACTAATGGTTGTAACTCAAAAAAATACGCTGAAAAACCAAGGCAATATGCTTTTCGGTCTATCGCTCATTAGTATTCTTGCCGCACTGAGTTACTTGTATTTAAATGCCAACACTGAATTTGAAGCACTGTTATTGTGTTTTTTCATCTTAGCTTTGTTTGTGCTGCTCACTCCAACTTGCCTACAAGGTTTGCTGAGTTTCAACAACCCATTTAAGCAACCTCTTTGGCAATGGTTATATGCCGACAGTAAATCTCAATTAACTGAATTACGTATTGCCATTGTGGCTATCTTAGTTGCGCTTGGTAGCGCTATTGGTATGCAAATTATGGTAGAAAGTTTCAGTAACACCCTCAATGCACACCTTGAGAAACAACTTAGTGCCGACATGTATATTCATGTTGATAAATACCAATCAGAACTAAGAGCGAACCTAAGTAATGATGTTGAGATTCAGCGCGTCGGTATTTACATGGCATCAAACGGTTACATCGACGCTATACCTGCTAAACTTGCCAGCTTTGGTAATAGAACTGAAGCTTTCTCACATATCAACTTAACATCGGGCGAGCATGTAAATCAGGCTCATTTTGCTAATAGCGGCTGCATAGCCAATGAACAAGCACTTATAAAACACGGTATTAAACTTGGCGATACTGTGATGTTCAAACAAAACCAACACACTTTCTTATGTCGTATTTCTGCCTTTGCTTATGATTATGGCAACACCGCATTGGGTCTCATTACCCTTGAAGGCAATATCAAGCAAAGCCCATTACATTGGCAAGTGCATGGCTTATCACTGACCTTAAAAGAACAAGTATCAACCTCTCAAATTACTGAAAAGCTGATTAATAACTATGGAGTAGATAGCGCCGCTATCTCAGAAAATAAACGCTTTAAAGAAATCGCTAATAAACTGTTTAACGACACCTTTAAAGTCACGAAAATACTTAATGGGTTTATTCTCGCTATTGCGCTACTCAGTTTATGTATAAGCTTATTAAGCCTCAGTGCCCAGCACGCAAAACAACTGGCTGTGCTTAACAGTCTAGGGGTCGAACCCACTCAACTACATAAGTTAAAACTCATACAAACCTTTGCTTTAGTTGGTTTTACATGTTTATTTGCCGTCCCACTCGGCTTAGCGTTAGGTTTAGCGCTGTTGAAGTATGTTATGCCCATCGCCTTTGGTTGGACCATTCATTTCTATTTAGATATACCAGCTCTGATCAGCACTTGTTTCTTCTTGCTGTTATCTGCTGTGATATGCGCTTATCTACCTGTGAAACGGCTCACAGCAAGCTTGAATCGTAAGGAAGGTTAATTGTGAAATCCTTTTATGTCTTATTATTCTCTTTATTGACACTACTGGGGTGTGAAAGAGCGCCACAACCGCAAGAAAAACAGCTTTTACATACCATGCGCGGCGAACCTGTCGATGCTAAACGTGGTATGAAGTTTCCAGAAGATCATGGCGCACATTTCGCGCAAGGCATTGAATGGTGGTACATCACTGCAACCCTCACGGCTGAGACAGGTGAAACATTTGGTGCGCAGTGGACGCTATTTAGAACCCAAGTACCTCTACCTTTTAAATCAACTTGGTGGGACGATCAGCTCTACTTCGCGCATTTCGCCCTGCAACATGAGCAAAAACATGTTGCCTTTGAGCGCTATGCCCGTGCAGGCCAAGCGCAAATAACATCACAACCCTTTGCTGCTTTTTTAGATGATTGGTCACTTGAAAGTACAGCGCACAGTTTTCTACCTTTGCAAATGAAAGCAAAACAAGGCGACTATGCCATTGATGTTTTGCTAACTAACAGCCCAATTACGCTACATGGCGACAACGGCTACAGCCAAAAAACACAAAGCGGTCATGCCTCTTACTATTTTAGCTACCCGTTTCTTGAAACTGCTGGCACCCTAACCTTTGCAGGTAAAGAGTATAAAGTCACAGGTAACGCGTGGTACGACCGAGAATGGTCGGCAAGCTTAATCGACAAAAACCAAATGGGTTGGGACTGGTTTAGCCTTGTAAGTCAGACGGATGCAAAACAAAAAATAGGCCTGATGTTATTCTGCATTCGTGATGCACAACAAAACTATGATTACTGTAGCGGCACACATATTGATGAAAAAGGCCAAACACAGCAAATTCTCAAACAAGATATTCTGCTAGAGAAGCTCGAACACATAAGCATTGATAATAAACACTACCCGAGCAAATGGCGTGTTACTTTGCCCAATATCGAACCTATCGTAATTGAAACCATCACCAAAGATTCTGTTAATAAGCTTTCGATTCAATACTGGGAAGGCAGAGTTCGAGCCAGTGGCGGCTTTAAAGGTATGGGGTATGCAGAGTTATTTGGATACTAACTATCAGGGTGCTGGCTATTTGAGTACTGGTTATGTAGGTTTTAGTTTTTGATAGTGGAAGCGGTTAGTTAGACAATTTATAAACTAACCCTCGTCACTCATCTCTTTCACTTCTACTGGCTGTAGGCGTGGCTTCATGCCACGCTCAAGTTTACATTTAAGCCCGAACAGCTTGAGCTTTAACTTCAGACTTGTTCAGCTTTAAGACACACAAAACAGCCATTAACACGCCGATAAGATTAATCACCATATAACTGTCTGGCGTAATATTAAAATGTAAGCTGATTGCTACAGCAAAAGAAAAGCCGAGTTTAGTACCACTCCACCCAACTACAAATATTTGGCATAACCAAAAAATCTTCACGAAATTTTGACCTAAGCCATGTCCTCTTAACAGAGAAGCACTCGCAACTAAGCCGAAAATATATAATAACGCTGACAAAGGCTCTAAGACATCGTGAGATACGTAACTATAAACGTTCACAATTAAGCCTAGAATAGCTGAGACTGCGGTAAAAGAAACAATAAATATAATGGGGTTATTAAATTTGAACACTCAGGTTTTCTCTTACTTCTAATAATAGCTGATAATAAATAGTTTCAAACAATTCAACAATACTCAGAAAATAAAAAAGCCCCAACATGTGGGGCTAAAATAGCTCAAGCTTGGATGGGAGGTAAGCTTTAACCTTGTGAAAATAAGCAGTCAGGTAGCACTCCTAAAGTTTGGATAACTAATCTGAATGAGCTCACAGTGTATTACTTTATTTGCACTAATTGATGTCAATTTTGCTTTTAAATGTAAGCGGTTATGTCTAGCGACATACTCTAGAATAAATCGAATACAAAAAAGGCGCTAACGTTCGCTAGCGCCTTTCAATCTTTTTATTCTCGAAGCCAAAATTAGCTTTGTGTTAAACGTGCTCGTGCAGCATGAAGCTTTTTATAGCTTTCAATTAAGCGTAAATGCTTGTCTAGACCTTCAAGGTTCATGCTGGTTTCAGTTAAACCATAGAAAGTCACATCGCCATTGATTGAGCCGACAACCGCGTCCATCACTTCTTGACCGAACATACGTGTGAAGCTGTGAATGTAATCTTCAATTTCAAGCTCTTCATCAAGTGCTACTTCTAAGGTTGCATCCATCGCTTGGTAGAATAAACCACGCTCAACAATGGTGTTGTCGTTGTATTGTAAGAAGGCTTCAACAAGCTCTTTAGTCGCTTCTAAATCACCTAACGCTAAATAAATTAATAGCTTAAGCTCAAGAATTGTCAGCTGACCCCACACTGTGTTTTCGTCAAACTCAATACCAATTAAGGTGATGATGTCGATGTAGTTGTCTAGTTCAGATTCTTCTAAACGCTCAACTAAATCAGCCAATTCATCTTCACTCAAACGATGTAGATTTAAGATGTCTTCACGATATTGTAGAGCTTTATTGGTATTATCCCAAATTAAGTCTTCAACCGGATACACTTCTGAATAGTCTGGTACAAGAATACGACATGCGTTGCCAATGTGTGTAAATTCAGTCACATAAGCTTCTTTACCCATTGATTCTAATATACCAAATAACTTGTCTGACTCTTCTTCAGTTGTGCCTGAGAAGTCCCACTCAACAAACTCATACTCGTGCTTAGCACTGAAGAAACGCCAAGAAATTTTACCTGTTGAATCAATAAAGTGTTCTACAAAGTTCTCAGGCTCTTGCACTGCCATGCTGTTAAATGTTGGCTTAGGTACATCGTTTAAGCCCTCGAAGCTACGACCTTGCAATAGCTCAGTTAAGCTACGTTCAAGCGCAACCTCAAAGCTTGGGTGTGCACCGAATGACGCAAATACACCGCCCGTTTTCGGGTTCATCAGTGTCACACACATAACCGGGAATTGACCGCCAAGTGATGCGTCTTTAACAACAACAGGGAAGCCCTGCTCTTCAAGACCTTGTATACCTTCAACAATACCAGGGAATTTATCTAATACGGCCTGTGGTACATCTGGTAATACAATTTCTTGCTCGATGATCTGACGTTTAACCGCACGTTCAAAAATCTCAGACAAACACTGAACTTTCGCTTCAGCTAGGTTGTTACCCGCACTCATACCATTACTTAAGAATAAGTTTTCGATTAAGTTGGTTGGGAAGTAAACCGTTTCACCGTCTGAGTGACGTGTGTAAGGAATTGAACAAATCCCACGTTCAACATTGCCTGAGTTAGTATCGATTAGGTGTGAACCACATAACTCACCCTCTGGATCGTAAATCTCGCGCGTATATTCGTCTAAGATCTCTGTTGGTAATTCATCTTCTTCGTTTGGCTTGAACCATTTTTCATTTGGATAATGCACAAACTCAGCATTGGCGATTTCAGTACCGAAGAACTGGTCGTTATAGAAGAAGTTACAGCTTAAACGCTCAATGAATTCACCTAGTGCCGAGCATAAAGCGCTCTCTTTGGTTGCACCTTTACCATTGGTAAAGCACATTTCAGAAGCCGCATCACGGATATGCAAAGACCAAACATTCGGTACGATATTACGCCATGAAGAAATTTCGATCTTCATGCCTAAGTCTTCCATTACCGATGTCATATTGGCAATGGTCTGCTCAAGCGGTAGGTCTTTACCTAAAATATATGTCTCTGTGCCGCCTTCTGGCGTTGTCATCAACATCGCTTGCGCATCAGCGTCTAGGTTTTCAACGGTTTCAAGTTGGAAATCAGGGCCAGTTTGGATCACCTTTTTCACAGTACAGCGGTCAACCGCGCGCAACATACCTTCTCTATCTCTCTCAGAGATATGCTCTGGGATCTCTACCTGAATTTTAAAAATCTGGTTATAGCGATTTTCAGGATCAACAATGTTGTTTTGCGCGACACGAATGCCATCAGTCGGAATATCACGGGCGTTACAGTACACTTTAATAAAGTAAGCCGCACACATTGCTGATGAAGCTAAGAAGTAATCGAATGGGCTTGGTGCTGAGCCATCACCTTTATAACGAATTGGTTGATCGGCAATAATTGAGAAATCATCGAATTTCGCTTCAATTCGAAGATTATCAAGAAAGTTAACTTTGATTTCCATAGAGCGGTTTCCACGGTCGCGCGCTTACTATGCTTTGTAAGCGCTTTTCTAAAAATACCGCTAATTATCCGCTTTTTCTGCTCAACTGTCTTGGATTAATTATAAAAAAACGCCAACGGCAGACTAAAATGCCTTTTGCAGAAAAATATCGTAGCGATACTCGTTCAATTTACTGGTTTTTTTAGCCGTCATCATTTTCTGCTCTTGCTTAGATTTACGTTTAAACAAGCCATCTTTGTCGTTTAAAGGCTGTTCGGGAAAATACAGCTGTGTCAGTAAAGATTTATATCCGTACTTACTGATTTTTATATGAATATGAGGTGTACGCTGCTGCGGTGCATTTAACGGATATGCTCCCGGCATCACGGTTTTAAATTTAAAGCGCCCTTGTTTACCACTTTGCAAAATCGCCCAGCCTTGAAAATGCGGGTCAATTGGCGCTTCACTGTTATCGTGAGGGTGATGATATTTACCATAACTATTAGCCTGCCATAGATCTATGGTGACATCTTCAATGGCATTACCATCTTGGTCAAACACTTGTCCAAAGATTTCTATAATAGTGCCTTTGGCACGCCCTACTTTACCTTCGACTTGGGTTAAATCTGCATCTTTGTCTTTTTGCGGGGTTATAGGATAAAACGGCCCTTCGACTTCTCTAGGGGTTAACATATTAGCGCCTGCCTGTGCGCCAAACGTTTGGCTTACAAGTAACCCCCCCATCGAGCCTAAGGCTGCACTTTTAATAAATTCTCTGCGCTTCATTGTATTCTCCTCACCTACTTAACATGGCTATTTGTCATTGCATGGTTTTCACTGTAAAGCGCAGCGGTTTATTCGTCTTATTAATCTTCTATTATTTTTCTATCTCAAAATTTATTTAATTAAACTATGAAGTTGAAACAAAAAAGCCCGCTTAACAAAGCGGGCTTCTCGTCTTAAAAGATTATTAGTTAATCTTAATCGACCAGGCGTTTAATGTGCCCACGTCTTGGTTATAGTGATCTTGCACTCTTAACTGCCAAGTGCCTTTTACACTACCCGATAAATTCACCATGTAAGACTCGACTACATTGTCAGCACTATCACTGCCGTTATAGTTTTTAAGCTGATATTGAGCACCTGTTGGCGACGTTAATACAAGGCTAATATCACCACGGTAAGTGTGGCTGATATTAACGTTTACCGTTGCTGTGCCTGAAGTCGTTGAGTTATCAACATCCAGTGTTGAAGCCATTGCGCTGTTATCAGGAATCGCTGATACGCTATTCATTTCAAAGAATGTGTCTTCAACTACAGGGTCAGTAACAGGCGTTCCACCATTGAAACTTTGCCCTGCATTCACTTGGTTGTACGTTGAAGCTGTTACTTGCCACGTAAAGTCACTGTACTTTGAACCTGAGCCAGTAAGTTGTAGCGCATGGCCTACTGCAGTAGATGACGTTTCAGAGACAGGAATTGCTGTTGAAGATTGACCCTGCGCTGCACCATCGGTTGCAGTAAAGGTACCTTCATAACTTAAGAATTGAACCAGCTTGCCAGAATTATCGACTAATGCGATACCGTCAGGGCCACCATTTTGTAGGCCACTCATGGCGAAAAATTTAGTACCAAAACCAGATTGTTGATCTGCTAAAGTGCCTGATAGTGAAATGGTTTTGTATGCCGCACCGCCGTTGCCGTTATAAGCAACAAGTTGCCAGCCACTTAGATCTGTTCCAACTGCACCTGCAATTTCAACCCCTTCGTTCACATCCGAACCATTGTTATCATAATGAAGTTCGTTGATCCAAGGTGTTGCGTCATGACTACCTGTGTCACCACCACCGGTTTCGCCACCGCCAGTTCCAGTACCAGCATCTACGCCTGAACAATCACTTTCGAAAATACACGCTGCAAATTCAGGGTGATCGATAAATGGGTTACGGTTACCTTGATATTCAAAAATCACATCGTTGCGACGACGTTCAAAATCATCAACTGGGTCGTCTTTGTGCCATTGAATAAGCACTGCTTTTAAACCCATGTAAGCAACAGATTCATTACCTCCGGTTTTAGAGGCTTCAATTTTGCTGCGATCATCGGTCAATATTAAATCAGGCTCTACAAAACCATTGACATTTGTACCACCTTCATAGCGCACTGCTAAATACATTAATGCACGGGCTACATCACCACGACGACCCGGCCAAGTTTGCCAAATACCGTCTAACGGACCTGAACCCATAGTTAGATTCACTTCAGATGATGATCCACCGCGGTTGTTATTTATATCAGTGGTTTTTGTTGAGCAAGATGCACTAGTACAATTTGCATAAGGTTTGTTATTTCTACTCGAATTGTAGCTACTATTTGAAATAAATAAGTGATGTAGGTCTGTATATGCCAAATTTTGACTGCCATCTTTTGGAAAACCATAAGACTTCGGCCAAGAGTGTTCGCGGTTGTAGCTAGTATTACCACCACCCACTTTGGTATAAACTGCATTTTTATATACATCAACAACTTGAGAGTTATTATCTGGGTTTTCATCGGCTTTTTCTAGCACGTCCCAAGTATCTGTATTTGATGATGTATAAGGAATTTTGGTGTGACCCTTAATAATTATATGCAAGCTTTGTTTCAGTGTTGTTGCATTTGCATTATCAATGTTCTGGTAATAGTTTTGTGGCGCAGCAGCCAAGGATACACCTGACAACGTGCTCATAAGCATCGCCATAGATGTCAATCTAAGTGAGAGTTTCATAATTAACCGTGTGTTTTAATTAAGATTTATTTTTATATTCACCTTCCTTTGCAAACCGCTTCCAAAAGCTGACCCCATGCCAGCGCGCAGAAGTATACACTCTAATTTATTACAAAAAGATAACAAAAGAATAAACTATCTAACGTGTCAACGCTGTCAAAATCTCTTAAATAGAAATAATTCAGATTAAACAAGTGGTTATTTTGTTTACATTTATTTACTTAAAAGAGATCGCGCGCGGACTTAAGACATTGAGATTTTAAGATCTAGGTGGTAACTACATTTTAATTAATGTATTTAAGGCGATTAATTCAGTTTCAGACAGTGATATTAATCAGTGGGTTTAATTTTTATGTGCTTTAGATGCAATGATAAAGTCGATGCAGAGGCAGATGATGAGAAAGTTTATTTTAGGTCAAAAAATGAGGTATTTAAGCTAACTTTACACTCGTGTAAACCCAATTCTGAATTTTTACGCCATGAAAATCGAACGTTAATTGTCCGATATTAATAAGCCCTAGATGTTTATAAAAGTCATTAGCGTCATTTTCAACCCAGGTATAAAGCCAGAACTTAGGGCCTAACTCATTTTGGCACCTTTGCAGAAGTGCTTTTCCGATACCCTGCCCTTTAAATTGAGTATCAATATAAAGGCGCTCAATTTCATAGCCAAACTTAGATTGATCTTGATAATGGCTCTGTCTATTTGCGAGCAAATAACCTTGCAGAATGCCCTCTTGTTCAGCGACTAAAATGGTTTTATTTAGACTATTTATGTCTTGCAGAAATGATTCAGTATTGAAGTTATGAACTACAAAGTTTGCATACTCAGGTTTAACGCCTTCTTTTGCGTAAGTCGCTAACCAAACCTTGCTACTCAAAACAGATAAGCAAGTGATATCTTGTTCTAAGGCTTTTCTTATAATAGTTTCTGCTTTCATAATTTCTTTGTAAATTTATTTGGCGATAAAATAAAAAATGGCTTGTACAAAGACAAGCCATTTTTATTTTCGCATCAAACCATTAATTACAGTGCACAGCTACCTGCAAGTTTCCACTGCTTATATTGACCTTCATTTTCTGATGGCTGATCATTTTTAGTCCAATAATTAGCCTCGAAAATTTGACCGTTAAAGGTTACTTGATCGCCTTTCGTATAAGCTTGGTTTTCATACCATGCTTTTGGACAGGTTGATTCTGGAACATCACAGCCATTTGCTGCGATAAAGTCATATGCTGCTTTTGCATCAACTAAACCATGACCAAACTCGTGATCTTTACCTTCAGTACCAATATCCGTCGCAGTAAAGTTAAGAACGTCGCGGATTTGAGAACCTGTACAATTTGGGAAGTGGCTCCATACTTTCGCTGCAACACCTGATACATGCGGCGTTGCCATTGATGTACCTGACTTATACTCATAACCATACTTGTTATATTCAGTTAGCATCAGACCACTGCTATTAATTAATTCACCAACCACATTTGCAACGGTTAATGTTGGGAAATCAGTTGCGTAGTCAATATTATGAACGTCTCTTGATACCCACTCAGGAATACCTGCTGGCACATCGAAGTATGTTACTAGAACTTGACCTTCATTTGCTTGACATGCTGCTGTAGCAGCATCAAAACCCGCTTTGTCAGTAGCACTTAATGTACCGTCAAAGTACTGGCTTAAGAATGCATCAAATGGGATCTTATAGAAACAGCTTTCGCTTAATTGTGAGATGCGTGGATAAGGTGTGTTACCTGCATCAATTTGCTTAAAGCCAGAAGAGAAAAAACCGCCAGTTTTCGCATTCCAGATAAAACGATTTACATTTACAGACTCGCTATCAACAGTAGAAAGTACACGTGTACCCGGGGCTGCAATTTCAACTTGATCGTTAACCGCAGAGAAAGTTGAAATTTCAGTATTTTGATCAACTGACGCTACCGACATAACATTTTTGTATGACGCAGGGAATAGGTATGAGTCATCACCATCAGTCGCTGTTGAACCATGGTTACCAGCGGCTGCAACAATTAACACACCACGATTAGTCAAACGGTCTACTACATCACGCTCCGTATCAGACGAACGAGAACCACCTAGTGACATATTGATGATGTTCGCACCTTGGTTCGCACACACTTCCATTGTTTCTAGAATATGTGAAGTTCTGAAACCTGAGTTTGCACCATGTGCTGTGCGAGATAGCTTTTGCACATATGTGTCTACGGCACCATTAGAAACCACACCTACAACACCTTTACCATCACGGTTAGCAATGATAGTACCCGCTACGTGTGTACCGTGGTCAACTGCATCGTTAAACCAAAAATCAGAGTAATCACTGTGGTTACCGCTCAAATTAGTTGCTGCAAACTCTTCGTGGTTGCCTTGAATACCAGAATCGATAACACACACTTTGATGCCATTATTCGCAGGATCAGCAACTAAATCAGACTTAGTCAATGTAATGCCGTAAGGAGTCACTTCTTGTTGAGCTAGATTTTCGAACTCATTATTCGTGAAGTTAGCCGCAGTGACATCGCTGTCAACTTGTTCCAGCACAAAATTACTTGGAGACTGAGGTAGAATTGCAAAACGTTCTACATCTAGCTCTACACGCACACCAGAAATCTGCTGAAGCGCGCTTGCTTGCTCTTCTGTTAACGAAATTAAACCTACAGTACCTTTGGCAACTTGAGTGATGTTTTTGATGATTTGTTGTTGATACTCAGCTGGAAGGCTAGATGCTTCATAAGTAATTAGATAATCAGCTTTTTTGTTATTTGAGTCTAGCGCTGTGTTCGCAACAGCCACGCTCGAACTTAAGATTGCTGCGCAAATTAAGCTTTTTTTAAATTTAGATTTCATCTTACTTTCTCTATTTTTATGAATTATTAGATTTGTCCCTTTTACAGTACAAAAATAACTTTAAGAAAATGTAAAATCAAATTTAAAATTATGATTATCTACAATATCAGGCAATAACATATAACGAAGAGAGCTAAGCGCTCTATAAGAAAATAACCAAAAATCAGTGTTTAAAGGGTCTGAGCAGGTGTTTTGCTAATGCGAGCCATAACACCTCTGATCTGTTAAATTTTTTGAGAAATAAGTTTATTCCAGCTGGTATGTCTGAATTTGTTAAGCACTTTATCGTGAAGTGTCAAAAATAAAACAGTTTTATCTGATCAAAAACAGGAAATCAGCTTCTGTCAAAATGTTATTCGCTTTATAAGACCTGGTAAGTTTATATTCAAAGCCAGACCAGGCCTTTATATGAGTGAGCTTTCAAAGATGACAATCTGCTTTGCAGATCACCCACATGTATTTCTAATTTATGACCGTCTGGGTCCAAAATATAAAGTGACAAGCCTTCACTTTTGTTGTTTTTCCACTGTGACACCCCCTTTGAAAGAACACGCGCTTTAAAACCCTCAAATTGCTCAGGTGCAATATCAAAAGCAATATGGGTATAGTCATCTTTGCTACACGGCTCATCACATGACAAGCAAAACCATAGCTCGCCAACAGATAAGTAAGCGCCATTGTCCCATTTTACATGTGCCGTGAACCCAAGAATATCTCGATAGAACAAAATAGAGCGATCTAAATCACTTACTGCGATGGTTATATGATTGATCCCCAAAAGCATGGTTTTCTCCAAAAAGTTCTTGAACTGAAACGTGATTAACAGACTTGCTTCTTAAAGTTCATTTGCTGTGAATTCAGTTTTTTCGTTAATTTCTTTTAAAAGTTTTAATGACACATCTTTGATACACAAAAACACCATAACAATAGCAGTCATGAGTGCAGAAAAGTTGTTGTTACCTAGAGTATCTAAACCAACTGAATCGTCCTCAGTAAGATAAAGAAACTGAATATGAGTCGAGAGCATTTGCATTGCACACACGATAGCCAGTGTAGCGATAGCCCATTTCATCACTAATTTCGATAAAGTTTGATGAGACATAAATAAACTCCTTGTTTAAATGATATTGTTTTTAATTTTTGTACTTTTGAAAATCAATTCATTTCATTGAATGGGTGAAATGAACAGTATCTAGAAAGCCTAAAAAGATCACACAGATAAATTATTGAGCAGCATGCCCGGCATAAAAAAGACCATGGATAAGCTGATGGAACCGGTTACGACAAAAGCAATCACACAAAAAGTGCTTTGCAGATAAAACGTACGAGGCTTAAATGCAGTTGTACTCAGTAAAGAAGTATAAATGGTATTAATAATACGTTTGAATGATTGACGCTTTATTTCAAGCCAAGTGCGCATTGATTGAATGTACATCACCATAAAGCCAAAGATTAACTCAATGCCCCCTACTTGCATAAAAAAAATAAGTTCAGGTAATAGCAAAACACCAATGATTGCAAGCATGCCAAAAATAAACTTCTTAAATAAGCTCAGGTTTCGCCAATGTTCCATAATTTTACTTTTAAATCTGAGTTCTTAGCACTTACTCATATCTGTGAGGTATCTATAATTTATAGATATTTATCGAAATAACGATATAGCGTTTCTTATATAGGTTCAACCAAATCTAATATAAATGACCAAATAAGCTATCTTCCCCTTGATAAAAATCATACCGCCCTTATCATACTTGCACGCTTTTAATTTGAACTTGTTGCTTTGAACCGAATTTTAAAAATTCTTGCTGTGCTGCTTTTACTGTTTGCCGTTGCCCCGTCATCTGCCGAACAGATTGCGCGTGTGCAGAATAATGTTCAAAGCCAAACTAGTTATCAAAGTTTGTTTGAAGTTGGTGATGAGTTTTTATCGCAGCAGCAATCTCAAAAACATCATATTACTACCGATGATTCGGGGTTGTTTTCGATTATTGAGCGCCCTTCTCAACAGCAAGCTATTCGGTTTTTACACCCTAAACAGCAAAGCGAGTTTATTTTAGTTTTTGAGCTGATGTTAGACACTTACATTAGCGAAAACCGCTTGCAAACTGACAAGCTCGAACAACCTTGGTATCAGTGCAACACGCGGCCAAATCACGGCTTTATTGATGCCTGCAAACCTGCCAATTTAGTTTATAAAGCTCAGCTCACCTACCACGCTTAATTTCACTTATCGCAAAAAAATCTTTTAATTTTTTCGGCAAAACGGTGTTTTGCCGCCCTAGATGAGTGAATTATGAAAAATCAATTAAACCCTACGTCAAACAACCGTTTGACCCCATGGGCGTTGCTGTTAGTCATTGTATTTTTGGCAATTAGCGCGCTACCTAACCTGTATCCAAATAACACGGTATTAAAGGTCAACAGTCATAACAATACGCTATCGGCGACTCAAATTAGCCAATACCTTGAAGACGCAAAGTTGCCTGTGCGCGAAGCGACTGTAAATCATCAAACCGGTGAAATTCGTGTCTTGCTTGAACACCCAAAAGCAAGTGTGAATGCGCAAGCCTTATTACAAAAAAAGTTGCAAAAACAACTACAAAGCGCAGCAAATATTAGCGTACAAAGTGAAGCTACCACGCCCGCATGGCTGCAAAGTTTTAATTTATCCCCTTTAAAGTTGGGTTTAGATTTAAACGGCGGCGTGCTATTTGTATTAAAAGTCGATACCGACAAAGCCCTTGAAGAGCGTCTTGAAAAACTGCGTTTAGTCGCAAAAGATTATCGCATTGAGCACAAATTACGTGGCATCAAGATTGAAGCTGCCCGTGATAATAGCGTGGTCGTAAAAGCCAATAGTAACCAAGCAGATAAGCTCGCGACCTTAGTGAAGCTTTTAAAAGCAGACTACCCAAGCCTTACGAGTATTGAACAAAACACGGCAAGCCAAGTGATTTGGCAACTTGGTTTTGACGAAGCCAGCCAAAAGCAAATTGCTGAACAAGCAATAGGCCAAGCCATTAGTACTTTGCGCTCGCGTATCGAACAATTGGGGATCACAGAAGCTGTTACACAACGTCAAGGTAAGCAGCATATTCGAATTGAGTTACCGGGTGTACAAGATCCAGCTGCTGCAAAACGCTTAATTGGGGCAACTGCTGAGTTGTCTTTTCACGCATTGAAAGACATTGGTGGTCACACTTACAAATATAAAGAAGGCGGCACCACGAACCTAAACCCGCTGCCTATTTTTACCGGCTCAGATATTGAGTCTGCGCAGGCGGGTCGTGATGAGTCTGGTCAGCCATTGGTACAGTTAATGCTCTCGCCTGCGGGTGGCGACAAAATGAGTCGTTTTTCACGTCAAAACATTGGTAAGCCAATGGCAACTTTATATGGCGAATATCACCAAAATCAAAAAGGGGATGTGGTTAAACAACAAGAAGTGATTTCGGTCGCCACCATTCAACAAGCCCTAAACCGCCAATTTAGTATCACTAATTTAGGCACCATGCAGCGTGCACAAGAGCTGGCTATGGTATTACGTGCCGGGTCACTTCAGGCACCTATCACCATTGTTGAGGAGCAAACGATTGGCCCAAGCCTAGGCGAGCAAAACATTGAAAACGGGTTTAATGCTCTCAAACTGGGCTTAGCCATCACCCTACTATTCATGTTGGCCTGCTACGGGCGACTCGGTGTAGTCGCCATCATTGCATTGGTGGTGAATCTGGTCTGTTTACTTGGGTTAATGTCGTTATTACCTGGAGCGGTGTTAACCCTACCCGGGATCGCAGGTTTAGTACTCACCATAGGTATGGCGGTCGATACCAATGTGATTATTTTTGAGCGCATTCGTGATGAAATCAAACAAGGAGCAAGCACACTTGGCGCTTTAAAACGCGGCTATGAACATGCTATGTCGAGCATTATCGATGCGAACCTAACGACGATGATCACTGCGCTGGTTTTACTTGGTGTAGGTTATGGCCCAATCAAAGGTTTTGCTATTACGTTAGCCCTTGGGATCTTAACCAGTTTGTTCTCGGGCGTATTGGTGTCGTCTTACCTGTCACCACTCTTTCTTAAACATGAGAGAAAAAAAGAGCATCAAAAAGATAAAAACAAGGCCCAACTTGAATCAGTAACAACAAAGAAAGAAGGAGCGCATCATGCATAATATTTGGCAATCTGCCCGTAAAATGGGCTTTATATTTAGTCTACTTGCTATTGTTGTTAGCCTTGGCGTTTTAGCCCTTAACCCCATTGCATTTGGTTTAGATTTTACGGGGGGTACCGTTTTAGACTTTACGTTAATGTCGCTAACCAGTATGAGTGAACTGCAAACCACATTAAGTACCTTAACATCAGACGCATTTAGCTTATCGCAAAGCCAAGACGGCCATTGGCGTGTGTTGTTTTTACCCGACGTAGCTTCAGATTCAATCGCCGCTTTTCAAACTGCTATTGAGTCACAATTAAATGCCCATATCTTAGAAAGTAAGTTTTTAGGCGCTCAAGTAGGTGAGGAGCTCAAAACCAGTGGTGCACTGGCGGCTGTGTTTGCTGTGGTGTCTGTGTTGATTTATTTAATGGTGCGTTTTGAATGGCGACTCGCCGTTGCTGCAACTGTCGCACTGTTCCACGATGTATTAATCACCATCGCTTTATTCACAGTGCTTGGTTTAACCTTCGATTTAACGGTATTGGCAGCACTTTTAGCGATTATCGGTTACTCGCTCAACGACAGTATTATCATTGGCGACCGTATTCGTGAACTCATTCGTGCCAAACCTGAGCAACACATTGGTCATTCTATAAATGAAGCATTGCAAAGCACTTTACGCCGCACGCTTATTACCTCATTCACCACCCTTGCGACCGTTTTTGCCATTTGGTTACTCGGCGGCGATGCTTTAAATGGCTTCGCCAGCGCCCTGTTAATTGGTTTAACTGCAGGCACCTTGTCGTCAATATTTATCAGTGCGACCTTGCCTGAGTTTATGGGGTTAAGTTTTGAGAATTATCAAGACCAAGACAGTGACGAAGTGAAAAAGCTATTGGCTGAGCCATAAGCTCAACTAAACAAAGCGCATTATGTTGGTAATGCGCTTTTTAAGGTTTTTATGAACACGAGAGCGAGTATAAATCGATGGTTTTATCTCGCCCTTTTAAATGCACATTGGCGACTTTATTCAACGACTCAAGCTGTGACTGCTCGGCCGTTGATTGGCTTATCAATAACTTATAACCCAATGCTTTGGTTTGGCTTTCGATGCGCGCTGCAACATTAACCGTATCGCCAATCACGGTGTAATCCATACAACTGATGCTGCCCACATTGCCCGCAATGGCTTCGCCACTGTGAATACCAATACCGATTTCTAACTGCGGCAAGCCTTCTTTAGCAAACTCGCTGTTTAAAACAGCCAACTGAGTCAGCATTTCTTGTGCGGCTAAAATCGTGTTATCGGCATTGTTACTTTTCTCTTGGGGCGCGCCAAATACCGCCATAATGGCATCACCGATGAATTTATCTATCATGCCATCATGTTTAAAAATCGGCACACTCATGGCTGAAAAGTAGCGGTTTAGCATGCCAGTCACCACTTCGGGATCGTTTTGCTCACACAGACCTGTAAAGCTGCGAATATCAGCCATTAAAACAGTGACGTTACGGCGCTCGCCTCCGGGCTCTATGTCTACGGCCCCGGTTTCGACCGCACTGACCAGCTTTTCTGGCAGATAACGTAATAACCGCTCGCGATGACGCAAACGCGTGTAAGTATTGGTGATGTAATGAGACAGTGACCACGCGAGCAGCCCTGAAAATAGCACAATAATTTGCTCATGTATTTCTATGGTTCGGGCAGTATGACTGTGCTCTAAAATAAGCGTTGTCGAGGCTAAACAACACAGCGTCGAAAAGTAAATAATCACGCGACCTTGCCTGAATGCACTCATGACATTAAATAGGATTAGCGCACTGATCAGCATCAATTCAAATTGTGTTTGGTGCAAATCGCGTAAGAAATGCCCTATCTCAGCCAAATATTCCATTTCTAATGTAATGGCTAAAATAATCACATAATCGAATAAAATTGACACATACTTGAGCCAAGGCTTATAGCTGCCTGTAGTTGCCCAGTGCCGAACCAGCCAACACCAAACTGCTGTTATAACCATCGAACCAAGATCGACACTGATTAAAATTAAATCCAGTCCCTGACCTAACGTACCGACCAGTAATTCGAGTAAAAACAGCGCCATCAAACCAAAAAAACGAATTTTGTTGATGTGGTTCTCCATTTCCATTTCGCGCTGCTGATAGCAATCAGTCAGCAATGCATCAAAGCTGTCATCAGTATGTTTTAACCATTTCATAAGTTTAAGTGTTCTGATTTTTTATTAAACGTAGCTTGTCATAACAATGAGTACGAAAAATGAATGCAAAGATTAGTCACAAGTCGAGAAAAAAGGCAATTTAGTTACCTAAATTGCCTTTAATAACAAAAGTATTGGGAATTTATTTAAAAACGTTACTTACAAGCGCCTTTGTTCGCCCATACATCCCAACGACCTGAGAATTGCTCTGGGTTTTGATCTATGTTCCACCACTTCGCTTCGTACAAATTGCCATTTAATGAAACGCGATCTTTAGATAAGTAAACCTTACCTGCTGACCATGTTGGCGTACCATTACATCCACCCGTATTGCCATCAGTTACCTTGATGACTTCAGATTTACTAGCAACCTGACCAACTGTGTCCCTTACTGTCAACTTAACAGTATATTCTCCAGCACTTGCATAAGTGTGGCTTGGGTTTTTGCTTGAACTAGTTGCCCCATCACCAAACTCCCACGAGTAAGCTGCAATCCCCTTATCGTCATATGAGCTGTCAGTTAGTTGTATGCTTTTACCGTTCAGCGTTACTTTGAAACTCGCAACTGGTTTAGCATCACCCGGGCCTTCACATGTGCTTGAAGCTAAATAGTCGTATGCTGCTTTTGCTTGCACAATACCATGACCATAGGAAGTATCACGCCCTGCAGCACCTTTATCTTTAGCTGTAGAGTTTAATGCATCACGAATTTGCTGGTTGTTACACTCAGGGAAATGACTCCATACGAGTGCTGCAACACCCGATACATGTGGCGTTGCCATTGATGTGCCGCTAATGCTTCGATAGTTGTTATTATTCCACGTCGAATTAACACCAACACCCGGTGCAGCGATTTCAACTTGGCTGTTGTATTGCGAGAATGATGCTTTGTTTTCACGGCTATCAACCGCTGCTACTGAAACAACCGAGTCATATGATGCTGGATAGCTCATAGAACTATTACCACCATTACCAGCTGCGGCAATATGCAGCATGCCTTGCGCATAGCTGTTTGCAAATGCTTGACGCTCTGCATTTGACTGGCCTGAGCCTCCAAGACTCATACTCGTGACGTTCGCACCCGCTAGTTGACATTGCTCAATCGCTTTTACTAAGTCCGAACCATAAGCCCAACGGCCTGAATCGTTAAATACTTTAACAATATGCAAACCAAGCTGACCAGATGGGTTTACCCCCACCACGCCTTGACCATTACCACCAATTGCAGCAATCGTGCCCGCTACGTGTGTACCGTGACCGTTGCCGTCGTTGTACCAGTTACCAGTATTGTTACTGCCGTAGCCGTCATCACCTGTGATCCCCGTTGAAGGTAAGTCAGGATGATTTAAGGTATAACCTGTATCCATGATACATACCTTACGATTACCCGACATGGTGTCTGCTAATTGGTTAGCTTGCACCATATTGATGCCATAAGGCGTGCTTTCAGCCATCAGGTAACGCTTTGGATCTACTTCGATAGACAACACATCTGAGCGTGCAGCTAACAAAGCTTTTTGCTCAGAAGTTAGAGACATAGACACAGCATTAATTGACGGTAAAACTTGTTCAGCTTGAGCCGATACCGTCAGTGCAACTGACTGAAGACGATTCATTTGAAGCTGTTTGGTTTGTTGTGGGCTTAGCTCAAAAGGCTGGGCAATTGTGCCTTGTTCACTTTTAAGTGTAACTATGTAACGCTCAGCCTGATTTGTTTCGATACTGCTTTCATCTATCAGTGTCGATGCATGAACTGCTGGGACCAATGCACCGCAAAAAATAAGTGCCTGTGTAGTTTTGTTCAACTTGGTTTTCATTTTGATTCCTTATCTTGTTTTTAGATCGCAAATGATTAACAAACCATTTACAAGCAACAAGAAAAGAACAAATGTCCAACGCTGTCAATTTGTTTTTATTATAGGTGCAACAACTCTAAATATTTCATTTTTTACTGTAAAACCTCCATTACACTGGTCTAAAAATGCGCATACGTCTAGACGTGTATTGTTTGAGCAAAGTTTGTACTAACTTAAATACAGCTGCACAGAATTTGTTACGAAATTGTTATAACTTAAAGTGATAAGGTATGACTTTATGATTTTAATTGTTCTAAGAGAATGGGCACTCACTTTAACTTTCAGCAAATAGTCAGCGGCCAAATGTCGTAATGAAATGATTTATGGGCTTACAAAAATATAAGCCCATATGAAATTACAGTGATTTTAACAAGCGATAGCCATTGTCACTTAATTGAAAATGCACGCCGTATACGTCGCCACCACCAAACATCACTTTCTTCGACTCAATTTGAATGCCATTGTCTTTGAATAGTTTCTCTAAAGATTTAGCACCATTTTGAAGCGCATTTTGATCTGTGCTGAAACTCGATTCAGACATAATAAATACGACTTTACCTGACTGACCTGCTGCAGCTCTCAATTTAATACCAGCTAACTCAATATCTTTTGTGGCACCGGTCATGCCTGAACAATCTGTATCTAACAGCATATCGCTACAACTCGCTGCAACACTATATGTACCCACCGTCTCACCATTGAAGTTGACTGATTCAGGCGTAGACATACAACCAGAAAGTACAAGAGCAACTGTTGCTATGGCTAATTTTTTCATTATTTACCTTTTATATTTATTGTTTAACGAATGTATTCATATTGGTAGTCATCAATTGACCTACCTTTTATCACAACATTATCTTTAAGTAATGCTGCTTGGATGAAACCTGACTTTTCTAATAACTTTATCGAGCTCGTATTTTGAGTCGAGCAAATCGCTTTCAGCTTTTTTAGATTAAGTACATCAGAAGAAAACGCCTTTACCTTTTTAAGCGCTTCAAACGCATACCCTTTGCCTTGCTTGCAAGGATTTAATAAAAACCCGACTTCGCCAATACGTTGCTCGTGATCAAGTATTTTAACCGAGATATTTCCGACTTTTTCACCAGTATTAGTTTCGGTGATACCAAAACATAACCAATCATGACTGTTGCTATCCTACGGCTGAGTAAAAGCTTCAAAGCCAGCCTCAGCTTCTTCTAACGTACTAGGATCATAACAGTGTTCCATCACCTCAGGGTCCATACATAACTGAATGAAAAGAGACTTATCGCTTTCATTTAAAGGGGCTAAGGTGAGCCTTTTGGTAACTAATATTGTTTTATTCATTTATTTTTTGTTATTTCTTTGGTGCTTTAATCACAAAGCCCTTCTCAATACCCGCTTTAAACCCGACCGACTCATATACTCGGTGTGCGCCAGTGAGATTTTCACCTGAAAGCAGCATAACTTTGTAGCAATTTAGCTCCCATGCTTTTTGAATGCCAAACTCAAGTACTTGTTGACTTAATCCACGACGACGAAATTTTTCTGCGGTGATAACATGTTCAATAATGGCAAAAGGTCGACCGCCATTTGCAATACTCTTATTTAAACCCAGCGCGCAAGTTGCGGCTAACTCCCCTTCGATATCTGCCACCACTATATGTGTTTCTGGGCAGCGCATCATCTCAGACCATACCTGCTCAGAGAAAGACTTTTCAAGCTCGGGGTCGTGCGGACGTAGTTCTCGGTATAAGTTGAGTACTTGTGGAAGATCTTCTAGGTTTGCAAGGCGGATCATGACTTTTCCTTATCAGGTACATTCTCGACCATAAAAACATCTTCCTAAACAAAATGCAATCTACTGATTTATTTTGTTATTTCTAAATCCGTTCTAGACAAAGGCTCACCATTAAGAATAACCGTATCTATATGATTATATGCTTCGACACTCTGTAAAGGGCTGACATTCAGCAACAACAAATTAGCCACTTTGCCCACTTCGACCGTGCCGTATTGTTTATCTAACGAAAATGCCTTGGCATTATTCAAAGTTGCCGCAGCAAGAATACTTGCCAAACTCATGCCTGCGTCATGCATATCTTTTAATTCCCAATAGGTTGCTAATCCCGGTTGTGATGCATAGGTCGGTGCAGGTGGTGTGTCGGTTGCCAGTGAAATAAGGCCTCCGTTTTGGTAGATGTAATTTAAAACGCGTTTACCAAGTTGTTGGTTAAATTCAAAGCGCGCTATTTTTTGTGCATCACTCATGTTGCCCCAACCTGTTTTCATTTCTCGTGCAAACCATTGCCCTGCTTCTGTTTGGTACCAAGCCATTTGTGCCTTGCTCAATACTGTTTTGTATTCCGTTTCAGTAATATGACCTTCACGCATCACATCGGTCAGTGCACGCATGACGTTGAGTGTTGGTTGATAAGCAACACCTGAGCGAATAATGTCATCGGCGACAGCTTTTACTTTAGGTGGTAATTCACCTTTTGTGCCTACCCTGCTTTCGTCGAGCCAATTCCAATTACCGTGCGCCATCACATCCATTTTATGAGTTAACCCTAAACGCTGCATGTCGGTGGCATTGGCATGAGCCATCATTTTTAAACCGTGGTGCTCACTGGCAGATTTGAGTTCATCTAGCGTGTTAGAAGCGATTAACGGAATATCTGAACGCTCACCAAAACCATCCTCAAGATACACTTTGGTGCATATAGCGCCATCATCGGCCAAGCGTTTTACTAATTGTTTAGGTGAATGACTTTCTAATATATGTTTTTCATGCAGGTGACTTGGATCGCCCTGTTGATGCGCATAATATGGGCGCTTTTCATGTAGGTGTTCATAATTTATACCTTGTGCGTTATATCCTTGATAAATTGGCACAGCACCGCAAAAGTAACTTGTTGGTGCCACACCGTTACTTTGAAATAACGACATACTCTCTTTACTCGCCCCCGGCTCAAGCACTTGAGTCACACCATAATATAAGTAATTTTTTCCCTGCCTTTGCTGGTATTTCAGCTGTAAACTTTCAAGCTCAGCAATCTCCTTTTCATTAAACCGGCTAAGCTCAAAGGGTAACCCAGGCATGCGATTTAGATGCACATGGGCGTCCATCAGACCGGGAATTAAAAACTTGCCGGTACCGTCAATCACATTAGCATCCGAGTCGCTCAAGGCTTTTGCCGATATCGTTTTAATTTTATTATCTTTAATGCCAACCCAATGTTTATCTACAACGCTGGCTTGGTATGGGTTAAGCGGTGAAATAACGGTAACGTTTTTGATGATGACATCAAGCTCTTTCGCATTTAAAACAAAAGATAATAGTAAGCTAGTTAACATAAGTGTTTTCATGATGACTCCTTTTTTGAAACTGAAGTCACCTTAAAAAAACACTGGGTTAATTACCTAAAAAGCATATAATTTTACCCTGAATTTTGTCTCAAAATAAAAATAAGCATAGTAATCAAAAAGATGGAAAAGATAGCAGCCTCTTTCAAACTCGCCAATTGGTATGTAGAGCCGCATTTGAACAAGCTCACTTTAGCCGAACAATCGTTAGAGTGCTCGCTGCCGCCTAAAGTTATGGCTTTATTGGTCTTGCTAACTCGTCATCAAAACACGCCGCTAAGTTTAGATTTTATCGCCAAAGAAATTTGGCCCGCTCGCGTGGTTACTGATAGCTCTATTTATCAGGCCGTAGCGCAACTAAGAAAAACTCTTCATCAAGATAAAACCATTACTGAAGCCATTGAACAGATTTCAGGAAAAGGCTACAGACTCTCCCCTAATATTGAGCTGAGATTTGAGCGTGAAGAACAATATTCATTAACAAAAGGCAGTTCAAAGAAACAAGCTTTACAACAAACGTTGGCAGAAAAAATAACGAAAAAGCATAAGTTAACGGCTTTCGCTGTATGTATTCTTGTGTTTGCGGTTATCGTTTTTTGGTTTATGAACAACGGCTCAATCAAAGAAGATTTAAAAGCGCAGTTAAAAAATCAGCCAAATGAACAAGCTTATTTTGAAGATTTAACCCTTGCAGATCATTTGGTCAAACAGCGTGAGGTTAGTGCAATTAACCAAGCGAGCAAACTCTATAAAACCATTTTGAATGAAAGCCCCAACAACGCTAATGCCTTGTTTGGTTTGTGCAACAGCGATTACCAATTGCTTGTTTACGGTCAGCACAGCCAAACGAAAACCTACGCAAGCTGTTTACCCTTGCTGCAAAAAGCCATAGAAATTGAACCTCATCATATTAATGCCATTGCACTACTTGGTGCCCTCCAACAGCAAAAAGGTGACTTAAAAACAGCAAAAACCTATTTCGAGCAAGGACTATTACTAGAGCAAAAAAGTAGTTTATTTCACCTTTTTTACGGTGATTTCTTACTGTCGCAACAGCAAACAACAGAGGCACTCACCTCACTGAAAACTGCGTTCAAGCTAAGCCCAAATGACCCTGAAGTGCTTATAAAATTAGCCTATGCCTATTTAGTTAAGCGCGATCGCAAAAAAGCGCAACAATACTTTGAACGTGCCCGTTTAATTGCACCGAATCTGCGAAATGCGCCACTTTATGCGTTAGATTTCTACACGCTCACTAAACCTATTGCTGCGGACTATGAAGCTTGGTACGAACAATACAGTTATGACAATGAGAATAGTGAGTACAACAATAAATTTGCCCACTTTCAATTACAGCATGTGCTGTTCTTACTCAGTACAAACCAATTAAAGAATGCAGAAGCTTTATTTAAACAAACAGATAAACAATATATTCATAGCGATTTTGTTTGGTATGTTGAAGCGGCACTTGCAGCTAAAGATGGGCGCTTAATTGTGGCATTCGAGAAGCTTAAGCAAAGGTATCAACTCGCTCCAGAATTAAATAGATATGTTATTCCTTACATTCATGGACTGATGACTAATAACGATAATCAAATGGCGTTTAATTTATTTACTAAACACTTTGCTGAGTTTGCGAGTTTAACTGCACCTGTTGAGCAGAACCTTGGGTTATATCTTACTTATACGCAAATTTTGCAAGGTTTAGAAATGGGTAATTCCGTGCATGAAAATTCAGAAACAAGTCAAACACTTGCAAAGCTCACACAGGACTTAGCACTATGGCGTGAACTCAATGGTGAGTTCAGTGGCTTCAATGAAGTTCAGTGGCATGTCATTAAACAAGATGGTGAAAACGTAAAATTAGCCGCAACCAAATTGCTCAATAGCGACTGGTTACCTGACTATAACGACAATATGTTTACTGAAACACTCTTACACAGGTATTTAAAGGAACATAAACACGAATAAGCACGAAAGTGATCTTACCTCGTCCATTCATCGCGAATATTTGTATTTGTTTATGGAACGTTCCAGACTCATTTTAATTTTTACAACAGGCCTATAAAAATGAAAAAGTTATTATTGGCAGCCTTGGTGTTAAGCGCCAATGTGTTTGCTGCCGACACCTTTGATGCACATACGATTAAAGTGACCGAGCAATTAAAAGAGAAGTCGCTTAATAGTGAGTTGGCTTACGATATTGTGGCAAGGCTAACCACCGAAGTTGGGCCGCGTATGGCGGGCACGCCTAAAGATCTTGAAGCCGTAGACTGGGCGATGAAAGAGCTAAAGCGTTTGGGCTTCGACAAAGTTTGGAAAGAACCTGCAAAATTCCCTGCTTGGTTGCGCTATTCTGAATCTGCCGAAATTATTTTGCCGTCAAAGCAGCCTATTCACATCACCGCGCTTGGTAACAGTGTCAGCACGCCAAAAGATGGGACACGCGCACCTATCGTCATCTTTGAAACCTTAGAAGAGTTAGAAGCGGCGCCAAAAAATGCCGCAAAAGGTAAGATTGTCTTTATCAATTATCGCATGGACCGCAGCCTAGATGGCAACAGTTACGGCCCTGCTGTACAAGCGCGTAACCGGGGTGCCGTTGTTGCCAGCCAAAAAGGCGCAGTGGCGTTTATGATGCGCTCTGTCAGTACTGCAAAACACCGCTTTGCACACACAGGCGGCAACCATTACAAAGATGGCATAAAGGCCATTCCAGCAGTCGCGCTTGCAAACCCAGATGCCGACCAAATTGAACGTTTATTGCAACTGGGTCATAAAGTTGAAATTAATTTAAACGTACAAGCTGAATCAAAAGGCATGGGCACTTCTTACAATGTCATTGGTGAATTTACCGGCACGGAAAAGCCAAACGAATACGTGCTGTTAGGCGCGCATTTAGATTCATGGGATTTAGGCACTGGCGCACTTGATGATGGCGCAGGTGTGGCAATTATCACAGCTGCTGCAAAACACATTAGCGAGCTAACAAAAACCAAACGCAGTGTGCGCGTGGTGTTATTTGCCGCTGAAGAGCAAGGTCTTTGGGGGGCGAAAGCTTACGTGAAGAAACATCAAAACGAGCTAGGTAATATTGTTGCTGCGGCAGAGTCTGACTTTGGTGCCGACCTTATCTATGCAGTTGAATCTCGTGTTGCTTCAAACTCATTACCGACAGTACGTGCCATTGCTAAGCATTTAAAAGACTTAGGGGTTAAATACGATGCACGTAATAACGCTTTTGGTGGTCCTGATCTAATTCCATTTAAAGAGTCAAAAGTCGTGCCTATTTTCTCTTTACATCAAGATGGTACTGACTATTTTGACTACCACCACACTGCTGATGACACGTTAGATAAAATCGACCCTGCAAAGTTAAACCAGAACGTAGCGGTTTACGCTGTGTTTGCATACCTTGCAGCACAAAGCCCAACTAAAATGATCGGCAAGTAAGTTTACGTATTTAACCTGAGTTCAGGTTATTTAAGGAGAAACACCCAGTTTCTCCTTTTCTTCACCCATCTTCGCCAGATTTAAAAACCATACGTCCCACTTCCCCTTCTGACAAGGCGAAAATAGTGACAAATTTATACAACTCACCGTATAATAGCGACCCTTTTTAAAGCCTGTTTTTATCAGGGCTTTGAGCTTTTGCTATTTTAATCTCGTTTCGGTAATTGAGTTGTTTGAAGGTCGTGTCATTAATGAATCAAGCTGTAATTATCACTAAACATGATAAAGCTAAGTGCATCGCAAACGCACTCGCGCCACTTGGCTTTGATGTAGTTGAAAGCCATGCGTTTGACACCGATCGCTTAGGCACGTTTGCAGGCGACATTGAGCGTACGCTCAGCCCGAAAGAAGCTGCTTTGAAAAAGGCAAAAATGGCGTGTGAATTGCTCGGTGCCGAATTTGGTTTGGGCAGCGAAGGGAGTTTTGGCAATGGCCCTTATCCGGGCATAGTGAACTGGAACGACGAGATTGTATGTTTTTATGAACGTGCAACAGAGCAAGCTATCTATGCGAGTGCTTCAGGGCCTTTTGCAATCTCGAGTATCCAAGTAAACAGTGAGACTTGCCGCGATACCTTGTTAAAAAAGCTCAATCATTTTCAAGGTCAGCGTTGGTTGCTGAAATTTGATGAGCAAGCCTTAAAAGGGTTAAACAGCGAAACGTTGATTGAAACTTTAGCTGACAAGCAATTAACCGAAGCGTTAATTGAGCCAGATTTACGCGCTATGTATTGCCCGCTTCGCCAGCAAATGATCAGTAAAGCTGCCGACGATTTAGCAAACAGGCTCAGTGCCATTTGCCCTAAATGCAATGCCAAAAATTATGTTGTAAAAGAAGCCATTGCAGGTTTGCCTTGTGAACAATGCGGCCTTGCAACACAACAAATAAAGCAGCATAAGTATTATTGTGAATGCTGCGACCATACTGAATTAAAAAATACCGAACAAACTGCTGCCGATCCCTATTATTGTCAGCTCTGTAATCCTTAAGGTTTACCTATGAATAAATTTGAAACACTCGAGCTTCTCACCGGAGACGAAGGGATCGCCCAAGCCGTTAAGCTACTACAACAAGGTGAATGTGTCGCCCTACCGACTGAAACCGTGTACGGCCTTGCCGCGGATGCGACGCAGCCTGATGCCGTGGCAAAAATTTTTGCCGCAAAAGGTCGCCCATCAAATCATCCGTTAATCGTGCATATTCCTGATGAAACGCATATTGCACGTTGGGCAGACTCTAAGCCTGCTGATCTACAAAAACTTGCTGACGCATTTTGGCCGGGGCCATTAACGGTTATTTTAAACACCAAAGCAGGGCTAAACAACCCAGTTACTGGTGGTAAAGACACCATTGCACTTCGCGTGCCTTCTCACCCGCTGTTTTTGAAAGTGTTAATTGATTTAGACACAGGATTAGCTGCACCTTCGGCAAATCGCTATAAGCAATTAAGTCCAACAGTACCTGAGCAAGTGGTTGAGCAATTAACAGGTCGAATTCCTGCGGTTCTAGAAGGTGGCGCGTGTGAGCATGGGCTTGAATCGACCATTTTAGATTTAACATCCGATGAGCTAAGAGTATTACGCGCAGGCCCAATTTCAGCCGCTGAGATTGAGCAATGCTTAGGTAAACCAGTTACAACGCCGATGGAACATAACGAAGCGGTGCCAGGTAACGTTAAAGCCCACTACCAACCAAATGCACCGGTGACTTTAGTAAAAACCGCTGAGCTTACACAGGCTATTGAAAATGAAAGCAACAAAAACATTGCAGTACTTGCCTACTCAGAGCAGGTTTTAAAAGAGCTGAATGCACTAGATTTTCAGCCAAGTCTCATCAAGCAAATCGCCAGTGATGCTGCGGGTTACGGTAAAGGTCTATACTACGACTTATACTGTTTAGATAAGCTGACACCGGCTAAAATCTTTGTTGAAACACCACCTGTGAGCGACGACTGGCAGGCAGTTAACAACCGTCTTTCTCGCGCCGCATCTTTCGAGTTTATTCCAGAATAAACGTCCCAGGCTTGTTAGCCTAAACATGCTTTAGGCTACTTTCCTCACTTCCCCTCCTTTTACAAATTCTTTTTAAAGCACCCTATAAAACGGATTAATCTAAATTCAACACGTCCTTAAAATCTTTTTTTACTTTTTCTTTGCATAAAACTCATTAAACATTAATTGCTTAACATTTTGCGTCGAAAAAACCGTCAAAACACCGCCTTTTTATTATTCGATTTTCCTATATTATCGCCGCCGTTTTAAACCCCCAACAAAATTCATGGAACCTATTTTGCGTAAAACAGCCCTTCTGATTTTTGCTTCATGCTTATTAACCAGCATGCAAAGCAAAGCCAATGAATATGGATACCAACCATTAAAAAAGACGGCATTCACTCAAACACTAGTAACAAGTGAGCTTAAGCAAAACTTGAGATACGCTTTCGAGCATGAACAAGATGGATTAAATTTAAGAGTTTCATTTTTTTCAACAATTAAAGATGGAAAAGTCCAACTAATCAATAATTCATCATGGCCTATTCAGGTATCAGCGAACTCTGGCCCTGTTCTCAATTTATCTGCTCATGGACAGTTTGATTTACCTTGTGATGCCAATTTTGCGTTTGCCGAATTAGCTTTACTTACGCCGTCACAGACTGTTGATTTACACGAACCTGCGCTTTGTGCTGATTTAGTTGTTATCGACGAATTGGGGGCGAAATAATGAGGGCTTTTGTATTTTTAGTTTCGTTATTTAGCTTAATCGTTAGCGCATCTAGTTTTGCAAACTCGCAAGTCAAGTTTGAAGGCACAGGTAACTTTTCAATAAATGGCAATCAAGTTTCAGTATATGTACCAAAAATCTCGAATCAAGGTAATAACCGTACTGGTACTTTGTATTTAAAACTCATTGCTAACACACAAAATAGTCCAACGGGTAATGCGGTTTATGTATTAGCTGAAGGTAACCTGTCAACCTTTAAAGGCAGTACTGAGTACGGTACATTAGACCCAAACCAGTCATTCGTAAATGTACGTTTTACTACAGAGTTTAGAAGGCCTCCAGCTGGCACCTACTATTTATTCTTGCATGTATCTGAATATCCGAACCTAAATACATCTTTAGACTCGATGGCTGCAACAAACAACCCTTTCGTATTCAGCTCTAACACTAGCGGTGGAGGAGAAGGCGGCGGCAGTGGCGGCTCTGGCGATGGTGGTGGTAGCTCATCTAACTTTAGTTTAGATTGTCCATGCTCATACGATCTCAACAATGGCTTAGTTACGCTTAAAGTAAGTAAGGTTGCAAACAATCAATCAAACACCACTAGTGGCTCACTTAAGCTTAAGCTTAAGCTTTATGCGACAAAGCAAGCCTATAATGGTGGCTCAATTAATGGCTATGTCCTTGCTGAAACTAATTTAGGACAACTACAACCCAATACATATTTTCACAGTATCAATAGACAAGCTAGCTTCAATCAGCCACCAGATGGCGAGTATTACTTAACACTGGTTCTAACTGAGTATAATGGCCAAGACTACATTATGGCTTACCAAAAATTTAGCGGCACAGAAACATTTGATAGTGGCAACTCAGGTTCAGGCTCTGGAGGTGGAAATGGTGGCGGTAATGCATCTCAGAACATTGACTTAGAATGTCCATGTAGCTATCAAATTGAAGGCAGTCGAGTAAATATTGAAGCTGCGAAAGTATCTCACTTAAGAACATCAGGTAGCAGTGGCACTTTAAAACTGAAATTATGGGCAACAAATTCACCTTACAGTGGTAGTGGTAGCATTAACGGTTATGTTATTGCAGAGAAGCAATTAGACCCATTACAAGCAAATCAGTACTATCATAGTATCCGTTTCTCTGAAGCCTATAATACACCTCCAGAGGGCAGCTATTCGGTTACTTTAACGGTGACTGAAGTGCAAAATGGTCAAGAATACCTAATGGATCACGTTACATTTTCGAATCCTCTGGTTGTTTCTAATCAACAACTATCAGGCTCAGATGATTTAGGCCTTGATTGTCCATGTAGTTTTGAAATTTTAGGCAGTACAGTTGAGCTTAAAGTAGACAAAGTTAGCAACTATAGTGATGACTATAAAAACAGAGAAATAGAGTTAAAGTTGTGGGCGACGAGTACACCTTATAATGGTGGTACAATCAGAGGATATACGATTGCACAAGTGAACCTTGGCTCTCTAAATGCCAATCAATACTGGCAAGATATCACTCGATTTACAGATTATGATGAACCACCTTATGGTAATTATTATTTCACAATGACGCTCCATGAAGTTGGTACAGATAATACTATCAAGGCCTACAGCAATTTCTCTGATGTAAAAACACTAGGTAAAAAACCTGTTGTAGATACCAGCACTGGTAATAATGATGACTCTTCATATTATGAAGAGGAAGAGAGCGCTGGCTCACTCAATATGCTTTGGCTAATACTACTAGGTGGCTTTGCATTACGTCGCAGAGCATAAAAATATATTAACTTTCATAGGTTGAGTTAATTATTATGGGCCTGCTTATAAAGCTGGCCTTTTTTTCTAACTTAAAAATTGATAAAGGCAGTATATTTACCATCACTTTCAATGTATTTTTGATAATAAGTCAAAATGTTGAGAAGGTGAGATCTTGAATATAGAGCACTTGAAGTTATTTACACGAATTGCTGTTTGTCACAACATAAGTTTAGCAGGCAAAGAGTTAGGTTTATCTCCTGCCGTTGCCAGCAGTCATATTAGTAGACTAGAAGAAAGCTTAGGTGTGCGTTTAATACATCGTACCACAAGAAAAGTATCATTGACTGAAGACGGCGTCGCATTTTTGCCTCATGCTCAGGAGGTATTAAGTAGTGTTGATGTCGCATTTGCTTCTGTTGGCTCTGGTAATATGTCCCCTTCAGGTAGACTGCGTATTACTGCACCCGCTTCTTTTGGACGAATGCACCTGATCCCTGCTCTGAATGGGTTTATGGCCCAATACCCTGACTTAAATTTAGATTTGCGGTTAAGCGATAGCATTGTTGATATGGTCGAGGGTGGATTTGATGTGGCTATCCGCAACGCCGCTTTATATGATTCAAGTCTGATCGCTCGTAAAATTGCACAAGATACTCGCCTTGTCTGTGCATCTCCGGACTATTTAAATAAATATGGTATCCCTAGCCAACCGAGTGACTTGCTTAATCATCAATGTATCGACCTTATGGGGCTAGATACTTGGACTTTTCAAACTGACGAAGGGCATCAGTCAATTAAAATCAAACATTTCTTGCGTGCAGATAATGGCGAAGCAATTCGTGATGCAGCAATCAATGGATTAGGCCTGACTATTTGTTCTCAGTGGTGTGCTTACAAGGCAATTCAAGCCAAACAGCTTGTCCCCGTGCTCACCGATACACCGCTTGTTAGCAATACCTCTATTTGGGCCGTTTACCCTAGTTCTAGATTACTCGCACCCAAAGTACGTGTTTTCATAGATTATTTAAAAACACATTTTGGAGAAACACCATACTGGGAATTAACCTAATGAAATTTGAAGAACTTTCATTGGAAATATTGTGATTCCTTTTCTAAGCTAGGAACTAGTATATTTTATAAGCATGCAAGGATGTGTTCATGCCCTCAACTAAAAAGTGGCGCTTTTCGATTCGGTTTACGCTCTTTTCTATATTTGTCATTGCCACAACATTAACTGCGGGCATTGCTATTTTACTGCAGTATCACTTCTCTACTCAGCAAGCTAAACAAAGTGCTTTTGAGCAGTTTCAGATGTCATCTGAATATACTAGAGATTACTTAGCAGCAATTGATCACCAAGCCAATGAATTGACCGAGCTACTTTCTACTAATAATAGCTTTAACCAAGTCGAAAGCTTATCGAAAGAGCAGCTGCAAATGTTTTCCAAAGCAATGGAAAACAACCCGCTTTATTACTCTATATTCATCGGCCAACCCTCTGGCCATTTCGGACAACTTATCAATCTGAACTCCCAAGAAATTAAAATTCAATTGAACGCTTTGGCTTCTGATAGGTGGTTAAAAATTGAAATAGCGCCAAATGCTGATATACCGACTAGAACCGTCACTTTTTTAGATAAAAACTTAACACCTCGCATCAGTTACAGTGAATCCCATGACTTCGACCCGACAGCACGCCCTTGGTTTAAAGGCGCAAGTCATGAACAGGTTTATAAGTCAGCACCTTATCAGTTTAAGTCTCTAGAAGCACCCGGGCTAACCTACTCTAAAAACATGCTAGCATCAGAAGCTGTTTTAGGTGTTGATATTGCACTTTCTAGCTTATCTAAGTATCTAAAAAAACATAATCTTGCCATAGAAAGTAACTTATTTGTCTACCAGGCCACCGGTGAGGTTATTGCAACCAATCAGCAACAAGACTCAGAGAATACCAGCTTCGAATATAGCAACTTTTCACTCACAGAAAGTGAGAAAGAAATCGTCCGCAATGCACCGTCATTGCAAATTTCTAATTCAAAAGACTGGAGTCCAATCGACTTTGCCATTTCTGGTCAACCAAGGGGCTATTCAGTTGATAAATTGAACCTGATCGCTCAAATGACAGGTTTAGAAATAGAGTTTGTGAATGGCTTTACTTGGCCCGAACTCGTTCGCAAATATAAAAATAATGAATTAGATGGGCTACAGGCAATCTATAAAACACCTGAAAATGAAAGTATGGGTTTAATGTCTGCACCTTATCTCAATTTACCCTATGCGACAGTCACCCGAGCTAACGCCTCTAAAATTAATGTTATTACTGATCTAAATGGTAAAACCTTAGCAATTGCGAAAGGCTGGTCAATCATCCAACCACTAAAGCAGCAGTTTCCCGCAATCAATCTATTAGAGGTTGACACCATTAGAGACGTTTTTTTCGCAGTACAAAGTGGCAAAGCAGACGCTGGGCTTGACAGCCATTTATCACTTTTACAAACACAATCCCTGTTTTTTATAGAAGATGTCATAGTCAATGAGTCTCTATCATTCTCACATTATGATTTTCCGTCTAATTTACATTTACTTCTCAAACCAGAGTTTGAAAACCTAATTCCAATTATAAATCGTGCAATGGCAAGTATCTCTCATGCTCAAGAGGCAAGCTTAAGGAATAAATGGTTAATGAAATCTGATCCTCACCAATCTAGCGCTCATGCCTTTGCTGTTCCTCACAAAATCTTATTAGAAGCGATCAGCGAAAATAATCTGCAAAATACTCTGCTCACTGTTAGCATTGATAATCAAGAAACCTATGTTTATATCAGCCCCGTTAAGGTAAATGACAGACAAGAAACCTTTTTCGCTATTGTTACCCCAAGTAACCAGCTATATCAAAAAAGCTTAAACCAAGTAAAGGTATCTATTTTTCTAACCGCTGCATGCCTTGTTTGTTTGCTTCCTCTGTCTTACTTGTTTTCAGCACCCATAGTGCAACCCATTCACAAACTCATGGCACAGAACAAAAAAATTAAACGCAGGCAGTATGACGACGTCACTATTGAACACAGCAACATCAAAGAGCTTGATCAGCTTGGCGCGTCTTTAGCAGAAATGTCATCATCGATAAAACAACATGAGAAACAGCAAGCTGCATTATTAGAGTCGTTTGTTGAACTGATAGCACAAGCCATCGATGACAAATCACCTTATACTGCAGGTCATTGTAAACGCGTGCCAGATATAGGCATTAGGTTAGCGGAAGCAGCCTCATCGGCCAATTACGGCATGTTTAGTGATTTCAATTTGAAAACTGCTGAACAAAAACGTGAATTTAAAATGGCCGCTTGGTTACATGACTGTGGCAAAATCACTACACCTGAATATATCGTAGACAAAGCAACCAAATTAGAAACGATTTATAATCGTATACATGAAGTCCGAATGCGTTTTGAAGTTTTATATCGAGACGCTATCATCGACTACCACCAAAACACACAGCTTCACCCAGAATCTAAAGGGTTTTACAAAACCGAACTTGAGCGAAAGTTCAAACAATTACAAGACGACTTTGCTTTTATTGCTAAATGTAAT
This sequence comes from Pseudoalteromonas phenolica, assembly GCF_005876835.1. Lineage (GTDB taxonomy): Bacteria > Pseudomonadota > Gammaproteobacteria > Enterobacterales > Alteromonadaceae > Pseudoalteromonas > Pseudoalteromonas phenolica_B. The sequence goes on from NZ_PPSW01000012.1 coordinate 133,314, forward strand.
CAAGGTGGTGAATATCTCAGTGAGGAAGCAGTTGCCCGTCTTGAAAATTTATCTGTTATCACTTGGGAGCGCCACTTTGACGATACGTTGGGTTTATCGCAGTTGGAACTGGAAGCTAAACACGGGTTAAAAACCCCTTTGCCTTGTGTTGAAATGTTACTCAGTGATAAAACTGAGCATCTTCAACCCAGAACAATCAAACCTGAGTATTCCGAAAAATATGGGATCAAAATGGATATCCCAGATCTACTTAGTAATAAAGGCGAGCTTTATAACCTAACAGTCTCTCGCGGCACACTTACGCATGAAGACCGATTCAGAATTAATGAACATATGATAAGCACCATCAAAATGCTTGATAGCCTGCCATTTCCTGATGATTTAGCCAATGTACCGCGTTGGGCGTCAACCCATCACGAAACTTTAATAGGCACAGGCTACCCAAGAAAACTGAAGAAAGAAGACTTATCGATCCCTGAACGCATCCTTGTTGTGGCTGATATTTTTGAAGCCTTAACCGCTTCAGATAGACCTTACAAGAAAGCGAAAACCTTATCAGAGTCACTGAAAATTATGCAGTTTATGGTGAAAGATCAACACATAGACTCAGATGTTTTTGAGCTATTTTTAACCTCGAGTGTGTACTTGGACTATGCCAAGCAACATCTCGCCCCTTCACAAATAGACGAGGTTGATATTGATAGCTTGATTGGGAAAGAAAAAGTAGCTTAACCTGGCCAGGTATTTTTATATTTTGGCACTTAGATGAAGTGCCAAAATAAAATTTAATTCTCAAACTTATTTTCACCCCTTTTTAAGCTGTGAATCGTTATACAATAATAATGATAATTTCTGGGAAGAATTTCCATGTCAAAATTTGCGCACCGCATAAAATCAAACAAAGCTCTTTTTGCTTTTTCACTCATATTATTCATCTATATCTTGCTTCGTATTGTTGCCTTTATTCAGCACCAAACCATTAAGATGCCCGGTCAATACTTCACTTATCAAAACAAACAAGTTCGATATTTATGCAAAGGTGATGATGCCCCTTTTGTTTTCTTCGAGACTGGATTTGCAGCTGACTCACAACAAAGCTGGGGCAATATTACCAAAGCATTGCCTAATGACTTTACTAGCTGTTATTACGACAGGCTGGGCCATGGTGGTAGTGATAATGTGCCTGTTACTTTTACAACAAATGAAAAATCAACACTGCAAACTGCACTGATAAAGCATATAGCTGGCAACAAGCCTGTTGTTTTAGTCGCTCACTCATATGGTGGCATTATCTCTAGAAGAACAGCAGCAAAAAATGAGATTAACTTGGCTGCACTTATCCTTTTAGACTCAGCCCATGAATATCAGCATGAAATTATGAGAGGAAAATTCGACCCAATTCCCGATTCGGTTAAAAACTTACAGTATCTCAATGCTGCATTAGGGTTATCTGATATAAAAAATATTTTCAAACATTATGACGCACCGATGCAAAAACGACTTGACCAATATTACGGCAGCTTTAGGTATGCACATGTGCTTTCAAGCTACCGACATGAAAAAGGCTTTTATACGCCTTTAGAAACGTTCGGCTATGACTTTGGCAATTTAAAAATGCTAGTAATCAGTCATGACAAACAAGCTTATGAAAATAACCCGAGATTCTTTAGCATTACCGATAAATGGCAAGCCATGCAACGAAGCATCGCTGCGCTTTCTAACAATTCTGAGCACATCATAGCAACAGGTGCGACTCATAATATTCCAGCAGATGCCCCCGACTTGGTCATCAAAAAGATTCGTGAAACTGTTGAGCTAGCAAGGAACCAAAGCATTAACAGTCTATGATGTGAGAAATGTTTGTTTACCAATCAATTGATGTATTCAAAATAGTTACACGTTAAAGTAGCCATTAAGTTTAAAGAAAATTATTTAAAGGACTCAGAGTGAATATTTTTCTCATAGTAGCCGGTTCTTTAAGTGCCCTCGCCGCACTTATGCATCTGGGTTGCATTTATTTTGGCGCGCCTTGGTATCGCTTTTTTGGTGCTGGTGAACAAATGGCAAAACTTGCAGAGCAAGGCAGTAATAAACCCGCTCTTATTACCAGTGGCATCGTGCTCATGCTTTGTATTTGGTCTGCCTATGCCTTTTCTGCAGCTGGTCTTATTATAAAGTTGCCGCTTTTAAAAACCGCTTTAATCTTGATCTCTTTAATTTACACGGCCCGGGGTGTGGCTGGATTTTTCCTTATTAACAACCCCATGGGTCGTTCAAGCGAGTTTTGGATTTGGAGTTCGGTCATTTGTTTGTCGTTTGGTTTAGTGCATTTTATCGGCTTAAAGCAACAGTGGAGTAGCTTATGAAAAAAGAGGAAATATTACTGGTTTACGATAAAGACTGTTCTGCTTGTGATAACTACTGCCAAGTCGTTCGTATTCGAGAAAGTATTGGTGAGCTCAAAATTATCAATGCCAGAGAAAGTAGCGAAGTATTAGAAGAAATTACTCAACTTGGGCTCGATATCGATCAAGGTATGGTATTAAAGATGGGTGGCGTGATTTATTACGGTGCGGATGCTATTCATTCATTAGCACTTATCAGTTCTCGATCTGGTGTTTTTAATAAATTGAATTATTGGCTATTTAAATCTAAGAGAGCTTCAGCCGTTTTATATCCGGTATTGCGTTTTTTCAGAAACTTACTATTAAAAGTATTAGGTAAAACCAAAATTAATAACCTAAATAACTCAGGAAATGATCATTTTTGATCATTTCCCGCATCATTTCACAAGCGGTAACACTTGTTTAAATACAGGATCGTTTGCGTCTTTTATCAGCTCATACAAACACATTTCAAAACTAGTGAGCTGAATGCCAGCTCGATTTAACTTAGTGAGAGCAAGCGCTTTGTTTTCATGTGTTCTAGAAGAAACACAATCTTGTACTAGCTCAACACCAAACTCTCTTTGTTTTATGCTCATCGCCGTTTGATATACGCAAATGTGAGCTTCAATACCACAAACTAGCCAGTTATCGACACTAGCAGAATCTATGGCTTGTAAAAACTCTTCACTGCCACAGCCATCAAATGTACTTTTTACAATGGCAGGAATATCAGCCAAATGCGCTTGCAGTTCAGGAATAGTTGGCCCAAGTTTTTCTGGTAACTGCTCTAAAAACACGATAGGTAAATCAAGTATTTTTGCAGCTTGTACCAGTTTTACTGTTTGCGCAATCATCGCTTCACTTTCATGCACAAGTGTTGCTAACTTCCCCTGAATATCTACAATCACTAAACCTGTGTTGTATCGATTAAGCATTTAACGCTCCTTGCAATAAACTTTAACAGCCGCCGTCAGCACTACCGCTATCGAAACTACTAGATGAGCTCGACGAATCATTTGAAAGGTTGTGAGCTGTTATACTTGCACCAGCTATGATTGTGGCGTTGGTGTTGTCAGTGCCCTTACCTACTGTTGTTGCTGTACGAGTAGACTTTTCAGGCTTTTTCAAAGTCACAATAAACAGCAATGCACTTAATGCCGCAGTCGCAATAGCATACTTCCAAGTGCCTGAAATAATGCCTATAGTGATAGCCAGTACAAAGCCAGCTAGTGCTAAAATGCGAAGAAATAGTTGCATAGTAAGCTCCTTTTATACCAATCACCTTAATTAAGTAACCTATTTAAGGATTGGTATTTTTCATTAAAAATAAGCTTTTATTATTTAAATAACTAAAAGCATACAGACACCAAATTGCGCTATTTTTTGAACAAAGTAAAGTTTATAAGAGATGTATGTTCATCCCATAATTTTTTAAGAATCCTTTCGACCAGTTAAAACAAGCGACCAACTCCGTTTACTCGTGTCATTTCTATCGCACCACGCTTTTGCATAGTCACGTACAAAGTACGACCATCTTTACCGCCGAACGCAACATTAGTTGGATATTGGCCTTTTAAAGTTATGGTTTTGATTAATGCACCTGTCGGTGAAACAACCGCTACCTGCCCTGCTCCATAACGTGCAATATAAAGATTGCCCTGTTTATCGCTGCGCATTCCATCTAATCCAAAGTCAGCAAAACTAATCAGTAATTGTTTGTTAGAAATATTACCCTTTTCGTCTAAGTCATAGCGCCATACTTTGCGCTGCACGCTTTCGTTCACATAAAGGGTTTTATTATCGGGGCTGACTTCAATACCATTGGTCGTCCCCATATTCGCTTCTAGCAAGGTGACTTGACCATCTTGGGCGATCCGCCATAAATTCCCAGTGCTATTTGCCCAGTTTGGATCGCTGGCAAACAAAATACCTTTGTCGGTAATAGCAATATCATTTGGTTGATTCATCCGACTGTCTTGGGCAAATACACGAACCAAACCAGACACGTCTTTGCCTAGTTTCAGAGCATCTGCAGACACGGTTAAAATATTATGATTAACATAATCTGCGATAAACATATTACCCGCGCTATCAAATCGGATGCCATTGCCTATTGAACCGTTTACGAGTGTAAGCAAAGGATCAACTTGATTTTGTGCTCTAACTCGCCCTATCGTGCCTTGTTTTTGGTAATTAACCGCATACAACACCCCGTTTTTATCAACTGCAGGGCCTTCAACACCTTGGGTAAAAACGCCATCAAGTACAAAGTCTTGTGTATCATATTTTATTGCTGCCACGTCATTTGCAGCAGCTCTAAAGGCTGTGCAGAACAATAAACTAGAGAAATAAATGGCTTTCATGGTTTTCCTTAATCTTGCTTTAATTCTGAATGTTGCACTGCAGCACAGTGTAAAAATAACCGACGAACAGGGTAAATGCCGGCGATAACCAATTCATCTGTTAACGCTTGTAATGCAAGTAAGCGCTCATCTAAATTTTCTGTCTGTTGCTTACCCTGACAAACCTCAATAGTGCGCTGGGTATAATTGGCAAAGCGTTGTAAATTTTCATAGGTTGTTTGTAAGGACTTTAACTTTTCGCTTTTTGCCAATAAACCTTGTTCAGCGTTTAAAGCACGCTGCCATTGCTCAAGTCGCTGCTCAATGTCTGTAAGCGCGCGGGTATTGCCAGCAATATATGCTTTTACGTGTTCTTTTAAGAAGCGTACCTCTTTACTCTCTACCGCTAAAAAATCCACAAACAAATCTAAAGGCGCTAGCTGGTGGTATTCATCGTTCAGATGTTTAATGTGATGGCGAGTGTAATAATGACTTGGCTCAAGCAATAGAGCCAGTGTGTTCAACAATGCCAAAGTTTCATCCTGCTGTTGCTTTGTAAGGTTTGGTGGTATTAACTCCGCCCAACCTGATTGTTGTTGGCTGAAGTGCAAAAGGCCAATAACTTGATCTGCATATTCACTGATCACATCTAAACGCGCATACATGTTGTCCGCTTGCTTCACTTCGGCTGGTGACCAAAGCCGTTCAGCAATGGCGAATAATCTCGGCCACACTCTCACATCAATGTTATCTTTGGTGATCATTTCACTCCACATAGTGGCCTCACCTCCTAAGATCAGGGCTTGCTGTTTTGATGAAAGAGCTGGGGCAAGAGTTATCGGCTTCGGCGTTGTTAACTCGCTGATAGTAAACGGGTAACGGCTATTGCCGATTAAAACGAAACCGGTACTTTTTGCAAAATCGAATTCAAAACTCAACGGTCCCATCCAGCTATCAAACTGAACAGCAAGGTGTTCCTCTAGAGCTAACTCAGTCTCTCGCTTTGCGAGTTGATGATGATTGTTGTTCAACTTAATTAGTACTTGCTCGCCAAGGATCAGTAATTCCCCCTTCACAGGGCTCCCCTTTAAACGCTCAATCACAAATTGTTTTGCATGACTTTTAGGGTGCGTTAAATCCACAAGCGGCGAGACAAGATGAGGGTCGTTGCGGTAGTGATAATCGGTATATTGAGGCTGATCGATATAAAACCCCGTCGACAAAACACCTTGGTAACCTGCTTTTGCCACCGCATTTAATGAATCATGGCCGCGCCAAGATTGTACCAAGATTTGTTTAGGCAGTTGAGGATGAAAAATTTCATCCCACCCAGCCATTTGGCGGTGATGTTTCGCAATAATTGGTTGGATTTTACTGTTAAAGTAATTTTGTAGATCGGCACCATTTTGTAAATTCTTACCGCTCATAAGAAGCCGGATATGTTCATCTTCCAGCCAGTGTTCAGCGTCGACTTCATCCCCCCCGATATGAAAATACTGCTCGGGGAATAATGTCACCATCTCACCTATCAGAGTATCTATAAACTCATACACTTTTGGATTCGCGATATCGAGTAAAGGCTTGAATACCCCCCAGTGACGCTCCATGTCATACGTTTTGTCTTTGGTCATCAACTGAGGATAAGCCACCGCAATGGCGCTTGCATGGCCAGGCATCCCTATTTCGGGCAACACGCGAATACCCAACAAGCTTGCGTATTCAACGACTTCTTTGATGTCTGCTTGAGTATAAAAATCGCCATCAGATGCTTTAGCAGTCAAAAGCGGATACGCTTTGCTTTCGATACGCCAGCCCTGATCATCAGTTAAATGCCAGTGAAATACGTTAAGCTTGGCGGCGGCCATTCCTTTTAACTGGCGTTTAATGGAACTTATTGGTAAAAAATGGCGCACACTGTCAATTAACAAACCTCGCCATGCAAAACGCGGGGTATCTTGAATAACCACATTAGGAATAAATACTGCGCTCTTTGCCGGGACATTTTTTTGTTGTGAATATACTAACTGCACTAACGTCGTCAACGCATGCTGAGCACCAAATACACTTTGCGCCTCAATGCGAATGCCGCGCTGATTAACAATTAGCTTATAACTTTCGTCTTCACCATATTGAGGCACGCTGAGCCCTTGCTCTTGCTGTTGAATATCAATAGTTAGGTGAGCGTTTTGCTTTTCATCTTCAAAAACAGTAAACGTTGAGTTGCCGACGCGATTAAGGTGTGACTGAAAACGCTGCAATTGAAAACGCTTTCTCTGTTCACTCATGCCCTCAATATGAACGCTTAGAGACGACTCAAGTTTGAGTGAAGATTTTTTTATATCTAACTGTTTTGGCATTGGCATTAAAGCAGCATTATCTAGGCTGGCCATGTTTAGCTTTAACGATGCTTGAGCCGAAGGTAAAAAGCAATTGAGAAACAATATGCTAAGAAAAATAAAACCAGTATGCTTACTTCGCATCTACTACTCCTCAGAAAGATATTTTGTGAGTTTATCTTTAGGCATGAGCGCACCATGGTGTTGGATCACTTGACCTGCCAGCCTATGCGCAAACTTGGCAGCATTTTCAAACGTCTCGCCTTGCAACGCTTTTACTAAAAAGCCAGCAGCAAAAGCATCGCCTGCTGCAGTGGTATCGATTATTTTTTCTTCGGCAATTTTTTTAGGGGAAGTTTCAAGGACATCATTTGGGGCAACGGCAATCACACAAGGCGCACTGCCACATCGAATAACTAGCATATCTGGGGCGAGTTCTTGGCTAAAGTGGTGCGCAATGATACTGTTTACACACTGAGTGCCGTGGACCGCGTATTCATCTTCATCCGTTAAAAACGCAACATTTGCCAATGCCATCAGTTGTTGAAACCACTTTTGTGGCGTCTCAGATTGCCATAGTGCTGCGCGATAATTATTGTCGAAAAAAATCACACCACCGTGTTGCTTGAATTGTCTTAGTGCTGCGATGAATTGTGCTCTTTGCTCTGGGCATAAAACAGCAAGTGATATTCCAGATAGATAAATGGCGTCAAACTGCTTATGTTTAAGTGCAGCTAGTAATCTACTGTCTTGATTAAAATATTGCCGCACCGGGCTATTGAGTCGATCAAACTCGAAGTGGCGCTCGCCATTTTCAGCTAATTTAACCCAGTATTGCCCCAATTTTTTATCTTGAACTGTGATTAAGTAAGGGCTTTCTAACCTTTCTTGTTGAAGGAGCAAGGCTAAATTCGAGCTGGCTTCATCATCACCGATTGCACTGGCATATTGAACAGACAGGCGTGTTTTATCTTTATTAAACTGAGATAGATACCAAGCAGTATTAAATGTATCGCCCGCAAAACTGATATCGCTATCAGCACGGTGTTCGACCATACATTCGCCAAAAAACACCATGCTTTTTATAGTGTTAAAAACTAAGCTTGTCATAATGATTGCTCGCCTATATTGGTCTCATTTGCAACGGTAATAGACTCATCATTGTGAGTTTTGGTCAATATGCTAACAAGAACGCCCAAACTTAATGCGCTGAAAACAGAGGGGATTATCGGATTACCAAAAAACGCCAGCCACTGACTATTTGCACCGACAACAATGCCCGCTAACGCCCCACCAAGCAGCGTAGCAAGTGCCCCCTGCCATGTATAGGCTTGCCAAAACCGACCTAGTAATCCCATCACGCATAAGCCACTCATGAGTATCGAAATCATCTTGGTGATATAACTCACTATATTGTCTGACCACAGTGCCAGTAACAGCGCAATGAGTATGGTGAGCAGCATAGCAACACGGGAGTATAACAATTGTTGCTTGACACTTTGTGACTGTGTACTGAAAGCGCTAAATAAATCACTCATCAACACGCTCACCCCTGCAATGGCATCTGAGCTGGCACTCGATAGTGTGGCTGAAATGCCAGCGAGCAGAATAAAACCGCCAAGCATCATAGGCAAAACTTCTAAGGCGAGATATGGAAAAGCATACGCGGCATTATCTAGTTGAGCGTTAATCAAATAAGCACTTATGCCAATCAAAGCGGGTAATAAGGCGAAAAATAAATACAAAACGCCAGAAATCAAAAATGAGCGTCGAATAGTTTTGACACTGTCCGCGGCATAAATGCGCTGACGAAAAGAAGGCGTAGCTAAAACGCCAACAAGCACCGCTAAAAACATTGAAAGTGCGGGTAAAATGCCGACATTTTGAAACGAAAAAATGCCCTGTTCAAGCACACGCTCGCTGCTATTTACCACCTCGAACCCACCGACAAACTGCACCGAGAAATAAGCCATGAGTATAAAGCCAATAAACAACACGATGGCCTGTAGGGCGTCTGTCCACACAACCGCTGAATAGCCGCCAAGAATAATAAAAACAGCTAGACCTGTACCGATTAATAATTTGGCCTGCATGGCAGTTAAATCAGTAAGCCAAGATAAATACATACCGCCACCGATGAGGTGCGCGCCCAACCAACCGATACTTGCCGCATAAATCACAATGGCGAGGGTATTTTTAACGACTCTGTGATTACCGACATAACTGGCCAACTCTTCACTCATTGTGGTAAATGCTTGCAGGCGTGCTGGTGCAAACAGCCAAGCCAAAAGCAAAATACCCGCTGCACCACCTAAACCATATAATGCCCCCGCCCAGCCGTTGTCATAGGCAAACCCGACAGCGCCCATTGATGACCCAGTTCCCACCATAGTGGCCACTGTGGTGCCAAGGGTAAGAAAAAGGGGCACTTTACGTCCAGCCAATAAGTAGTCACTGGCATTTTTTTGCTTTCGTGACGCCAACCAACTGACCAAAATCATCACCAGCAAGTAAGCCAAAAAGGCCAGCAAGAAATATAATTGGCTCTTAGACATACGTTCTCCCCAGGGGGTGTTAGCTATTCTTAATGTAACTAGGTATTAATTAACCTGATCTCTGGATAATTAATCTCTTAACCAAATCTCAGATTAATTACCTTTGTAACAAGTGACATCGACTTCGACCTTACAGTCCACCACAAGATCTGCCACCATACAGATCCGCGCAGGAGGATGCGCCCCAAATACTTCAGCAAACACTTTATTAAAAGACTGGAAGTAACGGGCATCTGTCAAAACCACTGACACATGCGTCACATGCTCAAGGCCGTAGCCCGCTTCAGTCATAATTTCAATGCAATTATTAATCACCAATCGCGACTGTTCAATAATGCCGCCTTCGACCACTTCACCGTCTTTCATCGGTGTTTGACCAGAAACTTTTAGCCAACCACCCGCTTCAACGGCTCTGGCAAAAGGTAAATGCTGACCGCCGGTGCCCGTTCCGCCTTCGGCGCCAATTCTTCTTATGCTCATAACTTCCTCGTTAATTATTTTTATGATTATGTCTTGTTAAAAAACGTCCAGCTCGGCCTTCTGGTGCATGTGCATGGCAGCACTGCATGGCATTAAAACTTTCTACACCATTAACCCAAACAGCTTGAATGCCTGAAGCACTTTGCTTTGGCTCGCTATAACTGGCGTTATCAATGATTTTTTCAGGGTCGAATAAAACCAAATCAGCAAAATAGCCTACTTCAATTTTGCCGCGCTTTTGTAATTTAAAATGCGAAGCTGGCAGCGCTGTCATTTTATGTAAAGCAAGCTCCAATGACAGTAGTTGCTCATCTCTACAATAATGCCCTAGCACTCTAGGAAATGTGCCCCACAGCCTTGGATGCGGATGAGGGTCGCAAGGAAGTCCATCTGAGCCCACCATACTATGCTCATAGCCTAGAAAAGTTTGCACATCAGACTCCTGCATACAGTGATAAACCGCACCTGCAGGTTGCAGTCGTTTTGCCGCCTCTAATTGGGTTAACTCCCATTTTTGAGCGATGTCTTTTAAATGCTGTTTTGCCATGTCAGGAAATGATTCAGACCAAGTAATGAAAATATCAGTGTCTTCATTAACTTGCTTTAAATCTAACGTACTTGAACTGGCCGCGTAAGGATAACAATCACAGCCGATGTGTTGGTGCTGTTTTTGTTGCTCAAAATGCGCAAGCACCTCTTCTGAGCGACCCCAGTTTTCTTTGCCAGCACATTTTATATGAGAAATAACCAAGGGTAATTCGGCCTGTTTTGCCGTCGCAAACGCTTCGTCCATAGCATCAATGATCCCCTGAAATTCAGTGCGTAAGTGCGTGGTATAAAGTCCATCAAACGGGGTGACAACTTTCGCCAGTTGGTTCACTTCATATTCACTGGCTTGTTTCGCATTGTAATAAGCAAGTCCGGTACTTAAACCCAATGCACCTTGCGACATTGCTCGCTTTAATAAACCCTGCATTTGTACAATTTCGCTTTCTGAGGCTGTACGCTCTAAATTATCCATCACTTGCGCACGAAGACTAATATGACCAATTAACATGGCTAAATTGACACTGGGTTTCGCCTTTGCAAATGCTTTTTGGTAGTCCTTTAACTCTGGATAAACAAACTCATTTTGCTCCCCTAATAGATTAATAGGGTCGCGTAAACCGCTTTTGACGCTGGTTGGCACTGCACTGATCCCACAATTACCTGCGATCACTGTTGTGACACCTTGACTTAACTTTGCAGGCACAGAGGGCTGCCTTAACACTTCAAGATCGTCATGGGTATGCACGTCAATAAAACCCGGTGACAACACCAGACCATCAGCGTCAATCACTTGCTTTACTTGTATTGTCAGCTTGTTAGCAATCGCAATAATGATGTCGTTTTTAACTGCAACATCGAGCTGCTCTGTGGGGTTATCTTTATCCATGAAAACGCGTGCACCACGAATGATGAAATCGGCTGAAGTGTCCACAATCATTAATCTCCCAACGGAAAGCGTTTATCAGCAGGTGGCATGTCGCTATTTTTATCACGATGAAGATCGAGTTGAATTTTAAGGCGACGTAACTTCTCTTTAGAGCGCCGCTGATTTCGCATCGCTACTTCGCTTGAGAGAATATCCAATGCGGCCATCATCACGTAACGTGCCGCACTGGGTTTGAAAATATAATCGCTTTCTTGGGTTTTAATGGGTAAGTGAAAATCAGCAAGTTGCGACAACTCACTGTCAGGGCAGACCGTAATGATGTGCGCCCCGTATTCTTTGGCAATTTTGGCCCCATCCATGACATCCGGTGATACACCACTTAATGACAAACAAATCACCACATCATCTTTGTTAACCGTAGACGCAGCCATGCGCATCATCATTGGGTCACTATGTGCATTCGCAAGCACATCGAGTCTAAAAAAACGATTTTGACACTCTTGAGCAAGCATACTGCTGCCACCACCGACACCAAAAATCAAACAATGTCTGGCATTACACACGGCACTACTGGCCTGCTCTACGACGACTTCATCGATTAACCCAGCATTGAGCTCTAAAATTTCTTGAATTGAGGTATAGACATGAGAAAGTTGTTTTTTCTCAACTATCTCTGGGTTGGTAAAGCGCTCACCAATGGCGGCTGATTGTGTTAAGCGAAACTTTAAATCACGCACATTGTCACAGCCTAAACTTTTTGCAAGGCGAGTGATACTCGCATGACTAACTTGTGCTTTGTCGGCAAGTTCATTAATAGATGCACTCGCAGCAAAGTTGAGCTCGGCTAAAATCAATTTTGCCACTTTATCTTCTGCCGGACTAAAGTGCCCTAGGCCTTCTTTTATTTTACTTATTATGTCCATTAGAAACCTTTAAAACTGTGTTGAAATCGTCTTAGCGATCACCCAGTCATGTTCAACAACCCCGATCTGGCGCCATTTATCGAACGTTAAACAAGGGTGTGAAGTTGAGAAATTGAGCATGTCGCCAACTTGTAAAACCTGCTGCTCGGGGTAGCGCAACATGCTATGTTGATCCATCATTTTTTCAATTTGAAGTTTACCAGTGCGCGTTGAAAGCACAGCTGTTTTGGGCGAATAAATCAACTCTGCTGTGGGAAAGCCCGCATCAAATGCCACATCACGTTTTCCCATCCCAATAATGGCAAGACCCGGCTCGGGCAGTGATAACACATAGGCCCAGACACTTAAGCTAGACTGAAGGCTACCATCAATATCACATGCCAACTGGCTTCTTGATAGCACCGCTTGTTGAGCCTGATGATAGATACCTGTGTCATGGATTAAATAACAGCCGGGGCGCAGCACAACTCTGAACTTGTCTGCAAATTCATGCTCTGAAAGTGTTTTTGCAACTATGTCGTACCAAGCTGAGCCTGCACCTGTAATAATAGGAGCATGCGAATCAAAGCCTCCACCTGCCGCTATGCGCTGCGAAAGTGTAATAACGTCGTTTACAAAGTCTGCCACTTGCTGCTCAGGGCGCTCACCGCTGACAACCCCTTCATAAAATGCCAGACCCATTAAATTCAAACTTGAAAATTGTTTACAGGTCGAGACCAAACTTGAAATATCCTTTGCTGAACGTAATCCGCAACGCCCCCCCTTTATACCTACTTCAAGTAAGATGTTGAGGGTTAAATTGCGTTCAGCGAAAAATGCGCCAAGCGCTCTTAAATTTTCTTCAGAATCGGCAAAACAATAAAATTCTAATGATGTTGATGATAGCCAATGTGCAACTTGCTCAAAATGAAACTGACCCACTAACTGATTCGCCATAATGATACGAGATATACCCGCTTCAATCGCGCAGCTGACCTGTGGAATGGTGGCTAATGTGATCCCCCAAGCGCCTGCTTCGAGTTGCTGTGTAAACAATTCTGTCGACATGGTAGTTTTACCATGAGGTGCAAGTAACATGTTATGTTTACTGGCAAACTCTGACATCCATTTGGCATTTTGCTGTAGTTTTTGCAGCTGAATAACGGCAACAGGCAGGCTCACTTGCTCTTGTAAAATATCCCAACCTGCGGCTTCTAGTTGCTCATTGCAACCACTGCCTTTAATAAGTTCCGACACTGTCACCCCCTTGCACCATTCAATAAATTATGCTTTCAAAATTCTTTGAATGCTTTTCATAAAATAAAAATTAAACTTTTAGCGATAAAAATACCAGCTCTGCTAGCAACAGAGCTGGTAGCTGAATGACTTAGAAAGTCGCGCGTACACTTAGCGCATAGCGTCTATCGGTTGTAAAGTTAAGTGCTTGAGTTCTTGTGCCAGCCTGATCCATTTGATATTGGGTCTTGGTCTCTGTATCAAGTAAGTTACTTGCTTCAAAGCCCACTTTCCAATTGTCGTTAATGGTGTAGTAAATACTCGCATCCATCATACCCGTTGCTTCAGCATACGCCGGAACGTACTCTTCTGATTCACGCAGAGTCAATAAGTATTCTGAGCGCCATGTATAAGCAACACGCATAGAAATCTTATCAAATTCGTACATACCAACGATGTTCAGATTTGTATCTGAGTAGCCCTGCAGCGGTAAACCACTAAAGACTCTGAAAGTGTTACGGTTATCTGTGATTGGGTCGCCATTTTCGTTAAACGCCAATGTACCCGCTGATACCTCATTCGGGTCTTCTAAGCCGTCTTGATCAATATAGGTAAAGTTAAACTGTAAACCTAAGCCGCTCCAAGCACCCGGTAACATGTCATAAAACTGAGAGTAAGAGAATTCTGCACCTTGAATATTACCCGAACCAGTATTAGCAGGCCCGTATGCAGAAATGTCGTATTCTTCACCATTAAAAGTGACATCCATGTCAAATGCACGTTTGCGAATGATGTTATCGAGTTTCTTATGGAATAAACCAAATGTGATATAACCTGCGTCGGCAAAATACCACTCAGTGGTTAAGTCTAAGTTGACCGCTTCTTCAGGTTCGATGTTTGGGTTACCAGATAATGCCGTAACTTCTATGTCATCAATAGCCACAACCGGGTTATTGGCTTCATCGTAATCGGCACCTGGCGTTTGTAATCTGCGTGTGTAATCAAGATTAATGATGCTGATGTTTCGAGCATCCACTAGACTTGGGTAATACAATGCTTTTGATGCACCAAAACGCACAACCACATCTTCAGTGACACCAAAGCTTAAATTTAGGCTTGGTAGAATGGTGCTGTAATCCGTGCCATTGACGGTACTTAGCTGTGACTCACCATTAGCGAGATCATAATAACGCTTGTACTCTGCTTGCTGCATCACCGTATTTAACGATGTACCTTCATCACCACGTTTAATCGTCGCTGGACGCACGACTGCGCCAGTTGATTGCAGTTGATAGTTGACGTAACGAAGACCCACATTACCCACTACTGGGATATCATTTAGTTCAAAGTCAAAGTCACCTCTTACGTAAAACTCGGTGCGTTTTTCATTACTTGCACTGATATTGTGCGCAGCAAATGGTCCTTCAACACGGTCTGCTTTGTCTTCATAAGGTACATAGGTGCCAGAACAAACACCATTGTTTGCTGCACTATTAGTCGCGTTGTGCCAACCGTCTTTACATCCCTGGCGTAAAGAGTTCGCATAATCTCTTACTAAGTCCATTTTCGGAAATAAGAAATTATTTACGTTCCCCACCAACACTTGACCGTTGTAATAGTCACCAAAATCAACGCGCTCAAACAGCTCTGGACGATTAATTGCAGAAGCCGCATTGCGGTCATCTTGATTCCAAGGAGTACCAATTGCAGACCAACCTTCATAAGCGGTGTCACGGACGGTTAAATCTTTATCAGACATGTATGCGCCGGCACTAATACTCGTAAAATTACCGTCTAATTCATATTTAAAGTCGATTTTGTAGCTATCCGCTTCGGCTGTATTGTGTTCAACCTGCTCCATACCACTGCCTAAAAATAGGTTTGGCACAGGACCATTCCAATCTTCATTTGGTGACCAGCCTGCAGTCATGATGTTGTCGCTTAAAAACTCAACTGTTGGTCTGCTGCCACGCATATCTAAGAAATAAGGAGAAACCACATGCACATGGTTGCCTCGTGTCTGACCTGACATGCTGTAATCTTGACGATGCTTTTCTGAATCAATCATTTGATAATCAAAGTCGATTGTGAGCCTATCAATCGGTTTCAAAGTCAGCTTGAATGATGTGTCGTTTACTGTATTTTCATTGTAGTTCCAACGACTGCGATAGAAAAATGGCGTTTCAGGACTGACACCTAGTGCGATACCTGAAGTGACAAAGTTATTGCTGGTTGTTAGAGGGTAACCATTGGCTGCATCATCTTGCCAATTTTGTGATGAGCCCATAAACCCCTTAAAGCCTTGTGCTGCCTGACCAATTTGACGCTCATTCCATTCTAGTGACGCTTTTGAGCGAATGTGTTCAATGGTTGCCACTATGGTTTCATCATCATTTGCCCACTGTAATGACGACGTTAAACCTTGTCGTTTACGGTCGTTATCTGCGGTGCTCATGTGTATTGCCACAGGCACATGCCAAACACTGCCTGCAGGTTGACCAGGTAGTGCTGGACCGTCAACCGGTGATGATGGATCAACGCCGGTGATCCCACCCCACTGATCTAAGGTTGGTACAAATGAATCACCACGCGAATGGAAATTACCTAGACCAACGCCATCACCACGAGTTTGATATTCAGATTGAGATGCGGCAATCAAGAAGCCAAATTTGCCCGAATTGGTGTCCCAAGTATCAGAAAAAAGCGCAGAAAAAGAAGGGGTTGTTTCACCTCTAAAATCACCATAATTGGCTTTAGCATTGACTGAGATTAACTGCTCATCAGAATCGAATGGCTTGCGAGTAAGCAAGTTTACAGTGCCCGATATACCGCCAGAAATCAGATCTGCAGTTTGGTTTTTAACAACTTCAACGGCACCTAATAACTCAGCAGGAAAATCTTCATAGCTTAACCCGCCATTAGGATTAGCACTGAATGCATCACGACCGTTTACTTCTGAACGCACTCTATCTAAACCACGAACTAAAACGCCCGTTCCTTCGTCAGCATAATGCTTCGGATCGTCTGAAGAAGCAAAACGTTCAATGGTTACACCAGGTACACGCTGCAATGCTTCTGTCACCGATTTATCAGGTAATGCGCCAATATCGGATGCAGTGATCACATCTTTAACGGTATCAGCAAAGCGCTTAATGTTTTGTGCACTGTTAATACTGCCACGAATACCACTGACTTCAATGACTTCGATTTTCTCATCCTTTTTGGCAGCGCTGTCATTTTCAGCCGACGCATTCGCAGCAACAAAAAGTGGGCTTAATCCCATTAACGCATAAGTAACGGCAAGGCTTAACCTTGTTCGTTTATTTTGATTGTTTCCTGTATCGATGACTAGTTTTGACATTTTTATAATCTCTTTTTTCATAAACCAGTGAGCAAGTAATACAACTACTCATACCAAATTAACGATTGGTATAACGTACCCCTTGAATTTAAGGCAAAGATTACATTGTCTTATGTAATGATATTTGCCCGCTCAGTTATTGATGTTACTTTTTAACTTAAAACTAAAAAACAACCGTTACTTTTTAACATAGGTACAATTAATGTAAAGTAATTTTTGTTAAAAATTAATCAGTTTGATAGCTATAAAATTTGAGACGAGTAGACAGGATTAAAGGTAAGTTATTGTTATATAATAAAAAGCGCTCACAAAATATGAGCGCTTTTCTGAATAAACTAAGGACTAACTGTTATTTAACAATGTTCATTTCTTTTAGTAGGTTTTGTGCATTATCTACTTTGTCCATTACCCAAAGCATATAACGTGAGTCTACGTGGATAGAGCGATTTAGGTTTGCATCATAATCCCAGTCACCTATGATACTTTCGTACACACCGTCGAATAATAAGCCAACTAGTTCAGCTTTACCGTTCAGTGTTGGTGAGCCTGAGTTACCACCCGTTGTATCTACATTTGATAAGAAGTTAACAGGTACTGTGTTCATGCCACCAGTGTATGCACCGTAAAGTTTTTGTTTAATTAATTCATTTTGTTTCTCTGGCGAATTGAACGGCTCAACACCGGTGTTTTTAGCTAATAAGCCTTCAAGAGAAGTAAATGGTGTCGCCACTAGACCGTCTTGTGGTGAATATCCGCCAACGGTACCGTAAGTAACACGTAATGTGCTGTTTGCATCAGCATAAACTGGTTTACCTAATGACTTATTATACGCAATGATGGCTTCCATTAATGCCGGGCGAGCTGCTTGCTGTTTACCCGCAAGCTCCTTGTCTTGATCTTCAATTTGCTTCATCACAGTAAAAATAGCTTTGGCATATTGAACGAATGGATCTGCACTTGCATTAATTTGTGAGAACTCAAGATCTGCCATCCATAAACGGGCTTTTTCATCAGCCAGTTTTGAGTTTGCATACATGTCATCTAGCAATGCTTTTTGTTTCGCTTTATTAAAGCCATTAGTTAGATTGAATGCTTTATCAACTTCAACTAAACGCTCTGACTTTGGCAATGCAGCATAAAGCTCTAAGAAGTGAAGTAAGATGGCCTTGTCTACCGTTTCATCATAACGGCGGCTCATACTCTTAAGGCGCGCTTGAATTCGTGGTAAGTCACGCTCTTGATAGCCGCGCTCACGCTCTGCATCTGGCTTTTGCTTTTCAACTGCTAAACGGTAAAGCATACGTGCCGTAGAAATCATTTGTGAACGGTGCACATAACCTAGCATACGGTCACGTTGATTATGCGCTTGAGATTCAGCAACTAGCTTATTCAGATCAGTTAACACTGAACCATATTTTGCTTTACGATCGCTATTGGCATTGATCCAAGCCGCTAAGTCTTGTTCGAACTGTTGCTTACGCGTATACATTGAGCCTTTTTTGAAGCTCTCAATCATAGAACCATAGTTCTTGATGTAATTGTTGTAACCTGCAATGGTGCTCTCGTAAGCAATGCGCGCTTGAGACCCTTCAGGTGCATTTTCTTCAATTAGTTCAACATACTTAGAGTTGTGCTTTCGTGCTAACGGGTAAGCTGTATTGAACACGTAATCAACTTCAGTCGCAATACGGTAACGGTTAGTACGGCCCGGATAACCGGTTACCATTACAAAGTCACCTTCTTGAACGCCCTTGGCACTCACGCTTAAGAATGAGTCAGATGCAAATGGTACATTGTCTTTTGAATACTCAGCAGGTTTACCGTCTTTGCCTACGTATGCACGATAGAAAGCAAAGTCACCTGTATGACGTGGCCACATCCAGTTATCGATATCGCCACCGTATTTACCAACACCCATCGCTGGCGTGTAAGCTAAACGTACATCTTTGATTTCAAGAGATTTAATTAAGTAGTACTCAAGACCACCGTGGAAGGTATAGACATTACAACGGTAGCTACCGTCAGCTTCACACTCAGCTACAAGGGCTTTGCGGTTTTTATCAATTGCTTCGTAACGTGCTTTACCCGATAGACCATCTGTACCTTGGTTTACTTGTGCTGTCACATCCGTCACTTCTTCAGTTACATAAACGCGTGAGCCCGGTGCTGCAGGTAAATCTTCTGATGGTGTTTTCGCTAAGAAGCCATTTTCTAAAATATTGTTATCAGTTGTCGAGTTGTACTGAATTGAACCATAAGCACAGTGGTGGTTTGTAACCACAAGGCCTTTTGGTGATACAAATGATGCTGTACACCCACCTAGGCTGATCACGGCATTCATTGGGAATTCTGTTAGTTTAGAGATCGATTTAACGTCAATTTCTAACCCTTTTTGTTTTAATACAGACTCTAATTCAGGTAATTGATGTGGTTGCCACATACCCTCGTCAGCAATCGCAAAGTTGCTTGCTGCAAGCACAATCGCGGCTGTTAATGCTTTAATACGCATGATTTCCCTCAATATTATAATTGCTGAATTTCTATTTTTGTTAGATTCAGCTGCTTGTTAGTGTTTTCACTTATCCCCAAAGGGAAAGAATCGGGTACTTTAATGTGCGCACCTAAAATAGCAATTGTTTGCGGTACGCTCTGGTTATTAAATTGTTTCAATTTATGAATAACAGTTAAAATTTACTGTCATGCACAACGGCATTATGCGCATGTAAACTCTCTTGGTGCTCGATTTTAAACTGGTAGTTTGTCACTGAATTCATTGACTCAAGCGTCGCTTTCAATCTTCTGGCTGCATCTTCGCAAAACATCAAATTCTCCGCATTAAGTGCGGCAAAAGCTTGTTCATCCTCTCGTTTAACAGCGGTTTGTACCGGTGTGCCAATACTTTGCTCAAAAAGTGTCACCAAATCAGCAAGTTTAGGAAATACTGACTGAGCTAGTGAAAACTGAATGTAGGCATACGAACGTTGGCTATGCGGAGTTGCAATTGAGCCCTCTTTGCTCTCCAACCAAGCTTTTAATTGTGCCTTATCAATTTGAGTCTGCTGCGAGAACTTAGCTTCTACCGCATCACTTAATAATTGCCTTGATAACGCGGCAGAACATGGGCAAGTGCTGCTGTAAGGTATTGTCAAAGATACATTAATTTGCATTGATTGCTGACTTTGTACTGCCTCTATTTCAATTGGATAGGCATTATATCCGCTGTTACTGCTTAACAAAGCAGGCTTTAGAATAGGTAGTTCAAACTTTAGATTTAGCTTTGCTTGCTGGCTTAAGCCTTTTTGCGAACTCAGCATCGCATCCATCATAGCTGTAAGTGTTTGCTGATTAAATTCTTGCCCTGCAATATACTCATTCAGTAGTAAATATAAACGCGACATATGAATGCCTTTTGCGTCACTGTCTAAGCTCACAAACAAGTCTGCTTGCCCATTGACTGCAGTATAATTTTTATTAACTTCAATGAGTAAAGGCACAGATATCTGCTCCATACCTACCCACTTCAAATGTATAGGAAACTCTTTATTCTGATTCGAAGTGATATCAGGTAGCAGCATTATTTTTATCTCCGACGATTATTTTTGGTCCAACATTGCTATCCATACAACGTGCTCTAAATGCTTTTAAAGATTTTCAAAGCTGAACTATTGGAAGTCTGTGGCATATCGGCAAATGTCTTTCCGAAGAAATTTCGGTTTTAGCAAAGGCATATCCAGAACATGACGTTTTGGTCTTACCACTTATCGTACACCTCTGCCATTTAACGCAATAAAGATTGCATCAATTAATGTTACTTTATAACATATCACAATATTCAAGTTTTTCAGAAGCACGTTGATGAATAAATTTTTCAAGCACTCACTTTTTACTTGTTGCGCCACTATCGCACTCAGCGCATGCAGTACGGTTACTAATCCAGAAGAATCACTGGTGGTTGCTACATGGAATATTGAACATTTGGCTGAGAATAATGGCCAAGGGTGTAAAGCGCGCAATGAAACTGACTATGAAAAACTGAAGGAATATGCAAGTAACCTAAAAGCAGACGTTGTAGCATTACAAGAAGTTGAATCAGCCAAAGCAGTTTCGCGTATCTTTCCTGAAGATGAGTGGCAAATAGTCATCTCAGACCGCCCTGATTCTCAAACTTATACCTGTAGAGAAAGTGGCCTGACATCGACACAGCAAAAAACTGCTTTTGCGGTAAGAAATTCACTGAAAATAGACAGTGTTGAACAACTAAAAGCCATTGCGATACCTCGACCGGGTTTAAGGCAGGGGATAAAGTTAACTATTCAACATGCAGATGAAAAGCTTCACATCGTCAATCTTCACCTTAAAAGCGGTTGCTTTGTGGATGATTACCTAGACTCTGATAGAGAGTCTTGTGCTGTTCTTGCTCAACAAGTAAAGGTTCTTGATGACTACTTAGAATCTCAGCCACTAAATCAAGAAAGTTGGATTGTGTTAGGTGACTTCAATCATAGACTGGCGAACCCTAACAATCGCTTCAGAAAAGATCTATTTCACTCACCGGGTTTATTTGCTGGCACTAGCTTACCTAACAAGCAATTACAAAACCTCACTGACGGCAAAACCGGCTGTCATCCGAAATACCCAGCGCCAATTGACCATATTTTTATCTCAAGTGCTTTAAGCACTCAATACAACCATGAGTCTTTAAAGTTTCATTATTTCGACAATATGAATATTGACGACATGTTAAGTGACCATTGTGCTTTAAGTGCACGCTTTTCCTTTTAACCATCTTAGTTTTAAACACATAAATAGAGAAAAACAATGAAAACACTGATCGCTACCGCTATTAGTTCAGCACTTTTATTAAGTGCTTGCTCAGAGCCAAGCAATACAACAACAAATAACACTGCGCAAAATGAGCAAGTTTCTGCTTCAATTGAAAGTACAAACCCACTTTTTGTGAAAAGCCCTTTGCAATTTCAAACACCACAATTTGATTTAATCAAAGACGAGCACTTTGTACCTGCTTTCGAGCAAGGCATGAAAGAGCAACTTGCTGAGATTGATGATATTGTGAATAACACTGAAGCACCTAGCTTTGAAAATACCATTGTTGCGATGGAAAAAAGCGGTGAGCTACTGACTCGTGCAAGTCGTATTTTCTTCAACTTAAACGGTACTGATTCAAACGACGCACGCCGTGCTATTCAAACAGAAATGGCACCAAAGTTTGCGGCACATGGCGACAATATCAACTTAAATAAAGCGCTTTTCGAACGAGTTGAAGCGGTTTATAACCAACGTGCTGCACTTAACCTAACCGCTGAAGAAAAGCGACTCGTAGAAGTGCTTTATAGAGGCTTTGTTCGTTCAGGTGCGAAACTAAACGAAAACCAAAAAACGCGTATTCGAGAAATCAATAAAGAACTTTCTACAATTGGTACTCAGTTCAGCCAGAACATTATGGCGCTGATTAAAAACAATGTCGTTATTGTTGAAGGTAAAGCACATCTTGCTGGTCTGTCTGATGCGCAGATCGCTTCACTTGCAACTGCTGCGGCAGAAGCGGGCCATGATGGCAAGTACCTTATCAAAATCACGAATACGACACGTCAACCAATTCTTGCCTCTTTAGAGAATCGTGACCTTCGTGAGAAAGTTTGGCGTGCATCTGCTGAGCGTGCTCTGACAGGTGAAAACAGCAACGCTGATATTGTGCCTACCATCACTAAATTACGTGCTGAACGCGCTGCACTATTAGGCTATGACAGTTATGCGCACTTTGGCCTTGAATCACAAATGGCAAAAGAGCCACAAGCTGTGCTAGATATGCTTTCAAGCATGGTACCTGCGCTTCTTCAGAATGTAGATGCGGAAGCCGCTGCAATTCAGGCTAAAATTGATGCCTCTGGCGAAAACTTCAAACTAGCACCTTGGGACTGGTTCTTCTACGCAGAGCAAGTACGTAAAGATAAGTACAACCTAGATGAAAATGCGGTTAAAGAGTATTTCGAATTTAATCGTGTACTGAAAGATGGTGTGTTCTTCACTATGAACCGTTTATACGGCATCACTTTCAAGCCGCGTCCAGACTTACCGGTTTATCATGAAGACGTAGAAGCTTATGAACTATTAGACGAAGACGGCTCTAGCCTAGCTATTTTCTACGCCGACTATTTTGCACGCGAAGGTAAGCGTGGTGGTGCATGGAAGAGTGCTTTTGTTAAACAGTCTGGCCTAGACAATCAGCGTCCTGTGATTGTGAATGTAATGAACATTCAAAAAGCCCCTGAGGGTGAACCAACGCTTATCAGTTACTCAGAAGCGACCACTATTTTCCATGAAATGGGCCACGGTGTTCATGGCATGTTATCTCAAGTGAAATACCCTACTCTTTCAGGTACTTCTACATCTCGTGACTTTGTAGAGTTCCCTTCTACCTTCGAAGAAGACTGGGCAATGTATCCTGAAGTTATTGCAAACTATGCAAAGCACTACAAAACGGGTGAGCCAATTCCAAAAGATTTACTTAAAAAAGTGATCGAGTCTCGTAGCTTCAACCAAGGCTTCGATACATTTGAATATGTTGCAGCTGCACTGCTAGATATGGAATGGCACTCATTACCAGCTTCTGCGCCAAAACAAGATATTGTTAAGTTTGAGCAAGCTGCACTTGAAAAACATGACGTAAACATTGATTACATCCCGCCTCGTTATAAATCGGCGTACTTTAATCACTCAATGGGTGGTTATGCAGCAGGTTACTACGCATACATGTGGAGTGAAATTTTAGCGGCTGATGCGTATGCGTATGTGCAAACGCAAGGTGGTTTAAACCGTAAAATTGGTCAGAAGTATCGTGAGAATATCCTTGAAGTAGGCAACACTCGTGACCTTATGGAATCTTACAAAGCATTCCGCGGACAAGAGCCAACGACTGAAGCGTTACTTAAGCGCCGTGGTTTATCGGTGACCGTTAACTAATTCAACATCATAACCAATTAAAGCAACTAGGTATTGTGCTAAGGTCACTTTCAACCTAGTTGCTTTTTTAGCATTATTTCCAATATATTCAAATACATTAAGCACATTTGTTGATGTGTGCTTTTGCTATATCAATCACCAATATTAATAGGTAGTATGAAATAAAAAACACATCCAACTACGATGCATCTATCACTTCAACTTTTTCCTCTGTGGGCTGTTATCTGCTCTATTATTGCTTACTTTAACCCTAGCCTGTTTACAGGTTTTAAATCGAGTATTGTGCCGCTGTTAATGTTTATCATGCTAACGATGGGTTTAACGCTAAAACCAGCGGACTTTAAACGGGTCGTTGAAAATAAAAAAGCAGTAGGGCTCGGTCTAGTTTTACAATTTACGATTATGCCAGTCACCGCATTTTTGCTCAGCCAACTATTTGCATTGAACACTCATATGCAAATTGGTATGGTGCTTGTTGGTGCTGTTGCCGGTGGCACCGCAAGTAATGTGTTGTGTTATTTAGCAAAAGGCGATGTTGCTTTGTCTGTCACCATGACAGCAGTCAGTACTTTAGCTGGGGTTATCATGACACCGCTTTTAACAAGCCTTTTGATTGGTCAGAATGTTGATATTCCTATACTTTCGATGCTGAGTAGTTTGGCTAAAATTGTCTTATTACCTCTTTTAACTGGCATTGCGCTCAACTACACCTTTTCCAATGTTATTGCGAAGATACAAAGCAAATTGCCAATAATTGCCATGTTGGCAATCATTTTTATCATCAGTATTATCGTTGCGTTAAATCAACCAAAGCTGCAAAGCTTGAGCCTATTAATTGTGGCAGCTGTGGTTATTCATAACCTTATCGGGCTAGCATTAGGTTATTGGGCACCGAAAAAATTAGGATTTAACGAGCAGGTTTGTCGCACAGTGGCATTTGAGGTGGGTATGCAAAACTCAGGCTTGGCAGTGGCGCTTGCGATTAAATTTTTTACCCCAACTGCGGCCATTGCGGGTACGCTATTTTCAATTTGGCATAATATCAGCGGTTCAATCTTAGCCGGATATTGGCAAAGAAAGCGCGCCGATTAAAGCGCGCTAATTCGACTTAAATATTACTTTTCTTGAAAGTCTTCAGCTTCATAATAAAGCGGTTTTAACGTACCGCAATTTACAAATTTATAAGTAAGCTCGCTTTCTTTCGGCACGCGCTTCGATGTTCTGAATTTTTGCAAGCAAGCCCCTGTCATATCAATATGAATCAAGTGACTGAAGCTAGGGGCTTTTTGAATTTTATGAATGTATAAACGTTCATTGCCTTTTATATCCACATAATCATATTCTTGCCACTGAGAAGAATCTTGCAACTCTTTAAACTCTCTCGCATAAAGCTTTTCCGTAAACTCTATAGTGCGGTTTGCATAAAAAAGACTCCCCCCCCTATCGAAATGCCCCATATAGACATCGGCAGTGACCGTAATTTCTTCACCTCGAAGCAAACGCTGGATGTTAAATGCTTGCGGTTTAATCGTTACCAGTTCCGCATCTTTGACTAGATTTAAAAAAGCAACATCAGGGTTTTTAATTTCATACACAACTTGAAGGTCATGGGGCATACGATAACCAGACATATTCATAGCATAAATATTTGAGCCTTTATTAACCAGCACCATAGGATGCTCAGCATGATATCCAGGATCTAACGGTTCTGGCTCTGGCTTTTTTTCTTCTTCGGCAATGACAGCAGATGTAAAAAGTAAACCCAGTAACAAATAAACTAATCTCATATTACTTCTCTTTAACCTTATGATTAAAAAGCAGTATAGCAGTTGAGATTGGTAAATATGATGATAGAGCAATAATATTTTTATTACTCTGTTTTAAGCTAACCTAGGCAAGCATTTAGAAAGGCTTTGATAATTGGGTGTTGCTTATTCTGTAAAGCGCTTCGCTCCGGCTGAAAAGCCGTACCAATAAAGAATGGGTGAGATTGCAGCTCTAACGACTTTGGGTCGCCATGATGGTCAACACTGCTAAAAAGCAAATCACTTTCGGCAAACAAGCTCAGGTATTTTGGATTCACACCAAAGCCACAGTTAAATTCTTCTGTAATTTCACTCTGCTCGTATAAATGTCTTATTTTGCAACCTTCTTTTAGAGCAATACCTTTTTGCTCGTTATTTAAACGGCATACTAAAGCACTGATCAGAGGCATGGGTGTTTCTAAATTCACTTCTGCATTACCCGCTTGTTCATACCCTAACGCATTTCGAGCAAACTCTAGCGCGGCATGTTGGTAACCCGCACAAGTACCCAAAAATGGTTTTTTATTCTCACGAGCAAAACGGATCACAGACAAAACGTTTTCCATATTATCATAAGGGCTTTTCGGTACACACCAAATGCCATGGAACTGAGATAAGCCTTTTAAGTCAACCTCTGATGAATGAATCCAATAATACTCCACCTTCTGAGACGTATTTAATTTCAATGCCTTAGGAATCGCTTGGTGGGCAAGGACTTGTGAGTCGAAGTCTCCGATTAAAGCAATTTTCAATATCTCGTGCATTGACTGTCCTTTAAGCAATAACAAATACATAAATTAACCAATTCAGGAACAAACTGCAAATTCGTCAAACTCCCTTTACAGTATTCAGCAGTCATTAAGCCTTTATAAATGCATCTTGCCGCCAATTTCTATATGATGCGCGCGAAAAATTATTCTTATTAATTTCTAGGACAACAAGTATGAGTAACTCCCCAGAAGCCATGACGTTAGATATGTCTTCAGCCAGTAGGGGTGGCTGGACTCAGCACGACACACAATGGGTATTAAGCCTATTCGGTACAGCGGTCGGTGCGGGTATTTTATTTTTACCAATTAATATCGGTATTGGTGGTTTTTGGCCGCTACTAATTATGGCCTTATTAGCCTTCCCAATGACATTTTTAGCACACCGTGGTCTTGCCCGTTTTGTGCTCTCATCAAAGCAAGATAACGCTGACTTCACAGACGTGGTTGAAGAGCACTTTGGTGCTGGTGCAGGTCGCTTAATCTCTCTACTCTATTTCTTCTCTATTTACCCTATTCTACTTATTTATGGTGTAGGTTTAACTAATACAGTAGATAGCTTTATGGTGAACCAGTTAGGCATGGAGTCTATCCCTCGTGTGGCGCTATCTGGCGTACTGGTTGCGTTTATGGTGAGTTTAATGCTGGGCGGTGAAAAGCTTCTTATGCGCGCTTTTTCTGCGCTGGTTTACCCATTAGTCGCGATTTTACTGTTCTTATCACTTTACCTAATTCCTAACTGGCAAATACCTGCAGTGTCAGCACCGGATATCGGTGAACTGAGTAGCACATTGTGGCTGTCAGTGCCTGTGATAGTATTTTCATTCAGTCATGCTGCTGCAATTTCTAGCTTTGCGAATGTGCAGCGCCGTCACTACAAATCAGAAGCGGTTGCTAAAAGTGAAAAGATTTTAAGATACACGTCTTTAATGCTGATCTTATTTGTATTACTTTTTGTGTTCTCTTGCATTTTCTCTTTAACACCAGAGCAAATGGAACAAGCGAAAGAAGCAAACGTGTCGGTTCTATCATTCTTAGCTAACGTGTATGACAACCCATATATTGCCCTACTTGGTCCTTTCGTGGCATTCGTTGCCATTACGTCTTCTTTCTTAGGTCACTTCTTAGGTGCACGTGAAAGCTTTAATGGTCTGGTTACAAAGCAAACTAAGCTAGGTAATGCGACTGCGGATAAAATTGGCGTTGCTGTGATGTTTGTCACAATTTGGATCTGTGCGGTAATTAACCCAAGTATTCTGGGTATGATGGAAGCAATTTCAGGCCCTATCATTGCGATGATTTTATTTGTCATGCCAACTATCGCCATCTATAAAGTACCAAGCCTTAATAAATACAAAGGTCGCTTAAGCACGTACTTTGTATTAATCGTTGGTTTGCTTGCAGTATCTGCGTTGTTATTCAACTGGTAATCAATATTTAAATAATACATATCCTCAATCATGCTTAATTTAGAGGGTTAATATAAAAAGCCCAGACTAATTAGTCTGGGCTTTAATTTTTTAAGCGGACTTTGTTTTTAAGAAAACTAGCGCTTTCTTCTAACAAATAAGCCTGCACCTAACAGCATCAACATACTAAATAAGCTACCTGAACTGCTTTCTGAATTGTTATTACCAGTATCAGGGTTAGTAGTTGTCAGTAACGTATTTTTCTTAGGTTCTAAATTTTCTGCCGTATTTTCACTGTCATCAATAATCGTTACCGCATTGATTGTTATGAAATTGCTCTCGTCTGGGTTGACCTGATCGTCAGCACATTTTTCTTGCGAGTAATCAACCAAGGGAATTGAACCACAACGATCTAATTTAGCAATTTTATCAACGATATCCATGCCATCACCAATCACCTGACCAAATACAGTAAAGCCACCGTTTTGCACGTCTAAATTAACACTATTGTCTTTAAGGTTAAAAAACCACTGACTTGATGCACTATTCGGATCACCTCCCAGTTTCGCCATCGCAATGGTACCGCGCACATTTGAATAAACAGGCTCATTATCTACATTACCAAATGACTCTACTTGGCTTAGCGGAATACTGCCCTCATAAAAGAAGCCCCCACCTTGTAACACAAAGTTTGGTTCTGAGCGGTGAAAAATTACATCTTGATAACGGTCCGCGTTGACATATTTCATGAAGTTTTCAACCGTTTTAGGCGTGGTTTGATCAAACAGGTTAACTTGGAAACTACCTTGGGAAGTTTGAAACTCTACAATGGTTGCCATTGCTGAGCTGCTAGCAACTAACAGTGCTGCTGAAAATAGATGTTTAATCAATGTCTTTGCCTCAAATATAATACTGGGTGCTAAGACTACTGGTTAAAAGATAAAATGAAAAGAGAGTGCAAGCTTTGTGTAACAATTAATAACAATTACAAACACAAAGCTCTAATTCATTGACGGTGGGCTATTGTAAAAAGTTGATAAAACTAAGAACTAGCAGTCTGTTTCGCAGCACGCTCTTCTTGCCAACCATAAAATAATAGCATTCCTGCTCCAGCTAAAATAAACATATCGGCAATGTTAAAAACCCCTGTACGTAAGCTACCGATGCCCACATTTAAGAAATCAATAACACCACCATCATTTAATACTCTATCTAGCCAATTACTAGCACCACCAGAGACAATCAGCGCCCAAGCGACCGCCATCGGGTTTGTCAATTTCTTATCTCTTAAGACGTAAATGATAATACCCAACAGAAAAGCCCCAACCACACCAATGAAAGCGACCTTCCTCATTGATTCAGGCATCGCACCGCCCAAACTCAAAAAAGCACCATGATTCTCAGCATAACCAATTCGAAACACATCATTAAAATAACTCGCCATTGGCCAAGGTTCTAGAGAAGTAGCAGCCCAGAACTTAGAAAGTTGATCAAAAACCAACGTGAGTAGTGTCACCACAATAAAAACTGTTTTAGGGGTATTTTTTGTAAACATAAGTACGACCAAAATAAATATGTACCAAATTTTATTCCAAAGTATCTAAGTCTTAAATAAATGGCAATCATCTTGGGTTAAATGGCAAAACCAAACAAAAGCATGCGCCGCCTAACCCCTGGTGCTTTTCAATAACTGTTAATTCACCGCCATGCAGGTGCGCGATTGATCGCGCTATGGCCAACCCTAGGCCGCATCCGCCTGAATCTCTTGAACGACTAGGGTCAAGGCGTGTAAATGGTTCAAAAATACGGGTTATTTTACCTGGCGGGATCCCAATACCATCATCTTCAACAATACAGTGAATTGAGTCGCTGTCTAAAGTTAGACTGATTTCACATTTACTTTTAGCAAACCTGCCAGCATTACGAAGTATATTAATAAGTAATCGAGTTAATAAATGTGTATCAACCTCAGCTTCTATTTGACTGTTTTTTACCTCAAATTGAATGCTTGGGTAAAAAGCCTCGACTTGTTTCTTTGCTTGCCTTATCAGCTCAGTAAGTACACAAGACTCTATATTTAGCACTGTTGACCCATCTTTTAAACGTGCATAAGAAAGCAGCTCTTTTACTAAGTCATCTAGCCCCTGCAATGCCTTTTGCATTGATTGAGTTAAGTCTTGTCTATCTTGTTCTTGAGCGTCTTCTAACATATCTAGTGCAAACTGAATTCGTGCCATGGGGCTTCGGAATTCATGAGCAACACCATGCAGAAGATCTCTTTGCAAGTTTAATTGAGTTTGATTTTGCGCACTAATATCGGATAAATAATGTTTTATTTGGATAATTTGCTCGTCAATTGACCTTGAACGAGGGCTGCTTTTCTCATTGATAGTGGCGATATTATTTGCCAAGCGCTTTTGTTCAGACCAGCAATAAAATGTAAATAAAGCCAATGCGCCGAGATTCAGTAAACAAGCTACCAACCATAAAAGCCAATCAGAAAGCCAGTTCGTTACGCTATCAAAATACACATTTTCGAGCATCACTAATTGCTGCTCATCAAGAATATAAAACACACTGGATGTCGAAAGGTCTATAAAACTCTTTTGATTCTCTTCAAGGGCTCTTGAAAATAAGTCTTGCTCATACACTGCAAGATTTTCAACCAATATTATATAAGCATCAGATCCATAACGTTCACTGGCTTTAAGCGCTTCACGCTCCCAATGTGTCGCTGAAGTATTAGTAAAGATTATTTCAAGATTATTGGCTACTTTATAAAGGTGTGCTTCCCATTCATCAATGGCCTTTTCAACTAGAGCAGGTTGAGCATAGTGGTAAGTGACATGCGCTGCCACTAAATTACATAGAAGCAAAAAAAGAGCGCCAAGAACGACTTTATTCAGGTTAAGTTGCAAGTAAGTACCCTTTATTTCTGACTGTAGTCAATAGTTTAGGCTGCTTAGGATCATCTCCTAATTTTTTTCTAAGACGAGATACTCTTAAATCTATAGATCTATCCATGGGATCATAATCAAGCTTAAAAATGCGTTTATGCAGCTGTTCTCGAGAGAAAATCTCGCCAGGTGAACTTGCAAAAATTACTAGCAAATCAAATTCAGCACTCGATAAATCTATATCTTGAGATAAATATTTAACACGTCGATTAGGTAAATCAATCTTTAGGTCGCCATCACAAGATACTAGGGTTGTTTGCTGCTTCTCGGTTAAACTTGATTGTCTTCTCAATTGAGCTCGAATATGCGCTAGAAGCACCCTAGGTTTAATGGGTTTACATAAATAATCGTCAGCACCCACTTCTAGACCAGTCACTTCATCTATGTCATCGATTAAAGCGGTGAGCATAATGATGGGCCCAGTAAAGCTTGGTCTGATAGCTTTACATATCGTAAGTCCATCGGTGCCTGGTAACATTAAGTCAAGAATGATTAAATCTGGCTGCTCAGAAGCTATTTCTTTGATTGCATCACTGCCATCATTAATAACACTAACTTTATAACCATTTTGAGTTAAAAATTGGCTAACTAAGTCGGTCAGCTCAATATCATCATCAATTATTAAAATTGAATGCACGTCTGTATGCCCTGCTTTGATACATTTTTCATCTAACATAAGTGTATCATTCAACAGTATCTATTGAATCAGTAGCTGAATTTAAACAGTGCTTTAACATAGCTTGGTTAAACGATTTTGCGAAAGCATAAGCATCTCTGCGCTTTTGTTTATCTTCTGTGCTCTTAATAATGTCTGTGCTGTTGTCGACGTAGCGCACTCCACACATTTTCTTTAATTTCGCAGTGTCTTCTTGCTCTAAGCCCGGAAAAACTAGACGCCTGCTTGCCAAGGCAAGCAATCTATAGTCATTTCTTTCTACTGCCTGTTCTATTTGTTTTGTCATTTCACGCTGACTGGTTTGCTGGGCACTGGCCTGAGAAGGTTGTGCAGTATATGCACAACCTACTAAGCACCCAGCTAATAAAGCGATACTGGTGAGCTTTATCATTATTATTTCCTCATTCTTCTTAAGAATAATGCAGCAAGTCCTAGCAACGACCATAAGCCGAATGTTCCAGAACCACCATCATCATTACTTGGCTCAGGCGTTGGAGGCGTTACTGGCGTCGGATCCTCTTTCACTGTGACTTCTACCTGTGCGGTGCTTGTACCACCATTACCATCTGATACAGTGTAATTAAATGTTTCTTTCCCTGAAAAACCGCTTGCTGCTGAATAGACAAGCTTGCCCTCTTTAATCTCGACTGTGCCTTGTCCTTGGTAATCAACACTCTCAACGACCAATGTATCTAAATCTTTATCTGAATCATTGCTAAGTACATCCAATGTCACTTCACTGGCTTCAAAGTCCACTTCAAAAGTGTCATCTTGCGCAACAGGTGCATCATTAACCGCTGCAACTGTAATTGTTAGCTCAAATACCTCACTGATAAGCTCACCTCTAGATGCGGTAACCGGCACTTTAAGCAAGCCATTAAAATCAGCAGTGGGCGTGATGGTTAAGTTGTCCAGTGCATAATTTTCACCAGGCTGCAGGGTGAGCTTATCAACAGGCTTTGCTGTTGCATAAGTTAAATCAGAGGTCTTTATTGTGATGCTACTATCTTCATTCACTGACAACGCGATTTGACCCGTAATTTGTGGGGCGACTTCTGTGGATGGGCCTTCTCCAACCTCAATGGCAAAATTACCAGAATTAACCGCAAAGAAGATGTTATTGCTACACATCACTTTTATACGCGCTTGAGTCGTTGTTATATTATCGAGTTGAACATTGAATTGACCATTGTTTGCAACGCCTTGCGCCAAGGTAGTTGTAAAGCTTTGTCCGGCATCATCCGAAAGTAGAATATCCACTTTTTCACAAGAGACCGGTGCGTTTTCAGTACCCGCTGTATGCCAAGTAACAACTTGTTCATTATCACGCCAATTACTTGATTGGTCAGGTAGCGTGACAGAAAAACCTTGCTCAACTTCAACTACATTAACTTGCATGGTGTCATCACTAACACCGCCTTGGCCATCGCGAACAACTAAACGAAAATCTAGCGCACGCGTTGTGGTTGCATACGCTTCGCCGTAACTCAGTTCACCTTTTAGGAGGTCGCTCATCTGAGGCACAACACGGGTTGGATCTGAACTTGGATTAAACGTTCTAAACAAGGGTCGCTTACCATCATCAACACTGTCTTGTTGTTTATCAGCAGATGCAGGCCCTAAGTTAAACTGTTGCCAGCTATAATTGAGCGTGTCGCCATCGCTATCTTGCGCTGAACCTACTAATTTAAACGCAGTTTTAGCCGGTATAGTATAGTTTTGACCTGCTTCAACTGAAGGTTTTGCATTCGTTCGTTGTTTATGAACACCACACGTATTACCCGCCCCTAAACGACTGTAGTTATTCATTTGATCTAATGAACGAATATGAAAATAAGGATCTGAGTTAGCTTGTAAATCTTGCTCATCACAAATGCCTGTGTAGCCCATGATGGTAGAACCACTGCCTGGTTCATAGGCACTGTGATCTACTCGGTTTCCATCACACGCCCCAGCTAAACCATTATAGGTGTGATCTGCACCTAGCTGATGCCCGATTTCATGGGCGACATAATCAATATGAAATGCGTCGTTGGTAGGCGCTTCACTGCCTGTTACACCTTCAGCTTTGAACTCAGTACACACCACTTCAAACCCAGCTAAACCGCCGCCGCCAGTTCCTACTAGGTGGCCTATGTCATAGCTGTCTTGTGAAATTAAGCCATTAATTTGCTCTGTGAGAATATCGATATCTTCATCGGTATTTGCAAATGGGTCGGTTTCAGGGTCTAAAAAAATCAGTTTGTCATTGTCACTCACTATCTCAAAATTCATGGCTAGATCTCGCTCATATACATCATTGAGACGATTCACCATGGTCACGATAGCCGCCATCACTTTTTCTTTTGTGCCACCATGAAATTGGCTGTATTCCCCTGTAGTAGTGAACGCAATACGGTAAGTGATATGTGTATTTGGTACGGCAATTTCTTCTGCCTGAGTTTCGCTCGATTGTATTTGTTCACGCTTTAACTGACTGCTTTGTAGGCGCTTAATCGGAGCACCTTGCTTAATTAATTTAGATGTATGCAGTGCTTTAGCTTCGTAGCTGCGATAAACATGTTCTGACTGCTCTGGATCTATAAATACCCGTGATTGCCCTTGATTAAAAACTCCAAAGAAGCCTTTTGGTCCAATATCGAAACGGCCTGTGTTAGCTGGGTTATCAACTTGAAAACCCACAAAGGTTTTTATGTCTGGAAACTTTTCCGCCAGAGTATCAGACATGACTTTACTGGGTTTAAGTCTAAATACGACAAACTCACCACTGGGTAAGGGTAATTGAACGTCCACCTCTTGGCTTGGCGCCATGAGCTTAGCTTGTAATTGACTACTTGCAAGATGATACCGAGCAAGCTGTTTAAGCTCTGAACTGCGGTTTTGTGTGGTTTGCTGCCATAACTCACTCGCCTGAGCGGGTAAATAAATAATTTGGCTTAGTACTACTGCTAACAAAGTTTTTTTCATTGTGTTGTCTTCCCATTGATGAGTCAAAACCACTGTATCGATATTAAACCACCTTTTGGGTATCCGTTTGTGATTCATTTGTATCAAGCTTGATACAAATATGCGCAATTGCAATTTTTGCATTTGGCTAGCTCCTTGCACTTTTCTACTTTGGCAAGCGCTTATCCATTTTTTTGGCACTAAAAGCCTAAACGATGTTAATAAGACGTTTTCTTAATAGGTGTAATAAATTGTAATCACTATTCGCTTGATTTCCCCGATTTAAGGCCCGTCTTTTCCAGTACTTTGCCAATTACACACTACTTTCACCACAAAAATGCTGATAAAGGATTTTATTTAACACCGATTTTTATTGTTTTTTTTTGGATAAATAAAATAGAAGCGTGTGGTGGCTAACCAACCGGAGAAATAAAATGGAAATTCGCTCACAAGTGAAAAGGAACCCTTTAGATGTAGCGCTTTTGTTCAATAATTCAATTGCACAGCTACTAGACAATAAATTTAATCACTTAACACGTTGTGACTTTGTGGTTGAATATCAAACCTGCCATGCTGTTTCACATTTTTGGCCTAAATCGGCGCAGTTTGAAAAGCCCATTTCAAAAATCCCCATTAATTATCAAAGAAAACAGCTTGGTACATTACATTTACTTGTTGAAGTAAAGCAGGGTTCAAGCGAAGAGCTTGCATTTAAACAATTTGCAAGCCAGCTCGGATTGATGCTTGCGAGGCTCAGAGTCGCACAACTGAGTGACGAAAAATTTGGCCAAAGCTTTGCGCTCCAAGGCTATAGCGCAGAGATAAACAAACTTGAAAGACTCATAGAAAAGTGTGCCAACACCTTATTCCCCCTCGTCTTAAATGCACCACCAGGAAGTGAAACGCTCGCAACAGCGATTAGCATTCATATGTTAAGTGATAAAAAAGCAGGCCCTTTTGTTGAGCTTGATTGCACATCTATTGACGCACATAACTTTGAAAGTAAATTAAAACAAGCATTCGAACAGGCGCAAAATGGCTCTTTGTTAATCGCCAATGTCAGCCATTTGCCGATGTCGCAACAAACTCAGCTCAATGCCCTGCTGACTAATCAATATAGCCTAAGACAAAACACGTCTCAGCCCAGGTTACTTTCTAGTAGTGAACACAATTTATATGCTCGGGTTAATCAGGGGTTATTTTCTCGCAGCCTGTTTGAAAAACTAAGCTTTCTTGAGCTACCAATCCCAAGTATAAAAGACAGAAAAACTGACTTACCTTTACTCATCAATACCTTATTTGACTATCATAAGATTAGTGCCAAGCAAAGCCTTGCAAAAGATTGCTTTGATTTACTCAGCCAGTACGATTGGCCTGGCAATATGATGCAATTAGAGCAAACTCTGGTTAAGCTAATCGCCCTTTCGTATCAAGACGATATCAGCTCAGAGGTACTTAAACAGACACTGCCTGAATTTAGTCAACAACTAGAAAATAGTGCGGTCCAAACGTTAGGAGAGCACCGAAAATCTATCATCACTATATTGTTTAAAAAACAAGTTGCTGAACAAAGAGCGTTACACCCAAGTTTGCTGAAAGCGTTAATTTATATGCAGAACAATTGGCAACAAGAGATCACGTTAACAGGCCTTGCTAATCAGGCATTTGTCAGCCCCTCTCATCTGTCTTACTTATTTAAAAACACATTAAACAAAAGTTTTAAGCAAATTTTGGCTGAACTAAGAATAGAACACGCCAAAGCCATGATAGCCCAAGACCCTAACATTCGTATTACTGATTTATGTTTAGAGGTTGGGTTTGGCGACTTAAGCCACTTCGAAAAAATCTTCCGACGCTATACCGGTATGTCACCTCGCGACTATAAAAAACAATACAAACCATACCGAATCTAGACAAGCCGATATTCGCGGCAATTGTTAGCACAATTGCCCGATTAACAAAACGTTGCAACCCCTAATATGACCTTATCGAAACAAGCACGGATAACGGTGATGGAAGACTTAAGCGCACAAATAGAAGACTTAGTTAACCAACAATCACCTCAAGTTTCTCGTGCCATGTTAGTGCAAGCAACAGCACAAGCACTGGGTAATGCAGCACACAATGCCACTTACTCTCAACAGCAACACAATGTGCTGATCAAAACGAATACCGCCATTGGAGCGAATTTAATTCTCTCTCTTGGCGCCAAGTATGCGAAAGCATAAAAGCTCAAACCGCTTGGAACGAGCAAAATATCAACATGAAGAAGGAAACAAACTATGGCAGCAGCAGCTGGTGGTGCAGCAACACCACTTCAAGTAAACAGCCAAGTCACTGACTCAGTAACACAAGTGAACACCAGTGTCGTTGGCGAAACACCTGCGATGGCAATGGGTAACGTGCATATGTCTACCAGTCAAGCATTAGGCACAGCAGCGTTAAATGCAACCACAGGTAACCAACAAGCTTCAATCACGATGCAAGCAGCGACAGTACAAGGTGTGAATTCACTAATGTCGATTGGTAGCTCAGTGATCGGCCGCGGTACCGCAGAGATTTTATCTTAATTGAGCGGTTTTGCTTGGCAAAACTTCTCTCTTAACTTTACGACTTAACAGTCAAAATTAACTTAAAGAAAGGAAATTATCATGACAGCAACAGTTAATGGTGCAATCACTGATTCAGTAACTCAAGTAAACACTAAAGTTGTAGGCGAAACGCCAGCAATGGCGATGGGCAACCTATTAATGTCAACAAGCCAAGCATTAAGTAATGCTGCGCACAATGCAACATCAGCACAGCAACAAGCGCAAATTACAATGCAAGCTGCAACTGTGCAAGGTGTTAACTCACTAATGTCAATTGGTGGCTCCGTAGTAGGTCGAAGCGCTGAAGGCATCATCGAAAAAGGCTAATCGCGCTCAGCGCCATACAATGTGTATGGCGCTTTTTAATTCTTAATTTTATTTATTCTTAACAAGGACCAATTCGGTCACAGGAGAAAATCATGGCAGATGCACTAACAGTAAACCCGCAAGTTACTGATTCAGTTACGCAAGTAAACACTAAAGTTGTAGGTGAAACACCAGCAATGGCAATGGGTAACCTACTCATGTCAACAAGCCAAGCATTAGGTAACGCTGCACACAATGCAACAGCGGCACAACAACAAGCTGCAATCACAATGCAGGCTGCAACTGTGCAGGGTGTTAATTCATTGATGTCTATTGGTAGCTCAGTGATTGGCCGCAGCGCTGAAAGCATTATTGAGCCAGGCGCTTAATCGCTTTTTCTGATGCCTTCAGGCCCTTACTTGCCTTGCAACTAAGGGCTTTTTTGCAGGAGTAAAATATGAGTAATCTAAACCAAGCCCCTGAGGCAGGTGAGTCTGCAGTTAATAGCGCACAACAGTCAATCGCCCAATCTACCGCCTTGGCAATGGCAGATGCAACTGACAATTTACGTAACCTCAATACCTTAAGTACAACTGCAATTGGTGTCGCGTTATCACAATTTCTAGAAACGGGTGATAGCAAATATGTTGAAGCTATTTCAACGGCACAATCTATTGTCTCTCAAGGTGCTGAAAACTTCAGTGTGGTGGGCGAAAAAATTGCCACTGTATTACACGAGACCGCCGAATAATCACTTTGGGGATGAATCTTACTGTCTTAATCATCCCCGTATTTTCAGTAAAAAGCCCCGATTTTGTTCAAGCGATAGGCGATAAGCTGTATTTAATTTCTAACTAATCTACGCAGTTTTTGCGTGCTTAAAGCAAGGACAAAGCAATGAGTGACGAACAAAATACCACGAACCAAGTACCTGAAGACAACCACCCATTTTCACAGCAGCCAACCAGTATGGTTGAAGCTACCCTCGCTGAAACATTGGGTTTGTCGATGCATAATGCGATCACCAACCAACAAAGTGCACAAATGACCACTTCTGCATCGATCACCAATGCCTGTGCTCGATTATTGCAAACACCGACTCATTTACCAGCGTCGCCTCAACAAACTCATGCTGCGCCCCAAGCTCCTTCAGCTCCCTTACAGCTTGAGCAAGATGCAGATATTGAAGATGTAGAGCTTGAAGAGGAAGTAACGCCCCCGCCTCCACAAAAAAAGCGCTTCAACTTGTTTAACTTTTTAGGCAAAAAACCCAAAGAGTCAACTGACGATGAATAGTACCGAAACAATTCAAGCTCATTGTGCTGAGCAATTAGCACAAATTACTGCGCTCACAAAAAGCAAGCAGCAAGAGGTCAATGCGCTACTTCAAGGCAATAAAAAAGTGCTAAACGAGCATCAGCCTTTTGAAGAAGCGAGCAAAATTTCTAAACACGTTGACGCCATGCTGAATGACGTTGACAAAACACTCAATCAAGCCATGTCAGCACTCAGTGAACAACTTGGTGTGCCGGCAACGCAAGAAGACAATCAAACGGAATAAGGACTCATTATGGCCGACAAACAACTCAATAAAGTCAATGAACAGATCACAGACTCTATTACTCAAGTAAATACCAAAGTACTGGCAGATACCCCAGCGATGGCAATGGGTAATTTCTACACTGCGCTCGGATTATCACTGTCAAACGCAGGTAATAATGCCACCAGCGCACAGCAGAATGCCAATATCATGGCACAAGCTGCAACCGTGCAGGGTGTTAATGCGCTCGGTGCAATTGGCAGTGCGGTACTGGGCAGAACGACCGAAGAGTTAATTGAGAAAGGGTAATACCAATCCTCAATAATACTCAATCATTTTGAGGGACTAAAACTGACGCTAACTTCGTTGAAAATTCCTTATTTAGAACAACTAAATAGCAAAATTTTCGCCTCGTTACCGACAAGTTTTTCTTGCCTCAAAATAGATCGCTTAATTAAGAGGATTGGTATAACTCAATTTCAAAGCATGTTTGGGGGCTAGGTTAGCTCCCATTGTTATCTAGGAGTAAGCATGTCTGATAGCAACGAAAAAACCATTTCTGACATCATCACACAACTGTCTGATTCAAGCCTCGCAGACACCGTGGGCTTGATGATGCAAAATGCAGTGACTATTCAGCAAAGTTCGCAAACTGTGAGTACGGCTTCTGTCAGTACTTCATGCGCCATGATCTTATCGCAAGGTTAATCTCGCACTATCATGACGGATGTCAATGCGCGCAAAAAAGCTGAACAAGCCGTAGCCCAGTCTACGGCTATTGCCGTGCAAGACGCCACCGACAATTTAAGAAACCTCAGCACCATTACTACTACTGCCATTGGTGTGGCGTTATCACAGCTACTGGCTACGGGCGACCCTAAGTATTCAAAGGTCATTGAAGAGGCGCAAAAAGTGCTCGAGAAAGGCACCGAGCAATTTGCTAATATCGGTAAAGAATCGGCAAAAATCCTCGAACAATTTAAGCCTTAACCCTCTCTATGCTTGTCTTTGAGATATAAATACAGTGGCAAACCGCACGCTACACCGACAGTCAAGGTCGCGATTATCGCAAACGCAGCACCTCTAACTTGATGCTTTTTACTATCTGTTACGATGAAGCAAATAAGTGCCACTGCGGCTATCACCACATCTAACCAAGCTAGCACGCTGATATTGTTTGCTGTGATTGCTTGCCAAAGTAATTGTAAATTTAAGCCGTTATCATATAACCAAGGTAACAAGGCCCCATACGGGAATACAGCGCCCAAAATGGCGAGCAATAAATAAATTTTTACCATATCTTTTGAATTCCTTTTCAATAAATTACTTAATTAGTAAATAAGTCAAATACATTCCCTAGTGTGCTTGTACTACTTTTATAAAACTCTGTATAAGTACAGTGCACACAGGTCACTGCTGTAAACTTTCGATTTTGCATATCGAAGATTTTTGACCAACCACTGCCCGTTGTTGCAATGGTATCTGTTTCATAATCTCGACAATCACATTTAGGACATTTCCAACCGTTTGACATAACCACTCCTTTTTAAAATTACTTAACCTGAACTTTGGTAAAGAGATTTACTAACGTATTGATATTGTGATGATAAATACTTTTCAAGTCTGCAGCCGGAGACTTTTAGCGATAACAAGGCGAATTTACGCGTCAATAGCTGGTCTATTGCAAGTAAATTCAACGCAGTTAACGTTGAAAGTAGCCGCTGGAGATAGATTTATTATCCATAGCTCAGGTTACTTAAATATACACATCGTTTTGGGCAGTCAGTTCACCGCCTGCTTCACCTGTATTTATAACTCCTTTTGGCTCAACAATCATTACTTTACATTCATGCTCAGCAAATGGTTTGTGTTCTTCGCCTTTAGCAACAACACACAATTCACCAGCTTTTAGGTGAACGCTTCGATCTCGAAACTCAATACCCATCTCGCCTTCGATGACAATAAAGACTTCGTCAGTATCTTTGTGGTCGTGCCAGGTAAATTCGCCCTGAATTTTAACCAGTTTAAACTGGTAGTCGTTCATTTCTGCGATCACTCGAGGTGACCATTGCTTTGTAAACTTCGAGAACTTGTCTGAAAAATTAATCTGATCTTGTTTCATCTCATACCAATCCGCTTAACTAAGTAGTCTATTTTGAGGCAAGAAAACCTTGTTGGTAGCAAGGCAAATATTTCGTTATTTAGTTGTTCTAAATGAGAAATCTTTAACGCAGCTATCATCAGGTTTAATCCCTCAAAATGATTAAGTGTTATTGAGGATTGGTATCAATCCCCTGTTATCTCAAGTTCTATCAACCAAGCTAAAGCATTTTTATTTAAGACCCAAAGATTTAAACTGAATATCACCAATAAAATTGTAATGAATTATTTTGCTATTTTGTCAGTAAGCCCTAATAGTGATTTCTGATAGGCCAATGGTGTTATGCCAAACCATTTTTTACATGCATGGGTAAATGAAGATTGCTCTACAAAGCCCAGCTCATAGGCAGTTTGCGCAATGGTATTGTGTTTAAGTAAGTTATCTATACGAGATTTACGTTCAGCTTCTAGCATGGCCGAAAAACTCGTTTGATGCGCTTTTAACTTTCTTTGTAATGTACGTGCACTCATAAAAAGGGCTTCAGCAATACGTTTTTGATCGCAACCCTGTAAGTTGCTTGTAGCACTGAGTAAAGTGGCAACTTGCTGTTTGATATTACTGTTTCGTATAAATTGAGAAAGCTCAGATTGAGAGAGCTTTTTTTGTAAGAGCTCAGTTTCAGAAAGCTTAACCAATGCTTGAAACATGGCCTTATTTTCAGAGGTAAATGGTAGTGCCAGCAGTGTTTTATCAAAACTTATGCGGTTTTCATTAGTATTTGTTATTACCTCGCAATTAAACCATTCTTTTAGCTGTGCAATTTCTTGTGCTGACAAAGCAAAGCTAAATGTCACTTGATTAGGAGAAAGCGTTTCACCAAGGATCTTTCTCACCGTCGCAACCCAAGCTGTGGTATTTCGAAGTACCATCTGTTTGCAGTCGGTGGAGAGCGGTTGCCAATCTAAATGCGCAAATGTGTCAGTCACATTTAGCTGGGTTTGCCCAATATCAGCCACCAATGCGTCAAATCGCCCGAGTACGTCTATGGCCTGTGCGAGATTCTCACAGCTTTCGACCAAATAGCCCAGTACACCGTAATCTCTTGCTTGAATGTGCTTGCCCAATTCAAACCCAAACAAGCTCAGCTCTGTGCGCTCTGCACCAAAGTTAAGCAAATCAACATAGGTTTTCATGGCAATGCGCTCAGATGAGAGCTGAGCGATATTGCATTTTATCTCTGTCGTAGAGATGCCCTGATCATTCAAAAAAGCCAAGACACTGTGCAAATATGCATTTGAAACTGACGCCATAACAACCCTGTCGCAAAATAACAAAACCTTGTCGTATTAGCGCAAGAACCTCACTTATTGTCAAATTATGCTGTAAAAAAATCCAAACGTGATTCGATTATGTTAGTCGTTGAATATCAAAAACAGATTGCTTGTAGCGCAGATACTTTGCTGAATGCCTTGCTCGACCACAGCAATCTTGACCGTTTTTTTAATGCAAAATTCAAAGTACTCAAACCTGCCGACAAAGATGAAATAACAGGTGGCAAGGGGTGTATCCGACAGGTATCAATATTGTATGTAAATTTTGAAGAGCAGATCACCAAAGCTGACCAAACTGGGATTTGTTATCAGGTGCTCAATGACTTCCCTGTTCGCCAGCACCGCGGGAAGATTCATTTTCATAAAATCGGCGAACACACCCAAGTTTCGTATCGAATTCAATGTCAAAGTCCTTGGTATATTCCCAAATTTGCACTCAAAGCCATCCTTCAAAAAGACATTGAACAATGCCTGAATAGACTTGGAGATATATATGCTTCCCGTTGAACTTATTTTACTTGGTCTCAGCCCGATTTTCTTATTATGTGTCGCTGTTGAGTTCTATAAAGCAAGGCAGAATTACAACATAAAAGACAGCTTAAACAACGCTGTGCTCGCGCTGTTGCATCAAGGTAGTGATGCCATCGCGCTTATATTATTGATGCCATTCTTTTATTGGTTACATCAATTTGCCGTGTTTGATATCCCCTTTTCAATTGGCAGTTTATTAGTCGGCTTTTTACTACAAGATTTTTTGTATTATTGGTTTCATCGTGCGTCTCATAATATCCACTGGTTTTGGCTTGCCCATGTGGTGCATCACAGCTCAAAGCATATGAACTTCACAACCGCTTTTAGGCAGAGCCTTTTATATCCCCTAGTAGGCATGTGGCTGTTTTGGCTGCCCATGATTTTACTGGGCTTTGCGCCTGCTATTGTGTTTGCCATTGTCGCCCTAAACCTCGCCTTTCAGTTTTTTGTGCATACGCAAACCATAGGCAACTTAGGGTGGCTCGAAAAGGTATTCAACACACCGACACACCATAGAATTCATCACGCCACTAATACCCCTTATATTGATAAGAACTATGCCGGCGTTTTAATCATTTGGGACAAGTTATTCGGTACGTTTGTAGAAGAAGATAAAAGCCTCATAATCCGCTATGGTATTGTGGGCCCAGAGCCTAAGAACACACCATGGAGTGCTAACTTTATGCAAGTTAAAATACTCTATAGGCAAGTGGTAATGGCCAAAGGGGTCATTAAAAAATTCAAAGTATTGTTAGGGTATCCTGAGTTTTAAATGAGATATAAATACTAGGCACAACTTTATGTGCCCAGTATTTGATATATTAGAAATCAGAAAAGCTAGATTGAGACTTTAAAGCTGTTTCTAAGTCTGTAGAAAAAGAATTAAACGATTTTATTATTTCTTGATAACCGGATTTAGAAGGCCATGCCCATCCTTGACAGTTACTATAGCTTGGTACACTTTCTATCAATTCTAATTGCAACCTTGCCTTACCATCTTTAGCCATAAACTGAATGTCATACTCATTTGCACAAACATTCATGGCTAGCATCCAACTTGCAGCACCTTTTCCAATTAGTGTGGCTGATTCTTTATCTTGAACTCTCAGCACTGAACGACTATCACCAAATGATTTTGCAAAATAATCTCTAGCTCTTGTCCAAAGCTCATCCTTTTCAACACTTGGAACCACATAATCATATGTAAAT
The DNA here is from genome assembly GCF_005876835.1 of Pseudoalteromonas phenolica. Taxonomy (GTDB): domain Bacteria; phylum Pseudomonadota; class Gammaproteobacteria; order Enterobacterales; family Alteromonadaceae; genus Pseudoalteromonas; species Pseudoalteromonas phenolica_B. The sequence continues at coordinate 177,498 of NZ_PPSW01000012.1, forward strand.
ACGCGTTGAACATTTTTATCTGCTGGAGCCAATGATGCACATGACGAGAGTAAAACAATACCAATACCTAAAGTGAACTTCTTCAAAATAATTCCTTACTTTTGCTATAGAACTTATTGGCCCAAAACCGTGACATATAATAGACGTATAAAAGTTAATGTAAATACGACTGTAATGGCATGTAATATTTGATTAAGTACCAAAGTTTTTAAACATCACAGCCACATCAACGTCTCGGTAATTCACCTGTGTTTCAATTTCCCAGCCAAGTTTGGCATAAAGACCCCCATTCAAAGACTCTGTTTGCAAATGTAGAAGGCTGATTTTGAGCTCAATGGCGTACTTTTCTGCATGCATAACCAATTGAGATGCAATGTGCTGACCTCTGTAGTCTGGGTTAACATACACACCACCCAGCCAATACTCTTTGTCGGGGTAAATAGTCATTTCACGGTACTTAATTTGTACCGCGCCCACTAAGGTTTGCCCTTCAACAGCCAAAATAATAAGTGGTACTCGGTCCGTGTTTAAATAATCTTGCAACTTGTCTTGAAACGATTCAACCGAGCCATCTTCAACATAGGTGCCCCATTCATCAAAATACCATTTTGCCAACAGGGGGATATGCTGAGGATGATAAGCTAAATAAGTAAATTCTATCGCCATGCTAATATCCTTATTAAACAAAGCCTTTAAGGCTAAGTTAATAATTTCATATCAATACGACAATAACGCGTTAAAGCTGTTTATACCATTTACTATTGGCATATTTGAAGTGATTCAATAATTTACTGCGTATTCCCACTACTTTTAAGCAAAAATACAAGTGATCAACACAATTATAATGCTCAATGCTGTAATTTGGTGCATAGCGGCTGGTAAGATGCTGATAGAGCTCGTCAATTTTAGTTTCATTGTTTGATAGTAGAAGTGGCTGCTTATAGATAACTTTCCCTTTGCGCGGAATAGATTCTCTAATATAACCGTTAAAGCCAAAACCATGCGCTGCAGAGGTTTTATGGGTTAAGTCACTTACTACCAAACACGCATGTTTACGATACAGCGGATGCTGCTCAGGTAGCCTGAGCAGATCGGTCGCATAAGAGTGGCGAATATAAGCGGTGATCAGAAACTGGCTCATTAAACATTGTCTTAAAATTGCAAAAACAACCGTAAGCCTGAGTGTCTCGCTTGCACCCTATTACTTTGCTTATCTGGCCACTGCCATTGATTGAATACGGATACAGAGACCATGTCATGCAAGGTATATTTGAGCCAGGCCTCTCCTTGATGTGCTTCAAAGTCTTGAAATGCTTGTTGCCTTTCAGTCGCTACTCCTAGGCCTAACTGCCAGTTACTTTGCGTCCATGTTGAAGCCACACTCAGAGTAGAATGGGTGAGTGTTTGCTCAAATTCATGAGAAGTAATATCTTTTTGTGCTTCAGCGTCACTTTGCTGTTGCTTGGTAAAGCCCATTCTCACCAACAAAGCAAATTCGCCTGTGCTTATTGGTTGGTGATATTGCAAGGCAGAGTACATACCCTTTGCCGCTTCGGCCTGATTTTTCCAAGCACCCAAATGTACTTCTGAGTTGTTAACGCGCCATTTCACTTCACTGGCGATAAACAGTTGGCTATTACCTTGTGTGAGTACATCAGCGTAATTACCTTGTTTATCCGCCAACCCCTCACTTCGACTCACTAGCAAAGTGTATCCCGGCTCATTTTCGCTGGGCTGTTTTAGATAGCGTATGCCCAAGGTGTAGTCTGGCGTGTAGATGCTGGTGTTATTCACCAAAGCTGGCAGTAAAAACTGGGTGTTTTCGTCATTCGCAATGCCATTTGTATCGACACCGCCTTCGATATCTAACAAACCAATGGTGAGTTCGGTGTCTGTATTGCTATTAGGCTGTTGAAATGCACCTGAGTCTTGCCAAAAAAATGTAGAAATTTGAGCTCTGCCTGCTTCATTAGCATCTTGTGTGGTCAGCACGTCGGCACTACTTTCGAATAGTGCGAACATTGCTTGTCCTTGCTCATCGGGCGTTTGGCTGTACTCAATACCAAGCTGAATTAATTGTTGCGTGTTCAATTGCAGACCAAGATCAATATTTGCCGAAAATAATGAGCTCGAAAGTCCTTGCTTAGTGTTTTGCTGTGTGGTCCAAAGCATTGATGCATCAATCGTGAGAGCTTGATCATCTTTTGGCGTATAAGCTTGGCTGTGGATAGAAAACAAGACACCAGAAATAAACAGTTTAAGGGTTATAAGTAACTGAACTACGTTACTAATACCATGCCGTCTAGCGCTGATTTTTAAAGAAAAAAGGGATTGCCTCATAATGTGACTCTTCTGCTAAAGAATCACACTTTAAACAAGATTAAAATCGATAAATTGGGGAAACCCTCTGACTAATCAGGCTTTTTTATCACCTAATCGATTCGCAATGTTATCCATCAATGCAAACATAATTTCGACGTTGTAGCCCAGAACAAACGCGAACAGCATAGGTGAATAACTACCTTGTGGTACCCCTGTGCCCTCCCCCATCAACATACTACTAGACACACCGGCAACACCACCGAGCAAAATACGTAAGTTGTAATCTAAACAGAGTTTTTTGGAAAACGTACCGCGCTTGAAGTCAAGGTGTAGGTTTCTCAATACCAAAGTTAATGCGCCTAATAGCCCATACAGCAGGGGTAAAATATAATTCGCCAATAAGTTAACCACATATTCGGCCGAAAGCCGTGAGTCAAAAAAGGCTTGCCGTGCTTGATGAAGCACAAAAGCTTTATCTAACTCCGAGATCTTATCTTTTAGCTGTGTAATTTGCTTAGCGCTTTCATGACTTCGTGGCTGCTCAGTAATGAAGTCTAATTGTGCCGTTAACTTAGCTTTATTCTGCTGATATTTAAATTTATCAAACTCAGAAATCGTCACTTCATGGCTAAAACCCAATCGCCAATATTTATTCCATCTGAGTAACAAAGTGCGGTTAGCATCAAATTCCTGGTCAAGTTCTTGCTCTTTACGCTTTATGGCTAGCCACTCTGAGCTTGCTTTGTGTGAGGGGTTTAAACTTAGTACCTGTAATTTTTCTCGAAACTCATTTCGCTCTGCGAATAACGCATGAGTTTTATGAATTACTCCAATACCAACCATATAATAAGTTTGTAAGCTCACTGTCAGTATAATGATGGCACAAACTAACAACCCGTAATATAAAGGAATACGGTGTACTTGTTTGAATTGCTTAGGAAAACGTGCCTGCCAAGAGTGACTGGGATTACTGTCACGAATACTCACCACACTGGCCGGCGCAACTTGTTTGACTAGTGCATTAAAGTATTGCCAAAATGCCGCTTCATCTTCTTCTGAGAGTGTTTTTTGTTCGTTAAACTCAGTTTTAATTCTAAGTACGTCTTTGAGTAACTTGCCGTCAAGCTGCAAGCCTTGACGACAAATGTAAGCCACCAGTAATTCCAGCTCTGCCATTGCTTCCTCGAGCTCTGTCATAACTGTTCGCCCTATTTATTTAAAGCTGAGTTGAAGACATAATCAAGCCGCCAACTTTCATCGGCTCTCCTTGGCTATTGAAAATATGCAGAGCATCTTCTAAAAAGTTAATGGGCAGGCTAGTGATTTCATCAGGCTTTCGCATCAAATTTATTGCAATATCAGGTGCCTTTACTAAACCAACTGGTAACTCCCCCGGCTTGCCTTTGTGCATTAGAATACGTTTAGCATAGTTTGCCGCCAAACGGGCGTTACTTTCAAAACTGACACCAATAGCCATAAAGACACTACGCTCACCACCTTCAACATGACTCGGCGTGACACTCAGCACAGGCACATTTTGCGCATAGACGTTAATCAGATCGACATTGTCATAAAGCTCAGAGCTACCTGTCACCAAAAAGGCTTTGGCTTGGTTTGATTTCTCAAGTTCAACAAACTCTTGCATTTTGCGCTCAAGATTATGATTTGGGTCTTTTAAATCAACCCCAATTTCGCTCACCTTTACTTTATATGCCTCTTGGAGGCTTAAAAACGGTTTTACCTGTGTCACCACTGAACTGGTGTTATTGGTATCATAAATAATTGCCAGGTCGGTGAGATCTGATAAAAACTTAGACTTGATATAGGCCAGTTGTGTATCTACATTAATGTTCAAAGATGTATAAGCAATGTTTGTTTGGCTTTTCATCAACACGGGATCGACATAACCCATGGCTATCGGATCTTTACTACAGGCACTGACAACTGGAATGGCGCCATTTTTGTAATTTCGACTTACAAAATCAGTTGCCTTAGAGCCCATTGAAAAAATGAGGTCGAACTGTTTTAACTGCGCCCATGCAACCATGGCTCCGGCTTCCACTTCATTGCCTTCGTAATTGAACAAAGTGAAATTGGCTTTTATGCCTGAGTTTCTGAAATCACGGGCAATCTCTGCCGTAGAAATATCATAGGCGGTGGACCATTTGGGTGATAAAACCAAAATCTTAAATTGCGGATCGGAATAACGATTTAACTCCGCTTGCTCTTTCAATCGCCCTGTTTTGGCGCTTTTTACAAAACGCTTTTTACAAGTTAAACCATTGTGCTCTGGCGCAACCTTTTGATAAGCGATAAACATTCTATCGCAGAAACCCACTTCAAAAGCCTGAGCTTTGAACGCACATACAAAAACTGTGAAAAACAGCGTCAATATTACTTGTCCTTTTGACATGTTAACCTCATAAAAATATAAAAAACAAATCCCATAGCAATGAAAATACAGCCCACTAAAGATAAGTTAGTATTCACTTTGCTATTACTATCTTGTACCAAAATTACCGCTGTCAGAATGGGGCCCAATACCGCCCCCATACGCTCCAAAAATCGATAATTAGCCGCGGTAATGTCACTGCCAAATTGTTTAGCATAGTGACTATTCAGCATCACCCCGACCAATGGGCTGCCCAATGTGCCCTGAAAAAAGCCCACCATAAGTACCGCAATCACAATAACGCTCACCGACAACAGTTCTTGATAGCTTTGCAGTGGCCCATAGTGACTTAAGGTATGCGCCACCCACTCAAAACTGGCTATGAGCATAATGCTTAACCCGGCGCCCAAAACACTCAAACTAATGGCTCGTAATTGGTTATTGGCATTGGGCTTAGCTAAATGTGTCGCAATTAGGATCGCGAAGAAATACAAGGCAATAATTTGCCCAGCGATATTAGGGTCTGCAAACTGCTGGTTGATAAGCACTGGGATATAAATCAAGATCACCCCGGTATGTATGGCTTTGATTGGGATAGCGATAAGTAACAAGCACTGCTGTAATTGCCTGTCTTTAAACATCATTAGTAAATCTGTTAGTAGGCCCTTGCTTGCAGAAGGTTTAACTTCGTCGTCATCGCTTGTTTCGACTGCCAGCTCTATAGATTGATTCAAGCTATAAAGAAATGTCAGGCCGCCAATGACAGCTGCACTCATAAATACCCCTGAAACGCCTAAAATTGGCACCACGACCGCTCCTACAGACACCCCAGCGATGGCCCCGATATAAAAACCTATTAATAATTGATTACTCGCTGAAAACTGAGGGTGAGATTGTGCGATCCGTAAAAACTGACTTTGCACACAGATCACCAATAACCCCTGTGACATACCCGATAATAATCGCGCAATTGCAAGTAACTCAGCTTCAACAAAATAGGCAAGCACAAGCAACGACAGACTATTTACCACCAAGGCCAAACGCAGCATGGTTTGAACCCCAAAGCGCCTAACCCAAACTGCAGCAGGCACCATGACACAAGCAAAACCTAAGAAGTACAAACTGAATATCAACTGTAATTCACCACTACTAAGCGCCAGTGTTTGCCTTAAGTAAGCAGGAAAAAAAGATAAGGTGATCGACTCAAGCAAAACACCCAAAACAAAAATTGCTCTGATTGCTCGATAGCTACTCGGTAAAGCAGAATTGCTCACTTTACTGCTTCGCTGACTGCTGACTACGGCTTCAACTAAGACATTTAAAATCAATAATAAAGCGGCTAACAAAATGAAAATATTGCGAACTGCCTTCCACAATTTCTGATAAATGTCGTTTCTTAACACCTCACTACACACTTGATAATCAGACAACCCGATTTGTCGGCAGTTTGTTATGACCCCCTCTTTGTTATCTGTTCCTGATGCTTCACCCAGCTTCAACACATTCAAACTGTGCAAAATACTGTTATTAACCCGATAAGGCTCTAATAACTCATCAACACCACGTACCTGATGGTCTAAATCAAACCCCATATCGGTCACTGCACTCAAACGCTGCGACAATAAATCAAGCACCGCATCACTTTGACCAATAATTTTAGTTTGATATAGAGAAAAAGAAGTCATCACCAATTGCACAGTAAGTAAGCTAAACACACAATAAAACGCCCACTTCAAGGTGCTGGCCTTAGCTTGTTTTTGGAAAAGCCCCGCCACAAAAAAGGTAAAAATGATGAAAACCCAAGGTATTGAATCGATAATCTTGCCAAATGCTTGATGGATTTCTTGATTGAAAATACCCGCAGTCAGGGCGATTGAAAGCACCCCTACATCAGCGGTATTAGTTGCCAATGGCAGTTGCAAAACATATTGCTGTGAGGCTGCTTTAGGCATTACTAGTCCCAGAATATCAATGTCGATTTGCTCAACGAGTTGTCCTGGAGCTGCTGAGCAAGATAAGGGAATGAGACCACTGTTTTGCCTGTCAGCTTGCGCATAAATGGGTTTTATTTCAGCCCGTTCGACCCCTTGGGTTTGCAATGCAAAAGTATGTACTTGCGGTGCAAACCCTTTGTATTCAATCGGCATACCTAAGCTGAGCGACTGATTAATTTGCTGACGTAAGATATGTGATTGATTACAAATATTTTTAAGCACCAACTCTGGGGCAACCCGGTATGCTTCACCCGCGGCAATGAACACTATCACAGCAACACACAATAATAAGGTGACTTGCAATTGCCCAGTTTGCTTTAGCAAATACATTAGCCCAATGCGATTTGCTGCCTCATGTTGCTCTTCGGGGTTATGCATAACCTCTGGCTCTACTGACATGGCGCACCTATACGGGCTAACAGCGCATGATATTTAGGTGTTCGATGCAAAGATAAATGGCTCAAACTAACTTGGACTAAATAGTCTAAAAACTGGGTGTACGAAACTTTGAGTTCTTGTAAACCCATTGCAACTAAGCTGCCTGTGCCATTATGTACAGCCCCTAGATCAGGTTTGGGGTTTGCTTCAAGAACGCATAACTGTCCCTTTGAATCCATTCTCAAATCGAGCCTAAACAAGCCATATAAGTTCAAAACAGAAAAGAGCTTTCTGCAATAAGCTGTCACCGTCTCATTAAGGTGCGCTTGTTGCTCATCAGATAATGTAATGATGGAGTCCGTACCGATTGGCTTGATATCCATTGACGTAAATATACGATTGCCTGGCCCTAAATTGCGCTGATAAATACCAAAACAAGTGGGCGAAGCCAGTTCCCCCATGGTTGGGATCACCGAAGCACAATATTCGTCTCCTGATAAAAACTGCTCAATTAAAACGGCACTTTGTGTGTGTGAATAAACCTGCTGACAAACCTCATTTAATTCGCGCAAAGAGTTTACTAAATGCACATGGTTAGATGCCCGCCCCGATACAGGTTTAACAATGAGTTTAGCATCGCCAAAGAAGTGAAGTTTGTTATGCCTGAGCACCAATTCTTCAGCCGTATTTGGCTTTTCAGGATGCCAAAGCACATACTCCGCAGTAGGAATAGCAAGTTGCTGTAACAGCTTTTTAAACAAAAACTTATTATCCATAAGCGCGGCATTAAGCGGCGTATGCCCAACATAAGGGATCCCCAAGCTTTCTAACAGCGCGGCACCATGACAACACGGATCAGCTCCTTGCATCCCCCCCGTATTTAGCCAAGCAAAGTCGATTTTATTTTCAGCTAACTGCCTAGCTAAATGCTGATCATCGGCCAAGCAAATAACATGACTAAATCCTGCTTGCTCTAGACCCTCCTTGATATCATTGGCCACCTTTTGATAGCTTTTCCAACTACGAGTGTTATAACTTCGATAGATCACTGAACCTACTTGTGCAGGATCAGCAGAATAAATCACCGCAATACGCCCATTTAACTTCAATGTATTCAGTGCCGTATTTACAGACATCGCCTTCACTCCTTAAAACTGCCAAGCCAAACCTAATACATGACTGTATTCTCCGGTTTTACTTTTTCGTCTTAACAAGTAGCTGACTTGCGCGCCCATCAAAGCATCTTTTAAAGTGAAAGCAAAAGGCACAAGACGGTATTCAGTAAGCTGATAGTCTTCATCTAAAATCCATTCTTGGCGAATATGAAAGCGCTTAATGTGAACGAAAGGTGTATCTTTATCTGCACTTACTCTGATGCGATAGCGACCATTGGTTTCGCTGTCTTTTTCGATATATTCAACGCGATTGCGTAAACCAAAGTGCCAGCCACTGGCGAGTTTTCCTGATGAAAACGATGCTTCTAATTCTAAGCGTTGTAACTGGTCATCACCTGAGGTGTTATACAAGCGAATGAACTTACCTGCTGTAGCGACTTTCACATGTTCGTTAAGCTTGTAACTCAACTTGGGCCCGGCAAAAAAACCGCTCAAGTCATCTACTCCATTTTGAGTTCTCAATTCGGTGTAAAATGAACTTGAAACCCTCCCTTGTTTAAAAAGCGTCTTATTTGCCGACACCCATAATTGCTGATCTTCTGCATTTATCTTTGCTGCGAACAACCCGCATGTCACAAACAACAACGACCATAAAACCTGTTTCATAAATATCCTCTTTAATCTAATTTATGTGTTTTGAAACAGCCTTAGTATGTTGTCTTAAAGAAGTGTTTAATCGGTGGAATGAGTTGTAAAATCAGGGGGTTATATTTAACTGAGTGGTATTGATAAGACGCGAAGTAAATTCGCTGCTACCGAAATTTATTTTTATTTGGGACTAAATAACCTTAGGTAGTACCGACTTCATGTCGGGTTATAGTTGAATTTAAAAAATGAGCTTACAGCTACCGACATATACTCGGTAGCATAGATATTAAGCCAAACTCGGTGTGTTACCTGCATCTTGCAATGACGCAGTCACATGTTGATAGTTTTGATACGCTGTTAAACCACGTTCAAATACATTCGCGCTTTGCGGCTTTAAAGAGAGCTCACTCTTACAGCAGCTACATGTAAAAGATTTACCCTGCAGCAATAAATTAGGCTCAATCACAATAGGGCTTTTACGCCCTTCTGATTCACAATATGGACAATCAATTATTGTACTCATTAGTTGTTTTTACCTCCTGAGGCATCGGCTTTAGTACCATCACCACTGATGATCACAGGCGAAATGTTGTCTGTATACGCTTTAATGATCACCCCAACTCCTTCGGGTAGAGGCAACTGACCTGCATGTACTTTGACATCGTAAGTCGCTTTGTTGCTCTTATTATATTTTTCAGTCTCACTATTTTTACTTTCATTCGAATATGACACTGAGCCTGAGACTTCTGTAGAGCCTAAGCCGTAATTCAGCTTCTGAGTAAACGATGCTTCTGCGCCGACCGACTGACTTTGCTCATTGCTTTTCTCATGAGAAAAGCTCGATTTAACTTCCATATTAAAATGAATGTTCACGTCATCAACCGCAAGCGCATTTAAAGGAAGTAAGGTCAGTAATGGCAAATGAATTTCTGACTCAACCGATGACTGCTTAGTTGAAATGTCACCCTCTTTGTTGCTGGTTGTTAGCACTGGACGAGTGAGTTTTAGTGTCACCATAATCGGCTCAAGCGAACCTTCTTTACCTGCGTCGTCACCCTGTGCAGACTTTTTATTAAAGCAAGTATCTAACATAAACTGTACTTGCGTCATCGCCATTTTATGGTTGGCCTGTGCAGCCGCCATTAATGGCCCGCCAATTAAGTCTTTCATTGGCAAACCGCTGAATTGTTGCGCCATCGACAGCAGCGCAGGCCCTTGATTTACACTCATGGTATTTTCCTTTCGTTATGTATGAGCATATAAGGTTAAAGGCTTTTAAATTTGAACAATCGTGTAAAACAGGTTTCTACTCAGGCAATTTTACGCCTTGAGATCCGAGTTCTGCCCGAGTTTTGAGATGATTAAATCGCTATTGTGTGAAAAATTTTAACTGGACCTGCATATGATCAACCTACAAGAATTCGTTCAAACTATACACACTGCCACTGCCGCTGCGGGCGAAGCATTAATACAAAAAAACCTCGGCCTCATTGACCAGTTTTTTGAGCCTGTTGAAGATGAGCCTGAACAATCAGCATCAGGTAATAGCCGAAAAGCTGCAATTAATTCGCGCACTGAAGCACAAACACTCAATGAAGAGCCTCCGGTGCAGGTAATGAAACCACGTATGGTCGCGGTGCAATATCCAAAAACTACCAAGGATGGCGCAAGTATTCAAACTGTGAATGTGCCTTTGATCACCCTAGTTCCCCTCTCTCAGGTTGAGCTCAAAGAGATGGAATTTGCCACTGAACTGGAGCTCAGCGTAAACGGTGAAGACTTACAAGTGTCATTCCCAAAACGCACCGCGAAGAGTCAAGATTTAGCCGCAGAAGGAGCCAACTTAGGCAATGGCGGAAAAGCGAAACTAGAAGTAAAAATTGCCGCCATGGAAACCCCTGATGGCTTACGTTATTTGGTTGATGGATATGAACGTGCGCTACGTTCTCAGATCCCAGGGTAATTGTTTTGGCCAGCTCATTAAATAGCTCAAAAGTAAAAATCAGTGATGCAGATCCTATTTTAAACCAGCTTATAAGTGCGCTCTACCAGGCACAAAAAATCACAGAAATAGACAAATACCATGCATTACTGAACCGCTTAAATATTAATTCAAAAGAGGAATTAGAGGCCAAAACAGTGCGCATAAGCATGCCAGTTTCCAATGATGATAAAACGCTCTCACATGCCCTGATTGAGGCGCCTTTGTTAAGCTTATTCCCGCTATCGTTTTTGCAAATAGAGCATATTAAACTCGACTTAGACCTATTTGTTGAACACGCAGAAGAAACCAAGCCAAACCTCACTTTTAAAGCTAAATCCGGTGTGTTTTCGAAAAACCAACCTTGTCGATTAAGTGTCAATTTAGATAGAGAAAGCGGTCTTTCTTCACATCTTTTGCTGGACAATCAGTAGACATTCTTTTCACCTAGCGCAAACTTTCTGAGCGCCAGTCGAGCAGTGACTAACCCAAAGCAAAATGCTATTGTCGATTAGTGTAAGTTTATATGTGATTCAAGGAAAATGAGATTTGAGTAGTTCTGATAATAACAAGGAAAAATTTAAGCAACTCTCTGAAATGTACTTATTTGAAGAGATCTTTAAAATCATCCGTATTTCCACAGGGATAAGCGTCGCTTTCTGTTATCTGGTTTTATTACTCACCAGTATGGCCTACCTACATCTGTTTTATAGTGAGTTCGGGATCAGCATTGTTAAATATGTTTCTTTTGAAGATATGCTGGCTACACCGATCAAAAATCCAAATATCGTATTTACGTATATCGCGGTAATTTTGGTTTTAGTTATTGCTGACATAGGTAATCGTTTTAGAGCCAGAAAAAAACTGGAATATGCTGATGGTCAAATGCCAAAGCGAATGCGAGTTTTGAGTGCATTGCTTTGGGCACCAAACAACCCTAAAACGAACTTGCGATTTACTCTCGCTGCTGTGTCTATATGTGTTATTGCTTATATTTTTGCATTTGCAAAAATAGAAGCAAATGATATTAAAGCTGGTGAGTCTGAGAGAGTACTTATTGTTTTAAGTGATCAAGAAGCGTCCATTGAGACTTCTTTATTGGGCACCAGTGTGAATTATGTATTCACCTATGACCACAAAGCAAAAGAGGCCACTATTTTTTATGTTGAAGCAATAAAATCGATTAAAAGCTTCAAACAAGTTGCTGAAGAGGTCAATACCATTGAAGATCAAAAAATAGGCCCCTTAAAAAGTGAACCCGAAAGTGACTCAAAAACTAAGTAGCTAACTTTTAAACTACTCTGTCTTTTCAAGCTTTAACGAAAAACTTATAAAAACTCCAGCGATAATGCCTATCAACACACTTGAAAACATGCCAAATTTCGATACAAGCGGATTTAAGGCAAATATGAAGAGAAAAATTAATGGGATAATACATAGTACTAAGAATTTCAAGTTAATAGCCACTTCTATTTTAGTTTGACAGTGGGGACAGGTTTTATATTTACCCCACTTATTCAAGGCCTTTGAAAAAAAGCCTATATTATTTTCGCATGCTGGGCATTTCATTGTTTAACTTCCCTTAAATTCCTTTTTTAAAACACATTGAGTTTAATCACTTAAACACTATTTAATGAACCCTTATTTAGTACATATTCAAAAAATTCGACGTTTTCATGTTCATTTTCTTGAGGTATAAAACCCAATTTCAACAGTAAGTTAGCAGAAGCAAGATTGCCTTTATCTACCCCGCCAACAAGGCTTCGCCACGACTCTATTTGCTCTGCGCGCTTTATAAAGGCATGCAATAGCTCACTTGCAAGGCCTTTACCCCAATATTCTTGCGCAAGTAAGTAGCCTATGTGTTTCTCAGCCTTGTCTGTATTACTAACAAATACAAAACCTAAACATGCATCGCCTTTATCTTTAATTAAAAACAACCGGCTCTCTGAGCGCATTTGACTTAACCAAGATTTAGCTTCTGCGGTATTCCTCACGCCATGAAAGTAAGGCGGCAGGCTTGCCACAACGGTCTCTGTCAAAATGCTTGGGATCGCAGCTATTAATGCGTTATCAAATACCGCTTCAGCATTTAACTCAATTAAATTGAGTCGTTGCGTTGATAAGTAAAGTGCCATGTTTCTCCTTGAGCAACAAAGCTTATGCTTGTTCAGGAAAGCACGCATCGAGGGTAAAACGTTGCACACCTGTTTTTAACTTCAGACTTTCTTGACACATTTTAGTTGCAACTTGCTCCCCGTAAACGGGCTTATAGCGTTTTAGTAAAGGTAAGTGGCATAGTGTAGGCAATATCCAACTACCAAGCTTTTCTCCAAACCTAAAGCTTTCTCGCTCTCCAAGTAACAGTGATGGTTGAAAAATACAGATACGTTGAAAGTTTAGCCCGGTCACTTTGTCTTCTAACTCACCTTTCATTTGTAAATACGCACTCTTGCTTTTAGCGTTAGCGCCACTTGAAGAAACTAAAAAGTATTCAGACACACCATTATCTGCAGCAAGTTCAGCAGCCTTTAGCTGATAATCAAGGTCAACAACACGCTGAGCTTCAATAGAACCCGCTTGCTTTTTTGTGGTGCCTAAGCAAGAGAAGAGTAAATCACCTTTGAAATACCAACTAAAATTGTCTAGATTTGCAAAGTCGACAACTTGGTTACTGATTTTAGGGTTGTCGTAACATATTTTTCTGCGCGTAATAGCAATCACCTGTGCAATTCCTGCACACTCAGCAAGTTGCTTAATGAGACTTTGACCAATAAGACCTGTCGCACCTACTACAATGGCTGTTTTCATAGAACGTAAAAATAAGTTAAGTTAGATGAACAATAATCAATGCTAAGGGGCATAGCAAGAAAGGATAGAGCTATCACTTAAAAAGGCCGATATGTACCGGCCTCAGTCAAGAACTTTATGTTTCTACGAGATACTAAATACGCGTATCTACACAAGCCTCTTGAGGCGAACTAAAACAATAACCAGGGCCTGTAGGGCAGCCAAAGAACGCATCAGTGTTTAACCAAGCACAATGATTCGTCGGTACACACACGGTATCGTTATCTGTGAAAGCGCCACCCGCTACTTGTGGTGTGGCGTTCATAGCCAGTGACTTATCATTATTAAGTTGTTTTAGGTTTTTCTTATTTAGTTTTAATTTCATTTTATTATCCTTATGAAAAGATTCCCTGCCAATTGGCAGTGCCTATAACATAAACTTGAATATAAAGATTAACAATGCTTGAGCCTTGAAAAACTCAATAAAGTTTCATGCCTGAGTTTTACAGCCCACAGCTAGCCACTAAATGCTGTTTTAAAAATGCCCTTACCTGATTAAGGGTTTGTCTATCTAAGTCATAGTGACTCCCCTCCAGTGCGATATGCTCGTAAGCGTATTCATACTCTTGCTCTTCTAGGTACTTCATCACTTCATTCGCCATATTGTAAGATGGCCATGCTTCATCTTGCTTAGATGGAACGAGTAACACTAGCCCTTTGTTTTTATAATTCGGTATTTAGCTAATTATCGACACAAAGCTGCCCAACATAGGTAACCATTACATACAAAGTACTGAGCTGATAATTATATGGTGCGCATAATGTTTTCTATTGTTTAACTGACGCTTATTTTACTTAGCGACTAAATATTGGCACGTACAAATTAAGTGAATGGTTAATTTTTTGGGATGAATGGGAGCATAAAATATTTTAGATAAAATTTGCTTAACGAAGCTATGAGGCACTTCAATTAAGCAAATTCTGTGGCTAATTCCAGTACTTCCAGCCTTTTAAGTAATAATAGAGCACACTGGGGTTATCGAGCGTTGTAATGTCTTGTTGTTGATTCTCAAAATCAGGAGGAATAGTAAACAACATGGCTTCTAGCTCTGTTTTATAGAAACGACTTTCAATATCGTGATTAACTGGTTGTTGGCACATATGCTTACAAGCCATTATAAAGCCCCATTCTCCAAAAGAAGGGACATTAACACGATATGGAGCCACTCTATTAAAACCAGCGGCAATCGCAGTATTGTGGATGGACCAAAATGCATCTCTGGCAAAGAAAGGACTGGTTGCCTGAGTCACCATCAGACCATGCGGATGAAGTCGACGCTTTAATTGTTGGTAGAATTGCTTACTATATAATCTCGCCAAACTGATTGTTTTAGGATCAGGTAAATCAATCAAGATTAGATCGTATTCTTTTTTATCTTCGGCACTATAAACAAAACCATCCTGATGAATTACATCAACTTTGGTGCTGTTGAGTGAATCTTGGTTTAGAGCTTTTACATAGTGATTCTCACGAGCAAGCTTGGCAACTGCTGGGTCCAAGTCGACTAAGGTAACCTGCTCTATCGAGTCATACTTAAGCAGTTCACGCACCGCCAACCCATCAGCCCCTCCTAAGAGCAAGACCTGTTTTGGCTGATGTAACCTTGCCATAGCAGGATGTACCAAAGCCTCATGATAGCGGTATTCATCGATCGATGAGAATTGTAAACCGCCATTAAGGTACAAACGGATGTCATTCTTGGAGCGCGTCAGAACCAGCTGTTGATACTGGGATTGTTCTGAATGAACGACATGGTCTTCATAAACACGATTATTCCAAACCTTATTCAGCTCATTACTGAAAATGAATGTTCCTACTAAAATCAATGAAACCAAAGTAAGTGCCAGTCGCAAAACATTTTTGCGGGCAATGCTCAAATGCTCGGCAAAATACCAAAGTAAGGCAAGTGCAATTGTTAAATTCATCATGCCAAAAGCCAATGATGTTTTAAATACACCTAGCCAAGGTAAAAGTAAGAAAGGAAATAACAAGGTTGCCAATAAGGCCCCGAAGTAATCTATAGATAAAACATTAGAAATATTGGTTTTTAAGTTGTAATGCTTCTCCATTAAGCGACTAAGCAAAGGAATTTCTAAGCCTATCAATATACCTATAAGAGCTGTTAACACCACGGAAGATAACTGTAATGACAAATCAAATGCGTAAGAGAAATAAAGAATAGGGACACTCATGCCCCCTATTAAAGCCAGAACCAACTCAAACCCTATAAATGAGCCAAGCAGCTTAGTATCAGACACCCAGCGGGATAAATACGAGCCGACGCCCATAAAGGCCATGTAAATACCAATAGTCAGAGAAAATTGGGTGATGCTATCGCCCAAAAAATAAGCCCCAGTTGTCGCTATAAGTAACTCATAAATGATTGAGCATAAACCAGCGATGAAAATGCTAAAAAGCAGAATATGGCTTTCTCGGAACACTATTTACCACCACGTCCTGAACCAGTTCTAAACTGGGCACTTTTTAAACTGTGTTCACGAAGTTGCTTATCAACATAGATATGACGCTTACCATGAGAGTAACTTAGCCAATCAATGTCAGCATCATCTTCATGCATTGCCCATAATGTTAAGAAAAATGTTGGCACTGCAAAAAGTAGAATAGCGGTCTTTACTTGCATTGGTTCAGTGCGCATACCTAGAGCAGCCTCTTTGGCGATCCGTCGAGCTCGTTTTCTTTTGAAGCTACTATAGCCATTTTCATAACGATGCATGATGATAAGCAGGCAGATCACAGCTATAATTCCACTTATCCATAACATGACTTTGAGTTTTCGACTATCTCCATTTAGTGCAAGCACACGAAAGTTAAACGAAGATTTACTGTATGCATTTCTAGAAGAAGACATATCATGAATATATGCAACATATTCACCTTTACTTGGGAAACGCTGCTTGTATTCAAGGTGTGTATGATACTCCGTCCAACGACCATCAGAATCTCTGCCTGACTCAGCCCATAGTTCATCTGTATAAGCAAATATATAATTGCCCTGTGCGTCGTAGATTTCTATATCAATACTTTTCCAAGAGTTCATTGCCACTGAACCTTTAACTTCAAAAAGCATTATTTGCCCGTCATTTGGCACTCTAAACTTATAGGGTGTATCCTTTTTAGAGTAAGTCGAGCCACTAGCGAAAGGCTCAATTTTCTCAGGTGAATCTAGATGACCAATCATGAGCCAACAATAGATAAATGTGATCGTAGAGATCACAAAAAGTTTATTGATAGACATGGCAACTCCTAAAGAGCAATTAAGATTGCCAACGCAATACCAATAACCATCGCTCCCTCAATAAGCGCAACAGCTACATTATTTTCTGCAATTACTTTATCGAGCGATATACTGGGTAGCAAAAGCTTATCAAAAGCTAATCTGAAGATAGGCAAGCACAAAAAGGCAATCACGCTATCGATTGCAAATAAAGTCAGACTTTGTTGCCACGACACAAACTCACCTGCAATTGCATGAAATAAAATGATACCCAGCGCGATCAATGTCGCAGAAAAACTAATACCAGCAGCAAGATTTTGGTTTTTTAACTCACTCTGAAGATCGAATTGAGTGATAATGTCATACAGTTTCGCAAAAACGACTAAAAGACACTGTCCTAGTGCATAAAAAACAAGGGCTGATGACCAAGAGCCTTCTCCAGATAAAGCGCCTCCGATTAATAAACCACTGCTAATATAGCTCGCAGCTTGCACAAAACCTGTCGCTAAATTTTGTTTTTCAATTAAATGCTTTGTATTACAAAAAGTAGGCAATAAAAATTTATCATTGATTACACGAGACAAAACAAGTAATAACATGCCACACGTGCTATAAATTGCTACATTAATCAGATCTGTAACGAGCCCAGCAGTCGGACCGTTAAGTACCGATAAATAGATGATAGTAACAGCCAATAAATAACCTGAAATTGAAACTGCCAAAGAACGATTTTTCTGCTCAATAAGTTGCGAAAAAGTGCAATATGGTGTCGTAAAGTTATAGACCCATTTTGCAGCAAACACCGTGAATAAAAACAGTACTAAAAAGCTACTATTGACTAAATAGTCGTTTAAATAAACTTCCATATCATTGTTTGTTATTAAAATTTTTGCGGATTTTAGCAGTAAGCTGTTTGCGTGACAAACTTTAATAATTAAGCAAAACGCAACAAATAAACGAAGTAGAGATAAAGAGAGAAATTGCTTCTCTCTTTATATTAATTTTCGCTTATGCGCTGAGGGTATTCATTAGATAAGAATTTTTAGACGCTGAATTTGATGTAAGCAGTTGCTGACTTTGAGCTGTTTCAAAATTTGACACATGTTCAAGTAAATGGCTCGCCTGCTCACGCATATCTTTACTTGCACTGGTCGATTGGGCAACCAAATGCATATTGTTTTGCGTAAGGTTATCAAGCTGTGCAACGGTTGATGATACCGCAGAGATGGCTTCAGACTGCTCTTGGCTTGCCTTCGTTATTTCGCTAATCATTTTATTAACGTCACCGACAACAAAGATAAGATCTTTAAATTTCACACCAGACTCAGCAACCAAAGCACTGCCATTGTGAACCGCTTCACTACTATCTTTAATTAAAATTTTTATCTCTTTCGCCGCAGAGGCACTGCGCTGAGCAAGGTTACGAACTTCACTCGCGACTACAGCAAAGCCTCGGCCCGCTTCTCCGGCTCTTGCCGCTTCCACAGAGGCGTTTAAGGCTAATAAGTTCGTTTGGAAAGCGATTTCATCAATCACTCCAATAATGTCCGAAATGCGCTTACTGCAGTTTTCAATGTCTGACATGGCGTTTACGGCAGTAGATACTGTTTCACCACCCTCTTCAGCACTTTGCATTGCATCAGCCGCACGAAGCGAAACATCAGCAGCACTGCGGGCATTTTGCTGAACTGTGGTGGTAAGCTCTTCCATAGTAGATGCCGTTTCTTCTAGGCTTGCAGCCTGACTCTCAGTTCTACGACTTAACTCTTCATTGCCTGATGCAATATTTTGCGCGCCATTATTTACCATTTGCGACGCTTGAGTTATGTCTATAACCATTTTATTGAGGTTTTGCATTAGACCATTCATCGCATCTCTCAAAATATTAAACTCTGACCCTAAATCTTCATCAATGCTTTGTGCAAGTTTACCGTCAGCCAATGAGATAATTGCCTGTTTAATACTTCGTATGGCTAACTTTCTTTCTGTAATGTCAGTCGCATATTTAACAACCTTATATGGCCGTCCTTCACTGTCTAGGATTGGGTTGTATGAGGCTTGGATCCAAATTTCGCTGCCATCTTTGGCAAAACGTTTATATTCGCCACTGTCGTAGAGTCCTTGGTTTAACTTTTGCCAAAACTGGGCATACTCGTCGCTTCTGGCATATTTAGGCTCTGCAAATATACTGTGGTGCAGCCCTTGGATTTCATCTAAAGCATACCCCGTCGTTTTCAGAAAATTCTCATTTGCAGTAATGATGGTGCCATCAAGATTAAACTCTATCACAGCTTGAGATTTGTCAATCGCTTGCAATTGCCCTGCAAAGTTTGCACTTTGCTGCTTTTGCTCTGTGATATCACTGGCATACTTAACAACTTTTATTACTCTGCCACTGGCATCAAAAATAGGGTTGTAAGTCGCTTGGATCCAAATCTCTCGGCCACCTTTTGCCAAACGCTTATATTCGCCAGAGTCAAATTCGCCATTGTTTAACTTTTGCCAAAACTGCTTATATTCAACACTGCTTGCATAATCAGGCTCAGCAAACATACTGTGATGTTGCCCCTTGATCTCTTCAAGCTGATACCCTGTCGTCGCTAAAAAATTATCGTTGGCTGTGATGATGGTGCCATCCATATTAAATTCGATGACAGCTTGAGACTTACTAATTGCTTGTAATTGACCTTCATAGTTGGCACTTTGCAACTTTTGCTCAGTGATATCTGAGGCATATTTAACGACTTTAAATGGCCGACCATTTAAATCAAAAATCGGGTTATATGAAGCCTGAATCCAAATTTCTCTGCCCCCTTTCGCCAGACGCTTGTATTCACCAGAACTAAACTTGCCTGAGCTCAATTGCGCCCAAAAAACGCGATAATCTTCACTTTGTGCATAATCTGGCTCAGCAAACATGCTGTGATGTTTGCCCTGAATTTCATTTAAATCATACCCCATCGCCGCAAGAAAATTTTCATTTGCCGTAATGATGGTACCGTCCAAGTTAAACTCTATAACAGCCTGAGATTTACTTATAGCATCTAGTTGACCTTGGTAGTCAGCAGCTTGCTGCTTACTTTCAGTGATGTCAGAAGCATATTTAACGACTTTAAAAGGCTGATTGTTTTTATCAAAAATAGGATTGTAAGTAGCCTGTATCCAAACTTCTTTTCCGCCTTTTCCTAAGCGCTTATATTCGCCAGAACTAAACTCACCTCGGCTCAACGCAGCCCAAAAGTCGGCATATTCTGCACTTTGAGCAAACGCTGGTTCTGCAAACATACTATGATGTTGGCCTATTACTTCATTTAAACTGTAGCCCATTACATGAAGAAAATTTTCATTTGCATGGAGAATATATCCTTGCAAATCAAACTCAATCACAGCTTGAGAACGCCCAATTGCTTCGAGCTGACCTTTTTGATCAACACTTTGCTGTTCGTAAGCATCCACATCAGTTAAAGATAAGATAATTAAATTCTCATTGCTGTAGCTGATACTCAATGAAAACCATTTTGCTTGATTATTATTGCAATTCACTTGAACAAGCTCATTATTGCCTGCTTTTTGTAATTCATTTAAGTCAGCATCAAAAAACGCTTTATAGTTCTGATTTTTTACATCAAACAAGGAGTAACCCGTTTTTGATAAGAAGTACTCACTGGTATTTTCGATCGTGCCTGAGCTGTTTATTTCAAGAAATGCATGTGTTTGAGAGAGAAGATCAAGTTTAACTTGAAGCGCTTGAGAAATTTCGCGCTCTTTCCTTGAGTTAAAAAACATAGGTATTCGTTCTTTAGCTGTTTATATTATTAAAAACAATAGTAGAATATTTTCTTCAAGCCAAGACTCTAATTGTTACTAAATAATGATTTTCAGATAAATACCTCTATTTTAGTCCCTAAATTAGATAAAACCGATTGATTTCGAATGAAATAGATTATGAGTTAGTAAAAATTAGATAAAGAAACACAAATAAAAAAGGCTGAATAAATTCAGCCTTTTACTATAAAGTAATGATTAAGATTTAACTGCAATCGCCCATTTCATCATGGTTTTGAAGTCTGGCTCTTTACCATACATGGTCATCCCCATCTTAAACATGCGTGCCGCCATATTGCGAATAACAATACAGCCAAGCAATGAGCTGATGAAGGCGATGGCTACTTGCCAAAATGCCACATCAATTAACGCCATTTTCATTGGCATAAATACAAATGCCGTTAATGGAAAATAACTTAACACAGTCACAGCCAAGCTACTTGGACTATCCATCATCATAAAACCAGCCACAATCGGGATCAGGGGGATCATCATAAACGCTGACTTACCACTGTGGTTCGGGTCATCGATCGCAGCTGCAATAGCGGCTATAAATGCTGTACACATATAAATGCCCACGAGTACAAACACTATAAACCAAGGTAAAACAGTAAAGTCGAAAATGCTGAAATCAAGCGCTCTACCTTCCAAAATGACCTGTACAAATGCAAAACCCAATAATGCAGTAATGGCTGTTGTCGTCATAGCTTTCACTGCATGTAACATCTGCCCGATGATTTTACCTTCAATCCACGTCTTCGCATCAATACACGAGTATAGTTGTTCGGTTACTCGTTGTTGCTTTTCGCCGGTAATTGCAACAAACACTTGGCCGAAAGTCATAAACACACCAATGACCATCAAAAATAGTAAACCATTAGCGGTAATTGAAGATTGCTGCATTGCGTCTTTGACTGCTTCATCAAGATAATTTGTTTCAAACTGAAGTGGCTGTTCAAGTAAAGCCAGTTGAGTTGGGCCAAGGTTTAAAGAAGCGGCAGCATTTGAACGCGCATAGTCGTTTAACTGGACTTGCAAGTCATTTTGCCAAGACATTTTACCTTGAGAATATAAAGTCACTTTTTGTGGTAACGCCTGTGAAGCGAAAATCAACGCACCGTCAATATTGCCCGCTTTGACTTCAGCAATAAGCACATCGTTCGATTTTGATTCTGTTCTCAGCACGAAGTCATCGTCTAATTGAAGACCCTGTAATTCAATATTAGAGACGATTTGCTGCGGCTCAGGCTGATAAAGCACTTGGTTATGCCATAAATACATACCTAGCGCCACAAGCAACATAATTGATTTGCCAATAAGCTCTTGCTTCCATTTAAAGAATTGCATGAACTCCCATTTAGCCACAGTCAGGGTTTGATTTAATCGACTCATGCGGCTTCTCCTTTTTGTACTGCTTGATCCGCTTCTATGGCGTGTAAGTAAAGCTGGTGTAAATCCATTCTTTGGCTATCGATAAACGCGATATCACCTAACTCAGGTAAATGCGCTAATAATTGATTAAGTTGATCTGCGCGCTCGGCACGAATTGCCAAAGTCGTGTCATTCAGTTGCTCAACTTCAAATTGCGTCAGCTTATTGCTTGCTTCAATTCCATTCACTGCGTGGGTGAATGTCACCTTCAAAGCACTCCCCACGCCAACTTGTGATTGAATGTCTGCCAATGTGCCATACAACACACTTTGTCCGTGATTCATCAGTAACATTCTGTCAGCCAGTTTTTCAACCATCGACATCTGGTGTGCGCTCAGAATAACCGTCATATTCTGCGCTTTTAATTCTTTTAAAAACGACACGACCTTTTCTTGGTTCACCGGATCGAGCCCTGAGAATGGCTCATCGAGTAATACCAATTGTGGTTTATGCAACACTGCACTAATTAGCTGTACTTTTTGCTGGTTGCCTTTAGACAGGCTTTTAAGCTGATCGTCTTTTCGCTCGAGTAAATCAAAACGTTCGAGCCAATAATCAATGCGCTCTTTGGCTGTTTTTTTATTAACGCCACGTAGGGTTGCAAAATACATCAGGTTCTGTGCTAAAGATTTCTCTAAATAGAGCCCACGATCTTCAGGCAAATAGCCTAATTCTGAAGCTGGAATAGACGTGTATTGCTCACCATTGACTGTAATTGTGATTTGACCTTCGTCGGCCTGAGTAAAGCCTACAAGCATGCGCACAAGAGATGATTTACCGGCACCATTGGGGCCAAGCAGTGCAAATACCTCACCTTGTTGTACTTCAAAGCTGAGCCCATTTACGGCGGTCACTTCTTTGTAATGCTTGCTGATGTTGTCCACTTTGATATGCATAACGTTCCCTATGAATAAACATTTGGCTCGATTATAACCACAGAGCAGCAATGATAGACAGACAGAAACGTTACAGATTATGAACAAATGTAAAATGATGCAGTATTTAACGTACTCTCATCTTGACGACAACACGAGCGTACGAAGCTAAAAGAATTATGCTGTTTGCTCACTTTGAGCTTGATGCTTTGCCAAATGACCGCCGATAAACTGACTCATAATTAAAGAGCAAGCAGCCAAACCCGCACCAAAGTAAAACACCAGTGAGCTATCGTATAACCATACAACCCCAAAGCTTGCAGGAATGATCACCGCGGCAATGTGATTTATGGTAAAGCTCACACCGGCCGTAGCGGCAATATCTTCAGGTCGGGCAATTTTTTGAAAATAGGTTTTAAGGGCTATGGCCATGGCAAAAAACAAATGATCTACCACGTAAAGCACCGCAGCAAACTCCGCCGACTCCACCAGCGCATAACCGACAAATACCAACACTAAACCCGCGTATTCAATGGTTAATGCTTTTTGTTCACCAATTCGACCTATCATCTTACCAATCATTGGCGCGGCAAAAATATTAATTACGTGATTGAACATATACAGCATGGTTATTTGCGCCACATCGAACCCAAACTTTTCAACCATCAAGAAACCCGCGAAGACCATAAAGATCTGGCGTCGTGCGCCTGAAAAGAACAGCAAAATGTAATACAAGCTATATTCTTTTCTCACGATTAACTTTTTATGTTGCACATTTCTCTCAGGAAAATGCGGAAAAGCGCCCATCATAAATAAAGTTAGTAACAAACCTATGCCACCAAAGAATAAATAAAGCCCTTGATAGGCGGTACTAAAGAAGGTTACGCCTAGCCAAATTAGGGCAAAGGTTGCCAATGAGGCCATGGATTTTATCGACATCAACTGACCCAGTTTTTGTGGTGCTTCATCTTTGCTAAACCATTGTAAACTCAAAGATTGATTTAAAGTTTCGAAGTAGTGAAAGCCAATCGACATTAGTACGGTAGTGGCATATAGCCCATAAACACTCGGAAATACCCCAGTTAACGCAACACCAACCGACAATAAACACAAACTAATGAGTGCAAAGGTCTGCTCTTTTAATACCAATAAAATAAACACTGCAGTAAAAGCCAGCAAACCTGGTATTTCTCGAAGAGACTGCAACATGCCCATATTGGCACCATTAAATTGTGCCGCCTCTACTGCAAAATTATTTAATAAGGCATTCCACGCCGAAAACGTGACCGCCATGACAATGGTTGCAATAGTTAAAAATCCAAACGGTGATTGCCACTGTTTATTCTGTTCCACTTTTCCCTCACATAAGCACTTTGATTAAAACGCAAGCACATTGTATGCTGTGCACAGTGTGACCAAAATACAAAGTTATGACAGATAATTTATCAAATCAGCCAAGTTCGAGCTGGATGAGTGTTAAAACACGCTTTAACCTAAAAGCCCTTGGCAAGCCTATCTACCCAAGAGCCACTGAAATGCCGCCTTGGCGGCATGTGCAAACTCACTCACACACTTGGGGGCAACTCGCTTATACCAGCGATGGGGTGTTAGGTGTGCACACGCCCGCGGGTAAATTTGTTATTCCCCCAGATCAAGCTTTGTGGATCCCTCCCAACCTTCCTCATGAGACCTTTTGTCGTTATGGCGGGCATTTTAGAAGTGTTTATATTGACGAAAAATATGTAAAAGTATTAGGTAATGAGGCCAAACTGCTCCATGTGAATGAATTACTTAAAGCGATGATTTTAGAAGTGTGTAACTGGCCACCAAACTATCAACCTGATGATAAAAAGCTACGATTTACCCAAGTATTTATTGACCAATTAGAATGTGCGCAATCCAGTAGTTTCTTTATGCCTAGCGCACAAGACGACCGCTTATTGCCAATTATTTCTGAACTGCACGCAAACCCTGGTTGTAATAAAACCCTTGAACAATGGGGCGAACTGGTTGGCGCTTCGACACGCACACTAAACCGACTTTTTCATAAAAGTTTCTTTATGAACTTTAGCCAATGGAAACAGAAGCTCCGAGGCCTTCGTGCTGTTGAAATGATTGAAGCAGGTTACACACAACAAACGATAGCCGAGCAGCTGGGTTTTGAGTCCAGCTCGGCGTTTAATACCGCATTTAAAAAGGTATTTAACTGTACCCCGGGGCAATATTTGAAACGTTAAATATCATAAAAAAATGGCGCATAATGCGCCATTCATTTAGTAATCTTATTGCTTATTAACTCAGCTTTGACAACTTTTGATTAGCATAAGCACGCGCTTCAGCAAGTCTATTACTACTACCCTGGCCTAACCGATAAAGCAAATAATAACAGTAAGGCACAAAGGCTAAACTGGTAATGGTTGAGAAGATTAAGCCACCAATAATCGCAATTGCCATGGGTTTATAATCTAATACACCTGAATCTGCTGAGCTGCTATCGAACAACACAGGTAACATACCGATCACCGTCGTTGCTACCGTCATTAAGATTGGGCGCAAGCGCGTTGAACAAGCATCAACAATCGCTTGTTGTAAATGCTCTGCTGAGCCCTTAAAGCGATTGATTTGGTCAATCAATACAATGCCGTTGTTCACCACAATCCCCATAAGTACTAACATGCCTAGCATGCCTGTTTCACCTAAGCCCATGCCAAGTAATGCAAACGTCCAGTAAACACCCACAAAGCCAAGCCCTATCGAACTTAGAATTGCAATTGGCAATAGCAATGACTCAAACAACGCTGCCATGATCATGAAGATCAAGAACAGCGCGATCATCATATTAAAAGCCATGTCTTTCATTGACTCATCTTGCTCTGCAAACTTAGGACCTAGACCCCAAGAATAGCCTCGCGGTAATGTGATGGCATTCATCATTTCGTTGAGCGACTTAGCAGCCTCTTCATGACTGACATCTTGAATATTCATCTCTATAGAAATTTGAGTTTGACGATCTCTACGTGAAATTGTTCGCGGTGCTGGGCGTGTTTCTATTTCTACCAGTTGTTGCAAGGTTAAAATAGCACCGTTCGATTCCATGACGGGTAAACTTTTAAGTTCTTCCATGGGAATAGCGCCCTGTTCATAGTAACCAGCGATAATTTCTACTTCACCTTTGTCTAAAGTCCTCAGTGTTTTCAAATTGAGACCACGCATGGCATTACCAATTTTAGTAGCTATTTCTTGGGTCGAAACACCCAACTGCATAGCACGCTGTCTGTCTACCACCAATTGCATTTCATAGACATCGCCCTCAGCACTATTTTTTACATCAGTAAAATGTGGATGGGCTTCTATCACAGGAATAAGTTGTTCAGCCAACTCGTTTAACTTTGCCGTAGAACGACCGAACAGATAAACACTCACCGCCGTTCGAGATCCTGCTTCTCGTTGCAAAGACGCTTTTGCATACGCTGATTCAGGAAAGTTGTTACGAATATCTTCTTTAATATCTTCTATTGGTCTAGGTAAGTCTTCAACAAAACGTATGCTAGTCCATGCGCCCCTTTGATAGACGCCAGAATATACCTTTTTAATGCCTAGAGATTGTTTATTTTCTAATAAATAAGTTTCGATCTCTTGCAAAAACGCAAGTTTTTTATCGAGGTCAGGTTCACCCTTAAACTCATAAAAAATCTGCTGGCGCTTTTGAGATTGAGCGTCACTTGAGCTCTTATCAACCATACTTTTAGCCAGCATGACACTGGTAAACATAATTAAGAAAAAAGCGCCCACTCGCTTAGGATGGCTAAGACCCCAATTTAATGCTTTGCGGTATTTTTGTTGTACTTTATCAGACCCAGATTCGTTTGCGCCGGCATTGTCAGGTAAAACACGATACATACACAATGGGATCAGAGTTTTCGCAACCAATAAAGACACCAATAATGGTACACAAATAGACACAGCTACTTGCTGTAACATCACTGTTAGAAAATTTTTGTCACCCATAAGTAGAGGTAAAAAGATAACCACAGTGGTGAGTGTTGCGCTCAAAATAGCCGTGCTGACTTTATCAACACCTTCTATGACTGCCGCTTTACCCGAGTCGCCTTGTGCTCGCTGTTGCAAGATACTTTCACAAACCACCACCGAGTTATCGATTAGTAAACCTATTGCGATGATCAAACCTATCAGTGTCAGCATATTTAAGCTGAATCCCATGAAATAGATTATCGCCAGTGAAATACTTAATGAGACAGGCACAGCAAGTACTACAACGCCTGTGAGTTTGAGGTTACGTAAGAAAAACCATAGTACAAAGAATGATAATACCGCCCCGATTGCGCCAGCCTTTAACAATGAAGAAATTGATACTTCAACACTGTTACCATCATCTCTGTCATATTGAATATCAATATGTTGCAGTTGTGGCTTTTGCATCACTTCATCAAGGGTTTCGCGAATGCGCTTTGCCACATCGACTACATTTGAGTCAGACTCTCTGAAAATGTCTAAACCGACCGCAGGTTGACCGTCAACACGACGCTGCCATTGACGTTCACTCAAAGCGTAATGCACGTTGGCAATGTCAGAGAGTTTCACTCGCTCATTGATACGTTGCGCACGAATATCTTCGATATCACGATATTGGCCCTGCGGTGTCACCGCATAGCGATAATCATCAGTATGTACTTCACCCACAGATTTTAAAAAGTTTGCTTCTTGAAGCACCCGAGTCACTTGTTGAATATCAACGCGATGCATAGCGAGTTTGTCAGGATCAAGTTTCACCCAAATTCTTGGCTGACGTAAATATAGCTCTACACGCCCTACACCCGGAATACGCTCCAATGGCATTTTTAGGTTATTTTCTAAAAACTCATAATCACGATTTAAAGATTTTTCACTCAGTAATGTTAATTCAACAACCGGCATATCTTGGGTTGAAAATTTCATTACGTCTACGCGTTGTAAGTCTTCAGGTAAAAGGTGTCGAACCAAATCAACCTTCTCACGTGCTTCTAAAATTGCCACATTTAAGTCGGTCGAAAACTTCATCTGTAGGGTAAGTGACGTCCACCCTGAAGAAGTACGAGAAGTGACTGAGTTCACCCCACCCATGGTTGCCAAAGCTTCTTCAAGCGGTTTTGTTATAAGACGCTCAATCTCTTCAGGCGTCGAACCTGGGTATGATGCTCTTACAAACACGGCAGGTGCATTGACCGCAGGCCAGCTATCAAGGGGAATAAGCTTACTGCTCATAAGACCAGCTACTATCATTGATAGCATCAACATAAAGCAAGTCACTGGCCGTTTTAGAGCCAGTGCAGTCAGGTTTTTGATTGATTTAGCCTGCTTCATAGTCCGCCTTACCTAAGTTCTCATTTGCCTGCACTTGGTCACGGTTAAACACACTATATAAAACAGGAATAACAATCAGAGTTAAGAACGTTGCAATCAACAGACCGCTCATCACTGTAATCGCCAATGGCGCGCGTAATTCAGCGCCCTCTCCCGTAGCCATCGCCATAGGTAACAAACCCAAAATTGTGGTCATGGTCGTCATGATGATTGGACGTAAACGTGAGTTGGCCGCTTCTAAAATAGCATCCAACATCGCGCAACCTTGCGCGCGCAATTGGTTAATGCGATCAATTAATACAATGGCGTTGTTTACTACAATACCGCTTAGCATGATCAAACCAATAAAGGTGATCACACTTAAGCTGGTACCTGTGATGAATAAACCAAAGATTGACCCGAGTACCGCCAGTGGCACACTGAATAAAATGATGAACGGATTTAACAATGACTCAAACTGTGAAGCCATGACCAAGTAAACCAAGAATACCGCGAGCAATAGCGCCATAATTAATGACGAATAAGCTTCTTCCATTTGCTGGTTTTGCCCAATCACTTGGCTATAAACACGATCAGGTAACCCTAAAGAGGCCACTTCACTGCGCACAACTTGTGCAGCTGTTGCTAAATCACCTTCTTTCACAGAGGCTGTAATGATGGCAACACGCGCCTGATCTAAACGGTTGATTTCATTCGGGCCAATAGACTCAGTGACTTTTGCAACCGCTGACAGCGGCACACTCTGACCGTTTTCACCATGAATAATTAAGTCACGGATCGCCGCCACAGAATTACGCGAATCACGATCTACCTGAACCAAAATATCTACCTGACGATCATCTAGGTTATATTTGCTCGCGACATTACCGCCTATTTTGGTTGCCAGAATATCGGTAATGCCCGCAGCGGTTAATCCTAGGCTACTTAAACGTTGATGATCAAACTCAATTTTCAGCTCAGGTTGTCCTGCTCTGAGCGATGTTGTGACATCGGCAAAACGGTTTTGCTGTTGTAGTTGCGACACCAATCTATCGGCGTACAGTTTTAACTCATCAAGCTGATAACCACTCATGACCACAACTAATGGACGTTCTTGTTCAAACATGCGACTTTGCGTGAACTCCGCATTGACCTGCGCCATGCCAGATAGTTGCGCACGCAACGCATCTTGTACAGCGCTTAGTTGTGCTGATGTTTCAGTTTTAACAACCAGTTGACCCCAGTGAGAGCCACCACGTGTCGCACTGCTCATCATCAGACTACCTGTACCCGACATACTATAGGTGTGTACCACACCCGGCATATCAACTACTGAGCGCGCCAGCAAATTAAGCTGTTGGTCGGTTTGTTCAATCGGCGTCCCCTGACGCAGTGTAACTTCTAAAGTCAGTTCTGTTTGTGCCACTTCTGGCATCAGTTCCATGCCCAATTTAGGCAACAGGCTTGCAACACCCACAGCAAAGACTAAAGAAATTGAAATGACCAATGCACGCTGTTTCATCGCGCTTTTAAGTAGCTTGTCATACCCTTTGGCAAAGATTTTATAGACACCATTAAATGCAACATAAGCCGGATAAGTAATTTTGCTGGTGCACCAGCCTATGATTTTCGACAACATCATAATGATGCGTAATATCCAACGCCCGATAAAACACGGGATCACAACAGCCACAAACTTGAACGGCATTAATAACAGGCTAAGCCATTTCTTTGCGCCTGTTTTCACTGGCTTTTCAGATTCAATGTTTTCAAGGTTTGCATCACTCGAGGCAATTGAAAACTGACGTGACGCCAACATAGGAATAAAGCTCAGTGCCACAATTAATGAGGCAAGTAGAGCAAAGGTGACCGTTAGCGCTTGGTCGCTAAAAATCTCACCAGCAAAACCTGTGACAAATGCCAAAGGCGCAAATACTGCCAATGTTGTCAGTGTTGACGCCGTTACTGCACCCGATACTTCATTGGTGCCTTCAATTGCGGCTTGCTCAACATCTTGACCCTGTTCTTTTTTACGATAGATATTTTCAAGCACTACAATGGCGTTATCAACCAATAAGCCAACCGCCAGTGCAATACCGCCTAAAGACATAATGTTTAGGCTGATGTTATTGGCAAACATCAAGTTAAAAGTTGCAATGATGGAGGTTGGAATAGCCAGTGCAATGATGATTGTCGGTTTAAACTTACCTAAGAAAAGATACAAAACCACAATCGCTAGTAGACCACCAATAATGGCCGTTTGCTTCACTTCATCGATGGCTTTTTCAATAAACTCAGCCTGATTTGACAAAATTTTCAGCTCAGCGTTTTCTGGTAATTCGTCCTGTAGCTGTTTGATTTTAGCCTGTACACGTTTGGCTACAGCCACCGTATTGGCATCGCCCTCTTTGTACAAAGCCATCTCGATTGCTTCGTTACCATTAACACGAGTAATATCTTGGCGCTCTTTTACACCATCAACAACAGTGGCAATGTCACGTAAGTAAACCGTCTGTCCGGCATCTTGTTTAATAATGACATCACCAATTTCTTCGATATAAGTAAACTGGTTAAGGGTGCGAACTAAAAACTCTTGCTGACCATCATAAACTCGACCGGCTGACACATTAATGTTTTCGTTTTTAATTCGGTTTGTGATCATCTCAGCGGTCACATCGCGAAGATTGGCTTGTTGTTGGTCAATAAGCACTTGTACTTCTTGCTCTAAACCACCACTGAGCTGGACTGCTGCAACCCCATCAATAGGTTCAAGGGCGCGTTTTAGCTCTTCTTCTGCGTAAGTACGCAGTGATCTTAGTTGTGTGTAAGATTGCGCATCACCTGAGATGCTTAGTCTTAAAATTGGATCTAAAGATGGGTTAAACCTTAAAATGACGGGTTTTCTCAGTTCAACGGGTAACATCACCATATCGAGTTTTTCGCGAAGCTCCATAATGGCCAGATCCATATCTGTGCCCCATTGGAACTCAATGACCAAATCTGATTGTCCCGGTTTTGAAATAGAATGCAGTTTGCGAATGCCTTTAACGACACCTACCGCCTCTTCAATTGGTTTTGAAATCAGTTGTTCAATTTCAGCAGGAGCCGCACCGGGATTTTCTGTTCTTACTGTTAAAGTTGGGTAACTTAAATCGGGTAATAACGACACCACAAGGCGTGAGAACCCCACCATACCGAACAACATCACCGCCAAAACCAACATGGTTATGGTTACTGGGCGCTTTACCGCAAGCCTAGCAATATTCATACTCTGTCCTTACTTCTGGCGCGATTAAAGCTGTTGAGATTTGTCTTCGGTATTAGTCACGATGGCACTTTGGTCGTGATTTAACACCTTCAGTAAAGCATCGTCTTTAAGACCATGTTGACCTACAGTGATAACGCCATCTTCACTCGAAATAGGTGTGATGACTTCTACCCAGCCGTTTTGGGTGTAACCCGTTTCCACTTCAAGTTTTTTAGCTCTGTCATTCTGGGCAACGAACAGGGTTGCTTTACCATCTTTTTTGATCACGGCGTTTTCAGGCACCAAGGTAACGCCTTGCTTGCTATCAAGTAATAAGGCAACACGCGCAAACATCCCCGGCTTTAAAATATTCTCTTGATTATCAATCGTCAGTGTCACCTTAAAGGTGCCTAACTTGCTATCGACCAAAGGTGCTATACGCAATACAGTTGCTTCTAGTTGTAGGTTTGGCTCTGCAGGAAAGTGAAGTTTTGCAACTTGGCCAAGCTTAACTTTACTAAGCTCTGACTCAGGCAAATATACCACACCGATGAGTGAGTCTAGTGACACAACATGGAACATTTCATTGCCTGAATTACTTAGCATGTTATGTGCTTTGACTGAACGTTTTGCGATAACGCCGTCAATCGGCGAAACAACTTTACTGTCTCGAAGTTTAATTCTGGCAACTTCAAGTTGGTTTTCTGTGGTTTGCACTCTAAAACGCAATTTATCTAAGTCTTTTTCAGAGATCAGTTGTTTGCCGTCAACTGGCTGGCTACGACGGTACTCTGACTTTGCTGATTCGTAATCAATCTTGGCACGTTCAAAATCTAATTCATAATTGCGCGGGTCAATTTGTGCAAGTAAGTCCCCGGCACTCACACGCTGACCTTCTTGTGCATGCACAGATTCAAGCATGCCCGTTACCTTATTAACCACCTTACTTTCTTGCTCTGCTTCTAAAATGGCAGTGGTTTGATAGAACTTGGCAACATCACCGACTTTTGAAAAAGTGACTTCAACAGGAATTGCAAACTCTTCTTTTTCTTGTTTTTTCGCAACTTGCTCGGTTTTGCTATCTGCTTTTTCAGTGTTTTCTTCGCCTGAACAAGCAACTAAGCCTAATACTGATAATGCCAAAAGTGATTTTTGAAATGTATTTAGCAACGACATATTCCCTTCTTATTTTTACTAGCCATATGTTATTTGCTCACATCATAAGCTAAAAGGTAAAGAAAAAATAACGCTGCCTTTGTTAATTTGTAAGGGTTTGTAAATTAGAAACAAATGGTAACATTTGATCTAAATAACCAAGCAGCGCATATCAACTAAACGACTTGAAATTCAAAAGAATAAATCACAAACCCTACGAATTGAACTAGGCTAAAAATAGCGAAATAGCCCACTTTTTGGAACAACGCACAAATCTAACAGGTGAACATATGTACGATGATTTAACCCTAGAACATTTTATGGATGGACTCATTAAAAGGAATCCGCATGAAGTAGAATTTCACCAAGCAGTCAAAGAAGTTGCAGAGTCAGTAATCCCTTTTATTAATCAAAATAAAAAATATCGCCAAGCACATATTCTAGAAAGAATGACAGAGCCAGATAAAGTCGTCTCTTTTCGTGTCACTTGGGAAGATGATGAGGGCAATATTCGTATTAACCGTGGCTACAGAGTCCAATTTAACAATGCCATTGGCCCATACAAAGGCGGGCTTCGCTTCGATCCTTCTGTCAGTTTAAGTATTTTAAAATTTTTAGGCTTCGAACAAACCTTTAAAAATAGCTTAACCACTTTGCCCATAGGCGCAGGTAAAGGCGGTGCTGATTTTAATCCTAAAGGCAAATCTGACAGAGAGATCATGCGCTTTTGCCAGTCATTTATGACCCAGCTTTATCAACATATTGGCCCAAATATGGATGTACCGGCTGGCGATATCGGCGTTGGCTCAAAAGAAATCAGTTACTTATTTGGTCAATACAAACGCATTACTCA
Source organism: Pseudoalteromonas phenolica (assembly GCF_005876835.1). Lineage (GTDB taxonomy): Bacteria > Pseudomonadota > Gammaproteobacteria > Enterobacterales > Alteromonadaceae > Pseudoalteromonas > Pseudoalteromonas phenolica_B. The sequence goes on from NZ_PPSW01000012.1 coordinate 211,140, forward strand.
CAGAGTCGAAAGTGTACTCACAGGTAAAGCCATTGAGTATGGTGGCAGCCTCATTCGCACAGAGGCAACGGGGTATGGTAACGCGTATTTTATGCAAGCTATGCTCGCTCACCACCAGCACGACATTAAAGGCAAGACTTGCTTAGTATCAGGCTCAGGTAATGTTGCGCTTCATTGTGCAGAGAAGCTAATACATCTTGATGCCAAAGTGCTCACGCTTTCAGACTCTAGTGGCACACTATTTATTCCAGACGGTCTAACGCAAGAACAACTTGAAAAAATAAAAGAAATTAAGATTCAGCAACGCAAGCGACTCGATGTATTAACCCATGAGTTTAGTTGCGAATTTTTCGAAAATAAAAAGCCATGGCATATTAAAGCTGAACTTGCCTTTCCTTGTGCTACTCAGAACGAGTTAACAAAAGAAGACGCAAAACATTTGGCTGATAATGGGTGTATTGCGGTATCAGAAGGCGCCAACATGCCTTGTACGCCAGAAGCAGTAAAGGTATTTCATGACAATAAAATCCTTTATGCGCCAGGTAAGGCGGCAAACGCCGGCGGTGTTGCTGTATCAGCTTTAGAAATGTCCCAAAATAGCATTCGTATGTCTTGGTCGCACGAAGAGCTTGAGGAGAAACTGCACAACATCATGAAACAAATACACGATAAATGCGTGCAATATGGTGAACATGAAGAGCACGTAGACTACGTGAAAGGCGCAAATATCGCGGGCTTTATTAAAGTTGCTGATGCCATGCTAGCTTATGGAGTTGTTTGATACTTACACATCAAGCCCAGCAACAGCTGGGCTTGATGTCTTTTATTTAAAGCTAACTGCTAAAAATTATTCAGATACTGGGAAGCCACGGTCACGCATTAACGCGCCTACTTCTGCATCACGACCACGGAACTTGTTATATGCTTCTGCCGGATCCATTGCATTACGTACTGAGAATAAGTACTGAACTAAACGGTCGCCTAAATCTTTGTCGTAGAAGCCACCTGGTGCATTTGCAAATGCTTCTGCTGCATCAGAAGTTAATACCTCAGCCCATAGGTAACCATAATAACCTGCTGAATAGCCTTCACCAGAGAAGATATGACCAAAATGCGTTGTACGGTGACGCATTACGATTTCAGATGGCATGCCTAATTTCGCAAGTTCTGTTTTTTCAAACTCAACCGGATCTCCAATTAGCTCAGGATCAGTCATATGGAATTTCATATCCATGATCGCAGACGCTAAGTATTCAGTTGTTGAGAAACCTTGGTTAAACGTTGAAGACTTTTGGATCTTCTCGATTAACTCTTTTGGCATTGGCTTGCCCGTTTTGTAATGAACAAGGTAGTTGTTGATCACTTCGTCAGTTGATAACCAACGCTCTAATAACTGAGATTGGAACTCAGTGTAATCACGTACACCGCCGTTCGAGCTTGGGTATTTCACATTTGAAGAAAGCGCATGTAACGCATGACCAAATTCATGGAAATACGTATTCGCATCATCCCAAGAAACCAATGTTGCTTCACCGTTTGGCGCTTTAACAAAGTTTGAGTTATTGGTGCTCAATACGTTTGTCTTACCTTGGAATGTGGTGTGTGAACGGAACGATGTTGCCCATGCACCAGAGCGCTTACCTTTACGAGCAAATGGGTCAAGGTAGAATAAACCAACGTGTTCGCCGTTAGACTTACGTTTCACTTCCCATACTTTCACGTCTTCGTGGAAGACCGGCACTGAGCCCTCAGGCACTGGTGTGAATGTAAAATCAAATAACTCGCCTGCAACATAGAACATGGCTTCAGTTAACTTATCAGCTTGAAGGTATTCTTTTACTTCGTTTGAATCTAAGTCGTATTTCGCTTTACGTACTTTTTCAGCGTAGAAACGGTAATCCCATGGTGCGATAGTGATATTCGCACCTTCTTTATCAGCGACAGCTTGCATATCTGCCACTTCTTCTTTTACGCGTGCAATCGCAGCAGGCCATACTTTATTCATCAGTTCGATGGCATTTTCAGGCGCTTTTGCCATGCGATCTTCTAAACGCCACTGTGCATAGTTTTCGTAGCCTAGAAGCTGAATACGTTCATGACGTAGCTTTAAGATTTGGCTGATCACGTCACGGTTATTGTTTTCGCCCGCATTATTCCCACGGTTATAATAGTTATTCCAAACCTGCTCACGTAGTTCACGTTCTTCAGAATACTTTAAGAATGGGTCCATTGATGAACGCGTATTCGTTACGGCATATTTGCCTTCTTGACCACGCGCTTTTGCTGCTGCCGCTGCTGCAGAGATGTATGACTTAGGTAAACCTGCTAGCTGATCTTTTGTAAGATAAACGACATAGTTTTCTTCATCAGCCAATACGTTATTACCAAACTTAGAATGTAAGCCTGACAGCTCTAGGTTAATCTCAGCATAACGCTTTGCTTTGTCACCCGATAGTGTTGCGCCGTTACGCGCAAAACCGTTGTAACGCATCCAAGTAATACGCTGCTCTTCTGCCGTTAAGTTTTTAAACTCATCGCTGTTATAAACCGCTTGAATACGCTCAAATAACGCTTTGTTTTGCGTGATTTTAGAGCTCATCGCAGAAAACTTAGGGACTAGCTTACCTTGTAATTCTCGAAATGCTGGGCTTGAGTTATTGTTCGCCCAGATACCATAGTATGGGAATAAACGGTCCAGTGCTTCACCTGACGCTTCAAGTGCGGCTATGGTGTTTTGAAAAGTTGGCTTCTCTGGGTTATTTGCAATGGCATCAATTTCTGCAAGGTTTTCAGAAATTGCAATATCCAGTGCTGGTTCTAAATCCGCAATCGTTACTTTGTCGAACTGTGGTACGCCGTCATAAGGTCCTGCATACTTTTGCAATAAAATATTGTCGTATTGCTTTTCAACTTTTTGTACTTCAGGTTCAACTTGTTGTGATGTGCTTTGCGTGCTGCTACATGCACTCAGTGCAACAACAACCGCTGCACTTAATAGAGAGATTTTTAGTTTCATTTTAGATGTTCTCAGTTTGTTAACCCCTCTATGTTACGAGGCAAACTAATCAGTGCAATAATAAATGCGATGAGAATAGTATCTAAATGTAAATTGTCTCTATAAATCTAAAATCATCTCATTTATCTCAGTAATTAATTTCAACTTTCTGTATTAAAATTATTCAACAGACAAGGTGTTTACAAAACAAAACATAAGGTTAACAATTGTACCTCTTTTAATTTTTCAAAGGATTTTGAAATGAAAACTACAACTTTGATTGCAAGTGTTTTTCTTGCACTTACTTTTAATGCTGCAGCTAACACTGCTGAAAAAGAAATAAAAACAACTGACTTTAATACTTTTTACGACACTCAGGTTGCAAGCCCTGACTGTGGTGGTTATTGGGATGAGCGTCGTGTTCGTGTGTGTGACTATCGCACTGAACTCACTGATATTGCATACAAAACGTGTCACTACAAGTTAATGTATAAAAACTCAATGACAACTTATCCTGATTGGACGGCTAAAACTGTACTGGCTAGTCAAAGCTGTCCTAATGACTGGACAATTCCTGGCCCTTATGGTTATGCACCGGGCGGTGTTTATGTCCATCAACATGATACTTTCTTCACTCAACAAGAGCGTAAAACAGTTGCATATAATTGCCGTTGGGAAACTCGCAGTGTTTGGGTACCAAACGGTGGTCAATTCTGTCCAATTGAACCATAGTTTGTATAGCGTTGAGCGGTAATACCGCTCAACACTTCATCACTTCATCACTTCATCACTTCATCACTTTCAAAGTTTATCCTTAATCTCTTGTTGAAGGTCTTTACTCCTTCTGTACTGTCTTGAATTAGGTGGTGCGTATTCAACAGCCAACCGAATAGAATTGGCAGCCTGGTAAGGTTTATTTTAAGCAAGAAATAGCCTGGCTAACTCATAATTAGGCGCCGATTGCTTTGGGTAAAAACCCTGCCACTTTTTAATGATATAATGAGCTTCGTCGTAATGTTGCTCTCTTATCAAATAGGCTGTTAACCCCCATAGCTCATTGAACTCAGGTATCACCTTATACCCTAATCGAGCCGATAAACGCTTATAGTGCGCATCAAATTTTTCTGGCGCTCCCACCACCGTATTACTCGAGAGCCATATGGTCTCCTGATAACACTGAACTTGCTTTTGCCGCCTCGGGTAAGGCATTTGTGTATCATCTTGCCACCAATCAAATTACAACCTTAGAGTCAGATGTCTATATTGTACGAGTTGACCATTGGTCAGAAGATAAAAACACCTTGATCACAACAACTCACCAAGCAAACTCGTCCTTGCACTTTGATTTAGGCACCGGCTCAGCCAAAGTATTTAATCAACGCGGTACAGTTATTTTTAGTAATGAAAATCAACAAACTGTTTGGGAGCGCAATAAAGTTTTTAACTTACAGGATGACCAAGAGTGGTCATTTAATGACGGCGAAATTGTGCACGCATTCAGTTTAGAACAACACATTCTGGTTCATGTCAGAACAGACACTGGTAAAAATCACTTAGTAACTTTATCAACAAACTTAGAATAGCGAGATAAATTAGCCTTACCACCAGAAGCTGACTTTGTTTCAAGCGCCTATTATGATGAGAAAACCGAGCAGTTCATCTATTTTTACTCGCATTGGGTAGACAATGACGCTGATATTGTTTCAAGCCATATGTCTATTAACTAAGTGGCTTTCAAATAAGCGCGTAGTTAAGTAGCAAATTAGTATTATTAAAAGAATCACAATACGTTTACAATAACAATATTGCTTGATTTTGCTTGGTCATTTTTATGAGTCTATTGTTGTCTTTGTTATTGGCAGCCTCTGCAACTGTCAGTTCTGAATTAATAGAGAATCTATCTCAGCTAGAAAAAAACAATCCGAAGCAAGCGCTAGCAGAGTACAAAAGACAAAAACACAAGTACCAACATACCTTTAACGAAGATACACTCCAGTTTCATCGTATCGCTATCAAGGCCGCTATCAATGTATATGATTGGCAAAGCTTCATGAACACCTTAACAACCTTGAAAAAGAAGCAGTTTGCAGCTGTAACAGAACAAAAAGCTTTGCATATTATCAATGATATTGGTGTGGCATACAGGCAAAATAATCAACACCAAGATGCGATACAACACTTTACTTGCGCCTTAACAAAAACTACAAGTATTAACTATACAGCTGCCCTGAAATCAAACATAGCAACAGCCTACCGCGTTCAAGGACAACCTTCTGTCGGATTTCAGTTACTCGATTCAATTGAGTTTGATATCTTAGATGCCAATATCAGCGCAGGTATTCATATTGTGCGCGGTAACATTGCTCTGCATATTGAGCAAGTTGATAAGGCACTTAACCACTTTTTAGAGGCTAAAAAGTTATTTCAATTACAAAATAAACATAGAGATTCAGTTCGACTCACATTCTCTATTTTGACCACTGCACTCATCAAACAAGACCTTGCTTTATACAAAGAGTATCGGGCTAATATAGAAAACAAAATTCGTGAGCATGAAATCGAAAATCATGACTACCTGCTTTTTTTAGATGAAGTTAAACATGCAATAGCCATAGAAAATGTATCGAGCTTACGGACTCAACATATTTCTGAGCTAGTTAAACTTTTAATGGATCATGATGACGCCAATGAAAATGTCAGATTATTGCTTAAATCTCTAAACCTAAAGGTGCTTGCTCCTCCAGGTCAAAAAAGGCAGCCTAAAGAGCCTTTGCTTGAACCTAATTTAGCATCACCATGGTGCGAAAGCATGAGGTAGAGGTATAGCAAAGCCTGATTAATATGTATGAAGGTGGGATTTACACCTATATAGCTGGGGGGTCGCTCCCTAAGGCATTCACTTTAGGGAGCTAAAAGTTAGTTAGGCGCTTGAAGCTTTGATACTGGTCTGAAAATATGTTTGATCACGTCGAAGTACTTTGTCTTGTCTTCTAGATTCGGCGCATGCATATCAAGACCGATTAAGTGATATTCAAAAGCCTCATCAATTGGATCGAAATATTGTACTTTTAAACTCATCACATCCCGATATTCAACAGCACTGCTCGCAACAATAACCATTTGCTGCTTAACACCATGCCAATGTGCATATCCATTTTCTACACGAGTATTATAATCAACAGGGTGCAATACCACTAAGTGTTCAAAAGCAGCGTGCTTTTTTTGCATTTGTTTGTACGTGCTTGTTAAACCAGCTAATAAAACCTCTACTTTCAACTCACCCGTTTTGTGATTAAATGCCCCACCCTGCTCTATGATGAAGTCATCAAAATGATCCTGAAGCTCATTATAATGATTACTTAGGCTGTATTGACTTGAAAACTCAGTCATATTGTTATTAAAGGCTTCTTTATAGAGCGCTTTAATACCGGTATTGGCCGTTGGTAACCACACATAAGCAATATCATGACTTTTAGAGGTTTGCCCAACCAAAATTGGCTCTGTTACAACAGCTGGGTCACTGTTATACATTGACTTACAACCAGTCAGAGCCAATACAAGCATCATTAATAAAACACGCATTACTTTTTACCTTTATGACTTTCAAATTCGCGTAATGCAAATTGAATAGCCGAGTCAAACTTAGCTGTATCTTTAAAGATTTTATCTTCAGGCTTTACTTCTATCTCGCCATCACCATTAAACTGAGCAACGAGTTCGATACCTCCAGCACCAAAGCTTAATAAGTTTTCTTGCTCGTCGCGAAAACGCATATAAACTCGGCTACCAGGTACATAACCTTGTTTACCCTGCATAAATGATAATATGGCGTCGCCAGTACTGGCTGAATCCGATAAATAAGACTCCTCTTGACCGTTCCATCTTGCTACTTTGCCAAGAAAAATATTATGCGTGAAATGCGCTCTTACGACGTCAACCCCCATAAACATAAAGGCATCTAAACCAAGCTCTGCTTTGGTTTTAGCCAGTGCTTGTCTCCAGATATCATTTTTGAGATTTTCATTTTCTTGACCAGTTAAAGGATCATAAAGATTATCCGTATTAGCTAATAGCGCTCGATAAGTTTCATGAACCTGACTCGCGTCAATGACATTAAAGCCTTTCTTTATCAGTTCAGCTTTCAGAGGTTCTTGAAGGTAAGATTTTAAATGGGCTTCATGGCTTTCAAGCCCTTCCTCAACATAGAATCCTGCATAGCCAATATTTTGATATTGCTGTTGTAGTTGCGTTGCATTTAAGTATGTTGGACTTGATTTACAGCCCGCTAAAAACAACACAAATACGAAAGATAGTAATAGTCTCATGGTTTCCCGACTCATTATTTTATTTATAGGTTAATACTCTTAAACTAAAGAAACGTAATCCCTAACTCAGAGTAATTAGTAAATCTAAGTGTTTTGTATTCACTACCGCCAACGTTTGAAAGCCAATTTATTCTCACCGGCTCCCCTACTAGACTGCTATCGACATAAAACACTAAGTAAGTAGCATTTTGAGGTAGCGTAAACTGAGTTTTGTAAAACAAGTTTCCTTGCATATCGAGCGTCGTTGGCAAGCCACTGTTCCAAGCTTCGTAAGGTTTAAGTGAGGAAATTAATTTCTTCTCACTATCATAAACTTGTAGTAACGGATAAACAAAAGTGGCGTTATTTACAAACAACCCATTGGCATAGCTAAATACCTGCACAAAACGACTGTTTTCAGGTTTTTCGATTGCTACAAATGGGCTATTAAATGACCCAAATGATCGAACGCTTTGCTTTTTTAAATCATATTTTATTTGCTGCTTTCTGGGTTGTTTTTCAAAGTCCATTTCTGTGACGTTTTCACAACACACGGGCCGTATTGCTAAGTGATTAGAATCGGTTTTAGGTGCATTAGCACAGCCGCTTAAGAGCAAAACAAAAATTAAAATGAGGGAAATGCGGTACATGATTAGGAATTATTATTATTTTGGTAGGAATGTTAAATCTTGGTCGATTTAGATGCAAGTGTACCTTTGATAGAAATTTATCATTTATTGCAGATCTATTTGCTTTATCAATGCAATATTTAAGTTAAAAGAATGTTCAAACAGTAACTATTAGCCAAGTATTCTCATTAACCCAACCAACACAGGTTGAGTTAATGGAACGAGTTACCTTGGATCAGGCAAGGGTTACCTGAATATACCTACCAGCTTAAAAATATCACTCTCGTCATTATAAACATGCGGTGAAACACGAAGGCCATGCACTCTAGCATCGAGGCTGATCCCCGCTTGAGCACATTCAGCCATTACCGCTTCTACCCCCATTTTCGGATTTATAATCGCAGTCCCGCTGCGGTGGTTTCTATCGTGCGGTGAAACCACTTGTTCGTTCAAATGTTGGATCAGTAAATCTATTAAGTGTTGGTTATGCTTCCTAAGCTTATCCCCAAGCTTAGAGAAATAGTCAATACTGTGTGAGGCAAAAGCGTAAGGGGCAACACTGGGCGTACCGCCCCAGAACTTCAAGGCGCTGTCGTGATAAGCAAAATGGTGAATATCAAACTCAAACGGGTTTTCATGAGAAAACCAACCCACATCTTTTGGCACTAATCGCTCAATATGCTTCTGATTAAGCCATAAATAGGCAGCTCCTGGGCCACCACATAGCCACTTTACGCTTGAGCCAATCATAAAATCGGCATCAAGTTCGGTTAAATCTAGAGGAATGACCCCAGCAGATTGCGCAACATCGATAATGCTCAAGGTTTGATTGGCTTTAGCAAACTTTACAATGTCATTGACTGGCGCGACCTGCCCCGTATTTGAGTAGGCTTGACTCACAAAAACTAAATCGACATCGGCAGTTAAATGTTGCTGCCAAACGTCAATTTGCGTGATGTCTGTGTGTTCAGGGACATAGCGAATTGTCGCCCCGTCAGGAAGTGCTTTTTGCACCGCAAATCCCATACTTGGGAAGTCTTGCGCACTCATTAGCACGACACTATTTTCGTTTAACTCAGGCAAAGCCATTATGAGTTTTGTAAGTCCACTCGATAAATTAACTTGCGGGCAAAACTGCATAGGTGATGAGTTAAACAGTCGGCCCAACGCCTGTTGAAACTCAGTAATAACAGCCAGCCAAGCTTGCCAAGGTTCTCTACCCGAGTCTTGCCATGGTGATAAATAGCTTTGCTTAAAATGACTCTCAGCGCTTTTTAGTGGTCTTCCAACCGAGTGATTCAATAAGTAGGTGTCACTCGGTAATACAAAATCTTGCTTCATCAGGTTATCTACTTAACATGGTTTTGAGTTTTTGAATATCGTGGTAACGAGTAAAAATATCATCTCGTTGATTGGCGGCGCGACGATCACGCAGTTTTTCGAGTGAGCCTAGTAATACTGATAGTGGCGGGCCACTTGCCGTCACTTTATCTAGGTGTTGCTCTGCCATTGAACTTGAAGGCTGTGCAATATACTTTTCAACCAATTGGTTATGATGCTGTGTAGCACCTTTTCCATGTAACTCGCACACTTCTAAAAACAAGGATACATTCTCTTGATACCAAGAAGCGTTATGCTGGTTTTCAAGGTTTAAAAATGAATCCATCAAACTTGTGCGTCGCATACAGTCGCGCAAAATTTGCTGATCTTCAGGCATCATATATAAGAATTTATCCACCAGCATTTGTGAGTAACTAGGCTCATTGGCAACACATAATCCCAGCAGCATATCAATCACATTAATACCTGCAAAGTCTCCAGCATTGGCACCACGATAAATCTGAGAACCAACACGATGCGGTTTGTAATAAGGTCTTACACAATAAAAAAATCGGTCGGTGTCGAGCTTATCAAACAACTCTTGGTTAGAATCAATCACATCTTGCAGTGCATATTTAGCAACTTTTAATAAATCGCCCGTGATTGGGTGAGATACGCCCAGCGGTAAGATTTTTAACAAAGCATCAGCGGCGCGTTTATAGGCCAAAATTCCCTTGGTGTTGTAATCAACGAAGATTTTTTCGTCCGCTAGATCAGTAAAGCGTTTATACACGCCATTTACCGCGGTGTTGTGTGTCGTTAAATGCGCAGTGGCAAAACGCGGCGTGACACCTATCGACGCGCCAATGTGCATGGCCAATGTAGAAGCTTCAACTAAGGGTGAAGTACGCTCTCGGCTCGGCTCAGTTATTTCATGGCGTCTGCAAGCTGCCATATAGAGGCCAACATTGCCAAGTAAATCAAAGGCATTATCGAATCCTTCATCGGTATTGCCTTCGGTTACTAAAGCTTTGATCAACTCTGTGCCTTCACTCTGCAATTGTTGCTTTAATGCTTCACCGACATGTTCGACATTCGCTTTGTCTTCTTGCTGCCAATACAAGGTTTCGAGTTGTGAGTTTATCTCGCAGAATGAACTGCGGATCCAAACATCAAACTCTCGTGTACACGCTGTCATAATTTTTTATTCTTATTGGTATTGATAAATTAATAGTAGCAGTAGGCTGTGATAATAATTCACCAATAAACTTGATTATTCCGCCCTCAATGAGTGATATTTAATAAAATAATAATTAAAATTAGCGGAATTAACCAACATGCGTGTTGATAGTAAAGATTTAGCCATTTTAGACCTGTTACAGTATCGTGGCCGAATGACAACCACTGAAGTGGCACAACAGGTTAATTTATCTGACACCCCTTGCCTTAGAAGGATCAAAAAGCTTGAGCAAGAAGGTATTATTAAGGGCTATCAGGCCATTCTAGACCGAGAAAAACTTAACCTATCGATTTTGGTATATGCCCTAGTCAGGCTAAATGCCAATTCTGATAAGCTCGCCGATGAATTTGAAAACGAAGTAGAAGCCCTTGAGCAAGTAATGGAGTGCTCGGTGATCACAGGCAGTTATGATTATTTGCTGAAAATAGTCGCCAAAGATTTAAGCCACTACGAAAGCTTCGTAAAGAAGTCTTTGGGGCAGATCAGTAGTATCGCAGCAATTGAATCCACCGTGGTGTTAAAACAGACTTTCTCACGCAATCAGTTGCCTTTGAAAGCGCCGTAAAAATTTTCGCCTAATTAATAAGTTACTGCATTTGCTTTGAGGCCACTTCTTTTAGTTTATCTAAAATGACTTTTTGATTTCGATTATCGACAAAAGCAATTTGATTTGAACTGAATACATTTTGCTGAGTGTCCATCGCATACATTTGCACGCGCCCAGTGCTGCCCCAAAAGGTGTTGATCAATGCCTGATCTTCACTCGGAAAAGAATATAGCTCTAATGAGCGATAGCTCAACATATTGGTAGAGGATGGTAGTAACTCAGATTGCTCTGAGTAACGTTGCTGCTCTAGGCGAATATCAACATAGTTGTTATCACTAATTTGCACTCGCATCAGTGCTAAAGGCCGCAAAGATGTGCTCGCTCTACCCGAGTTCGACACAACGGCGTCCACAGTAAAAAACGTATTTTGCTCAAACTGCTGATCTTTTAGTTTTTGTAATTGTGTTTCGATATTGCGAATATCATCTCTTAAACGTTCATGGCGATTATTCGACTCACGGATCACATCAGTTATATCTTCTTTTACATCATTAAGTAGAAATGCCAATGCCGACAGATTGAGTGCAGGCTGTGCTTGGGTATTAAATTCCATCTGCGAATAATCTCGTGTAATAGCTAACACTTGGTTCTCAAAATACTGTGCTTCGGCGTCATCAATGTGATTACTCAAATCCCAGCTTTTTAACTCGCTGACACGAAACTCATCCAACGGATACTGTTGATTGGCTGGATCTAAATAAGCGTCTATTCGCTCTATGCTTTGTTGTAATTTCGTTTTTGTGATTGAGATATTTTTAAGGTCTTGTTTTGCTTTATCATAGGCAGTAAATAGAGTGGCAAGAGAGAACTCAGGAAAGTCAATTTTATCGCCCCTTTGTCCCAAGTGATTAAATTCATACAACAAGTTTTCAGTAATGTAAGGCTCGAGCATTTGCAGTTCATCGGTATCAAGAGCGACCTTAAAATGATCCGATTCAATTCGACTGATTGAAGTAACCTCAATAGCCACCTCGGACGTTTCTACAAAGTAGATTTGCCATACGGGTACTGCAGCCGCAGAAACAACCCCAAGCCCCCCTAGCACAAGTCCCTTTAAATGGTTTTTAGCTTTGTCTAATAACCCTGTTTTTTGGGTTTGCTTAGTCTCATTATTTCCTTTATCGATCATGATTTAAGTACCTTTTAAATACACGAAGAAAGTTTAAAAAAGACCGCTCAAAAGAGCGGCCAAACCTGCGTTTTGGGAGGTGCCAACAAAGGCCGCATCCTTGCGCGAACGAATTCTGCTCATGCTGAATGTCGCTACTCCTTTAACTGGTTGGAATGCTATTGTGTACTTAAGGCATCAAAATGAATCGGGGAAACTGATTGAATTTACAGACTAACTTCTTAGCCGTTAGCTACAATTTTTACAGAACGAAAATTGACCTTGTTGAAGCTCAATGTTAATTTTAACTTTTAATTAACATTAATAAGGAAAGTTATGAAAATTCGTTTAAAAAAGTCCAGTCTCAAAAGCCTCTCTACAACAAACACCCTAAACATACGGCAAACGCCTCAAGTGCAAGGTGGGGGTGTAAGACCGAGCTTTTATGCTTTTTGTAATACCTTTGAATACAACTGCCATGGTCAAGAAACTTTTCGTGATTGCTTAAGTGCCAAGCCTTGCTTTACCGATCATATTCAAGCTTGTTATTAATTCGTAAGAGTTAGCTTAATAAACCTGAACTCAGGTTTATTAAGCTTGCTCGCCTCAAACTCACTTCTCTCTTTGATCATCCTCAAGCTTTGTATATAAATTTGGTACTTTACTCTTAAATAGCATCGATAACTATTCTCATTAGTGGGTTCTCTTGCTAGTATGCGCGACTTTTGAAAATCAAACTGGTGTATTTTGGAACGTTATTACTCTGAAGTGTTAAGTTATATCGCTCGCTCAGTTGGATGCAAAGACAAAGCTCAAAACATTGTGCAAGAAGCCTACACACGTCTGCTGAGCTACCATCGCAGTCATCCAAAGCAAGATAGAACTCAAGAGCGCGCGCTTTTTTTCAAAGCCGCCAAGAATATTGTGATCGATCAGTATCGCAAAAATCAGCCTATTGCTGAGCCAGATGAGACTGAGCTGATTGCCCCGAACTTTTATGAGCCCGAAGCGAAGTTAGCGAGTCAGCAACAGCTGGCAATTCTAAACCGTAGTATTGAGTCTTTACCATTGAAGAGCAAGCAAGCTTTTGTACTCTACAAATTTAAAAATCTAAACCAAGCACAAATCGCAGAAGAAATGGGGATATCAGTGAGTATGGTTGAAAAGCACCTAGCTACTGCGATGCTTGCGTGTCGACAAGCACTAAAAAAACAATAAGAGAATAGAAATGGACCGTCAAAACTTACACATTCAACAGCAAGTGGATCGTTGGTTAGAGCTCGAAAAGCAAGGTCTAAACCAGCAACAAGCACTCGCCCTTCAAGATTGGCTAGACACTGACAGCAAACATGTGCTCGCTTATCAAGAAAGCAAACAAGTTGAGCAGTTATTATCACAATTTTCTGAGCAAGACATTCAAAGCCTTAAGCAAAGTGTTACAACTACACATCAAACAGCCAAAAGAACAAGCCAAAGCCCTTTTGCAATCGCAGCATGTTTTGCACTACTCAGTGTTTGCTTGTTCAGTTACTTAAATTGGCCTACTCCGTTAGACTCGGCTGCTTTTCAAGCCAGCTATCAAACAAAACGTGGGGAAATCACAGATATTGAATTACCAGATCAGAGTACGCTCACACTCGATGCAAAAGCCTCTATTTCTGTTAATTTCGATAACGAGCAAAGAGTAAATAAACTCTTCAAAGGCCGTGTAGTGTTCGATGTTGCAAGCGATAAAGCCCGCCCTTTTGTAATAGACACAGGCAACAGTACAATTACCGTTTTAGGCACACGCTTTTCGGTGGATAAAAAATCTCATAGCACACGAGTGATGGTTGAACATGGACGCGTCAGCGTGCAAAACCAGCGTAAACAAATTGAATTAATCAAAGGTGACGTAGCAACCATTGATGCCTCAGGTATGGTGATCAGCAAGTTTGATCCTGAGACCACGCTCGTCGATGCGTTTAAACAAGGTCGCTTAATGTTTGATAACACCCCCCTTAGTGAAGCGCTTGAAACCTTCAGCCGTCATCATGACTTTAGCTACACCTTGGCAACCAAATCTCATAACGCATTAACTATTTCAGGGACCTTTTTGGCTTCAGAGTTGGAAAATTTCGTTACCTTGTTACCTCACGCTTTGCCTGTTGAAGTTAAAAGCCTTAATAATCATGTAATTATAAGCAAGCGAAATTAAATAAAAAAACTTTAAAATTTTATTGAGGAGTTCTCATTCTCATTCGTTTTCATAATAGGTAATTTATTTGGACGTATAAAAATGAGAACTCGCTCTGTACTAAACACACGACTCACTCCCCTTGCATTCGCGCTCGGACTAGGCCTTAGTTTACCCTCAGCAGCACAAGATCAAATTTCAGTTTATGAGTTTAATCTATCAACACAGCCTTTGAGCCATACCCTCACTCAAGTTGCTAAAACAGCAAGTATGAATTTGATCGCAGATGCAAACCTATTAAATGGCCTACAAGCCCCTGCGCTTCAGGGTGAGATTAGTCTAGATCAAGCATTAGAGCTAACCTTAAAAAACAGCAATTTAACCGCGCGTATTATCGACAACAACATCATCATTAAAGCCACTGTTCGTGCACACTCTTCATCAAAAACCAGAGCAAGACACACAAGTTTTATTCCTGATGGCTCTAATAGAGTACAAGAAGACATCGAAGTGATTGAAGTCAAAGGTGATAAATTAAATATGCACCGAGAGCAAATCGCTCGTACTAAAGGTTTATCGAACTCAGATATTTTCTCTAGCTTTGCAGGCGTTGAAGCGAACAATCTCCGCAATGAAGCTGGCGCACTTGATATCGGTATTCGCGGCGTACAAGGTGAAGGTCGCGTGCCCATTTTTATTGATGGCAGCTTGCAATCAACCCATACCAACCGCGGTTATATGGGTTCATCTGACAGAACTTATATCGATTCAAACCTGATCAGCAAAGTAAATATCGAAAAAGGCGCTTCTGCAAAAGCCTCTCCATTTAGTTCAGGTGCAATTGGCGGCATGGTGAGTATTCGCACGCTAGATACCCAAGACATTTTAAAAAGCGGTGAACAACTTGGCGCGCTGGTTAAAATAAACACCCATAACAATAACCATACTCCAGATGTACCAGAAAGCTTCGGGCTTCAAAATTATTATGAAGTAAGTAATGACAATGACACCTTAGATTTTGCTGGCGGCGGCTTTACTTTGGCAACCGCCTACGAGCAAGACAAACTGAAAGTCGTACTGGCTTACAGCAAGAAAAAGGTCGGTAACTATTTTGCGGGTTCAAAGGGATTTGAAGAGTTCGTGGAAGAAGTAGATTCAATGCGCTTTGAAGCACCAAAAGATGCCCATGGAAATTCTCTCGATGTACCCTTTTCTGAGTATATCTTAACTGACTATACTTTTTTAATACTACCGCCAGTCAATCAAAATGGTGAAGTGGTAAACACCAGCTTTGAAAGTGACTCATATCTTGCCAAGTTAAATTACGAGTTCACTGACGAGCAATCGCTTGAAGTAAACACCCGTTTTCATAAGCAAGAAGCCGGTGAAATGCTCGCGTCTTATTGGTACAAGCAACGCGCTGGCGACACAAAGTTTTGGAAAGAGGCTGACGAAAATGGTGAAGACCAATGGATGTCAGAAGAAATTCCAGAAGGCGTTGAAACCATGCCACAATGGCAGCCGGGCTCTGCGCTGGTAAACAGTGCCAGTGCTCTTTATCGCCTTATGCCGAGTAACAATGCACTTGTAGATCTCAGTGTAAACGTATGGCGCACCAGTGCCCGTTTGCAGCAGTACAATGCCCTTGGCAGCAACCTAGGTCAAAATGCCGGACAATATTTTCATCGCGTTAATAATAAGCGCCATGGTGTAAGCGTGTTAAACGCGTCGGCTTTTGCTGTTGCAAACAAACCAGTCACACTGACTTATGGTTTATCTTGGCAAAGCGAAACGCTTTCTCCGCATAAATATTGGCAAGATAACTTTAAGCGCGATTGGCATTCCGCAGACTTCAAACTCAGATCTACGTCGCGAAACGGTGAACAAACTAAGCGTGCTATTTTTGCCAATGCACAAGTAGATCTCGCGCCTGTGGAGCTGGCCTTAAACCTAAACCACCATGATTCTGTGAACCAAGATTTTCAGGACGAGAATACCCTTAAGTTTGCTGGTAAAACCGACTTTACCCTGCAAGCAAAATATCACCTGCTTGATAACACCGCGGTTAAAGCTAAATACAGTAACGCTTACAGAATGCCAAACTTGTATGAAACAACGGTCTCTAATGAAGTTTTTTCTTACTCGAGTGATTACCCAATCACCCCAGAAAAAACAAAGTCTTATGACATTGGTATCGAGAGTGAATTCACTAACTTAATGCAAAATGGCGATAAACTGGTTTTATCTGCAGAGTACTTCTACACCAATATTGAAAATATGTTAGCGACGGGCTTTTTGCCTAAGCCTGGTCAACCAGCTTGGGATCAGAAATTTACTTTCACTAACTATGACAAGTTCGAACTACCTGGTACAGAGCTGGGTATTTACTATCAGAGCGACTTGTTTTACAGCAAATTATCTTACACCAAGTATTCAAACGTAGAAATGTGTTCAAGCCTGATGGCACAAGCTGCAGACGTCGAGACCTGTAATAAAACTGGCTTTGCGGGCAGTTTAACGCCACTTCGCGTACCACCTGAAAAAAGCTACATCGCCATTGTTGGTACTAAACTCTTTAACGATGCTATCGACACAGGCTTCACCTATAAAAAGCATACAGAAAAACACCATCCGGGCGGCTTTTTATCAGGCACTGGTGTTACCGCACTTGAGTACATTCCAGCGGGTTACCAGCTAGACTTTTATTTTGATTACACCTTTAGTGACGACATCACAGGCAATATCGCCATCACTAATTTAACCGATCAATATAAGGTCTCGACCGGCTCTATCGTGGCCATGCCTGAGCCAGGGCAAACCATTTCAATTGGCTTAGAGTTCAAACTTTAAGCCTCATACATTTCGGTAAAACCATTATTTAAATCATAAACCCGCACTGAGTGATAGAGCTCACTCAGTGCACTCTTTATTTTTGGAGCATTCATGACGACCGTCGCCCCTACTCTTTCTCGTGCGCAAAATTTAAAACTCGCTACTGCGGATGTTCACGATAACGTTGATAAAACCATTATGGCGCAAGACCCGTTTGCCAATACACAAAACTATCTCGACTTTTTGCGTCTGCAATTTTATTTCTTGCGAGATGTCAGCGCTCTTTATGAACACTCAGAGTTACTCGCGCTTATTCCTGATTTAACTTCGCGCCGCCGCTTAAGCCTACTTGAGCAAGATTTTGAGGATTTAGCAGCCACCTTGCCAGCCGCTTATTTGCCACCTTTCGTCACCATTAATACCGATGTCGCCACGGCATTAGGCTGGTTATATGTAGTTGAAGGTTCAAAAGTCGGTGCTGCAATGCTAGGTAAACAAGTGCAAGCAAAATTAAACTTTAATGCAGAACATGGTGCGCGCTATTTAACAGGTCCAGGTGCAGGCCGCGGTAGTGCATGGCGTGAATTAGTGCAACTCATTGACTCTGTTGAGCTTAACAAACAACAGGAGCAAGCACTGATTGAAGGCGCTCGACAAGCGTTTACGCGTTTCCAAGCATTTCAGGCTCACGTATATCCATGAAATTAAAAGCCGCCTTAGCCAATTATAAAAGAATAGCCCTACTGGTATGTGGGTATTTATTTGTCGCCCTTGGTGTGATTGGTATTATTCTGCCCATTATGCCCACCACTGTGTTTTTTATTTTGGCTTTGGCGTGCTTTTCAAACACGTCTCCCAAACTTGCAAAGTGGTTACTCTGTCATCCGCGTTTCGGCTGTAGTCTAAGACAGTGGCAAACGCATAAGATTATCCCACTGAAAGCGAAAATCTTTGCCTCAACAAGTATGGCTATCAGTTATGCCATTTTGATTGTGCTTTCACCGGCGGCTTGGCTTGCCTGTGTCGTTGGCAGCATAAAAATAGCCGTCGTGTCGTATATCTTCTCGCGACCGTCAAAGCAAGTTTAAGCATTTTCTAAGCCCAATAAAGCATCGTTTTTTGGGCTTTATAACAACATATCTACCATCAGTTTAAAGCTAGGTACAAACATATAAAGGGTTAAAAATAATAACCAGAGTACAATCAATAGTTCAAATAATCTCATGCTGCTCTCCAAAGCGCTAAGTTGCCTAAAGACTGCTGGGTGTTAAAAGCACTTAAGCCTTTACTGGCGAGTTGCCTGGCTAACCAATCACAATGATAGTGCGCTGCCACATTCAATTGGTAGAACTGGCTTTGCTTAAAGCCATTAAGATTGTGAATAACAAACTCTTTGTCACCGCCCGATAAATTCTGTGCTTGGTCTAATAAATACGCGGGCCTTAATGCTAAACCATAAAGCAGCAACAAAGGGGATTTATCAAAATTTGTGCTTTGCTGCTGAGATGAGCAAGCGTCAGTAATAAGCGCTAACCAAACGGGTTCGCCATAACGCTTTCGATTTAACTCCTCTAAACATTGCTCCAAATTATTAAAAAACTGACCGCTCCCTGGTTGTGAGCTAAATAATTCCCAAGGCGCTATTTGTGGCATAGGCCGGTTTTGCTTAAAGCTATAAATGGCCAACCAGGTATTCAGCCAAGCATGTAAAAGTGACTGGGTTGTATGAGGAGCAGACCAACTTTGTTGCAGTACGAACAAACGACTACCAAGCAATGCCAAAGGTGCAGAGCGCACCAGGTCGTGATAACGCTGTTTGTAAATCACGTCATTGATGGCTTTGTGAATGAATTTACTGTTCTCAAGTGGCTTCAATAACGACAGTGTATCGTCAGGTTCCGAAATCGATTCTGAGTCGAATATCTTGCTCTGCGCTTGAAGCTCATATTGCGTTTTTAAGCTTTGAGTTTTCTGCGAGGCTCTATGGGCCAAACGCTGCTTAAAATGAGGCTTTAAATCTCCTCCCCCTTGCCAATCTACGTCGGTCAACGGGTTGTAAAAACACTGTGTTTGTGCAAATTGCGTATTGTGTTGCGCCATGTTATTCACCGAAGTACTAGAGCCCACTTTACACAAGGTGACTTTACTCGATGCAGAGTGCTCGCTTTTTGACGAAGTTTGCATCGCCGGAAACACTTCGAAAGCCAAAGCACAGTTATTCGGTCCATAACGCAGTTCTGATCGACCTTTGCGGGTCACAATTGGCTTAAAATGATAGTCGTTAAACTGCCAAGATTCAGTCTGCTTACAGTGAGCAAACTGCTGGCTCGTCCCGTAACAATAATAGGCTAACTCTCTGGCCTCATGTAAAGGCATACCCGCCATGATCCCGGCTACAAGCGTTGCGTAATAATGAAATTGCTGATCCATAGAAATCCTTTTAGGCCGCCTCTGACTCAAAAGTTACTTTAAGTGAAGGCGGCGCTGGCCTTTATTAACCGCTATACCCAATCGCAACGGTATCAGGGTTGTTACTACGCAGTGATTCTACAAATCTATTAAGCACCTGATCTGCAGTGTCTTTGTCTATTGGAGATTCATTGATATAAGGGTCTAGATCGCTACGAATATGACCACCAGTTAAATCATCTTTTTGGCGTTGCACCACAATGGCGTTTATGGCTTGGCAGAATGCAAATGGATCGGTTTTACAATAAATACGATGTTGCTGTGCCAATTTGCTACCTTGCTGGTAACGTGGTGCACAATACGACACCATATAAGGTTGTACTGTGGGATCAGTGCCAACAATGTCAGCACATGAGAACAACACAAAGTCTGTAGACTTAAACTCGTCCATCACTTGATTACACATAGGTAAGTCGCCTTCGACGCCTAAGTTGTAATCACAGAAGAAAACATCAATCCCCTTCACGAGGTGAGACAGCATGGTGTTGAACGCACTCTGCACATTGCCTGGGATTTGGTCGTCTTCAGGTAGCAAACTGAATTCTTTTGATTCTACGGTTATGGCACTGCGCCAATGTGCCAATAACTCAGGGGTATCACGTCCATCTCTATCTTTGTAAGCGACCTTATAGCCATTATCAAACAGTTCTTCGACTTCAGGTTGGTCGGTTAAAAATGCGAACTTGCGGCCATCTGCTGCAACGCAAGAGCAAAAAACTAGTTTAGTCATTCAGAAAACTCCATGATTAATATGTCATTTGTGTCTGAATGAGTTTAAAAATAATCTAACTAATTCACTTGGGTTAAAAGCCTAATTAGTCAGGCTAAATTACACTTTTAACTAGAGGTTGACGGAGCCATGTTTGCCAGCGTTGTTGATGTGCAACTAAGCATTCATTTAAGTATTCAAGAGACAGGGTGAAAGGGGCGTAGAAAAAATGGTTAGGAGCCGAGTCTTTCAATTCATCAAGATTATCTGCTTGAGTGAAAGCACTCAACGGCTTAAATAACGATTTGCTTTTTCCCTTTTGTATCCATTGCACAAAGGTATAGTCTTCGTCTTTAGCTTGTGCGGCTAATGCCAGCAAGGTATTTAAACTAATTTGCTCTTTTGCTGACTTGGATATTAATCGCGCTATCATCTGTTCAATAGACCATGCTTGCGCCTCAGTGAATACATTTTGTTGATAAGCATGTAGCAAATGAGCAAAAGTCAGTGATTGAATATTACTGGTTTGTTTTAATAAAGGTAAAACCTTATCGAGGTCTGCTGTAATGACAGTCTTAACTACTTCCCTCGGACTACTTAACCAAAAGGTGAGCTCTCCCAAGCTTATCTGCAACTTGTTTGCAATAAGCTGAGCCGTGATATTTACTTGCTCTTCTGAATCTTCACTATGCGTGGTATTAAGTTTGTGTTTTAACTCTTTGCTCAGTTTGTTGCCTGATTGCCCACCAAAGCGTGCTTGTTGAATATCTTTGTGTGGCATTCCAAAATTAGATTTATAAGTTTGTTTTTCCAGCTGGCTTTGCTCGTTTAACTCTACCCTCTCTGGTTCTGGCCTTTCTAGTTGTTTGTCATACTGAGCATTTTGAACTTCATCGGTTAATGAACGTGTTCTGTCGTTATCACTATTACTAACAGAACTCATGGCCTCCGAGGGTAAACTGCATAACATAGTGGGTATTTGTGCGACATAGAATGCATAGGGGTTTGCAGCGCTATCAAAATGTGCCAACGGCGCGTCTGTTTCAACTGGTTGCTCTGCATCACTAATATCATTTTGATTTTCTAGCACCAAACCATCTTGTGGCTCTTTTGTTAAATCTCCTTCAACATGCGTTTTCTCAGCTTCTAATGCATCGCCTTTTTTGAGGCTAGAAGATTGGCAGTCATCAATTGCTGAACGCTGGGTTATTCTTACTACTCGGATAGGCGCAAACTTAAACGGTCGAATGATCCTGACTCTAGTCGCTTGCTGGCGCTTTTTTTTATCTGTCATCGTGAACTCCTCACCATCGAAGTGCATAACACTTCGATGGATACAACATCATAACTTAACGAGCTAGTGCAGAGGTTAAACATGACATGGCGGCGTTAATGGCTTTTTGGACCGTCGCTTTAGCTATGATTTCTAAAGTGATAAGTTCAACTTCCAAAATCGCTTTTTCTCGTTCAAGCTCAACTGTGAACTCATCTTCATTTATCTCGCCATTTAATTTAGCCTGCGCTAAAGCTTCAATTGATGCTTTTTGCGCATTCAGCGCTTTTTGCAAAGGCCCTGACATCTGCTGTGCTTCATCACCAACGACATTCAAGGCGGTGTCTAACATCTGTTTGTATAAATCATTTATGTTCATAAGGTTGTCCTTTTATTGCTGTTTTGCTTGTTCGCCACGGATCATGGCAAGAAAAAGTCGCTGATACTGCTGCTTGCGCGTTTTGATCAAAAAATCTGAAATACTGTTTACTTGCTGATGCTGCTGTTTATCTTGCAGCCAAAGGTTTTGGGTTATTTCCACCTGCTTGGTTGTTAACTCATTTAATTCTCTGACTTTTTGACGCATAAGCAGGGCTGATAACTCAACTTCAATATTGAGATATGTACTCTGACTAAAGTGAAAGGTGCGCTTCTCTTTTGGCAGCTCACTAAGCTGTACGTAAAACCTATCGACTTTTTTAGCGACATCCATGATCTGCTGCTCAGTTTGCATATCAAAATTTGATACCATTTGCAGTGCACAGCCTGAGGCCATGCTGAGAATCAACAAGCTACCAATCACTACCAATACTTTTAACCAAGACTTAACCATATTACTTCTCCTCATTGCGAATAATCTTTGCTAGATAATGACTGAGTAACTGCTGGAAATCAGCACTCGACATAGAGGGTGAGCTCGCAACTTGTTGCTGAATTGCCATAAGCTCTTGTGAAAGGTGAGCTTCATACTCAAGCTGTTCAGACTTAAATTGATTTATTAAACCCTGTTTGACGGTCTCTAGATCTTCTGGTTGTTGCGGCGAAATAAACGACTGTGCGGTATCAACAATTCTATCTAAAATTGTATAAACCAAGTTGGCCGAAAAGCCCCCCACCAAAGCCATGGTAATTTTCAACGCGGCATGACTCATTCCACCTCCCATACCCGTGCTCTGCTCTGCGGTTTTGGCTACAGCATCTAAATTAATAGGAATAAGCTGTGTCAAAATAATGCCAGAGATGAGACCGACCACAAATCGAACCCAATAAGAGCTCTCGTATTTGGCATCAAAACATCCTGCTGTAACATAGCTGTTTGCCTTAAATAAAGCTGAGAACGAAGCACCAATGGCCGCAGAGGCAAGTAATATAGCTTGCACATACAAAAGACGAGCACCTTCCATATCAAAC
Source organism: Pseudoalteromonas phenolica (assembly GCF_005876835.1). Taxonomy (GTDB): domain Bacteria; phylum Pseudomonadota; class Gammaproteobacteria; order Enterobacterales; family Alteromonadaceae; genus Pseudoalteromonas; species Pseudoalteromonas phenolica_B. Next base: position 234,212 of record NZ_PPSW01000012.1, read on the forward strand.
ATGCTGGCCACCATATTGTCGTTGTTAATATATGAAGACAAGCTCAAGCTGATTAGCGTAACCAAAGAGATGATTGCCACTAACATCATTTTGCGTATAAGTGGCACTCTGCCTAAAAACAAAAACCATGTTTGTTTTTCTTGCTCTTGGGCCATCATTAAAATTGTTTCTGGCATTGCTGGCGCGACGAGTTCAGCTAACTGATTATGTGCTTTTGTTAAACTGGCAATGTCTGTGTGAGTTTGCTCCTGTTGGAGTTGCTCTACCAGCTTACTTGGCACAGCTAACCCCTTTTGCAAAGCAAAATGTGCCATAGCTTGACCTTGTTTGAGTAGCTTCTCATGAAGATCTGTACTTCTGTTTTCCAAGACATTTAGCCGTTCAAAGCCCTCGGCCTCAAAATGCTTTTCATGTTCCATGATATTCCTTACTTGTTTTAGAACGTAAATTGAAAGTTTAAATGTAAAGCAACTTAAATAAGAAAACTCGGTGACATTAACGCAATTAGAATCGTGTTATTAACAGGGTTTTAAATATGTATTTCAGACATGCTGGAGGAGAAAGTAAGGAGATAAAGATGAGCCAAAAAGCATTAATAAGTGCAATTGTCTGCACACTAAAAGTCTATAAACCCAAAAAGATTAAACCCAAGTTCAAAGCCAAACACTTTAGCCAAAAACAAAAAGTGCAAGCTTGCTTAAAAGGGTCATTAGTTGGACTTGTTACGCTAGGAAAACTTAAACAAGAGCAAGATAAATTAAACCAGCAACTTGCCGCTTTCTTCAATAAGTAGCCAGTTCAAATGACAAGGGTTAGATAGTTTCAATTTATCCAACCCTGCCTTACTTAGATTGAGGGGTCGTTTGATTTGGCTCGAGTTGTTTACGAATATTAGCGATCGCTTTGTCCATCATCGCAAACAATATCTCAACGTGATAGCCCATCAGAAAAGCTAAAGCCATAGGTGATAACGAAGCACCTAAACCTGCCTCTTCAGGTTTCAAGAACCAACCAACAATCATGCCTGCCAATGATCCAAGGGGTAACCTTAAGCGATAACGTATTTCATCATCATAAGTGAATGTCAGGGATTTGATCTCACGAAGAAGATCTCTGAGCACAAAGATAAATGCACCGAGTAAGCCATAGAGCAAAGGCAGAATATAACTTTGCAACACATTTAAAATAGAGTCTGAAAATAAGTCATGCTCAAAGAAGGTTAGCTGAGACAAATAATGGGCTTGTTCTAGCTGAAGTTGCTGTTGTTTTATCTTCAGTTCAGGGTCATTCAAGCTCAATTGTTCTCCCCTAAGCTGAAAAGACAACTGATTGTAATCAGGTAAATTTGGGTTAAAACTAAACCCCAGCATCCAAATGCGATTCCAAGACTTTAATAGGCTATAGTTTGCGTCAAACTGCTGCTCAACGGTCTCTAGCGCCTGATTAAGTTGTGTGTATTCATTAGCAAGGCTATTTGCTGGCAGTGTTTCTAATTTGAGTGTCAGTTGCGCTTTTTCAGTAAAGGCATGCTTTAAATTGCTATTTAGATTTGCTCCAAATAAGTAGTACACTTGAATAATCAGCAAAGAAACCAGCGCCAATAAGGCATAACGACGATACCAAGCAACTGCAATTTCTGCTTTTGTAGGTGCTCTTTTTTCAGCTCTCTCATTTGGTATAACTGATTGAATACTTTCAACTGTGACTGGGTGAACAGCTTTTGATAATGCATCATAGTTCAAAAGGAATAAGGTTTCGTCTTCAACCTGCCAAGTACCGCTCTGGACCTTAAACTTAGCTTCAACAACATTTTTGGCAATACGCTCATCTAGCTCAATAGCGCCCTCTCGAGATATATAATTGAGTAACTGCAATGCATCGTCGACTAGGGTGACAATATCTTGGCTGGGTTTATTCACTATTTGCTCTGGTTTTTTCTTTCGCATTAATAAACTAAGGGGCACTTAGCCCCTCCCTCTATGCATACGCATATTCTGAAACCAATACTTTTTGGTAATCGAATAGCCTGCCAACATCACCGTTATTACTCCAAATTGCCCTGTTGCTATTAAATGAGAACCCACCTGTCGACTCATTAATCTGATTGCTATAAACCCTAAGTTCAGAGTGAGGCATAAGCTTGCTACCCAGAGGGAATTGAAATCTCTGTCCTCCATTAGAAGTAATTTCCCAAAGGCTCAGATCAACAATATGATTGCCTAAATTGCCGATCTCTATATATTCATCGGATTCTTTCTTCGGGTCATTACCATCAAAAAAGATATGTGTGATCCCAACATCATGATGCGCATCACGTCCATACGCATAACAACTCACTAAATTACTTTGATTGTCATAAAGAGAAACCGTATCCCCATTATTATTTAGAATGGGTCGGCGACTATCAAAGCTATAGGCATTTTCACGATTTGTATAAACACGGATAACATCTTGTGGAAATAGCAAAGTGTGCTTGTTGAAATCATAGTCTTGGCCTTCAGAGCCTGCATTCAATCGCCAGCCTGATAAATCAATAATAGAAGGTCCTAAGTTACTTATTTCAATATACTCATCTTCGAAAGACGCAAAACCAGCATTTACTGCACAAATCTGTACTTGGACTGAACTAAAGAGCGCGAAGTTAGTATTCCACCAAGTAGAAAATGGATCAGGCTCTTTTTTTACAGTATCTAATTGTGCTGTCAGTAACTCACTTAACTGCTGCCAAGTACGAAGTTTATCTTTACTGAAGACAAGAGATTGTGCTTTTTCCAAGTCATCTAGAGTGAAGTTACTCATACATCCGCTCCTTGAATTTCAAGATACTGCTTTGCTCTATTAAGAAACTTAGCTCGCTCTTCAAGACCATGGTAACCACCATTTATGCGCTTAGTAATTGACTTTAGGTCGTCTTGATCAGCATATTGATTCAGGTGACGGCTATGCCAGAAATAGCATGCAGTCATCACCGCCGCATTTGGATCGTTTGCAAGACCATCAGGTTGCTCAACAAGCGGTAAGCCTATGGCATTCCCACAGGTTCGATAGTTTTCTTTGCCTGTTAACTGTATTAATCCTCGCCCTCTATATTTCCAGCCATCACCAGAGCCTATATCACCGTTACCCATGCGATTGGCATACACAACATTAGCAATTTTCTCTGGGTTTCGCGCATATTGTTCAGCAATATCATCGGTTTGAAAGTATTTACCGAACACCAATCGCAATGCTCTCGCACTATAGTTTAGGTTTTCAACCTTATATTTAAACTGACCACTTTCATGAGCAATTTGCGCAATGAAATGCGCAACACGTAACGGGGTATTAATATCAAAAGTAGCTAATCTGTTTTGGATAGCTGGTAAGTAGTGTTGGATGTCGTTGTCTTTAGCCTGAGGCATGATATGACGCAGCATGTCGAAGTCTATATTCATCACAGTTTCCTTGTTTTAATGGATGTTATTACTATGCCTGAGCTATAAATTCGGACTCAGTGAAAACAAGGATAGATGCGGGTTAATAGTGCAAAAGGTTACCGACAGTGAAGAAGTGCAAAGTTAATGACAGCGAGCTAGGCGAGTACATTTGCTTTGCGCAAGAAAGGTGTAAAAGGCTAGCGACAGTGAACGAAGTGAACCCGCTCTTTTTACGCAAGGTGAAGCAAGCCAGTTTAGCTGTAGCTGAGGGTGTATGTTTCAGAGTGATAAGAGAGGCTACTGTGAAGGCTGCTCATTTCACCTTGCGCTAATTCGTCTTTTTATCACTGTGCATCACCTCATCACCGTGCAGGACGATTTAGCACCATAAAAGCAAAAAAGCCCG
>NZ_PPSW01000013.1 GCF_005876835.1 Pseudoalteromonas phenolica
TACATCTTAACATCTACGATGCGAACACTGTTCGTAGCCATCATTGCTAAATAAACTATCCAGCTGAGCTACGCGTCCTTAATTACAAGAAACCATTTAAAAATGGCGGAGAAGGAGGGATTCGAACCCTCGATAGGGCTACAAACCCTATACTCCCTTAGCAGGGGAGCGCCTTCAGCCACTCGGCCACCTCTCCGTCTTGTGGATGCGTATAATAAAGGCTTACGAAAATAAGTCAAACACTTTTATAGCAAATTATTGTCAAATGCTCATAGAATATGCAGCTTTGCTCAATCTTTTTAACTTGTGTATATGTTTTAAACTAACTGGTTGAAAAGCGCACTGAAATTAAAGCTAAATGAGCTTTAATTTCAGTAAAAAAACAAAAAAGCCAGAAGAAATATCTTCTGGCTTTTAGAATTATATTGATTCTTTGTGCTTATAAGCCTGCACGCGCTTTAATTGTACCGATTAAAGCTGACCCACCGTGACCGTTGCTCTCTGCCCAAGCAATATCAGCACCATCTGCTAATTTGCTTTTAGGTAAATTTTTTACAATATACTCGCCGGCACCTACCGCATTACTAGCAATCGCATGACGTAACAGATTATTACCATTACATAACACGCCATCGAAAATGTTCCTTATTTTTAGACGAGAGCTCTTCAGCTTTTTACGCAAACCACCTTTATCGTCTGCAGCAACATATTCACACAGTGATACAGCCAATTGCTCATTGGCTTGTGCTGAAAAGCTAAAAGAAAAAGACGCAACAACCAGCGAAGCTGATACAAGTGCGGTAGATAATTTCATTTCGTCGACCCTTTAATACTTTGTTCGTAACAGAATACGTATATAATTGTAGCAATCAATATAATCTACCGCAACAAACTCATAACTTTTTATGTAAAGTTACAAAGGTATAGCCATACTTATTTCTTTCATCTGGCTGGTTAGCATCAGACTCTACTGCTACCCATTGATAGTCTTTTTCATAATCAGGGAATTGCGTATCACCAGTAACGGTTAGATCAATAAAGGTCAAATATAAGCGCTCTGCTAATGGTAAGAATTGACTATAGATATTACCACCACCAATAACCATCACTTCTTCCGTGCCTTCAAGCAAGGTCAAAGCTTCTTCTGGGCTTGAAACAACCTCTATTCCTTCAGCTTTATAGGTTGTATTTCTGGTTATCACAATATTACGACGCCCTGGTAGTGGTCGCCCAATTGATTCGAATGTTTTACGCCCCATGACTACTGGTTTAGCCATGGTAACACGCTTAAAGTGTTGCAGATCAGCAGGTAGATGCCATGGCATCTGATTATCATCGCCAATAATACGATCATTCGCCATTGCTGCAATCATAGAAATAATCATTGTTACTCCCTAAGTATTTAGTATTAAAAAAGGGCTTTAAAAGCCCTTTTTTTAAAAGCTATCTCTCGTAGATAACTTCCACATCATAATCATCTTCATCCCAGTCGTCATCCCAGTCATCGTCCTGCGCATTTTTCTTCGCTTCGCGATGATAAGTATCCCACTTGAACTCAACTTCTTCTTCCGTTTGCTCTTCTTCAAACTTATCTTTAGGCATACTCTCAAGTAACGCCATAATGTCATAGCACAAGGGTTGAGTATTCTTTTTGTTTGCAGCTGAGATACGATATACAACTTCGGCACCAAGCTCTTCAGCGATACGCTCACAAGTTTCTTCTACTTCGTCTTCTGGAAGTAGGTCAATCTTATTAAGCACTAACCAACGAGGCTTATCAGCCAATTTAGGACTGTACTGATGTAGTTCGTTAATGATAGAAAAAGCATTATCAACAGGATCTGTACCATCAATTGGCATCACATCAACAATGTGTAATAACACTCGACAACGCTCTAGGTGCTTTAAGAAACGAATGCCGAGTCCAGCACCATCTGAAGCACCTTCAATCAGACCTGGAATATCCGCAATAACAAATGATTTACTCGCTTCTGGACGAACTACACCAAGGTTTGGTACAAGAGTTGTAAATGGGTAATCAGCGACTTTAGGTTTAGCTGCTGAAACACTTCTGATAAACGTAGACTTACCGGCATTTGGCAGACCTAGCAGTCCAACATCAGCAAGTAACATAAGTTCTAGCTTAAGGTTACGAACCTCACCAGGTGTACCCAATGTTTTTTGTCTTGGCGCTCGGTTTACACTCGACTTAAAGCGCGTGTTACCCAAACCATGGAAGCCGCCTTTAGCAACAAGCAACTTTTGACCATGTTGTGTTAAATCGCCTAAACACTCTTCAGTGTCTTCGTCAGTGACACGTGTACCAACAGGTACCTTTAGGAACAGGTCTGCACCTTTTTTACCTGTACAGTTACGCGATTGGCCATTAGTGCCTCGCTCAGCACGATGGAATCGCTCAAACTGATAATCAATTAATGTATTCCAGTTTTCATCTGCAACGAGATAAACACTACCACCATCACCACCATCACCGCCATCAGGGCCACCATCAGGAACATATTTTTCACGGCGAAATGACACTATGCCACTGCCGCCGTCGCCAGCTTCAGCTCTAATTACAACTTCATCGACAAACTTCATGGTTTCTCTCTGTTTTGGGAGGTCTGATAGCAAATTATAACTCAAGCAGTTGCTTCCTGCTCATTAGAGTTGCGTTGCTAGATAAAGACCTAAAATAATTTACATACAAAAAAAAACCCCGCCGTAGCGGGGTTTTTCTGAATCTTTACCGATTACTCAGCAACGATGCTAACGTATTTACGGTTTAAAGGACCTTTAGTTTCGAAAACTACTTTACCATCTGCTTTTGCAAAGATAGTGTGGTCTTTACCGATACCTGCGTTAGAACCAGCGTGGAATCTTGTACCACGTTGACGAACAATGATGCTACCCGCTAAAACTGATTCGCCGCCAAAACGTTTAACACCTAGGCGTTTACTTTCTGAATCGCGACCGTTACGAGTACTACCAGCTGCCTTCTTATGTGCCATCTTTCTGTACCTCTAAAAATTAAGCGCTAATGCCAGTGATTTTAACTTCAGTGAACCACTGACGGTGGCCCATCTGCTTACGAGAATGCTTACGACGTCTAAATTTAACGATCTTAACCTTCTCACCGCGACCGTGTGAAACAACTTCAGCTGTCACTTTACCACCGTTTACGAACGGTGCACCGATCTCGATTTTCTCACCATCAGCAACTAAAAGCACTGAATCGAACTCAACTGCTGCACCAGTCTCAACGTCTAATTTTTCTAGACGAATTGTTTGACCTTCAGTCACACGGTGCTGTTTACCACCACTTTGGAAAACCGCGTACATATTTAACTCCGTTGTGCGCCCTCAAATCGACGCAACTTAATATTCTTCAATAGGGCGCGAAGTTTACGCTAATGTTAAACTTCACGCAACCCTATTTTTATAGATTTTGCATAAAAATTAGCTACGACGAGGGCAAATTACTATTTTGTGACAGTCTATCTAAAAATCCCGATAAACCAAAGTTATTTTTCGTTGATTTATCGGCTTTTAAATAACCTAAATCGCGCTCCCTAAAACAGTAACAAAACTCCTTTATTTCAGCTCAATAAATAGACAAACCATTAATTTAATAGTTTTTTTGATCTCATTCACGACTAATTATCGAGCTTACGTAATTTTTGTAGTACAATTCGCGCGTTTTATCATTACCAAACTTGGCTCGGAGCAAGATGGATATCAAAGCTATCCAGACGTTAATTGCAGATGACATGCAAGACGTCAATCAACTTATTCATGCACAAATGCAATCTGATGTAGCATTAGTAAATCAGCTAGGCTTATACATCGTGAATAGTGGCGGAAAGCGCATTAGACCAATGCTCACCCTACTTGCATCCCGTGCGCTTGGTTGTAATGACAACAAGCATATAACTCTCTCAACAATCGTCGAGTTTATTCATACCGCAACCTTACTTCATGATGATGTAGTAGATGAGTCGGCTCTAAGAAGAGGCGAACCTACAGCAAATGCCGAGTTTGGAAATGCAGCAAGTGTTTTGGTTGGTGATTTTATTTACACTCGTTCATTCCAGTTAATGGTCGGCTTACAGAACATGCAGGTAATGCAAATCTTAGCTGATGCAACCAATGTCATCGCAGAAGGTGAAGTACTGCAGTTAATGAATTGTAATGACCCAGATACCACTGAGCAGAGTTATATGCAGGTTATTTACAGTAAGACTGCAAAACTGTTTGAAGCAGCCACTCAGTTGCCAGCTGTTGTACTTGAGCAAAGTATTGAAGTTCAGGACGCCTTAAAGTTATATGGTATGCATTTAGGCACAGCCTTCCAACTTGTAGATGATGTTTTAGATTACAGCGCAAATGCTACCCAAATGGGTAAAAATTTAGGGGATGACTTAGCCGAAGGCAAGCCTACATTACCGCTTATTTATGCGATGCAAAAAGGCTCTGAGCAACAGGTAGCACAAATTAGAGAAGCCATTGAAACAGGTAATGGCATGCAATTTTTAGATGACATTTTAGCAACCTTAGCTGACACCAAAGCGCTTGATTTTGCGATGGAGAAAGCGCGTGATGAAGCACAAAAAGCAATCAACTATTTAAGTATTTTACCTGAGTCTGATTACAAACAAGCGCTCATAGCTTTAGCTAACTTATCAGTTTCTAGAGACCACTAATTAAAAGTCTCTTAAATGAAAAAAGCCAGCAGATGCTGGCTTTTTTCATTTAAATTCAGCGCCCTACTGCTGGCGTTTCAATAAAACAGTTGCCACCAATACAAACAGTACGGCCGGCATTGCAGCGCCTATAAATGCCGGGACGTTATAAACCATAACGATAGGCCCAAAAATCTCATTACTTAAATGAAATGCTAAACCAGTTACAACTCCCATAATAATGCGCGCGCCCATACTAACAGAACGCAGAGGGCCAAAAATAAATGACAGTGCAACCAGCAACATCACTGCGATTGTTAGAGGCTGCATCACCTTTCGCCAAAGCGCTAAATCATAGGTGCTGGTATCTTGATCATTCTGCGCTAAGTAAGCTAAGTACGACATCAAACCTTTAAAAGACAATGATTCAGGATCTACAGAAACCACATCTAACTTCTCGGCAGTGAGCTGAGACGCATAGAGTATTGATTCACTATATTGAGTAGTAATTTGCTCATCCGTTACCATCATTTCTTCGACACCTTGAAACTGCCACCCTTGAGGAACACTTTTTGCAGCCTCCACACGCGTGACTTTTGTTAATGCCAATGAGTCGTCAAAATGATAAATACTGACATCTTTCAGGTCGCCTGTTTGCTCAACATTGCCGATATTTATAAAGTTATTACCATCTTTAGCCCATACGCCTTGTTGTGCATTAAAGACTTCTCCACCGTATATGGCATGATTTCGAATTTGCTTTGCCATTTTTTCTGACTGCGGCACCCCCCATTCGCCTAATGCCATCATACAGAGCGCCAGAATGATCGCCGTTTTCATGACCGAACCAATAATTTGTAGCCTTGACCAGCCTGCAGCTTGCATAACAACCAACTCACTGCTCGATGCCAGCGCACCTAACCCCATTAAACCACCTATTAGCGCGGCCATAGGGAAAAACACAACAATGTCTGAAGGCATGCTATATAAGGTGTAAAGTAACGCAGCAGCTATATCATAAGAGCCTCGGCCTACAGACTTTAACTGCTCTATAAATTTAATCAGCGTATTAATACCAACAAAGACCAGTAATGCAAAACTGGTTGTTTGTAAGATACTACGGCCCAAATACCAATCTAACGTTTTCATCATGCTGTTTGTGCTCGCTTAGCAAATAATGAACGCAACCAGACGCCAAATGGACGACCTTTCGCTATTAAATAAGCACCGATAAACAGTGCACTAATATGTATCCACCACAGTCCTATCGCAGTAGGTACTTTTCCTTCTGCAACTAGAAACTTGCCCGCATTGAGAAGAATAAAATAACCTAGATATAAACCAATCGCAGGTACCAACTTGGCAAACTTACCTTGCCTTGGGTTTACGACACTCAAAGGAACAGCCATAAGCGTGAGTAAAATAATAGAGATTGGTGTCGAAAGACGAAGTTGAAATTGTGCAATAGCTTCAGGTGTGCCCAATTCAAGTAACTGCATTGACGGGATTGCTTCTAGCTTGCGACGCTGATGTTCAATTTCTTGCTCTTGGATCTGTACTTGATAAGTCCCAAACTCTGTTTTGCTCAAAGCTTGGCTTTGACCGTCTGTTTCAAAACGAAAGCCATTATCAAGTTGTAATTGCTGCTCGCCAGTTTCTTGTTCAATAACACGCCCTGTTTGTGCATATACTAAGCGTGCGGCTTGAGAAGATTCTTTATCAGGTAACTGAGCAACAAATACTTTGTTTAATTCTCTACCTTGCTGGTTAATATCATGGATAAACACCACGGCTTTTTCGTTGCCAGTTTGTTGAAAGCGCCCGGCCCTTAAGCTCGACAATCCCGCATCTGCTTCAGCTTGTTCTTTTAATTGATATTCTTTTTCATTAGCCCAAGGTGCCACATACATACTTAGCGCCCCCGCTAATAAAGCAAAAACCACACTTGATACCAAGGTTACTCGCACCACATACCATTCACTCACACCACACGCTTTAAGCACGGTCATCTCGCTGTCGGCATAAATACGGCTGTAAGCCAAAATAATCCCCAAAAATAAACTTAAAGGGAGTATATAAACCGCCAATTGAGGGAGTTTAAGCGCCAAATAAGAAAGAATTAAATTGCTTGGTGTGCCACCATCACTTGCATCACTTAATATTCTGACAAACTTTTGTGAGACAAAAATAGTCATTAAAGTGAGAAAGACAGCAATTTGCGACTTCAAGACTTCAGCTGTTAGGTAGCGAAAAATTAGCAAAATATGCCCCTATAAAACATCGTGTTTCACTGGAATAGTAGGAAAAATTGAGTAAACTGATTATTTTAGTCAGTTTATTATATGTCATCAAAACCAAATATCATACTAAGCATATTAGATAATCATGCATTTATGATATGGATAAGCGAAGACAGATAAAGTTCAAAAAGACATAATTTAGACTCAGGAGTCACAATGGAATTCAGCGTAAAAAGTGGTAGTCCCGAAAAACAACGCAGTGCCTGTATTGTAGTTGGCGTATATGAGCCGCGTCGTTTATCTCCAATCGGTGAACAGCTGGATAAGATCAGTGAAGGTTACATTTCAAATTTACTACGTCGTGGTGATTTAGAAGGCAAACCTGGTCAAGTATTACTACTTCATCACGTTCCAAATATCTTAAGTGAGCGCGTACTACTTGTTGGTTGCGGTAAAGAACGTGAACTAGATGACAAACAATATAAACAAATCATCTCTAAAACGATCAACACATTAAATGAAACAGGCTCAATGGAAGCGGTGTGCTTCTTAACTGAGCAACATGTTAAAGGTCGTGATACTTACTGGAAAGTTCGTCAAGCAGTAGAAACAACACAAGACTGCCTGTATACATTTAATCAGTTAAAAAGCAAAAAAACAGATCCACGCCGCCCACTACGTAAAATCGTATTCAACGTACCAACGCGTCGCGAGTTAACCATTGGCGAAAACGCCATTGAGCATGGCCTTGCCGTTGCTGCAGGTGCAAAACTGTGTAAAGACGTAGCCAATATGCCACCAAACATCTGTAACCCTCGTTACTTAGGTGAGCAAGCTCAAGAATTAGAATCTTTTGACAACATTTCTGTAAACCTAGTAGGTGAAAAAGAAATGGAAGAATTAGGTATGCACTCATACCTAGCAGTTGGTCGCGGCAGTGATAACGAATCAGTTATGTCAGTAATTCACTACAATGGTGCGGCTGAAGAGCAAGCGCCAGTAGTTTTTGTCGGTAAAGGTCTGACGTTCGATTCAGGTGGTATTTCAATCAAACCAGGCGAAGCCATGGATGAAATGAAATACGACATGGGTGGCGCCGCAGGCGTACTAGGTTTAATGCGTACAGTTGCAGAGCTTCAGTTGCCAATTAACGTCATAGGTGTACTAGCTGGCTGTGAAAATATGCCAAGCTCAAACGCCTACCGTCCGGGTGACATCCTGACTACTATGTCAGGCCAAACAGTTGAAGTATTAAACACAGATGCGGAAGGTCGCCTAGTATTGTGTGACGCACTTACTTATGTTGAAGCATTCGAGCCTGAAATCGTGGTGGATGTAGCAACTCTGACAGGTGCCTGTATTGTAGCTCTGGGTGCACACGCAACGGGTTTACTGTCAAATCACAACCCACTTGCGCATGACTTATTAAAAGCATCTGAGCAAAGTGGCGACCGTGCGTGGCAACTACCACTGTGGGATGACTATCACGAGCAACTAGATAGCCCATTCGCTGACTTCACAAATCTAGGCGGTCGTGCAGCAGGAACTATCACTGCAGCATGCTTCTTATCTAAGTTCACCAAAAAGTACAATTGGGCACACTTAGACATCGCAGGTACAGCTTGGAAGAGTGGTAAAAACAAAGGTGCGACAGGTCGACCTGTACCTATGTTGACACAATACCTATTAAATCGTGTTGGACCAACTGAAACCCAAGCAGATTAACCGCTGTGAGTGATTGATGGTCAGTTCGTTCTGTGTCAAAATGCGGGTTTATTTTGAACGCTTATTTTAACCCTGTAAAACCGTTAAAATATGTAATTTGAAGCGAATTTATGACCATCAACGCACGATTTTATGTGTTAAAACAAAATAATGAGCCGGAAGTATCTATCCCGGCTCATTTTGATCTTGCCGCTCACGCAGCTGCTAAGCAGTTTAGAGCAGGCCATCGTGTGTTTATCTACGTCGATTCGATTGATGACGCCCATCTGATTGATGAGCAATTATGGTGTTTCGAACCCGATAGTTTTGTGCCCCACAACCTGCAAGGCGAAGGCCCCAAAGGCGGTGCTCCTGTCGAGATTGGCCAAACACCCCCCGTTGGTAGACGCAATGTGCTAATTAATTTAGCCACCACCCTACCCGACTTTATAAGACGCTTCAGTCAGGTATATGATTTTGTACCGACGGAGCAAAACGCCAAGCAAGCCGCGCGTCAGCGCTTTGTGCACTTACGTCAGCTCGGCGCCAATATTTCAACTCAAGAAATTGAAAATTAAGCACTAGTTAAGGTTCTGTGAAATGGATAAAACCTATAATCCACAAGATATAGAACAGTCTTTATATAAAGACTGGGAAGACAATGGTTACTTTAAGCCATCAGGTAAAGGCGAAGCATACTCAATTATGATCCCGCCACCAAATGTCACAGGTAGCCTACATATGGGCCACGCTTTCCAAGACACCATCATGGACACGCTGACTCGTTATAAGCGCATGCTAGGTAACAACACGCTTTGGCAAGTAGGTACTGACCATGCAGGTATCGCAACACAAATGCTTGTTGAGCGTAAGTTAGCTGCTGAAGAAGGTAAAACTCGTCACGACCTAGGCCGCGATGCATTTATTGATAAAATTTGGGAGTGGAAAAACCACTCTGGCGGCACTATCACTAAACAATTACGCCGTTTAGGCGCTTCTGTAGATTGGGACCGTGAGCGTTTCACTATGGACGAAGGCCTTTCTGAAGCCGTTAAAGAAGTATTCGTACGCCTTCACAAAGAAGACTTAATATATCGTGGTAAGCGCCTAGTTAACTGGGATCCTAAGCTACACACTGCGATTTCTGATCTTGAAGTTGAAAACAAAGACAAACAAGGTCACATGTGGAACTTACGTTACCCACTTGCTGACGGCGTAAAAACTAAAGACGGTAAAGACTACATCATTGTTGCGACAACACGCCCTGAAACAATGCTAGGTGATACAGGTGTGGCAGTAAACCCAGATGATGAGCGCTACCAAGACTTAATCGGTAAAGAAATTTTACTGCCTATCGTAAACCGTCGTATTCCAATTGTTGCCGATGAACATGCAGACATGGAAAAAGGCACTGGTTGTGTGAAAATCACACCTGCCCACGACTTTAACGATAACGAAGTAGGTAAACGTCACCAACTACCAATGATCAACATCTTCAACAAAGATGCTGCGGTATTAAGCGAAGGCGAAAGCTACACATTCGACGGTAAAAAGCTTGAATTAGACGCGCCAATTCCTGAGCGCCTACATGGCCTTGACCGCTTTGATGCACGTAAAGCAATTGTTGCTGAGTTTGAAGAACTTGGCCTATTAGAAAAAATTGAAGATCACAGCTTAACAGTACCTTACGGTGACCGTTCTGGCGTAGTGATTGAGCCGCTTCTTACTGATCAGTGGTACGTGCGCGTAGCACCTCTAGCAGAGCCTGCAAAAGAAGCAGTTAAAAATGGCGACATTAAGTTCGTACCTCAGCAATACGAGAACATGTACTTCTCGTGGATGAATGACGTTCAAGACTGGTGTATTTCACGTCAGCTTTGGTGGGGTCACCGCATCCCAGCTTGGTACGACAACGAAGGCAACGTATATGTTGGTCGTGACGAAGCTGAAGTACGCCGCGATAACAACCTTGCTGATGATGTTGCACTTAAGCAAGACGAAGACGTGTTAGATACCTGGTTCTCGTCTGCGCTTTGGACTTTCTCAACGCAAGGCTGGCCGGCAAACACAGACGATTTAAAAACCTTCCACCCGTCTGACGTATTGGTAACAGGTTTCGACATCATCTTCTTCTGGGTTGCTCGTATGATCATGATGACCATGCACTTCATCAAAGATGAAGACGGCAAACCACAAGTACCATTTAAAACCGTTTACGTAACTGGCCTTATCCGCGATGAAAACGGCGATAAGATGTCTAAATCGAAAGGTAACGTACTTGATCCTATCGACATGATTGACGGTATTGACCTTGAAAGCCTAGTTGAAAAGCGCACTGGTAACATGATGCAGCCACAACTAGCGAAGAAGATTGAGAAGAACACGCGTAAAACATTCGAAAACGGTATTGAAGCACACGGTACAGACGCACTGCGTTTCACCCTTGCAGCAATGGCTTCAACGGGTCGTGATATCAACTGGGATATGAACCGCCTTGAAGGTTACCGTAACTTCTGTAACAAACTATGGAACGCAAGCCGTTACGTATTGATGAATACAGAAGATCAAGACTGTGGTTTCGCTACAGATGCTGAAAAACAGTATTCACTCGCTGATCGTTGGATTTTAGGCCAGTTTGAAGCAACTGTTAAAACCTATACTGAGCATCTAGAAAACTACCGTTTTGACCTAGCTGCAAACACCATTTATGAGTTCACTTGGAACCAATTCTGTGACTGGTACCTAGAACTTACTAAACCAGTATTGTTTAAAGGTAACGAAGCACAGCAACGTGGTACTCGTCATACCCTAATCACGGTGTTAGAAAGCCTACTTCGCTTAATGCACCCGTTAATGCCATACATCACAGAAACGATTTGGCAACGTGTTGCACCACTTGCAGGTATCGAAACTACGGGCACTAGCATCATGGTTCAAGGTTTCCCTGTATACAATGAAGCAAATGTTGATAGCCAAGCAATGGACGACCTAGAATGGGTTAAACAATTCATTCTTGCTATTCGTAACATCCGTGGTGAAATGGATATTAGCCCAAGCAAACCATTATCGGTATTACTTGCTAATGCCTCTGACGAAGACAAGCGCCGCTTAACGGAAAATGAAGCTTTCTTAGCATCTCTTGCTAAACTTGAAGCGTTCACGCTACTTGATAACAAAGACGAAGCACCTGCGTGTGCAACATCGTATGTTGGTAACCTTGAGATCATGATCCCAATGGCTGGCCTAATCGATGTTGAAGCTGAATTAGCTCGTATCGCGAAGCAGCTTGAAAAAGCAGAAAAAGGCTTAGCTCAAGTTAATAACAAATTAGCTAACGAGAAGTTCGTAAATAACGCGCCAGAAGCTGTGCTTGCTAAAGAGCATGCTAAGCTGGCTGAGTTTACAGATGCGAAAGACAAACTATTAGCGCAAAAAGCGAAAATCGAAAGCTTGTAATCACTTACTCGTCACGATTTAAGCAATAAAAAAACGCGAGCTTTAGCTCGCGTTTTTGTTTCTAAAAACAGGACACACTGATACATTCATCGGCAATAAAAATAAAAACGGATTTATCATGCTTAGACCTATATTTTTGGCTTCGACTCTTTTAATTAGCAGTATTTCATCTTTTTCAATTTCAGCTTCAGAGAATAGTAATTGGGCCATCGGCGGTCTATATTACGAATTTGGTGGACTCATCGGTGCCAAATACACACATCAATTTGATGAAAAGCAAGCCGCAACCGCAGCACTCGGCTTATTTGGTTATTCACTAGGTTATGAATATACACTCGACGATCACGTCAAAATAGGTGGTATGTTTGGCCAAGATTTATTCTATGCAGACGGTGGCTACTTAGTAGGTAAAGCCAGCTATTATTTTTCTGGTGTAAATTCGAGTGGCTTTTACTGGGGAGCCAGTGCGGGTTTTAAAGAAGATGTGTGCGTTTGGTGCGGACAAGACAATAGCGATACAAAAGAAATACAATTTACCGGAGGTATTCACTTCGGGTATCAATTTTAAATCACAAAAAACAATTGATATTAATTCTCATTTAGATTGACAATCTTTCGGCTCCTTTTTAAACTAAGCTTTATCTTTTAAAGGAACATAAAATGGAGCCTTCATCATGTTCGTCATGCTTATTCTAGTCTCTTTGATGTTTGCAGGCTTAAGTGTTTATTGCTTTTGTAAAGCCAATTACTGCGCCTGTAATAAAGCAGGACAATGTGATAATCCTATCAACCTTTTCTGGTTAGGCACAATTTTAGCTGCGCTCGTTTCATTGGCTTTCAGTTGCTTTGCACTTCACACTGAACAAGGTACTATTCTATGGCTTATTATGATGACAAGTTGTCAACTCGGTGCGGTATTATCTGCAAAATGGCAATCTTTAACACGTTCCGAAACACCTAAACTAAAAGATGAGACCTTAACAGGCGGGATAAATTGAGCTCGTAATCACTCGGTCTAACACTGGCAACGACTTTAATTTCATCTTCTACTGCATGTAAATCAAGATCTTTTCCTGTGATGTGATGTTTGTGCTTAGTGTTATAAAATACTTTCACCTTAGGCTTCATAGGCGATTGTTTGTTCCCTTCAAGCACAAGTGCCAACCTATCATTCGTTAATCGCACAATGGTGCCGACAGGATGAACCCCTAAGCACTTTATAAACTTTTGCACTAACTGTGCATCGAATTGATGCTTATTCGCAAGTAGATAACGTAATGCATGAATCGGCTCTTCACCGTTTTGATGAGGCCGCTCTGATGTCATTGCATCATAAACATCGACAATGGCCATCATTCTTGCTGGTTTACTGATTTTTGAGCCAGATAGGCCTCTTGGGTAGCCTGAGCCGTCTACTCTTTCATGATGGTTTAAAATCATATCCATCACCAACGGGCTGATCCCTGACTCACCTTTTACCAGCCCCAAAGATTGCACTACATGCTTCTTAAGCGCTTTAAACTCTAACTCGTTGAGGTTTTCGGTTTTATTAATGATCCCTTGAGGTAATTTTGTATGGCCAACATCATGTAACATCGCGCCGAGAGCTAACTGCTGAATTTGCTCATTTTTAATACCTAAGTATTTAGCAAACACACTCATTAAAATGGTGCAGTTGATCATGTGACGCCAGTTGTAACCATCTTTGTCTTTTAAACGGCTCAAAATAGCCATTGCATTACTGTTGCGTAAAACTGAGTCTACGATTTCATTGCTAACCTGGTTAAGCAGGGAAACATCGAGCTTTGCGCCTATGGTTAGATCATTGTATAAGTTTTTTAATTGCTGAGAATGTTGATCAAATTGCTGACTTGCCTTGGCAAATTCCTGATCTAAAGATTTTTCTGTGACCGAAGATTTGACCGGTGTTTTTATTGCTGAACTAGAGACTTTTTCAGATGTTTTGCTTTCTTCTTGTTTTGGTGCTGGTCGATACTTTTCCGGAACTTCAATGTCACTTTGAGCAAAATCTATTTTTAATTCCGTCACGCCTTTAGAAAGCAACTGGGCAATAATCGCCTGATCTCGCACCATACCACGGGATTTTATTTTTATTTTGGCATCGCTGCGCTGTTTGCATACACTATCTACAAACATCCCAGGTTGTAATTCAGAGATTGGCAAAGAAACCAGCATAAGCACATAAATTTAACAAGTTAGATACAAGAATGGTTTGTATCATTTTTCAACGTAACCCGTCTATCTTTTAAACGAAATTTAATACATTCGCCCTAGGAAAATCTTATAAAAAGTGCATTAAAAAAGGAGCTTTCGCTCCTTTTAGTAATTTCTGCTGATTTCAACCTACTCTTGGAAGTAAGTGCCCCAACCGTCATATTCAACTCTGCACTCAATAGCAAGCGCAGCTAACTTATCAACGTCTTCCATAATCACATCAACATCTAACTCTGCTTCAACAACAACATCAAAGCCCCAGATCTTACTGCCATCTTCAAGTTCAAGTTCTGCAGGGTCTTCTACGTCATAGCCAAGTTTAAATGCAGCTAAAGCCGCTTCTTCTAGCTGCTTAAAGTCTTCACTTACAAAGTGATGTTCAACTTCGTATAGTTTTTCAGTTGAAGAGCCGTCTTCAATTAAAGATTCAACGATCTCTTCACTAATTTCGCGCCAGTTTTCCATTATCTTCTTTTACCTTGTCATCAAGTTGTGCAATACGTTCAGCCATCAGGGTATGTGTTGCACTAGCATGGTCTCTGGCACTGATTTCTTTATCAAGGGTGATCGGTGCCAATACATCAATATAGATTGTACCATTGTCCCAACGATTTAGCTTAATACAATCATGGGTTGAATTCATACAGACCGGTACCACTGGTACATCTGCATTCATCGCGGTATGAAATGCACCGGTTTTAAACGGTAATAAGCCTCTACCATAGCTTCGGGTGCCCTCTGGGAACATCCAAACAGATAAACCATTATCTTTTATCTTTGCCACTGACTTGCCCAAAGTACCCATTGCTTTAGAGCGGTTACCTCGGTTAATTAGAATGTTGCCTGATAGCCAATAAAGCTGGCCAAAAAATGGGACCCATTTTAAGCTGTGTTTACCCATACTCACGGTATTTTCAGGTACTGCTGCTGGTAGGGTGAATAGATCATAGTTGTTCTGGTGGTTTGCGACATAAATGGCCGGCCCAACTTCTTGGGCGCTGGGATCGACATTAATTTCTAACTTAACACCTACCACTGTCGACATTTTGCCAAACCAGCTAGCAATAATATGCACATTATTTCTATGAAATGGCCTAATGATTGAGAGCAATAAACCAAAAACACAACTCAACACAATAAATAGCGCCATAGCTATTACACGTAAAACAGCTAACAAAACCCATACTCCTATTTAAATCAGCACGGCATTATAATCAATTAGCGAACACTTGTAAGCTCAAATGTACTTTTCTAGCATTTCAAAGTTCACTGACTAACTCTGTGCTTTATTACAGGTATAAAAAATGCCGCTAGAAGATAGCGGCATTTTATGAAATTTATTCTATTTTAGTGCATTGCTGATTGCAGCTTCTTCATCGCTGACTTTTCAAGCTGCCTGACTCGCTCTGCTGACACATCATATTTAGCAGCTAAGTCTTGTAAGGTAGCCTTTTCATCAGCTAACCAACGAGAGCTAATAATATCTTGAGAGCGCTCATCTAAAGTTTTTAATGCTGCAAATAAGCGATTTTGTGACTGCTCTTGCCATTGCTCTTCTTCAACAACATCAGCCAAATCACCACTGTTATCTGTTAAGTACTGTACTGGAGAGAAGCTACTTGCTGGTGCATCATCATTATCATCAGATGTTAAGTCGAAGCCCATATCTTGGCCACTCATACGAGACTCCATCTCTCGTACTTCTTTTTCACTTACACCTAACTCATTAGCAACAGTCGCCACTTCGTCTTGGTTAAACCAACCTAGGCGTTTTTTATTCTTACGTAGATTGAAGAATAATTTACGTTGCGCTTTAGTTGTCGCAACTTTTACGATACGCCAGTTTTTCAATACATATTCATGGATCTCAGCTTTAATCCAGTGAACAGCAAATGAAACTAAGCGAACACCCACTTCAGGGTTAAAGCGTTTTACCGCTTTCATTAAACCAATGTTTCCTTCTTGGATTAAATCTGCTTGCGGCAGACCATAACCCGCATAGCTTTTAGCGATATGCGCTACAAAGCGAAGGTGAGAAACAATAAGTTGCTTAGCAGCTTCTAAATCACCATCTTGATGTAAGCGAGTCGCTAGTGCTTTCTCTTGCTCAGCATCAAGCATAGGAATTTGGCCTACAGTTTGTAAGTAGCCATCTAAACTTGCGCTTTGTTGTCCTGTTGTCAGGGCCATTGCGTAAATATCGTTACTCATTTTTCACCTCAGTGATAAACATTTTAGCTGATTTTAGCACTCTCACCTCAAGAGTGCTAACACCTATATAATACTTTTCTGTTCTTAATTGCAAGAAGTTTTATTCAATTTTAAAATTAAAAAAGCAAACCAATGATAAATATAGAAAAAGTGATTATTGAAATTAATTTAAAAGTGTTTCAAGTTGTGAATTTAACGAAATGATATGACAGGTAAATGACAGTTAAGTTTGTAAAAGCTGCTGAGAGTGCTAATTTTAGCACTCTCTATTTATCTTCAATTAAACTTTGTCTGGTTCTATGTCTTTAATATATTTTCTAACCGAAATATAAGAACCACTAAAGCCAAGTCCAATTGCCAATGAAAGCAAAATTAACAGCTCGTTGCCATTTAAGCCGGTTAATACAAAATTACTTTGATACACACCTGCAACCATAGCCACTGCTGACTCTAGCCACCATAACATCATGACCACACTCATGAATGCGACAAATCCACCTATTACGCCATACCATATACCAGTCCAGATAAATGGCGTATGAATAAAAGCATTTGTTGCACCAACTAGCTTTAAAACTTGGATCTCTTCTTTTTTATCCATAATAGATAAACGAATGGTATTACCTATGATGAGTATCACTGCACTGAGTAATAATAGTCCCACTGTAAATACACTTTCTTTTAATAGGCTTAAAAGTGCGTTTAAACGTTCTAACCAGGCAATATCTAACTTACCGAATTCGACCTCTCTTTCAGCTTCAAGTTTAGTCAGGAGTTGCTGGGCTGCTTGAGGTTTTCTATAGCGCACGGTCGGCGTCACTAGCACCACATTCGGCAATGGGTTTTCATCTAGGTAATCTAACGCCTGTCCAAAGCCTGAAACCTGTTTAAATTCTTTTAGAGCTTGAGACTTCGAAATATAGCTGACGCTTTCAATCTCTGGGTAAAGTGCTAAACGTTTTACCAATGTCTGCGTTTGTGCATCATTGAGCTCTTCTTTTACAAATAAAGATATCTCAGCAGCATCACTAAACCCACTGCTCACCTGTTGTACGTTTTTCACGACCACATATAAAGTCGCTGGTAAGGTTAAGCTCAGGCCTAATACCAAAATAGTCATTAAAGAGGCGATTGGCGTTCGCCACATTTCGCCTAAACTATTTATGCCTTGGCGAATAAAGTTCAGAAGAGAAAAATACAGTGCGCTAATGCCGTTTCGGTTATTGCTACCACCTTGAGAGTTACGGCTTTTAAAAAGTAAACTCATAGCACCTCCTGCGCCAGTAGATCTGTGATTAAGCGACCATGATCCAATGTGAGGCTCTTATACTTCATTCTAGCGATTAACCCCAAGTCATGAGTGGCGATTAACACAGCAGTGCCATGCCGATTGAAATCTTCGAACAGCTTGAGAATTTCCATTGATAATTCTGGGTCTAAGTTACCCGTTGGTTCATCTGCAAGTAATAAGGGCGGAGAATTTACAATAGCACGCGCAATCCCTACACGTTGTTGTTCACCGCCAGATAAAGTACTGGGCTGACATTTTACTTTATTTAAAAGTCCCACTTTATCTAACGCAGCATGAACACGTTTGGTGATATTTTTGTGGTGCATCCCTTCAATCACTAATGGTAGCGCCACGTTATCAAACACGTTATACCTATCTAACAGTCGATGGTTTTGGAAAATAATCCCAATATCACGGCGTACGTAGGGGATTTGTCGATTCTTCACAACGTTTAAGTTAACGCCATTAATATATACATGACCCGCTGAAGGCCTTTCCATGACGCTAATAAGCTTTAATAGCGTACTTTTACCTGCTCCACTGTGGCCAGTTAAAAACGCTAACTCACCATCAGCTAATTCAAAACTGACTTTTTCTAACGCTCTATGGCCACCTGGATAAGTTTTACTTACATTTTCAAATCGGATCATGTCAGGCCTTCACTATCTTTTATTATTTTAAGACCAAAAAGGGAGTAAACACTCCCTTTTATTACTATTGCTAATCGTCTTGGCTAAATAGTGCCTCGATAAAATCATCACTCTTGAAAGTTCTCAAGTCATCAATGCCTTCACCAACACCAATATAACGAATAGGGATCTGGAACTTATCGGCAACAGCAAAGATAACACCACCTTTCGCGGTGCCATCTAGTTTCGTTAAAGTAATACCTGTTAAGCCGACCGCTTTATTAAATAGATTAACTTGGCTGATGGCATTTTGACCAGTACCAGCATCTATGGTTAGCATGACTTCATGCGGCGCATCAGGGTCCAGTTTCTTCATAACGCGCGCAATTTTTTCAAGCTCTTGCATTAAATTGTCTTTATTCTGAAGACGACCCGCAGTATCGGCAATTAACACATCAACATTACGTGCTTTTGCAGCTTGGAAAGCATCAAACACCACAGATGCACTATCAGCGCCTGTATGCTGAGCAACGACTGAAATATCGTTACGCTCACCCCAAACTTGTAGCTGTTCAACAGCTGCTGCGCGGAAAGTGTCACCTGCGGCCAACATCACTGACTTGCCTTCTTGCTGGAACTGCTTGGCAAGCTTACCTATTGTCGTTGTTTTACCTACACCGTTTACGCCCACCATTAAAATCACAAATGGTTTTTTATCAGCATTAATTTCTAATGGCTTCTCTGCAACTTTTAGCATTTCTGCCATTTCTTGCTTCATTAAGTCGTAAAGTGCTTCACCATCTTTGAGTTGCTTCCTGTCAGCGGCATCTGTTAGGTTGTCGATCAGCTTCATGGTGGTATCGACGCCTAAATCCGCGGTAAGCAGTTGCGTTTCTAGATCCTCAAAAAGCTCATCATCAATTTTCTTACCTTTAAAGATCGCTGCAAAACCAGAACCAATATTTGCTTTTGTCTTTAAAAGACCTTTTTTAAGGCGAGAGAAGAAACCCTCTTTTTTAGGCTTTTCAGCTTTGGCTTTTTCTTCAGCTAGTTTTTCTGCTTCTAAACGTGCTTGTTCAGCCTCTTCTGCTTCACACGCTAAGCGCTCTGCTTCTTCACGTTCAGCTTGTTCTCTAGCAATACGTTCTTGTTCTAGTCTTTCAGCTTCTAAACGTGCTTGCTCAGCCGCTTCAGCTTCACGCGCTAAGCGTTCAGCTTCTTCACGGTCGGCTTGCTCTTTAGCAATGCGTTCTTGCTCTAATCTTTCAGCTTCTAAACGTGCTTGTTCTTTAGCAAGGCGTTCTTGCTCGGCTTTTTCTTGTGCTAACTTCTCAGCTTCTAATCGAGCCTGCTCAGCTACTTCTGCTTCACGTGCTAAACGCCCTGCTTGTTCTTTAGCAATACGTTCTTGCTCTAGCTTTTCAGCTTCTAAACGTGCTTGCTCAGCTGCTTCTGCTTCACGTGCTAAGCGTTCTACTTCTTCACGTTCGGCTTGTTCTTTAGCAATGCGTTCTTGCTCTAGTCTTTCAGCTTCTAAACGTGCTTGCTCGGCCGCTTCTGCTTCTGCTTCACGCGCTAAGCGTTCTGCTTCCTCACGTTCTTTAGCAATGCGTTCTTGCTCAGCTTTTTCTTGTGCTAATTTCTCAGCTTCTAATCGCGCCTGCTCAGCCACTGCGGCCTCACGAGCTAAACGTTCCGCCTCTTCGCGCTCGGCTTGCTCTTTTGCATTGCGTTCTTGTTCAGCTTTTTCTTGCTCTAGCTTTTCAGCCTCTAAACGTGATTGCTCAGCCGCTTCGGCTTCACGAACTAAACGCTCTGCTTCTTCACGCTCTGCTTCTTCACGCTCTGCTTCTTCACGCTCAGCTTGTTCTTTAGCAATGCGTTCTTGCTCAGCTTTTTCTTGTGCTAATTTCTCAGCTTCTAATCGCGCCTGCTCAGCCACTGCGGCCTCACGAGCTAAACGTTCCGCCTCTTCGCGCTCGGCTTGCTCTTTAGCGATGCGTTCTTGCTCAGCTTTTTCTTGCGCCAGCTTCTCAGCTTCTAATCGCGCCTGCTCTTCTGCTTGTTGAGCCTTTTGTTGCTCTTCGTCTTTTTTGCCAAAACCTAACCAAGACAGAAATTTATTCTTTTTTCCCATACCCGCTAAATACCATATAGATAAAGTCTGATAAACTAACTCACTCTGGTAGAACAAAGCTTTTCGTTAGCTAATAAGAGTTGTACTGAAAACTTTGCCCAGTGTATCACGTAACACTAGGTAGTAAAAATGCTGCCTAGGTTAATTTAAGCACCAGATAACAATCAGTTTGATGTCAAAAGCATGAGAAAAAAATCAGCACCTCAACGAACCAACAATAATGGCTTTATTAGGATCATTAGTGGCCAATTTCGCGGCCGAAAGTTACCTGTTAATGATTTAGAAGGACTGCGCCCAACGACTGATAGAGTCAAGGAAACGGTGTTTAATTGGTTAATGCAAGATACCAGAGATGCCAATGTACTTGATTGCTTTGCAGGGTCTGGCGGCTTGGGGTTTGAATGTTTATCACGATTTGCAGCACATGCAACCTTTATAGAGTTAAATAAAAAGGCAGCTGAACAATTAAAAAACAATGCCAGCACCTTAAAACTAGATAACACAAACATAATAAACACGAGTGCCATTGAACACTTAACTATTGAAAATCAAGGTGATAAGTTTAGTTTGGTTTTTGTTGATCCGCCTTTTAGAAAAGGGCTTGCCGAACCAAGCTGCCACTTACTTGAGCAGAATGACTGGCTTGCCGATGAGGCATTAGTCTATGTTGAAGTCGAAAAAGAATGTACTTTTGATGCCCCGGAGAATTGGCAAGTATTAAAAGAAAAACAAGCAGGACAAGTACTTTGCAGACTTTATCAGCGAAATTAAGAAAATGCTAAGTAATTTGCTAAAATTTAGTCTTTACACGCGGTAATGCTTCGGCTTACAATACCGCACCATTTTTGAACCACGTGGTCATTATTTGATCAGATGAGCTTAGCTCATAAATTAGGTAGGTGAATTTTTAATGCCAGTAATTAAAGTAAGAGAGAACGAACCGTTTGACGTAGCACTTCGTCGTTTCAAGCGTTCATGTGAAAAAGCAGGTATCCTTTCAGAAGTTCGTCGTCGCGAGCACTATGAAAAGCCAACAGCTGAGCGTAAGCGTAAAAAAGCTGCTGCAGTAAAGCGTCACATGAAGAAGCTTTCTCGCGAAAACGCACGTCGCGTTAAATTATACTAATCTGTTTTTGGTCTTGTATAAATGAGCCTTTTAACACAGCTAAAAGACGCACAAAAAGAATCTATGAAAGCAAAAGACAAGGTTCGCCTTGGTGCTATTCGTATGGTTCTTGCTGAAATCAAACAGCGTGAAATTGACAATAAAACGACACTAGATGATGCAGGTATTACCTCTGTTTTAGTTAAGTTAGTTAAGCAACGCCGTGATTCATACACCCAGTATAAAGATGCGGGTCGTGATGATTTAGCCGAAATTGAAGCCAATGAAATTGAAGCGCTTGAAGCTTTCTTACCTCAGCCTTTGACTGAAGAAGAAATTTTAGCGTTGATTGATGCTGCAATCGCCGAATCAGGTGCAGCAGGTATGCAAGACATGGGTAAAGTTATGGGTCTAATCAAAGCAAAAGCAGAAGGCAAAGCCGATTTAGGCAAAGTTTCTGGTTTAATTAAGCAAAGATTAAGCGCATAATCCCGCATACTGATAGTATGTTTAAGTAAACCGAGCCATGCGCTCGGTTTCTTCGTATAAGCTCTAGAGTATTTATGGCAGGAAAAATTCCCAGACAATTTATCGACGAACTGCTCGATAGAACCGATATTGTTGACCTGATTGATAATCGTATTGGCCTGAAAAAAGCAGGCAAAGATTATCAAGCATGCTGCCCTTTTCATAACGAGAAAACCCCTTCGTTCACTGTCTCTAGAGATAAACAGTTTTACCATTGCTTTGGTTGTGGTGCTAACGGTAACGCCATTTCATTTATGATGGACTACGACAAACTCGAGTTTGTCGATGCCATTGAAGAACTCGCTGCACTTTTAAACATCGAAGTACCTCGTGAGCAAGGTTCAGGTAAACCTGAGCGTAGCATGCAAGAAAAAAAGTCTGATTATGACTTAATGTTGCAAACTGCGAAGTTCTTTCAGCACCAATTGAAGCACCACAAAAATGCTACGCAAGTCATCGATTATGTTAAAGGTCGGGGTTTATCTGGTGAGACGGTTCAAAAATATCTCATTGGTTATGCCCCAGACGAATGGAATGCTTTAGGAGATCAACTTGCTCGCAATCCAGCACAAAAGCAACAGCTCCTCGAATTAAAACTCGCATCCGAAAAAACACCGGGAAAACAATTCGACTTCTTCCGTAATAGATTGATGTTCCCTATTCGAGATAAGCGTGGTCGTGTTGTAGCGTTTGGCGGACGTGTGATGGGCGATGACCAAGGCCCAAAATATTTGAACTCGCCTGAAACGCGCATTTTCCATAAGAGTCTAGAGCTGTATGGCTTATATGAAGCAAAACAAGCGAATAGTAAACTTGAAAAAATGCTCATTGTTGAAGGTTACATGGACGTGGTGGCACTTGCTGAACAAGGCATAAATTACGCAGTAGCGGCACTAGGTACTGCCACAACCCCAGAACATATGCAGACCCTATTCAGAACAACCGATTTAGTCATTTGTTGTTATGACGGTGATAGAGCGGGTCGCGATGCGGCTTGGCGCGCACTCGAAAATGCATTAAGTAATTTGAAAGACGGCAAGTCTTTGCGCTTTGTATTTTTGCCCGATGGTGAAGACCCTGATTCATTGGTGCAAAAAGAAGGTAAAGACGTATTTGAATCTCGCTTAGAGCAAGCTGAAGACTTTTCCAAAGTACTGTTTCGCAAGTTATTAGAAAATTGCGATGTCACGTCAGATTCAGGTAAAGCTAAATTAATGAGCGATGCATTACCGCTTATTTCTAAAGTACCCAGTGAGTTCTATCAAGAAAACCTGCTAGAAACATTGGCAAAGCTGATCGGTCGAACCAAAGAGCAGCTCGCTAAAAAAGTCGATAATCCAAACGAGCAACTTTCAATAGAAAGAAAGTTCAAAGTGACACCTATGCGTGGCGCTATTGGTTTATTATTACAGCACCCAAAGCTCGCAGCTAGTGTTGAATACATGCCTGAACTTGCCCAAATGGCTATTCCCGGCATTAAACTGCTACTCAACATACAGCATCTATGTTTGCAAAATAATGACATAACGACGGCACAGCTACTCGAGCAATACCGAGATACACCTGAGTTCGACGCATTGAAAAAACTGGCTGTTTGGCAACATGGTGTCGCTGATGAAAAGCTGGAAGATTATTTTAAAGATTCTTTCCAGTTTATTGAAAACCAGTGTTTAAATTACCGACACGAGACCCTATTAATAAAAGATAAAACTGATGGTTTAAGTAGAGATGAAAAACTCGAGCTTGCGTTATTAACTCAGGCACTTAAACGTTAGAATGACTAGCGAACATTAATCATTGCTGTTATAATGTTCTATTCACGTGCGTCTAGCTTAAAATGCTGTAGTGCTAGCGCCTGTTGTATCAACTTATCAGAGTGGAAGCATAATTCTCTATGGATCAATCTCCTCAGTCACAACTCAAACTTCTGATTCAGAAAGGTAAAGAACAAGGTTACTTAACGTTTGCAGAAGTTAACGATCACCTTCCACAGGACATCATAGATTCAGATCAAGTAGAAGACATCATTAGTATGATCAATGACATGGGTATCAAGGTTGCTGAAAATGCGCCAGATGCCGATGAACTAATGATGCAAGAAACTACGACAGACGAAGATGCTGCTGAAGCAGCCGCTGCCGCACTTGCAACTGTGGAAAAAGAAATCGGTCGTACTACCGACCCGGTACGCATGTACATGCGTGAAATGGGTACTGTTGAACTACTTACACGTGAAGGCGAAATCGAAATCGCGAAGCGTATTGAAGAAGGTATCAACCAAGTACAAATCTCTGTTGCTGAGTACCCTGAAGCCATCACTTACCTGCTTGAGCAGTGGGATAAATTTGAAGCTGAAGAAATTCGCCTGAGCGATATTATTTCTGGTTTCTTTGATCCTGATGCTGAAGAAACTCAAATCTCGGCTACACACATCGGTTCTGAATTAAGCGAAGAAGAGCTTGATGATGAAGACGATGATTCAGATGACGAAGATGAAGAAGAAGCAGATACAGGCCCAGATCCTGAAGAAGCGCGCGAAAACTTCGAGAAACTTCGTGAGCTTTATACTGCTGCACGCGTTATCTTTGAAACAAAAGGTCGTGCTCACCCTGATGCGCAAGTTGCAATCACTGAAATTGGCGACCACTTCCGTACTTTCAAACTAATACCTAAGCAATTCGATCGCATGGTTAACAACATGCGTGAAATGATGGACAAAGTACGTGTACAAGAACGTATTGTCATGAAGCAAGTGGTACAAATCGCTAAAGTACCGAAGAAGACTTTTGTTAAGCATTTTGCCAACAATGAAACTGATATGGCTTGGGTTGACGCAGAAATTGCAGCTAACGAAAAGTATTCAGTAAAATTACAAGGTGTTAAACCTGAAGTAGAACGCTGCATCAATAAGCTAAAAGCAATCGAAGAAAGTACAGGTTTAACAATCGAGCGTATCAAAGACATCAACCGTCGTATGAGTATTGGTGAAGCTAAAGCTCGCCGTGCGAAAAAAGAAATGGTTGAAGCGAACTTACGTCTTGTAATTTCAATTGCGAAAAAATACACCAACCGTGGCCTTCAGTTCTTGGATCTTATCCAAGAAGGTAACATTGGTCTAATGAAAGCGGTTGATAAGTTTGAATACCGCCGTGGTTATAAGTTCTCAACTTATGCGACTTGGTGGATCCGTCAGGCTATTACACGTTCAATCGCTGACCAAGCACGAACAATCCGTATTCCTGTACATATGATTGAAACGATTAATAAACTTAATCGTATTTCTCGTCAGATGCTACAGGAAATGGGTCGAGAGCCAAGCCCTGAAGAGCTGGCAGAACGCATGATGATGCCAGAAGACAAGATCCGTAAGGTATTGAAGATTGCCAAAGAGCCAATCTCAATGGAAACACCAATTGGTGATGATGAAGATTCGCACTTAGGTGATTTCATTGAAGACACGACTATTGAGTCTCCGATTGATTCAGCAACGATGGAAAGTCTTCGTGGCGCAACGAACGAAGTGTTAGCAGGCTTAACAGCTCGTGAAGCAAAAGTACTTCGTATGCGTTTTGGTATCGATATGAATACTGACCACACATTAGAAGAGGTAGGTAAACAGTTTGACGTAACACGTGAGCGTATCCGTCAGATTGAAGCTAAAGCGCTTCGTAAGCTTCGCCACCCTTCACGCTCTGACTTATTAAAGAGCTTCTTAGACGTTAAAGGCTAAGAATAAAAAACTTATTTTGAAGGCCGCTATAAGCGGCCTTTTTATTAACTTATTATTTAGGAATACCCATGGCTTGGATCCAAATTCGCATTCACGCTAACAAAGAAAGCGCTGACCAAATCAGTGATTTACTTTTAGACGTAGGCTGTCCATCAGTCACTTTTATGGACGGCAGTAATACTCCGGTATACGAACCAAAGCCGGGCGAAGTCATCTTATGGCCAGAAACCATGGTGATTGGTCTGTTCGATGCAGCACACGATATGGACGTGGTTGTCGCGTATCTAAAAGCCAATGTTGCTGATACGCTTACTTACAAAATAGAACAGCTAGAAGACAAAGACTGGGAACGCGAATGGATGGATAACTTCCACCCAATCAAATTTGGTGAGCGACTTTGGATCTGCCCTAGCTGGCGTGATATTCCAGAACCAGATGCTGTAAACGTACTGCTGGATCCAGGCCTTGCATTTGGTACTGGTACACATGCAACAACCGCCCTTTGTTTAAAATGGCTAGAAAGCCAAGATTTGACGGGTAAAACAGTGGTCGATTTTGGTTGTGGCTCAGGTATTTTGGGCATTGCTGCAATCAAACTTGGTGCTGAACGCGTGATTGGTATTGATATTGACCCGCAAGCATTGATTGCGTCTAAAGATAATGCAGAGCGTAACGGCGTAGCCGACCAGCTTGAAGTATATCTACCTGAAAAACAACCGGAGTTTCATGCTGATATTGTGGTAGCAAATATCCTTGCTCAGCCACTTCGAGAATTGCATGAAATCATTCTTGGCTTCTTAAAGCCAACAGGTGCGATTGCCATGTCAGGTATTTTAGAAGAGCAAGCACAATCTGTTGCCGATGTTTATGCGCCATTTATTGACCTTGAAGCCACTGCTCAAGAAGGAGAATGGACGCGCGTAAGTGGTCAAATGAAAGCAAGTTAAGCAAAATACTCTGTCTGTAGAGTTAGTAACTTGTAACAGCTAAAGCCTGTGTTTAACAGGCTTTACGATTTTTTCACTTTCATGACCTAAATTATTTTTCTTCATACATGCTGTTTTTGCTCAAAAATCCCCCAATAAGAAAGCCCCTTCAAACTGTTATCAAAAGTCAAGATATAAAGTTCAAAAAAAAAGCAACAATGTTCAATTATTAGCCTTTGATTTTTTCAAAAAAAACCGTAAACTTAGCGCCCCTTGAAACGAGGCAGATTTGGATAGCAGTGCGTATAGGTCCATACCAACTTGAAAACAACTTGATTGTAGCCCCGATGGCTGGGATCACTGATAGACCATTCAGACAACTATGTCGTCGAATGGGTGCCGGTCTTGCGGTGTCAGAAATGATGTCTTCAAATCCAAAAGTATGGAAAACAGATAAATCGATGAACCGTATGGATCATTCTGGTGAGTCTGGTATTCGCTCTGTGCAAATTGCAGGTGCCGATCCTGAGTTGATGGCACAGGCAGCTCAGTTCAATGTAGATAACGGTGCGCAGATCATAGATATCAATATGGGCTGCCCCGCTAAGAAAGTGAATAAGAAATTAGCAGGCTCTGCATTGTTGCAGTATCCACAACTGGTTGAAGAAATTGTTCAGGCAGTTGTCGCAGCCGTTGATGTACCGGTGACATTAAAGATCCGTACTGGCTGGGATACAGATAACCGTAATGGTGTTGAGATTGCAAAGATAGCTGAACGTAATGGAATTGCTTCTTTGGCTGTGCATGGTCGCACGCGTGCTTGCATGTACAAAGGGGAAGCTGAATATGCCACGATTCGGGATATTAAACGTTCAATATCAATTCCTGTGGTTGCCAATGGAGACATTACCTCTCCAGAGAAAGCGAAGCAGGTACTGGAATATACGGGCGCAGATGCCATTATGATTGGTCGAGCCGCCCAAGGTCGTCCTTGGATTTTCCGAGAGATAGACCATTATTTGCGAACCGCAGAGCATATGCCTGCACCAGCATTGTCTGAAGTGCAAAGCATATTGATGGAGCACTTAGTGAACCTTCATCAATTCTATGGGGAGCCAATGGGAGCGCGCATCGCACGCAAGCATGTATCTTGGTATTTGCAGGCCCATGACCAAGAAGGTCAATTTAGGCGAGTATTTAATGCCCTTGAAACGCCCAATGAGCAAATCGAGGCATTAGAGCAATACTTTAAAACACTAGCAGCTAACTAAGAAAGAGACATAAAGATGTTCGAACAAAATGTGACTTCTCCATTTATTACTAACGCTCACGTTCAGTCACAAGAGAAACCGCAACCTTTGCGCGATGCAGTAAAAAAAGCTGTACACCACTATTTAAAACAGCTTAACGGTCAAGACGTACAAGACGTTTACGATCTTGTTCTTTCTGAGCTTGAAGCACCACTTTTAGAAGAAGTAATGACTTATACTCGTGGTAACCAAACTCGTGCTGCGATCTTACTAGGTATCAACCGTGGTACTCTTCGTAAGAAGCTTAAAAAGTACGGCATGAACTAATTTCAGTTTCTGCTTAATGCTTAATATAAAAAAGCGCCTTAGGGTGCTTTTTTATTGCCTAAATTTTAACAATTTAGCACTTCAAATAACTAATACTTAAATTTCAATCAAACACACTTTGTACAAAATACCAAC
Source organism: Pseudoalteromonas phenolica (assembly GCF_005876835.1). Classification (GTDB taxonomy): domain Bacteria; phylum Pseudomonadota; class Gammaproteobacteria; order Enterobacterales; family Alteromonadaceae; genus Pseudoalteromonas; species Pseudoalteromonas phenolica_B. The sequence goes on from NZ_PPSW01000013.1 coordinate 28,587, forward strand.
AGCATAAATTCAGTTTTTCTCACCCTCTTCTCTGCCTTTTTAATCGTTTTCTCGTTCGTTTTAGGCTAAAATAGCGCACTTCTAAGCTAGCCCTTAAGTAATCATTGAGGAAACCCAAACCATCATGGATATACATCGTCCAATTCGTCGCGCGCTACTAAGCGTGTCAGATAAAACCGGTATTGTTGAATTTGCCCGCGCACTAAGTGCACAAGGCGTAGAAGTACTATCAACTGGCGGTACGTTTAAACTACTAACAGAGAACGGCATTGCAGCCACGGAAGTATCTGACTACACAGGTCACCCAGAAATTATGGATGGCCGAGTAAAAACCCTTCACCCGAAAGTACATGGCGGGATCTTAGGTCGTCGCGGCCAAGACGAAGGCGTGATGGAAGAAAACAACATTTCGGCTATCGATATGGTTGTTGTTAACCTTTACCCGTTTGCACAAACTGTTGCAAAAGAAGGCTGTACTTTAGAAGATGCAATTGAAAACATCGACATCGGTGGCCCAACTATGGTTCGCGCTGCAGCTAAAAACCACAAAGACGTGACGATTGTTGTAAACGCATCAGATTACGATCGCGTTATTGCAGACATGCAAGCAAACGAAGGCTCAACGACGTACCAAACACGTTTTGACCTTGCGATTGCAGCATACGAGCACACAGCACAATACGACGGTATGATTGCCAACTACTTCGGTAAAATGGTTCCTGACTACACTGAAGAAGCTGCTGTTGAGACTAAGTTCCCTCGTACTATCAACATGCAATTCACTAAGAAGCAAGATATGCGTTACGGTGAAAACTCTCACCAAGATGCTGCTTTCTATGTTGAAAACAACCTTGAAGAAGCCTCAGTTGCAACTGCAAAACAACTACAAGGTAAAGCCCTTTCTTACAACAACATCGCTGACACTGACGCAGCGCTTGAGTGTGTAAAAGAGTTCGACAAGCCTGCTTGTGTTATCGTTAAGCACGCAAACCCATGTGGCGTAGCGGTAGACGAAGACATTCTTGCAGCTTACGACCGTGCTTTCAAAACAGACCCTACGTCTGCATTTGGTGGCATCATTGCATTCAACCGTGAGCTAGATGCAAACACAGCAGAAGCGATTGTGTCACGTCAATTCGTTGAAGTGATCATCGCACCAAGTATCTCTGCTGAAGCGACACAAATCGTTGCAGCTAAGAAGAACGTGCGTCTTCTTGAATGTGGCGAATGGTCAAGCAAAACGACGCAAGCTGACATCAAGCGTGTTAATGGTGGTATCTTAGTTCAAGACCGTGACCAAGGCATGGTTGAAATGGGTGACCTTAAAGTAGTTTCAAAGCGCCAGCCTACTGAGCAAGAACTAAAAGATCTAATGTTCTGCTGGAAAGTCGCCAAATTCGTTAAGTCTAACGCAATTGTATACGCAAAAGACGGTATGACAATTGGTGTAGGCGCAGGTCAAATGAGCCGCGTTTACTCTGCGAAGATTGCTGGTATTAAAGCAGCTGACGAGAACCTAGAAGTTAAAGGTTCTGTTATGGCTTCTGACGCATTCTTCCCATTCCGTGACGGTATTGACGCCGCTGCCGAAGCGGGTATCACTGCGGTTATTCAACCGGGTGGTTCAATGCGTGACGAAGAAGTTATCGCGGCAGCTGATGAAGCTGGCATGGCGATGGTATTTACTGGCATGCGCCACTTCCGTCACTAATCGAGATGCGCGAAACATTCATCGTTTCGCGCTTTTTCTTTCTCCCAATTTCAAGTAGTCTGCTTAAAACACACTCAAAGTGAAGGACATAAAAAATGAAATTCGGTTTAAAAACACTTCTCGCTGCTAGCATTGTAACTGCTATTGCAGGTTGTTCTGCAACAGGTTCATCTACATCATCTAGCTCTGCACAGTTAACATCGGCAGTTGCTGATAGCGCACGTTCTGATAAGAACCGTGCTCGTGACCAATACCGTCGCCCAGCACAAACCCTTGAGTTTTTTGGCCTTAAGCCAAATATGACAGTGGTTGAAATTGCGCCTGGTGGTGGTTGGTATTCAGAGATCTTAGCACCTGCTGTTAAAGGCCAGGGTACTTTTTATGCAGCGCATTTCCCTGCTGATTCAAAAGTAGGTTATTACCAGCGCTCACTAGCTGGCTTTAAACAGAAAGTGGCTGAAGATACTCGCTTTAGCGAAGTAAAAATTACCGAGTTTGCACCGGTCACTCACTCAGACATTGCCCCTACAGGCTCTGCTGACATGGTTTTAACTTTCCGTAATGTACACAACTGGTACATGCGTGGTGGCGAAGACAGCACTTTAAGTGCATTTAAAGCATTTAATAAAGCGCTTAAAACGGGTGGTATCTTAGGTGTTGTTGAACACCGTTTACCAGAACACCGTGCCGACAAAGACCAAAAGTCATCAGGGTATATGAAGCAAAGCTATGTTATCGAAGTTGCTAAAAAAGCAGGTTTTGAATTGGTAGAAGCAAGCGAAATTAACGCTAACCCACTTGATAGCGCTAATCACCCGAAAGGTGTTTGGACATTGCCACCACGTTTAGCTTTAGGTGAAGAAAAAGCTGAGCAGTATAAGGCAATTGGGGAAAGCGATCGCATGACCCTAAAATTCAAAAAGTTATAATAGGATAAATACGCCATGAATGTACTAGTCATTGGCAGTGGCGGCCGTGAACACGCGCTTGCGTTTAAAGCCGCTCAAAACCCTTCTGTAAGAACCGTTTTTGTTGCACCTGGTAATGCAGGTACTGCACTAGAGCCTAAGTTAGAAAATGTGGCAATTGGTGTTGAAGATCTAGATGCACTCGTTGCATTTGCAAAAGACAACAACGTAGAGCTAACCATTGTTGGCCCTGAAGCACCATTAGTTATTGGTGTGGTTGACCGCTTCCGTGAAGAAGGTCTAGCTATCTTCGGTCCAACAGCTGCAGCAGCACAACTAGAAGGTTCTAAGTCGTTCACAAAAGACTTCTTAGCACGTCACGATATTCCAACTGCGGAATATCAAACGTTTGAACAAATCGCACCTGCACTTGCTTATCTAAAAGAAAAAGGCGCACCGATTGTTGTTAAGGCTGATGGCCTTGCAGCAGGTAAAGGTGTGATCGTTGCAATGACAGAAGCAGAAGCGGAAGAAGCAATCCGTGATATGCTTGCTGGAAATGCATTCGGTGAAGCGGGTAGTCGTGTAGTTATCGAAGAATTCCTTGAAGGTGAAGAAGCCTCTTTCATCGTCATGGTTGACGGTAAAAACGTGCTGCCATTTGCAACAAGCCAAGACCACAAACGTGCATACAACGGCGACCAAGGTCCTAACACGGGTGGTATGGGTGCTTACTCTCCTGCGCCAGTTGTAACCGCTGACATTCATGAGCGCATCATGAACGAAGTGATCAACCCAACGGTTGAAGGTATGGCTAGTGAAGGTGCTCCTTACACAGGTTTCCTATACGCAGGTCTTATGATCACAGCTGACGGTACACCTAAGGTAATCGAGTATAATTGTCGTTTCGGTGACCCTGAAACTCAACCTATCATGCTACGTCTACAGTCTGACTTAGTAGAGCTAATTCAAGCGGCAAACCGTGAAGAGCTAGATCAAACTGAAATTAAGTTCGATTCACGTGCAGCGGTAGGCGTCGTACTTGCAGCGAAAGGTTACCCTGGTAGCTATCCAAAAGGTGATGCTATCTCAGGTCTTCGTGTTGATTACGCTGAAGGCGAGAAAGTATTCCACGCAGGTACTAAACAAGACGGCGAAAACGTTGTAACAGCCGGTGGTCGTGTACTTTGTGCAACTGCACTTGGTCACACTGTGACTGAAGCGCAAAAACGCGCGTATGCACTGGTAAACGAAATCAATTGGGACGGCGTTGAGTTCCGTACTGATATCGCTTATCGCGCCATTACTCGTGAACAGTAATCTCACATCTATTTAGATGATTAAAGGCCCTTTCGAGGGCCTTTCTTTTAACTCTCCACCAGCTTTGCTAGACTGCGCACTTAAATTTTCACATCTTTAGGGGCGTAAAGATGCAAGGTACACTGCGTAAACTAAAAGCAGACCACACTCAACCGATTCAATATCATCTTCCACTAGGCGATGAATTGGTTAATCTAAACCAATATTTTGGTAAAGCGATTAAGCTAACTTTCACAGGTAATATTTTTTGTTGTAGCTGTGGTAAAAAAACCAAAAAAAGTTACTCACAAGGTCATTGCTTTGTGTGTATGAAAAAACTGGCTAGCTGTGACATGTGTATTATGAAGCCTGAAACCTGCCATTTTGATCAAGGTACCTGTCGCGAGCCTGAATGGGGTGAAGCGAACTGCATGATCCCGCACTATGTTTACCTTGCAAATACATCTGGGTTAAAAGTCGGTATTACTCGCCATACACAAATTCCTACACGCTGGATTGACCAAGGTGCGACGCAAGCCCTGCCAATTTTTAAAGTGCAAACACGCTTACAGTCAGGTCTCGTAGAAGTTGCTTTAGCCGAGTTCATTGCCGATAAAACCAATTGGCGCAATATGCTCAAAGGCGTCAGTGTTGATGTTGATTTAAAAGCCGCGGCTGCTGAGCTTATTCCACAAATTCAAGCTAAATTAGATGAGTTGGCTGAGTTGTTTGGTGCCACCGCCATTGAACAGTTAGACGAAGAAGTCGTTGATTTAGATTTCCCTGTCACAGAATACCCGACCAAGATCAGCTCGTTTAACTTCGACAAAGATCCTGAAGTGTCTGGCGTACTTGAAGGCATTAAAGGTCAGTATTTAATCTTTGACAAAGGTGTTATAAACATTCGTAAATTCACTTCTTACGAAGTGGCTTTCGAAGCACTGTAAGTTAACTCGTTGAATGAAGCACCTCTGCATTTAATGCATTGGTGCCTCTAAATTTGAACCTGTACGCTTTTGGTAAAAACTCAACCATTGCGATTCGCTTAAAGGTCGACAGAACAAATAACCTTGTAAATAATGGCAATCAAGCTGCTTTAGAAACTCTTTTTGAACTTGCTTCTCTACCCCTTCAGCCACTACTTTCAACTTTAAGGCCTTTGCCATCGCCACAATGGCAGTCACAATCTCACTATTGCCATATTCATCAGGGACTTTCGCGGTAAAGCTGGCATCGATTTTTAATACATCAATAGGTAACTTAGTTAAGTAGCTTAGGGCTGAGTAACCTGTGCCAAAGTCATCTAGCGCAATCGATACCCCTAACGCTTTTAACTTTTTCAGCTCACTCTTTGCTTCATGTAAATTACTGATAAAGCTGCTTTCAGTTAATTCTATTTCTAAGCAATTTCCCGGAAGTTGATGTCGCTCTAAGGCATTTGCCACAGTTAAAGCCAGTTCACCTTGATGTAAATGTTGTGCCGACACATTGATCGCAATGCGTTGCAGTTGAATACCTTGATGGCGCCAAAATGCCATTTTTTCACAGGCCCGATTGATCACCCACTGGTCCAATTTAGTGATTAAACCCAGCTCCTCAGCAAGTGGAATAAATTGAGCTGGTGAGATCATACCTAAATTTGGATCTTGCCATCTAAGTAAACACTCAACACTAGAAATGTGCTCTTCGTTTAAACATTGAACTGGCTGGTAGTGAAGCTCAAATTCATTACATTCTAAAGCGCTTTGAAAACGGCTTAACATCGACAAACGCTCTAACGAACGCGCATTCATAGAGGCTTTATAGAGCTGAAAAGAGTTACGCCCTACCTCTTTAGAGCGGTACATAGCAACATCAGCATGCTTAAGCAAAGATTCACTGTCTAAACCATCTTCGGGGTACACAGCCGCGCCTATAGATGCCGTAGCCCCGACACTCATACCGCTAATTTCAAATGGCTGCCCGAGCAAGTCTAAAATATCATTGGCAAACGACACCACATCGGCCAAGTCTTTTACTTCAGTCAGTAACACCACAAATTCATCACCACCGAGTCTTGCTAATGTGTCGCCTTCTCTGAGCTGCCCTTTAATACGTTCACTCACTTTTACAAGTAATTCATCTCCAGCACTGTGACCAAGGGTATCGTTGACCTCTTTGAAGCGGTCTAAATCAATAAACATGACTGATAGCTTTTGTTTATCTCTGTGCGCTGATGCAAGCGCCATCGAAAGCCGGTCGTTAAACAAACGACGATTTGGTAGTCCTGTTAATTCGTCAAAATAGGCAAGGCGCACTATTTTTTCTTCGGCATTTTTACGCTCTGTAATGTCACTAAAGATGGCGGCATAAAGCACATCGTCACTGTATGGTTCATTGATTTCTATAATAGTCAGCCACTCTACATAAATGTCGCCATTCTTCTTACGATTACAAACCTCTCCCTGCCATACCCCTTTTTCATTTAATTCATCCCACATTTGTTTATAGTATTCAGGCGGATGAATACCCGAGCTCAATAAATTTGGGGTTTTACCTAAGACTTCATAATCTTTGTAGCCTGTCAGGGCACTAAATGCAGGGTTTATTTGAATAATTTCGCCTGAACTTCTGGTGATCATAATGCCATCTAGAGACGCATCTATAATGCGGTTTGCTAGGTAGAGGTTTTTCTCTGATTTTTGCAACGCAAGGTCGCGCTGGGCGAGCACTTTTTCGAGTTCACTGCAGTATGCGGTTTCGATTTCGGTTAAGACATTTTTTAATGCCAGCAAGCCAATTACCTGCTCTGTGGTTGGCTCTTTGACCACTAAATGACGAATAGAATTTGCAGTCATTAATCGGTATGCATCAAACAAACTGTCTTTAGGGACCACTGACTGCATTGGGTAACTGGCTAATTCCCAACACGGCATACGCCAATCAGGGTTAAGCACCATATAAGCAATGTCTCTTTGCGTAATAATGCCATATTCACCGAGAGACTTATTTTTAATGAGCACCGCTGTAACTTGCTTAATTCGCATCACATCAATGACTTTTGAGATGCAATCATTGCTATCTAAAATGGTCACCTTCTTTTCGTAGTGATCTTCTATTGGCCTAAAATGCAGATAATGATCTAACCCCTGATTACGCACAATATCTGACAATGACACTACGCCAACTGGCTCAAAGTGCTCATCTTTAACCAGTAGATGACGAATCCCCAATTGGTGAAATTTGATGGTAGCTTCACTGAGGCTTTTATCAATTTGCACGCTTTGTACTGGCGTAGCCATCAATTCACCAATGGGTGTTTGCTGAAAGCCTTGCTGTGAAAAGTTCAGCTTAACGCAATCTGATTCGGTCCAGATACCTACAATTTTATCTTCTTCCGTGACAAAAATAGAGCTAACCTTGTGCGCACGCATTTTTGTTACCGCACTAAATAATGAGGTGCTGATATCACACGATAGCAGCTGGTTGGTAAAGATATCTTTGACCTTTAGTTGACGACTTTCAGATGTCATTAAGCACTCCTCGCATTGAGTCAATCTTTGCCAGTATAATATTGGCTAAGAAACAAACTTTGATTGAGGACAAATTTTGACTATTCAAGCACTCCCTTTATTGCTCATAACAAAACAAAGCATTGAGTATATTGAAAGTGAGTCATCACTGTCTGATGCGCTTTTCTATCTCTCAGAGGAACAGAAAAGGGGATCGATGTATATTCAAAATAGTGGTGAGGCATTTAACCTGGCGTCAAGCCAGCGCACTGACGTGAACCTTGATAAGTTAACTACAAAGCTGCAGCAGCAATTAGCGCAAGACGGTCATTGCTGTATTGCGAAACTAAGATTCACTTCTTTGCAAGATCTATATGATTTTGCCTGTGAGATATACAGGCAAGACTAAATAGTCTGAGCTCTGAATAATAAGCCTTAAGCTTCAACCAAGGCTTTAATGTGCGTCACTGCACTTCTGCCTAGTGCAGAGAGTGCATAGCCACCTTCAAGGTAAGAGACAATCCCTTTACAGTCTGTTTGCTTAACAAGTTCAGCAACCTGCTCCGTTAGCCATTGATAATCCGCCTCAGTGAATTTTAGGCTGCCCATATCATCTTCAAGGTGGGCATCAAAGCCGGCACTAATAAAGATTAGTTCGGGGTTAAACGCCCTTAACGTAGGCTCCCATTGTTGTGAATACAACGCCTTCAAATCAACCCCATCACTGGCTATCGCCAATGGTGAGTTAATAACTGTGTCGGTATTTTCAATGGCGGTATTAGGGTAAAACGGATACTGAAACAATGAGCAAAACAGTACGTTATCATCTTCTCTAAAAATATCTTGGGTGCCATTACCATGGTGCACGTCAATATCTAAAATCGCGATACGTTTCACACCCTGCTGTTTTGCATAAGCGGCAGCAATGGCAACGTTGTTAAAAATACAAAATCCAGAAGATGTCGACTGATTAGCATGGTGCCCAGGTGGTCTAACATTACAAAATGCAGCATCAATGCTATCAGCAAGAATTTCATCGACTGCTAATATACCCGCTCCGACCGCACGTTCAACAGCCTTCATCGAATCTGGGCATAACCAAGTATCACCGTCGAGCTCTCTCAACCCTTGTTGCGGAATTGAAGTCAGCACTTTATCTATTAACGCTCTGTCATGCACCAATGCTATATGATCTAACTCTGCTTTAGGGGCACTTTTTTGAGCCACCGCAATATCAAGTCCAGATGCCAATAATCGGTCAGATACCGCATCAAGACGCTCTGGGCACTCGGGATGATCTGCAATCATTTTATGTTTACGACAATGTGGGTGACTGATAACTGCGGTACGCATAACGGGTCCTTGCCAAGATAAATTCACATTCAGTTTAACAAAACTATTTTATAACGCCTTTGCGACTTTGGTGCTAGTTAATAACCTAAACATAGTTTAAGCAAACACAAAAAAAGCCCAGTTAGAGTTAACTATCTGGGCCTTTGTTTTATTTGCTTTTATTCCACACGTTTGGCTTTTAAGTCCAAATTGTGGAAGTCAAAACTAAAGTCGGTAATATGCGGGTTCACATATTCCATACTCGCTGACTTTGCTTGCTGTGCTTTATCCATTTCAAAATGAATATATGCATCTGCCTCTAATAGTGCGTCATCCCAACGCACAATAAAAGTATTGCCAGTGTGGTGCTCTAGTTTACCTTTAAGCATTTTAGTATGAGTAAAATCAATACGTAGCTCATTGGCCACATACTCGACAATCACATCACCATACCAATCGCTGGTTAACGTACCAGTGTAATTTTGTACCGGTAACGCTGGTTGTACTTGTTCAAGCTTCACCGCTCCTGCTTTGGCGTAGGCTTCTTTTTTACCTTTGTGGAAGCGCTCAGCCGCTTTTGCCACATAATCTCGCTCTTCAAGCCCTAATGCATCTTCAAACACTTCATTGATAATAGCCGTTAATGCGGGATAAGCTTGCTGGTTAGATAAAACCACTACACCTAGCTTTTTCTCTGGGATCATCGCAACCTGCGACACCATACCTAAAATACCACCACCGTGACCGACTTTTTTGAAGCCATTGTAATCTTCAATCGACCAACCTAAGCCATACCCTCTAAATTGCTGGCGATATGCTTCAAAGGCATTTTTAGACGCCACACGCATAATATGCGGATGCCACATTTGTACCTGCTGCTCAGCGCTAAACAATTGCTTACCATTTGGCATTTTACCGCCATCAAGCTGTGTTATTAACCACTGGCTCATTTCATTGACGTTTGACGCAATGGCACCTGCACCTCGAAAATCTTCTAAATAGTTCACAAAGAAAGGGGTTAACTCGCCATCCATTGGAATATGGCCTGTTGCCCAGTTTTGGTTTGCTTTGTCGATGCGAGAAAAACCAGCACGAGACGTTGTCATCTCAAGCGGTTTCATCATTTTTTGCTCGACAAACTCTTGCCAACTTAAACCACTGACACGAGCAACCACCTCACCGGCCATCACGAACATCAAGTTGTTATAAGCGTATTGACTACGGAAACTTGAAACCGGTTTTAAATGGCTGATCCCCTCAATAAGCTCTGGCACTGATTTATTGGTGTCAGGCCAGATCATTAAATCACCAGCACCTAACCCTAAACCACTACGATGACTCAACAAGTCACGAATGGTCATTTCTCGAGTGGCATATGAATCATGTAATTTAAACTCAGGAATATGCTTGATGACTTTATCATCCCAAGTGATTTTGCCCTCATCAACCAGCATAGCCAGCGCCGCAGCGGTAAACGCTTTAGAGTTAGAGGCGATACCAAATAGCGTATTCGCATTAACCGGTGCTTTTGAATCCAAGTGGCGTACACCAAAGCCTTTTGCTAACACAACTTTGTCATTCTCTACTACTGCAATGGCAATACCCGGAATGTTAAATTGCGACATAGCGTCATTGACGGCTTGCTCAACGTCTTGTGGTTTTACTTGTTGTGCAAATGCATTAAAGCCGCTCGTTGCAGCCACTAAACACATGGCTGAAAATAATGCCTTGAGTTTCATAATGTCCCTTGTTGTTCTTTTATAATTTGTGAATGGCCCATTCTCTGGCAGCGCGTTCAAGATTGCTATCGCTTTGCGATGCTTGTGCTGAGATTTGAGTTATATAATGTGAGTTAAACTGATGCTCTTGCGCGCCTTTTAAAACGTGCTCAACGTACCAATCAAAAGGTAGGTGTTTATTTATAAAAGTATTGGCAATGTAACTCTGAGCGATGAGTACTTCTCCGCATGGACGGACAATCTCCACCGCTTCACGGTCGTATCGTTCACCTTCAATTTCATCGAGTCTCGCAAGCTCTTCGTCATCTAACGCATAAAGTACACCGTGAACAAACACCTCGCGCTGCTTTGCAGGCACAATATTACACTTTGCTGAGCCGTCGGTAGAAAGCATATCAAACGTCAATTGATAGGCATATAAAGTGCCCACACCAAGTAATTCAGCATTGGGTAAACGCGCAAATAGTCTAGAGGTAGACATATTCGAACCATAGGCAAAGTTAATGTGTTTCTTTTTCATTGCTATACCACCACTCGAATTGCCAAGGCAATCAGTACAACACCTATGCCTCTATCAAACCAATGCCCTGCTCGATGAAAAAAGGCACGCACAGATTGCTTACTCAAAACCATACTTAAAAATGAGAACCATGCCCAAGTTGCTAATGCCATATAAAGACCGTATATCGCTTGCATTGAAGTAGGCGTTGTTGGCGCAATAACAAGTGTGAATAATGACATAAAGAATAAAGTCGCTTTAGGGTTCAATGCATTAACCAAAAAACCACGTTTGAATGCTTTAAAGGATGATTCAGCTTGAACACGCTCCGCGGTATCTATATCGCCATCACCAGATGCCGGCTTGGCTCTAAGCGCTTGCACACCCATATAGGCTAAATACGCACCCGCCACATACTTCAAAATTGTGAATAGCTCAGGTGAATTTGCCAACACCAGTGCCACCCCCAATAAACAATATGCGACATGCACGAATATACCCAACCCGACACCGGCACTGGTCCATAAGGCGTTATTGCGCCCCTGCTGAATACTCTGCTTTAGTACAATGGCAAAGTCTGGGCCTGGGCTTGCCACCGCAAAAAAATGCGCAATGGCGATTAATAAAAACTCATCAAGATAACTGAGCATGTCGCTTCTCTTCTAACGCTAACAAGTATGGATTTGCTGACTCATTTAGCAGCGCCTTAATCTGTTTTTGCGCCTGTTTATACATACTACGCAAATGAGATTTTAGATGCTTCTTACCATCAACTTGCGGCTTGAAATGACAGATCAGTGCGTGCATAAACACGGTCTGAGGTTCAGTAAGCGCCGCTTGCCTGTTGGCATAAGGGTTATAGCAAGAGCCACAGCCACCTTTAAATTGATAGACGGTATTGCTCATCATCACGCCAAAACCTAAATAACACGCTAATGCATCACTGGCTGCAGGAATTTGCTCTTTCCCCCCCGGCGGCATAACACCTTTTTGATAAATCATCATCAAAGCGAGGCTTCCTGCCAAACTGGCAACAAGGTCTTGTGGTTGATTAATCTGGTTTGGGTTATAAGACAAACTCATTGGGATACTTGGCGGGTTAACGATCTGCGCATCCGCTCCACGGTTAGAGCCGACAAATTGAAAAGGCGCAATTTGCTGAGGCATCATTTGATTCGGGTTAACCAGTTGCACAGGCCAAACTTGCAAGCCCGCGTAATCACGCACGCGCTTAAACACAGTTTGCGCCATTTGCTCAACACTTGAAACCTGATCAGGGAAAAACTGCCCTGTCGGCTCGATAACTTTCGTATGCTCTAAGAAATATTGGCCATCAAAGTTGTCGCACGCCCAAATAAAGGCATCGATCAACCAGCTTTCTTCTTCTTTTGATACTAAGGGTTTTGTTTTAAATAACGACAACATATTTATTTTTCTTTATTGGTCCAGTTCCACGCCTGAGTGTTATACAAAGGCACGCTCGATAAAGCATGATGGTGACTACCGCTGGTCTCTTTAGTTGAATAAGACAAATACAATAAGGTTTGCGTATCGGCATCGTAAATACGACGCACTTTTAATGATTTAAACAAAATACTTTTAGAGGCCTTAAAAACCACTTCACCATCTTTTGATAAATCTATTTGCTGTAACTGCTCGGCAGTAATCGGGCCTGTTTGTCGACAGGCAATTGACATATCCGAAGGATCTGAAAAATCTAAATCCGCTTCTATATGACTTATATGGCAAGTCACACCTGTTACAATAGGATCTTGCTTCGCTTTAACCACCACATCTTTGGTAGTAAATAAACCTAAACTGACTTTAGCGGCGTCATCACTACAACCCATTAAGCCTAAAGTTATCAAAATAGTCCCGAGAGCGCGTTTTAAAAACATCTGACAATACATCTATATTCACATAACATAGCGTTATTTACGCATAATTAACGAGCGAAGTCATCTATGCCGCACTTTATCATTGAGCACTCAGAGAACTTACATATACAGACCGAAGAACTGGTCGCAACCATTCATCAAGCTGCAATTGGTACAGCGCTATTTGATTTAACGACGGTAAAGACCCGAGCAAATAGTTTTCAACATTTTCAGCTTGGTAATGGCAAAGCTGGATTTGTCCATGTCCAAGCCCATATCATGGCGGGACGTGAAGTTGAGAAAAAGCAGTCTCTCAGTGAAACCTTACTGTTTGCTTTAGAAGATTTACTGGGCTGTGACTATCAACTCAGTGTTCATGTTTACGATTTATTGCCTGAAGTATACAGAAAGAACTGATTTAAAATATCGGCTTTCGTATAATGCCATTACAATGCATTACAAAAGTGATTTAACATGAAATTTCCTTGTCGATTAGATAAATTCGTTAGCCATATAACTGAGCTACCCCGCTCCAAAGTCAAAGCAGGTATAAAAAAACGTAATGCAATAGTAAATGGAGAGCTGATCACTAAGTTTGATCACCCAATCACACAAGATGACCATGTTGAATGGCAGGGTGAGCATATAGCTTATCTGGGCTTGCGCTACTATATGTTAAACAAACCACAAGACTATATTTGTGCCAATAATGACGAAATACACGCCACCGTGTTCGATTTACTTAATGAGCCCAACTTAAAAAACTTTCATGTTGCAGGTCGACTAGACATCGACACCACAGGCTTAGTTCTCATCACCAATGACGGCGATTGGTCACACAAGGTCACTTCTCCTAAGCAGCAGAAATTTAAAACTTATTTGGTAGAAACCCTAGAGCCTATCAGTGATGAAATGCTCTCTCAATTAGAGGAAGGTGTAATGCTACATGGTGAAAAAGATGCAACTTTACCTGCAAAAGCAGAGCGCTTAGCGACGTACAGCTTAAGACTCTCTATTTGCGAGGGTAAATACCACCAAGTAAAACGCATGCTCGCAGCAGTTGGAAATAAAGTTGTTGAATTACATAGAGAAAATATTGGTGGTATCGAGTTAGATGAAACGCTTTCACCAGGTGAATACCGCGCTTTAAATGAACAGGAAGTCCAACTCATTCGCTAATAACCATATAAATATGCAGGGTTTATGAAAAAATATCACATCATTAATCCTGCATTTTTACAATCCTCGCTTAACATCTGCCCTATAATCATGATAGACATGAAAGACTGAATTAAGTTAGGAGTCCGTCGTGCTGTCAGGTATCACATTAAGAATAAAAATAATTTTATTTACTGCGGCTATTTTCATCTCGCTTTTAGTGGTTGCAGTATTTGGTTTACAAGCGCTTCGTCACGCAAGTGAAACAGATAACATTGCACGCATAAACCAACTTATGAAAAGCACGGTCAACATTGTTGAACAGTTTGAACATTATGTTGCCACAGGCGAACTAGATGAAGCGCAAGCTAAGAAGCTAGCCACCGAAATGCTTCGGGAAAATAAATATCACGATTCAGAATATGTGTATGTGGTAAACGAGAAGCTCGACTTTATTGCAACCCCACATGATCCTGAATTACAGGGCACCAGCTTTAACGATTTTAAAGATGTCAGCGGTCAAAGCATAGGGCAGAAAGTAAAAAGGCTAGTCGGTAACAAAACCAATCGTATTATCACCTATCACTGGGATTCTGTCCGTGAAGGAGAAGTCGTTGACCTCACTTCTGTTGTTCAAAAAACATCTCGCTTCGGCTGGTATATTGGTACTGGTATTAGTATGAAAGAAGTCAGTGAACGCTATTGGAATACTGCTCAATGGCTTTTAGCTATATCTCTTATCATTGCAACTGCTTTAGCTTTTGCTTTGGCTAGGTTTGGCTTAGGTATATCTAATAAGCTGGGCGCAGAACTCGATACTGTGCTTTCGATCGTAAAACGTGTATCTCGCGGTAATCTAAGTACAGATATTAATACCAACAACGCCAATGAAGAGAGCATCATTGCCGCCATGCAATATATGCAGCAAGGCTTAAAAGGCGTTGTCGATGGTATCCAACATGTGAGTACTGAATTGCAATCACAAAGCCATGATGGTGAAGCTCGTTCCGAAGAGTTAGAGCAACTTACCCGCAGCCTAAGTGAAGAGACCCAAATGGTTGCTTCGGCCATCACTGAACTGACCGCCTCGGCGCAAACTGTTGTTGAACATGCAGAACAAGCCGCTTACTCAGTACAAGAAGCCGAGCAGCAAGGTCAAAATGCTGATAAGCAAACGTCTGAAGCAGCACAAGCAATCGCACTATTAGAACAGCAAATTGATAGTGCGGGTAACAATATTCGCATTCTAGATGATGAAGTTAAGAATATTGCGAATGTACTTAGTGTTATTCAAAGCATTGCAGAGCAAACCAATTTACTTGCGTTAAATGCGGCCATTGAAGCTGCCAGAGCGGGTGAGCAAGGTCGAGGGTTCGCTGTAGTAGCTGATGAAGTTCGCCAATTAGCGCAAAGAACTCAATCAAGTACTGAAGAAATTCATACCATGATTGGTAATCTTCAATCTGCGACACAAGAGGCTAAAAACTCAGTGAGCTTAAGCGTAGAAACGTCTGAAAAAACCGTGAAGATGTCTAAAGATGCCAGTGATGCTTTACAAATGGTTGCCAACTCACTAGGCGCTATCTCGCAGATGAGCCACCAAATCGCCCATGCAGCCAAAGAGCAGCTTGCAGCTGGTGAAGATACCGCTCAACGTGTGGTCACCATCTCTGACACAGCGGCGCAAACTGCTAATGTATCTCACCATGCTCATAGCGCAACAGACAGCATTAAAGGGTTAACAAAAGACCTTGAGCATGAGATGGCTAAGTTTAGTTAACTCTCTTCAGTTAATTATCTAGCCTCATAAAAAAGGTCACTGAAATGTGACCTTTTTTTGGTTTTCGTGGCGCTTAGTTGTTATTTGATCTCAACACGCGTTGAACGCATAACCACTTCATCATTTAGCTCAATACCGATACCAGGTTCTTCAGATACTTTGAATACACCATTTTTAGGCTGAGGGTCTTGAATACACAGTTCACGATTCCATTTCTTGATCGCATAAGTATGGTGCTCATGAATTAAGAAGTTAGGAATAGCCGTTTCTAAATGAAGCGATGCAGCTGTTGCTACAGGACCACCACATACATGCGCTTGAATACGAACATCGAAGATATCAGCGTAATCACACACCTTCTTAGTTTCAGTAAAGCCACCGCACAAGCCAATGTCTGGCTGTAATACATCAATGCTTTGATCTTCTAAATATGGACGTACACCCCAACGGTTATATAAACGCTCACCACCTGCTATTGGCACAGCCACTTTATCGGCCACTTTGGCGTGTAAAGAATGATTTAAATAATTCACCGGCTCTTCGTAATACATACAGTCAAACTCTTCAGCAATCTCACCAATTTGAATGGCTGATGTAGCACCTGGTAAACTATGACATTCAAAAATAATATCGACTTCGTCCCCTACCGCTTCGCGAATAGCAGCCATACGCGCACGGTATAATTTCATTTCAGCACGAGAGATAAGCTTAGTACGGTCATAATATGTATTACCATCTTTATCATACTGAATCGGATCAACTTTAACCGCGTCGTATCCTTCAGCAATCGCTTTGTGTGCTGCTTCCGCATATTCATGAGGTTGCACAAGAGCTTTAAATTCATCATCCCAGTCAAACTGTAGTTGCGACGCATAGGTGCGAAGCTCTGGGTTTACCTTACCACCAAGAAGCTGATAGACAGGCAGATTTAATGCTTTGCCTTTAATATCCCAAAGTGCGGTATCAATGGCACTCATCGCTGCGTAAACAACTGGACCACCACCTAATCCCCAGAAACTTTCACGTAGCATACGTGACCAAAGCATTTCTGTTTGGAATGGGTCATGACCGATAAGAAACGCTTCTGCCATTTCTTTGATCATACTCGCTGCCGCACTGTGGCCTAAGTCATAGGCAAGGCCTGCTTCACCTACCCCACTGATACCTTCATCAGTATGAATACGAACAAAAACTGGAGTCCAAGCTGGTCTGTCTGGACAATGGATATCAAAAACTTCGACGCGAGTTACTTTCATGTTAGCTCCTATTCAGCAAAGCTAGGGTCAAGGCGGTACGCTTTTCTTAACATTGCAGGCCAGGCTAACTGGCCGCCAGTGCTACCGCTATGAACAACATTTGCTTGATTATAAATATTATCAATGATTGGTTGAGGCACAGGCACAGCTTTTTGGCCCGTCGCTTGAATCGCAACTTGAATTTCACAAGCGCGCTGTAAATCATAAAAACGCATAAAGGCATCACCCACTGTTGGACCCACAGTCAAACCACCATGATTAACTAACAACATATGATTGGTAGTACCTAAATCATTCTGCAGGCGCGCTTTTTCGTCTTCATTCACCGCTAAGCCTTCATAATCGTGATAAGACAGCGAGGGCAGTGAGAACATAGAATGTTGGCTTAATGGCAATAGACCACATTCAAGGCTGGCAACAGCGATGGTTTCTTTTGTATGTAAGTGGATCACACAGTGAGCGTCTTCTCTTACTTCATGAATAGCACTGTGAATGGTGAACCCAGCAGGATTTATTTCAAATGGCGTGTCATCCAAAATATTACCTTGTAAGTCGACCTTCACTAAATTAGATGCTGTCACTTCATCAAAACTCAGACCAAATGCATTCACCAAGTAATGATCTGTACCCGGTAAACGCGCAGACATATGCGTATAAATTAAATCTCCCCAACGCATATGCTCAACTAGACGATAACACGCAGCCAAATCAACACGAAGTTGCCACTCTTGTTCGCTGACTCTGTCTTTTAAGTTGAGTTTTGGTAGTTCAAACATAATTTGCCTTAAAATATTAACTTGGCTCAACCAGCCAATTTAGAAGTTTAGAAGTCTAAATGACTCTTGTTCGATGTTCAATAAAATAAAAACCACCGACATGCGGTGGTTTTTTCATAATCCAGTGAAGATTACTTAACTTTTGATAGATAATCTGCAATCGCTTCTAACTCAGCGTCAGATACATTTGCAACCATCGCTTTCATTGCCATAGACATGCCGTTAGCGCGCGCGCCAGATTTAATGTCTTTCATTTGGTTAAGTAGGTATGTTTTGTTTTGACCATTGATTTTAGGGTATGCGTCCATGATAGGTGCTTTACCTTCAGCACCGTGACATGTTTGGCACATTTTTGCCGTGTATAACGCTTTACCATCTGCAGCTTCTGCATTGTTTGCAAATGCAGTGAACGCAATGCCTGCACCTAAAACCAGATATTTTACTTTACTCATAATTTTCTCTTCTTGTGTGACTATATGAATTCTTTACTTGCCCCAATCACGACTTTACCAAGTTAGATCGTCTGGTATCTCATAACCCGCATATGGGTCGTCTTCATCGCTTTCTGCCGTATCGTCAGCGACATGGAAAACAATGTATTTTTCGTCAACTTCAGCGATCTTACGTGCTGGCTCGTCTTGAAGTACATAAAACTTATCTTCAAGAACACAAATTGCTAAACGGCCTTTTGATAGGGCTTGCTTAGTTTGCTCGTTCACATCCAGCTCTTTTACTTTATTGTCGTAAGTAAAGTTGAATGTAACTTCACCACGAATTTCGTCTTGGTTGTGATGCTCTAAAATTTGTTTAACACGCGCAACTTGCTCGCGCTCTTTTAACTCTGCTTGCTTAGCTTGATTTAGCTCTTCGGCTTTGCGCTGCTGTTCAAGCTTTGTTTGTTCAATATGCTTTTGTAAGTCAGATTGATCACTTGTCGCGCCTTTTTTCTTTTTCTTCTTTTGTGCTTTACGTTTTTCGGTCTTAGCAACTTTGGCTTTATGCTCAGTTGTTAAACCTGCTTTTAGTAATTGGTCTTGTAGAGAACCCATGCTGCAACTCCATGAAAATACGATTCCCAATATATTAACTCAGATGCACGACACGACAAAGAGAGGTGCAACTGCAATCTAACTAAAGTAAAGCAAATAAAGTGTGATTTAGCGCAAAAAATTACCAACTAATTGATAAAGCTTTAAACTTAATGCGTTTCATGCATTAACATGCTCTGCAATTTAACTTTATATTTAACTAGCCTATTTAGGTTTAGCACAATAGTTTCTTATTTGCGCTGTTTTGGGTATCAGACACCATGTCATTATTTAAATTACTGCTTTGCTCTGTCTGTACATTTTTAGTCTTATACGCCCCTCAGCCTCTACTACCTATTTTTTCTGAGCTATATGATGTTTCAATTGCAAACAGTGGAACATTAATGACTGTGACTATGCTCCCACTTGCCATCGCACCACTTTGCTACGGCGTTATGCTGAATCAGTTCAATCCATTGTCAATTTTGCGTATCGCCTTATTGATCCTTGCTGCAAGTAACTTACTTTTTGCCTATTCAGATTACTTCTCAGGGCTATTAATTTGCAGACTTATTCAAGGACTCACATTACCTGCAGCATTAATAAGTATGACAAGTTATATAGGTACCACTTTTCAAGGTGATGCGTTACAAAGAAATATGACTCTGTATATTGGTAGTTCAATTATTGGGGGTTACTTAGGCAGGATGCTTGCAGCAAACTTTGCCGCATTTTGGCAGTGGCAGAACTTTTTCTACTTAGTTAGTGTCAGCTTAATAGTCCTTGCGATGACCATTCCTAAACAAGTTAAAAGAGAAGAAAGTACTAAAGAAAAAATAAAGCCCTGGCTGCATTTAGTGCATTTAAAAGATACGGCTCTATTACGCCTATTCGTCGCAGTATTTTTCATGTTTTTTTGCTTTGCCGCATTACTGAACTTTTTACCTTTTATTGTGCAAAACCAATACGGCATTACGGATACTAAAGAAATCGGTTTTATCTACACGGGCTATTTGGTCGGAGCAATTTTATCTGCGTGCACGCCATGGCTTAATAAGAAAATTGAAAACGCTTGGGCACTACTAAGCCTGATGTTCATTTTATATTGTGTAAGCAACATCATGCTTACAAGTCATATATTCAGCTTATTCATTGTCAGTTTTACCCTTTTCTGTGGTTGTATGTTCGTTATACATGCAACCGCAGCGCCATTAGCAAACAAAATTAGTACCGCACCAGCTTCGGTGACTAACGGTGCATATGTATCTTTTTATTACAGCGGTGGCGCACTTGGGTCATTCTTACCTGGGGTTATCTTTGAAGAATATGGCTATATCGCGTTTTTGGCTTGTTTATTAGCTTGTTGCTCACTCGGACTTATTGCATGCCTTGCAAACTACAAGCAAGGTACATCTATGACTTGAGGCGCATGGCCTGTGTACTCAAAAAAACACTTTAAATCTGCTTTATTTAACACCCAAGTCTGATCATTGAAAAATGGGTGACATTGAAACTGTTCAGCCCGCCATAGGCTTGACTCTACCCATACTGCCACAGCTTGTTCAGTATCATTGAAAACCGCTAATGCTGAAACGCAGCCCGGTTTAACACCTAGGTATTTAGCTAACCGTTGAGATGATGCAAATCCCAATCGCGATAACTTTTGCTGTTTAGACAGCGCTTTTAAATCTACCTGATAATCAGCAGGCACCAACAATAGGCAATGTCGCTTACCGTAGTTATCTCGTAAAAATAGATTTTTTATCCTTACACCAACCCGGTTGAGATTAAGTTTGTCTGCATCTTGGCACGTGTTTAAAGGCGGGTGTTGGTATTTTATTGCATTGATATTCAATTGTTTAAATAAGCTCTCTAACTCAGATAACTTACTAACTTCTGTAACTTCAGTCACGACACTGACCTCTTAATTGCACCTTACGCTCTTTCCAATATACTTCTTCAATATCATAACCTTGCTGGCAATAATCCTGCTCGTCTAGTGCCGTTTTTAGAAGTTGTACCGCACGCTCTTCTAAGGCTAACTTTAATGCAGGAGAGTCTTCGATATGTTCTTCATTTAAGAACATCTTAAACTCAGTGCGTGAGATCTCTTTTCGAGTATCTAACTTCACCCGAGCTTGTTTCTCAACGGTCACAATGAAGGCAAATAATTTTGAGCCGTTATCAGCCAGACGTGTATGTAATGTTTGATCTGCAACTTTAAAAGGCTCATCAGGCTTTGAAATACATCCAGACAAAAGAACCACCATAAGTGTAAAAAGAAAAGGGAGTTTCAACATAGTTAACAAACCAGCACTCTTATTATTTTGACAATCAGTGTAACAAAGCACGCAAAAACTTTGGGATTTTTTTAACCTCAGTATTGACGGAGAAATAAAAAAAATATAAATTTCTGAGCGTATCCAGTCTGGAATGTGGGGCTATAGCTCAGC
>NZ_PPSW01000014.1 GCF_005876835.1 Pseudoalteromonas phenolica
TTTAGCTTTGCCGCCACATTTACCTTCGCCGCACTTGCCTTCTTTTTTAGCTTTGCCGCCACATTTACCTTCGCCGCACTTGCCTTCTTTTTTAGCTTTTCCGCCACATTTACCTTCGCCGCATTTGCCTTCTTTTTCAGCTTTACCACCACATTTACCTTCGCCGCACTTACCTTCTGCAGCATCTAATTGATAACCAGAAGACATAGTAGTAAATGCAAATGGGTTAGCGTTTACTTCTGCGGAAGCAGTTAAACTCGCAGTACCAACAACGACAGCACCTAACGTAGCAGCGATTGATTTAGTTTTTAAATTTTTCATACTCGACCCTTTGGGATATTTCGTTCAATTCACTTAGTAGACCCTACTACAAAAAAGAATATTTCATTAAATCTAAAAAAATTCAATTTTAACTTAGCAACACCCTTCCTCTCGTTTAAAATAAGCGCCCTTTAAGTAGTATAGAGCAAGTTATGAAATTGATTTTGGCACCAATGGAAGGCGTTGTAGATTTTAAAATGCGCCAACTTTTAACAAACCTTGGTGGCTTTGATTTATGTGTAACAGAGTTTATTCGCGTTGTCGATCTCACTTTTCCACGAAGAGTGTTTATCAAAACTTGCCCTGAACTATTAAATAATGGCTATACCGAGTCTGGTACTCCTGTTCGCATTCAGCTTCTGGGTCAAGTTCCTCATGCGCTTGCTGCAAATGCACGTAAAGCCGTCATGCTTGGCTCACATGGTATCGACCTTAACTTTGGCTGCCCGGCTAAAACGGTTAATAAAAGTAAAGGTGGAGCAGTTCTGTTAAAAGAACCTGAGCTCATGTACCAAATTATAAAAGCAGTAAGAGAAGCTGTTCCAGCCGAACATGAAGTCAGCGCTAAGATACGCTTAGGCTTTGATGATGACAGTAATACTGCTGAAATTGTCGATGCAGTTCAAAGTGCAGGGGCTTCGAGCTTAGCTATTCATGCAAGAACAAAGCGAGATGGCTATAAACCGCCTGCATACTGGGAAAAAATAAAACCTCTTCTTGATAGAGTTACCATGCCAATTGTCGCAAACGGCGAGATTTGGCAAATTGAAGATGCGTATCGCTGTCAAGAGCGCAGTGGTTGCTCAGATCTAATGCTTGGACGTGGTGCATTGGCAACACCAGACTTAGCTGCGAAAATTAAAGCTCACAGAAATAGTGACTCTTACACACCTTTATCTTGGGAAAATGTTATTTACCATATTTTGCATTCATCTATGCATCAAGATCCTTCTTTAAGTGAAAAATATTTTTCATCAAGAACCAAACAATGGCTCGGCTATCTCAAACTGCAGTATCCACAAGCCAATGATCTTTTTGACGAAATTAGAAAGCTTAAAAATAAAGACGAGGTTGTCTCTGTGTTAGAGAAATATGCAAAGTGTCCTAGCATTGATTCAAATCATAACGGATTCGCTTAGAAGTACCATAATGATTGCTCATAGGAGAGCGATCATGAATGCAAATCAAACTAAAGACTTTCAAAGCAAGCTAAAAATTGAATTAGACTCTGTTCGATGTGAGTTTTTAAATGAGCTTAAAGACGCACAACATGAGTTTACTGGCGAATTGGCTTCAATGTTAGAAAACTCAACACCAGGAGAGTGGATTGACTTAGCGGTCACTAAAATTAACCCAAACCAGTTTCCCCGTTTTCAGCGGCTTATGGAACTAGAAGCTGCTTTATGCCAAATAGATATTGGCCAATTTGGTTACTGCTGTGATTGTGAGACAAAACTTGAACTTCTGGAGCTTTCAAAAGATCCGGCTAAACAACGTTGCCCGGTTTGTGAAGAGAAAAAGCGAAAAAAAGCACATAACTGATTGAAAAGGCCTTAGTAAGAAAAGGCCTTTTTATTATCTATCACTTACAGCTGCACTCTAAAAATAAACCCTAGCTAAGGATAAAACAGCCGCGGGTTTCATGATGATATAATCTAAGAAATCCATTGCTTGCTCTGGCTGCAGCGATAATTTTTGATTTAATACCACCATGGCTTGTTCTTCTGACCAAGCCTGAAAGTGAATACCCAAGTCTATCTCAGCCAATACTAATATTACCTGTTTATAGGCTACTAGCTTCTGTTTTTCACACTGTTCGAAAGTCTCATGTAAGTTAACAAACTCATGTTCCCAGTTTAAACCTCCGATGATAGAACAATGCTTTTTTGCAATCTTAACTAAGCTTAGTGCTTCTAAATCGTTTTCTTGATTATCATACTCATTTGTTAAAGCTTGAAGATTGGCCAAAACAACCTGAGGATTTTCTACATTGCCTAAATAGTGATTCACTTTGCTTTGATACCACTCTTTACCATTAGGTAGCTGGTAAATGCCTAAACGGCTTCTTGGCTTATATGTTTTAAAATAGTCAGTTAGATCAGTTAATGATTCAGATTCAGAATACGTTTTTAACCGTTTCAATTCATATCTGTTATAAAGTATTTTGCTTTGCTTAGCATCTTCTAACCTAGCCTTAACTAGACTCTGCCACGCCGGTTTCTGTCCTTCACTAAGATTTGATGCAACATTTATCGCTGCTGGCCAGGGTAAATATCTTTCAGGGTAACGTTCTTGAATTATCAAATATTGTAACTCATTAACTTGATGCTCAGTGAATGACTGAAGATCAGCAGAGTTTAAAACAATGTGCCTTTGCTTTAAATAAGCCTCACTGAAAGGTAATTCTTCTGACAGTTCATGCTTGCTCTTGGTCAACAAAACAGCATTGATATTTTTTAACTGTGCTTGCACTTCTTTAAAAGAACTAAGTTTCTGCTGTTCAGTACATGCGGATAACAAAAGCAGAATGGGGAGTATTATTAAAAGAAATTTATTATTCACCTTCACTTCCAACTATAAAAAAAGCCCCTTTCGGGGCTTTTTATTTATAAGCTTATGCCTTTACGTTGTGCTTTGTCCTTAATGAACGTTGCCCAACCTCTAGCAAACTTACGAGTACGTGGATCTTCTTGTGCTTTGACAATCGCTCTATAGGCTTGCTTATATTTCTCTTGGTATAAGTAAGCTTCAGCTAAGTCAGAGTAAGTCGACCCCTTCTTGTCAGTACCTAATTCAAGCGCTTTATTTAAACGCTCAACTGCAGCACTGTACTTTTGCTCAGTAAGTAATAAGTTACCTGCTTTTCTAAAAAGATCTGCGTCGTCATCAAACTTAGCGGCTTCTTCATAGTATTTCGCGGCAGTTACAAGGTGCTTCGATTGGTGGAAGTAACTTGCAACAGCAGTAACGTTTTGCTTAGTACGCTTAACTTTGTCTTCCTTCAAAGCCTTTTCCATAACAATGGCGGCTTTGTAAGGAATATCATTTAGCGAGTAATAGCTGCTTAATATTTTGTAGTGGTTCTCTTTCTCGAAATAGCCTTTTCTATAAGCTATTTCCATAACTGTCTGACCTTTTTTAAACTCTTCGGTAGACATATAGAAAGAACCTAGACGAGTCCAGTTTTGTTTATCATCAGGGAACAACTTAACTAGAGTCTCACCAACTTCTACAACTTTATTAAACTGCTTAAGTTCAAAGTATGAACCGACCTTCAACATAAAGTAATTTTTATTTGGCTCTTTTGCCAATTTAATTGCTTTGTCTGCTGGTTCGATAACTTTACTAAATTGCTTTAACTCAAAGTAACCTTGCGCCATTTTGGCATATACTTTGTCGTCTTCGTCACCAGTAAAGTCCATCCAAGCATTATACGCTTTAATACCCTCAACATACATTTGCTGACCAAAATAAAGGTCTGCAACAAATTTAAGGGTATCTGCTTGGTCTTTGAAGTTTAAAACATCAGGTTCCACAGCGCGCTTAACGAAATCAAGTGCCTTAGTGTAATCTTCTTTCTGAGCATAGAAGTTACCTAGGTATCTATCTACAGTCGCTTTGTCGAAATCATTAGACGGGTCTAACTCTTCCATCAAAGCAATAGCTTCGTCAAGCTGGTCGTTGTTGTAAAGTTCAAATGCTTTAACAACTTTCTTACCAGTACGCTCACCCATGATCTTTGTCTTAGCTTTTTTACGCGCTTCGATTTTAGCTGGGTCAGGTGCAGCAACAGCGTTGCTGCATACACCTGTAAGCGTCATAAGTAGCGCAAGAGCTGTTGCTTTATGTAATTGCTTCATTTCTTCGCTCCTTATTAATCTTGGTTAAGTTTAAAGTCTAACTGTACAGTAAGACCAGGTTGCTTTTGTGGCTTGCCATCGATGATTTTCGGGCGGTATTTCCATTTACGTAAGGCTCTTATTGCTTCACGGTTGAAAATACGCCTAGGTTCAGCATCGATAACTTTTACATCTTCAACACCACCAAGCTCGTTAATAGTGAATGAAAGTTGTACCCAACCTTCTTTACCGTCACGTGCCGCTTGAGTCGGATACTTCGGCTCAATACGTACGATAGGTGTTGCATCACCATCACGGCCAAATTCACCAGGCCCACTTAGGCCACCTGCAGTGCCACCAATGTCGATGCTAGGCATGTTAAAGCCAATAGCACCCGCGTTAGGGTTAGCATTGTCAGGCTGCGGCGGCTGCGGTTTAGGCGGCTGCTGCGGCGGCGGCGGAGGTGGAGGCGGAACACGTCTGCGCTCTTGAACCTCAGATTCAGGTGGATTCGTCAAAATTTCGACTACAATTTCTTCTTTTTCATTTTCAGCTCTATCTGCTCCGCCAGAGATCAGAAATGCCATAAAATAAAATAAGCCGAAAGTAACTGCCCCACCTGTTACAAGTGAAAACAGAAAACGAATCATTACTTAGCTCCAGCGATTGAGATTTTTAATTGATCGTCAGTCGCCTTGATTTGGTCCATAACTTTAACAACCACACCGTGCTTCGCGCCTTTATCAGCTTGAATGATTACGGTTTCAGTAGGTTGCTCAGCTAGGATGCTTTCAAGGTTTGCACTAACACGCTCAACATCAACTGCGCGCTTATCCATCCAGATTTCACCGTTTTCACGGATCGCGATGAATACGTTCGCATTTTTCTTAGTTTGAGCTTGTGCAGCCTTTGGCTTTTGTACTTCAATACCAGCTTCTTTCACGAAAGAAGTTGTTACGATGAAGAAGATAAGCATGATGAATACGATGTCTAGCATCGGTGTCATGTCTACTGCTGCTTCTTCTTCCTCACGAAAACGTTGTTTACGTGCCATATTAATATCTCTCTTTAGTGATGAGGCAAACTATCTACTAGCTTTTCTTTAGCCATTTTCGCTCTAGCTTCTAGGCGAGTGCTGAAGAATACACCAGATAGTGCCGCAACCATTCCTGCCATTGTTGGTATCGTTGCCATTGAAATACCCGATGCCATTAGACGAGCGTTACCAGTACCTTGAGTAGCCATCGTTTCGAAAACGCTGATCATACCCGTTACAGTACCTAGTAGGCCGATTAATGGACACATGGCTACCAATGTTTTGATAATCAACATGCGCGCTTCTAATTTTTCAGACGCTTCAGAAATCCATGCATCGCGGATTCTGTGTGCGTACCAAGACGTAGTGTCTTGGCGGGCGTCCCACTTCGCTACGATATCCGCTTTCATTTTCGGATACTCGGCGAGTAGGAACCAATAGCGCTCAATCATTAATACCCACATTAGAAAGAGTGCTATCGCGACCACGTATAATACCTGGCCGCCTGTGCCAACAAAATCCCTGATAGATTCCCAAATCTCCATCAGGACTAGCATTAGGCTTTCTCCTTCTCCGCATGCGCAGCAACAATACCTGCACTCTGCTCGTCTAGGATATGTAGAACTGCTTTACTACGACCTGAAACGATTGCGTGTAATAGGATTAGTGGTAGAGCAGCAATCAGACCTAGAGCTGTTGTTACAAGCGCTAGAGAGATGTTACCTGCCATGATCTTCGGATCACCAGTACCGAATAATGTGATTGATTCGAACGTTAAGATCATACCAACAACTGTACCAAGTAGACCTAGTAGCGGTGCGATAGCAGCTAAGATCTTGATGATGTTGATACCAGCTTCGATACGAGGCGTTTCACGTAGAATTGCTTCGTCTAACTTAAGCTCAAGGTTTTCAACGTCTTGGTTTTTGTTGTCATGGTAAACTTTAAGAATACGACCAAGTGGGTTGTTTTCGTTAGGCGTGTTGATGTTCTTAACCTGTGCTTTGATTTTAGCACTAACCATAAGTAGGTCTAGGAAACGAACTAACGCTAGTAACGCACCAATTGCAAGTAATGCAGTGATGATGTAACCAACTGTGTCACCCTGGTGCCAACGTTCTTCAACAGTTGCACGCTGAGTGTTTAGACGTAAGATACCGCCACGCGCAGGGTCAACATAGAACTTAGTGTATGAACCAGCTTGTGTATTTAGAAGGTCAGCAACAGTGTTGAAGATGTGACCATCTGGCTGCTTACCTAGTGGAACGATAGCTTTGTTAGCTGCATCGTATACTACGTAGCCGTCTTTTGTGATTAGGTTGAAGTTACCAACACGAGTAACCTGCTTAGTATTGATTTCACCACTTAGCTCAGCAACTTGCGCTTCGAAAGTAGATACTTTTGCAGATTCAGTCATTTCAGTTTGGAAAGCAATCCAAAGCTCTTCTAGTTCGCGAGTAGTTGGTAGTTCTTTAGCTGCTGCTAATGAACGAAGAACTTCTGCACGTCCTGGCTTTTCAGCACTTACTAGTGATGCTTCGATTGAACCGATCGCTTCAGAAGCTGAACGACGAACAACACCGAACATCTCACCTAAAGTACCAGTTGCGTTTTGAAGCTCAACTTCTTTTTCAGCAAGTGTGATTTCGTTTTGTTTAAACTGGTTGTTTAAACGCTCACCACGAGCCTTCTCGTTTGCTAAATCACGCTTAGCTTTATTAAGAAGTGCTTGCTTGTCAGCTCGAGCAGAAAGGAATTCTTGCTCACGTTGCTTGTTGATTTTACCTTCAGAAATACGGTTTTGTTTAACTTCTTGAAGGATTTTGTCTAGAGTTTCAGTGTTTGCGTGCGCGTTTAGAGCTGCACCAGCTGAAACAGATAGAGCAGCCGCTACTGCAAAACCTTTAAATAATTTCTTCATTATTTATTACTCCGCGCCAAAGATTGGAAGTGCTAGTAGTTCAGGTGCAGCCTGACCACGTGCGATACGGATGAAAGTTTTAACTGGCTTGATGTACTCTTCGCCTAGCTCATCCCACTGTTTTGCGCTGTTGTTCCAAACCCAAGCGTGCTTAAGGTCGAATGATTGAGCAACAAATGCAACACGGCCAATACGTGCGAAGTCAACGTTGATGTTTTTACCGTTGATTTCTAGTGAGCCTTGAGATGCAACCATTGTTGAGCTGTAATCAGTCTCAATTGTGTATGCTTCAAGAACCTGACGGAACTTCTCTGAAGTCGTTACTTTAGAGTTAGAAAGAAGATCACGTAATTTTTCAACACGACCTAAACGAGTTTCAGTGTCAAACGGAACGTCCGCTTTGATGAATTGCTCAAGCGTATCGATCATGCGATACATCAGAGGCACAACGTCCTGTTTAGTTTTCTCAATCGTACCAATCTGACGATTAAGTGACTCGATGCTAGCATTTTGGTCAGCTACCAAACGTGCTACGTGGTCGTTATAAACTTTTAATAATTCTGTTTCATCAACAACACTGCGGTACTCACCGATCATCTCTTGAGTTTGACCATAAATGTTATCAATTTTTTCTTGTGATTTTTTTGCAGCCGTTTGAGTTTGCTGACCTACTTTTTGTATGTCATTCAAAGGATCTGCAATCACGTTGCTGCTTGCGAAAGCTGTTGCACCTAGAAGTGCTGTAGCTACAAGACTCTTTCTGATTTTAACAGACATAGTTCCCAACCAATTAAGTAATGTTACTTTTATAATTTTTTGCTCTTTATAGTAGAGCTACCCTGATATCTTTCTACAGATATCAACTTTCCAATAATGCTAAATGCAAGGCCATGTGTCAACTTCATAGGCAAAACTAATTTTTTGAAAATGGATTAATATTTTTTATATAAAACATAATATTAACATCACAAATCATTCACCAAAGCATTCTGCCTATGAAAAACGGACAAAGCACACATTGTTTTTACATTTTGTTACAGGGTAAAAACATCCTGTAACTGAAGTTTTAAAATACCGAAATTTAATTTTAAGAAGTTGTTTTAAAAGCACTTTTATTGAGCCTTGTTTTTTTGTGTTTTTTTTACTTGTGATAGCAAAACTACACTTAAATGGCTCAGTTTTATGTACAAATTTCTGCGACGACTTGATTAAAAGCATCGATGAACTGCGATATATGTAATCCATCCATTAATGCATGATGTACTTCAATTGAGACGGGTATTATTCCTTGCTCTTTTTGATATTGTCCAAATACAATTTTCGGAATGCCCGAAGCAACAGGCGTATGCTCAGCGTGTTTAAAACCTGAGAATTTAAACCATGGCAAGATTGAAATATACATTTGTGTAATTTTATCGGCACCTTCAATAAAAGAAGGATTTAACAATGGTTTATCTAAAAAAGTATGTTTTTGCTGTGTGTAATGTTCACAAAATGCTAATAATGAATTTTGTGTTTCTAATGGAACGAATCTAAAACTCTCATCTGAGCGCAAAAATACAGTACTCAAGGTAATATCTGTTACTTCAACTGGTTCATTGTCAACTATTCGATACCTTATTGGTGCATAACGCGCTACCGCTTCTTGCAAGCAATATAAGTAGCAAGCTGTGAAACTCAATTGCTGTGATTTTGCAAACTTAAACAGCGCTTTCATTTCAAGGTCAATAACTACATTAAAGTAGGGTTGTGAGAAAGGTAAGAAGAACTTGAAGTGCTCGGCTCTCGGCCAAGTGTCGAGATCAATTTTTTTCATAAAAAAAGGGATGTTTGATTACATCCCTCTATTAGAACAATTACATTATTTAAAGCAAAGGAATTATAGACCGTTCGCGATAATTTCTTGTGCTAGTTCATCAGCAATTATATGTGTCGACTTTTGTTCTTCTTCTGAACGCTTGAAGATTTCAGCTAGTGTGTCATAAATGCCTTCCACATGCTTAGTGGCATCTGCTTCATTATAACCAGCCGGCTTAGTTTCGTAGTAAACGTTAATAATACCACCAGCATTAATCACATAATCTGGTGCGTATAAAACGCCTTTTTCTCGTAAAATTTCACCATGGCGAGACTCTGCTAGCTGATTATTCGCACAACCAGCAATGATTTGTGCTTTCAAACGAGGAATTGTTTCGTCATTTACCGTTGCACCAAGTGCACACGGCGCATATACATCAACGTCTAGGTCGTAAATCTCGTCGATATTCACTGCTGTAGCGCCAAAATCGTTTACCACTCTTTCAACAGATTCTTGATTAATATCAGTAACGAATAACTGTGCGCCCGCTTCATGTAAATATTTACATAATGTATAAGCTACAGCTCCTAAACCTTGAACTGATACTTTAACGCCATTTAAATCTTCATGTCCGTGCTTATGTTTAAATGCAGCTTTAATACCTAGGAAAGTACCAAGCGCTGTAAACGGAGAAGGGTTACCACTTTTACCTTCTAAGCCCATTACGTAATTAGTTTCTTTGTGCATCGTCATTACATCACCTGTTGTGATGTTCACGTCTTCTGCTGAATAATAAGTGCCACCTAAACGCTCAAGTTGCTTACCAAATGCTCTGAATAAAGCTTCTGATTTAATTGTTTTCGCATCACCAATGATCACAGACTTGCCACCACCAAATGGTAAACGAGCAACCGCATTTTTATAAGTCATACCTTTAGATAGGCGCAATACGTCATAAACAGCATCTTCGTCTTTTGCATAATCCCACATACGACAGCCACCCACTGCAGGACCTAATTTTGTGCTATGAACAGCAATAATTGCTTTTAAGCCAGACTCTTTATCAGAGCAAAAAACCACTTGTTCATGGTTATCAAATTCAACTTGGTTAAATACAGCCACTTTATAGTTCTCCGAAATTTTTACCCAATAATCGGGCATAGCGCTGAAACTGCATCGACTCTATCACTATATTTTTAAATTCTCTATAAATTGAGACAATCCTCCCCTACAATTCTCTTAATTGACAATTTTAATTCAACAAATACAAATTTAACGAAAATTATAGTCAAATTAAAACCTGTAAATATTTTCTTAAGTTAAAAATAGTTACTCAAGCGGCATAAAGAGCTTACGTTAACGTAAAGGTTATGTTGAGTGTAAAATTTTTAATACAAAAAACCGCCATTTGGCGGTTTTTAATTTGATAGTGCTATATTTTGATAAAGGCTCAGATTTATAAAACAGGCCCTTCATCACGAAGGATATGTAAAAAGTGCATATGTTTTTGATATTGATTTATCACATCATTGATCACTGCAGTTTCTGACCAGCCCATAATGTCATAATCTTGCCCGCCTTCAAGTAAATGGACCTCCGCACGATAATAACTTTCATAGCCTTCTTCTTGGTCATGACTAAAGCTTGGTTGCACGTGTTCTTTTTTATATACACCATAAATAAAGTCATGTTCGTCACCGTGATTTACAATAAACGAAATACTCTTCTCTGAGGATTGAATTTCTGCTTCAATATCATTCAGCTCAAACTGCGCTTTTAATGCTTTAAATGCTCGCTTCACTTCTTTATTTAAAAACTGATTGATGTCTTTTTTATCAGGCGTTGACACTATGTTATTCAGCTTTTCTTTCCAGTCGGAGGTTTCTTCACTGCTCATATTTATCACAGCATGATGCTGTAAACTTTCGCGTTTAGCACTTTCAACTTCTAATGCTTTCACTAACCCAAAACATGAAAACAGTAGCACGAGTGAGAAAGGTAAAGCACTAGCAATCGTCATGGTTTGTAAGGCTTCTAAACCGCCAACTAGACTAAGTACAGCTGCAACCACGCCAACACTAATCGCCCAGAATAAACGCTGCCAAACTGGGGTGTCATTCTCACCATTTGAACACAGCATATCAATTACCATAGCGCCCGAATCGCATGATGTGACAAAGAAAATAACAATCATAGCAACAGATAATACAGTCAATATTGTTGACCAAGGGAACTGCTCTAAAAACACAAATAAAGCCACAGAAGAGTTTTCGCTCACCATATTAGCTACTTGCTGAGCGCCCTGCTCAACTACCATGTAAATCGCACTATTTCCGAAAACAGTCATCCAAAGCAATGTAAATGCAGTAGGCACCACCATGACACCTAATACGAACTCTCGAATAGTTCTACCTTTTGATATACGTGCAATGAATAAACCAACAAATGGTGCCCATGCTAACCACCAGCCCCAATAAAAAATGGTCCAGCCGCCAATCCAACTTTTCTTCTCATAAGCAAATAAGTTGAATGTATTCGAGACAATTTCTGAGAGATACGCGCCAACGTTTTGCACATAGGCTTGCAGTAAAAAGACACTGGGCCCTAGAATGAAAATACATACAAGTAAAGCGATTGCAAGCAACATGTTGGTTTCTGACAGTATTTTAATTCCCTTATCTAACCCTGTTGCAACCGACACTGAAGCGAGTGCTGTGATGACCACCATGATAATGACTTGATTTGTTTGGTTTACATCTAATTCAAATAAATAGTTTAACCCGGCATTTACTTGGCTTGCCCCTAAACCTAAAGAAGTCGCGACACCAAAAACCGTACTCACAACCGCAAAAATGTCGACTAAGTGCCCTTGCCAGCCATATATTTTATCGCCAATGATCGGATGTAAAGCTGAACGAAGTGTTAAGGGGAGCTTATGTCGATAGCAAAAATAAGCCAATACCAAAGCGACAATGGCGTAAATTGCCCATGCATGAAACCCCCAATGAAAAAAGGTAATTTTCATGGCTTCTTTAATCGCTTCTAGTGAACCCGGCTCAGCCGTTGGCGGTGACAAATAGTGCATAATGGGTTCTGCAACGCCAAAAAACATCAAACCTATTCCCATGCCTGCTGCAAAGAGCATGGAGATCCAAGTACCTAAAGAATAATCTGGGGTTGCATGATCAGGCCCGAGCTTAACAGAACCAAATCTCGACAAGCTCAAATATAAAACAAAACCTAAAATAATGGCGACGGTAAGGACATAAAACCAACTGCCGTTTACCGTGATTGCACTTTGAATATATGCAAACAATGACTTTGCCATATTTGGCGCAGTCACAGTGATGATCATCAATAGGAGGATCACTAAAGAGGCTGGGAAAAATACCGCCTTGTTAAATTTTGCTTGTTGTCCGAGCATGGAACACCTTTTTTTCGCTAAGAAAAGCTTTTATCTATAAATAAAAATATCAATCTAATTCACTTGAACTTGATTGAAAAAATAAAGAAATAGATAAAAGCACCATGAATATTTAATTTCACATCTAACTAATTATATGAAGTTTTCTTACAAAAGTAATCTTGGCGTTTCATTAAAGCTCAATTGAGCTGAGCTCAGTTACATAAATCATCTGGCATAAAAAAGCACTTAACTAAGTAAGTGCTTTCTAGAGTGATGTGATTTCAGGTTGAGCGCCTATTCAGGCTCATAACCAAGATTTGGTGACAACCATCGCTCTGCCTCTTCAAGGCTCATGTTGGTTCGTTTGGCGTAGTCTTCAACCTGATCTTTTTGGATTTGTGCTACCGCATAATATTTAGAATCAGGATGAGAGAAATACCAACCCGATACAGCAGCTCCTGGCCACATTGCATATGAGCTAGTAAGCTGCATACCGATACGAACTTCAGTTTGCAGTAACGACCAGATCTTTTTCTTCTCAGTATGTTCAGGACAGGCAGGATAACCAGGCGCAGGACGAATACCTTGATAGTTTTCGCGAATAAGCTCCTCATTACTGAGGTTTTCATCGGCTGCATAACCCCAGTATTCTTTACGAACTTGCTCATGAAGATACTCAGCAAACGCTTCAGCTAAACGGTCAGCAACCGCTTTAACCATGATCTTGTTGTAGTCATCTTGCTGAGCGTCGAATGCTTCAGCTAAATCGTCTTCTTCAAGACCGCCAGTTACAGCAAATGCACCAAAGTAGTCAGGTGTGCCTTTCGGCGCGACATAATCTGCTAAACAGTAATTCGGGAAATCGGTTTTCTCTGTTTGCTGACGTAAGTGACAGCTTAACTCTAATACTTCAGAACGAGTTTCATTTGTGTAGATCTCAATGTCATCACCTACACGGTTCGCTGGGAATAAACCTATCACACCAAGTGGTTTCAGCGCTTGTGTTTTTTCAAACTCATCAAGCATGGCATTGGCATCGTGATAAAGCTTCTTCGCCTCTTCACCGACAATTTCGTCGTCGAGAATACGAGGGAATTTACCCGCCAATGACCAAGTCATGAAGTAAGGTGTCCAGTCAATGTATTGACGTAATGTTTTGATGCTAACATCTCTAAACTCTGTAACACCCAGCTTTTTCGGCACAGGTGGCGTGTAGCTATCCCAATCAAGTTTTGCGGCATTATCACGGGCACGCTGGATAGTAACCGGTTTACTACGTGGCTTTTTACGTGCCTGTTGTTCGCGCACTTTTACATACTCAGCGGTAGTCTTAGCTAAAAACTCTGGCTTTTGTGTTTTGCTTAATAGGCTAGATACCACACCTACCGCACGGCTAGCATTGTTCACATACACTACGCCTTTGTCGTACTGAGGCTCAATTTTAACCGCAGTGTGTGCTTTAGAAGTGGTTGCACCACCAATTAATAATGGAATATCAAAACCACGACGGGTCATTTCTTTCGCAACATGTACCATTTCATCGAGCGATGGCGTAATAAGGCCCGATAAACCAATGGCATCGGCTTTTTCGTCTATGGCGGTTTGCAAAATTTTCTCAGCAGGCACCATTACGCCTAAATCAACCACTTCATAGTTGTTACATTGCAGTACTACGCCCACAATGTTTTTACCTATGTCATGTACGTCACCTTTAACCGTTGCCATGATGATTTTACCGTTGGTTGCACCCTCTTCTTTTTCCGCTTCGATATACGGGTCTAGGTAAGCAACAGCACGTTTCATTACACGGGCTGATTTTACAACCTGAGGTAAAAACATTTTACCAGCACCGAATAAATCACCCACCACGTTCATGCCGTCCATCAATGGACCTTCAATCACTTGAATTGGTTTATCCATCGAAGCGCGACACTCTTCGGTATCTTCTTCAATATATTCGGTAATGCCTTTAACAAGTGCATGCTCTAAACGTTTTTCGACTGACCAAGTACGCCATTCTAAATCTTCCACTTTTTCTGCTTGCGCCAAACCTGAATACTTAGGTGCCAACTCAACCAGACGCTCACCTGCGCCAGGATCAGTATTTAATACAACATCTTCAACGGCTTTTCTCAGCTCAAGGGGAATATCATCATAAACTGCAAGCTGACCGGCGTTTACAATGCCCATATCCATACCCGCTTGAATAGCGTGGTATAAGAACACTGAGTGAATGGCTTCACGTACTGGGTTATTGCCACGGAACGAGAATGACACGTTAGATACACCACCCGACACTTTACAGTGTGGCAGGTTTTGCTTAATGCGACGTGTGCCTTCGATAAAGTCAACCGCGTAGTTATCGTGCTCTTCAATACCTGTTGCTACCGCAAAGATATTCGGGTCAAAGATGATGTCTTCTGGTGGGAAGCCTAGTTGGTCGACCAAGATACGGTAAGAGCGCTCACAAATTTCAAATTTTCGGTCGGCTGTTTCGGCTTGCCCTGTTTCATCAAACGCCATGACAACGGCTGCAGCGCCGAATCGTTTAATGATTTTAGCCTGACGGATAAACGGCTCTTCACCCTCTTTCAGTGAAATCGAGTTAACAATCGCCTTACCCTGAATGCACTTTAGGCCCGCTTCAATGACTTCCCATTTAGACGAGTCAACCATGATAGGCACTCGCGAGATGTCTGGCTCAGAAGCAATCAGGTTTAAGAATTTTGTCATCGCCGCTTTCGAATCTAACATGGCTTCATCCATGTTGATATCGATAACTTGTGCGCCGTTTTCTACTTGCTCACGAGCTACATCGAGGGCAGTTTCGTAATCTTCTTCTAAAATTAGGCGCTTAAACTTTGCAGAACCGGTAACATTGGTACGCTCACCAACATTGGTAAAAATTGCGGTATTTTGTTGCGTCATCAGATACTTCCTAATTCAAGTTACACGCTTCAAGGCCCGCTAAGCGCATACGCACATCTAGCTCAGGCAGAGATCTTGGTTTAATTTGCGCAAGGCCATTAGCGAACGCCTTAATATGTTCAGGTGTTGTACCACAACAACCACCGACAATATTAATGAAGCCTTCTTTGCCCCAATCGATGATTTCTAATGACATTTCATTAGCTTCTAGGTCGTACTCACCAAATTCATTCGGTAAACCTGCGTTAGGGTGAACAGAAGTGAAGGTTTCACACACGCGCGACAGCTCTTCAACATAAGGACGTAATAAGTCTGGACCTAAAGCACAGTTCAAACCAATTGAAATAGGTTTAATATGGCGAATTGAATTATAGAATGCTTCTGTTGTTTGGCCTGACAGTGTTCGACCAGAGGCATCGGTAATAGTGCCTGAAATCATAACAGGCAGCGTAATACCTGCTTGTTCAAACGCTTCTTCTACAGCAAATGACGCAGCTTTCGCATTTAAAGTGTCAAAAATAGTCTCAATCAGAATTAAATCTGCACCACCTTCAATCAAGGCAAGTGTAGACTCGATATAGGCCTCAACCAGCGCATCAAAGGTAATATTACGATAACCTGGGTCGTTTACATCTGGTGAGATTGAACACGTTTTAGATGTTGGACCTAGTACACCCGCTACATAGCGCGGTTTGTGTGGCTCTTTTTCAGTGAACTCATCACAAATTTTACGTGCTAATTTAGCTGACTCAAGGTTGATTTCACGACTCAAACTGCCCATTTCGTAGTCTTCCATCGAAATAGTGGTCGCGTTAAAGGTGTTTGTTTCAATAATGTCAGCACCTGCAGCTAGATATTTACGATGAATATCAGCAATGACATCAGGTTGAGTTAGGCTTAGTAAATCGTTATTGCCTTTTACTAACACATGCCAATCTTTAAAGCGCTCGCCGCGATAATCTTCTTCTTCGAATTTATATTCTTGGATCATGGTACCCATGGCACCATCTAAAATAAGAATACGTTGTTTTAAAGCCTCTTTTAAGGCTGCACTTTTATTCGGCATAATTGTTAGTCCTTACATCTTGGCTAACTAGGTTAATATCGTATGGGGTTGTTTGGTAAACGTAATAATTCAGCCAGTTTGAGAATAACAAAAAGGCATGACTTTGCCATGTTTTACTCGGCTTTTGCTCAGCATCGTTATTCGGAAAATACCCTTCTGGCTTTGGCGCATCAGGACTTTTGGCTAGGTCGCGTAAATATTCTTTTTGTAAAGTATCAGCATCATACTCTGGGTGACCGGTTAAAAAGACCTGACTGCCTGACTGGTTTTTAATTAAATACGCACCCACTTTTTCTGAGCCTGCCAACACCGCAAGTTCAGGCGTATTTTGTATTTTAGCAAGTTCAATGTGACCATAACGAGAATGTGGCACTAAGAATTCGTCGTCAAAACCACGAGTTAGCGCACCATGCTCAAACAAACAACGGTGCTTAAATACGCCACATAATTTATCATCACGAAGTTCACGCTTTAAACCATAATGATGGTACAAACCAGCATGAGCAGCCCAACAAGAGAATAACGTTGAGGTCACATGGTTTTCAGCCCAATCAAATAACTCTTTGAGTTCTTGCCAGTAAAGAACATCGTCATATTCTAGATGAGCCAACGGCGCGCCTGTGATGATCATTGCATCGTAGTTTTCGTCTTTTACATCAGAAAAGTAGCGATAAAACATATCTAAGTGTTGCTCAGAGTTTTCTGAAGTGCGGTGCGTGTCTAAACGTAATAAATCAACGTTAACCTGAAGCGGCGTATTCGCAAGTAAACGAATAAACTGCACTTCGGTTTCAACTTTGTTGGGCATGAGATTAAGAATCGCCAAGCGCATCGGACGGATCTCCTGCGTTCTTGCACGTGATTTAGGCATCACGAAGACATTTTCATGTCTGAGTGTAGCAATTGCAGGTAGCTCATCTTTTACGGTGATCGGCATATAGTTCTCCCCAACTTAATTTATGGCTGTCATTATGAACGTAAAGTCGAAAATTTCAACCTCTAGATGTTTAGATGTCCAAAAACTCAACTCATTTATTTGCAACTAGAAAAAGAACCTTAATAATCCACTCGCCTGAAAAGAATAGATTGAGAGAAGAAAATGGGGATCGGTGAATTTGCCGCGATCAGCGCAGCCATAGTCTGGGCATCATCAACAATTTTATACAAACGCTTTAGCCATCATTTATCCCCCCTGCAATTAAATGTCAGTAAAGGCATAATTGCTTGTGCACTGATGCTATTAATTTTACTGATTATGCCTGCAAGTCCTTTACCTCAGCTAGCCAGCTCTTGGGCTTGGCTTATTGTCAGCGGCATTTTGGGTATTGCCATCGGCGATAGCGCCTATTTTGCAGCCCTTAGAAATATTGGCCCTGCACGAACTCTGGTTATTGAGTCACTCGCGCCAGCCATTGCAGGTGTACTAAATATTGTATTGCTAGGCGTATGGCTCAGTGGTCTTGCATGGCTTGGTATTGTGATCACTACTTTAGGTGTTCTACTAGCGATTAAACCTAAAAATCCATTACCTCAAGTTGAGCACAGCATTTATATAAAAGGAGTAGGTTTTGCGTTGCTTGCAGCCACTTGCCAAGCGGCAGGTATGGTGATGTCAAAAGGTGCTATGAACGCTGAACAAATTGGTAGTTTGTGGGCCGCCTTTATTCGTTTATTTTCAGGCACACTGGCTGTCGCTTGTGTTGTCGCATGTCTAAAAGAACAAAATCTCAAACAAGCCATTACTTTAGATGGCATAAGTCAAAAGCAATGGCTTTTTGTCGCGGTGTTTTTTGGTACCTTCATTGGCCTTTGGTTGCAGCTTATTTCAGTCAAACATACCGATCCTGCTATCGCACAAACTATTTTCGCAACAGCGCCACTTCTGGTGATGAGCATTGGCGCACTACGCAAAGAACCCATGACAAAAAATATGATATTGGGCGGGTTAATTGCTTTTTCTGGTGTAGCGCTATTGGTTTTGAGCTAATTTAATGAGTAAAAAAAGAGATAACCTGCTGTTTGATTGACGAAATCGCTAGGTAAACTCTACAATATGCAAGTTAATTTTGAACATGAAAGGTTTCATCTATGGCATTGCCAGATAAGTTTATTTATTCAATGCACCGCGTTAGCAAAGTGGTGCCACCTAAGCGTACGATTTTAAAAGATATTTCATTATCTTTCTTCCCTGGTGCGAAAATTGGTGTACTTGGTCTGAACGGCGCAGGTAAATCGACTCTTTTACGCATCATGGCTGGTGTTGATAAAGAGTTTGAAGGTGAGGCGAATGCACTTGCTGGTACTAAAATCGGCTATCTTCCTCAGGAACCTCAATTAGACGAAAACAAAACAGTTCGTGAAACCGTTGAAGAAGCGGTAAGCGAAGTGAAAAACGCCCTTGCTCGTCTTGATGAAGTTTATGCAGAATATGCAATGGATGGCGCTGATTTTGATGCGCTTGCAAAAGAGCAAGGTCAATTAGAAGCCATTATTCAAGCACATGATGGTCATAACCTAGATAACGCTTTAGAGCGCGCCGCTGATGCACTTCGCCTTCCTGAGTGGGATGCAAAAATTGAGCACCTATCAGGTGGTGAGCGTCGTCGAGTTGCTATTTGTCGTCTTCTTCTAGAAAAGCCAGATATGCTTTTACTGGACGAACCAACCAACCACTTAGATGCTGAGTCTGTTGCATGGTTAGAGCGTTTCTTACACGACTACGAAGGTACTGTTGTGGCTATTACGCACGACCGTTACTTCTTAGATAACGTTGCTGGTTGGATCTTAGAGCTTGACCGTGGCCATGGTATTCCTTGGGAAGGTAACTACTCTTCTTGGCTTGAGCAAAAAGATGCACGTCTAAAGCAAGAAGAAAAATCTGAAAAAGCACGTCAAAAATCAATTGCTCAAGAACTTGAATGGGTGCGTTCAAATCCGAAAGGTCGCCAAGCTAAATCTAAAGCGCGTATGGCACAGTTCTCTGAATTACAGCAAAGTGATTACCAAAAACGTAATGAAACTAATGAGCTATTCATTCCACCTGGTCCTCGCCTAGGTGATAAAGTAATTGAAGTAAATGGCCTAACTAAAGGCTATGGCGATCGTGTACTTATCGATAACCTAAGCTTCAGTGTACCTAAAGGTGCAATCGTCGGTATTATCGGTGCTAACGGTGCAGGTAAATCAACGTTATTCAAAATGATCTCAGGTCAAGAACAAGCAGATGCTGGTACTGTTGATGTTGGTGAAACTGTAGAACTCGCTGCGGTTGATCAGTTCCGTGACAACATGGACGACAGCAACACTGTTTTCCAAGAAATCTCTAACGGTCAAGACGTACTTAAAATTGGCAACTTTGAGATCCCAAGCCGCGCCTATGTTGGCCGCTTTAACTTCAAAGGCAACGACCAACAAAAGTTTGTAAAAGAGCTTTCTGGTGGTGAGCGCAACCGTCTACACCTAGCTAAGCTTTTAAAAGCTGGCGGTAACGTTTTACTACTGGATGAGCCAACCAACGACTTAGACGTTGAAACGCTTCGTGCCCTTGAGAATGCGATTTTAGAATTCCCAGGCTGTGTAATGTGTATCTCGCACGACCGTTGGTTCTTAGACCGTATCGCTACACACATTCTTGATTACCGCGACGAAGGCCAAGTGAACTTCTTCGATGGTAACTATACTGAATATGAAGCTTGGTTGAAGAAGACCTATGGCGCACAAGCTGCCGAGCCTAAGCGAATTAAGTATAAAAAAATTGGCTAAATAATTCACGCATTAGCTAATTTTTGCAAATCATTGATATTAAAAGCCCTGTTTATGCAGGGCTTTTTTTACACTGGAGCCTAAGTGTATTACTATCTAATCTTAGATTATCTAGAATATTGAGAGAATGATGATGGAAGAACGCAGACGTTTTACGCGTATTTTGTTTTCAAACCTGGCGACCTTAATGACTGCCAGCGGTGATTACAATTGCCAAGTACTCGACCTTTCATTAAAAGGCGCGTTGATCACCTTACCTGTAGGCTATGTACCCCTTCAAGGTGAAGCCGCTAACCTAAAGTTTCATTTACCAGACAGTGATGTACTGATTTCAATGGAAGTTGAAGTTCGACACGTCGAAACTGAGTATTTAGGGCTTCACTGTAATCAAATCGACCTTGAGAGTGTGACACACCTAAAACGCTTGATTGAACTAAATGTAGGTGACGATGCAGTTCTACATAGAGAAATCGAACAGCTTGCCTTTAAAAACGCTTAGAAAAATTAAAAACTAACTTTCAGATATAAGAAGAGATAAAAAATGATTTTGGAATCTTTACAAGGATTTTTGCCTTTTATTAGCTATTTTGTAGTAGGTTATATAATTACACTGTGCTTTTTATTTGTGTATACGTACATTACGCCACACTGTGAATGGCGTTTGATGAAAGAAAACAACCCTGCTGCTGCTGTCGCGTTTTGCGGTACATTAATTGGTTTTATTTTACCTATCGCTAGTGCAGCAGTGAATGCTGTATCACTTATAGATTTTGCTGTTTGGGGTGTGATTGCGGGCATTATGCAGCTAGTTACATTTTTTACTGTTCGCTTATATATGCCGAAGCTGTCTGAAAAA
Organism: Pseudoalteromonas phenolica; assembly: GCF_005876835.1. GTDB lineage: Bacteria > Pseudomonadota > Gammaproteobacteria > Enterobacterales > Alteromonadaceae > Pseudoalteromonas > Pseudoalteromonas phenolica_B. The sequence goes on from NZ_PPSW01000014.1 coordinate 20,934, forward strand.
ATTGAAGCACAACATTTGAGTGCTGGTTTATTTCTAGGTGCAGCCTCACTGGCTACGGGAGTTTTAAACGCCGCCTGTATGACTTACTAGGAGGCATGATGAAACGTAGCAAACACATTAAACTGACTTTACTCATGGGCGCTACTGGCTCATTAGCTGGCTGTGGTGATAGTGAAGAGTCCGCTTTGTTATTCCAAGATACGATGGAATGTAACTCTTTTGGTATTGAGTTTGAAACATGCCAAGCGGAGTATCAACAAGCACTTGAACAACACTTAAATGAAGCCCCGCGTTACGCCACCGAGCAATTGTGTGAAGGTGATTTTGGCTTCGATAGATGTGAGTCAAATGGCGGTATTTGGCAGCCTCTTATGGCAGGCTTCATGATAGGCTTAGTCGCAGAAGCTGTCGACGAAGGGCTCGATGCTCTGAAGAAAAAACGCAAACATAAGCGTGCAATGTTGGGCGGCAAATACTATTCAGGTGCCAAACCTTTATACCGTAGTCGTGACGATTTCTTTAGCTACCGAAACTCTAACAATGACTTTGTGGCCAGTGCCAGCAGTAGCGGTTCTACACTCGTCAAATCAAGTAAAGTGAACTACAAAGCAAAACGAAAACCCGTTACTCGTAAACGTGGTGGTTTTGGCCGTAGTGCATCAAGAAGTAGCTGGGGAGGTTAAGCGAAAGCTTAACCTCTAGTTTCAAATTATGTTCAGAAGCTCATCCCAACCTCGCCCACACTGGCAACAACTCGCCAAAGAAACTGGCTTTAACTTTCATACCATGCATGGTGAAACTTATTGGGATGAAAGTGTTTATTACCAATTTACTCTGCAGCAAATAGAGCAAGATATAGAAGACCCGAGTGTCGAGCTTAATCAAATGCTACTAGAGTTAGTTTCTAAGGTCTGTGACGACGATGAACTCATGCAGTTATTTGCCATCCCAGAACAGCAGTGGGATTTAATTCGTCGCTCTTGGTTTAGACGGGATCCGCATTTATACGGCCGCTTTGATTTTAGTTACAACGGCAATGGCCCTGCCAAATTACTCGAAGCAAATTTTGATACGCCCACATCACTATTTGAAGCTGGCTATTTTCAATGGCGTTGGCTCGAAGATATGGTCGATGCTGGACAACTGCCTAGGCAAAGCGACCAGTTTAATGCCTTACAAGAAGCACTGATAAAACACTTTCGACAGCTACATCGGTTTCATCGCGCTCAACGTTTATATTTCTCGTGCTGTAAAGACACAGAAGAAGACCTGGGCACAGTCGAATACATGCGTAGCTGTGCCATGGAGGCGGGTTTAAAAACGGGCTTTTGTTTTGTAGAAGACATTGGGCTCAATGACGCCAACCAATTAACCGACCTGAACAATAACCCCATAAGTTGGATGTTTAAACTCTATCCTTGGGAGTTTATGTTTACCGATGAGTTTGCACCTGCTTTATCGAATTTAAAGATGCAATGGTTAGAGCCGGCTTGGAAAGCCATCATTTCAAATAAGGCGATTTTGCCTTTACTTTGGCAAATGTACGAAGGCCACCCAAACCTGTTACCAGCTTATTTTTCGAAAGATAAACACAAACTCGATACGGCCGCAGGCATTGTTAAGAAGCCGCTTTTTTCTCGTGAAGGGGCAAACATAGAAATTACCAAAGCAGGTAAAACGCTGGCAAGCTCTGGCGGCGACTATGGTGATGAAGGTTTTATTTATCAAGCTTTTCATGCTTTACCAAACTTTGATGGCAACTATCCTTTAATTGGGAGCTGGATGGTAAAAGATGAAGCTGTGGCTATGAGTATTCGAGAAGACAGCTCTTTGATCACACAAGATCTAAGCCGCTTCATACCACATATAATCTTGGGCTAATTTGCAGCTTTTAAGTTATAGCCATTTAAGCATATTCTCAAATGCGCTACCATTAACACAAATCATTTCATAGGGATGAATACTATGTCGCACACACGTGCTTTTCCTTTGAACCAACATCTCATTTCAGTATCAGGCCAAGATCAGCTTAACTATTTACATGGCCAACTGACACAAGATTTGAATTTAATCAACGAACAACAATTTCTATGGGCAGGTCATTGCTCACCTAAGGGCAAGCTTTGGGGTGCATTTAAGCTATTTAAGCATCAATCAAAGTTTTATTTATTAGGCAGCCCTGCTGAATGTGAAGCTTCAGCGAAAGAACTTAAGAAATATGGTGTTTTCGCTAAAGTTGAAATCGAGCTTCACGAAAGTCCAAAACTATTCGGGCTTTTAACCAACGACTTTGCTGCAACCTGTGCGCAATTTGAGATCTCATTCTCAGATGAACACAATAGTTGTGAGTTTGCAGGCGGTATTGCCCTGAAACTCGATGAAACGCGTCTAATTGTTTTATTAAACGATGACGCAGAATTACCTAATGGCATTACCCTTGAAAAAGATGCAACTGAATTTGAAGAAGCAGCTATTTTAGCCGGTGAGCCAGCTCTGAGCAGTGACTACATTGAAGAATTTGTACCACAAATGATCAACCTTCAAGCAATCGGTGGTATTAGCTTTAAAAAAGGCTGCTACACAGGTCAAGAAACCGTTGCTCGTATGCGTTATTTAGGTAAAAACAAACGCGCTATGTACATAGTACAAGGCGATGCTTCTCAAGCAGTTGAAGACTCAGATTTAGAAATTCAACTTGAAGACAATTGGCGTCGTGCGGGCAAAATCATTTGCCAAGTTTTCAATCGTAACTCAAACACCTACTCTGCACTGGCTGTATTACCAAATGATACTCAATCAGATGCTACACTTAGGTTAAAACAATCTCCAGAGCAGTTGGTTTCAATCCAACTTCTTCCTTATTCTCTTGAAGATCAATAATTGGATCATATTATGAAAATCACTAAAGACGCCGTTGTAAAAATGCACTTCTCTGTAATGGATGATGAGCAAAATACCATAGATAACACTTATGACGGTGAGCCACTTGAGATTATTTCAGGCCACGGTTACTTAGTACCTGGCTTAGAAGCAGCGATTGCAGATAAACAAGCTGGTGATACTTTTTCTGTAACAATTGAGCCAGAGCAAGGCTATGGTGAGCGCCACAATAACTTAACCCAAGTTGTTGAGAAGTCCATGTTCGAAGGAATGGACATTGATGTGGGTATGCAATTCAGAGCGACCACAGACGAAGGCGAGCACACGGTGATCATCATTGGTATTGAAGGTGATGAAGTGGTGATAGATGGCAATCACCCGCTATCTGGTTTAACGCTGACTTTTGACGTTGAAATTGTTGACGTGCGTGAAGCAACAGCTGAAGAACTTGAACACGGTCATGTTCACACAGAAGACGGTTCTGATCACGAGCACTAATGTAAGCTGTGAGTAAAAAATAGCGCCACTGTTATGTTCGGCGCTATTTTTTAATTAGACTAAACGAGCTAGCTTTGCTTAACTAAAATCAAATGGATCTTTACGCTTTTTAACTGGCTCATGCTCCTCGTCGTCTTCATCAATATCTGTTTGTTCAGGCGTATTAATTACTTCAGGAATATGCTTTAACACTTCAGGGAAACTTGTAAGTAAGGTTTCTTGGTCATTTGTACCAACACGATATTTAGTGCCATCCTTTAGCAGAATTTCGATGGCAGAGAAACCAGCAGCTGCATACACCCACCCATCATGACTAATGCGCATTCCGACACCATGACGTAACGAGTTACGAACCGCTCTTACAGACTCTATATCATCAAAATTTAGTGTTTTCTTACCAACACCTGGGCCAAACCAAAAACTGACTGAATGGCTGCTTTGATTCACTTCAACAGTCAGACCATAAAAAGCAATGGCAACCAAAACGAGTAATACAGCAAACCCAACGATGCCCGCATTAAACCCAATTAATTGTGCAGCAACGGCTAAAAAGCTACTGATCCACAATAAAATTGCCCATATCACCCATGCAAATTGTGTATGTTTGTACATAAACTCTCTTTAATTAATCTTCAATTTTAACTGGGGTTGGACGCTTGAAGTCTTGCAGTCCACCACTAAAGCTGTAAATCAATGTCGCGCTGATTTCAGTGTCTTTTTTAAGCTTATACTCTTCAGGCTGTGAGTTGTGTCTATAGGTATAAGCCACTTTAAAACCAATTCCACCTAAAACTTGAGTAACCAGTGCCGTTTCGCTCAAAACTCGGGTATTTAACCCTGATAGTGAACGCTCAATACTGATATCTTGGTTAAAGCGCGTTCTCTCCGACACTTTGCGTTCCCACTGTAATGCCAAACGTAATAGTTGGCCTTGCTGGACACGATCTGCACCCTCTAACACATCAATTTCGTCACTGGTTCGCGTTATTGATAAACCTGGACCTATATCTAAATCAACGGTGTTCTTTCTACCTTCAAATAAACGCGTGCCATACCCTAGCGCAAAAGTAGCAGTGTATTCTTTACCATTAAATTCGTCGTCTTCGTAGTCAGCGTATAAGAAAAATGACTCATTATCTTCGCCAATTTTATAGTTACCTTGCATTGAGACAAAGTAACGTTCCGCTGATACCGTTTCAGTCCCAGTCTCAGCATCAGTGTCTTCACGGTAAAGACCATCAAACTTAAAGTGATTTCGCCAGTGGGTGAAATCTTGATACAAATTGCCCTTCAACTTAAACGCAGTATTTTCAGCGTTACCTTTGTTAATAATCAAACCAAACTCAGTATCGCCATATAAAAACTCACCTTTGTGAAGTTCATGTATTTCTTCATCTGATAGCTCTCCGTATTCATGGAAGTCTTCAAATGGGTCTACCGCATAGGTAGGGTTGCTGAAAGTAGCAAAGCAGAGACCAGCTATGAGTGCCGGTATTGTTATTTTTTTTATTAACATACTTATCTATTGAATGTTTTATTCGGCTTCTTGCTTCCATAACACATGACAGAACGGCGCATCCAAGTCGCGACTGATAAGAATTTTAGCAAGCACTTCATCACCATCTTCGTATTCAATGCCCACTAAAACTTGTACAAAATCTTCAAGATCACTTTCTAGTGATACAAATTCTTGCCAACTGTCATCGGGTTCACTGTCTTCGATAAAACCAAACTCTTCATGATGTTGGTTAAATTCAGCAATATCTAACTCTGATAAATTTTGTGGTGCTAACTCTTGAAAAATTTCATAAGCTTGATGGGTTGCTTCTTCAATACTACAAAGACGTGCTGGCATAGAAAGTCTCACTAACAAATATTGTGGCTATCATACAAAACCGTCAATTACTTGGCTACGGTCTTGAGTCGAATTGATGAATTTACATGGCAAACAAAGCCATATAGAGTGTTAACTCTAAAACTATAATAAAAACAGGCTTCCAATGGTTTCACTTGAAATAATAAACAATGTTGCTTACGTCACACTGAACCGCCCTGATAAACAAAACGCATTAAGTGTTGAAATGTTTATTCAGCTTGATAAATGCATTAAAAAAATCAAAAAACAGCGTGAAATTCGCGCTGTTGTCATTCGCGGTGCGGGCCAGCATTTTTGCTCAGGGCTAGATGTGAAATCTGTTATGTCTAAACCGCTGAATATCATTAAGTTACTTTTTAAATGGCTACCAGGAAACGCTAACCTTGTGCAAAGAGTCGTACTTGGCTGGCATACTATCCCAGTACCTGTTATTGCCATAATGCAAGGTAATAGTTTTGGTGGGGGCCTTCATATTGCACTAGGTGCTGATATACGCATCGCCAAAAGCAGCACACAAGTTGCCATTATGGAATCACGCTGGGGCTTGTGCCCAGACATGGGCAGCGCACCTTTATTACTTGGCTTAACGCAATACGACAAAGCCTTATTGCTGAGTAGCCAAGGAGAACCAATTGATGCCAAGGAGGCCTTTAAACTTGGATTGATCACTGAAATAGTCGAAGACCCTGAAAAGCGTTGTAATGAGATCATAGAGCAACTCAAAACACGCTCTCCAGATGCACTCGCTGCGATTAAACGGGTGAATCAAGCAAGCTTTCATTTCAACCGTAGACGCATTCTCGCAAAAGAAACTTGGTCCCAAATCAAACTGTTATTAGGTAAAAATACCCGTATCGCCATGTATAATGCGACTAAGGACGAAGCCAAACCATATAATCAAAGAGGAAAATGGTAAGAAGGTCGCATCGACACTCCTTACTGACTCTTTATACTTGAGCTATGAATAATACTAAAACATATCTTTTAGCTTGGTTTAAATTCAGCGCCAGTTTGATGCTACTTATTGGCTTTTTGTTTATCTCAAAGCTAACTACCACATACTTTCAAATTGCTTTTCCTAGCGCGTTATTGGCTATGTTGATTGTGTTTGTATTATTAATAACGGATATAGTGAAAGAATCTTGGCTTGCACCTGCTTGCCAGCCTATCTTGAAGTATATGGCGTTGTTTTTTATACCTGCGGGTGTTGGGTTAGTTGAGCATGTAGATGTCTTTGCGACTCATTGGTCATTATTGTTACTGGTATTGCTTCTGGTGCCTTTGACAGGGCTAGCCTTGGTTTCATTCATTGCTAGTTTAAGAGGCAAGCATGCTAAGTGACTTGCTTATCACAATGTTTGTTTGTGTTCTCATTACTGGGCTATTTTTAGTTACAAGAAAACTGAATAGTCAATTTCCCTCTCCTCTACTTAACCCTCTGCTGCTTTGTATTGTGATGCTGAGTGCAGTACTGATTTTTGCAGATATTAATTATCAGGACTTTTCCAAAGCCAGTTATCCCATTCATTTCTTTCTAGAGGTGGCGGTTGTCGCACTCGCCTACCCACTCTATAAGCAAATGCATGAAATTAAGCGAAGTTTGGGCTTGCTATTACTAAGTGGTTTTATAGGTGTCACCAGTGCCTCTTTAATTGCCTTCATTCTATGCAAACTCTTTGCTGTACCTGATGAACTGTTAAACTCTTTAATGGCGCTCTCAGTGACCACTCCAATAACACTCATTATCACAGATGGATTAAACGGTATTCCTGCTATCGCCGCCTTTATGGTTATCTTGATCGGCATGTTTGGTGCTGTGTTTGGCTTGTCTTTGTTGCATCTATTCAAAGTTAAAGATCAAAGAGTAAAAGGCCTCACTCTTGGAGTAGTATGCCATGGTATCGGCACCGCAGCTGCGATTGAACACCACCCTCAGGCTGGTGCTTTTGCTTCGGCAGCCATGATAATCAGTGCATTGATCACCGCAATTTGGGTGCCCACGCTTTATGCTATATTGACACAGCTAACTGGTGGTTGATTTCTTAAAGAATAAAGCAACTCATAAGTATTATAAAACAATGGGTTATTTTATTTCTTATGCTAACCTCTGATTAACTCCATTATTTGTTTTAAATTTATTAGGTATTGACCGTGATCCAACAAGAAATAGAACAAGTTGAACGTTACTACACCATTATTAAAGACTATTTAGTCAACTACAGCATGCAAGTAGCTGCTGCAATCTTAATCCTCATAATAGGTCTGTGGGTTTCTAAGAAGCTCTCTAAAACGGTGGAACGTTTATTACTAAAGCATAATATTGATATTGCATTAACCAACTTTATTGCCAATGTGGTGAAAGTGCTGCTTATTGTGATTTTTGTGGTGATTGCCCTCGGAAAACTCGGGATCAGTATTACCCCGTTTGTTGCTGCCATAGGTGCAGCCTCACTAGGTGCGGGCTTGGCTTTGCAGGGAATGCTGTCGAATTACGGCTCTGGCCTTGCAATTATTGCAACTCGCCCATTTGTTGTTGGCGATACCATTTCAGTTAAAGGCGAGTCGGGTCAGGTAAAGATGATTGAATTAGGTCACACCATTTTAATCAACGAAGAAAACGTCGAGATCACCATTCCTAACAAACATATCGTTGGCGAAGTACTGCATAACTCATTTAACAACTCATTAGTTATGGGCGAAATAGGCATTGCTTATAGTGCAGACAGCGATAAAGCCATCAACGTTATTAGAAATATTATCTCTTCTCATGACAAAGTGGCCAACGAGCCGCATGCTAAAATTGGCATAGAGCGCTTTGATGATAGCGCGGTGATTATTAGCTACCGCTACTGGGCACCTACAACCGAGCTGATTGATACTAAATTAGACGTTAACCAACAAATCTATGCGCAGATTAAGGCCTCTGATATCGAAATACCGTTCCCACAACGGGTGGTGACGATTAAAAACGAGAATTAAAATATTTATATTATGATTGCTAAGCTTTTAGCCAGAGCATAAAAAAGCCGTTCGATTGAACGGCTTTTATATTTTGCTTTAGAACAACTTAAGTTATGGTTTAGGCGATTCTAGAGGAGCAGTTGGATCAATCACTAAACTCGAGTTTAATGATTCAGTATCAATGCTTTGTTGCTCTGATTTCTTCGGTAAACTAGGAGAGCTAGCACCACCACCTGTTAGACCTCCACCAACAATGTACTTTAAATTTTCTATTCCTAATTCCATTATAAATTCTCCAAAAATAAACTTATAAAATCTCTTGTGAATTCAATTCACTCTTTCTTTTAATTTTAAATACAAAGGAAAAACAGACTACATATGCTAATATCATCATTATCTTTTGAAGAGAATCTCTTACATATAATTTGTAATAGGCATTTTCTAACCAATCCATCCAATAGAAGTATACTTCTACAAATGTAATAAAATTACTCACAATACAAACGAAGCTAATAATAAGTAAAATAGCTTCTTGAGGGGTATAACGATGTTGTTCATAAGCTTCTTTAAAAAAACTTACTCTTTGAAATTTATATGCCCAATACCTTCGGCCAAAAACAAAAATTACGAATAAACCTGAAATACTCATCGACCAAAGATAAAATAATATCGGTTTAGTCAATGCCCATTGCAAAGTAAGTAAACCTACTATTGCAGATAAAAGGCAACAAGTTAACATATACCTTGCATTAATATCTTTCCAAGCAGCGATCAAGCTAATAAAGCATACAACAAAGCCTAACCAATCTAAAAAAGGAATAGTCATTCTTTCACCTCTTCAACATCTTTATTATTCTTATTTTCTTTGTCATTTTTCTTACCGAAAATATCAAAGTATGAGGCAGGATCGCGACCACTGATCAACAGTATGTCGATAAATTTGCTGAGTGGGATTTCGTTTTTACCGCTTTCCCAATTTGAGATGGTTGATTGGTCGCACTCAGATATCATACGCTTAGCAAGCTCAGCTTGGCTTAAGCCTAGTTCTTGCCTGATCTGACGAATAAATCGCTGTGCTTCAACCTTGAAGCTAAAAGTCTTCCTTTTGCGCTCGGTTGCTTTCATTATTTCCTTTCCAAGAAAAGCTATATCCTTAGCTTTCTCAATAAAACAGTTTTACTAAGTTAAGTCATGCACGACTAAAAATTTACAGTATAATAACAGAGCCGTTTCATAAGTGAAACACTCTTTTTGGTTCTTTATTAGGCAAGATTTGTGATGTTAAGAAAAAAGTCCGTTCGACTTAACTAATAGACAAGCATAAAAAAGGCCCGATAGTGCAATATCGAGCCTCAGTATTAATTTTTAACTTAAAGCTTATTTATGCTTTGCGCCAAGTTGTTTTACCTGCGCTGTCCTCAAGTACAACGCCCATCGCCGTTAACGCATCACGCGCTGCATCCGCAGCAGCCCAATCTTTATTCGCACGCGCTGTTAAACGCTGCTCAATTAACGCTTCAATCTTAGCGACTTCGTCGTCGTCTTGCTCGCCTTGTAAGAATTGCTCTGGTTGTTGCTGTGCAATACCTAGCACTTCAGCAAGCTTCACAAGAATAAACGCGTGCTCGCCCGCCGCTTTTGCATCCTTTTCTTTTAGCAAGTTAACTTCTTTTGCTAATTCAAAGATAACTGGCAGCGCTTCTGGTGTATTGAAGTCATCGTTCATCGCTGTTTCAAAACGCTTAGCAAACTCTGTTTGCTTGTAATCAACTTCAACTAGCTCAACACCACGTAACGCTGTGTAAATACGCTCAAGAGATGAACGTGCTTGATCTAGATTCTCTTGTGAGTAGTTAAGCTGGCTGCGATAGTGGCCGTTAATTAAAAAATAACGTACTGTTTCGCGGTCGTATTGCTTTAATACTTCACGCACTGTAAAGAAGTTACCTAACGATTTAGACATCTTCTCTTTATTTACTTGCACCATACCTGTATGGATCCAAGTATTTACATAGTTACCGTTATTCGCGCAGCATGACTGGGCTATTTCATTCTCATGGTGCGGGAACTGTAAGTCTGAACCACCACCGTGAATGTCAAAGTGCTCACCTAAATGTTTCTGGCTCATTGCACTACATTCGATGTGCCAGCCAGGACGACCTTCGCCCCAAGGTGAAGACCAAGAAGGTTCTCCTGCTTTGGCTTTTTTCCAAAGTACGAAATCTAGAGGATCATCTTTGCCTTCAGCCACTTCAACTCGCGCACCCGCTTGTAGCATATCTAAATCTTGCTGAGACAATTGACCGTATTGTTCAAATGTTGATACATCAAATAATACGTCGCCGTTTTGTGCAACGTAGGCGTGTTTCTTCTCAACAAGGCGTTCGATCATGTCGATGATCTCATTCATATGGCCGGTTACCGTTGGCTCAATATCAGCTGGCAACATGTTCAATGCTTCAAAGTCTTCGTGCATTGATTTAGTCATACGAACCGTTAAGTCGTTTATTTCTTCATTGTTTTCAGCAGCACGCTTGATAATTTTGTCGTCTACATCGGTGATGTTACGTACATATGTAACATCAAACCCTAAATAGCGAAGGTAGCGATTCATTACATCAAAAGAAACGTAAGTACGCGCGTGACCCACGTGGCAGAAATCATAAATGGTGATACCACACACATACATGTCGACTTTGCCTTCGACAAGAGGTTTAAACGGCGCTTTTTCACGAGTAAGTGTGTTGTATATCTGCAACATTGAGTCTGTTTCCTAATCCAATAATAGACATAAGCCGCAATCATAACACTTGAATACGCCCTGCTCTACACCCGATTGCAGCTATTTCCCGATAAATACGCCATTAACACAAAGCTTTAACCGATTTATATTCTGCTATAAAATACATTCCTTTAATAAACACATATCTAATAGGTAACCACAATGGTTGTACTTCAAACAAACTTTGGTGAAATCAAAGTAAACCTTTTTGCAGAAGAAGCGCCTGCAACAGTTGAAAACTTTTTAAACTATGCAAAGTCAGGTTTTTATGACGGCACTATCTTCCACCGCGTAATCGACGGTTTCATGGTTCAAGGTGGTGGTTTCGCTCAAGGTATGGAACAAAAGTCTGTTCAAGCACCAATTCAAAATGAAGCAAACAACGGTCTGAGCAACAAGACTGGTACACTTGCTATGGCACGTACACCAGATCCTCACTCTGCGACAGCTCAGTTCTTCATCAACGTGAACGACAATGACTTCTTAAACTTCTCTAGCGAAACTTCGCAGGGTTGGGGTTACTGTGTATTCGGTGAAGTTGTAGAAGGCATGGACGTAGTAAACAAGATCAAATCTGTTGCTACAGGTTCTTCTGGCTTCCACCAGGACGTACCACTTGAAGATGTGATCATCGAGAAGGTGACTGTTGCTTAATTCTGAGCGTTAAGCAATTAAGGCTAGGTATGTACCTAGCCTTGTCTTTTTCACACTCACTATTCATTTTCTTTCTAGGCTTTTTGAATGGCATCTCGCAAAACCTACTTTATCTCTGACTTACATTTAACCGAAGACCGTCCTGATATCACCAATGCATTCAAGCTTTTTCTTGAAATGCACATGACTGATGACGTCGATGCGTTATATATTCTCGGAGATTTTTTTGAAGTATGGATAGGTGATGATGGTCATACAGCGCTCACTGACGAAGTAGCTTCGCTGTTAAACTCTGTGTCAGACAGAGCTATTCAAGTATTTTTTACCCATGGTAATCGAGACTTTTTACTTGGGAAGAAATATGCCAAGCAAGCAGGCATGACTTTATTACCTGAACAACAAGTCATTGATTTATACGGTACACCTACTGTCATTCTGCACGGCGACGAAATGTGCACACAAGACATTGCCTATCAAAAGTTCCGCAAGAAAAGTCGAGGCTGGTGGTGGCCAAAACTAATGCTTGCTATGCCGCTCAGTTATAGAAGAAAAGTTGCCAAACAAGCGCGTCAAAAAAGTATCGAAAGCCAAAAAGGCAAACCATTAGATATTCTAGATGTGACTACTGACGCAGTTTTGGACATGTTTGCAAAGCATAATGTAAAACACATGATCCACGGTCACACACACAGACCAAATGTGCACACAATTGAAAAAGACGGAGACACGTTAACCAGAACAGTACTCGGTGATTGGTATTCGCAAAGCTCTTATTTAGTGGTCACTGAAGACGAACAAACGTTACACCAAGGAAAACCATTTACCGGATAATTTCCTAGTTTGAGATTGAATATAGCAAACGTGATTGGTTTCTTCTAAATGGCCTAATTTATTGAATTTTTGTTTCAATATCGGCCAACAGCATATCTATATTTTTAGCTTCTCTTTGTAACGCCTTTGCTTCATGTGCTAATAACTTTACTAGTTCATGCTCACAAACAGGCGTTGGCGCTTCGACACACTCAAGCAAAAGTTCAGGACAAAGACGATTAAAGATGTACTTTGCTCTTTTCATATGAAAACTCGAGGTGATCAGTACAACTTCAGAAATAGCTGCCTGTTTTAAGATAGGTTTTGCAAGCAAAGCATCTTCTAAAGTAAAACGGCTTTCGGCGATGGGGAAAAATTGAGTATCGGGAACACCCAACACTTTTAAATGAGCTATTACGTAGTCTGCATGAGCGTGTTCAGTCACATTAAAATGCGCACCAAACCCACCGGTACAAAGGATCTTTAACTCTGGATAATTTAAATGGTATTCGAAAGCTGTCTGACATCGTGATTTAACAATTTCAGACAACTCCCCTTGTGCATTATTTGGTCCACCCAGTAAAATAATCGCTTTTGACATTTAATCCCTTATATCTGTCTTTTAAACTTTTCTAAGCTAGCGTCGGCGCACCTGAATGGAATTTGAAGTCTTCATCTGGAGAGGCTATTAATTCAGCTTCTACCTCACCAAAAAATGCTACACGCTCAGATATGTCTTTACCTGCAATTTCTTCTGCCAGTGTCAGATAGTCCTGATAGTGACGCGCTTCAGAGCGCAGTAACGACACATAAAAATCACCGAGCTTTTTATCTACATGTGGAGCCAATTTTGCGAATCGCTCACAAGAGCGGGCTTCGATATAAGCGCCACAGATCAGTTTGTCGATGAGTTTTTCAGGCTCATAAGTGCGAACATGTTTAAGTAGTCCACTTGCGTAACGACTTGATGCACAATATTCGTATTCAACACCACAGTCATGCATGATTTCTAATACTTGATAAAAGTGATGCAACTCTTCTTTGATAAGCAAGACCATTTTATCAATTAAATCTTGGCCATAAGCGGTCTGTGCCTTAGGCACCATAGATTTATTCAACTTATTGCAATCTGCTAGCTCTTGCCAACTGCCTGTTTTACGATAGGTAAAATCTTCATACGGCTTCAACCACTCTAAAAGCGCCGTGCCACTGTCTTTATCTACTGCGTATTTACGGATCAAATACATAGCAGATTGTGCTGCTTTTAGCTCGCAGACCATATGGTCAATTAAAATGACAGGTAGGTTTTTAGGGTCTTTTGCTGCTTCAATCCAACTAGTAGGTGTTTCGCATTGTAAGAATTGATTTATTGGCTCTAAAAGCTTATCCAAGGCTGACTCTCAAAGTGGCTCTAATAAAAATTACCGCGAATTGTATCATAAAACTGACTCAGGCTAATGCATTGGATCAAAGGAAGATTATTGCGTTCAAAGAATTCAAAACTTTTCAATTAGACGAAAGTTTAACCATTTCTTGACAAAGAAATGCTTCTTACGCATAAATAACTATGAAAGATGTATAAAAAACACACACCCTTTGCCAAATTCTGATAAGGAGGCCTTATGATTTTAAATCATTTATGGGGCTTGTACGCTCACCCACTCGAAGAGTGGCAAACCATAGATAATCGTCATGAGAGCATGAAGTATAGTTTATCTCATATCGCGCTTATCGCATTAATCCCAAGTATTATGGGATACATTTCTTCTGTACACATTGGCTGGCGCATCGGCACATCAGACGTCGCATTTCTAACACATGAAAGTGCCCTATTGATTGGTGTCGCTATGTATTTTGCACTGATTATGGGGGTATTTGCTCTAGCCTATTTAGCACATTGGATGGCGGTTACATTCGGAGCTAAGCCAACGTATACACAAACTTTAGAGCTCGCGGCTTACACGGCCACACCTGTATTTATGTCGGCAGTATCTGCTGTTTTTCCTGAATTGTGGTTTGTAGTGACTGTAGGTATGGCCGCACTGGCTTATTCTGTTTACTTGCTTTATACCGGTGTTCCTATTTTAATGCACATCCCTGAGGAGCGAGGCTTTATCTATGCCAGCTCTGTGGTGACTTGTGGATTGGTCTTAATTGTAATTATTATGGCGGGTACAGCTATTTTATGGACTAATGGCATAATTAGCCCTACCTTTAGTTAGGGTGCTTTAAATAGCCCCTAAATTTTTGCTTTTATCCAAAAGTTAAAAGGAGCGAATAATCGCTCCTTTTTATTTAAGGTGTATTTATTAGTTATTCGCTAACTAATTTACTCACCTTCTGACTCTTCTTGGTTATGTAACTCAAGTGAAGCAGACATTGCTTGCTCACGTGTTGATTTTGCAGAGTCATTACGTAACGCATCAATACGATTTAGGTATTCTTGATCGATATCACCTGTGATGTACTGACCATCAAATACCGATGTTTCGAATTCTGTTACTTCAGGGTTTTCTTGACGAACTGCAGCGATAAGATCTTCAATAGATTGATAGATTAAGCCGTCTGAACCAATACTCTGGTTGATATCATCTACTTCACGGCCGTGTGCAATTAGCTCTGCAGCTGATGGCATGTCGATACCATATACGTTCGGGAAACGAACTTCTGGTGCAGCTGAAGCAAAGTATACGTTTTTCGCGCCTGCTTCACGAGCCATCTCAACGATCTGAGCTGAAGTTGTACCACGTACAATTGAGTCATCTACAAGTAATACGTTTTTACCTTCAAATTCTCTGTCGATCGCATTTAATTTACGACGTACAGATTTCTTACGCATTTCTTGACCCGGCATAATAAATGTACGGCCTATGTAACGGTTCTTTACAAAACCTTGACGGTAAGGCTTGTCTAAAACCGTTGCAATTTCTAGCGCAACATCACATGACGTTTCAGGGATTGGAATAACTACATCGATGTCTTTATCAGCCCATTCCCGAGCAATCTTCTCACCTAGCTTCGTACCCATATTTACACGTGTCGCGTAAACTGACATGTTATCGATTACAGAATCAGGACGTGCGAAGTATACAAACTCAAAAATACATGGTGCATGTTGTGTATTAACAGCACACATTTGAGAGAATAGTTGACCATCTTCAGTTACGTAAATTGCTTCACCTGGTGCTACGTCACGCACAAATTCAAAGCCGTCAGCTTTAAGTGCCACGCTTTCTGAAGCAAACATGTATTCAGTACCGCTTTCAGTTTCACGCTTACCATATACAAGTGGACGAATACCTTTCGGATCACGGAAAGCCACAATACCGTGACCAATGATCATCGCAATACTTGCGTAACCACCAACAACTAGCTCATTCACATTTGAAATTGCACTGAACATATCTTCAGCTTCAAGCTTTAACTTACCTGATTTGCAAAGTTGATGCGCTAAGATGTTTAAAAGAATTTCAGAATCTGAAGTGGTGTTTACATGACGGCGAGCTTGGCTGAATAATAACTCTTTAAGCGCTTCTGCGTTTGTTAGGTTACCATTGTGCGCTAAGGCAATACCAAATGGAGAGTTTACATAAAATGGCTGTGCTTCTGCAGAACTTGAAGAGCCTGCAGTTGGGTAACGCACATGGCCGATACCAATATTGCCTTGAAGGCGCTTCATATGGCGGGTATGAAACACATCTTTAACAAGGCCGTTTGCTTTTCTTAAGCTAAACGTATTGTTATCGATTGTGATGATGCCTGCTGCATCTTGCCCACGGTGTTGCAAAACAGTTAAGCCGTCATACAAAGCCTGATTAACAGGAGATGTTGCGACTATACCAACGATACCACACATTAAATTTTTCCTCGCCGATTAACGGTTTCCGATTAACGGTTCACTGAATTTAAAAAGCTAGAGTTGTCTTCTAAGTAAGAGAAAAACCACTCAATAACAAAACTAAATTCAGGGATCAAAGTTGATGCTGTCCACCAAGGTGCATCGGGTGCACCGGTAAACGCATCCAGAAAAAACAGTAAGGCGCTCACGACTAATACACCTCGAAGTGCACCAAACACAATACCTATAATACGGTCGGTGCCTGACAGACCTGTACGTTGTACAAGTTCTGACAGAATATAATTAACAAGCCCACCTAACAGTATGGTCGCAAAAAATAATATGGCAATTGCGGCCGCATTTCTTAAAAGGGGTTCTGAAATGGATGTAAGGAAGGTTGCTAGATATTGATAGAATAAACTAGAAATGAAGAATGCGCTGATCCAGACAACCAATGACATTGCTTCTTTTACAAAGCCTCGCATTAGTCCGAATAAGGTGGAAAGACCAACTATACCGAGAATCGCGTAATCAACCCAGTTCATAATAACCAACAAGTCGTTAATTTGGGGCGCATTCTATAAGAGCCAAGGGTCAATTACCAGATCATTTTGTTATATCGAATTGGGTTAGTCGGCCTTTTAGTTTTGTAAGCTTTTCTAACTCGGGCAATTTTTGCTCTAAACCTGCTTTATCTAACTGAGGACCAACGAATACTTTAGTTAATTCCCCATTGCGCGTTTTAATAGGTCGTGTAAATGCAGTAAAACCTGCATTTTTTAGTTTTTTCATTAATGCCTGAACATTAGCTTTATGAGAAAAACTACCTAACTGTATGACGTATGCCATGCTGGTTAAATTAGACGTTTCTGAACGCTTTAAAGGATCTACTTTTGCTTCTACAACTTGTTGTTGCGGTTTTATTACTTCAACCTCTGGTTTTGCCTCTTCTACAACTTGTATCTGTTGTGAGACTGCATCATTTTCCGCTGTGTTCACAGCTTCTTTTATTTCTGAGCTATCAACCTTTTCTGTAGACACAGGCTCAGCGTCAAGTGCAATCTCATCATGCAAAGCTTCAGGTTTAATCTCAGGGGCAAGCTCAGCTTTTGCGTCAATCTCTTGCTGAATTTCAATCGTAGTGAACTCAGGGCGTTCAGGAATGGCTTTAAAACCGTCTTTGAAGTGAACCTTTTCACCATCAAGAATATTCGGTATAAAAATGATTGCAGCGACCACCACAATACTAGTACCCACTAAACGGTTTAAAAATCCTGAGTTCACAGCTTATCTCTCTATTTTTGCCAATACTGAATTGCTTCTGCAACAGTAAAGAACGAACCAAATACAATCATTGCCGTCTGGTCATCAAGTTGCGATAACTGACTATCGAGTGCCATATGGACCGAATCGAACATGTTTGCGCTTTGCTGTTGTTCTTGCGATAGCAAAGGTAACAAGTTCGACGCTTGCTCTGCACGTGGGCCATCTAAAGACGCTAATGACCAAAAATCAATTAGTTCAGACACTTCATTGATTACACTGGCTTTATCTTTATCAGCAAGCATAGCGATTAATGCATGGATTTTAAACCCTTGCTGCTTTAACTCTACTAATTTTTGCTTTAGGTAGCGTGCCGATTCTGGGTTATGTGCAACATCAGTAAATACTTTTGGTGAGTCGCTTAGCTTTTGAAAGCGCCCTTCTACTTTTAAATCAGTTAAACATTTTTCGATAACTGATAGCTCAGGAAGTAACTCTAAACGAGCCAGTAATGTCAAAGCTGTGGCGACATTTTGTGCCGGAATACTTGGCTTTTCAAACTCAAACTCGCGCGATTTATAGCGCCAAACAAACGACGACTGTTTTGGTTCAAAGAAAAAGTCGCGCTTAGATAGAATGAGTTCAGCTGCAATCTCATCACCATACTCAGTGACCGTATGGGGAATATTTAAGTCTCCCACTATCGCTGGTTTATCAGTGCGGAAAATACCGGCTTTGTCATAACCAACTAATTCACGGGTATCGCCTAAGTACTCTTTATGGTCAAGGTCGATGGTTGTAATAACACTTGCAATAGGCTCAACAATATTGGTGGCATCAAAACGACCGCCCAAACCTACTTCTAGTAAAACATAATCGACTTCGCAGCGTTTAAAAATCGCCAGAGCACCTAGCGTACCAAATTCAAAATAAGTCAGTGGTGTTTCGCCCCGGCCTTTTTCTAACAAGTCAAAAGCATCGACATGATATTGATCGTCTAACTCTTTGCCATTTACACGAACACGTTCGTTATAACGAATTAAATGTGGTGAAGCATACGTACCCACTGAGTAACCCTGAGCGAGTAGCAGACTTTCTAAGCAACGTGCTGTGGTACCTTTACCGTTAGTGCCGGCAATCATGATGATTTTTGAAGAAGAATTGAGAAGATTAACCGAATCGGCAACTTGTTTGATGCGCTCCAAGCCCATTTCGATATTGGCAGGATGAACACGCTCTAAATAACAAAGCCAATCATCAAGGCTTGATGATTGGCAAGGTATATTTTGTGACATAAAAACAGCTTAAATTAAAAAATTTACGCTACTCTATGCTCTTGTTCAGTAGATGGCAAGTCCATAAACTTCGCTAAATTACGTGCTAGTGTGTCACGCATTTCACGACGATCAACAATCATGTCGATTGCACCATGTTCAAGTAGGAATTCTGAACGTTGGAAACCTTCAGGTAATGTTTCACGAACAGTCTGTTCGATAACACGAGGACCTGCGAAACCAATAAGTGCTTTAGGCTCTGCAACATTGATATCACCTAGCATTGCAAGTGAAGCAGATACACCACCCATTGTAGGGTCGGTCATTACTGAGATAAATGGTAAGCCTTTTTCGCTCATTTTAGCCAGTGCCGCACTTGTTTTTGCCATTTGCATCAGTGACATAAGTGCTTCTTGCATACGCGCACCGCCTGATGCAGAGAAACATACTAATGGCATGTTGTGCTCTAAACATTCGTTTACGGCATCTACAAATCTTGCACCTACCACTGATGCCATTGAACCGCCCATGAAAGAGAATTCAAAAGCAACAGCTGCAACCGGCATACCTTTAAGACGGCCCGTCATCGCAACAAGTGCATCTTTTTCGCCGCTTACTTTTTGAGCAGCTGTGATTCTGTCAGAGTATTTTTTAGAATCTTTGAATTTAAGCACATCTTGAGGCTCGTGCTCGATGCCAATTTCTTTACGATCAGCATCGTCTAAAAACATTTCAAGGCGCTGACGTGCACTAATACGCATGTGGTGATCACATTTAGGACATACGTTGTGTGACTTTTCTAATTCTGCTTTATACAAAATTGCATCACATGATGAACATTTTGCCCAAACACCTTCTGGGACTTCTTTTTTGTTATTACCTGATGATTTGGTGGTTCTAGGTAAGATTTTTTCTAACCAACTCATTTGCAATTCTCTTATGCTAATTCTGTGTTGTGGCGTCTGTATTCATTCAGACAAACTGAGCTCATTAAACCATGATTTATTAGACAAAGGTATAAAAAACTGGTCGTATAAGTCTTAAATAAGCCGCCATAATTCATTAACTAACCCAAGCTTTCGCTTTAAAATTACTCAATCTCAGTATCTGGTAAGAATAAAGGGCCAAGTGGTGTCGACGGTATTTGCCATTGCTCTGGGTAATCAACATCGACTAAATACAGTCCATTCGGCTTTGCTGTTGCGCTTGCTTGAGTTCTATCTTTAAGTGCCAGTAATTCAGCCATCCATTCAGGTGGATATTTACCCGTGCCAATATCAAGCAAAGTGCCTGTTATGTTTCTCACCATATGGTGTAAAAAGGCATTGGCTTTCACGTCGATGATGACAAAGTTACCTACACGCTCGACACTTAAGTGCAGCATTTTTCGAAATGGTGTGTTTGATTGGCAATGCACAGCACGAAATGAAGTAAAGTCTTGTTCACCTAACATAACAGGACAAGCCGCTTGCATCAGTTTTTCATCAAGCGGATGGTGGTAATGCGTCACACCGCTTCTTAAAATACCTGGTCGATAAGGATTATTGTAAATCACGTAACGGTAACGGCGTGCTGTCGCGCTAAAACGAGCATGAAATTCATCATCGACCACTTGCGCAAATTGGATCGCAATATCGTCAGGCAGTTGCGAGTTAGCACCTAAGGTAAATGCGCTCATATCTCGCTCTGAGTGCGTATCAAAATGCACCACCTGACCAGTAGCATGAACACCTGCATCGGTTCGGCCTGCACACACCACTTCGACCTCATGGTTACAAATGCGAGACAGAACAGTTTCTAACTCTTGTTGAATACTGTTTACATGAGACTGTCTTTGCCAACCACTGTATTGAGCGCCGTTATATTCGATACCAAGTGCTACACGCATGAATTTATTACCTCTGTCTAGACTAGCGCAGCATTCTAAGCCATCGCGACTTTGAATTAAAGAGAGAACTGAGCGCTAGAAAAAATAAAGGAGGCTAACGCCTCCTCTATTACTGGTTGTTTTAAATGACCAAAACTAAGCATATACATTAAGACTGTATTTTTTCTCTTAGTGAACTTGCTTCAGCTTGGACTGATTCAGGACCTGCATTTATCACTTCTTCGATAATGGCGAGTGCACTCTCACTGTCATCAATTTCAATATATGCTCTGGCTAAATCTAATTTTGCAGAAAAACCGTCCGCTTCTAAATCAACATCAGGGGCATTCTCGCCTGCAAGCAAATCATCAAAATCACCCAAACCAACATCCATATTCGCTTCTTGATAAGGCTCTTCTTCTGTTTCAAAGTCGTCACTTTCTGCGAGTAAGTCGTCAATTTCTAGATATTCTTCAACGTCTGGCTGAGAAACCTCATCGCTTTCAATTGCAACATCTAATGTGCCAAGATCTTTATTTAACTCTTCACTTAATAGCGCATCTAAATTGAGCTCAACGTCATCTAATGATTCTGTATCGATTGGTTCTGGCTCAGCTAAATCATTGAGCAAAGCGTCAAAGTCAGTATCAGAAATCTCTGACATAAACTGATCTTCAATCGCCGCTTCATCAATAGCTAGCTCAACAGGTGGTTCAACTTCTTCGTTGTTAGCAAGATCATCAAGCTCGTTTAAAAACGCCTCTGGTGATATTGCTTCAAGATCCGTTAAAGCTTGCTCAGTTTGAACATCACCTTCAAGCTCTTCATCGAAGCCATCAGCAATTAACGAATTGTCACTAGATAGCTCAGAACCTTCCGCTTGAACGGCTTCTTCTTGGGCTAGTATATCTTGAATTTCTAGAGCTTGCTCTTCTGTTGCGGCTTCTACCGCAGCATCTTCGTCAAATTCAGGGTAGCCTTCAATTTCCAACTCATCTTCAGAAGGCGACTCAACTTCTTCTTGAAGTGCCTCTTCTTGAGCTGGTGTATCTTGAATTTCTAAAGCTTGTTCTTCGGTTGCAGCTGCTAGCGCGGCGTCTTCGTCAAACTCTGGGAAATCTTCGATTTCAAGCTCATCTTCGATGCTGTCAGCAGGTAACTCATTCTCAGAAGGCAACTCAATTTCTTCTTGAAGTGCCTCTTCTTGAGCTGGTGTATCATGAATTTCAAGTGCTTGTTCTTCCGTTGCAGCCTCTAACGCGGCGTCTTCGTCAAACTCTGGGAAGTCTTCGATTTCAAACACATCTTCGGTGCCGTCAGCAAGTAACTCTTCTTCAGAAGACAACTCAATTTCTTCTTGAAGTGCCTCTTCTTGAGCTGGTGTATCTTGAGTTTCTAACGCTTGTTCTTCTGTTGCAACTTCTAGCGCAGCATCTTCGTCAAACTCAGGGAAGTCTTCGATTTCCAGCTCATCTTCGATACTCTCAGCTAGTAAGTCATCCTCAATAGATGGTGTATCTTGAACTTCTAAAGCTTGTTCTTCTGTTGCAGCCTCTAGCGCAGCATCTTCGTCAAACTCAGGGAAGTCTTCAATTTCCGGCTCATCTTCGATGCTGTCTGCTTGTAACTCATCCTCAGAAGGCAACTCAACTTCTTCTTGAAGTTCTTCTTCTTGAGCTGGTGTGTCTTGAATCTCTAGCGCTTGTTCTTCTGCTGCAGCTTCTAGTGCCGCATCTTCGTCAAACTCAGGGAAGTCTTCGATTTCTAAATCATCGTCGATGCTGTCTGCTTGTAACTCATCCTCAGAAGGCAACTCAACTTCTTCCTGAAGTGTTTCTTCTTGAGCTGGTGTATCTTGAATCTCTAGCGCTTGTTCTTCTGTTGCAGCTTCTAGTGCCACATCTTCGTCAAACTCCGGGAAGTCTTCGATTTCAAGCTCATCTTCAATTGGTAATGAAGTTTCTTCCTGAATTGTTTCTTCTACATCTGGTGTATCTTGATTTTCTAGCGCTTGTTCTTCTGTTGTAGCTTCTAGCGCGGCGTCTTCGTCAAACTCCGGGAAGTCTTCGATTTCAAGCACATCTTCGATGCTGTCAGCAGGTAACTCATTATCAGAAGGCAACTCAACTTCTTCCTGAAGTGCTTCTTCTTGAGCTGGCGTATCTTGAATTTCTAAAGCTTGTTCTTCTGTTGCAGCCTCTAGTGCGGCATCTTCGTCAAACTCCGGGAAGTCTTCGATTTCCAGCTCATCTTCGATGCTGTCAGCTAGTAACTCATTGTCAGAAGGCAATTCAACTTCTTCTTGAAGTGCCTCTTCTTGAGCTGGTGTATCTTGAATTTCTAAAGCTTGTTCTTCGGTTGCAGCTGCTAGCGCGGCGTCTTCGTCAAACTCTGGGAAATCTTCGATCTCAAGCTCATCTCCGATACTCTCAGCTAGTAAGTCATCCTCAGTAGATGATGTATCTTCTTCCTGAACTATTTCTTCTTGAGCTGGTGTATCTTGAGTTTCTAGCGCTTGTTCTTCTGCTGCAGCTTCTAGTGCCGTATCTTCGTCAAACTCCGGGAAGTCTTCGATTTCTAAATCATCGTCGATGCTGTCTGCTTGTAACTCATCCTCAGAAGGCAACTCAACTTCTTCCTGAAGTGTTTCTTCTTGAGCTGGTGTATCTTGAATCTCTAGCGCTTGTTCTTCTGTTGCAGCTTCTAGTGCCACATCTTCGTCAAACTCCGGGAAGTCTTCGATTTCAAGCTCATCTTCAATTGGTAATGAAGTTTCTTCCTGAATTGTTTCTTCTATATCTGGTGTATCTTGATTTTCTAGCGCTTGCTCTTCTGTTGCAGCTTCTAGCGCGGCGTCTTCATCAAAATCAGGAAAGTCTTCGACTTCTTGCTCATTATCAGTGTCAGATAAATCACCTAATTCTGGCTCGTTATCATCTTCTAACAAATCATCAAAAGAAAGTTCATCATCAGTGAGTAAATCATCGTCAAGTGTAGTATTTGATGTAACACCTGCTTCCAATGCTTGCGATAATTCCTGCTCAGTTTCGCTGATATTTAGAACATCCTCATCCAGTTCTTCATCTAAATCTAATTCCGGATAACTCTCTAATTCAGCACTTGGTGTAACCGTATCAATTTCAGGCAACTCTTCTTCAGATGATAAATCAATATCATCTGACAGCGGGTCATCACCAAGCTCCACTTCTGCGTCATACTCATCATCATTTTGCCACTCATCTTCCGACTCGAGCTGCTCTAGCATCTCATCAACACTTTTCAAAGGTGCTTGCTGTGTTTGAGCTTCAGGTTCTGTCGGTATGTCATCATCAATATCCGTTGAAGTATGTTGATTCATGGCATTTAACTCATCAACAATACTCTGCTCAACAGATTTAGGCTCTAATATTTCATTTTCAGACGTTGCAGATTCTTCGGCTTGGTTCTCTTCAATTGACTCTTGAGCTTCATCAACTGGTTCATCGATTAAATCACCTTCAAAGGAACCATCTAACTTATCAAGAGCAATGTCATCTTCTAAACTTTTAACTTCTTCGATCGGTTCAGGTTCACTGAATTCTTGAACTTCATCAACGCTCTCTTCACTTAATTCTTCTTCAAAGTCTGGCTCGTCGATTAATTCGTCTAGTGCTGCATCAAGCTCATTATCATCTGTTGATGTGGGTTCTGTTAATAAATCATCTTCAAGGAGCTCATCTAAATCATCGAGCGCGATGTCATCTTCTGGAGTGACAACTTCCTCTATTGTTTCAGGTGTAGCTGTCTTTTGAGATTCATCAATGTTGCCTTCATTTAATTCTTCTTCAAAGTCTGGCTCATCGATTAAATCATCAAGTGTAATATCATCATCTGAAGTTATAACTTCTTCAGTTTCTTCAGGCGTAGCTGTCTCTTGAGCCTCAACAATATTCTCTTCACTTAATTCGTCTTCAAAGTCTGATTCGTCAATTAATTCGTCTAGCGCTGCATCAAGCTCGCTTTCATCTGTAGATGTGGGTTCTGTTAATAAATCATCTTCAAGAAGGTCATCTAACTCATCAAGCGCGATGTCATCTTCTGAAGTTACAACTTCCTCTGTTGTTTCAGGTATGGCTGTCTCTTGAACTTCATCAACGCTCTCTTCACTTAATTCTTCTTCAAAGTCTGACTCATCGATTAAATCATCAAGCGCTGCATCAAGCTCGTTTTCATCTGTTGAAGTAGGCTCGGTTAATAAATCATCTTCAAGAAGGTCATCTAAATCATTAAGTCCGATGTCATCTTCTGAATTTACAACTTCCTCAGTTGTTTCAGATGTGGGTCTCTCTTGAACTTCATCAACGGTTTCTTCACTTAATTCTTCTTCAAAGTCTGGTTCGTCGATTAAGTCATCAAGGTCTGAATCAAGCTCGCTTTGATCTGTTGATGACGGTTCTGTTAATGAATCATCTTCAAGGAGATCATCTAAATCATCTAGTGCGATGTCATCTTCTGGGGTGACAACTTCCTCTATTGTTTCAGGTGTAGCTGTTTTTTGAGCTTCATCAATGTTCTCTTCACTTGCTTCTTCTTCAAAGTCTGGCTCGTCGATTAATTCGTCTAGTGCTGCATCAAACTCATTATCATCTGTTGATGTGGGTTCTGTTAATAAATCATCTTCAAGGAGCTCATCTAAATCATCGAGCGCGATGTCATCTTCTGGAGTGACAACTTCCTCTATTGTTTCAGGTGTAGCTGTCTTTTGAGATTCATCAATGTTGCCTTCATTTAATTCTTCTTCAAAATCTGGCTCATCGATTAAATCATCAAGTGTAATATCATCATCTGAAGTTATAACTTCTTCAGTTTCTTCAGGCGTCGCTGTCTCTTGAGCCTCAACAATATTCTCTTCACTTAATTCGTCTTCAAAGTCTGATTCGTCAATTAATTCGTCTAGCGCTGCATCAAGCTCGTTGTCATCTGTTGATGTGGATTCGGTTAATAAATCATCTTCAAGGAGGTCATCTAAGTCTTCAAGTGCGATGTCATCTTCTGAAGTTAAAACTTCCTCAGTTGTTTCAGATGTGGATGTCTCCTGAGCTTCATCAATGTTCTCTTCACTTGTTTCTTCTTCAAAGTCTGGCTCGTCGATTAATTCGTCTAGCGCTGCATCAAGATCGTTTTCATCTGTTGATGTGGGTTCTGTTAATAAATCATCTTCAAGGAGGTCATCTAAGTCTTCAAGTGCGATGTCATCTTCTGAAGTTACAACTTCCTCTGTTGTTTCAGGTGTTGCAGTCTCTTGAACTTCAGCAACGGTTTCTTCACTTAATTCTTCTTCAAAGCCTGGCTCGTCGATTAATTCATCTATATCGAGATCCAAGTCATCAGCTTCTAGCGGATCTTCATTAATCGATAAATCATCTTGGTTTGATTCTGCTATTAAAGAATCAATGTCATCTAAATCAACATCGGCTTCTTCTGCTTGCTTCCTCTCCGGTTCTTCTTGCCCTTGAGTTTCATCTAGTAGCGCGTCTATGTCATCGGTATCTAGGTCTTCTGAAGCGACATCATCAAGTAAGCTATCAATGTCGTCAGCATCTACCTGTTGCGATTCATCGCCTGTCGTATCTGTAACCTCTTCAGCTGTACCGCCTACTTCGTCTAAAAGATCATCTATATTATCAATATCAAAATCGTCTTCATCGTTGATCTCAACAGCAGGCTCATCAGTTTGTGCAACTTCATCTAGTAGGTTATCGATATCATCCAGATCAAAGTCTTCATCTGCTCCTTCAGAACTTTCATCCTTTGGGGGCTGTTCTGCAACCTCATCAATTAAGCTGTCAATATCATCTAAATCAAAGTCGTCGTCAGTACTTTCAGGCTCTTCTGTCGCAGCCTCATCTAAAATTGAATCTATATCTACGTCTTCTTGCTGTTCAGTAGCAAGTTCTTCACTAAGCGCAGCCAAAGCATCATCACTAACGTCTAATTCATCATCAGATGAGTCGTCGGTTTCATTAAACAGATCATCAAGGTCATCAGAGCTTAAAATATCGTCGCTGTTTGAACTACCACTATCCAAGTCAACCATATCATCGAGCGAATCGTCAGCATCGAAGTTCTGCTGTAAGAAGTCATCTAGATCATCACCTTCAGAGCCATCATCGAAAGCAACATCATCTCCTAACAAGCTATCTAGCTCATCTTGATCAAGCGTATCATTACCTGCTTCAAAGCTATCATCTTCTAAAGAATCAAACATCATGTCATCATCTTCAGGCAAAATATCATCGTCTAGCTGTACACTATCTTCAACAGGTACGCTGCTATCTAACGGCGGTACATCTAAATCGAGTGGATCGGCTGCAGCTGCGGCTGCGGCGGCTCCTGCTGCAGCTGGTGCCTGGGGTAGGAAATCATCTTCATCATCCGTGCTATTAGCATTCTTACGTTTACGTAAGAACATCACTAAACCACCAATGACTAATAAGGCTGGTAAAGTTGCAAGCACCCCAATCATCACGGGGTTTGAAAGTAGATCAGCACTTTGTTCTTCTTGTTGCTGAGCTCTTTGACGCTCTATCAAGGCGTTTTGAAGTTCGATGACAGACTGAAGCTGTTGCTGAATTTCAGAATCTTGCCCAAGTTGATTGCGAACATTTTGCAGCTCTTCAGAAATGTTTGTTAGCTGGCCTTTTAGCTTGTTGTTTTCTTCTAGTATTTCTTCGACACTGCGAACCGAGTTCTTAAATTGTGATTGTAGCTCTTGTAACTTAGCATCTTGCTCCATTTGTAATGACTTAAGCTGCGAAGTGAGTTGCTGTTGTGCATTATCAACATCGATTTTTCGCGCTTGAGTAACTTTTTTTTGCGCTTCTTCAATGGTTTGGTTGTCGAGCATGCCGCTCTTTTTTAGCTCCCACAAGTCATCGTCTTGATCAGAGCGCTGTTTTGCTATCGCAGGGTTTTCGCGACGCATTTCTGCAATGGTCGGTATTTTAAGATATGCGCCATCGCGCATGTGATTTAGGTTTTGATCTAAAAAAGCATTGGGGTTTTTACGGTAAAGGGCACTCATGACCTGATAAACAGTAACAGAGCCGTCATCAGGCCTTATTTTTTGCGCAATACGCCACAAAGTATCCGAGGGCTTAATTGGGCCAATAGAGCGACCCATTTGACCATAATCGGCATTCTTAGGGCCCTTTAAAATGGTACCGTCTTGTGTGTAGGCTGGTATGGTTATCAATGCAAATGCAAAGAAACAAATAAACACTAAACCGCGCATGTTGATCCTTTAGATATCATGTCCAACATCGTGCTAAACATTAAAATATTGCTAATGGTGGCTTTTGCAAGCTCTATTCCAACTGCAAACTATAAACCAGTTACATTGGAATATCTATGGCAAAGCTTTGATAAATAGTGCTTAGAGCGTACTAAAGTATGAGAAGATGTGAACAAAGAATATTGTTTATAGTCAACATATTGGCTAGTTTTTAAACGGACAACTGTAAAAAGCGGCAAAACCCTGCCGAAGCAGGGTTTTGTCATTGCAAATTATAAATAGTTATTTATTAACTCTTCAGCAATTTGCACGCTGTTAGTCGCTGCACCCTTGCGAGTGTTATCAGAAACCACCCATAGGTTTAAACCATGAGGGTGAGATATATCAGCGCGTAAACGACCAACATACACAGTATCATTACCACTAGCGTCTGACACTGGCGTCGGGTAATCGTTTTCGTCTTCAATGAGTTCAACACCAGGGGCATCGTTAAGTAACTGCTTAACCTGCTCTAGGTCATATGGCATACGCGTTTCTAAATGAATGGCTTCAGCATGACCAAAGAACACTGGCACACGCACTGCTGTTGGGTTCACCATTACCGAGCTGTCACCTAAGATCTTTTGCGTCTCCCACACCATTTTCATTTCTTCTTTGGTATAGCCATTTTCTTGGAAAGCATCGATTTGTGGGATCACGTTAAACGCGATTTGCTTAGGGAAAATGTCGTTTTCCATCGGGCGTGCATTCATTAGGTTAGCTGTTTGCTTTGCCAGCTCATCAACCGCTTCTTTACCTGCACCAGAAACCGCTTGGTAAGTTGAAACATTAATACGGTCGATTCCATAAGCATCGTAAATAGGCTTAAGGGCCACCAGCATTTGAATCGTAGAACAGTTTGGATTAGCAATAATGTTACGATTTCTGAAGTCTGCCAAGTTATGTGCGTTAACTTCAGGCACAATCAGAGGAACGTCATAGTCATATCTGAAATGTGAGGTATTGTCGATCACAACACAACCCGCTTCTGCGGCAATGGGTGCATATTTTTCTGATACACTGCCACCTGCAGAAAATAAACCAATGTGTGCGTTCGAAAAATCAAACTCTTCGACATCCAAGACTGTTACTTTTTCGCCATTAAAGTCAATTTCTTCACCCGCACTTCTACTGCTTGCAAGCGGGAAAAGCTGATCAACTGGAAACTTACGTTCTGCTAATGTTTCAATGATTTGACGACCAACAAGGCCTGTTGCGCCAAGCACGGCGACATTAAATTTCTGAGACATTTGACCTCATCCTATTCTTAAACTGTAAAGCCAAGTGTTGCGAGTTGTTCCGCAAACTGACTACCATTATTTTTTACTGTCACTGTGCTGAATTCTCGTCTTACTGGATAAGACTTACGAAGGTGATCAAAACCCTTCTCTGACAGTGACTTTCTTAAAATGCCATCATCTCGTCTAAGATCGTAAACCAGATGAACAAGTCGACCTAAATCGCCTTGGGTAAAATTATCTTGTAATGTGACTTCTGTGATCACAGGTTTTGGTAAAAAGTCACTTAACTGTTTCTCTGCTGGGATGCCTAATAACTCGCATACCTTTTGATAAAGCATTTGCGTACCACGAGCTTTGCCTTCAAGGGTGTGTCCTGCGATGTGCACACTGCTATAACGTACAAAAGGTAATAAGTCAGTTAAGATATTTGGTTCGTTTTCCCATACATCTAACACCAGTTCTAACTGCTTTCCAGCTTGCAAAGCTTCAAGTAATGCTTGGTTGTTGATGACTTCGCCACGGCATGCATTGATCACCAACATATTTTCTTTTAATTTTGCAATACGCGCTGCATCAATTAAATGCAGGGTTTTATGCTTACCTGTTCTAACTAATGGCACGTGAAATGACACTATGTCAGATTGCGCTAATAGGTCGTCTAACTCAATATGCTCTTCAAGCTCACCATTTTCAAACTTGATTGGATCACACAACAATAAGTTGATACCACTGCCTTGCAGTTTTTCACGTAAACACTGACCAATGTTGCCTACCCCGACAATACCTAACGTTTTACCTTGCAAGCTTGTTGATGTTTCTTGTGCATAGGCATAAAGTGCACTTATCACATACTCTGCAACAGCAATGGCATTACAGCCAGGTGCGCTACTAAATGCTATTTCTTTGTCGTTAAGTAATTCAGTATCAATATG
The DNA here is from genome assembly GCF_005876835.1 of Pseudoalteromonas phenolica. Classification (GTDB taxonomy): domain Bacteria; phylum Pseudomonadota; class Gammaproteobacteria; order Enterobacterales; family Alteromonadaceae; genus Pseudoalteromonas; species Pseudoalteromonas phenolica_B. The sequence continues at coordinate 51,122 of NZ_PPSW01000014.1, forward strand.
ATCGATACCTATGGTTGCAGTACCCACAAATTTTAGCTTTTTAGCATACTGTAATAGCTCTGCGTTAACTTTTGTTACCGAGCGAGTCAGTAAGATATCAACGTCTTCGATTTGTTCAGGCTTGGCATTGCGCCCATCAAATCGCATTACACTGCCTAAATCAGCAAAATACTCCTCAACTAAAGGCATATTTTGATCTGCCAAAATTTTCATCTATTTTTTCCGTGGTAACTGCAAAAGCGCATTGTAACCGCGGTATCAATAAATTGCGACTCAGTGACTTTGATTAGGCAGTTTTATTGGCCAGATAACTGGACAAAACCATTAAACCGTGCAAATTTCAAACTCATCAGATGACTTGCAATCATTAGCAGTTAGAGCTAGTCTAAAGCTTAGTGGTCAGACCACCATAACAAGGAAAACAATATGACTCTGATTTTTGTATTAATTTTAATCGCGCTACTCAGTGTCGCTAGCTATCACAGAGCTAGTTGGCATAGCTGCGTAGCGGTAGCTGGGGCAACCTTGCTAGTCGGCACTATTGCTGGTGCATTTGGTGCTTTATCTTGGCTTATTTTCTTAGCCATCGTATTGCCTTTGTCACTAAGCAACATTCGTCAACAGTATATCAGTGGCCCGCTTTTCAAAGCATTTAAAAAGGTCACTCCAACTATGTCAGAAACCGAGAAGTCTGCAATCGATGCGGGTACTACTTGGTGGGAAGCAGATTTATTCTGCGGTAACCCAGACTGGCGTAAGCTTCACCAATACCCTAAGCCGCGTTTAACACCTGAAGAACAAGCTTTCTTAGACGGTCCGGTAGAAGAAGTATGTGCCATGCTTGACGATTGGAAAGCAACGCACGAATTAACAGATCTACCAGAAGACGTTTGGCAATATTTAAAAGACAACAAATTCTTCGCGATGATTATCAAGAAGCAATATGGCGGTCTTGAATTTTCAGCTTATGCGCAATCTTGTGTGCTACAAAAGCTAACCAGTAAATCGACTCTTCTATCTTCAATTGTTGGTGTACCAAACTCGTTAGGTCCGGGTGAGTTACTACAGCATTATGGTACGCAAGAGCAAAAAGACCATTACCTTCCTCGCCTTGCCAAAGGTGATGAAATTCCATGCTTCGCATTAACTTCTCCTGAGGCGGGTTCTGATGCCTCTTCAATTCCTGATTTCGGTGTGGTTTGTAAAGGCGAATGGAACGGCGAAGAAACGTTAGGTATTCGTTTAACTTGGAATAAGCGCTATATCACGCTTGCCCCTGTCGCGACTGTATTAGGTCTAGCATTTAAACTACGTGACCCTGATGGTTTATTAGGTGATGACAAAGAACCAGGTATTACCTGTGCGCTAATTCCAACTAACACACCAGGTGTTAAAATTGGTCGACGCCATTTCCCACTTAACGTGCCATTCCAGAATGGTCCAACGCAAGGTGAAGATATCTTCGTGCCTATCGATTACATCATTGGTGGCGCAAAAATGGCTGGTCAAGGTTGGCGCATGCTGGTTGAGTGTTTATCTGTGGGTCGTGTTATCACACTGCCTTCAAACTCTACAGGTGGCATCAAGTCGTTGGCGCTTGCAAGTGGTGCATACAGCCGTATTCGTCGCCAGTTCAAATTACCAATCGGTAAAATGGAAGGTATCGAAGAAGCATTGGCTAAATTAGGTGGTTATGCTTATAGCACTGATGCAGCAGTGACAATGTCGACAGGTGCTGTCGACTTAGGTGAAAAGCCATCTGTTGTTTCAGCTATTCTTAAATACCATTTAACTGAGCAGATGCGCGACTCTACCAAGCATGCGATGGACATCCATGGTGGTAAAGGTATCTGTTTAGGCCCTAACAACTATTTAGGCCGTGGCTACCAAGGCGCCCCAATTGCGATTACCGTTGAAGGTGCAAATATTCTTACTCGTAATATGATCATTTATGGTCAAGGTGCTATTCGCTGTCACCCATTCGTACTTGCTGAGCTAAATGCGGTATCAATGGAAGACAAACGCGAAGCGCTTAACAGCTTTGATAAGTCGCTAATGGGCCATATTGGTTTCACTATTTCGAACCTTGTGCGAACTAAGTGGCTTGCATTAACTGGTGCTCGTTTTACGAAAGTACCTTTCAATGACGAAACAGCTGATTACTACCGTAACGCAGCACGCTTCAGTGCAGCTTTAGCCTTTATGTCTGATATCTGTATGGCAGTATTTGGTGGCTCATTAAAACGTAAAGAGCGTATCTCTGCTCGTTTAGGTGACTTACTAAGTTATTTATACCTAGTATCTGCAACACTAAAACGCTACAACGATGAAGGCCGTCAAATCGAAGACCTTCCGTTTGTACAGTGGAGCTGTCAAGAACACCTATACCTATGTCAACGTGCATTAGCAGATCTGATCAACAATATGCCATTTGCACCACTGCGTTTTGCGCTTAAACTAATGCTATTCCCATTCGGTCGCCCTGTTCGCAAGCCTACCGATAAGCTAGAGCAAAAAGTAGCGCGTTTACTGCAAACGCCGAATAACGCACGTAGCCGTTTAGCTGCTCACATCTACACAACTGATGAGCCGCTAAATCTACTTGGTAAACAAGAGCAAACGCTTAAGGATATCTTAGATATTGAGCCGTTGTTCGATAAGATTTGCCGTGCAAAAGGTCAGAAAATCCCATTCATGCAGTTAGATAAAGTGGCTGCAGATGCACTAGACGCCGGCATAATCTCTAAAGGTGAAGCTGACAAGCTTGCTGCTGTTGAAGCGAAACGTCTTGACGTTATTAACGTTGATGACTTTGACCCTACTGATTTACTTGCAGGCAAAGCTCGCGTAACTGAAACGAACTCAAGCGCAGCATAAGTTTGATACTCAAATGAAAACGCCAGCTAATGCTGGCGTTTTTTATGTAATTCTTAGCTCGCTAGAGTAGCTAGTTATTTAATAAAACTAGTATTAATGACACTTACCAGTTTGGCACGCATTAAAGTTTTTATAATGACTAAAAGCGACTATTAAGCTGCCAAAAATAGTTAACAACTTCTCGCCTTCTGCCGGCATTAAATCGTGTGCAAAAAAAGCAGCAAATAGAAGTACAGCAATACCAAAAGAGCCGTAACCAAATAACTGCCACTGCTTATGCTTTTTACACCCTAAAGTCAGCCCGCCTAAGCTAGTCAGTAAAACCCCCACTAGTAACCATCTATGAAATGACTCATCACTGAAAAACATTGCGCCAACAGCTGGTAAAAGTGCCGTAATTAGAGGTAATAGTAAGCAATGCAGCACACACAGAGCTGAAAAGCTGATCGCAAACTTGTCTAACTTACTGGTTAAGTCTCTCATTTTTATAATGCCTTATTCTATTTTCTAAAAACGATACCTAGCGACTGAGTTTGCACTGGGTATCGCCGTCGATAGTCTGCTTAAAAGACGCCTCTAATACCAAGCGCGATACTTCTGCCAGGTCGAGGGGCTAACTCTTTCAAGAACGAGCTATGTACTCTCGCTTCTGTGTCTGTCAGATTGTGACCTTTTGCGTAGAAAGTAACTTCGTGATCGCCAACTAGTAAATGATAGGCAATAGACGCATCAACCATAGTGTAACCATCTGTTGCTGTTTCAAGGTAGGCAATCTTGTCTTGCTTTTGATAGCGAATAACGTCCAGATTTGCACTGAATTGGCCGGTCTGATAGTTAAATTTGGTACCAAAACGCAGTGGAGGGATCATAGGTAAATCACCGCCTTTGTCTAAACTCGCATTCACATAATCAGTAAAGAACTCTGTCTTTACTTCGCTCGTTACTTGCCAAGCAAACTGTGCTTCGAAGCCATATAGGGTGACATCATCTGTTTTAAACACATACACAGGTAATTCATCAGAATGCTCATCATGACCTTCATGATCGCCGTGGTCGTGGCTATCATGGTCGTGTTCACCATGATCATGATGCTCATGACCACTTGGCGCAAACACTTCTGTTGGTGTCTGGTAATAATAGTTATCAACTTGGTTATAAAACATATTGACTACAACACCAAAATCTCCTTCAAGCTTTCTAAAAGTAAGATCAATGTTGTTCGCCGTTTCTAGTTCCACATCCTGCTTAGTATCAAAATCAAAGTGCACATTTTCTGTTTCGTGCAAATCAAACATTGCACCCACTTCAAAGGTGCGTGTGCCAATGTGAGGCCCAAATGAGAACAGCTCAGCGGCTGAAGGGGCACGTTGAGAGCGAGAAACAGACACGCCTAAGTTATAGCCCGGTGTAAAGTCCCACACTAAGCCAGCTGAAAGGCTAACTGGGTTGAACTCTTGGTCGACTGCGAATACGCGACCTTCCGCGCCGTGGTCATGGTCATGGTCGTGGTCGTGGTCGTGGTCATCATGCACATGAAGCTCAACTTCAGGCAACATGACTTTTGGTGCATCAATAGTTACACGCTCAACTCGTGCACCTAACTGTAATAAAACATCGTCAAAGTGACGCTCTTCCATCCAAGCAAATGCCAAAGTTTCAGTTTCTGATGGCGGTGTAAATGCTTCAGCACCCTGTGCTGAGAAATCACTGCGTTTATAATGAAGACTAAAACCACCTCGCCAGCCATTCATGTCACGATGGAGTGCATCAAACTTTGCTTCAAGAGTTTCGTTTGCGAAAATAGTCCCCACTACTCCATGCTCTATCTCAGCATGCTCATAATCAGTGTAAGCAACACGTGTGTGTAAGCTATCAATAAGACTATCAGTGAATCGCAGCTCACTTAATAACTGAATGCGGTCTTGCTCAAGTTCAGCAAAAACAGGCACTTCTTCATCACCATGGCTGTGACCTGGAATGCCATATTCACGTTCTAATTTACCTACAGATACGCCCACATAGCCATTACCTAAGATATAACTTGCACCTGCTGTTGCGCCCTTAGATTCTTCACCGCTGTTGGCAATCTTATCACTACCATGATCATCTGTTACTGGTACTTTGTAGTCATCAGATTCTCTATAAAAACCATCAAAGTGCACTGCGATATTATCGCTGCCAGTATTAATATTTACTGATGCCAATTTCTGGTTATCTACTGAGTCATGCTCTATTAGCCATTCTCCAGATTGCTCGATTTCTCTTGGGACGCGCTTATCAACAACGTTAACAACTCCACCAATTGCGCCACTACCGTAAAACAAGGTTGCAGGACCTCGAAGTACTTCAATTTGCTCAGCCGTTGATGCTTCTGATGACACTGAGTGATCAGGCCCAACACGAGAAGCATCACTTACATCTAAGCCATTTTGGGTAATCAAAACGCGAGGACCACTTAAACCGCGTATAATTGGAGTACTTGCCACGCCAGCATGAAAATTAGTATGTACACCCACCTCTTTAGCTAAACTGTCACCTAAAGTTGCTGACTGTTGATTACGCAGCGCATCGCCTGATAGAACACTCACAGGTGTTGCTGATTCCATATTTGACGCATGAAATGGACTTGCAACCACATCAATAACTTCAATGGCTGAAGGCGTTAAAGATACTTTTACATCTTTTAAGCCTGACTCAGTTAAATCGTAGCTCGAGTTAAAATGTGCAAAACCAGAAGCAGCTGCATGTAACTCGACTTTTCCAGGCTTAATGCCTGATATAACAAACTCGCCTTTTGAATTGGTTTCAACAGTTTGCAGGCTGCCCATAATAGAGACTTTAGCATTAGCAACTGGTTTATTATTTTTATCTAAAACAGTGCCTGAAACTTGGTTTGCAATTGCAGAAAAAGGAAGTGCTGCTGAGAGTAGCAACATTACGGGAGATAACTTAAACATCAGTGCCTCAAGTAAGAATAGATTTAAATTGATATAATATAACATATCTAAAATACACTATTTCTTACGCTGCTAAAACCCGTTTTAAGAATTATTATTATTTAAAAACAATAAAGGCCCTTTCGGGCCTTCAGTTCAATTGTATTAATTCATACTAAAAAATGACCATTAGCATGATGAAACTTATTGCCAATGAAGCCCAGACCACAGCCATAAATTGCGGTCTATTCTTACAAAAAACCAGCACAAGCGGCGTGATCAATAAGCTCACCCACATACTCACATGCGATGAAAAAAGGCAAAGCATTGGCAAATTAAAGATGCTCGATAACGCAATCAAATACACATACTGAGATCGTTTTATTTGCGAGAACTGATTTAAACTTCTCCAAAATAGCTGATGTTTTCGAACATGCTGGTTCGTTTCTATAAATAAACTTGACCACCATAGCTGGTTTATTAATGCACCACCTAATGCATACCAATGCACAAGATCAGAACGCTCGGTCACTATTATTAAGACCGCCCAAAACACTAGGCCGCTCATAGTAAAGCGCCAAGTAAGTGACCAAATGTTGTCTTTAAAATAGCTCAGCCAAAATGTCCAAGGCGTAATCGTTATCTGATAAGAACAATTAAGCCGTTTTGGTAAATAAAGCGAGAAGAATAGCAATGCATTAAGTGCTAAAAAAAACATCAAGGTTGATTCAAAAAAGAATAAGCCAATAAATGCCAAAGTACTTGCCCAAATAACGGCCGCAGGTCGATACATTAATACAAGGGCAAAACTAAGCTGTGTAAAGGCAAATGCAATATAATGTGGTGCACGACTTAGCTTGTCTGCTCCCATTGATATCATTAAGAACACACTCAAGCCAAACAACAGATGGCACATCATTAAAGCTGAAATATCACTGAGTATTTGCGGAAACTTATTTTTAAGTAATGTGGTATGAAAAGTGCGATGTTTTAGGTCTAAAATCGCAGGTTTTAACACCGTGAGTAATAAGGACTGAAAAATTAAGTATGCCAAACCGACTTGCATACTGACCACTTCACTGCTGCTTTGTACAATTTTACCTAAGCCAAAAAATAAGCCCGCAATAAGTCCTGGTAAAAAAATATAAAACATTGTCATGAGCATAAGCACAAACTGTTGAAGCTGTTTAAATAACTCATTTATGGCAAGACTAAACGCCTGATGACGGTATGAAAAGTAATGCTTCATACCGCTTACTCTGCAAATAAGGGCTGTTTATCAAAGCCTATTTCAACGAAAGGTTCTGGCTCATGACAACTAATTATTAATTGCCCTTGATACTGCTCAATCCATGCAAGTAACGCTTTTACACTATCGGCATCAAGCGCTGCGCTCGGCTCATCTAAAATTAAATAATCACAGTGACGCATCATGGCATTAATTAATTGCAGTTTCTTTTGATTACCCGATGACAGCTCACCCACTTTAGTATCGAGAAACTGATTGAAGTGTAACATCTCACAAAGCGTATCTGGCCATTCACATTGCCAACTAGATTGTGTGAGCGTTAATATTTGTTTCGCTGTTAAAAAGGTAGGAAAAGGGATTTTATCTGAGGCTATAGCAACCTGATTCTGTAATTGCGTAACCTTTTCGCCATCTAATAAAATGTCTCCACTGTAATGTGGGTCGAGGCCAGCAATAATGGTAAATAACGTTGTTTTCCCCAAGCCATTTTCGGCTTCAATACACAGCTTATTTGCATTAAAAGCGCTTGAGTAACTTTGAAAAACGATTTTATTTGCAAAGCTCTTGGTAAGGTTTTTTACTTCAATCACACGGTACTCCTTTTTGAAGTGCATGACTGTAGCATATTTAGGGATAAAGATAAGGGTAGAATAAAAGAAGTATACTGGCAGCCTCTACAGGAATCGAACCTGTAACTACCCCTTAGGAGGGGGTCGTTATATCCATTTAACTAAGAGGCCAAGCCATTGATATTTATCATATATAGCTAATCGCTCAGATACAAGCCTAGAGAACTTGCTAAATTGAATATAAGCGACAAAAATGCGATTTAAATTATCGCGAAGACACTAAAATGTTTTCAGACCTTAGCACATACCAAGGGATCATTTTACTCGATGTCGCGATGACTTTCTTACTTTCAAGCGACATAACACGCGCATTCACTAGCACTCCTTTCTCACGATAAAGCATAGTGCCTGATAGAACGTATTCTGCATCATCAGAGTTAAACCTTGCTTTAGACTTTCGGCTAAACACATAATCACCCATACGAGAAATATGTCCGCTATCCATTAGTTTAGTATCGACAACTTGATAACCAAAACGGTGAAGTTGGTGCATAAATGTTTCAGCAAGTTGATTACCTAACTGATCACTGGTTTGCAATGACCCATCTAAACGTACAAATGAAGCCACAGCGAGTTCTGTCGACATATTCTGTGTTTCACTCAGTAAATCAGATAACTCAATGGCCATCTGCTCCACATAATTGTCAAGTTTTACAAAGTGGTTCATTGGTACATAGTCGGGCTTGGTTTGCTGCATTTCTTCGAGTTCTGGCTCAGGCTGCATTTGAGCAGTCATCTCATCAATGGCCATTGACTGCTCGTTCATCACAACCACTGATTGGCTCATTGTTGGCTGACCCATTAATAAACTACAGCCAGATAGCATAAATGATGCAATTGGCACTGAAAGCAAAGTCAAAGATTTCATAAAGGCCCCCTATCGCGCGCTCGATTTCAGCATAATACCGTCAGTGCGCTCGCTACTACCTAGTGCATCTAATACGGTTTGAGGTATTAAACCTTGCGCTGAACCCACAACAGCTTTACTTTGCAAACCAACCACACGGACGTTAACTAATACACCCCCTTTATGATTGACTAGAGTGCCTGCCATCACATACTGGAAGTTTTGCTCTTCATCTAGCTCTAGATAATCACGACTGAACACGAAATCACCTTTTGGCGTTACGCGCATGTAGCCCGTAGTTTTGAAGTCGATAACAGGAATGCCGTATTGATAAAGTTCATGCATAAAGCTTTCTGAGATCTGGTTACCCAGTAGCGTACCCTCGTCGTACTTATCATCCAAAAATACAAAACTGGCAACAGCCAACGGCGTATTTTGATTTACGTATTTTAAGTTCGACGCTAAGTCTTGCATCATTCCGCGAACATAATGGTTAATATTTTTCTTAGGGCCATTGTGAGCGCCAAACATTTGCTTTTGATCCGGTGCTTCTGCTTGGAAAAACTGATTGGTATTGAGAGGTGACTGAATACTGCGCGTAACTTTACTCGAATGGATAGTTTGCGCATTACTTTCATAACTCTCTTGCATTGCAGCGCAGCCCACAACAGATAATGCTAATAATGATGTTAACAGTGCTTTCATGTTCTGCTCCTAATTAATACTCTGCTCGGTATAGTTTGTCGTTGCGCATTTGTACTTTTTCGTCTGTCCACATGACATTAATCGGCACCTCGGTAAAAGCTGCTGATATCACTTGCCCGTTAAGCACGTTAACCAATCGTGCATTAATCATATTTGCATGCTCTTGTCGTGTGATCGTGCCAAGGATCACGTAGTCAATGTTTTGACGAGATCGAAGGCTATTGAGATCTCGAGTCAGCATATCTTCATGATGTTCACTGACTGTGATTGAATTACTCAGTCTATGCTCAACCATGCTGTAACCCAATTGCGTCATTTGAGTTATCAGACTTTCTTGAATTTGCTGACTCAGACCACTACTTTGCTGAACGGCAGTTTTTTGCCCCAGCTCAGTTGCCATAGTGAAACTCATTACGGCAATGCTGGCATTTCTCAGTCTGCCTGCCTCACCTCGATATAACTGCGAAGCTAAGTTACTGGTGTATTGATGGAGTGAGAAACTAGACATGCCCTTTACCTCCATAGGTAAAGACCCCTCTACTCCTTTGGGGTTAGCAAGTTCTTCTTCTCTTTTAATCTCATTTAATAACTGGCAGCCGCTTAATAACGTGATCAGGGCTAATATACACAGGCGCATGACAACTCCGCATAACTCTTTTCTTTGTAAAAGCAAGAATCACGCCACAACAAACTACAGCCAGTCTCGTTGATTAAGGCCGCCAAACTGTGAAACAAAACAACTCACTTGATATTTTTGCCATTGCGAACATACTGCTTGCGCTTGTTCTTTTGTTGCAAACGCACCAAATTTGAGTCGATAAAATTGTTGCTGACCAATTTGTTTAGGCTCAAGTCTCACTTCTTGTATTTCTTGGTCAGAATTCGCTAGCTTTACTCTCAATGTTTTATACACTTGTTTTGCTTTTTGTCTGCTTTTTACCGATGCAACCTGCACTGAATATTTTGCAGTTGATAAGTTACTGCTCGGTTCCTGAGTCTCAACTGTATCCAAAGCAGGCTGAGCGGAAGCCAATGCATGTTCTTGAACCGGTTTATCTGCCTTAAAGAGAGAAATAACGACCTCTTCTTTTTTGTCTTTAAGTGGCACTTGCGAAATAAGTGTGCTGTTTGGCTTATCCGCAGACTCTTCACTTTTACCTTGCTTGTGTGGGTTATTATCGGCCAAAGTGATGTTTGCTTTATCATTATTTGCAACAAGGCGATTTAAATCACGCACTAACACACCCAAAGTTTGCTCATAGGCGAGTAAGCGGTCTATGCCAGCCTTGTTTTCTTTCCATTGTCGAGCCATTTCTTTTAGTTGCAAATACTCCTGCTGAGTTAAAGTGACTGTTTGACCGTTTGAGCTTGCTTGCTGCTCTTTGGACATTGAAGCACAGCCATTAAGCGTAATTACACACACTAAAAGTAAGAAGCATGCCTTTATTTGTGATTTATTATTGTGTGAACTGAACATATTTAACCTCACAAGGTAACCCTTTACTTACTGCATCAACGCACAGTGCGGTGATTTTATCTTTATCGTCAGAATCATATGAAACAGACAACAGCCATGCACCATCGTTTTGTTTTATAAAGAACGGCGAAACACCCAGAATGTTGCGCCATTTATTTTTCACAAGCTGCCAGTACGCCTTCAAAATATCTAAATTATTGAACTGACCAACGACTGCAACATAACCTGAATAGCGCTGTAAATTTTTGAGCTGAATATTAACGTCAGAAAGAACATCACCACGAGGTGACAATGTCACTTTTGCTTGCGTGTTATACCCTAGCTGCTTTGTGTCTAACTTATGTTCATCAACAAAGATGTCGTACTCTCCTGGCCTAAGATCTGTAAACAAGTAATAGCCATCAAACTCAGATATCGTTTCAGCCACGACTGTTTTATGCTTATCTTTTAATTGAAGCTTAGTGTGTACAATCGGTTTGCCATTCTCATGATATAAAACACCTTCAATTTCACCGGAATAAACGACTGGAATATCTAATGACTCCATTGCCCCAGCCCTTGGTGTAAGAGAGTAACCTTCATCAGCTGGCAACATGAAAGGATCTGAAAAACTGGTTTCGACGACTTCAATATCAGTGCGACGATTTGCCATAACACCAGCTAAAACAGCCACGCCTCGCTCATCTGTTTTTGCTTTTCGATACGACTGTATGGCTCTTACAGTAACATTTTCTAAAGGCGCTTCTGTACTATCAAAAATGCCATTGTCATTTTCATCGAAGAAGACTCTTACAATAATGGTGCCTTTATTTGAGAGTCTTTGCTTAGAACCAAAAAACTGTTCATTCATTTGGTTATAACCAAAGCTAAACCTAGTTGAAAGTTGTAGTTGCCAATCGTCATCACTGTCGTATTGCGCTGACGTGTTTAAAATAAAATCATCAAAAGAGAAGTTAAGCCCAAGTTCGGTACTTTCGAGGCCCGAATCAAGGGCACGCTTAAACCTGAGTTGCCCTCTTAAGGTATTATTAAAGCTGCGGATAAAATCAGCTGAGTAATCACTTACTTTCAGCTCTGGGTAAATATAATAACCAAGGTTAAACCTGACATATGACCTCCTTAAATTAGCTTTAAAGTTTAAGCTCCCAGAGCCATACTCATCTGTACCTTGCCAATACCAGTCAAATTGATTGCCCAAAGCGTATTTTGAAAAGCGATAGTTAAGATCATGACTCAACCGAGATGCGCGTATTCCATTCGTATTTGTCACTTCAAGACTAGTTAAATAGTTTAATCGTGTGCGCTGTTTTTTATAAATATCACCAGCAAGGGTCGCCTTAAGCGTATTCACAGCGACCTCAGAAAAACGTTCTCTGCTTAATGCGAATCTAAGGCGTTGCTCTGATACTAACAACCTAGCTGTGGCTTCACTCAAATAATTTTCAGAGTTACGACCTTGATGTGACAAATTGAACAACATCTTTCCATTAGGTTTATAACTTAACCCTGACGCAAATTCCTGAGTTGCTTTTGCCTCTTCGGTAAATTTTGAAGCCCCGACATAGGCACTTAATTGATGAGAGAAAATATGTTCGAAACGACCTGAGAGCCTGACTTCACCAACATCAAAACCATTTTGTGTATCACTTAAAACACGCTTGCCATCTCTATTGATTGAAATAGCATAGGTGCTTTGCCCTACCTCTTCTACACCCTCACTGAAATAGCGCTCAGTGTATTTTTCAACTTGGCCTTCGGTCCCATACTTAACGACGTCAAAAATATTTTCACCGAACAGGAGTTCAATATTGTCGAAAAAAAATACCCCAGCTTGAATATCGAGTTTTTGATCTATCAAGATGCCATTCTGATACAGCTCTATGTCCCAGCCATCGTCTGCAACTCCATTAATTGACACACGCCCTGAGCTCGTTTTAGCTAGCAGCGGAGCATTCGTTAAGCTCACCCCTTGCGATAAACTACCAATTGCGCGCTCGCCAAATAAAATAGGTTGAATATCACCAAACTTAATTTCACTGGCATTCAAGCCAAAAAGTGCACCTTGTGGAGATTGACGACTAAAGGTAAGCCTTGAGTCTTGAAGTAGATCGCCACTTTCCCCAGATAGGAAGTATTCCGACCGTAAATAAGCTAATTCGTTTGAACCTGTCAGTGCATAGCTTAATAAGTGATCATTATCAGAATATCGATAACGTGTATTTAAATCGAATAAAGGAGTTGATAAGGCTTGGTAACTGCTAACAATCTCTGGAAATAAAGCACCACCTTGCGAAGACGTAGTGTTAATTTGCTGAGCTTGTCTAGCTAGTGCTTGTTCAACAGGAAAATAGCCTTTACCTTGGATTGTTAAAGACTGCTGAACATAGTCTGTGCTTAATTCAAAATCAAACCATGTTTGCAAATGGCGAATATCAACATAAAGTGACCCCCCCTCAAACAACAGTGCGGTCTGCCCAAGCTGTTGCTTTTCACTATTAAACACTAACTGAGATGATTCAGCGTCAAGTAAAAACCGATTATCAGGATCTTTAAACCAGCCTTCAGCTTTATTGTTTGTATAAGATATTGGCAGAGAAAATAAATCTATAAAGCTCTCAAGCTCAACATAATACGCATGCGGGTTTTTAATCGCCGTTAGCTCGCCAATATAGTTTTGGTTTAAATTTGCTGATAAAAACAGCACTTCACCGACAGGGATATGCTCTCCTGATTGGGCGTCTATTTGTTTGTTAGGTTTGGGGTTTTTAGTATCCGATAATGTATTTTGGATGGAGTTCAGTACCCTGATCACTGCACGCACATCAGTCGAGGCCTCAACTGATAAAACAGAAGAAGCCAATAACAATACACTGAGATAATGCAAATAAAAGCGCACGAAAGAGATGATGATTAGTTAATATCTATTTGCTGTTCGAAAAAAACCTCTCCCTGATATTCTTTTTGTCCAGAATACTTCAGCGTAAGCTTGCCAGTACCAGATAAACGATATCCATTAAGGAGCGTCATTGGTAATAAAGCGCGTTCGAGCTCTGAATGGATACTGTAATTTTCAATGATTCCAATTCGCTGTTTTTCAGCTTTTCCGCTAGGTGTAAAAAAAGCCTCAACCCTTCCAAAACTGCTAAATTTACCTTGCTTTGCCATTGAAATTTTAAGTGTATCGTTTTCTTCTGCTCGCTTCAGGTCAAGCCCTGTCAATGAAACAACAGGTGTTTCTCTTTCGACTCGTAAAATGATTGGCAATGAATAGTTTACTTGTATGTCTATATTAATGCCTTTTCCACCCGAAGATGTCTGCTCAAGAGGTAAGGCACTCAATAATAAGTGAGAGCGATATTCTCCCGGCGCGAGTGTTTTAGTACGTCGCACTGACAGTTTAATGATTTGTTTTTGACCTGGTGCTAAGCGTATTTGGCTTGGGCTCATTCTTACCATTGAACTTAAAGATTTATCATGGATACCTTCTAGGTCTCTATAACCCCCCTCAGACAATGCGGCTCTTTCTTGCCAAGATAATCGGTAGCTCTGCACTTTATCTGAGTTATTCACCACAATTAATCGCTCTGCTCTTTGTCTTTCTTCAAAAGCAACTCTCGTGGGTGAAATCAAAATATTTGCACTCGCAGCAAACGAAGATGAAAGGCATGCTAAAAATATAAATAAAGCAGAAAGGTATCTAAACAAGGTGGTAGCCTTAAAATCGAGAAAATTAGTATGAGAGTTCAATACTGACAGAGCCTTGATACTCTCCATCATTATATACAGCTCCGTCCCCGGAGGTTTGTAAAATTGCGCCGATAACCAGCTCAATCTCACCATATGCGTTAGTCTGAACCGTAGGCTTGAATAGTAGTTGGTTAATAGAAAATGATGCCACACTCCCCTTTAACTCATAATTCATATTTGAGCTACTAAAACTAATTAAAGTGTTAGCTGGTAATGCCTCGAAGACAAGTCTTGCAGGATGCCCCCTTTCCATAATATGTATGTCATTGGTTGATGACATAGCACTATTGGTTGGTAGTTTAAGGGTACTCACTCTGTCATTACTTGCGACAACTACAGTGCCAAAATCAAGAGGTTCAAGCACATCAGCGAATACTGAAGTGCTCACTAAAAAAAGTACTAATATACTTCTAATCAATGACTGAACCTAGTTTAATAACTTACTGTAACGCTTACGCTACCTGTATATTCATCATCTATATATTCACCATCGATATCATCCGTCGTCAGAGTAGCGCCCAGATTAAATTCTGCATTTCCAGAACCATCTGTGGTGATTGTGCCTTGGTTCGCTGTTATTGCGATATTTTGGTTGGCGTTTTGCCCCACTGTGGCATAAAGCGTAAATGCGGTGATCTTAAATACTGGAGTTGTACTCGGGCCATTTTGTGCAGCAAGTTCTGCGGGGGTAGTACCCACATCCGGAAGCTCAATCGTTAAAGGCGTGTATTTTGTTGCCTCTGCAATAGAAAGCTGAGCAGGTTGTGCAGACGTTGAATCTAAAATATCCATAATTGCCGGATCAGAACCGCCGGCAGCAGTTGTCGTTAATTGTAAATTCGGGTTTGCAGGTATACTCAACGCAGCCTTAGAAGCTGCCTTTGACACTGCTCTCACCGTACCAAAATCAAACGACTGCTTTACTTCAAGCTTAAATGTATTTTTAACAGTTATTTTTGCTTCAACATTTTGAGTTTGCGAACTCGCCAAAGAAGATATGGTAAAAGTAGATAAGGCTATCCCTAGAGATAAAGTAAGTAGATTTTTTGTCATAACAGTGTCCTTAATAAAAATGCGAGCGCCTTCAAGACATCAACTTTAAATCATTTGATATTTTATTATCCCAAATAATTCTTAACCATCATATAGAATCAAGGTAATTGTTTGAGACACATCAATAGTTTTAAAAATGTACCTTTATTCAAAGCTAATACTTTTGTTTATTATCTACTTTCTTCAACTGTGCACAATACGCCGATGTTATTAATAAGGGCACATAGCTTATTTGCATCATCTCTATTTTTTACAATCTTTAATGACGGCACAAATCTACTTTGTAATCGATGAGTCTGTTCTAATATTGCACTTGATAAAAAAGTATCTAATTTAGGTAAGCGTGCATAAACCTTGGTAAGTTGAGCCTGGGCACTGCTTTCACTGAATACAGGCTGTAAGCTTAGCTTGAACCCATGCGCTTCTTTTGTTTGAGAAGTTTTCAAATGAAGACTTTTATCTATCTTGTGTTGTTCAATTTTTGGTTTAATACGCAAAGAAGCCGGAAGGTTTTGTAAATCACTTTGTTCAGATAACGCAGCAATCAAAACTTTAAGATCTTGTTCCATAGAAACCAAACGCTTTAGTTCTTCTTTGTTGTTCTGAAGCTCTATTAAAAAGGCATCATCAGCAGTCTTTTTATTTGATTGAGTTATTGAAACAGATGAGCTCTGAGGGCTTGTACAAGCAACTAAAACACAAAAAATAACAAGTAACGCAATGTGTTTCAGCATAAAACCTCTTAAGATCAGACAAAAAATTAAATCCCTTGATATTTTACAATGACAAAGCGTCTGATTCTAGAGATCGTGTTAAGCAGAATATAACTTCAACTGCTAAGTCATATTAAGATAGAAATGAAAATGTGCCAACCTAAACTGGGGTATGGCACACTAAATTTCACTTATTCTTTGATTAACTAAAGTAATTAGTTACTCGATCAAAAATACTCACTGCGCCAACCAACATAAATGGTAATGCAACTATAAATTTAACTTTTTTGTTTTTTATCGAAATAATTAAAACCAAAACCACTAAAGCAAATAAAAAAGAATAAACAGTATAGTTCTCCACTCTTAAAACTCATCATATCAGCAGACATTTACAACCCCCTAAAAAGTCAAGCATCATTACTATCAACTTCTTCCAACTTGTAATAAACCCCAATAAAACGGGTAAATATAAAATAAAAAAACAATGAAAATATAGACATAAATACGGTAAGTTCTACTGCTTCAAACCCTCTACTGGCACCGTAAACACCGACTACACCACCAATTATTGACATAATAAAAGGTATGCTCTTCCTATGTATTCTTAGGTAAGTAGAACAACCTCTACATAGAATAACTTCTTGTTTCTTTAACTTATCGATTTTCTTTTGGCTCATTTCAGCGTTACATTTCGGACAATGTATTTTCATATAAAACCCCAAGCCCCTGGTAATAGCATTTAAACACCAATAAAAATCAATTTATCAAAGAGTATAATTCAAATAAAAACATTAACACACAAATAGAGATAGGTAAAAATAAATACATTTTACTCTTAGCATGAATAATAAGCTCATCAATCTCTTTTATACTCTTACATAATAACAACTTTGGATTATCCATTAGAAATAAAGAAAATATACTCCCTGAGAACAGTACTATTGATAGCTTAAAATTAGCTGAATATAGATAAAACCCTAAAAAAAGATTTAAAAATGAAGTAAAGCAAGCGATCCTAACAAGTGTTTTTTGTTTCATATTACAAACTCCTACGAGTGGACTGCTTATTAAAGCAGCCCACTTCTAAATTTACCTAATTATGTGTGTATATATTGCCGAACCAATCCCCCAGCCTACACCAAAAGAAAAACCCAAAGCTCCCCCAATAAACCCTCCTCGGCTGGCCCCAATTGATGACCCAGTTAGCGCTGCGCCTCCAACAGTCCCTAAAGCAGCTCCCCAGTTAAAACCTTTTAGTGCATCTCCACCGCTTACTTGTTCAACTTCTTTCATATTTAATTCACGCATAGTATATACTCCGTATACCCGAGATTTCTGACAGTCTCGGAACAGTTAAGTGCTATCCTTATTTAATAGCGTTTAATTTGGCTAGTTTTAGTTTCACTCCAAGCTGACTAAAACTAGCCTCCCTTCTCCTAGACTCGCTAAAATTTAACGAGCAAAGAAAATCCATTTTTAAAAAATAACTACTTTCCTCAAAAGTCATAAATAACTATAAAGCCAAGAATAAAGTAACATTATAAAAATCTTTTTCTTGAATAATCAAAAGGTAGAATGGTGTAACAAAAACGTCAAACTAGCATTTAAATAAAATCTTAAATAATAGTTATAAAGCCTAAAATAAAAAAGTAAACCTTTGAAATTAATACACTTTAAAACAATATGAAATATTCACAAGATGAGCTTTAAAAATAAAAATTAGACATTTAAGATAAATAAAAAAATTATTTCGTAATTTTTAACAAATAAAAAATACAGATTAATTAAACAAAATCATTATTGTCATTTATTAAAAATAAGCGTTTTAAATTCTAAGGGGTATGTTTCTTTGAAATAGATAATTAAGAAGTTTTGTAGACTTTACTTTGAGGTACTTTCAATGGTTTAAATAATAAAGCTAGGGTATTGTAACCCTAGCTTTATTATTTTAAATAGAAACTGGCGCTTTGATATGCGGGTGCGCTTGGTAATCAACTAACTCGAAGTCATCAAACTTGAAGCCAAAAATGTCTTTCACTTCTGGGTTAATTTTCATTGTCGGTTTAGGGAAAGGCGTACGGCTTAATTGCTCATCAACCTGCTCTAAATGATTAAGATATAAGTGTGCATCACCGAAAGTATGGATAAAGTCACCAACTTCTAGATCACACACCTGAGCAATCATCATGGTTAACAGCGCATAGCTTGCGATGTTAAATGGCACACCTAAGAAAATATCAGCGCTGCGTTGATAAAGCTGACACGATAGCTTGCCGTCTAAAACATAAAATTGGAACAATGTATGACATGGCGGCAGCGCTTGTTTACCCATAGCCGCATTTTCACTTGGTGAGTACTGAGTATCAGGCAATAACGCAGGGTTCCAAGCACTTACTATCAAACGACGTGAATCTGGGTTTGTTTTAATTTGATCTATTAGCTCTTTAATCTGGTCAACTACTTCGCCATTTGGGCCAGTCCACGAACGCCATTGAGCACCATACACAGGGCCAAGCTCGCCTTCTTCCGTTGCCCAACCATCCCAAATACTTACGCCATTATCTTTTAAATATTGGATATTTGTCTCACCATTCAAGAACCAAAGTAACTCATGAATAATTGAACGTAAGTGACATTTTTTTGTGGTGACTAACGGAAAGCCTTCTTGAAGATTAAAACGCATCTGATAGCCAAACACACTGATTGTGCCTGTGCCTGTTCTATCTTCTTTTTTAGTGCCATTCTCTTTGACATGGCGCATTAACTCTAAATATTGTTTCATAGCGTTTTATAACTCTTACTTTTGTGCAACAGGTTGGGTTTTATATGCCCAAATCATAATACCAAGGCCTGCAATGATCATTGGCATTGATAGAATTTGACCTTGTGAAATCAGGCCGCCATATAAACCAATATGGGCATCAGGTTCGCGGAAATATTCGATACAGAATCTGAAGAAGCCATATCCGAATAAGAATAAGCCAGCGACACTGCCCGAAGGACGTGGCTTTTTAGCAAACCAGATGAGCATAATAAATAACACTAGGCCTTCGAAGAAAGCTTCGTATAATTGCGATGGATGACGCGGTAATGGCCCACCAGTTGGGAATACCATCGCCCAAGGTACGTCTGTCGTACGGCCCCATAATTCACCATTGATAAAATTACCAATACGGCCTGCCAATAGTCCAACAGGGACAAGAGGTACAACGAAATCACCAACCGCAAAAGGTGAGCGTTTAGTGCGCCAAGCGAAAATGAAAATGGCGGTGATCACACCTAAGGCACCACCATGGAACGACATGCCCCCTTCCCAAATTTTGAAAAGGTAAAGTGGATTTTCTAATAAATAGGAAAATTGATAGAAAAGCACATAACCAACACGACCACCTAATATCACACCTATCATGCCGTAAAATAATAAGTCATCAACTTCTTCTGTTTTCCAACCTGAGTTTGGTTTTGCCGCTTGACGCTTACCAAACCACATTGCAAACGCAAAGCCGATTAAATACATGAGTCCGTACCAACGGATACTTAAAGGCCCAATCGAAAAAATGATGGGATCAATTTGTGGAAACTCCATAGCCTTTCCTTAATTAACAATCATGTTGGCAGCGATAACCATGAGTAGCGCTGCAAAGATTTTTTTTATTGTTGAAACAGGTAAATATTGCGTCGACTTTGCGCCTATTGGCGCCATAAACCAAGAGGTTGAGACTATGCCTATGAGAGCCGGTAAATAAACAAACCCAGCAAAGCCTTGTGTCAATTCAAAATGCTTACTTCCTGCACTGATATAGCCAAGCGACCCAAATAAAGCGATTACGATACCACAAGCGGATGCACAGCCGATGGCTTTTTTCATATCCATTGAGAAAAACGTCAACAAAGGTACAAGTAACGCCCCCCCTCCGATACCAATCATCGCAGAAAGGCCACCTGTAATACTGGTAAAAAAAGTTAAAATAGGGCCATTTGGTAAGGCTCTCGAAGGCGGTGTCGCTGTTTTCCTGCTGCTGTAGAGCATTTTTAAAGCAATTAGAACCACACAAACAGAGAAAATAATCCTAACTACCGCTTCAGGTAGAAGAGAGGCCATAAAGCCACTCACTAAAGCCCCGAATGCCACACCTGACATGATCCAAGGTGCGACTTGCCACGGTACATTACCATTTTTATGATGAGCTAAAGCCGAAGACGTCGAAGTAAATAGAATAGAAGCCAAAGAGGTAGCGATCGCTGCAATCACTACTTGTTCTGCTGGAAGAACATCGAAATGCAACAAAATAGCGCTTAATACAGGTACTATGATAAGGCCACCACCTATCCCTAATAACCCGGCTAAAAAGCCTACACCACTGCCCAAAATGGCACAGTAGAGGACAAGTAGTAACAAGTCATTCATGAACGCATTCTCTTCTTATAATTTGCGCGCTATTTTACCCGATTTGAAATTGATTAAACACCGGAAATAAACCTGAACAAACAGTTAGTGTTTAGATTGGTAGAGCAGTTCACTAAACTCATTCTCAATCATAAAACTCTTAAGTAAACGGTGAACTTGTTTCGTGGTCGATTGCTTTAAGCACTCACTTAAAAGCGCTTCCATGTCAGCGACTTTTAAACGCCTAAGTACCCACTTAACCTTACTCATCGTCGAAATGTTCATACTTAAACGTCGATAACCCATTGCTATCAATAAAATAGCGCCTTCAGGTTCACCGCCTAACTCACCACATAAGCTAAAAGGCAGTTCGAGATTTTGACATTGTGAGGCAACTTGGTTGAGTACTCGTAATACACTTGGGTGGAATGGGTCAAAAAGATCGGCTACTTGCGCATTATTTCTATCAACCGCCAGTAAGTATTGGGTTAAATCATTACTACCGACCGAGCAAAAGTCGACTTTGTCAGCCCACTCAGGCAGTAAATAAATACTAGAAGGTACTTCAAGCATGACACCGATTTCTGGTTTCTCGATTTGAATAAATTGATCAGCCCACTCTTCTTGCAATTCAAAGTAAGCTTGCTCGAGTAATTTAAGTGCTTCATCTACTTCTTCGGTATGACTCACCATAGGTAACATAATTTTTAAGTTACCTAAACCCGTATTAGCCTTTAACATGGCTTTGAGCTGATCTAACAACAGCTCAGGATGATCTAAAGAAATCCTGATGCCGCGCCAACCCAGAAATGGGTTTTCTTCCGTAAAGTTAAAATAGTCGAGTACTTTATCACCACCAATGTCGAGGGTTCTCATCACCACATTTTCTGGGTGATAGCGAGTTAATACTGCTCTGTACCATTGCTCTTGTTCTGCTTGCGTCGGAAATTGGCCTTTTTGCATAAACCAAGCTTCTGTCCGATATAGACCAACCCCATCACAGTATTTGGCAATTTCTTGCTCAGTCGATAAATCCAAACCTGCATTCACTAACAAGCTAATATGCTCACCATCGAGCGTTACTGCTTCTAAGTGATGCTCTGCTTCAAATTTATCGTGTAGTTTACTCTCTTGAATATGGAGCTGTTTATATTCTTTTTTAAGCGCAGGCGTGGGCGAAATATAAACTCGCCCAGCATAAGCATCTAGAATGATATCTTTGCTTTCAAACTGTAATAACGGAATATCTTCAATACCCCAAACAGCTGGAATACCCATGGCTCTGGTAAGTATAGAAGCGTGTGAATTTGCAGAGCCATTGACACTGATCACCCCTTTTAAGCGCTCTTTTGGCACTTCAGCCAACATGGTCGGGGTCAATGTGTGCGTAATTAAAATAGTATCTTTTGGATAGGATTTAACGGCTTGCTCTGTACTCATGAGGTGTTGCAAAACACGTAACCCTATTTCTTTTACGTCTATTGCCCGCTCTTTTATATAAGGATCAGACATGGCTTTAAATTGGCTAACCAAGCTTTCAATGACATATTTTAGTGCGCTTTTTGCACTCCAGCCTCGCTCAAGCTGCGCTTCGACCTGTCGACCTAAGCTCCGAGCATCTAATAATTGCTGATACACTTCAAAAACCGCGACAGCTTCTTTAGGCATAGAATCACTGAATGTTGAAGCCATAATATGAAAATCTTGCCTTGTCGCAGAAACCGCTTGTGCAAAAAGCTTTTTCTGTTGCTCCACATTATCGCTTTTTTGCATATCTATGCTTTCAAAATCAAGCTTTGGGATCACAACAAATCCGCGCCCTAAAGCAATGCCAGGAGAACCCGACACCCCTTTTAACACTGACGTTTTTTTAGCCGTTGTTTCAACAGATAAGATTGATTTTGCTTCGGTGTTAGCAAGTTGAGATGCTAACTGAGCTGATAAAGTAATTAAAAAAGATTCTTCGTCGTTGCTAAATGAACGCGCTTGCTTTTGCTGTACAACAATAACGCCAATAACTTTTCTTTGATGAACAAGCGGCACTGATAAAAAAGCATTGTAGCCTTCTTCATGTACTTCAGGAGAGAGTTTGAATCTTGGGTGAGACTGCGCGTGGGCAATATTGATAGGCTCTTCGCGTTGTGCAACTAACCCAACCAGGCCTTCTGTAAAACCTATTCTGAAATTGCCAATTGCCTGAGGGTTGAGTCCATCACTGGCCATCAGAATGAAGTTATCTTGGCTGTAATCAGCGAAATAAATAGAGCAGCACTCTGTGGCGAGTGCTTCTTTTACCATGGCGACAAAACGATTAAGTGCATCAGTTAATGTGGGCTGTTGCGCCACCGCTTCAACAATGGCTCGTAATGTCGCAAGCACAATCTTCTCCTTAATTTAACGGCGATGTCGCCAATGATTTTGCTCTTTTGGTGTATGCTCTTTTCGATTAAAAGGCATTGCAAATGGTGCAAACTCTTTCATCACTCGGCGATATACATCACGCTTAAAAGACACCACTTGACGAACCGGGTACCAGTAACTCACCCAACGCCAATCATCAAACTCAGGGTGATGCGTATGTAATAAGTCTACATCTTCATCTTTACAACGGAGTTTCAATAAAAACCATTTTTGTTTTTGACCGATACAAACTGGGCTTGAATCTTTACGGATCAAGCGCTTAGGCAGCTTGTACCTTAACCAATGTTTAGAGCTCGCAACAATCTCAACATCTTCTGGTTTTAACCCAACTTCTTCATGTAACTCTCGGTACATGGTTTGCTCTGGGGTTTCACCATCGTCTACTCCACCTTGTGGAAATTGCCATGAATGTTGTCCATAGCGTCGTGCCCAAAAAACCTGACCTTGATTATTGCAGATCACAATTCCGACATTGGCACGAAATCCTTCGGCATCAATCACCTTAGTGCCTCATTTCTTAAGTCGATATTTTTTGATTGTTCCATAAGTTAATGCCTACAGCAAATATAATTCCAGCTTCCCACCACCTTATCCACAGGTTAACCCTGAAATTGAACAACTTTTAATTTTGATAAATTAAATCCACAAAAATACTGTATAAAACTCACTTTCTCCACAGATTCTGTGGATAACTGTGTTTATATTACTGTATTTATCCAAAGGCATAAAATAAAGCAGCGCTTCAAGGAAAAAAGAAACTTAAAAAAACTTATATATTTCAACCAAGTAGAACAAACCACTGTATAAACAAGCGGTTTTTTATTGAGCAGAAATCAAAAAAAAAACACCTTTTAAACACTGCTCGCTTTTTAAACAAACCTCTAATGAAAGTTAAAAATCAAACCTTTCAGCAAGTTGCAAGCGTTATTTGGTGAGTTTAAAGAAGAGGTTTGGAGGTATATTAGACTAGAAATTTAAAAAACCTTTCTCACAAAATGAGAAAGGTTTTTATATTGAATATTAATTTATGCTTGTAATTCTTTGCGAACAATTTCAGCACCTTTGGCAAGTGCTGCTAATTTACCTCTGGCGACTTCTCTAGCGAGCGGCGCTAAGCCACAATTTGTACTGGGGTAAAGTTTGTCGGCATCGACATAACGTAGCGCTTCACGTAATGTGTTGGCTACTTCTTCTGGTGTCTCAATGGTATTGGTTGCCACATCAATAGCCCCAACCATGACTTTTTTTCCGCGGATCAAAGAAAGCAGTTCTATTGGCACTCGAGAGTTATGGCATTCAAGAGAGATAATATCTAGGTTTGATTGCTGAAGCTTAGGGAATACCTCTTCATATTGACGCCACTCTGAACCCAGAGTTTTCTTCCAATCAGTGTTGGCTTTAATGCCATAGCCATAACAAATATGAACTGCCGTTTCACAGTTTAAGCCTTCAATGGCACGTTCTAGACATTTAATGCCCCATTCATTTACTTCTTCAAAGAAAACATTAAACGCAGGCTCATCAAACTGGATAATATCGACACCAGCCGCTTCTAGTTCTTTGGCCTCTTGGTTAAGGATCACAGCAAATTCCCAAGCCAATTTTTCGCGACTTTTATAATGGTCATCATATAAAGTATCAACCATTGTCATAGGTCCCGGCAATGCCCATTTAATCGGCTTATCTGTTTGCGCACGTAAGAACTTTGCGTCTTCTACAAATACAGGCTTTTGACGTGAAACAGGCCCATAAACCGTCGGCACACTGGCATCATAACGGTCACGGATTTTAACTGTGCGGCGGTTTTCAAAATCAACACCATCAAGATGCTCAATAAAGGTCGTTACAAAGTGTTGCCTTGTTTGCTCACCATCGCTGACAATGTCTAAGCCAGTTTGATACTGTTCTTGTAATGACACACGTAATGCATCGTGTTTGCCATCAATTAATTCTTGTCCTGATAACTTCCATGGTGACCAAAGCACTTCTGGTTGTGCTAACCATGATGGTTTTGGCAAGCTGCCAGCTGTTGATGTCGGTAATAATGTTTTCATTTTACTAATTCTTTTCTAGGGTGATTAAGCACTCGACCTTACCTATGTGTAAGGTCGTTATTTTTTTAAGCAAATAAGTAATTAAGCGAAGTTTGCCGACCACTGAGCCAGAATATTTTGGTAAGGCTTTATAAAATACTCTTCAGCAAACTTACCTTGCTCTTTGGCTAAACGACTGCGCTCTTCACGGTCATAGATGATTTGTGTTAGCGAGTGATCAAGGTTTTTCAGGTTTGGTTTATAAACCTTGCCTGCAACCGCGTTGGCGTTATAAATCTCTGGGCGATAAATCTTCTGAAACGTTTCCATGGTGCTAATGGTGCTTATAAGCTCTAAGTTGCTGTAGTCGTTCAATAAATCACCAAAGAAGTAGAATGCAAAAGGCGCAACGCTGTTTGGTGGCATAAAGTAGCGCACTTGTAATCCCATCTTTTGGAAGTACTGCTCAGTCAATGACGATTCATTCGGTAAATATTCAAAACCTAGCACTGGGTGCTGGTTTTCTGTACGACGATAAGTCTTGTTATCTGAAACTGATAAACAGATCACTGGTGGCTTTTTAAAGTTGTTTTTATAAGTCTGTGAATTTACAAAATACTGGAATAACTTACCGTGCAGATCGCCAAAGTCTTCAGGGATGCTAAATTTTGACTTGTCTTTATTGTGGTCTAAAAGCAGAACGCTAAAATCGTAGTCACGAACATAAGACGAGAAGTTGTTGCCCACTATGCCCTCAATTCGCTCATTCGTTTGCTTATCTAAAATGTAAGTTTTCAGTACCTCAATCGACGGGAATGCTTCGTCACTCCCCGTAATATCCATATCTACTGACACAATTTCTAACTCAACAGCATAACGGTCGGCATTGGGATTATCCCAATGGGCTAGTGCGTTAAAGCGGCTGTCGATCATAGTTAAGGCATTACGTAAGTTTGACTGACGACTTTCGCCACGGGCTAAATTTGCAAAGTTAGTGGTGATACGTGTGCTGGTTGACGGCTCATAATGTTCATCAAGGCGCTGCGTTTTAATGCTGAAGTTAAAATCGTGACTCATGTGCTTTGTACCCTTTTTAATGAGATAAATAGTAAATTGCTGCTCCCTTCACTTACCTAGCCTTTACTGAATATCTAAGTAAATCATGCTTATCTTGTACAGACTTACTAAGGAATACTTAAATTCGTTTGGTCTTGCGTTCGGAGCCCTATTAGTTATACGTATTCTGCAACTTGAAGAAAAACGGTTTAATTTCACCTAAAACTTGAGTTTGATTCACGTTGCAGAGGTCATACTTACCCGTATTGAACAATGAAAAGTCAGATTAATGATAAAATCACAATAGAAATCCAGACGTCCAAATAAGGTTCATTCCTATATCTATTTCTTTCATACAAAACATGAGGATTTTTCAGTAGTTAGCTCCGACTTAAAAATAACAAGCCGTTGAGATGTTGATATACTCACGAGCAGTCTGGATGTCTATTTATCAATCACATCTAAGCAATGGTTAACTTTAATAAGAGAAAATGGAATGAGTGAAATAATACTATTGGTGTTGTACTGCGCATTACTTGGCAGTGTTGTGGGCTTTTTAGCGGGGTTATTAGGTATTGGTGGCGGTTTAGTTATCGTGCCAATATTGAGTATTATCTTACTGCATTTTGAAGTGCTACCTACTGAGCAAGTGGTTGTTGCAGCCATTGCGACCTCATTGGCTTCTATTCTATTCACCTCGACTTCTTCAGCTATTGCGCATCATAAAAATGGTAACGTGCCATGGGAATTAGCCCCTTGGATCATGACAGGTGTCGCCCTTGGCGCCCTAATAAGCGGCTTTATGGCTGCATTTTTACCTGAACACATTGTCAGAATTGTGTTTGCAGTAAGTGTTGTTTTAATTGCACTAAAGATGTTTTTAAGCAGCAAAAACGACGCGCCTAGCGAGCGTGCCTTACCGAATAAAGGGGTTTTAACTATATTAACCACCATAACTGGTGGCCTATCAGCCATGATCGGCATTGGTGGTGGCGCACTATTAGTCCCGTTGTTAACCTTTTTCTCAGTTGATATGAAAAAGGCCATTGGCTGTGCCTCTGCTTGCGGCATCGTTATCGCCCTATTTGGCTCAATTGGTTATATCAGCTCAGGTAGCAGTCATTTTGCACTAACTGATGGCTTTGCGGGTTTTGTGTATTTGCCTGCACTACTTGGAATTGTTTGCACGTCTTGGTTTACTGCGCCCCTTGGTGCCAAAGCCACACATCACCTACCCGTAGCCACTATCAAAAAATGCTTCTCTTTTTTACTTGTTGCTATGGCAGCAAACATGATGCTGAGTTAACTATAATCGTGGGATAATTGCACTACCAAGCTAATCTAACTTTGCTTGGTAGCCGCCCACGCGCGCATTCGTTACAATAGCGCTGATTTTGTAACGAGAACTCACCATGCTAAAACCTTCGCCGCCACTCACCATTAATGAACTCATGAAACGCGTTGAAAAAATTGCAGGACTGACGCTTGGTGAAATTGCAACTGAGTTTAACTTTAAAACACCAGAGCATTTATTACGTGAAAAGGGCTGGCAGGGCCAATTACTAGAATATGTGCTAGGTGCGACTGCTGGCTCTAAACCCGTCCCCGACTTTGAGCATTTGGGTATTGAACTTAAAACCATTCCTATTGGTTTTAATGGTAAACCGTTAGAAACAACCTATGTGTCAGTTGTGCCGTTAACTAATCTTACAGGCATAACTTGGCAATCGAGTACCGTAAAGAAAAAGCTCACCCATGTTTTATGGCTGCCCATTTTAGCTGAAAAAAACATTCAACCCATAAATAGAACCATAGGCTCAGGGTTTTTATGGCAACCCAGCGAAATACAAGAGCATCAATTACAAAGAGACTGGGAAGAGCAAATGGAGCTGATTGCACTTGGCCGAATAAATGAAATATCTGGCCATTTAGGTGAGGTGATGCAAATTAGACCAAAAGCCGCGAACAGCAAAGCGTTGACTGATGTCATTGGGCCAAACGGTACAATGACGCAAACCTTGCCGCGCGGTTATTATTTGAAAATTCCGTTTACTACACAGATCCTAGCGGATCAATTTGGTCTTTAAGCTCAGCTAGTTTATTTCCTGATTTAAGAATACAGCTGCACCTAACAAACCCGGTTGTGGCTCTGTGATCACAAATACAGGCGTCTGCTCTGCAATATGAGAAAGGCGCCCTTTTGCAATAAAACGCTCGCCAAAGTCACCTTGTTTTAAAAACTCGATGAACCTAGGCACAATACCACCCGCGATATAAACCCCACCAAAGCTACTGTTGAGTAATGCTAGATTGCCTGCAAAGCTGCCTAGCACTTTACAAAATTGTTGAAGTGCCAAACGACATAAACCACAATTTACTGTAATAGCATTATGCGAAATCTCAGCCGCGCTCAAACTGGTTTTGTTTACCGCGGCATGACTCCCCTCTATAGTGTTTTGGTAATCTACAATCGCACTATAGATCTGCTCTAACCCATAGCCAGACAATAGTTGCTCATAAGAGATCCGTGGTTTTCTGCTATCGAGGTAGTTGAAAATGATCAAGTCCAGCTCATCTACCGGCGCAAAATCAATATGCCCGCCTTCTGAGTTAATACAATGCCAGAAATGATTGCCTTGCATTGTGACAGGTGTAAGGGTAGCTACCCCAAGCCCAGTACCTGGCCCACAAATCGAAATGGTGCTATTAGCTCTGCCCTGCTGTGGCCCTCGAATATGACACTTTTGCTCATCATTTAAAAAAGGTACTGACATCGCGATGGCTTTGTAGTCATTAATTAAATACAAGCTTTGTAAGCCCAACTCTGCCTTAAGCGCAGTTTGCGAAAACGCCCATGGCAAGTTTGTCATTGAGATCCAATCTTCATCAGTCGGACAGGCAATCGCAAGACAAGCATGTAAAGCCTTAACTGCGATTTCTTGTTCAGCAATATACAACTTAAGCACATCAGACAGTTCAGCAAAGTCAGCACATTTATACGTGCTGACATGCGTTAACTGATTGTCTTTCGTTGCTTGCGCAATGCGGATATTGGTACCACCAATATCCGCTACTAGTCTAATTTCAGTTACATTATCCATAATCACTCACACTGAATGCTTGCGGACTTACCTTGCTCAGGCGCAAAGTGAATGTCACTGATAGATAGATTAGCCTTTCCGCTGGTAGAAATTGCAAATGGCATGATCACTTGGCTATATTTCAAACCTTGTTTAGCAAAGCAATTTAAATCAATTGATAAGTCCTGCCATTGCGTGTCTGGTAGTCTATTTAACTGTTCAGTAATATCTACCTGCGCTCTACAACTACCCGGCTTATCGCCTTCACTTTCACAATGACTCGAAATAATCACAGACTGCTCTGCAAGGCCATCGCGCATGAGCTCAATCACTAATGCGGCATTACTGGCTTGCATCATAGATAAGTCTTCTCTAAACCAGCTTTTGCTAACAAACTCCATCCCCGCATTTTCAAGGCCAGTCCAAAACAGTTTGAATGCGTCTTCTTGGATATGTTTATCTATGGTGCGGTACTCAAGGCCTTTTAGAGCGATGCTGCTCGACATCACAGCTTGATTATTTGCCCCTGAGAACAAACGCATTTGCCAAGGCGCGAATGCCTTCCCTTTGAATACATAGCTGTTTGCATCCGCACCGTTATCAAGTTCAACTTTTTCACTCAAGCTATTTGATAACATAGACTTATCACCGTACTGCAAGCCAAAGCCATAAGGCAGTAATGGTGCATAATCGGCGTCAAATCGATTTACCGGCTTACTTGGGTGACTAGGCCAAGAGAATGACAGCTTACCTTTAAAGTCATTTTGTACCATACCCGCTTTATCTTTGAGCAGCACATCTGCAACCGCATCGCCTTCAGAACCTGGTAACCAAGCAGCGACAAAGGCATCACTGGCATTTAGCTCTGGATTAACCCAAAGTGGGCGGCCACTGATAAACACTGAAATCACCGGGATACCTTGCGCTTTTAACTTTTGCAGTAAGGCTAAATCACGTTTATCACCTTGTTGATATACTAAATTTTCTTTATCACCATGGCCTTCCGCGTATGGCTCTTCGCCAAATACCACAATGGCAACATCTGGTTTATTCTCAAAACTGCCATCTTCACTCAGCGTAACCTTACCACCAGCCGCTTTAATTTGTTCGGCAAGACCGTCGTAGATTGAAGAACCACCAGGAAAGTCGGCATTCTCATTGTTGGTACCTTGCCAAGTAATTGTCCAACCACCCGATTGCTTACCAATATTGTTCGCCGCATCGCCCGCAATCAGAATATTCTGCTTAGGTGAAAGTGGCAGCAAACTATCGTTATTTTTGAGTAATACCAAAGATTCTCGTACCGCTTGCTTTGCAACTTCACGGTGCTCAGCATGACCGATCAACTCAGTTTTATTAGCATATGGACGATTTGCAGGGCTTGCTTTGTCGAATAAGCCTGCACGGAATTTCACACGTAAAATACGCGTTACTGCATCGTCAATACGTGACATTGGAATAACTCCAGCATGCACTTGCTTGATGGTATTTTCCATCAAGGGTTTCCATGCATCCGTTGGTACCATGTACACATCAAGACCTGCATTCACCGCTTGCGGACAGTCATGGTTACTACACCCTTTGATTTGACCATGACCGTTCCAGTCACCTACCACGAAACCATCAAAACCCATTTTGTCTTTTAAAACATCGGTGAGCAGGTATTTATTACCATGAATTTTCTCACCATTCCAGCTATTGAAAGACGCCATCACAGACTGAGCGCCCGCAGTTAAACCGCCCACATAACCTTGCGAATGAATATTGAATAAGTCTAATTCTGAGTCAATGTTATTACCTTGGTCGTCACCTTTTACCGTGCCGCCGTCGCCCACAAAGTGCTTAACCGTGCTGATAACGCGATCGTCTCCTAAGAAGTTATCGCCTTGCGTACCCTGTAACCCGTGAACAATTGCAGCAGCATATTCTTTCACTATTTCAGGGTCTTCAGAGTAACCTTCGTAAGTTCGACCCCATCTATCATCGCGAACCGTAGCGACGGTTGGCGCAAATACCCAATCGATACCGGTTGCCATCACTTCTTTAGCGGTTACTTCAGCAATTTTCACAATCAAGTCTGGGTTATTTGCTGCGCCTAAACCGATATTGTGCGGGAACAGCGTCGCGCCAATCACATTGTTGTGACCATGTACCGCATCGGTACCCCACATAGTTGGAATATTGATGCCGTCTAATGAATCATCAACCGACGCTTGATACATGGCCTCAGCTAAATCAACCCAATCTTTCACACTGGAATGTTTATTGTTATTTGGAAATGCACCACCGCCATTGAGGTATGAGCCAAAGCCATAGCGGCGCATATCTTCAACTGTGATATCGCGGATCTCAGGTTGGATCATTTGCGCTATTTTTTGCTCTAGCGTCATTTTTGCCAACAGTTCAGCGACTTTACGCTCAATCTCAGGGTCTTTTTTAACTTCAGAGTTAATCGTCGGCCAAATATCTAAGCCTGATTTTTCTACTTGAACATTGTCGTTCTGTTTTGCACACGATGCCAACAAACCTGTGACCATCACTGCAACTAATGATTTCTTTAAACGCTTCATTTTATTACCTCTC
The DNA here is from genome assembly GCF_005876835.1 of Pseudoalteromonas phenolica. Lineage (GTDB taxonomy): Bacteria > Pseudomonadota > Gammaproteobacteria > Enterobacterales > Alteromonadaceae > Pseudoalteromonas > Pseudoalteromonas phenolica_B. The sequence continues at coordinate 82,915 of NZ_PPSW01000014.1, forward strand.
AGAAGAGCTATTTACAGGTTGGTGGCCTTTTAAGCCGAAGTAGCCAATGAACACATAACACAGTGCTGGCAGTAAGAAAGACAGTTGCACGCCGACCACATCGGCAAGCATGCCTTGGAATAATGGCACGATCGCGCCGCCAACAATGGCAAGACAAAGTAAGCCTGCGCCATGACTCGCAGCATCGCCTAATTTATTGATTGCTAAACTGAAGATGGTTGGGAACATAATTGAATTGAATAAGCCAACAGCCAAAATTGACCACTTCGCCACAGCGCCCTCTGACATCACTGCAACCACAAGCAAGACAATGGCCATCACTGCATTGAATGCCAGTACTTTGCCCGCTGCTATTTTTTGCATCACCACAGCACCGATAAAGCGGCCGATCATGGCACCGCCCCAGTAATAGGCGATTAACTTTGCGGCTTGTGCTTCATTCAAACCAGCAATATTTGGGTCGTGTAAAAAGTTCACTAAAAAACTACCGATAGCGACTTCCGCACCTACATATAAAAAGATGCCAATCGCACCGAGTTTAAGGTGCGTATATTTCAGTGCGGTTTTAATTGACGGGGTTGATTGTTCACTTTTACCCAGCTCTGGCAGCTTAATAAAGGCAAATACTACAGCTAAAGCCAATAGCGTCAGCGCTAAAAATAAATAAGGCTCTTGTACCGCCGTCGCATCAGTTTGCGCAGCTGCATTTGTCTCTGAGAATATCAGCCAAGCACCAAAAAATGGTGCGACTGTTGTGCCTAACGAGTTAAATGCTTGCGTCATAGTCAAACGCGAAGAAGCGGTTTTTGCAGGCCCAAGTGCGCTCACAAATGGGTTCGCTGACACTTGCAAGACCGTGATACCTGCAGCCAGTACAAATAGCGCCCCTAAGAATAAGGCGTACATGCCAAAAGCCGCGGCAGGATAAAATAAAAAGCACCCAAGACTGGCTATTGCAAGGCCCGTGATTATGCCCTTTTTAAAGCCAATTTTACTCACTAAAGTGCCAGCAGGGATCGACACGATAAAATAAGCGCCAAAGAAGCAAAATTGCACTAGCATGGCTTGAGTGTAAGTGAGGGAGAAAGCATTTTTTAAATAAGGGATTAGAATGTCGTTAAGACACGTAATGAACCCCCACATAAAAAACAAAGTGGTTAAGGTGATCAACGCAAAAGTATTATTCTGCGGATGTTCAACCTGATTATTTGTATCAAAAGTACCTATAGAGCTTGCCATAGTCATATTCCAGCATGCCAAACCCAGAGCGCTCGCATATAGAGGTTGCTAGCAGCTGAGTTTTAATTAATCTTGAATGGCTTACCTCAAAAGAGAGGTAAGCACTTGTTATGAGTTATATTGAATTAATTGAACGAATAACGAACACCTACCGCATAACGAGGGCCATATTCTCTTGCAAATAAGAACTGACGCTCGTAACGGCCATAGCCTTGCTCTGTTTCGTTATTCAAGTTGATGCCTTCAAAGAACACGGTTACTTGGTCGTTCAGATCATAGTTCACACTCATATCCCACTGTCCAAATGCCTTAGCAAATTGTGGTGGGTTATCTGAAGAGCCCTGATCTTGACCAACACCAATCAAGTATTCATCACGCCATGCGTAAGTTAACTTGATTGATAGCCCGTCTTTTTCATAGAAAGCTTGGAAGTTTGCTGAATCGCTCAAACCCGTTAATGGGGTTTGCTGGTCTAAACTGTTTACATCGAATTCAACATCACCGTTTACGAAAGTCGCATTCACGCCTACGCCAAAACCTGTCTCACCTATTAGGTGCTGAACAGCAACTTCAATACCATCTACTGACTTAGTATCTGGCGCATTAAATGGACGAGTGATGTCCCATACCATCAAAGGATCATCCGCGTTTGGTGTGATATAGCCTTGCTCGTTTAATGTTGAACCATTCGCTTGCATTTGAGCAAAAATAGCATCATTGGTAGCTTGCTCTCCTCGACCTTCAATATCAGCAACTGCTTGGTTCCAACGAGGGCCTTTGTAAATGTCATTAAAGCCTTCAATCGTAGTGGACACAATTTGGCTACCAATGAAGTTTTTAACCGATTTATCAAAATAACCAATCGCCGCGTAGCTGCCTTCTGCGTAATAGTACTCTAAGCTTAAGTCAAAATTTGTAGACTCAAATGGTAACAAGTTAGTGTTACCTTCACTCGCGTTGCGCGAGCCAATTTTTGGACTACCTGATAGGCTACGACCGCCTGCTAAATCGCCTAAAGGCGCACGCGAAATGGTTTTACCCCAAGAAACACGTGACACTAAGTCGTCGGTTAACTCAACTTTAATATCAAGCATAGGTAAAAACACATCATGTTCACCTGTTAGTGTTAGCGTGTTGTTTTCACCAGGAAGGTATTGAGTATGCCATTCACTTCCGCCTTTCCACCAAACTGAAGTTGGAACAGGTTGGAATACATTACTGGTTACATCTGTTTCTTCGTAACGCACACCAGCATTTAACTGAACAGGAAAATCTGCAACTTCAAACTCCCAGAAACTTGATAAATAAATACTGGTGGTTTCTTCTGTTACCGAGCTCTTAGAGAAAGTGCCCATATCGTGATAGGCCGTTGTTGCAAAATAATCGTCACCACCTAACAACTCATTGGTTAAAAACGCTTCTGAGCGTGCTACAACTTCATCAAAGTCAAAAGTGTAATAATAATGAGGATTTAAATCACTGCCACCGCCTGCAAAGGCATCTAAGAAATCGCTAGTATCATGTTTGGTAAACATGCCATCTGGGAACATTTCAGGCCATGATGGGTTAAATAAGAAGCCACCAATTAGTCCACTCCAAGCATTAGAGCCACCCATCTCTTGCTCAGTTCGCGCAGCACCAAATTTAATGTTTACAAGACCAATATCGTCGTAATAAACATCCCAGATACCATCTAATTGAATTTGATCAACGGTTGCTTTACCCGGAGAATGAATAAACTGACTAAAATGAGAGTCCATTTCGCTGGCTAGCAGTTCGTTGGTGCCATTTTTCCAAAGGATATTTGCATGAGGTACTTCACCGGTGCGGTAGTCATACATTTTAGTAATCAGCTGGTCTGATCCTAAAACCAATGAACCATGACTACCTAAGCCTTCATCTGCTCCATTATCTGTCTCACTTTGAGAGTCATGGTAGTCTAATACTAGCTTTAAAGAGTCTGTAACTTGCCAGTCGAAGTTGAAGCCTAAAGAGCGCTCTTCGACTTCTGTCGTTGCTCGAGAGGCTGTAAACGAACCATCATTACCACTGATATCAGCGTAAACAACCGTGCCATTTTCATCTAGCTCATACGCATTGATATTACCACCATAGTCGTTCCACATACCCCAACCGATAGAGTTCATTCCAGTCACAGCTTTGGTACCCACATAGTCTAATGTGAAGACCATATTATCGACAGGTGCATATTGAAAGACCACATGGCCGTTAGTTCTTTCACGCTGGTAATCGTTGATACCGTAGTTCATATCTCGAGGAAAAAAGTGGTCACCTACTCTATTGCCTTCATCATCTAACGGGCGCGGATCGACAACTTTATCTGCGTCTAAGTTACTGGGTAAATCGACATTTGCTTGCCAACCTTGAATATTAGCCCCTTGCTGTTGGAAATCACGGCGATGATGGTTAAACGAAATGGCAAAGCCCACGGTATCATCTAAATAAGCGTTTGAGTATAGGGCTGAGAATTCAGGTGTAACGTCTTCTCCCGCTTCATTTGATGAATCATGTATCGCTTTAGCCGACACAGAAAACTTCTCTGTGGCGCTGCTAAGTGGTTTTGCAGTGACAATGTTGACCGTTGCACCCAAACCACCTGTTGGGTTGTCAGCTCGCGCTGTTTTATAGACTTCTAATGCAGACACACCGCTTGAAGATAAATTTTCAAAGCTATAAGAGCGAGAATTACCCGTTCCTGGCATTTGACGACCATTTAAAGTCACCAGGTTAAAGTCAGGACCGAAACCACGCACTGTGATTTGGCTACCTTCACCATTACTTCGGCTAACTGCAACACCCGTAATACGTTGTAGTGACTCAGCTAAGTTAGTATCTGGAAACTTACCCATTTCTTCAGCTGAAATAGCATCAACAACACCCGACATATCACGCTTTACATTCATCGAACGGATCAAACTGCCTTTGATACCTCGTACTTCAATGACTTCTACGTCTTTCTCTTTATCTGTTTCGTTCGCAAACACATTGGCTGTAAAGCCTGTGCTTAATGCCGCACATACATAAAGTGCGATTTTTGATTGTTGGAATTTGAATGTGTTCATAATTACCCTACTAAAATCTTGCTCAGTGAGGAGCGTGAACAAGCACGCTCGACCTTATCGGTTAGTGTTAAAGTGCTTTGATCATCACGTTATCTACGCGATAAACCGCACCCTCTCCCGCTCCCCAAGCAGGGAAGAACATTAAGACATCAATTGCACTGATATCTAAACCAGCGTCAGTTAAGTCTTTTAAAGAATAAGTGTAAGTTTGCCATTCACCGACCACAGGTGCTTTGCCTTCTTGGCTGCTGCTTAAAGGTAATTCAGCAAAGCTGCTCGCACCCAGTGATTCAATTTTAAATAGCCAAGCTGCGTCTGCATTATTTGGTGCTGTTACTACTTTTAGCTCAAATTGTACAACGCCAGTTTCAAACAACGCTGATGCATCAATAAAGTGTTCATCTTCAGCAAATAAGCCAAGAACGGTAGGCTCTGCACCCACTTTAAACTCAGCTGTCATACCATGTGCTGTATCGTCGTTTTCGATTGTTGGTGTTGAACCACCACAACAGTCCCATAACGACCATTTTTCTTTCACATCATCAGCAAATAATACATGGCCCATGAATGCATCAGACGCATTTGGATCGTAGATTTTCACATTATCAACACGGTAAATAGCTCCGGCACCTTGACCCCATGCAGGGAAAATCATTAACACGTCTATTGCGCTTACATCCAAACCCGCATTTGCTAAATCAGATAGTTTGAATGTGTACTTTTGCCACTCACCTGCAACAGGTGCGGCTTGCTCCACACTAGTTGATAAATCAACTTCGGCAAATGATGCTGCATCCACTGATTCGACTTTGAATAGCCAAGGTGCTTCAGCATTATCAGGTGCATTGGTGATCTTCATTTCAAACTCAATCACACCATTAGACAAAATTGACGTTGCGTCGAATGGGCTCACTGAACCACCATCAAGCACATTGTCAGCGCGAGAAATAAAACCCATTACCGTTGGCGAATCACCAATCTTAAATTCAGCTACATTACCGTGGGCATCGTCGTCTAGTTCCACCGTTGGTGTTGAACCGCCACAACAATCCCATAGTGGCCAACTTGGATTTTGCTCATTTTCAAATACAGTTAATTTAGGAGATGCGGTATCAGCTGCAATTTTCATATTCGCAACACGATACTGCGCACCTTCACCAGTGCCCCATGCTGGGAAGATCATCACTACATCAATGGCACTGAGATCCAAACCGGCATCAGCTAAAGCTTGCAATGAGAATTCAAAAGTCTGCCATTGACCAACAGCAGGTTCAGTGCCAGAGATATTAGCTGATACAGGGATCTCCGCAAACGTTGTGCCCTCAGAGCTTTCAACTTTCAGCATCCAAGTCGAATCTGCATTGTTCGGTGCTGTGACAATTTTCATATCGAAACTAAGCTTGCCTGTTTCAATCATAGGAGATGCGTCAAATGGCGATGGTTTGCCAGCTTCGTCAGTAATAAATGCCTCTCGTGTGATAAAACCATTTACTGTTGGCTCTGCACCGACAACAAATTCAACCACATTGCCTTTGGTTTCATCTTCAACAACTAGTGGTGTTGAGCCGCCACAACAATCCCATGCTGGCCAGTTAGGATTAAACGAACCATCAAAAATTGTTAAATTTTGAGCAACGCCAGTTGATGGCGGTGATGGAATGGGTGCTTTACCTTCTACTAGAGCATCGTCTATTGAATCATAGCCTGCACGAACCGTTTCACACCCTTTACCTGTATCAACATTCTGCTGACATTGATAAACACGTACAAAGTCGATTTCGAATGTTTGACCATTCTCAAACGCGCTTGCATCAACACCTGTCTCGTTGACGTTTTCAGGCCAATTTCCACCTACTGCAAAGTTCAATAACATATGGAATTCTTGGTCATATGGCGCATTACTATAATGAGTCGTTAACTCGCCGCTTACTTGGTCAAAATATTCAGCAAACCAACCGCGATGTTTTAAACCAACCGTTTCGCCATTTGAGTTAGTGCGAATTTCAGAGCGGCGCTGTGTTGCATATAGATAGTCATCCACATACCAACGTATTTCACCTTCTTGCCACTCAATTGCATACGTATGGAAATCATCTGCGGGATTTGCACCATCTGGTAATTTGTACGCTTTGCCAGAATTCACATTATCAGGCCAATCTTTACCATAATGCAGCGTGCCATATACGTGGCTCTCAGGATTACCATCGGCATCTTTGGCTTTTAAATTTACCGCTTCAACAATGTCGATTTCGCCAGATTTAGGCCAACCACCATACACTTCATCAGTCGGCAGTAACCAAAATGCAGGCCAACTACCTTGACCACTCGGTAACTTTGCACGGATCTCAAAGCGGCCATATTTAAAATCAGCTTTATTTTTGGTAACCATTCTTGCTGAGGTATAAGGCTGTTGTGCACCTTCAGCGGCAGGTAACGCAACGATTTTCAGCGTACCGTCACTCACAAAAGAGTTTGCTTCATCTTCTGTATAGCACTGTTTCTCTGCGTTACCACCACCTAAACAATTAACCTCATGAGTCCACTTTTGACCATCAATTGATGTGCCGTCAAACTCATCACTCCAAACCAGCTTCCAATCACTCACTGGGGCTTGAGGATTGATTGGTGTTGGATCTGTTTTCGTCTCAGCACCACCGCCGCATCCCACTAAGGTAGATACTGCGATTAAGGCACCAACATGTGAAAAATGCTTTGCAACTTTTATCATAATGTGTGTTCCAAATATGCGACTTTGTTGTCATAACAATTCATGAGATGAGTTTTAATATCTTATTATTGATGATCTCTCATAAATTGCGCATGGTGTGCAGTAAACAGACAAGCATGTAAACTGCGCCTGACTTTATCCTGTTCCATTAACCTCATTGTTACAATGCAGATTCGGTATCATGAAATAGAGCTGAGACGCCCGTGACATGCGTCAAAATAGTGAGCGACAAAACGAAACAAAATTACGACGAAACGTGTAAGCCTTTTGTTTCTTGAGTTAATGGAATGTTTTTATATTGGGGTCATGCGCCATATTGGCGCACTTATTTGATGAGTTGCCTTGAACTGATGCAGTTCAGGCATTATATGTTAGGAGAGTGTTAAATCAGGCTTAGTTTATAACTGGCTTTTCCGCAATAAAATTTTGCAAAACTGGGCTGTAATTTCGGCTGACTTTTAGCTCAATATCGTCATTCAAAGTAACAATACTCTCGTTATTTCGAAGCGGCTTGATGCTTATAACGTGATTTAAATTAATTATGGTCGATTTATGAATTCGTGCGAACTGTTTTTCATCTAATAATGACTGTAATTTCTTCATGGTGATCCGTAATACATGGGTGTCTTTTTCGGTATGGACACACATATAATCACCCGCCGCATCCACCCATTTTATTTCTTTAACTGGAACGAGTACTTTTTCATTATCGCTGTTCTTTATCACTATCTCTTGATTGATAGAGATAGGAAGGGGCTCATCGGTTTCTAGCCACTCTTCTAATTCACTCACTTCTATGCCAGACGTTTCACCTAACGCATTTAGCAATCTAAATTTTTCTTTTTCGGCTTGATGGGGGTTTTGTCGTTCAAGTATTCTCGATACCGTTTTTTGTAAACGACCTAAATTGGCTGGTTTAAGCACATAATCAATGGCATTAAGCTCAAATGCTTCAATAGCATACTCACTGTATGCACTGACAAAGACAATCATAGGCAAGGTATCAGACTGCATTGCCTGGACAACTTCGATGCCATTCAACCCGGGCAGCTGTAAGTCTAAAAATAACACGTCAGGCTCTAAAGTTTGACAAAGCTTGATGGCTTCGTCGCCATTTTCAGCCTGTCCAATTACTTTTATTTCAGGAATTTTCGCCAGACGAAGACATAGTCCCTCGAGGGCTAATGGTTCATCATCAACAATTACAGCCGTTAACTGTTTAGTCATTATTCACCTCATAAGGCATCGTCATCGTCACTGTGCTTCCTCTTTCCTGATTAGGTGTCAAAGTCACCTCACACTCGCCATTGAACATCACATCTAATCTAGAGCGGGTATTTTGCAAACCTATTCCAAACCCTTTACTGTGTGATTCTTTTACAGCTTGACCTGTATCCATTATTTTAATTATTAAACTCTCGCCGCTTTTATATGCCTTAAAAGTGATCTCAGCGCCTTCTTTGCTTGGCTCTACCGCATACTTAACAGCGTTTTCGATAATGGGCTGACAAAGCATATTGGGCAGTACACAATGCATTACGTCTTTATCTACGTCAAAGTTTACTTTAAGGCGTTTACCAAACCGGACCTTTTCAATCGACAAATAAAGTTTTAATAACTCCAATTCATCTTTCATTGAACTGTTACTCTGTTTTGTCGCTTCTAAAGAATGTCGGAAAAAGTCACATAATTTGTCTAACATCTCTGACGCTGTGTCGTTTTCTTCTTTTAAGATCAGCGTCGAAATCGCATTCATTGTGTTAAACATAAAATGCGGATTGAGCTGATAACGTAACATTTCGAGTTGCGCGTCTTTAGCCAAAGTCTGCGCTCTTAATAATTGTTCATGCTCTCTTTGTAACTTGCTGTTATAAAGCATAATGAAGAAGATTGACGTCCACACAAACATGGTTGCTAAAGAGAACAATAACCAACCACCGAATTCAAGCATATTCCATGCTTCATTCCACTGCTGGCTATGTACTATTACTTTGTAACTACCTAGCTTAATAATGTTATACAGTAAACCAAGCACTGCAGCCGATGAAAAACTCATTATTAACGTTTGCTTCAAAGTATTGTGAATAACTCTTTGAATAAACAACCACTGCAATAAGGAAAGACAAAAACCACTGAGTGTTTCGACAATTAAGTTTATTATCTGACCAACTAGGTTAAAATCAGGAGAATCAAATTGCGGCCGAATAATGGCAATAAAAACCACAAGCATGTAACCAAGCCAGCCGCCTATCTGTAAGCTCCAAAATTGTTTAGACAACCTTTTAAAAGCGGAAGATTCTAGTTCCAATGGGCTGCTTTCTGTGAGATGGGCTTTATTGAAAACGTTCAAAACAGGCTCTATTTATCGTTATTCTTTAATTACTTTATTCAATAGAAATAAATAGGCAAGCAGAAAAGCGAAATGTATAAAACACAGGCACAAAAAAGCCGCCTTTTTAGGCGGCTTTTATAAAATCAGTTAAAAATTACTGACCTTTGATTTCGCTACGACCGTTGTAAACAGCTTTGTCACCTAGCGCTTCTTCGATACGAAGAAGTTGGTTGTACTTAGCTACACGGTCTGAACGACACAGTGAACCAGTTTTAATCTGACCGGCAGAAGTTGCAACTGCTAAATCAGCGATAGTTGCATCTTCAGTTTCACCTGAACGGTGAGAGATAACTGCAGTGAAGCCAGCTTCATGTGCCATTGCAATTGCTTCAAGAGTTTCTGTAAGTGAACCGATTTGGTTAAACTTGATTAGGATTGAGTTACCGATGTTTTCATCGATGCCACGCTTAAGGATCTTAGTGTTTGTTACGAATAAGTCGTCACCAACTAGCTGAACTTTGTCACCAATCTTGTCGGTTAGTACTTTCCAGCCTGCCCAGTCACTTTCGTCAAGACCGTCTTCGATTGAAACGATTGGGTAACGTGCAGCAAGGTCAGCTAAGAAGTCAGCGAAGCCTTCCGAATCGAATGCTTTACCTTCGCCTTTAAGGTCATATTTACCGTCAACGTAGAACTCAGACGCCGCACAGTCTAGTGCAAGTGTGATGTCTTTGTTTAGCTCGTAACCTGCAGCAGCAACGGCTTCGGCGATAACTTCTAGTGCTTCTTCGTTTGACTTAAGGTCTGGAGCAAAACCACCTTCGTCACCAACCGCCGTGTTAAGACCTCGACCGTTTAGTACTTTCTTAAGGCTGTGGAAGATTTCAGCACCCATACGTAGTGCTTCACGGAAGCTTGACGCGCCAACTGGCTGGATCATGAACTCTTGAATATCTACGTTGTTATCTGCGTGCTCACCGCCATTGATGATGTTCATCATAGGTACTGGCATTGAGAACTTACCAGATGTACCGTTGATGTCAGCGATGTGCTCGTATAATGCAACGCCCTTGTCTTCTGCTGCCGCTTTAGCTGCTGCAAGAGACACTGCTAGAATTGCGTTAGCACCAAATTTTTCTTTGTTTTCAGTGCCGTCTAAGTCGATCATGATTTGATCTATAACGCGTTGCTCCGTCGCGTCTTTACCAGCTAAAGCTGATGCGATGTCGTTATTGATGTAGTTAACAGCAGTAAGTACGCCTTTACCTAGGTAGCGTGACTTATCACCATCACGTAACTCAAGTGCTTCGCGAGTACCAGTAGACGCACCAGATGGTGCACACGCACGGCCCCAAACGCCTGACTCTAAATGTACATCAGCTTCAACGGTTGGGTTACCGCGAGAGTCCATAACCTCACGACCAATCACTTTAACGATTTTTGACATCTTGATTCCTCTTATTCCCATAGTGGTGATAATGTTTTATTGATAGCTATTTTCCTGTATAGGATTAAATAACCTTGTTACCTAACCCCATAATAACCATTGGTCTGCATTGTTTAAATTGAATAAAAATAACGCTGCACAGCAATGTTTATTACTCACCAGCTATTATTAAAAAAATACGTAGCTGGTTTAGAGACAAAAAAGCCGTGCAAACGCACGGCTTCTTCATATTATTTCTCGGCTTTCTGGTGTGCAAACGCTGCACCCACAAAACCTTCAAATAACGGGTGACCATCACGAGGCGTCGATGTGAACTCAGGGTGGAACTGAGCAGCAATGAACCAAGGGTGATCTTTATTTTCGATAATTTCAACGAGCTTCTTATCTTCAGACAAGCCTGTGAAATGTAGGCCCGCTTTTTCAAGACGCTCGATGTAATTGTTGTTCACCTCATAACGGTGACGGTGACGTTCAGTGATTTCAGCATTGCCGTACACTTCACGTACTTTTGAACCTTCTTTTAAGTGACATAGTTGCGCACCTAAACGCATTGTGCCACCTAAATCAGATGCTTCATCACGTACTTCTACCTTACCTTCTGAATCTAACCACTCAGTGATTAGACCAACAACTGGGTGCGCTGATTCTGCATCGAATTCTGTTGAGTTTGCACCTTCAAGGCCTGCAACGTTACGCGCATATTCGATTAGCGCAACCTGCATACCTAAACAGATACCAAGGTAAGGTACTTTGTTCTCACGCGCATATTTAGCCGCTAAGATTTTACCTTCTACACCACGGCCACCGAAGCCACCTGGTACTAAGATAGCATCAAGGTCTTGTAATAACTCAATACCTTTGCTTTCAATATCTTGTGAATCAACGTATTGAATGTTGACTGTTACACGGTTCTTAAGACCCGCATGCTTCAACGCTTCGTTTACTGACTTGTATGCATCTGGTAGTTCAATGTACTTACCAACCATACCAATTGTCACTTCACCAGTTGGGTTAGACTCTTGATAAAGAACCTGTTCCCACTCAACTAAATCAGCTTCTGGTGCTTCAATGTAGAAACGACGACACACTAGGTTATCTAAATCTTGTGATTTTAATAACGCAGGGATCTTATAGATGCTGTCTACGTCTTGAAGTGAAATAACCGCTTTTTCTTCTACGTTAGTGAAAAGTGCGATCTTTGCACGTTCGTTAGCTGGCAATTTACAGTTAGAACGGCAAACTAGAATATCTGGTTGAATACCAATAGAACGAAGTTCTTTAACTGAATGCTGAGTTGGCTTAGTTTTAACTTCACCAGCAGCGCCAAGGAATGGTACTAACGTTAAGTGCATGAATAATGCGTGTTCACGACCCAGTTCTGTACCAAGCTGACGAATCGCTTCTAAGAACGGTTGTGACTCGATATCACCTACAGTACCGCCGATCTCAACGATCGCGATGTCATAACCTTCAGCACCTTCAATTACGCGGCGCTTAATGTCATTAGTGATATGTGGAATTACCTGAATAGTCGCGCCAAGGTATTCACCTTTACGCTCACGACGAAGCACGTCCTCAAAAACACGACCTTGCGTGAAGTTGTTGCGCTTTGTCATTTTGGTGCGAATGAAACGCTCGTAGTGACCTAAGTCTAGGTCAGTTTCAGCACCGTCTTCAGTTACATAAACTTCACCGTGCTGAATTGGGCTCATTGTACCCGGATCCACGTTGATATAAGGATCCAGCTTAAGAATAGTTACGTTTAAGCCACGGGCTTCTAATATTGCTGCCAACGATGCTGCGGCAATACCTTTACCCAAAGACGAAACAACCCCGCCCGTTACGAAGATAAATTTTGTACTCATGCGAACCCTAGAATATCAGGAAAATGGAATTTTAAATAAGAATCAAGACGGGGCGATAGTATAGCAAAGCACTTAACATCAATCCACAAAAATTTAGCTTAAGGGCTTTAAATAATGACAAGTAAGACCTCAGAAAATCATCGTTATTGTCTGCCTAATACCGTCTTATTCTTTTGTTCTTTTCTTCACCAGCTCCCAGGCCTCATCCATTTCTTCAAGGCTTGACGAGTCTAAACTCTTGCCTTGTTGTTTAAGCACGGCTTCAACTTGGACAAATCTGCCTACAAATTTATCTGTCGCGTTTCTCAATATTTGTTCGGGGTCGTGTTTAGCATGACGAGCCACATTGACTGTCGCAAACAATAAATCACCGATTTCTTCAGCTGAGTGATCGGACTGAGGGTTTTCTGCTAGTGCTTCGCTCACTTCAGCCACTTCCTCAGATACTTTTTCAAGTGCCCCATGGTAATCTGGCCAATCAAAGCCAAGGTTTGCAGCGCGTTTTTGTACTTTCTTGGCACGCGTTAATGCAGGGAGCACTTTTGGAATGTCATGCCATAGAGGTTGCTCAGATGAATTCAGCTTTGCGGCTTTTTCTTGCTCTTTAATCGCCTGCCATTGTTGCTCGAGCTCTTCATCTGTTAATGTTTTTTGCTCTGAAAATACATGCGGGTGCCTGCGAACTAGCTTATTGTTTAAACCTTCAACCACCTCGTTGAAATCAAACAGCCCTTGCTCTTTGGCCATTTGAGCGTAAAAAATAACTTGGAACAACAAGTCACCCAATTCATCTTTAAGATCCTCCATATTGTCGCGATCTATGGCATCAGCCACTTCATAGGCTTCTTCTAAAGTATGCGGCACGATGGTTTTGAAGGTTTGGACTTTATCCCAATCACATCCTTTTTTAGGATCACGAAGTGTTTGCATGATGTTGAGCAATTTGTCGATTTCAGTTTGATTCATTTTTTAAACACTTATTTTTAAAACAATAAAGTCGGCAAATGCCGACTTTATTAAATTGATATTTTTAGCGGTTAATGCTGTCGCTTTGCTTCAAATACGCCATCAATTTGCACCAACTTAGTGATCAAGCGGTTCATCGAAGACAGATTAGAAACTTCTATTTGCATTAAAAATACTGCGGTATTTTGCTCATAGTTAGTTTGCAAGTTCATGTTTAATACATTCACTTTTTCATTGGCCAATACAGAGCTAATATCACGAATAAGGCCTTGTCTGTCTTGCGCTTCAATACGCAAATTCAGCGCATATGATGACTTAATATCGTCAGACCAACTGACAGCTATTTCACGCTCAGGATGTTGCTCACATATGTGCGCAAACGACTCACAATCACTACGATGCACTGCAATGCCACGGCCTTGCGTGATATAACCGACAATTTCATCGCCCGGAACTGGCTGACAACATTTGGCGACATGACTCAGTAGGCTACCCACCCCATCGACCACAATGCCGTTTTTATCGCCTTTCACCTTTTTGCGTGAAGTAATTTTGAGCGTATCTTCTGGCTCTGGCTTAGCTTGAATAAAGTTTAAGAATTGGTTGATGCGCACATCGCCCGCTCCCAATGCCACCATCAAGTCGTCAAGCTCTCTAAAGTTAAAGCGTTCAACCGCAGGCTCTAAGTCTTTATAGGTAAGATCTAGTTTCGACAAATGCGAATCTAGCATCTCTTTACCCGCTTGTAGGTTTTTATCTCTGTCTTGCTGCTTAAACCAGTGATGGATTTTACTGCGAGCACGAGACGAGAAAATATAACTTAGGCTTGGGCTTAACCAATCACGACTAGGCGCTGGATTTTTCTGGGTTAATATTTCAACCTGATCGCCGGTTTTTAGCTTATAAGTAAACGGGACTATTTTACCGAACACTTTAGCACCCACGCAGCGATGGCCGACATTAGAGTGAATGTAATAAGCAAAGTCGAGTGGCGTCGCGCCTAGTGGCAAGTCAAAAATATCGCCTTTTGGTGTAAATACATACACTCTGTCTTCAACCACTTGGTTTTTCAGTTCATCGGCTAAGTCACTGCCATCAACCACTTCTTCTTGCCATTGAAGTAGCTTGCGTAACCAGCTTATTTTTTGTTCATAACCTGAGCCACGCCCAGGTAAGGCGCCTTCTTTATACATCCAGTGGGCCGCAACGCCAAGCTCAGCATCTTGGTGCATTTCTTCAGTACGAATTTGGATCTCGACTGTTTTACCTTCAGGGCCAAACACCACAGTATGGATAGACTGGTAACCGTTTTGTTTTGGGGTAGCAACGTAGTCGTCGAACTCTTTTGGCAGATGACGCCAACTGGTATGCACAATACCTAGCGCGGCATAACAGTCTTGAATTTCATCCACCACAATTCGCATAGCGCGAATATCGAAAAGCTGATCAAATTCATAGTTCTTTTGCGACATCTTCTTATAGATGCTGTAAATGTGCTTCGGGCGACCATAAACTTGCGCTTTAACGCCTGCTTCGGCAAGTTTACTAGAGACCAGGTTCACCATGTTTTCCATATAGGATTCACGGTCTAAGCGCTTATCAGATAGCTGCTTTGCAATACGCTTATAAGTTTCTGGGTGAAGGTAGCGGAACGATAAGTCCTCAAGCTCCCACTTAAGCTGACCTATACCTAAACGGTTAGCCAATGGTGCAAAGATATTCGCAGTGGCTTTTGCTGTCACCACACGCTCTTCTTCATCGGCATTTTTTACTTCACGTAAATGACAAATTTGTTCAGCTAATTTAATTACTACCGCTCTTACATCTTCAACCATGGCCAATAACATACGGCGAATATTGTCTATCTGTACATTGCCTTTACCCTGATGTGCTAAGGTGCTGATCGTCGCCATTTGCTCAACACCCTGCAACAGTAAAGCAACGTTATCGCCGAGCTCGTCTTTTACATCATCAAAACTGACTAACCCTTCAAGAAAATAAGGCGTTAAATAAGCAGATGCCAAAGATTCAGGATCAAAATTCAGCTCGGCAAGGATTTCCACCATCTCAACGGCTTTGTTCAAGGTCGTCGCATTCACATCAGAAGGACATAAAGCATGGGCTCGGTCTAAATATGAGAGTTTATCGTCTGACAGATTCAGAAGATCTAGCCGAGCCGAAAAATCGGCTGGTAAATGAGTTTGATGTGATTGGCGGGTTGCAACCATTTGCATTACCTCCTTTGGAACAACGCCATTGTCTCTATATGCCCCGTGTGAGGAAACATATTCATAAGTCCCACTTTACTGATTGTGAAGCCAGCTTCAAGTACTAAAGCACTATCTCTCGCTAAAGTAACCGGATCGCACGATACATAGAGAATTTTTTCGAACTGCTTAAGTGGTAATTGCTTCAATACCTCATAAGCACCAGTACGAGATGGGTCTAGAATTAATACATTGGCATGTTTATCGAACCACTTAGCACTTGAGATATCATCCGTCAGGTCGAAACATTCAAAAGAGACATTTTCAAGCTGATTTTGTGCTGCATTTGCCTTAGCTCTTTGTACCGAACTATCAACGCCTTCAACACCAACAACACGTTTAGCATATTTGGCTGCAAGCAAAGAAAAGTTACCAATACCGCAAAACAAATCTAACACCGAGTCTTGTTCGTTGAGCGCTAACCAATCTAATGATTGCATCAGCATCTTTTCATTCACCTCACCATTAACTTGAATGAAGTTATTGAGTTGGAAGTCAAATTCAACCCCATCAACTTGATAATTTGGAATCTGTTCGTATGCAACAGGTGCTTTTCCATCATCCCATAAAATCTGCACACCTGAGTCGCTTAGCGCTGTCATTAATGTCTGTTTCGTATTGTCATCAATTGCTTTGGTATGTCTTATCAGTACAAACACACCGTTATCTGCTTCACAAAGCTGCACATGACTAATTGAATGAAGCTTGCTGTTATGTGTGACTGCAAGTCTTAGCTGCGTGAATAGTTCTACAAAAGCAGTATTTAAAACTGGGCAATTTTCTACTTCGACTATTTGCTTACTCTTTTGCGCTCTAAAGCCTAATTTAAATTGCTTGGTTTTCTTATCTGAAATACAAGCAATACGGGCAGAGCGACGGTAGTGTTTATCAGCACTGGTGATAGCTGGTTGCCATGATAAGTGCGTTTCTTTTGCAAATTTTTCAAATAGTTTGCCAACAGCTTGCTGTTTATGAGTGATCTGACTGTCTACTTTTAAATGCTGTAACTGACATCCACCGCACACACCATAATGTTGGCAAAAAGGCTCGATACGCTCTTCACTTGGTGTAAGCACTTTGACTTGTCTGGCTTCAATGAGCTTTGACTTCTCATCGAGAATTTGTGCTTTTACTTGTTCGTTTGGTAATGCACCATCAATAAAGCACACCTTACCATTGTGATTTGCAACACCTCGACCTTGATGATCAAGTGACTTTACATCCAAAGTCAGTACTTTGCCTTTATTTGACGTTTTTTTAGCACGAAATATCTGTGCCATACGAATGCCCCTTAATGTTTGCCAACCCGTGTCTAAGTCGATACTCTTAAAGCTAGAATATTAATAAGAAATAGTTCATTCATGACCAGATTAGGCCTGCGCGATAGCATTCTCGTTCTAACTTTAATCCCTACCATGCTGATTGGTTTAATTCTTGGGGGGTATTTTACAGTAAATCGTTATGTTGAGCTTGAAGAAATTCTCTTCCAACGTGGAAGTAGTATTTCAGAGCCATTGGCAATCGCATTAGAGCAACCTGTTCTGCGTGAAGATAGAGCACAACTTAAGCGTATCGTCAGTACTGCACACAACAAACATTCTCCGCTTATCAAAAGTATTGCTGTTTTTGATGTTGAAAAAGAACTGCTACTGACCAGCAATTATCATGAACATTTTAGTAACTTAAACTTCTCTAGCGACATTAAAGCGCTTCACCATACTGATATGGTGAAAAGAGACGATACATTTATATTTTTCACCCCAGTTAAATTTAATTCTCAACCTTCAGAGCAATGGCAAGATGCCCATGCCGCGCCGCTAGCGTTATTAGTTATTGAAGTGAGCAAAGATAAAGCGATTATTGCGCAGCAACAAACGCTTATTATGAGTATTAGTATCATTGTAATTGCATTAATTTTGAGTGGTATTTTGTCGTTGCGGATCAGTAAAGTATTAGTTTCTCCACTGTCAAAGTTACTTTTAGCAACTGACAAACTGGTCGAAGGTAAACAAGACATTGGTCTTCAAGCTCCGATGCAAGGTGAGTTTGAACTGCTTCGTCAAGGGCTGCACACCATCAATGGCGCGATGGCAAACCAACGTGATGAAATGCAAAAGCATATTGACCAAGCCACCAGTGACTACCGAGAGACACTAGAGCAGTACGAAACACAGAACATTCAACTCAATATTGCCAAAAAAGAAGCCCAAGATGCCAACCGAGTTAAATCTGACTTCCTAGCGAAAATGAGTCATGAGTTAAGAACACCTTTAAATGGTGTGATTGGTTTCACAAGACAGCTTTATAAAACGCCGCTAAATAAACACCAAAAAGAATACTTAGACACGATTGAGCTTTCAGCCAATAGCCTCATGACCATTATCAGCGACATCTTAGATTTCTCTAAACTAGAAGCGGGTGCGATGGAATTAGAAAGTATCCACTTTCAGTTACGAGAAGTGATCAGTGAAGTCATGACATTACTAGCGCCAAGCGCTTATGAGAAAAAACTTGAACTGTCTATTTCTATTCACCCACATGTACCAGAGAATTTAGTCGGTGACCCCACTCGATTAAAGCAAGTACTCATTAATTTGATAAGTAATGCTATTAAATTCACAGAAAAAGGTGCGGTTAAAATTGATATCACTCACCGTGTAATCAAACAAACAAATGCCTCTTTGTTGGTGTCTGTAAGTGACACTGGTGTGGGCATTGCAGCAGAAAAACAAGATGCGCTATTCACACCGTTTGGCCAAGCTGACTCAAGCATTACCCGTAAATTTGGTGGCACAGGACTTGGTCTCATTATTACCAAGCATATTGTTGAGGCCATGCGTGGAAGTATTAGTTTAAACTCAGCACCTGGCCAAGGTACTTGTTTTACCTTTAATGCCATCTTTGAGCTACCTCAGCGAGCATTTAACAACGACTTACCGACTTATAGTCTTGAGAATAAGCGTATCTTATTCTTTGAACCTCAAGAGCATACTCACTACGCAATATTAGCCCAATTAAATGAATGGAAAATGCAAGTAACACCTTGTTTGACTGAAGAGACTTTTTACCAGGCCCTTGAAAAAGACTTCAGTTATGACATCTGTTTAATTGGTAATACCGCTGACGTTGAACAAATGCCTGTGCTGAAAAACTATATCTCTCAAGCCCGTCCATTGTCTGATTATTTATACCTCATGGTCAGTACCATTTCGCATAATATGCGAGAATCATTAGTAGGGAGTGGCGCAGATGCCTGTGCGAGTAAACCTTTACATTATCGTAAACTGTGCGAAATGTTAGCTGCCCCGTATCGCTTAGATCATCCAGATGTGTCAACCGATGAACATGACCAACCTATATTGCCTTTAAAAGCACTCATCGCTGATGATAATGACGCCAACTTAAAATTACTTTCTACACTTTTATCTGAGCAAATCGAAGGCATTGATACTGCGCATAATGGCGCACAAGCTGTGGCTCTGTGTAAAACACATAAATATGATTTGATCTTCATGGACATTCAAATGCCCATTATGGATGGCATCACTGCATGTAAAACCATCTTGGATTCATCACTCAATGAAGATACCCCTATTATCGCTGTGACCGCACACGCATTAAGTGGCGAAAAAGATCAGTTACTAAAAGATGGCTTTAGTGGTTACTTAACTAAGCCTATCGATGAAGACATGCTGAAACAAACTATTTGTGATTACAGCAGCTCATCGGTGAGCTCTGCAACAAAGATCAAATCAGAAGAGATTGAACCAAGCCCAGCCCCTTTTGAAAGCCATTTACTAGACTGGTCTTTAGCACTTCGTCATGCAGGCGGCAAACCCGATTTGGCTATTGAAATGTTGAACATGCTATTAGATAGCTTAAATGACACGCACCAACAGATAAATCAAGCATTTGAAAATGAAGATTTCGCACTCCTGCTTTCTGTCATCCATAAGTTCCATGGCGCTTGTTGTTACACAGGTGTGCCTAAACTAAAACAATTATCAGAAACCATTGAAACCGGTTTAAAACGCCATCAAAACATTTCCGATGTTGAGCCCGAAGTGCTCGAGTTACTTGATGAACTAGAAAACTTCAAACAAGTCTCCCAAGCGAGCTAATTAATTTTTTGAATCACCAAAGTTAACATGAAAATGCAAGTGCTTACTATCTTGATAATTACCAAGATTGGTAAGCACTCTAGCTGAACCATATTCTTTCTCAACGTTTCGGGCAAGCTGTTGAACAACCATAATAAGGTGAAACAACTGTTCAGAGTCGTGGCCACCTAAGTCAGTAAACGATGGAATGTGTTGCTTAGGAATAGCGACTATATGTACAGGCCAATGAGGCTGAGTATGATGAAAAGCGAGTACATGCTGATCTTCATATACGACATCAAGCTCTACTTTGCCGCTTAATGCTAAATCACAGTAAAAGTCATTTCCTTCATAACTTGCCATGCTACCTCCAAAATAATTCTTTAATTTCGTCAAAGACTTTTTAAGAAAAGATACTAATCTTTAATACTTAAAGTGTAGCAATGAATTAAAAAGCGAGGGTGTATGAAACAAAAAAACGGCTTACCTAAATAAGCCGCTGATTGGGAGACGTTAAAATGAATTGAATGGTTTATGCGCTTTTGAGCAGCTCTTGCTTAGCGCCATTTATTGCAATGGTGCGAGGTTTATCTGCTTCAGGGATCTCACGCTCTAAGGCAATATTTAATAGACCATTCTCTAAAGATGCACCACGAACTTTTACATGGTCTCCCAATTGGAATTTGTGTTCGAAATTTCTTTCAGCGATTCCTTGATGAATAAAGGTACGCTCTCCATCAACCGATTTGGTTTCTTTTAGCCCTTTCACTGTTAAGGTATTTTTCTCGGTTTCAATTTGTAGTTCTGACTCTACAAACCCTGCCACAGCCATGGTGATTTGATATTTGTCTTCACCTAAAAGCTCGATGTTATATGGAGGAAAGCTTGATTGCTTTGCATTGCGGCTAGCGTTATCCATAAGTTGAGCTAAGTGGTCAAAACCAATGAATGAACGATATAATGGTGATAAATCTACTGTACGCATAATAATACCCTCTTAGAGCGATAGTGTGTTGGCATCTCCTCAAATGAGCAAGATTACCTAATAAAATCATAATGTTAATTTAATAAAGACCCTGTAAGGCGTCTTCACAATAAGAGATAAGGTCTGCTAAACAGTTTTCAAGAGAAAAAATTAAAAATTTTTGAGTTTTATTTTTAAAGGGGCATAAACAGGCAATCAACTTGTTGTTATTTTTAAACAGTTCTTATCGAAAGCTATTTTTATTAAATCGATGCCTAAATCATATTGTAAATGGCAAAGTTGAAAGCAACTCTGGTTGATAGAACTATAAACATTTAATAAGAATTTGAGTTAAATAGAAAAAGCCTGAGCGGTTACCCAGGCTTTGTTTACTTACTGTTGGTTGGAATTTCTTTTAATATTTAAAGCGCTTACTACGTAGAGTAGAATTTGTCGCTTTAGAATCGTATTTATCTGAAAAATATGAGGCTGGAGATAGCAATAAAACAAACGAATCTGTTTTTGTGTCTGATCGCTCACCTAACTCTTCATTTTCGCTTTTTGGTAATTTAAAGCTCATCAAGAGTACAGCGGATAGAGCAACAACGATCCAGACAGAATATTGCCAATCACCTGATTGTACAGAACCCGCTATCGCTAAAAACACACCAATTAACAATATCACTCGAAATCCATGTAACATTTTTTAATCCCTTAAACTAAACAATCTATTTGTTAAAGTTAATTGCAAAATATTTACAAATCAAGCTCAAGGTTAAGAAAATGTTTAAATATTAATAAAAACGCACTCTATTTTTGAATATTATGAAAAAACTCATACGTTGATACTATTAGCCTAATTATCAACTTTATAACAACAAAAAAAACATCAAGTATAAAACTCTCCCGAAAACTGGAAGTTTTTAAGCATTAATCTAGATTTAAGTTAACAGTGTTGATGTTTAACTGGACACAATCACCCGCCCACTTTTTACTACTTGTTTTTGGGGTCATAGATGAAAAAACGGTTTATTCCTTCAGAGCAGATAGGTTCAATACCAAGAAATGCAGAGCTGATCAGTGCGTATAAATCGTTTAAAAATGGCGAGCTTAGTTATGGTGCACTCTGCGATATCGCCGAATCAGAAACAGTCCAAGTCATGAAAGATTTAGAGGCTTTAGGCTGTGAAGTGATCAGTGATGGCGAACAACGAAAGTTTGATGGCTTTGCGCATTACTGTTTACACAACTCTTGTTGCTATGAATCCGAAGGTTTATTAGTTGATTTTTCGGATGGTCATTCTCGCGTATTTGCGCCACACCTCAAAACTGCACCATTTAAATACGAACATACCGCAGATGAGTTTTTACAGTTTGCAATAAAACACGCAAATGTCCCTGTCAAACAGGCTGTGATCTCTCCTTCAATGCTGAGTTTAGTCTATCCAAATACAGGCTTAAAAGATTACAACCATCAACAATTCATAGAAGACTTAGTTCAGCAACATGTAGGTGAAGTGAAACGCTGTATAGAGCTTGGGGCGCACAAAGTACAGATTGACTTCACCGAAGCAAGATTATCTCTGAAGTTAGATCCCTCTGGTGAGCTACTAAATTCATTTGTCGATTTAATCAACAAGTGCCTTTCACATTTCAATCAAGAAGAAATTGCTCGTATCGGTATTCACACTTGCCCTGGTGCCGATATCGATTCAACACACAGTGCCGAGGTGGACTACAAATATTTACTGCCCACATTATTTGAAATCAATGCGGGTAACTTTTATGTGGCAATAAGCGGTGAAAAAGAGCCAGAAAAAGCACTCTATTTACTCGGAAATGTCATCAAACCAGAGCAAAGAGTTTTTATAGGCGTGACCAACCCTATTAGCAAAGAAATAGAAACACCTGAATCGGTGTGTGAATTATTACTCACCGCTGCGAAATATATACCTGTTGAGCAGTTAGGTTCTACGGATGACTGTGGATTTTCTCCTTTCGCAGACGATATATCAACTGCCCGAGAAGTCGCATACCAAAAGATAAAAGCTAGATTAGAAGGAACCAAACTGGCAGAAATGAAGCTTGGATTAAGTTAAAGAAGTAAATATGACGAATATTGAGCCAAGCTTAAACCTGCATCAACTCAATCTTGAGATGGAGAATCACCAACTCAAAAAAGACCTCCGAGAAAGGCAGTTTGAGCAGTTTACCTTATCTAAGATACAGCAAGTCGCAAAAGTAGGCACTTGGAAACTCAATCATCTCACCTATGACGTTTGCCTCTCTCCTGAACTGCTTACCATGCTAGGGTTGACACAAGCATCTTGCAAGCTTAAATGGAATCAATTTGTTAGCCTTATCGATCCTTCGCAACACTTAGCGCTTGAAACGAAATTAATTCAACTCGAAAACGTTGAGCACCCAGCGATCGTTCATGCATTTTTAGACGATACACAAACAAAATGCCACTTTAAGCACTTTAGTCATACGTTTACAAACAGTATTGGACAACCGCTACGAACAGTCGGGCTCATTCAAGATATTACTGAAGAGTTTAACCAAGCAAAAGAGTTAGAACGACAAGCAATCACTGATGAGTTAACCAAATTATATAATCGAAGAAAAATTAATGCCTCTTTACGCGAATTGATAAATGACACAGCAAATACTGGTTTGCCTTTCTCAATTATGCTGTTCGATTTAGATCATTTTAAAAGAGTCAATGACGCATTTGGGCATAACTATGGTGACGAAATACTTATGGCAACAGCGGATGCCATGAGGAAATTTTTACCTAGTTACGCACAATATGGTCGCTGGGGAGGTGAAGAGTTTCTTATAGTCGTCAATAACGTATCATTGACCGACGCTTGCAACATCGCTCAACACATCAAAAATGCATTAAACACCATTATGTTTCCAAACAAAAAATCCCTTTCTGCCAGTTTTGGTGTAACACAATTTAAGAGAGACGATAACTTTACAACCTTGCTCACTCGAGTTGACCAGCTAATGTATAAGGCAAAACAATCTGGCCGTAATTTGGTTGTGTGTGGTTAAATTGAAACCAACCTAACCACACCCTATCGAATTGCCTTACTTTTTATATTTCTCAAACCAAGCAAGGGTATGCTCAATTTTACTCACCATACGCGATGGCTTCCCAGCAATACCATGTGGTGCACCTGGAATTTTCACTAACACTGTATCAATTTTACGAAGTTTCAATGCTTGATAATACTGCTCAGTCTCTGCCATTGGCGTTCGTAAATCTTCCTCACCTGTCATTAGCATCGTCGGTGTTGTTACATTGCCAACTAACGATAACGGAGAGCGCTGCCAGTAATGTTCAACATGCTCCCAAGGCATACCCGGAAATTGCGTTGGTATTTGTACTAAACCACTATCCGCGGTCAGCACTTTACTGAGCCAGTTAATTACTGGTTTCACGACAACTGCAGCATTAAATCTGTCTGTTAGGCCAATCGCGTAAGCCGTTGCAATGCCCCCCGCTGACCCACCAGCAATAAATAGATTGTCTTTATCTATAAAGCCTTTAGCTATCATGGCATCAACGCCTGAATTGTGATCGACAAAGTCTTCCTTCGAGCTGTATTTATACTTTAACAACATAGCAAAACGCTCGCCATAAGAGCTACTGCCTCTGTGGTTATCGTAAAACACCACATACCCTTGTGCTGCATAGCGCTGTAACTCAGCCGAAAAATGTGGGCCATAAGCTAAATGTGGGCCACCATGAATTTCAATTAATAGTGGGTACTTTTTCTTAGGATCAAAATTAGGGGGCGTGATATACCAACCTTGAATTTGCTCGCCATCGAATGAAGACTTGTAGTTAATTTCGTGTACTTCACCTAAGGTTTTATGAGCAAGTAAATCTTCGTTTAAAGAAGTTAACTGTTTGGTATTCCCTTTAGTCGATGCTATTGCTACATCCGCAGGCCTTTGCGCTGTGCCATGGGTAAATGCGATTTTACCTGAGTAATTAGCACTAAATTGACCGCTAATATAAGGTCTACCCAGTGTTGTGCCCGATAAGCTGTCGGCTAGGTCTTTTATATTGCCACTTAAAGAAATCGCTGCAAGCTTACGTTTACCGAAATCATCATAAGCAATTGCCAATCTTGAATTACTGATCCAAGTTGGATTTTGGAAAGAGCGATCAAAATCTTTGCCCACCATTTCAAACTCTTTATCTGACCAATCCATGATATTCAGTTTGTGATTACGATAAGGGTTCAACTCACCAGATGCGCTTAAGAAAGCGAGTTTTTTACCATCTCTTGAAAAGCTCGGAGAGTGCTCTCGGCCTGGTTGAGTAGTGAGCTGAGTTAGCTTGCCCTTTAAATCAACACTGAATAAATCACCTTCTAAACGCTTATATTCCCAATCTTTAATCCTATTCGCTGAGAATACAATTTCTTCAGAGTTACTATGCCAAGCAAGCTGACCTCCATGGTGAAAGTTGCCTGACGTCAGTTGACGCGGTGTGCCACCATCACTTGGTAAAATAAAAATTTGGCGGTAGCCTGGTTTAACTAACCCTCTGCCATCGGCTTGGTAATAGGCTTTATCAATCACAATTGCAGGCTCTGACCATGTCGCACCTTTTGGCTTGGCTGGCATTTTCGCAATCACTGACGGCTTTTCGTTAATTTGCTGACTAAAGGCAAGCCACTTGCCATCGGGAGACCAGGTTAAATTACTTACACTTGATTGAAGCTGGCTCAATAGAGCTGTGCGATTTTTCTCTAGGTAATACACATGCACTTGGTAGCTACCAGAAACATTACTGATGAAGGCGATTTTCTTTCCATCTGGTGACCATCTAGGGTGAAGATATTGGTTTTCATCTGAAAATAACGGCGTTTGTTCACCACTTTTTACATCTACTAACCACAAATTACGGCGTGTACTGTCTTTCATTATGTCATTTGAATTTCTGACATAAACAACCTGCTTGCCGTTTGGCGAAATTTGTGGGTCATTGGCATACTCTAATGCAAATATATCATTGGCATTAAATGTGGTAGTTGCTTGAGCAAAAATAGGCAACAATGCCAGTGCTGAAAGTGTTTTTCTGATCCCAATATCCATAGTGATCCCTAATCAATAAATTTAGGTTATGAATACTAAAGTCAGCAAGAAATGTCATGGATTTAGCGATGAAGTGAGTAAAAGTGATGCCCACTAACAGGGCATCATGAAAAGCTTAAGTTTGATTTAATACTCGTAATTACATTCTTTACTGACTTTATAGCGCTCGATTAATTCATCCATATCGATTGCAGATCCCGCTATATTGGTTGCTGCTTTGGCTATTTCTTCTGCACCTGATACGTTTTCAGTGGCTTTTTGGTAAATATCAACGATATTCTTACTTACCTCTTCAATCGCGTTACTTTGCTGTTGAGTGTTTGAAGAAACCGCTTCTGTTACCGCTTCAACCTGTTTTGCTTGTTCAACAATCGTCGCTAAAGCGAGCTTAATTTCTTCTGCTCTATTAGCTGCCTCTAATGCATTTTCTTTACCCTGGGTAATAATGCTTGATGCTTCTTTTGAGCTTGTTTGAAGCTCTGCCACTAAAGAGGATATTTCTTCAGTTGATTTTTGCGTTCGACTAGCTAGGTTTCTAACTTCATCAGCCACAACCGCAAAGCCTCTACCTTGCTCACCTGCTCTAGCTGCTTCAATAGCCGCATTAAGCGCCAATAAATTCGTTTGCTCTGCGATTTCTCGGATCATATCGACCATACTCGAAATGCTGCCTACTCGTTCATTTAAGGTATCAACCGATTGTGCTGAGCGTGCCATATCATCTGATGCACTTTGTATTACATCAACCGCTTCACTAACAACTTTCTGGCCATTTAGAGATTCATTGGCAACCGTTTTCGCTGCCTGAGAGTTATCAGACATTGAGCTTGCGATAACTTGAATATTCGCGCTCATTTGTTCTGATGCTGAAGCAATGGTTTGAATCCCCATTTGTTGCTCAACCAAATTTTCTTGGCTTTGACTAATGGCAACTGCAGTTTCATGAATAGACACAGTGATTTTTTTAGAAACTAAGCCTAGTTCAATTAAATCTTCTTCAAACTGCTTAGTCAGTGCATTGATTTTTTGTGCAGACTCGCCAAGTTCATCTGAGCTTAATACTTCAATCTCATCAGCCATATCGCGCTCTTTAATTGCAACTTCAATGCCTCTAGCTATTAATTCTGATTGTTGGTGCCTTAATCGAATCGATATAAACAGCGCTGCGGTAATGAGCAAGCCGACTATAAATATAGTAGCTTCTACAATGACTACCACAACAGCATCTTGTTGAATTCGAATAGCTGTTTTATCAACAATTGTTAATGCTTTCTCTTCTGCATCTTTTAAAGCATCTATTCTTCTTGTTGCAGCATCAAACCATACTTCCGGATCAAGATTAAAATCTGAGTTCTTTTGCTCCACTAGACTTCTAAAACGTTCTACTTCGGCAAATGAACTTTGATTTAATGCTGATTGCAAAACCGAATTTATTGCTTTGGGCGCGACTTCAAGCGCTTCGTTAAGATAGACTTTTTGCTGTGTTAATAACTCAACATGGCGTGCTTTTTGAGCGAAGTTAATTTGATTACTGGCAAAAACGTTTGCCAGTAACGCTCGCTCTATTCCTGAAGACTCTTTCGCACTCGAAAAGTTATAAATAGCTGTTAGCTCTTTAGCGATAATCGGATCTTCACTTAAACGGGCCGCTTTTATAATAATGTGAAGACCTTTTGAATTAATTGAGGTGTAGTATTTTAATAAATCGGGTACTGATACAGATAAGCTATCTACTTTTCTGCGCATTGACTCTAGCTCAAAGAAAAGTGATTCAAACTCTTTAAGCTCTTTACGCATTTCTTTTGACAGCGCCCATTCTTCTTGTTCATTTTTCAATGTGTTCAATTTAACATTTGTATTCGAACGCAAAGCCTTTAAAGACTGAGCGAATTTAGCACCATTTAAAGCCACAAAACCAGCCGAAGCACCACGCTCTTTTTGCGTCTCATGAACAATACTCAAAACTGCGTGACTAAGGAAAGCATTGTACTCAGCGTCATAGGCATTATTCATTTTCTTGAATGCCATACTCATATCGTAAGTAATGATAGCGCCAAGCAAAATACAAGGTAAGAGAACAACTAAAGTGAGGTGACTTGAGATTTTTTTTGCTACTGCTAGAAACATAGAGGCAACTTATTTTTTAATAAAAAGTTAACTGATTTAAAATATAGGACGTATCCAAACTATTTTGAAGCAATTATTCCTAATAAAATAATATTAGTGTTTAGTCGAGTAAAGCCTTTTACTTCATAAACTTAAAAATCTCAGAAATTTCTTACTCATCCGCATAAATAATAGACAACATTTAAGAAAAAGGATCACTGCTAAGTTCAGACTGCTTTAAATTGTTCTAGCAAAACCTAAAGCTCACACTAATGATTATGAGTTTTACTATTGATGTAATCGGTAATTGAAAACAATACGCCTGATATCACAAACGTTAAGTGAATACCCACTTTCCAAGCAAGTTCTTCATTACTTAGAGACTCTGAACTAATAAAGACTTTTAATAGCTCTACGGCTGAGATGGCGACAATGGCACTGATCAACTTGATTTTTAGACCTGAGAAGCCAACTTTACCCATCCAAGCAGGTCTATCTCTATGGTTATCAATATCGAGTTTAGACACAAAATTCTCGTAACCGCTAAAAATGATGATCAATAACAGTCCTGCCAATAAAGCAGTATCGACTAAAGTTAGAATACCTACAAGCAAGTCATTATTAGCTGTATTGAATGCAGTGAGTGTCATTGCATACAGTTGCTTAAAGAATTTGATAAGTAGCAAAATTACTGCAAACAACAAGCCTAAAAAGAAAGGCGCCAGTAACCAGCGACCTTTGAAAAGGGTTGACTCTAAAACATGCTCAAGTTTATTACCAAACGACTTAGGTTCGTTCATTATGTTACCTATCAAAGAATTTTCGGCATTCTAGTCTAACCACAACACCTGTTTCAAATAGTTAGACAAACAACTTATGTATTTAACTATTTACTGCTTTGTTCACTAATACTAGGTTCAGCCTCTTTAAGCCTGTCATCGACCTTTGCTTCTCCATCACTTTCAACAACCAACAATTGCTCATGAGCAATTTCTTCTTCGATTCGAGGGTCCATCGCTGCGGCAAGCGGCGAGCTAGTGACATCTGAATTACCCACCACATAATCACTGGCTTCTGGCTGTTCAGCTTTTTGGCGAGCATTTATGAAAGTCAGTACACCAAACATCAATACGGTGAGTACTGCGATAGAAGCATATAAAGCCTTAGGGCCGAAAAAGGTCATAGATTTTGAAATGATCGCTGAACCAAAAGCGGCGCCTGCACCAAACACCATGAGGAGTGCAGATGATACACCAACACGGTCTTCATCACTGATCCGTGAATTTGCAAGAGCTGATGATAGCGGATAAAGCGTAAACGCAAACAAACCAAAGGCAAAACTACAGGCCATCAAAACTGTCGGCTCAGATGGTAATAAGCAAATTGCCAAACTGATCAGGCATAAAGCAACTGCATTGCTCCTTAATAAAATGCTCCTCGGTACTTTGTCTGAAATCACACCCATTGGCCATTGCGCCAAAAGGCCAGCAAATATGGTGAAAGACATAAATTTTGCGATGTCTGCAGAGCTAAAGCCTATACCACTGCCAAAAGTGGGCGCTAGTCCATAAAAACTACCGTTAATAATGCCAGCAAAAAGTACCGCAGCGAGTGCTTGAGGTACTTTCTTAAAATAGTCGAATAAACTCACTTGAATGGGTTTGATGGGTTTAGGGTGAATACGCCGCGTGATTGCAATGGGAATAATACCCGCAGAAACCGCCATACAAACCAAGAATAAAGGTGCATAGCCCAACTCAGGAAAGCTTGATAATGCAAACTGACCAAGTACCATGCCCATATATGAAGTGATCATATAAAATGAAAACACTTTACCCCGCGACTCAGGCTCTGCTTGTTCATTAAGCCAGCTCTCTAACACCATGTAATTGGCCATCATGCCCAAACCAACACACAAGCGAAGAAATAACCATAGATAAACGTTATCGCTGACGCCATGCGCGGCAACACAGGCGACAACTGCAGCAGTGCTCGCTGCGAAAGTACGAATATGACCAACCGATTTAATAAAGTGATAACCAAGCTTTGAGCCTAATAATAGACCCAAGTAATAACATGAGGTGAGTAAACCAATCCAAAAGGTCGAAACGTCTTTTTGACCTAAATAAAGCGCTAAATAAGTGGTTAATAAGCCAGTGCCACTAATTAAAAATAGATTAGTGAAATATAAAGAGATAAATGATTTCATCATAAAAGTTTACAGGCTTTTTTGTGATACTAGAGCAACTAATCAACTTTGCCAAGCACTGCTATGAAATTATCTATTGAAGAGAAAATAGCCGAACTACTTCTTGTTAAGTTCGGCTTAAAAGGGGAAGTTAAACTTTAAATTTCGATACATGCGCTTTTAAGTCAACAGCCAACGCTTTAAGCTCTGAGCCCGCCGAAGCGATGTCTTTTGTTGCATCAACAGTTGAAGCGGTATGGTCACTGACTGTGATGATGCTGCGGTTAATTTCTTCAGCGACCGCAGACTGCTCTTCAGAAGCCGTTGCTATTTGCGTACTCATTTCATTAATAATCGCAATATCTTCTACAATTTCTTTTAATGCATGATCCGCATTTTGTGCTTGTTCAACAGTGCGCTCTGCATAAACCTGGCCTTCTTCCATCACCACAACCGCATCGTGAGAATACTTTTGCAGCTCTTCAATCATGCCTTGAATACTTTCTGTTGATTCTTTCGTTCTTTGTGCAAGTGCCCTAACTTCATCAGCCACTACCGCAAAGCCTCGCCCTTGCTCACCCGCTCTTGCTGCTTCAATTGCGGCATTGAGAGCAAGTAGATTCGTTTGCTCGGCAATGGCATTAATAACCGTGGTGACATTGCCAATTTCTTCACTCACTGAACCCAGTTTATGAATAACCGCCGCCGCTTTTTCAACTTCATTAGCCAAACCGCTGATTGCCTCAATGGCAATATTCAACAGCGCCATGCCCTCACCCGCTTCTTTATGGGCTTTATGTGCGGCATTGGCGGTGTTAACAACGTTGTGTGCGACTTCTGAAACCGTTGCGCTCATTTCATTCATGGCTGTAGCAGCTTGTTCGATTTCAATTTGCTGATTGGCCATTGCCTGTTTGGTGTCGTTAGCGACACTTTCTAGGCTATGAGTTGAAACATTCAATTGCTCAACAGAGGCATTACTACTAAACGCAATATCCCTAAAGCTAGACACCATGTTGTTCAACCCCACGGCTATTTGAGTTAGTTCATCTTTACCTTGGGTATCCACAGCGAGCGTTAGGTCACCGGTCTCTTCAAGACGCTGAATGGTGCTACCTATTCTGTCTAATGGGCTGATAATACTGCGTAAAACATTAACGGTGATAATGATTGAAATGATGGCAATGATGACAATGAGCACCACCATGGTCGAGACTTCTTGCCAGTATGTCACCTGCACATCATCAATGTAAATACCTGTGGCAATCACCCATCCCCATGGAGAAAACTGTTTTGCATAAGAGACTTTATCAATCGGCGTCGAATTCGGTGTT
Organism: Pseudoalteromonas phenolica; assembly: GCF_005876835.1. GTDB lineage: Bacteria > Pseudomonadota > Gammaproteobacteria > Enterobacterales > Alteromonadaceae > Pseudoalteromonas > Pseudoalteromonas phenolica_B. The sequence goes on from NZ_PPSW01000014.1 coordinate 114,655, forward strand.
TTTGGCCACATGTATTGCACAGAGCCTTCACCAAAGCGCGTCGCTGCACTCACAATTTCTCGAATAAAGTACACACCATTGGGATCTTTCAAGCTCGCAGAGTTAGTACCATTTAAACTAGGTTTTATCGGGTGCATCAGCATGGTGTGCTGCGCATCTAAAATAAACAAGTACTCGTCATCAGCGTAACGCATTGCTTCAATAACTTGCTTGGCTTCAGTTTGCGCTTGCTCAAGCGTCATCTTTGAACTTGCCACTTGCTCTGCATAAAAACTTACTATGCCATGAGCAGTTTCAACAATGTGCTGAGTTTCAAGCTGTTTAGACTGCTTTAATTCACTGTATAGCGAATTAAGCATTAAAAAAGTAATGACTAGAATAACGGCAAAACAAGCGCTAACTTGCGCCCACAATCGCGTTTTAACAGAGAGCTGCCTGAGTGTTGTTTCCATGATTTTCCTTAAGCATTAATCCTTGAGCTTGAAATTTACTCTTCAGGAATGTTTTCGACACAAAAACTAAGCTAGCAGCTATTGGATTGCTCCGACAAGGGTGATCAGCCCTTCTTTTGATTTATGACAAATTTTGCTTTTCATCGACTGTAATTGAACCCGATAAGTAATGCACAGCCTGCCCTCGTAGCTTCACTCTTTCGCCTTCAATCTCACACAATAGCTCACCGCCTCGCTTCGATGCCTGATAGGCTTTCAACTCTGTTTTATTCAGCCTTTGAGACCAGTAAGGTGCTAACCCCGTGTGGATAGAGCCCGTTACCGGATCTTCATCTCCGCCATTCGCAGGCCAAAAATAACGGGATACAAAATCATATTTTTTGCCTGGTGCAGTCACAACCACATCAAACGGTGCCAATTGTTTAAGCTGTTCAGTACTTTGTTCTAGAATTCTAACTTCGTGCTCAGTGTTATAAACAGCAAAGTAGGCTTGCTGGTTTTTTAGTACCTGTTGAGGCTTTATCGATAAACCAGCAATGAGCGCTTCTGGTATATCTTGAATGGCTTCTGGTGTGAAACTCGGAAAATCCATTTCAATATAACCATTATCTAACTTGTTGATAAGCATAGACCCTACCGCTGGCGCGCTAAGTGTTACCTGCTGAAAAGTTGGATTCTGACTAAACAGCACAAACGCTGATGCTAAAGTTGCGTGACCACAAAATGCAATTTCGGTCAGTGGAGAAAACCAACGAATATCATAAACACCCGTTTCAACAGGCACTAGAAATGCAGTTTCAGATAAGTTATTTTCTGCAGCGATGGCCTCCATTAAGCTTTCGTTTAAACAAGTGTTTGTGATGATCACTGCCGCTGAATTGCCACCAAACTGAGTGGATGTAAAAGCATCCACAACGTCGATATTTAACTTCATAATTCCACTCACTTTATTTTTAATTACCTAGAAACTAGCTGAGATTGAAAGGCAAGTGAAGTGATTAAGTGTTATGCATACAGTTTTGATGGTTATGAGTAATTAAAAGAAAATAAGCGGGCAAAACTGCGAAGGGTGCAAGTAAAGGGGACTGCCCGCTTGAAGAGCGTTGTTAAATAACAACTATGGAACTAAGTACGTTAATGTTCATTTAGTTACTTAAGTTACAAGTAACTGACTTAATGAGCGGTAAATGACTCTGTAAAATCAAATTCAATATACTCACTTATTCCTGACTGCAAACTGAATTAGCTCTTAGCAATCAATTCATTAGTTACTTTATCTATACCCACTTCACTAATGCGAGACACAATTTCTTTCTGCTTTGCATTCAACAGTGAAATACTTTCCGCAACTAAGTCATAAACTTGCCATTCGCCTTTCTTGTTTTTTCTGAATTTAAATACAATGTCGATACTCGGAGCGCCTGGCTCAACAATCTCAGACTTAACTGAGGCAAACTTACTTTTGCTGTCTAAAACTGGTTCAATAAAGCGGACTTCTTGGCCTTTGTAACTCATTAACACATTGGCATACGTGCCCGTCAGATATTCTTCAACCGCATCTATAAAACTCACCGCTTGCTCACGTTTTACTTCTCTGACGTGTTTGCCAAGCAGCTTAAAAGAAACAAATTTAATGTCGATATGCGGCATCAGTTGTGCACCGACTAGCTTTTTAAGCTCAATACGTTTTGTGTCTTCGTCTAAATCTTTCAACTTACCAATATCAATAAACAGCTGATCACCAACTGATTTAATTAATGTGTATGGTGTCTCGGTATTTGCTTGTTTAGAGCCCGCGCCAGCACTGTACGCGCTGAATAGAATTAATACCGAAAAAAATAAATACTGTATTGCAGTTTTCATAATGTGTCCCCGTTTAGTTAGTGAGTGCATGATACGAGTTTGTTTAATGATTAAAAAGACACACTTTTGCACTCTTTTGTTGCCAAAAATGCACACAAATAAAAAGTCTATATATTTCAATTAGTTTTACTTTTGTTTCATTTTCAGCATCAATATCGTGCACATTTGTTTGCATATAAACACAAATAGCTTTGTGAAAATACGCTCATTGAAATGATGAGGTTCACATTAACTATGAATTTACTGCGTTTATTGGCGCTCGCCTTCTTCTTAACATTTACTTCAACAGCATTTGCAGATAACAAACACGGTTATGCTATTCACTATATTCATGGTGAAGGAGACGTAGATGGGATCAAGCTTGCTTATCAGTATCACCCAGAAAATTTGCTGCCTGAAGCTTGGAAAAACTTTGACTTACACTTTGAGACCAGCGTTAACTTATGGAACTATTCAGCTGATGGCAGAGGTTCAAAAAGCAAACACGATACTAACTTTGTTCTGGCTCTTACGCCTGTATTCAAATACCCGCTTACAATTTGGTATGAAAAACCCCTTTATTTAGAGCTAGGGATAGGATTAGCACTACTAGACGACACACATTTTGCTGGTAAAAACGTCAGCACACATTATCAATTTGAAGACAGACTCGGACTGGTTTATGACTTAGAAGATGCCAAAGTGGCCGTAAGATATATGCATTACTCAAATGCAGGGTTCAAAAGCCCAAATCCAGGACTCGATTTTATTTCACTCTCGTATTCCAGCTATTTTTGATTTTCCCCAAAAAGCTGTTGAAGGGTTGCGTGGCTTGACCGCTCAACCCTTTTTAATAATGACCTTAACTTATCTAATTTTGATAATCGGTCGCTTTGTACAAGTTTGAGTTAACAACATAGATAAGACGTCGCGCACTGCGGCTACCTCGAAATCAATAATATTTAGTTCAGGCGCCTGAATGCGTTTTTGTGCTACGTCTTGTAACAGCTGCTCACCCATAAAACGCAAATGCTGCTGCGCACATAAACTATTTGAAAGCCAAGCACCTGACACTGAAACCACCCCAATATTCGGCGCTTTCTCAAATAACAACTGCTCTGGAATAGTACTAAAGCCATTTAGACACGCAATACGACCACAAAAACGCAGATGCTGTAAATCTTCTAAGAAAGTTTCTCCGCCTTGGGTATTAATGATGCAGTCAAATCCCGCATTGCCAATTTCTCTTTTAATTTGCTCGCAAACACCTTCTTGCTCACAATCAAACGCTAAATCAGCCCCCAACTTTTCAAGACGCTTCTGATGAGGCTTTTGAGCAAATGCATACACTTGCGCGCCTTGCTGTTTGGCATATTGAATCGCGAAGTGGGCAACCGCGCCCTGAGCACTGTTGATCAGTAAGGATTCACCTGATTGCAACTGCAGTTTGTTCAAGGCAATAAGTGCCGCCATACCAGCATTGGGTAAAGATACAGCAACGTCACTAGGTACTGCATCAGGGATCACAGAAACACTGTGGCTAGGCACCACTGCATATTCTTTTAACATGCCATGTTGAGATAGACAGGCGTTAAATAACACGCGCGAACCTTTGTTCGGAAAAACGCCCTTTGGCGCGTCAACCACAGTACCCACGGCATCGAGTCCCAAGACATGCGGGTATTGCCATTGTGAAAAGCCTGTCTGTGCTAATCGCGCGTCAACATGATTCAAAGCAACATAATCGATGGCCACCAGCAATTCATTTGCACCCAACTGTGGTACTTGACGTTCAGCACATTGCAAGTCGAAAGCCTCTCCGGCCTGAACGAGTTCTATGACTTTCATTGAATTGTTAACTGCAGACATACATTTCCTGTCATTAAAAGAATCAGTTTGTGATATCAAAACACGCCAATTATTGCAAAATAATTGCTAATTTGTCGCTTTTTGTTATTAAAACACGTCAATTCAAGTTCAACAACCTCACCGCGACAATTGTCAACATAAGGTAATGAAACCATTAAATTTATAATTTATGCTTTATTTGTAGATTATTAATCTAGTTTTACGCTTTCATTGGTGCCAAACTATCATCAATATTGATTTTTAGGATCGCACCGTGGATACAACCAGTCGTTTGATCATGTTGCTTGAAGTTGTTGAGCAAGGTTCATTTTCAAAAGCTGCCGAGCTTAGAAACATTGATCGCTCTGTTATTTCAAAGCAAGTGAGTAAATTAGAAGAAGATTTAGGTGTTCGTTTATTAAACCGAACAACTCGTTCTTTTTCTTTGACTGCAGCCGGTGCTGAAATGGTAAAAAAAGCCGCAGAACTTAGATTGTTGCTTCAAGATACAGTGCAACTAGCTGAAAACTACCACCAAGAGCCTCGCGGTTTGCTACGAATTACGGCGTCGAGTTACATTGGTAAGTTTTATCTCATGCCTGTCATCAATGACTTTCAAAAGCGCTTTCCACAAGTCACCATAGATTTAAGACACGACGACAGAGTCGTAGACATGGTGTCTGAAGGCTTTGATTTAGCGTTTCGAATTGGTGAACCTCGCGACTCTTCGCTTATAGCACGTAAAATTGCTCGTAATCGTATGCTTATTCTAGCCACTAAACAGTTTTTAGAAATTTATGGTGAACCAAAAACCATGGCTGATTTAGAAGAACTACCTGCTGCAGCCTATTCGAGTTCACATATCCGCTTTGAATCTATCAGTTACATAGATGAAAAAGGTGAACCACAAGAGCAACCAATTAACCCTGTGTTCAAATCGAACGACGGTGAAGCATTAGTTGAAAAAGTGCTTTCACATAATGCCTTTATGACTGCCCCCGCTTTCTTTTTCGCAAAGCCCATGGAAGAAAGTAACTTAGTACCAATTTTGACCGACGTGAATTTGCCTGATTACAGTGCCATGTATGCCGTGTATCCCCATCGAGACTTACCTGTCAGGACGCGATTATTTTTAGACGCCGCAAGACATTACATTGGTGATAAAACACCTATTTGGGAAAGAAACATTCCAAATATAGAGCGCCTTTATCAACAGAAATAACCTCAAAGTTTGCTACTTGAGCGATAACTTTTGTTGATACATGGCTTTGTCTGCGTCGATTAAAACATGCTCTAACGTGTTGTCCTGATTTAGGTCTAGGGTAACTACCCCAGAAGAAAAACCGATAGTGTGCGCTGGGTAACCTTGATGAACAAATTCGTTGATCCTTGCTATTAACTGCTGCGAATTAACTTCTTTATCACTATTAAATAGAATAACGAACTCATCGCCGCCCCAGCGACAAACCAAATCTGTCGACCGCGTTACTTCTGTCAGGGCTAGTGCAAAAACTTGTAGTAACTTATCACCCATTTCATGACCTAAATTGTCATTCACTTTTTTAAAATCATCTAAATCGATAAAACACAGTTTTGCCTTGCGACCAAGGCGCTGAGATAATCTGCGATATTGTTCATAGGCTTCTTCAAACCCCCTTCGGTTCAGTATACCTGTCAGGGGATCGATCCTACTCTCTACTCGCAATTGGCTTTCTGTGTATAAATGTGCCAAGTCACTATTCAACACTTCACTCATAAGCTCCAATGTATTAACAAGTTGATCGGCATAATCACTTGTTTGTGTATCCATCACACATAAAGTGCCAAAAGGCGTGCCATCAGGCCAAAGGATGGGATAACCTAAATAAGAAACATAATTGTCTTCTGCATATTCAGGGTTTGAATGCCATTCAGGTTGTTGCTCGGCATTTTTTACATACAAGGGCAGATTGTTTTGCACCACATAATGACAATAAACATTTTCGTCCATACCCGCTGCGCCCCCAGGTGAATAGTGGGTTGTGGGCAGCTCAGATGCAACAAGCACTTCAATGCCTTTATTGCTTGCTTGTGTCACGAATGCCGCAGGCGCCGAGAATAAATCGGCAACGGTATTCACTAGCTTTTGCCAGCGCTGCCAATCTATTTCTTCTACTGATAATTCATGAAAAGATTTATAAGGATAACCGCTCATTTCGCTACTTAAAGACAGTAAACTTTTTATAAAGATAGTAGAAGAATGTGATTTAGACCTAGTCTGCCATTATGAAGGCCATGATCCAGCTTCATTATCAATTTTTTATTGAAAGTGTTTCATTTATATAAGCAATTATCATTTTTAAAGCTCAAGTTAAAATAATCGTCAATAACCTATTCAACAGAATTGGAGACACTATGTCACAGCAGATTATTGAAGATTTGAACCACCGTTATACCGTTAAGAAATACGATGCAACGAAGAAAGTCTCAAACGAAGACTTGAATATTATTCTTGAGGCACTTCGCTTGTCAGCATCATCTATAAACTCTCAGCCTTGGAAGTTTGTCGTCATTGAAAGCGAAGCAGCAAAGCAAAGGTTGCATGATAGCTTTGCCAACAAGCATCAGTTCAATCAACTTCATGCCAAAGAAGCTTCGCATACAATTCTATTGGCTTACGACCCTCAATTTACGAAAGAAAAGTTCAGTAAACGTGTCGATGCCGAAGTGAGTTCAGGTCATTTACCTGCACAAATGTATGACACTTTTATGGGCGCTTATGCTTTTGCAGAAATGAACACCGATGAGACAGGTTACAACGGCGCTTGGACAAAAGCGCAAGTGTATTTAGCTCTGGGTAATTTACTGCATGTACTTGCCAGAATGGGAATTGCCTCTACCCCGATGGAAGGCGTTGACTCAGAACTGTTGGGCGAATTATTTAAAGAAGAGCTAGACGGACATATCTGTGAAGTTGCCCTTGCTATTGGTTATCACAAAGACGGTGAAGACTGGAATCATGGCTTACCTAAAGCGCGCCTACCTCGTGAAGCAGTCATTAGCGTGATTTAAATTTTGTTTTGGTAGTCGCTGGAACAATTCGGCGACTACCGTTTTATCAGACTCAAGGTTCAATGCGCATAATATGTCATACAGGCAAGTGACCCACTTTGACTAAAATAACGGTTTCTTGCTCTACAAAGGGGTGATGTTCACTCATGTGAGGACTGCGTAACCATGTGCCTTTTGGGTACCTCCCTTGCTCATCAATAAACTCCCCACTTAACACTAAAATTTCTTCACCACCAAAATGTTTATGTGGCACAAACTGCTCGCCAGCAGGCCATTTCACTAATGCAGTGTGTTCATGCACATAACTATGCAATGGCATGACTTGCAAGTTCCCCTGCCCTTGTTGCCACTGGGTATCTGAGGTGTTCACTCTTACAGTTTCTTTATCTTGCTCGTCAAACTGATTGAGCTTTACGAAAATAACACAGCCCTCTTTACTAAATGGTGCATGAACGCTGTTTGGCGGATTTCGAATATAGGTCCCCGCAGGGTAATCGCCAAACTCGTCAGAAAACACGCCCTCTAGAACAAAGATTTCCTCACCCATAGGGTGAGGATGAGGCTTAAAAGCAGAGCCCGCGTTATATTTCACAATACTTGTAGTATGTCCTGATTCTTTGTCTTCGCGCTCTAAAGGTTTACGCCACACACCTTGAGCAGGGCTAGGCTGCCAAGGCATATCTGCAGTTTCTATCACTAAACGTTCTAGAAAATTCATATTCAACATATTTATCTCCCACAAAGCAAAAGATGCTCAGTGTATTAATTTCTTCCCGCCATCACACCGCCATCCACATCTAAAATGCTGCCTGTGATCCAACTTGCATCATCTGATAATAAAAAGACGATACTGTTAGCAATATCATTTGGCTCACCCACTCTCCCTATTGGGTGAAACTCATTAAAACTGTTTAGCGTAGTGTCTATGTCTTCAGGCGCAATAAAAGAGCCATAAATCGGCGTTTTAACCACAGCCGGAGACACAGCATTAACGCGAATTTTGTCATCAGCGAGTTCCATAGCCAAATGCTGAGTAAAAGCATGCAAGCCCGATTTTGCCATTGAATACGCCGACGAAGGCGTCGCTTTGATGGCTTGTTTTGCCCACATAGAACCAATATTCACTATGCTACCGCTACCCGCTTTTTGCATATTCTTGACAACCGCTTGGGTCAGTAAAAACGTCGCTTTATTTAAATCATGGTATTGATTGTAATCAGCTAAAGTGTGCTCAACAAAAGCCAGCGGTGAAAAGTAGCCAGCCGCATTCACTAAGTAACCATAGTGTGTAGACGATGATGTAATTTTGCTCGCAAGCGCCTGTACAGCATCAATGTCATATAAATTGATTTGTGTGCCAGTGACTTGACCTAAGCTGCTCAGCTCATTGATGGCTTTATCGAGTTTGTCGGCATTATTCGCTAATATTTCTACATTAAGCCCAAGCTCTAATAATGCCTTAGCCGTCGCGAAACCCATGCCACTAGAACCGCCAATAATCATCACTGTGCCTACATTCGAAAATTTCATAATCACATCTCTTGTTTGTAAAAGTCGTGATAATATTAATTTTACGAAAAGCCTCTGAATAGTAAGCACAATTTGGTTAGGTAGGTACTTTTTGGTACATCTTTATGACAGCAAACGAAAAAATATTTCCAAGAAAATTGGCGCCTCAATCTAGCGCCCGTATGGTCGAAACCATTTATGGCTGTAAATGGTCTTTAACTGTGTATCAATTATTAGATGAAGGGGTAAATCGCCCCGGTGAAATGGTGCGCCAAGTTGAGGGGCTAACTACTAAAGTGCTTAATCAATGTCTCAAACGTAATGTTGAGTTTGGCATTTTAGAAAAGCAAGTATTCAACGAGCTACCTCCTCGCGTTGAATATCAAGTCACCCCTTTTGGAGAAAAGTTTTTAGCCATTCTTGAGCAGTTAGAATACTTACAATCCGAGATAGATCGACTAAAAAACAAATAAAATCGAATTCTAAGGATTTGTATAAGCACTGAAATGACGGGGTGAACAAATCGCAACTAGAAATTGATACCATATAACATTACAATCAAGTTCACCGTCACTTAATTTGTAAATAAACATGGCTTACTCAAATACCGCCGAGCAGCTTGAAGTAGCATCAAGCGTCTCTGTGTCTGACGAGTTTCAAATTCTCACGGACATCTATAACGAACACGTCAATATTTCGATTTGGCAATACACTTTATCTTCCGACATTTTAAAAGAGTCGCAAAACATCATTGAAAACGCGCCAAACCTTCAAGAAGTGATTGCCGCTGAACCTGAAAATGCATTTGAAAAAATAAGCAGCAGCCATCGTGCATTGAAAGCAAGCCCGGCTTTATGTGATCACATCGCAGTATTAGTCGATATGTTTTGTACGTTATTCGAAGCCAAACGTGCTGGTGTGCGTTTGTCGGTTTTAGACAAGGCAATGTGCCCTAAATTTCATGTCGACAAAATCCCTTGTCGCTTAGTCACCACTTTTGAAGGCGTGGCCACAGAATGGCTCCTTAACGAGCATGTTGACCGTTTAAAGCTCGGTGCGGGCAGCCAAGGTCTTGATGATGAACAGTCAGGTATTATGACAGTACAAAACGCCATTCAAACACTTGAAGCCGGCGATGTTGCCTTGCTAAAAGGTGAAGGTTGGGCTGGCAATGAAGGTAAAGGCTTAGTTCACCGCTCGCCAAAATTGGCCGAAGGTAAAAAGCGCTTGTTACTCACACTTGACTTGATTGATTGAGCTTATTTTTTCGTTTTCTAAATACCCGTTTCATCAGCGCTTTGCAGCCATTCAAGTTACAAAACGCTGATTTTTACTCACCCCCTATTTCTAATAACACTTTAACTTAACGATATCTTTCAAGTATTTATTCGACATTATTATTTGCTGTCGTATAAATTGCGGGTATGCTTCGTTAAGTATTCGTAATCAATTTCGCGTTTTTAGGTGATGCTGTTGGTGTCACATTCACAAAGGTCTACAGCGTTATGAAAGTAAATGCCGATTTAATTATTGAACTAAGACAAAAACAGTGTTGGTCTCAAGATGAGCTAGCCATTGCAGCAGGGTTAAACTTACGAACAATTCAAAGAATTGAGAAAGAGTATACGGCCTCATTGCAATCTAAAAAGGCCATCGCATCGGCGTTAAACATTAACTTTGCAGATCTGGAATACGAGGAAACGCCAATGAAAAAACAATACGAATATAAAACACTCGAAATAGAAAATAACGAAGGCTTTTTAGCGGGCTTCAAAAAAGCAAAGCTACCTGACTTACAGTCAATTTTGAATCAAGAAGGACAAGATGGTTGGCTGCTCGTGCAAATACTCACGCCTGAACTGGCACAAAATGCATTAGTAGGAAAAACCGGAAACTTACTTGCTATCTTCCAGCGAGAAATCGCTCATTGATGAAATAACTGAGGCGCAAGAAAGCGCCTCATCAATTTGACTAACTCTCAGCTTGGTTAGAAATAATAACCCACGTTAATATTCAGCCTTCTTTCAAAATCATCACTGTTGCCAGCAAACGAGCCGCCGACAAAGGGTTGGTTTTTCGCATGCACCAAGTCAACATACGTAAATAACGCCCCTGCTGATATCGACATGCCTGTAATATTCATCCACGTATTGGCAGTATCATCTGATTTGTTGTAAACGGTGCCAAAATCGTTGTAGAAACTCAGTTGAGAAATAGGGCCGATGTCTACCGATAGATCATAAGACACAGCAAGGTTAGTGCTGCTTGCCTCACTGGCGATAGTGTCATACATAGAGTTTGCACCTACGACGATTTGTGTCACATTGTCTATGTGATATTGATACTGAGTATGTTGTAAATGCACGCGCCATTGGCCGATATGCGTCGAAGCATGAAGTGCCCAAGTTTCATGGTCGCCTACACGACTCACGCCGTCATGCAAACTGCCATCGAGCGCTGAAAAACCCACATGGGTTGTGCCAAACTGATGTTCAAGTTGATAAGTATAGCGACCCACTAGCGTGTTATATTCAGCTAAAGTCGTCGTTGGCGCATCATGGATGTTTTCACCGCTTAGTCTAATTCCTAATGCATCAACTGAATAACGGTCTTTGCGTTCTTCAGCACCGCCATCTACGCCACCATGTTCGTCGTTTTTGAAAAATGCGATGTCTAATACGCTGTTTTCGGTTGCTTTATGTTTGAGTACCAGTCCTAAGTCATAATCTTCTTGCAAGCCAATGAAGTAATTAGGACTCATAAAGTAACTATGAAAGCCACTATGTGGTGCATTACCAAATGGCACTGGTGCTAAGCCCAGTTGCCCATGCCAGTCATCACTCAAGTCATAATCAAGATAGGCAAACTTAACGACGCGCATGTAATCTAAAAAGCGGATCTCTGCATTTACACCGATATCGGCAATGTCACCTGAGAAATTCAAGCGCACTAAATCAAAGTCGATGTCGCCGCCACGCTTCTCGTTATCATCATCATACGACACAATGTTGTAGTTAAAACGAATAGCACCACCGACATGAATATCTGGGGCAGCATTGACCACCACCTCTTTGCTGTTCTGCGCTTTCATCTGTTTTACTTGCTGCTCTAGTACAGCGATTTGTTGCTCTAACTTTTCAAGCTCAGTATTAGCTGTATTGCCTGCAGCCTCAACTGAAGTTGATACGAACAATGACGACATCATAGTGGCGCTAAAAAGTGCCATCGCACAAGCCGACAAACGAGGTGAAAAAAGAGACATAAAAGCGAATTTCCGAGGTGAGAGTGATAAAATTCGCGCAAGCCTAGCCTACTCTTTTTGTGTATTCAAATTAGGGAAAATTGCAAAACTGCTAGTGATGTAAGCGAAGAATTTAAAGGCTGTTTAAACTCGTAAACAATGTAAATGATAAGAAAAAAAGCGCTATCTAATGCTGTTATAAAAGAAAATGATAAGTCTAAGTTATACAATTAAAAGTATTAAAAATCATAATCTTGATATTTAATTTTACGTAACCGATCATCAATCGTAAATTCACTGTAACTTTAATCGCTCTAAAAGCTCAATTTTCAGACGTTTAAACTTAAGCTGACTGTTTGAACATAGTTTAATCAAAAACATAAAAAAAAGAGCGCCGCAGCGCTCTTAATGGTATTCAGTTTAGTGAATTAGAAAGCATACGTTACTTTTAATTTCACATTGCGCTCGTCCCCTGGCATACCACCTAAGAACATAGCCTTGTTGTAATACACTTTGTCGAATAAATTGTAGATATTCGCTTGGATTTTCCAGTTGTCGTTGCTGTAACTGACGCCCGCATCAAAAACGCTATAACTTGGCACATATCCGTCAGGAATGCCGAATGAAGTAGAGTGCGTGCTGCGGTTATCAACATATTTGTGACCTAAACTGAAATTAATTGGCTCAGCGAGATTAAACAGCTCTTTTGAATAAGTAACCCAACTACCTACCGTCACATAAGGCACCCCTTTTTGACGTGTATCGAATGAATCACGGTTTGGATCTTTTTTGTCGCGTGCATCTTGATAAACCGCATTAAAGTTAAGCTTCCACTCATCAGTTAATACTGCGTTTAGGTCAAGTTCTACACCCTTAGTTTGCTCTTTTCCATCGAAAAAGCTCTTTGGTACGCTCGCGGCCGACACCCCCTCTTCATAATCAGGGTTTGCATACTCTAAGTTCGTACGACTGCTATCAAACACAATAAATGAAGCAACAAGCTGATCATCAAATGCTTTTACACGTAAGCCAATATCGTTTGAGATTGACTCTGAATCTTCACGGTCTTTTTCATTGCCATATATCTCTTCAAGTACACCAAAAGCCGTGCGACCTTTTGCATGGTTAACAAACATAGATACATCGTCTGTAAACTTATAGCTTGCGCCTAAATTAAACGTTAAGCCGCTATCTGAGGTATCTTGCTCTGGCGTTGGCTCTGCAGCACTTGCACGGTATCTTGCATCTACACCAAAGTGCTCGTAACTTTGCTTGATACGGTTATACGCCACACCCACTCGAGTTGTAATGCCATTTTCAAAGTAGGCAACATGTTGTGCGCCTAAGCCCCACGCATTCACTGTTTTATTGTAATCACTGGTTTTTAACGGATCGTGATCTTCAAAGCTGCCCGTTGCCCAGTTCGGATTACGAATGTCAAATATGTAAGGTAATTTACCTTGGTAAATCACGTCACCTTCTTTGTTTTTAATCACTTTATCTGCATCATAGATTGAATATTGCTTAAAGCGGATATCACGATCTTCGTAGTTTGCGTTGACTAAAAACTCATTATCAACATTGCCTAAAGTAAAGTCATAGCGTAGATCGGCAAAGTACTGCCAAGATTGCTCTTCAGCTTCAACTTTGCGATATTCCTGACGACGCGCAGCATAAGGATAAAGTACATCATCAACCACTAAAGGTGCACGCGGATCAGCATTGATAGTGCCACGACGATTCCAGTATACATAGTTATACGCACCGGTTTGGCGGGCAAAGCCAGAATCATAGTTACGCAATTGCAGTTGGTGGTTTAAGGTCAAGTCATCAGTGAAAGCAATATTGTGAGTCAGTTTTACACGTAACTCTTCGCCTTCATTGTCTTTTGCCATTGGCGAAATAATACCGTTATGACCAAATGTATAAGGCGTTAAGCCATCATTTGCTGCCAATGAGTTTGCAAGCTGTTGACGCTGAGCATCCGATAACTGCACACCTTTGCCAGCAGGATCATTAATTAAATCTTGCCAGCTCGCTTCACCTGCAGTTTTACCATCAACAGAGTCAGCATTATAAATTCGAATTGGGTGACCAATTGAGTCAACCGCGATGGCATCTTTTATATATGCCGTTGAAAGCATGATGTCTTGCGCATCACTGATCACATACTTAAAACTGACATACGCTTCATCTCTGTCATTGCTTAAATCACGGTAGCCATCACTGCGCTCAGTTTTGATAAGCGCACGATAAGCCAGATCGTCAGTAACGCCAGCGGTTGAATCCATCTGTAATGAGTAACTGTTCCACTGACCAAGTTCAGCCGTTAAAACATGCAGCTCTTCAAACTCAGGCTTTTTCTCAATCAGGTTGATCACACCACCTGCGCTACCCATGCCATATAAGCCTGTTGCAGGGCCTTTTAATACTTCGATTGACTCTACGTTGGTTAGAGAGCGCGTTGGGTTAAAAGTATTGCCTAAACCTGCACCGCCGTACATGCCATCGTAGGTATAGTTGGCACCTAAACCGCGCACCACTAAGTTATCACCAATGCCGTAGTTGTTACCTGCTTGCGTCACACCACTGATATTGCGCACAAGATCTTGCAGATTTGAAACGCCTTGTGCATTGATTAATTCACTGTCGACAATCACAACTGCAGCTGGTGTTTCCATCAGTGACATATCTGACTTAGTGGCTAGACCCGAGTTCATGACAACTTGGTTTTGGCGACCATAAACACTGATCACTTCAATGTCAGAGTTATCGGTTGCCGAACCGATATTTGCATCTGCTTTTGCTTGCGCATAAGTGAAAGGTGACACCGCACAAGCGGCTGCGATGAGAGATAAGCTAAATTTTTTCATTTTTGGAATATGTGCTCTAGTTTCAAATCGCGCAAACTCTAAATAAAAATAATTATCATTGCAATGATCATTATTAAAATATTTTTATTCGCTCAATCATTAACCGAACATGTAATCTTTATGTTTCTAAAAACCACAAAACAGAAACAAAAAATTAAAGGAAAATCATTTAATTCATTAGCTTAGAAAACAGCTTTCACTTCCTTAAGAAATTTAAGTTTTTCTTAAGGTTCGAGATTTAGAGTAATACCAATCCTCTTAATTAAGTTATCTATTTTGAGGCAAGGAAAACTGGTCGATGGCAAGGCGAAAATTTTGCTACTTAGTTGTTCTAAATAAGAAATTTTTAACGAAGTAAGCGTCAGTTTTAGTCCCTCAAAATTATTAAAGTATTATTGAGGATTGGTATCAAACTATCCCAAACCAAGAGGTGTTTTGCCATGTTAGCTAAGAGCATTGAATTTTATAAAACCGCTACGGCGTTTTTGCCTCGCTATCAACTGCTACGCAATGATGGCTCGGCGCCACAAGTGTGTGAGTTTATTGAGGTTGGATATAAAAACCGCTTTGATGCCTCGATCAAAGTCTCTATGCCCTACATTCTGCGTTTAAGCTTTTTATCAAAGCATGCCGCTATGGGCGTTCGCAGTGCAAACTCACCGCTATTTATAGAACAGTATCTTGATAAGCCGATAGAAGACTTTACGCAGCAATATTTTGCTTTTAACGACAGAAGCAAAATCGTTGAATATGGCAGCTTGTATAGTAATGGTCATAAACTTGCGACTCCGCTATTTATGTTAAGTACCTTAGCGTTAATGAAAAGCGGCGTACAGGCACTGGCATTTTGTGCCACCCAAGGCGTTGCCAATATCTTAAAAGGCTATGGCTTAACCTTAACTCATTTGGCAAAAGCCGATCCAAGCAAACTTGCAGCCTCAAACAATGACTGGGGCCGTTACTACGATACCAAACCGCAAGTTTATTTATTGAGCTTGCCGCAGGTCGCCCATGTGGTGAGCAACACTCCAAAATACGCGCAAATGTTCAAACTGATCAGCCCTTCAATCAACAAACTGGCCGCGCAAATTACTAAGGAAGCACTATGTTAAACACGACTTCAAACACGCCTTTTGCTTCGCTTTTAACTGCGCTGCGTGCACACCCTGCCAATGACATTGCCGTGGTAGCGCCTGAGCAAAGTCTGACTTATGCAGAGCTGGTTAGCCACATTATTGCCTTTAGCCGCCAGCTAGATAGCGCCCAAATTAGTGCCTTTGCACTGCAAAGTAGTAACAACCTTGCATGGTTGATTGCGGATTTAGCAGCCCATTGTAGCGATAGATTAATTGTGCCTGTGCCCGACTTTTTCACCGAGCTACAAAAACAACATTTGTTTGAATCGAGTCAAATTAAGCATTTACTCACCGACGAGGCTGCACTACAGAGCAAGCCTTTTGCGTACGATTTAAATGTGCTGTCGATAGAAACTGAGGGTGAGATCAACTGCCCAACAGGCACGCAAAAAATCACTTTTACGTCGGGTTCAACTGGCTCTCCTAAAGGCGTGTGTTTAAGTAAAGAAAATCAAATTAATGTGGCACAAAGTTTAGCGAGTACTATCGAGCGCGCAACCAATACAGCCAAAGCTAAACACTTATGTTTACTGCCCTTTAGCACCTTGCTTGAGAATATCGCAGGCATATATGCGGTGCTAGTTAGTGGCGGTACTGTGGTGATTGCCAGCGACGAGCAAAGAGGTTTTAAAGGCAGTAAACTTGTTAACCCACAGGCATTACTGGCCATAATTTCAAGTACTCAACCTAATACCTTAATTTTGGTGCCTGAGCTTTTAAAACTGCTGGTGACAGCAAGTAAACAAGGCTGGCAAGCACCAAGCAGCCTGACTTTTATTGCTGTTGGTGGCGCAAAAGTGGATGGGCAATTAATTTCGCAGGCGCACGCCCTTGGTCTACCGGTTTATCAAGGTTACGGCTTGTCTGAGGCTGGCTCTGTGGTTGCCCTCAATACGCATATTATTGAGGGCAACAATGCTGCGGGTGAACTACTGCCTCACAGCAAAATTAGCCTTGAAAACGGCGAAGTGATTATTCACAGCAACTTATTTTTAGGGTATCTCGGTGAGCCTGAGTCTTGGTATCCAACACGTTTCGCAACTGGCGATCTGGGCGAGCTTGACGGTAATTCGCTACAGCTATCGGGCCGTCGTAAAAACCTCATCATTAACGCCTTTGGTAGAAACATTTCACCTGAATGGCCTGAGTCTCTGCTCGATGCTACTGGCGCATTTATGCAAGCTGTAGTGTTAGGCGATGGCTATCCAGCACTTACTGCAGTGGCATACCCGTTTGCTCCGCTGAGCGACGAGCAATTGCAAGGCTGTTTAGCATCGGTCAATCAACAACTGCCCGATTACGCACAAATCGCACACATTGTCGCGCTTTCGAGCCCCATTAGCGCTATCAATGGCTGCACCACAGCCAACGGCAAGTTTATTCGTCCGGCCATTGAACAAACTTTTAAACATCATTTAGACACTTATTTTAATCAAGCACAGTGCTTTGCTCACCCACAATTTGAAGCAACTGCAAAACTTGCTTAGGAGAATACTTATGAGCTTTTTTAAACAACTGGTTTTAGAAACAGAACAAGAACGCGCTTACTTACTGGGTTCTCCCATTATTGCCCGCTGTTTTGAGGGTGATATTGAACTAAACGACTACGTGAACTTTTTAACCGAGGCCTATCATCATGTAAAACACACAGTGCCTTTACTGATGACCCTTGGCGGTAAGCTCACCGAACAACAAGAGTGGCTGCGAGAAGCCGTTGCAGAATACATTGAAGAAGAGCTTGGTCACCAAGAGTGGATTTTAAACGACATCGCCGCCTGTGGTTTTGACAAAGAAGCAACTCGTCGCTCCGAGCCGCTTATTCAAACTGAGCTGATGGTTTCTTACGCCTATGATTTAATTACTCGCATTGAGCCTGTCGCCTTCTTCGGCATGGTGCATGTTTTAGAAGGCACCAGTGTCACCATCGCCGATATGGCCGCCGCAAAAATTAAAGACACTTTAAATTTACCGAATGCTGCATTTAGCTACTTACGCTCACATGGTTCACTCGACCAAGAGCACGTGAAGTTTTTCGAAAACTTAATGAATAAAATTGACTGCCCAAAACAGCAGCAAGCGATTATTCGTAGTGCAAAACGTTTTTACGTGCTGTATGGCAACATTTTTAGAGCATTAGACGTAACCAAACAGGGAGCTGCAGCATGAGTACAACACAGCCATTGTGTTTGCTAAGTGGCGCCAGCGGAGGCATAGGCGAAGCCATTGCCTTAGAACTCGCGTCCCAAGGTTACACGCTCATTTTAACGGCCAGAGATACCAGAAAGCTCACCGCTTTAAGTAATCAATTACCCGGCGAGCACTATATCTTTAGTGCCGATTTAACTGAGCCAACCGCTCGACACAATTTACTGTCATTCTGCGCGCAATTAGGCGAGCTCGATTTAGTGGTCAATTGTGCAGGAACATCACAATTTGGCGCCTTTGTAGCAGGCAGCTATCAAGACATAGAACATATTTTTAATGTCAATGTCACTGCTGTGATGGCGCTAAATCAATTGCTACTGCAACAGGCCAAACAACGCCCGTTCACTTTGGTGAATGTCGGCTCTGCGCTTGGTGCGATAGGACATCCCGGTTATGTGAATTATTGCGCCAGCAAATTTGCCCTGCGCGGCTTTACAGAAGCCTTAGCCCGTGAATATTCAGGCACAAATAAACGCATAAAGTATCTAGCACCTCGCGCCACTAAAACCGCGATTAACTCGCAACAGGTCAACGATATGAACACTGCTCTTGGCAATCAAGTCGATGAGCCTCAGGTGGTCGCAAAAGCCTTAATTGAACTCATTAATTCAAATAAACGACGCTTAACCTTGGGCTGGCCCGAGCGCTTATTCGTTAGATTAAATGGCGTATTACCCGAAGTTGTTGACAAAGCCCTTGGCAAAAAACTGAAAAAGATTAAAACCTTCTTTCAACCTAGTTTGGAGAAACTATCATGAACTTATTCTGTAAATTATCAGTAGCGACACTACTTTGTTCTGCATTAAGCCTGCAAACAAGCGTTGTAAACGCCCAAGAAAACAGCTTAAATGCCATTCAAAAGCAATGGGCACATGTTAACTACCAACTTGAAGATGATGCCCAGCTTGACGCCTACAAAGCGTTAATTAAAGACACCGAAGCCTTTAAAGCAGCACAGCCAAATAATGCCGATGCGCTGATCTGGTACGGTATCGTGCAATCAAGTTATGCTGGAGCGAAAGGCGGCCTAGGCGCTTTAAAACACGCTGAAAATGCCAAAGACGCATTCGAGCAAGCCCTTAAGATGAACCCGAATGCGCTGTCGGGCTCAGCCTATACCAGCTTAGGTACCCTCTTTCACAAAGTACCGGGTTGGCCAATTGGCTTTGGCGATGATGATAAAGCAGGCGAGTTGTTGCAAAAGGCGCTAGAATTAAACCCACAAGGTATTGATCCTAATTACTTTTACGGTGAATACCTTTATGATGAAAGAAAATACAAACAAGCAAAATTGTATTTAGAGCGCGCCAAGCAAGCCCCTGCACGTCCAATGCGACCTGTGGCGGACGAATTCAGACACCATGAAATCGATATGCTGATGGCGAAAGTCGATAAAAAATTAAACAAAAAGAAACGCTAAATGCGATTACTGTTAATTGAAGACGATGGGCCTCTCGCAAGGGGCCTGAAAACCTCCTTAGAAACCCAAGGCTATGCGGTCGATTGGGTGGCACTTGGCAAACTTGGGATTGAGTCTGCCACGCAGATTGATTACCAATTGGTGATCCTTGATTTAGGCTTGTCCGATCTCGATGGCCTTGAAGTCCTCACTAAGCTCAAAGCACACAATGCCTCTTTACCTGTGCTCATTCTTACCGCACGCAATGATATTAACAGCAAAGTCACTGGCCTTGACCAAGGTGCCGATGATTACCTTGCAAAACCCTTTGATGTAGAAGAGCTGATGGCCCGTTTGCGCGTGTTAGAGCGTCGCAATGGCACCAATACGCAAACCAATATCGTGGTCAATAATGTGGTGTTAAATACCCAAAACAACCAACTTATTGTTGATGGCATCGAAGTCGGCTTATCGCGCAAAGAATACATGGTGCTGCGCGCACTGATGGAAAATTTAAATCGTATTCAGTCAAAGTCGAGCCTTGAAGAAAAGCTCTATAATTGGGGGGAAGATGTTAGCTCAAATACCATTGAGGTTTACATCAGTAACTTACGTAAACGCGTCCCCAAAGACTTTATTAAAACCATTCGTGGTGTGGGATATATAATTAAACATTAATGTCTATTCAAAAACAGTTACTCAAGCTCATTCTCGCCATGGTTGTGTTGGCGACTTTTTTTGCCGCGTTGCAGAGTTATCAGCAAAGCGACCGCGAGCTTGAGCGCATTTTTGATAATCAATTGGCACAATTTACCCACACATTGGTTGCCTTAACAAAAAACGAAGCGCCTATTGAAGACAACCAACATGTTTTTCAAATTCGCTATGCAGATGGCCGTTTAGTACAAAGCCAAGCTTTAATAAAAGCAGCCAAACGTTTGCCTCGCCCTTTTCAAGCTCACGCAATGCAAAATCAGTCGCAACATTTTGATAAGCCTCAGCTTGAGCACTCAGAAGCGAGCCAATTTTCCGAAGCGGGATTTTGGGGGCAACGCTGGCGCTTATATGAAAAACACAACCATGATTACTCAGTGCTGGTCGCCGAGCCCATTCAACAGCGTATTGACGCTTCTGAAAACTTATTGCTAAGTAGCATCTTGCCCATAGTGTTGACCATTCCCGTGATTGGCTTGTTTATCTTTTATATTATTCAAAAAAGTGTGCAACCTGTTGCAGACTTAGGCAGAGCGCTCAAACAAAAAAGTCATCGAGATTTAAGCCCGCTGAACACCGAGCAAGTGCCGCAAGAGCTGCAATTGGTGACTGACAAAGTCAATGATCTCATGGCGCGCCTTGATAGCGCCTTTGACCGCGAAAAACGCTTAACCGCCAATATCGCCCACGAACTTCGCACCCCCATAAGCGTACTTACTATCACCAGCCATAATTTATTGCAGCAGATAAAAACGTCTGAGATCAGCGAGTCACAACTGATTGAGCTTAAAGCCCAAGTAGCTCGAATGGCACAAGTGGTTGAACAGATCATTGCACTATCTCGTTACACGCCTGCGCATTTTGAGCAAAGTTTAACAGCTGTTAACTTAACTGCATTGTTGCAAGAGTTGATCGGTCAGCGCTATGAACAAATCGCCGACAACGAACAAGATATAAGCCTCAATGCAGATAATGTTACCGTATTAGGGGAGCAATTTGCCCTCACCACCCTATTCGACAATCTATTAAAAAACGCCATCAAATATGCGGGCAGAGGACAGACCATCGCGATGCAAACCGTTGCGGCACCGAACGGATTTATTGGCATCGAAGTGAGCGACTCAGGCCCAGGTGTAAAACCACAGACACTTGCTAAACTCACTACACCGTTTTATCGTGACGACACCAATAAACATCAAGCAAAAGGCTCAGGGCTCGGTTTGGCCATAGTGCAACACATTGTCACGCTCTTAAATGGCGAACTGAAAATCGCCCAAAGTGCACTTGGAGGTTTAGGCGTCACAATTTACTTACCCGTTGCAAAACCCCAACAAGCTAGCCAAGGAGCGAAAATATGAGTTTACGCCCACTTTGGCTGAGTTTATTGCTGCTATGTAGCTTTTCGAGTGTTGCCAAGCTTGAAGAGTTTTATATTGAACTGAAAGATCACATTTTTGTGCCCGAGCGCATCGAGCTGCCTGCCAATAAAAAAGTTAAATTGATCATACTCAATCGAGACACCACCGCAGAAGAATTTGACAGCTTTGACTTAAACCGCGAAAAAGTCTTGTTCCCAAATCGCAAAGCAGTGATTTTTGTTGGCCCACTGAAACCCGGTGAATACGAATTTTTTGGTGAATTTAACCCCGACTCTGCCAGAGGGTTTGTGGTTGTAAAGGAGCCTAGCGATGTTCATTAATACCGTGATTATCTTTTTGCGCGACTTACTGCCGATTTTTATTTTATTCACTTATGTGCAAAACACCTTTAGGGTGCAGTTTTCAACGAAACAATTAGCAACTTTATCAGCGACCAGCCTGTTTGGCATGCTGCTTTTTGTCGCTAGTTCAGCCAATATCAGTGAATGGTTTGACGGTATGGGCTTAGAGCTCAGTCAAAGTGCTTTGCTGTTGCTCAGCGCCTTTTCATTTGTCGCGGCAGCGCAAGTTAAGCAATGGCAGTTTTTAATTTTGCAAGTGGCCCTATGCAGCTTTGCTATTTTGAAACTCGCCAGCTTTTACGTGTACTTTTTAACCGCATCGCAAGGTCATGGTTCATTGCAAATCCTGCTGATTGCCGCTTGTGTTGGCATTGGTATTTCACTCAGCTTTGCGGTGCTTTGGTCGTTCTTTCTAAACGAACTTAGCAGCCGATTTGGCCAATTTATTAACTCGCTCGCATTTGCCAGCTTTGTCGCAGGACATAGCGCACAAATTAGCGATAACCTTGCGCAAGTCGATGTACTCGGTGCGGGAGAAACCTTGTTCGATATTTCTCATATCATCGCTGACAAATCAGAGTACGGTCATTTACTCAGCGCTTTATTTGGCTTTGAAGCAGCACCCACCAGCGGCTTTGCCTTGTTTTATCTAATTATTTTTGCTTTATGTTTTAGTGCATTTAAAAACCATAAAGCGCATTTTACTAAGGAGCCAGCACCATGAATAAATCATTGCTCGGTTTTTTATTGCTTGTTGCAAGTTTTTGTCACCTATCTCCTGCCCATGCCGATGGCTTGGTGGTTGATAAGGTCTATCATCCCTATGTGCTTGCAAACGAGAAAGAGTTCGAATGGCGCATTATGTCGAGCCAAACCGAAAACAAAAACCGCCTCGGGCAACGCTTTGGCTACGGTCAATCATTTGCTGAAAACAAAATGCTCGAGCTCTATGTAATTGGCGAGCGTGACCAAGATGATAACTTCGGCGTGACTGGTTACGAAGTTGAAATGCGCTGGATGCTCACAGAGCAAGGCCAATACAGCGCTGACTGGGGAGCGATTTTTGAATTTGAAAAGCACAATGGTGAAGACAATTTTGAAGCAACCTCAGGTATCGCCGTTGAGAAAGAATTTGGTAAGCTCAGTGCCACCTTAAATGCCTTTTTAATTTATGAATGGGGCAACAGCATAGAAAACGAATTTGAAACCGAGTTTAGGGCCAAATTCAGATACCGTTATATGAGCGTGCTACAACCTTCAATTGAAATCTATTTAGGCGAAGATTTTGTCGGCATTGGCCCAGGCTTTATGGGCACTTACCGCTTTGAAGGGCAAAAGCAACTGAAGTGGGAAGCGGGTTTTATCAGTGAAATTTCACATTCAGGAAAAGATCATACTCTCAGATTTGCACTGGAGTATGAGTTTTAAACCAAATTATCCAGGTATTGACTAAAAATTACATTCAATGGCTTTTTTTAGCCATGGCCTTGTTTCAATGGACAATGATTTTGTTTCTAAAGCTTCTTCAGGTAAGAGCGCGACTTCTATCTCGAGCGGCTTAGCAATATACTTTTGTAATAGCCTTTGCAGTCCTGCCTCATCAATACTTTGAAACTTCTGCTTTAAGGCACCTCTTTGCACTCTAGTATACTTATACCCACTGAGTTGAACTTCGCTAAAAGCATTTACCCATGCAAAATAGGCATTTTTCGAATCACTATTGTATTTGTCGACTAATTCTTTCACTCTAGGCAGTGCGCGGTTATACATGTCATGATCTTCTAAAAGAGCAAAAGTAAATAATAAATTTATACCTGAATTTAACTCGCCACTTTCATATTGGCTGATCTGAAAATTACGATATGCCGCTTTAAAAAAACGATTCGCCTTTGTAACTTCCTTAAACTCAAGTGCCATGACACCCAAATTATTATTTAAGATCGCAATAACCTTTTTATTATTGACCTGTTCCGCCAGTTCGAGCGTGCGTTGAAAATAATCTTGTGCTTGACTGTTTTTCGCATAATGGCGAGCTATACCTCCTAAGCTATTGAGTGTTTTCATTTTGTCTGTCGCATTATTCGCACTCCTCAATGCACAAAGTAGCGCTCCCTCAGATTGGGAATAAAAACCACCTCTTCTCAACCATACTCCAAGGTTATAGAGAATATTGAAACGCCTTTCTTGGAAGGCTTTTTCATCTACATGACTAAAAAGAGATGCAAAAGCAGGCTCAGACGATTGGTGTTCGTGCAGCAGTAAAGACGCAAGTATCGTTAAATGATGATACTCGATGATTAAGTCATCACTTTTAAGTTTTTCCGGATCAATTTTTTTAAGCAAAAGTGATGTTTTTTTAGGATTTGAATTAAGAAAATAAGCCGCTTCATTTATGCGATATTCATCATCTTGAACTGCTTTTTCTGCAGAAACAGGTGAAAATAAGACACTCAAGAAGAGAGTAAAAACTAAGCGGGTGAAAGTCATAATAATATCTTTATAAGATGAACCATCTCTATTATAAATAATTTTAAAATGACTATAGCAGTTAAATTGTAAACGCATGTTAAATTTAGAGTTTAAGCTTCACCCTTAACTCCAGAGATGAAGCTTAGAATATATACGTTATCTTTTATCAACCTCAATCTCGCCGTCTTTCACGACAAAACTGACTTGCTCCATGACCGCAATATTTTCAAGCGGATTACCTTTCACAGCAATAAAGTCAGCAAACTTTCCTACTTCGAGTGAACCCAAGTTTTGCTCTTGTTTTAGTAAAGTTGCGGGCGTAATCGTCGCTGCTTGCAAGGCTTGCAGCTCAGTCATACCAAACTTCACCATACGGCTGAATTGTTTACCGTTATCACCATGTGGATAAACACCGGCATCTGAGCCAAATACCATTTTCACACCTGCTTTGACCGCTTTGCTAAAGCTTGCTCGTTGTTTGGCCCCCACAACACGCTCTTTATTTAAACTTTCTTCTAAAATGCCTGCTTTTTCACCTTCACCTAAAATGTACTCGGTGTTGTAAATATCCATTGAAAAATAGGTGCCGTGCTTTTTCGCAAGCCTTATCGCTTCATCATCTAAAAAGCTCACGTGCTCGACCGAATTCACACCGGCTTTAATCGCCGACTTAATCCCTTCGGTGCCATGAGCATGAGCGGCAACGGTTAAACCGCGTAAATGCGCTTCTGAAACTATGGCATCCATCTCTTCTTGGGTGTATTGCTGGGCACCGACTTTAGTACCTTTTGACAGCACCCCACCGGTCGCACAATACTTAATCACATCAGCACCGAATTTAATGTTTTCACGTACTTTGGCGCGGACCGCCCACGGCCCATCTGCAACACCTTGAGCAGTAATAGCATGCTCATGAGTCAGTAAATTGTTATCACAATGACCACCTGTTACCCCCAGTGACGGGCCTGAGGCAAAAATACGAGGTCCAGGCACATCTCCATCATAAATAGCTTGTTTTAAAGCGATATCTGAATAACCCACAGCGCCTAAGTTACGTACTGACGTAAAACCCGCTTCTAAAGTACGTTTTGCGTTACGAACACCGGTAATAGCTGCTCGTTGCGAAGTACGTTGTAAACGTTTATAGCCATGTACTTGAGCGTCACTGGTTAAGTGCACATGCATATCGAATAACCCTGGCAATAATGTGTGTCCTGGTAATTCAATGAGTTTATAATCACCCGATACTTTAGAGTGACCACGTTTAATTTCTGAGATTTTATTGTCATCAACCACCAGCGTAACAGGCTTGATAAGCTTGCCTGTTTTAACATCTAGAGCCGCATCGGCGTGAATAATTAAGTCTTCTGCAAATACTGACATACTCGCTGTTAAAGCAAATATGCTTAGCGCAATCGAGGTGAGTTTCATAATAAGCCCTTGCTGTTTTAAGTGTTTTTGTTATCTGTTTACTCATTAATTCATAAAGTTTTTGTTAATGCGAGTTTTTGCGACTTTTATAAAAGTATTAACTTACATTAATAAAAGGTACAAAATTTCTAATTTAGCTACAAAAACAACTGAATTATTTAATCACTTTCTTACTTTGGAGAATAAAATCTAATTTATTATTGCAGAATTATTACGCTTTACCTTATAATGCCCGCCCAACCGAATAGCAGCATGATGCTGACCTTCATTTTATAAAAATCATTTGTCATGGAAGCGATCGCCCTCTTAAGGTGATGGCGTTTTTGTGCGCGCGTGTTTTATAAATTAAAGTCTGATTCCTCTGTTATTCCACTAGATTGGCGAGTCACCTCGCAAGAAACCAACACACACGAGATTTAAAACACAGTTTCTTGAGGAATAAATATGAGCACCCCTGTACGCAATTTATCTCCTATCGCTGCGGCGATGGCCTTTGCACTAACCAGCTTCTCTTCAACTTCGGTAATGGCTGACGAAGCTAAAGCTGAAGACAAAAAAATTGAAGCAATTACAGTAACAGCAACTAAACGTTCGCAAGTTATTTATGAAGTGCCAATTGCGATGAGTGCATTCTCAGGTGATGACCTTGACTCACAAGGTATTTCTGACATCACTGATGTAGGCAAGTTTGTTCCTAACTTAAATATCACTGGCTTCTCAGCTGGCCACAACTCATCTGCGAACCCGTTCATCCGTGGTATTGGTCTGCAAGATCACCTTATCACCACAGATCCGGGCGTAAGTGTTTACGTAGACGGCGTTTACTTAGGCCGCCAAGTAGGTCAAAACTGGAACCTAGCAAACATTGAGCGTATCGAAGTTTTACGTGGACCTCAGGGCACGCTTTACGGTCGTAACTCAATCGGTGGTGCAATCAACATCATCACTAAACAGCCTGATCAAGCTGCAGTCACTAAAGTAAGTGCTGAAGTGGGTACTCGTGGTCGCTTAAAAGGCAGCATTTTCACTAACCAAGCCGTGACTGAAGATTTAGCGTTTAACTTCAACATGGGCTTTAACCGTCGCGGCGGTTTAGGTGAATTTATCAACCTACCTAATGCTGAATACGATGTAGGTGAGAACCAAGAATTCCATGGTCGTGTATCTGTAAAATACAATGCAAGCGAAGACTTGCGTTTGGTATTCACCGCTGATGCAAATGATGGCGAAGGTGGTACACGTCCATTCACAACCTTAATTGACGAACTACCAAATGGTCGTTTAGCACAAAGCGGTTTAACAAACGCAGACGTGGCAGCAGACCCATATGACAATGCAACCAGCACAATTGAAACTGCCACCGTTTCAAACAAAGCAAACGGCATTTCTTTAACGGCTGAATACGACATCAATGCTGATCTTGGTACTAAGTTCATCTTCTCTAAGCGTTCATCTGAATACAAAGCAGGTCTGGATGATGATGGCACAGCAGTAAAATTAGACCATTACCCTGAGCGTGGTACAGCGGATCAAACCTCTGTTGAACTACAATTAACGGGTTACTTAGGCTCTGTTGACTTCGTAACGGGTGTTTACTGGTTCAACGAAGAAGGCAGCAACCGTCAAAGCGACACTGAAGCACAATTCGACGGTGGCCCAACAAAGCTTGAGCTTGACCAAGAAACGACAAGCCGCGCAGTATTCGTAAACGTAGGTTACGATGCAACTGACGACTTACGTCTATCAGGTGGTGTACGTTACACAGAAGATGAAAAATCAGCTTCAACAAACGTATTTGACCCAGTAGGCACGATTTACTCTAGCCGTGAGTGGGACGAAGTGTCTTATGAAGTGGCTGCAAACTACACGTTTGAAAATGGCTTAAACTGGTACGGTACAGTGCAAACTGGTTACCAATCTGGTCAGTACCCTGCGCGTCCTTACTTCTTAATCGGTCAATTCTTCGGTGCCGGTGGTTTTGATAACCCAGAAGCTGCAGCAATTGTACGTGCAAACAACGCATTTATGGCGAGCGACAACATCAGTGCAATCAACTACGAAACAGGTTTCAAAGGCCAGTTAACAGATGATTTCAGCATGAGTGTGGCATTCTTCAACACTGAATATGACGACCTACCTTACCAAGTAAACACGTCAACTGAGACAGGTTTTGATACCAATAACCTGATCGTTGAGCAAACCTCTCGCGGTGTTGAATTTGAAAGCACGTATTACGTGACTGACAACTTTACGCTTCACTCAAGCTTTGGCTTTATGGACGTAGACGTTGAAGAGCAAAACGGCGTTAAGCCAGTTGCGCCACTTACACCAGAGTGGACTGCATCACTTAGCCCGTCATACACGTTTGAACTTGAAAACAACGCGACAGTAACAAGCCGCTTTGACGTTTCTTACCGTGACAGCATGTACGGTGAGCCTAGCTCAGATCCACTGCGCATGACGCAAGTTGATAGCCGTACAACAGTAAACTTTGATATCTCTTATGCGCCAGCAAACGCAAACTGGGATGTATCACTTTACGGTCGCAACATCTTTGATGAGCGCTATGATGACGCACGCATCAACACAGGTGACTACCTGCTTGTTATCAAGAGCAATGATGCGAGTGAATTTGGTGTTCGCTACCGCGCAACATTCTAATTCGCAATTAAGCTAATACTAAAACGGGGCCATGTGCCCCGTTTTGTTTTTCAGTCTTTAAAATGACCCGACATAAAGTCGGTGCTACCGATAATTAGGGTATTTCTCTCCCCCTCTAATTAGCTTTGCAACTGGCCTTTCAAACAACTGATAGCTAAGCGTCGCCGCCAACACAGATAAACCAATAAATACCCACAACTGCATTAATATTGAAATCTCTAACTTAACCACTTGCGCCAATATTGGCATATGCAGCAAGTATAAAGAGAATGAGATTTTGCCAAAAAAGTCGCCGAGTTTGTTTTCTAAAATCACATTTTTATCAGGCACTAAATATACCAATGCAAAGAAAATAGCCGACATCATCAGTAACACTTCATAACTGAGCCACATGCGATAAACACTATCAAACCGAACTGGGCTGAGATCTGGGTATAACAAGACAATACCGCCGAGCATCAAAACAAAACCATGGCTTTTTAAGTATTCGGGAATATGGGCTTTGCCGTAATGTAAGCCAAATAGCACTCCCACTATAAAGTACGGTAGACTTCTAAAAATATGCAGATCATAAGCAAGCTCAAATAATTGCCCAATTGGTCTTGGAAAGTTAAATAAAAACAGTCCGATTAAACAAGTGAAAACCAGTAAATGTACATAGCCAAAACGCCACTGGGCAATGCCCCAAAGCAACACAAAAAGCAGATAAAAGTGAATTTCTGGGGCAATGGTCCAAAGTACACTGTCGCCTTTAATAAACAACAAATGTGACAACAGAGCACTGCTATCAGGAATGTCATATAAGCTTTGAAACCCAAGCTGTATCGTACCAAATGACACCAACACGACCAATAAATACAAAGGTAAGACCCGAGCAATACGCGCCATTAAATAAGCTTTAACCTTGACCCTATTAAACGGCTTATCGGCATACAAATACGCCATTAAAAACCCACTTAACATAAAAAACAGCATGACGCCGTACTGCCCTGCTCGCCCTCCTAAAATGCCACCCAACCAGTCGGTTTTATCACTAAAGTGAGTAATTAGAACAATGATGGCCGCAAGCGCGCGTATAGTGTTAAGTCTTCTGATCTGCAAACTGATATTCTTTTTATTATTATTTTTTCCAGCATAAAGCTGAATAAGAATTCGGCAAGTAAACTTTTGTAAACCTAAATAATTTAAGCCTACAGATAAATACCTGCAAATGTTGGGTCTTGTTCGTAACACGCCATAAAGGCATCAACCACATAAGGATCATATTCTTTCCCTCGCCCTTGCACGAGTACTTTAATAGCCGCTTGAGCCCCTCGGGCCTTGCGATAAGGTCTATCGTTTGCCATTGCATCAAATGTATCGGCCACTGCGATAATTTTTGCTTCTAAACAAATTTGATTTTCAGTGAGTCCTTTAGGGTAGCCACTGCCATCAAGTCGTTCGTGATGCTGACCTATCATAGCTTGAATAGGCCAAGGAAAGTGGCACTCTTTAAATATTTCAAGTCCACTGGCTGGGTGGGTTCTTAACAACGCAAGTTCTTCGGGCATTAATTTTGAAGGCTTGGTTAAGATCATAGTGGGAATGTTTGATTTGCCGATATCATGAATTAACGCGCCAATATACAAACCCATTTTTTGTTTCTCAGGCAGATCGAGTTTTGCCGCGATTTCTGAACAGATATATGCCACATGCTTTTGATGATCTGCGGTGTATGGATCTCGCATCTCTAGACTATGAGAAATCGCCTTAAGCATTTCTAAAAGCACTTGATGAGAGCTGTATTTTGCAAACTCTTCTTCTAGCAGTTTTTCTCGTTTAACAATGTCACCCACTTTCTTGCAAACAATATCCCACAATGCGTCAACCTGCTTCTCAATCTGAGAAACCTGTTGACTTGTATAATCAGTGCTCCGATTACCAATACCAAGTACCGCCACAATCTTGTTTTCTAAGCGGATAGGAAACGCAACATGGTTCTCTAGTGGAAAATGGCCTTCAGGTAATTTGTTCTTTGTTTTTAAACTTGGATAAGCATTATGGATAACGGGCTGGTTTTGTCGGATTGCATCTCCCCATATGCCAGCCTCAGATAGAGGGTAATGGGATTCATTCACTGCTGAGCAATAAGTCAGCACACTCTTAGACCAGATATTCAGTTGTAGCGTTTGGGTGTCATCATCGTATAAATGAAAATAGCCAATTGAGCTTTCACTTAATTCAACAACTAGTTCTAAAAAGTCTTGATACACGCCACGAACAGTAAAGTATTCTCTGGTTGCTAATGTATGCCTTAGGTCCATTTCCATACTACCTCCATATGCCCCAGTTAAAGCATAAGCCAAAACTGTGTAATTCTCCAAAATTTAGACAACCTCCATTTAATTATTTATAAAACGACCTATCCCGACTCTTTATCTCCCCCTTGCTGTAAAAATTTTTTTTGATAAAGGGTTATACCGAACTAAGCAAAATACTGGTTTCTGAATTTAACACCCCGTCAATGGCTCTCACTTCTCGAAGCACTAAATCAAACTCTTGCAAATTCGAAGTCTGAATTTCGGCGATTAGATCCCACGCGCCATTGGTGGTGTGCATTTTTAACAGCTGCGGGATACCCCGTAACTTTTGAATAACTTGAGTCGTCGATTTGCCTACGACTTCGATCATCATCACCGCTTTAATGGCATCTGTTTCGATTTGCTCATGGGCGCGAATGGTGAAGCCTAAAATTGCCCCACTACTTACCAGCCTATCTAAGCGGTTTTGTACTGTGCCACGCGATACGCCGAGTATTTTTGCAAGTTTTGCCACTGGCGCTCTGGCGTCACTTTTTAAAATGGCGACCAACTCTTTATCGATGGCATCAAACAGATAAGGTTTTCGATTATCCAAAATTGCTCTCCATTACATTAGCCTTTACTTTGACCTTGAAATATCACTTTGCTTATCAAAAACTAGCAAAGTGTCAAAAATTAATACAAAAAGCATCATATTTTGACATTTAGTTTAGCTCAACTCATTTCTATTATTTGCTTAACCTGAACTTTGGTTAAGAGATTAATTATCCAAAACTCACGGTATTTATATACAAGACCCGCTGTTCAATGCGGCAAATTAGGTAGTAAAAAATGCACACAGAAACCCCGTTCAAAACACACTTTAACGCTGAACAAAAAGGCTTAGAGTCATTCAATATCAAGTCTTCAAACATCACTTTTGTGAGTGTCTCAGATATGTTGGCACTGATTAATCAATATGGTGTTGAGCAGTTGATGCTTGGCATGGTTGAGTATCTCGAAGCTGATTTTAAACGTTGGCTTGATTTTGATAAGTCACCCCGTTTTGCAGCACACTCTGCGGAGGGCGTAATCGAGCTGATGCCCGTTGCTGACCACCAGCAATTTAGTTTTAAATATGTGAACGGTCACCCAAAAAACACCAAAATCGGCCTACAGACCGTTACCGCATTTGGCGTTCTAAGCGATGTTGCCAGTGGTTACCCGCTGATGCTCAGCGAAATGACCATTCTAACCGCACTTAGAACGGCTGCGACATCGGCCATGGTGGCCAAATATCTTGCGCCAAAACACAGTAAAACGCTGGCGATGATTGGTTGTGGTGCGCAATCTGAGTTTCAGGTACTCGCATTCAAAGCCATTTTAGGGGTAACTCATGTTCGCCTTTATGACATAGAGCCTAATGCAACCAAAAAGTGCTTTAGTAATCTGCAAAGTTACGTCAAAGAAAACAGTCTCAATATTGAAATATGCCACTCAGCCGAAGAGGTCATTAAAGGGGCTGACATCATTACTACTTGCACCGCAGATAAACGTAATGCCACCATTTTAACCAGTGACATGGTAGGTGATGGTGTGCATATAAACGCTATTGGCGGCGACTGCCCGGGTAAAACAGAGCTTGAGGCGGCACTACTCAATCGTGCAGATGTCTTTGTAGAATATGAACCACAAACGCGTATTGAAGGCGATATTCAACAACTACCAAGTGACAGTAAAGTGACCGAGATGTACCAAGTCATTTTGGGGGAACAATCAGGTCGTACCCATGACACACAACTGACCATTTTCGACGGGGTTGGGTTTGCGCTTGAAGATTATTCGGCATTGCGATTTATTTTTGAGCTGGTAAAACAGAATAAAGAGGCGCAGCAGATTGAGTTATTAGCAAGCCCTAAAGACCCAAGAAACTTGTTTGGCTTAACGCAAACTCACAGCGCCCCAAGCGCATAGGTACTTCGTTATATAAAAATAAAAAAGAAGAGATCACTATGAGTTTATTTCCCCAAGCACCCAACGCAGTGGTGATGATAAGACCGCATCATTTTAGCCCGAACGAGCAAACGGCGGGTGATAACAGCTTTCAGTCAAGCGGCGAATTCGACCCCGCTGAGGTAAGCCGTTTAGCCTATGAGCAAGTTACTAAAGCAGCTGAAACCTTGCGCAGTCATGGCATTAACGTGCATATTTTTGAAGATGAAAGCACCGATACTCCAGATTCTGTATTTCCTAATAATTGGTTTTCGACCCATCTTGGTGGGCAAATTGCCATTTACCCTATGTACGCACCAAATAGGCGCAAAGAGCGTCGCAGTGATGTCATCGAATTTTTAAAAGCCCATTATCGCGTACAAGATGTGATTGATTATTCTGGACTTGAGTACGACAACCTGTTTTTAGAGGGTACGGGGGCCATGGTGTTAGATCACATTGAACGTGTCGCTTATGCCGCTCGCTCAAACCGCACCGACTCTCACGTGTTAGAGCGTTTTTGCTCGCACTTTAATTTTGAGCCTATGGTGTTTGACGCTCAAGATAAGCAAGGTAAAGCAGTTTACCATACCAATGTCTTGATGTGTATTGGCAGCGACTTTGTTATAGCTGGGTTTGAGATGATGACAGATACCAAACGCCGCGATGAAATCATTCGACGTTTTGAATTTGCTGGCAAAAAAGTGATCCATTTAACAGAAGCACAAATAGGCGCATTTTGCGGTAATGCACTAGAGTTACACGCAGGTTCTAAACGTTTATTGGCATTGTCGAGCACCGCATTTGCAGCGCTCAGCCAATCGCAAAAAGCATTGCTTGAGCAAAGTGTAACGCTCGTGCCACTTGATGTTTCGGCCATTGAACTAGCCGGAGGCTCAGTTCGCTGCATGCTAGCGGGCATACATCTGTCAAAACGCTAAATTTTTAACGACTAAGAGAGCATATAATAATGATAAATAGCGCAATTAGTACCATTAACAATCTACTTTGGGGCCAAGGCCAAATACTCATTTATTTGCTGTTATTTGCAGGCTTCTGGTTTTCATTCAAGCTCAAGTTTGTGCAATTTCGCCACTTTAGATACATGTTCAAAGTGATGAAAGACAGCACTCAAGGCGATAAATCAGGCATTAGCTCGTTTCAAGCTTTGTGCACGGGTTTATCGGCTCGGGTCGGCACGGGTAACTTGGCGGGTGTTGCCATTGCCATCTCATTAGGGGGCAGTGGCGCGGTATTTTGGATGTGGTTAATTGCGCTATTAGGTATGGCGACTGGGTTCGCCGAAAGCGTACTCGGTCAACTTTATAAAATTCGTGACGGCAATAATGAATTTCGTGGGGGTCCTGCCTACTATATTCGTAAAGGGCTTAACAAACCTTGGCTCGCGGTACTGTTCGCGCTGTGTTTGTTTTTAGGCTATGGGGTGAGCTTTAGTGCCATGCAAGCTAACACCATTGCCGATGCGCTGAACAATACTTTTGCTATCGACCCAACCTACTCAGGGGCGGTGATTGCCGTTATCGCAGGCTTCATTGTAGTTGGCGGCCTTCGCAGTATTGCCCGTTTTGCCGAGCTCATAGTGCCATTTATGGGGCTGGCCTTTGTAGCTGTCGCGCTGGTGATCACCGCAATGAATATTCAACATCTTCCTGCCATGTTTGCAGATATGTTCGCCTCGGCATTTGGCTTAACAGAAGCTGGGGCGGGTGCACTCGGAGCTGCCATTAAAAATGGTATTCAACGCGGGTTATATTCGAATGAAGCTGGCGCAGGTAGCGTGCCCCATGCTGCAGCTGGTGCGTCTCCTGTGCCAAACCATCCTGTTGCGCAAGGCTATGTGCAAATGCTTGGGGTATTTGTCGATACCATCGTTTTATGTAGCTGTACTGCCGTCGTCATTTTACTGTCTGACATTACCATCAGTGGCGAAATGGAAGGCATTGGCATGACACAAAACGCCATGAGCAGCCACTTTGGCGAGTTTGGTCATTATTTTGTCGCCGTGACCATTACCCTCTTTGCCTTCACTTCAGTGGTCGCAAACTATGCCTACGCAGAGAGCAACCTTCACCTGTTCAAACTCGACAATAAACTCGGTCGCGCAGCCTATACGGCCTTATATTTATTTATGGTGTTTTGGGGTGCAACTGCATCACTCAAAGAGGTGTGGAGCATGGCAGACGCCGCCCTTGGTTTAATGACCTTAGTAAACGTTTACGCCATCGTACTACTTACCCCAACCATTGTGAGTATTACCAAAGACTATCAAAGTCAGCTAAAAGCCAATAAAACTCCAGAGTTTAAATTAGACAATGTTGAAATTCAGGGTAAAACAGAAAAAGGCGTGTGGGAGTAACAGCCAAAAGAGCGTGTTTAAACACGCTCTTTAAATTGTCTAATAAATTAAGCAGGCAAAATACTCTGTCCATGACTAAAGACATTAGTTGGGTCGTACTGACTTTTAACAGCCTGAAGTTTTAGATAATGCTCACCGTAGTAAGCTTGTTGCCAATCTGCAATTAAAGGGTCGATGTAATTTACATATGCACCACCTGTGCTCCAGGGTGCCATAACTTGCCTAAAGCCGTTTTGCTTAGCTTGTGCAGTATCTATCTGTGCGTTGCTGGCACTTGGGTGAAGTGGTAAATAATATTCGGCACTTACAATGGCTTTACGATGAGGATATGCGGTTTCATCCTCTCCTATTTCATCAATTTTGCCACCGAGCAAATTCATGATGATCATGCCGTTATGACCGTCGCTATTTTGCTGTTCAATTTCCGCTTTTAATGCTTTTACACCCGCTGGTGGAATGAGAGAGTTAAAAAAATCAGAGCTGGCGCCAAACGCACTGCGCTGCATCGTGCCACCTTCCATTTGTGTGCTTAAATGACAAGATGCAACATTGCTCTCACAAGTGCCTAGCATCACACTGCGATAACTACTTGTGCTATGGGTATTCGAGCTCGGTGCAGCCCCTGTTTGCGCAATAAAGTTTTGCCAGAGAGTTTCCGCTTCTGCAGCAGGGTTTAAACAAAATGCCCGAACATTGACTCTCGGACCGCCAAACACCCAAGTTGGCAGGCACTGTGCCCACATTTCATTTGGCCACTGCTCTGCCAAAGTTTGCCAAACCACAAATACATTTTCAAAATCATCAAAACTAAAATTCGCTTCAAATACGGTGATGTCTTTGGCTTCGTGAGCTTTGAATTTAAATTGCGTCACAATGCCAAAATTACCACCACCGCCACCTCTGAGTGCCCAAAATAGCTCGTTGTGGTTGCTTGCATCACAGCTAATGATTTCTGCGTCGGCAGTGACTATCTCAACCGCTTGCAGCGTATCGCACGTCAGGCCATGTGCTCTATCAACTACGCCAAAACCTCCACCCATGGTTAACCCCGCTATGCCCACACTTAAACAACTACCTGCAGGAATAGACACGCCCTGCTGTGTTAATTGATCATACACGTCTGTAAGTCTTGCGCCTGAGCCTATAGTGGCAATGTCACCTTGTAATGAAATGTCATTCAAATCTGCTACGTCTATTATCATACCTTCGGTTGTCGAATAACCACCATAGCTATGGCTGCCAGAGCGTGGGGCAATATGGAGCTCATGCTCTTTTGCAAAGCGGATCGCTGACTGAACGTCTTGTGCATTCACGCATTTCACCACGACTTGCGGATAAATATGGTCAAAACGTGTACTAAAGCTTAAACGTGCCAGCGAATACGGTTGCTCGTCCGTGGGGAGAATAACACGACCAGAAACATTTTCTTTCAGCGTTTGCCATTGCTCGTTTGTGAGTTTACTTAACACATCAGTATCTGGGCTGTTACCTATGAGTGGCGGTGTGACTTCTGGGGCAGAGCCTTCGCCTCCACCACAGGCAGTTAAAAATAGAGAAGCGGCTGAAAAGCTGAGAAACTGTCGACGGTCCATAACGATCCCTTGCTGTGTTGATACTGTTGTTTTTATCACTTACTTAACAACTCACATTATGCTAAATCGCTGTGTTTAAATAGGGTAAAGGCGAGCTATTTTATTGATTATTAATAATTTTCATCATTTCTTAAAAACCAGTGTGGTAATTGAATCGGCGCCCCGCACGCGCTAGACTGAACTATCAATTTTTGAAAGATCAATAACAACAAGATGACCCATAAAATAATCGACCTACGCAGTGATACCGTCACCCAACCTTGTAAAGCCATGCGTGAGGCAATGGCCAATGCCCCTGTTGGCGATGACGTGTTTGGTGACGACCCAACAGTTAATACACTACAACAAAAAGCCGCGGAACTTACAGGCCATGAAGCGGCTTTATTTGCGCCAAGCGGTACGCAAAGTAACTTACTTGCGCTACTCGCCCACTGTCAGCGTGGTGACGAATATATTGTTGGTCAAGACGCTCATACTTATAAATACGAAGGTGGTGGCGCAGCAGTATTAGGCAGCATTCAACCTCAGCCAATTGAATTTGCAACAAACGGGTCTATTCCACTCGATATCGCGAAAAAGAAAATTAAACCTAATGACCACCACTTTGCACGCACTCGTTTGTTATCAATCGAGAACACGGTTGGCGGGCAAGCTCTGCCTATGTCTTACCTAGATGATGCGCGCACGTTTTGTAACGACACAGGACTTGGTTTGCACCTTGATGGTGCACGGGTATTCAACGCATCGGTGCATCACAATATGCCTGTTTCAGCAATTACGTCGCAAATGGATTCGGTTTCTATCTGTTTATCAAAAGGTTTAGGCACGCCACTTGGCAGTATTTTATGTGGCCCGAAAAACTTTATTCATGAAGCTCACAAGTGGCGCAAAATGCTCGGTGGTGGCATGCGTCAAGCTGGTATTGTCGCAGCAGCCGGTATATTCGCTTTAGACAACAACATCGAAAGATTGATTGAAGATCACCACAATGCTGAGTTTCTAACTACAGAGCTTAACGAAATAGATGAACTAACAGTCACAAAGCAATTCACCAATATGTTGTTTGTTGAATATCAAGGCTCGCTTTCACCCTCAGAGCTTGCCGATAAGCTATTAGAAAAAGGCATCAAAATTTGTGCCGGTGAACAAATGCGATTTGTGTTGCATAAAGATGTGAGCAAAACAGACTGTCAGCTTGTTGTAGAAGGGTTTAAGGCTATTTTTAGTGAGTGAATGATAGGTAATTAGACATAAGTTTTTAGCTATAGGCTTAGAATATCTTATCGTCAGATTTACTCAATAAGACTCATGTGAATCTGACTATTCATACATCACTACAAACTTGCTAGCTAATCATTTTTATTTTCTGTTTGCTTATGTACATCATTAAATAACAGCATTTCTCTAAGCTTCAACTCTTTACTTTCATCGAATCCACACTTGTCGCATACATCCGAGTTTTTAGGGTTTACATAAGTGCCAAAAAGCATATCAAATATCGCAATAATTAGACCTATGTTTATTGTACTCATGATGCATACGATGCATTTGAGGTGTCTGTATGATGAAACCAAGCCATCTAGGAGCTCTAATGTTCGAGTGAAGAAAATAGCCCATCACACCCAAGTAAAGCGTAAACCATGCTGATGCAAGTGAATTAAAACCCAACAACACATAGCAAGTCATTGCACCTATTATTAAACTGCTAACAGCATCCAGTGGATGCAAATAATTAGAAGTTAAAACTTCTATTCTTTGTGGGCTATGATGCACTTGATGAAACAGCCGCCATAAGTATCGATTACTGTGCTTTAAACGGTGCCACCAATAGAACACAAAATTAAAAAAGACATAACAAATTAACCCCTGCACTGGTGCAGACATATTTATTAAAGGGTCACTTACCTCAATAGATTGAAAGAAAGGCTCCCAAGTCAATGAGCCGAAGTAGAAGGTTAAAAGCGTTATTATGTTTAAAAGTACTGCGCGCCGATACCAGGCTTTAGATTTTACAAATGGTTTGTAGCTTATCAGCCTCTCTAGCACAAATAGAAATAGTGCGATGACTGCAATATAGGTAGTCATTCTAATCCTTGAAAAACTTATTACTTATTAGCCACAAATAATTATTTCTTCGCCTAAGTGATATATGTTATTTACTGCAACATAAACGCCTGATACCACTCCGGTAATTGGAAGTAGGATTATCCCGCTAATTGAATAGTAGGTATTGGACTCTTTTGCTAGATCAATTACCTTTAAAGTTTTTTTATCACTCGATATCTCACATTTATTCACATGGTTGTCATCTTTAATAGGCACAACAACACAGCTAGATAAAAGTAATAAAAAAGGCATTAAATACTTCATGAGGTTCATCCTTGTCTTCAATCAAACCATAACTTATCTGCAGACAAGCGCTTCGTCAAATTAGTACCACGAAGCACTATAAACATGCTTTAAACCTAAAATAGTTGAGGGAGAAGAGTTATGAAAATAATCTTCATTATTTCAAAAACAGCACCCGCTTTATCAAACCATCTTCAACTTCATAGGTGGCAATCGCTTTAAAATTATTTTCGTGCTCTTTACCTTGATACATAAACTTTGCAGTTACTTCTTCTGTATCGACAACAAAGCGGCCTTGAATTTCGCGGTGTGTAATTGCAGCATTTAAATAACTGACTCTGCTGAACATCAGCTCATATTCTTCTTTCAGTTTATCAATACCTTTGTATTTAAGACCTTCTGGAAAATAGTGAATTTCGACGTCTTTATGGTAAGTTGCTAAAAACGCCTCAATATCGCGATTGTTATAGGCTTTGAGCTGAATATCGACAATGTCTGTGACATTCTTTACTGTTTCTGAAGAAGTTGAAGCTGCAAAAGATGATGTAGAAAGCGTTGAGCTCCCAAACAGTATGGCGGCAGATAATAAAGTGCAAACTAATTTCATAACCTTATATTTCCTTTAAAGTTTTTATTGTTTATTTATACTAACATGACAAGCAAACTGAGTAGACTTTATTTTAAATCCTAAAACCCTCCCATGCACTCACGTTCATGAACCTATACCCATAAATTAAAGCAATGACATTTGTCATGCAACGTCGTGACAAACCTCACTGATAAACACCCTACCTTCTAGCCATACTTACTCCATCAACAGACGGAGATTGCCATGAACACCATTAACCTAGAAACACATTTACAAAACTATAAAAACCGCCGCTTTTTGGCTGTACCACTGGCCGGCATGATTGTGTGGAGCTTGCTGATTTTTACCGGTATGACTTTGTCGTTACACATGCAAACTTGGGCGATTTATATTGGTACAGGTTCAATTGTATATTTGGGTTTAGGTCTCGCAAAGTTAACCGGTGAAGACGTACAGTTTAAAAAAGGCGCTGAGCGTAACCCATTCGATACCATCTTTTTAGCCGCGGTTGCGATGACATTTTTGACCTTTTCAATCAGTATTACCTTTGCAATGCAAAATCCTTACGCCCTGCCATTTGCGATTGCTGTACAGTCGGGTTTAATGTGGTTAGTACATGGTGCAATTTGTAAGATTAAGGTCTGTGTGGCGCACGCAGTTGTTAGAACCGTTTTATGCACCGCCGCCTTCATCATCAGCCCAGAGAATAGCTTTGTACTTCAACCTATTATTGTGGTGTTGTGTTACTTATTTACCATCTTGGTCCTTGAAAAGAGATGGGCTAGCTTACAAATGCAAAAAGCATTAAACCCGCAAGCGGCTTAACTAACAACTCTTCGATTAATGCTTTTTAAACAAAAAGCCTCCCAACAAACAAGCGCAGCGTAATGCTGCGCTTGTTTGTTCTTATAACGAATCCAATCGGTGTTATTTAAATTGAACTTTCATTATTTAGGTCTTGCCATCGCAAAAGGCGCTGTAATACCTGAATATTCCCCACCGCCTAAACGCGCCAGCGGTGCAACTTTATCGGCATGAATTTTTAAACGTTGTTTGGCATCTAGCTCAATCACTTCATCGTTCACATATAAGGTTTTTACCTTCACAAACACTAGCGACTGCGGCGCTTCGCCCATCTGTTGCACCTCATATAACTCACAACCATAAGCGATGTGACAATTTTTAATACGAGGCAGGTCAAAACCTGAGAACTCCACCAGCTCAATGTCGTTGGCGGTGACTTCAGACTCGCCATGCTCAAGTGTTGCAGCCGTGGCGGTGACTAAATCAGCGTCTAGCTCAGAGGCAATGTGAATAACGCAATGTTTGGTATTTATTACGTTTTTAACAGTGTCTTTAATCTCGCCTGTTGGTTTTTTACCAGCCGAAAACATCATCAGAGGCGGCGCACTCGACACCGCGGTGAAATAAGAAAATGGCGCAAGATTATAGCTTTGCTCGCCCGAGTCGGTTAACACCCAAGCAATAGGACGCGGGATAATAGTTTGCGTCATTAAGTGATAGATTTGATTGCCAGAAAAGTCAGAGAAATTCAGTTCCATTTGTCTTTACCACTTCGAAAAATAAGGCCAACATGATTGCATAAACCATGCGGTAAAAAAACCTGTAGGTGCAGATAATAATCTCAACTATTACCTAAGGAGTATCAATACCAATCCTCGTAATTAAGTGGCCTATTTTGAGGCAAGAAAAACTTTCAATAACAAGGCAATAATTTTGCTATTTAGTTATTCTAAATGAGAAATTTTTAACGCGGTTAGTGGCAGTTTTAATTCCTAAAATGATTAAGTATTATTGAGGGTTGGTATAAGTTAAAATTATCGCAATTTAAACTAAGTACCGCCTTTAATGCTCTCAAATCACAGCCCGCTCAACACCCGTTTACCGCTTGTTTATCATCCAAATTACTCGTTTAGTTTTGATCCTAAACACCGCTTTGTGATGAGTAAATTCGCTAATTTATATAATGAAGTAAAAAGCATGGGCTTAATTGGTGGCAACCTAGTTCAACCAGAACTTGGCTCGCCTTCGCCACTCGAGCTGGTGCATTGCGAAGACTATATTTGGGATCTATGGCGTAACCAACTCGATGACAAAACCATGCGTCGGATTGGCTTACCTTGGTCAGAGCAATTAATGGCGCGTACTTTTACCGCACCGCTTGGTACATTAAAAACCGCAGAGTTAGCCCTTAAACATGGGGTTGCCTGTCATCTTGCCGGTGGCACCCATCACGCCCATTATGATTTTGGCTCAGGCTATTGCATGGTGAATGACCTTGCGTATACATCGACAACGCTTATTCAGCAAGGCAAGGTGAATAATGTACTGGTTTTTGATTTAGACGTGCACCAAGGCGATGGCACCGCCGCCATGTTAAAACACAACCCGTATGTGTTTACCTGCTCTATTCATTGCGAGAAGAACTTTCCGTTTAGAAAACACGACAGTGATTTAGATATCGGTCTTGAAAATCATTTAGAAGACGCTGCATATTTAAATATTGTACAAGAAACCTTAACGGGCTTAATTGAAGATCTAAACCCCGATTTGGTGCTATACGATGCAGGCGTTGATGTATGGGAGCAAGATACCCTAGGTAAGCTCAATATTTCATGGCAAGGATTAGAAAAGCGTGATGCGTTAGTGCTTAAAACCTGCCAAAGCAAAGGCGTGCCAGTGGCTACTGTGATCGGCGGCGGTTACGATAAAGATCATTTACGATTGGCTAAACGTCATGCGATTGTGGTGAAACAAGCCGCGTTGTTATAGTAAGGTTGTTTAGAAGATTTAGATGTGTTGAATAAACCAACGCCAACAAAGCTTGTTCTAAGCTGTAGGCGCGATTTAGATAACTCAATTTTCACCTTATAAATGCAAAATGCATTGGGTAAACCAACGCCTTCAAGA
This sequence comes from Pseudoalteromonas phenolica, assembly GCF_005876835.1. Taxonomy (GTDB): domain Bacteria; phylum Pseudomonadota; class Gammaproteobacteria; order Enterobacterales; family Alteromonadaceae; genus Pseudoalteromonas; species Pseudoalteromonas phenolica_B. The sequence continues at coordinate 157,315 of NZ_PPSW01000014.1, forward strand.
CTTGCTCTGAGTTGTAGCGCAGCATGGTTTGGGTAACGCAACATTCACCTTATAAATTCAAAAAGCGTGGGTAACCCAACGCCTACAGGCTTACTTTGAGCTGTAGGCGCGGGTTTACCCCGCGCACCACTCTTTATATCAGTCAAACATTTGCTTTAATAAACTCAAAATTATCGGATAAACCAAAACCAAGAGGCTTATTTAAAACTTTATAAATTTACCCAACCTTAAAGTATCTCAGTGATGTTCTGTGCACAGAACTCTACATGTTTTACTGAATTGCTATTAGTGCAAATACACTACCTACCACTTTTAACGTGTGTTAAAACTCTCCATCAGTTATTGTGTTTATTGACTATAATGGAATAAATTAACTTCAAGTGGTGTTTATGAAGTACTTACTCTCGCTGTTTATTTTATTGTTGATATCATTTAGCGCTGATGCTGATAAGGTCACATTGTTAAGTGATGATGCAAACGATCTCGAGCTATTTTATAAAGATGGTCGCAATGATATTGCCAGTGACTCTTACCGCTTGTTATTTGAAAACATAGAAAACGTTAATTTTGAGCTAAAAATCGCCCCCACTGCCCGTATTGATGCGCTTCTTAAGCAAGACAAAACCATTTGTGCAGTAAACCGCATAAAAACCGAAGAGCGCCAACTCTATAACCTCTATTCATATCCTGTGCACTTGTATCCCAGTCATCGACTTTACTATTTTAAAGACCGCACACCTTTACTAGACAATATGTTAACCGAAAATGGCGAGTTGATTAGTTTGAATAAATTGTTTAATCACTACTCGATGGCAAGCCTTGCCATCGAAACAGGCAGGTCATATGGAAAAGGGCTAGATAAGCAAATACAACTGTTAAAAAATGAAAACTTACTCGCCCGTGCAGGCAGTGATGCATACGATGCCATGATCAAACTGTTTGCCCGACATCGCGTTGATTTCTTAATTTCATACCCCACTATTTTTAAACAATATTACGCTGAAGATGACACTGATATTGCTTCGGTGACTGTTAACAATCATCCCAAATTTATTGCTGGGCATATTGCCTGCAGTAGCACGCCAAGATCTAAAAAAATAATAACTGAAATTAACAAGACCCTACTCAGGCTTTATCCCACAGAGCCTTATTTATCGATGCACTTACATCATGTGCCAAATACCGAGCAAAGCTTGTTAACTCGCAGGATCAGCGACTTGTTTTTGAAATATAAACTACTCAGTGATTAAGTTTTTTGATAAGTGTTATATGACGTTATAAACATATTGATTATTAAAAGCTAAAGCCGCCGATAAAGACAAAGTGACTATTGCAGGCAGGGCATCTTTTAGTGTGTCAAAACGTAGGTGAAAGAAAATTGCACCTATTGATGTAAATAGAATGCCAATTGCACCTAACGCATTGAGTAAGCTGTTGTCTATTAATACTGATAACAGCAAATTCAACGCTGATACGCTTTCTATCAACCCAATTAAGAACATATGGGTACGACTCAAGCCATAGTTTTTGAAAAAACCTAACTGGATCTGAAAAACCTTCTTTTGCCACCCCGTTAATTTGATTGAACTTGCAAATGAAAAGAACGCGAATAACACCAATGAAATAATCTTCATGTTTAAACTCCGTATTTGAGAATGGTGCTATTTAAGCATTCCTAAAATTTGCAATAAATGCTATTAATTACATAATTGGTATTCCAAATAGGAATGCATAATGGATAAACTCACATGCCTTTCGGTGTTTGCCACCGCAGCGCGTTTGGGTAGTTTTACTGCAACCGCAGACGAATTAAACATGACTCAAGGCGCTGTCAGTAAGCGCATTGCCTGGCTTGAACAAAACTTGGGCTTTACTTTATTTAACCGAACACCCAGAAAAATCACGCTTACAGATGCAGGAAGTGATTATTTAGCCTGTAGCCAAGAAGTGCTTGAAAAGCTATCGTTAACTGAGCACCAGATCCGCAACGAGCAATCTAAAGTCGTGGGCAAGCTTAGAATTTCCGCCCCCTCGGCGTTTGCAACAAAGCGACTCGCTGAGCCCTTAAAACACTTTATGGCACTCCACCCCGAACTCGAGCTTGATATCTCAGTGAATGATCAACACGCTGATTTATTCAAAGACAATATTGATATTGCGATCAGGGCCGCTCACCTTGAAGATTCAAACTTAAAAGCGAAAAAATTAATCGAGCATTCTTTATGTTACTTCGCCTCTCCCAGATATTTAGCTGAAGTTGGCACTCCTCACACCCCGTCTGAATTAAGCACCCATAAGTGCATTACCTACTCTTTAATGCGTCCTTCTAATGTGTGGACATTCAAAGACAGTAAAGTACAAGTAAACGAAGTGATAAAGAGTGATAACCCTGACATGATAGTGAAAATGGCAAGGTTGGGTTCTGGTATAGCTGCCATGCCCAAATGGATGGTCGCAGAGTATTTTGAAAATGGTGAACTTGTTGAAATTTTACATCAAAAGCATGCGTTTTCATTGCCAATGTATGCAGTTTATAAAAATAGTAATTACATTCCTCACAAGATTGGGGCTTTTATTGATTTCTTGAGTGCCCATTTAAAAGAGCATGAATAATCTCTTATTCATGCTCTAAAAGGCGGTTAATCCCTTACGTCAAACTCACCATTTGAACGTATATATAAAATTGCAGGTTGTGACGAAGAAAGGTTAAATTTACCAACACCGTTTAACTCTATATAGCTCCCTGCTTCTAGTAAGTCATTGTGCTTTGGACTAGCAAGGGTTACAGCACCTTGAATGATCACAGCTTTAAATTCTTTTGACATAACATGCACATTACCGCTGAAATCAGCGGGTAACTTTAATAGCTGCCCTTTTGTTTTGCCATCATTTGACTGCCATAAAGATGCTAAAAGCATAGCTTGCCTTGTTTTCAACGCTGTCAGTTCATCTGCACTTTGCCACACCAAATTATCAGCATGTAAATTGAGTGGATATTCCTGATTATCGAACTGTTTTTCACTTGGTTTAACCAAATAAGGACCACTATCTATTTCTAAATAAATGAGATTTTCATCACCGTTCGCTGCGGTAATGTGATTGCCACCCGCAGGTTGCGTCCAATATGAAGTTGAAGGCATCCATAAATGTTCGGCATTTGAATCTGCATTATGTATTAACCCTTTGATCACGATGCCACGTTAAGAGATATTGTGGATATGCGGAGGTGACGAAAAGCCTTTTTTAAATCGAACAAGCATGCCTGTCGCGTTAGTTTTTGTTCTATCTGCCCACAGTTCAGCAGCCCCCGGGCTCTTGGCTCCTCGAAGTGGGTTCAGATAGCCCCATTCTACTGATTGCGCTTTAATTACTTTGAGCTCTGCAGTGAAAGCGTTTGTTGATATAAAAGTGAGAAAGAATGTGACTATAACAAGGGTTTTTACTACATGACGCATAAATATTGTGACTCATCGATTGTCGATAAAACACGATTTTAAAGGTTCGTTTTAAACTGTTTTAGCCCTGTAATTACGAAAACAGTTTCAATATTTTTTTGATAATTAATTGAATGGCACTATGTCTTCTTGCCAAAGCTCAGCGACAAAATCGATAAAAGCACGCACAACTGGCGATTGGTAGCTTCTTGATAAGTACACCGCCCAAAGTTGATTATTCTCAATTTTATAATCTTGCAAAATAGGCACGAGCTTTTTCTCAGTGATGTAGCTGCGTGCAATATCATAAGGTAACCACGCGATGCCCGTGCCATTCATTGCGGCTTGCACAAGTGTAGGTACATCATTGCAAATTAATTGCCCGCTGACTTTCACCTCAACACTTTGCTCTGCTTTTATAAATCGCCATTTATCATGTGACAAATGTACTAAACAGGGGTGGTCTGAAAGCGCTTCAGGTTTTTCGGGGGCTCTATGCTTGTCTAAATACTCTGGAGATGCACAAACACACGCGCCTATCACCATCAGTCGTCTGGCAATTAAATTTTCATCGGGTGTATTGGTATATCTGAGTGCTATATCTATGCGCTGTTCAACTAAATTAGAAAAACTATCGCTAGCATGAATATCAATTTTAACGTTTGGATGCTGCGCTATGAAAAGACTGACTGCATTGACCAACATGTTTTGGGCAAAACCGATAGGGCTCGAAATGCGAACCATACCCGATAATGTTTGCCTGCCTTCGGTGCTCTCAGCGATCAAAGCACTGGTTTCATCTAAAATTCGCTCAAATCTCTGCAGAGCTTGTTCTCCATGCTGCGTCAAGCTCACCTTTCTGGTGGTACGATGTAATAACCTTTGTTCTAGCCATTGCTCTAACTCTTGCACATGACGTGTCACTTGAAGACGACTTAAACTAAGACGTTCAGCAGCTTTAGTAAAGCTAGATAAATGCGCCACTTCAACAAAGCTTTTAATGGCAGTAATACGATCCATATTAAAAATTCAGCCCATTATTAGATTGTAAATAAGAAACAATCTATTTCAATTTTGCTCGATTATTTCATCTTAGTTTTCTTCTAATCTAGACACAACTCAAAACACTTACCCAAGAGGAAAATATTATGAAACTAATCGTATTAGGTGCATCAGGTTGGATAGGCTCTCATATCGTGGCAGAAGCAAAATCAAGAGGTCACGAGATCACAGCGCTAGTTCGAGCACATGATAAATACGACGTACCTAACGTCACCGCAAAATCATTCGACTTAAATAACACATCAGACGATTTACGCGCTTTAATCAGTGATGAAACTGTGTTTGTTACGGCCATTGGCGGTCGAGCTTTGGGCAATCACGAGATTGTAAAAAGTACCGCTGAGCGTTTACTCAATGAATTACCAAACACTAACATTGAGCGTTTGCTATGGGTCGGTGGTGCAGGCTCGCTAGAAGTGGCACCAAACTTAAAGCTAATCGATACCCCTGAATTTCCTGCTGAATATAAAGATGAAGCCATTGCGCAAGGTGAAGCACTTGACGTGTTTAAACACTCTAGTAGCCCATTAAACTGGACGTTTATTAGTCCTGCAGCTGAGATTTTCCCGGGTGATAAGTTAAATCAATATCGTACTGGTGCGGAGCAACTTATTACCGATGAGCAAGGTAATAGTCGTATTTCAGTCGCCGACTATGCGGTCGCATTCGTAGATGAAATTGAAAAAGCAGCACATATCAACACAAGAATGGGTGTGGCTTACTAAGAAACAAAGCCTTGATGCTCATTGAACATCAAGGCTTCAAATACTCAAGCTTGCTAGCTTTACTCCGCTTGATGCTTACTATTATAACTCTTTTTGTTTTAAGGCTTGAACCGTACGCTCCAACTCTTCGACTCTTTTTTCAAGCGCTTCAATTTTTGTATTTGAGCCTTTCATCGACTTCAAGTCTTCAATTATCTTCTGCGGTTCGAACATATAATTAATAATGAACATGAAGACCGCAAGACCTAACATAAATGACACCAGCTCCCACATACCGTTTCCTTATTATTTTTATCAAACTAATATTTAAGCACGTACCCCATTTAGCCGTAGTTTTAAATTAATAACAAATCATAATTGAAGCTAGAACATCGTATTATTATTTTTAGAAGTTTCTGGTACGCGTTGGCTCACTCCCCAATGCTCTGCAAATTTGCCATTTTCCATGCGAAACACATGCATAACTGCTGATCCAAGCGAATCAGGCGTGCGTTTTACATGAAGATGCAACCAAACTAAATCGCCCTCTGATGCGGCACGCTTTATTGACATTGATAACTGCGGAAATTTTCTATATCGCTTAGCAAAAATAGCTAATAATGCTTCTCGGCCATCTGGCACATGGGGCGAGTGTTGAATATAGTTTTCAACAATACAATCTGCTTTCAAAATCTCAAGGCGTTTGACGGGCTTAAGATCATTTCGACTCTCAAGTATCTCCATGCAATATAGAGCTTTATCTAAATTTTTTTGCTCTTGCTCCGTTCGAGTCACTTCAGTTGCAAATGCACTAAAAACAAAAATGTTCGAAACAAAAGTACATACAAATAGAGTAAAAATTAGTTTTAAGACTGTCATTTAAGTTCCTTTTATTAAATCAACTGTTACTTGTTTATGGCTAAGCCATACCTTTAGATATAAAAAGGCGATAGCCAATTCAGTCATCACCGCCAACAAAATGCCCGGCCCAGCTAGACCTTGTTGAAACTCAAAAACGCCCAACCCAGCAAGTGCACACATCGAAACGGCAACGCTCAAGCATATTGCTTGTCGTGATTCGGAATGCTCAGCATTTCTACCCACCCATAACAATATTGCTAATCCCAAAAACAGCATTGCCATTCTTCGACCAACAAAAAGTGCCGAGCTGCTTTGTTCAATACCAAATAAACTAAAGGGGAATTCAGGATAAAGTAAAAATGCAACAAACAAAGAGCATGCGATTGAAGTGGTAAAGATACTTATCATTCTGAAATTCATCATATTCTTCCTTGAAATTTTCGTCAAACAAATTGATTCAATGAGAAGTGCAGATTGCCCTCATTACGTTTGTACCCATATTTGCATGCCCATACGCTTATGTAAACTCGTACCTTAGTTGAACTGCTTTTTTGCTTGGTAAGCCAAACTTTTTCCTTGTTTTATCGAATTTGTAAGTAAGCTTATTAATAATAAAACCGCACCTATTATTCCAACGATACTAAAGCGCTCTCCCAAAAAACCAATTGCTAACAGTGTGGCGATTAGTGGTTCAAATAAGGTGATTAATGTTGCATCACTGGCATTGACGTTTTTTAGCCCATAAGAGAATAATAAATATCCACAGAACATAGGTACAATTACCATATAAAGAGACACCATCGAATTGGTTACAGTTGCGAATAGGTTGTCACCCCAAACTAAGGTTGCAGGGATTAATATGAATGATGCAAATCCAAATAGCCCAGACATGGCAGTCTGTGACTCGATGCCCACCCCAATTAGCCTTTTGATTGCCCAGGTATAACAGGCATAAGTCAAACCTGCGATGCACCCTAATATCACACCAAATTGGTCATTTGAGCTTATTAGTGCGCTACTGTCACCGTGTTGTTTTCCAATTACTAAAAGTGACACTCCAGCTACACCTAAAACAAAACTTAACCACCAGCGCAACGATACTCTTGCTTGACCAGAAAGACGCTCAAGTATAACAGTAAACAACGGCGCACTGGCGATAGAAACAATCGTTCCCACCGCAACTCCAGAGAAGGACATCGAGGAATAAAATGCTAATGGGTATATGGCAACAGACAGCCCGCCGAAAAGCACAAGCTTCGAGTTTTCGATAAACTTTTTGCGATAAAAGAGAAGCTTTCTTAAGTTAGCAAGGATAAACAGTAAGCCTGCACCACCCATTGAAAAAGCACCTATGGAAAATGCACTGATATTTGCAGATAAACTCGCAGCTGTTCCAGTTGTGCCCCAAACTAAGCTGGCAAAAACGATAGCAGCTACCCCTTTAAAGTATTGAGTGTCATTCATTTCTTTGTCTATTTCAAAAACATTGATAGATAAGAAGATAAACTTTAAAAGGCTAGATGTTTTGACAATTAGGACGCTTTAGCTCACTACAAAGACGCTATTTCTCCCGAGCCTAGGTGGTTTACTGCTTAAACTTGGTTGGTGATAAACCAAAGTATTGAGAAAACTTGCGACTAAAAGCAGACAAACTAGTGTAACCAACTTGTTCAGCGATTATTTGCAGTGGGTAATCGGTGTGCGTCAGTAGTGCTTGGGCTTTCTTCATTCTTAAACTGGTTATGTACTCCAGTACAGTGATACCTAGCTGCTTTTTAAAGTTCTTTTTGAATTGGGTTGGACTCAGGCAAGCGACCTTAGCTAAGTCTGAGATTATGATTGGCTCAGATATATTTTGTTCTATGTAGAGCAAGGCATTATTTATCCTGATATCTAATTTAGGCGTTAAACGTTGCTCACAAAGCAGAAGCTTAAAAGTGTTTAACATCGCTTGCTCTATTGCAGGACTAAACTCATTCTCTAACTGGCTTTCAATAAATAGCAAATATTGTGAGAGCGGTTTGCTGATTTCGAATACGATATGGGGACTATCTTCGATAAGATCTGGTAGTTTTTTCAGGTCGGCGACAATGAATCGCGCTTCTTTCTCTGCGGTAAAGAGGTGCATTTCATTTGAGCGCACAATAACACACTCTCTGGGTGACACTTTGCCATTAAACGTCCCAACTCGAATATTTATCATGCCCTGCAGTGGCAATACTAGTTGGTTATAGCTATGCGCATGCTCTTTCGGGCGAGTGCTATAAGAGCGAATTGATAAGAGATCTTTCATAATCTTATATAAACATTTAGTGACTCAAACCTAAAAGTAACCATCATTAAAGTCGATAGCATGGTCAAGGTGACCCGGAAAGTAAAACTGCCAACCTTCTTGCTGCTTTTCGTCTAATCGTATTTTAAGTAATTTAACACTCAAGCAATAAGCTTGTAGCGCATCGACACCATATGCAAACTCATCGATATTCAGAGCTTGAATGCGAACCTTACAACGAAAATCACCACCGGGTAATGGATCTGGTTCAGGAGAGTAAACTTCAATAATCATATTATTTTGTTCACCACTTAAATTAATGGCCACATATTCAGAGAGGATCACTAGAGCTGTTACTTGCTGTTTATTTTTAATAACAATACCTTACGTTAAATGGAGCTTATCAGACAACTTTTATCTAAAGCTCCAAATCATTGCGAAGCAGTTAACCGAATGAACGCGCTTTTAAATACGCTTCGCGGCTTTGCATATTCGCAAGATAACCAGCGATATTTTCACGGCCTTGTAGCAAGTTTAGGCTACCTGCGATTTCAAGTGTAATAGTCATCATGATGTCGGCCGCTGAGAACTCATCGCCAGCAAAGTAGCTTTGCTGAGCAAGTACCGAATCTATGTATGAAAAGTCTAGATTTAGTTCTTTGGCAATATACCCGTCCATCGGGTTTGTGCCACTGCGCTCTTCCATTTGCATCAGTAAGCTTGTGATCACAGGCAAGCCCAAAGAGCCTTCAGCAAAGTGCGACCACTCTACATATTGATAGTAGGCCTTGCTGCCTTTTTCTGGGCGTAAACGCTGCTCTGTGTCTTGGTCAAGAATGTATTCCATAATCGCACCTGACTCACAGATCACAATGTCATTGTGCTCAATTATCGGCGCTTTATTTAATGGATGCACTTTACCTAAACTCGCTGGCGCTAAGCGCGTGGTTGCATCGCGTTCGTGTTTCTCAACTTCGTATGGCATACCTAATTCTTCTAGCAACCATAACACGCGGGTTGAACGCGATTGATTAAGATGATGTACTTTAATCATAAATCATTCCTTATTTAAAAGATGTTGCTAGCCAATTACTCAGCTAACAATTTCACCAAAAACTCACCTACCGCATGGGCACTTGCAGGGTTTTGACCTGTCACTAAACGGTCGTCTTGAATGACAAACTCATTCCAAGGTTGCACTTTGCTGTACTGAGCCACTTTTCGCGTTAACGCTTCTTCTAATAAGAAAGGAATATCATTGATAGTGCCAAAGTCGACTTCTTCTTCTCGGGTGAATGCAGTGACTTCTTTGTCAGCAATTAACAATTCGCCATTGCTGAGTGTAATTGGCAATAATGCAGCTGGGCCGTGACACACTGCTGCAATGATCCCGCCCGCTTCATAATGCTTGGCTGCCATTGCCGCAACATCTTCGTTGCTTGCTAAGTCTGACAATAAGCCAAAGCCACCTGGGTAGAAAATAGCATCGTAATCGTCTACGTTGACCTGAGAGACAGGCACGGTATTGTTGATCTGCGTTTGGAATGACGCGTCACCTAATACCTTATTATTTACCTCATCACCCTCAATGTCGGTGCCATACAGTGGTGCTTTACCACCTTGAATAGAGACAATATCAAACCCAATGTTATTCGCATTTAATACATCAACAACATGCGTCAGCTCTGGTGCATAGGTACCATTAACTTGATCTGTAGTGCCTAGTGTTGCGTGATTAGTGACTGGAATAAGTACTTTTTTCATAATGATTACCTTAACTCAGTGTTGTCATAAAGTTGTTTGATGCCTTTCAACAAGCTGCTAAAAAGACGATAAGGATACTGTATATTGTTCCCTAATGAATGATAATTAGCTAAATCAGTGAAACTCTTTTGCCATTTAGCAATAATCAATACGATGAATTGGTTCAAACTTATAAAATACGGCGCTGCCCAATTGAAGATCGCTTTTCTATTTATTTCTTTTAAAAGCCTAAAATAAAAAAGGCCAGTCGCTTTAACGAATGGCCTTCAATCAAAATAATATAGACAAAGAAAGCGATTAATTTATTTCGCTGTAAGTTGGCAGTGCCGGCATTGCGCCAAGCTTTGTGCAGGTATAGGCCCCACACTTGACTGCAAACTCAGCGGCATCAATCAGCTTCTCAAGATTTGTATTCAATTGGGATTGCTCTAATTGCTGCTGAGCTAAAGCGAATAAAAAGCCACTTATTAAACTATCTCCTGCCCCAGTGGTATCAACAGCGTTAATGGTCGGTGTTGCAATTGAGTACGTCTGTTGTGGCGTGATCAATTGCACCGGATTTTTACCATCTGACACCAAGATTAGCTGAACACCCAGCGCGCATAATCGCTTAATATATTGCTCAGTTGAAAGCGACGCCGCTTGGCTTAAGTATTCAAGCTCTTCTAAGCTGAATTTTAAGATGTCACACAACGAAAAGCAGGCTTCAACTCGAGCCGGTAACTCAGCTAAATCGTGCCATAGATTTAATCTAAGATTGACATCAAAACTAATAATTTGCCCATGCGCTTTGGCCTGCTCTAATAGCGCCATATGCGTTGCTGTAATCGACGAATCCGTTAAGGTATTCGAACAAAAATGGTAAATACCTGATTGCGGCCAATTGAATTCATTAAAGTCATCCATTGATACGCTGATATCTGCCGTTTGTTGACGATAAAAGCTAAATTGACGCTCTTTGTGCTCATCAAGCTGAACAACCGCCAGCGCGGTGTTTGCTGCTTTGATAACCGGACAATGTGCCGTGTCTACCCCATAATGTTGCAATGTCTTAGCAATGGTCTGCCCGAATGCATCATTCGATAGCCCACCTAAAAACGCACTGTGACCACCTAATTTGGCAAAGCCCACAGCGGCATTGGCGGGCGCTCCACCCACAATGGGAAGCAAAGCTTCGCCATCGTGAGGTAACAGGTCCATTAATGCTTCGCCAAAGCAAGTTAGTTGCATGGTCGTTTGTTCAGTCATAATAACTCCAACTCAATATGCGGTTTAGAATTGATAGTTCAATGTGAACGACGTCGTACGGCCATTAATGCTTCGTGCGCGAATAATGTCATTAGCTGGTACGCTGCCCTCTTCTGCTTCTGTTATGCCCACCGTATCAAACAGGTTGTTGATGTTGAGTGAGACAGATAAGTTTTCAGTCACGTCATAGCTTGCAAATGCATTAACCTGAGTGTAACCATCGAACTTTAAGTCATTATTATCTTGTGCGTACGCATCTGTGGTGCCGATAAAGCTTAAACCAACCGCGCCTTGCTCCATGTTATAACGCGCCATCAGTGAGTAGATAAAGTCAGCTTGACGGCGTGGCGTGTTACCAACCACTTCAGGTGTTAATGCATCTTTTGCAATTTCTGCATCCGTCCAAGTCATGTTACCTCTGAAGTCGAATGACCCCACAAAGTAAACCCCTTCTAGCTCAATGCCTTTTGCTTCGTATTGGCGATCAAAGAACTTTTGGCTGGTTGCTTCAAAGTTTTGCTCTTCTGTTTCAGCATAAAACGCCGTTGCAAATAAACTGCCGTTTTCAAAACGTTGCTTTAAACCAAACTCATATTGGGTTACTTCATCAATGGCATCTTCTTTGGCCACGCTGCCATCGGCGTTTACTTTACCAAACAGTAATCTATCAGCATTTGCACGTGCACCTTCACTGACACGGCCAAAAACTGCTTGTGTTGGGTTGATTTGATAATTCGCACCGATTGAATAACTGGTGTAGCTCCAGTCATAGTTCACAGCACTTGGGTTTGCGATATCGATGCCCGCTACTTGCTCTTCTGGTTTTGAAATAACGCCGTCACCATTAATGTCTCGTTGAGACACTACGGCACCCGCATAGGTGCCTTTGGCCTCACCCGAGTCATAACGCATACTGGCATCTAGGGTGATATCGTCAAATTGAGAAGATACCGCCAAATAAGGCGCTCGCGTTGAATAGTCTGTGTCGTAGTTACGTTGACAACAGTTGCCCCATGCTGGCGTGCCATAGGCGTACAAACCGTTTTCTGAATATGCAGTACCGTCAGCAGCAAATACATCAACGAGCGCGGCATTATCGCCCTGTAACTCCATTAAGTAAGAGTTCCAAAGCCAAGACATGGCAATGGTTTGCTCGGATGCATAAAAACCAAAAGTGACTGACGTATCATCGCTTAATGATTTAGTTAACTTAGTGTCATTAACCATTGAACCGAAATCACGCATTTCAACATCAAAAGTGTGAATACGCATCAGTGTATCATCATTAAAGGCTGAACCTGCTTGTGGGCCATTTGCATATTGTAAGGTGGCACCTTCTCCAGCAATACTTGCAGCGATGGTCGATGCACTGCCAACTTCGGCAGGGAAAGGAGAATTAAAAGAGCCTTTCACACTTGCAACACGAAAACGATTTTCTATTTTCCAATCATTGCTGAGATCAAAACTAGCTTCTACGCCCACACTGTCTACTTGCGGATGCATACCATCACGCATATCGCCTTGGCGAATTTCATTATTTGCGCCTAAGCCTTGTGTTTTAATAAAATAAGCCGAGTGTGGTGTATCAGATAAAGCGTCAAAGTTGGCTAACGAGTCGCCATTTGATCGCATTGGCATTGGTAAATAGCTGGTGCTACGGTCGTCTAAATGTTTTAGATACAAACGCACGTAACCGTTATCAAACTCTTTGGTTAAATTAGCTTTGATCTGGCCGCCTTTGTTGCCTGTGTAACCTGTGTCTCTTGGCCCTTCACCTTGGCGAACAAAACCACCGATATGAAAGCGCACACTGTCAGATAAGTAAGTACCAAATTCGAAGTCAGTTCTGAACTCGTCATAATCTAAACCAAAGGTTGTTGCGATACTGCCTGACTCGCTGTCACCTGTTTTAGAAATAAAGTTGATGATACCGCCCGGTGCATTGCTTGCTGCCGTAGACGCAGAGCCACCACGAATAGACTCGACAGATTGTACAGTGTTGTCTAGGCGTAAAAATATATCAGCATTACCAAATGCAATATCACCAAACTGTAAAACTGGCAGCCCGTCTTCTTGAAGCTGTAAAAACTTAGCCCCACCCGATGCCACTGGTAGGCCACGCACGGCTATGTTTGCATTACCTTCACCGCCTGTCGACTCAGAGCGCACACCCGGTAATATTCTAAATGCTTCAGCGGTTGTTCTTGGTGTTGATACATTGATCTGCTCTGCAGAGATGCTGCTCACTGACACACTAGATGCCATCACGGTGCGACGTTGAGGCACACCTGTAACTATTATCTTTTCTAATTCATTTTGTGGCTTTGCTGTATTTGCTTGTTGTTCTTCAGCCAGTGTTTGAGTGCTGATCGCGAGTGCGATAGCGCTTAGGGCAAACCAAGTGGGGTTATGTGTTCTCATAATGTGCCTCATTGTTGTCAATTTAAAGTATGGCACCACGGATGTGGATTTTCTTACTTAATCGATTAAGTAAGTTAGCAAAAATGTCATCATTTGCAATAAAAAAGTGCTCGATTATTGTGCTTAATTTATTAAGTGATTGTTATAGATAACAAAAAAGTGTCCAACTCGGTGCACCCAAATTGGCAGATTTGGTGCAGTTGAACACTTTGACAAGGGGATTTGGTTTAAATTAAGCGTGAGCTAAACGCGCTTTTGCTGGATCTTTAAAATAGTTATACAACATGCCTAACATCAATAAGGCAGCAAAGCCAGTTGCCAATGCAAAGCCATATTCAATATGACCAAAGTGATCGCTCACGATACCCATCAATAAAGGCGCAACCGCTGCTGACAACGCAGTAAAGAATAAAATCACCCCGGCGACAGAGCCGTGTTGATGCTTTTCAAAACAGGAGATCCCTTTTGAGTTCAGGGTCGGATAAATCATCGACATAAATAAGCCACTCAGTGGCAATGTAAACACAGCCGCATCTACACCAAACAGGTAAGTTGCTAAATAACATAAGAATATCGCGCTACTGAGTGCTAGCATCACGCTCTGCCACGAGAATAAATTCAACAACCATACAGCCATAAATCGACCCACAGCACGCAGCACAAAAAAGATGGTCAATGCATAAGTCGCCAGTAACGTCCAATCACCTTGATAAGTTTTCAGTAACGTTGGCATCCAGACATAGATCGCGACTTCAGTCGCCACATAAAGCGCAATGGCGGCAGAAAAACCAAGGGCATGCTTGTCTTTCAACATCGCAAGCGTTTGTTTAAAGCTCGCCTGCTCGTTGCTTTTTTTCACTGTTTTAGCAGGGAAAGACACCTTAAAAGTCGCCAAACATAGTAATACACACATGGCGCCTGCCAGTAAATATAGGTACTTCCAACTAACGCCAGCAACCAACATATAACTAACAATGGCCGGACCAACGATGGCCCCCACAGCAAAGAATCCCTCTACGGTATTCATGGTTTTAGTATGCGCTTTACTTGATGGCGTCAAATCGCCAAGTAAGGCCAGCGCCGCGGTTTTAAACAAACCAATTGCCAGACCAATCATACTTAACAGGCCGACAAATAGCGTAAATGTATTGCCGACAGCAAAACCAAAACACGCCACTGAGAATAATAAAAAGCCAATAATTATGGTGGGCTTATGGCCTATTTTATCTGCTAAAAAACCAAGGCACAGGCCACTAATAGCAATCCAAATCATGGGCGCATAATGAAAAGCACTGGCTTGTGTCATGGTTAGGTTATATTCACTGATCAGCTCTGGAATAATCACGCCCACCGCGTCTGAGGTCATCGCAAACATGAAAAACATCATGTAGGTCAACCAGCGAAGCGTCGATAAGTTTTGTGTTGTCATAATGGTTACCTCGAGGGTTAATACCAACTTTATTAAGCGGTTAATTCAGTTGATATAACTGACTGATCTTAAATAAGTCTAGCCTGTATCAGGCCAGCTTCAGCCAATTTTTATTGTAAATAGTACTTGAATATCTTTGATTGCTGATTAAAGATATAACTTAATCGATTAAGAATCAACTTTGAGATATTGAGTGCGACTATGAAAAACCAAGTGCAATTGATCACCTATGCAGACAGGCTTACAGGGAGTGGCCTACCAGTGTTAAAGCAGATGCTTGACGGGCCACTGGTAGGTCTATTCTCTGGCGTACATATTTTGCCTTTTTACTACCCTATCGATGGTAGCGATGCGGGTTTTGACCCAATTGACCATGCACAAATTGATAGTCGCTTAGGTAGCTGGCCAGACTTAAAAGCGCTAGGCGAAGACTATGAAATAATGGCTGATCTCATCGTCAACCACGCATCTGGTCAATCTCCAGAGTTTTTGGATGTGCTTGAAAATGGCACGGCATCTAAGTATTGGAATATGTTTTTAAAAGAGCAAGATGTGTTTCCAAATGGCATCACAGACGAAGAAGCCGCCGCTATTTTTAGACCTCGACCCACCAGCTGTTTTACACCAAAAACATTGGCTTCAGGCGAAGTTGTTAATTTCTGGACGACCTTTACCGATAACCAAATTGATATAAATGTTGAAACCGAAGCGGGTAAAAATTACTTACATAAAGTACTCGACTTATTTGCCAACAATGGCGTGAAGATCATTCGTTTAGATGCAGCAGGTTTTGCCATTAAGCGTGCAGGCACCAGTTGTTTTATGACCGATGAAGCCTTTGCTTTTATTAAACAACTCTCAAAACAAGCCAATGAGATGGGCATGGAAACCATTGCCGAAATTCACAGCCATTATCAGACCCAAATTGCGGTTGCAGAAAAAGTTGACCGAGTCTACGACTTTGCGCTGCCACCACTCATCTTACACACTTTGTTTACGCAAAATGTGGATGCCTTGGTGTCTTGGTTGACCATTGCCCCACGTAACTGCTTGACTGTGCTCGACACCCACGATGGTATTGGCATTGTTGATGCAGGTCCTGAAGGTGAAAAACCGGGTTTGCTCAATGCAGCACAAGTCGACAACTTAGTTGAACAGATCCATGAAAATAGCAATTCACAAAGTCGTCAAGCGACCGGCGCAGCAGCCAGTAACGTCGACTTATACCAAGTAAACTGCACCTATTATGATGCCCTCGCCCGCAATGACTTAGACTACCTAACAGCAAGAGCTAT
This sequence comes from Pseudoalteromonas phenolica, assembly GCF_005876835.1. Taxonomy (GTDB): domain Bacteria; phylum Pseudomonadota; class Gammaproteobacteria; order Enterobacterales; family Alteromonadaceae; genus Pseudoalteromonas; species Pseudoalteromonas phenolica_B. Next base: position 173,805 of record NZ_PPSW01000014.1, read on the forward strand.
TCAGTTCTTCTCACCGGGTGTACCGCAGGTTTATTACGGTGGTTTACTTGCACTGCATAATGACATGGCATTACTTGATAATACCAATGTTGGCCGCGATATTAACCGCAGCTACTTAACGCCAGAAAAGGTCGATATTCAATTACAAAAACCTGTAGTGAAAGCACTGTCAAAACTCATTAAATTGCGTAATGAAAGCCAAGCTTTTAATGGTGCATTCTCTTTGCAAGGCGCTGATAGTTTATTGATCATGGAGTGGGAAAATCAGCAACACATAGCATGTTTGAAGGTTGATTTTGAAACACACTTAATTGAAATGACCTTTGCTGATGAAAAAGGCACTAAGCGTTTTAATATCGCGGATTTACTTAAGTAACCTGAGCTCTGGATAAGTAACCTGAACTCAGGATACTTATCTCATAATCGAAGCTCAGACTACTTGGTATCTGTGAAATTACGCTAAAAATGTTAGGTCGACTGACCTAACTTAAGATTGAAAGGCAGCATAACTTGCTGCTTTTCTTTATTTATAAACAGCTCAGCAGCTTGTTGCCCTTTATTCTCACTGTTTTGATGAATGGTGGTAATGGCAGGTTGAAAAAGCTCTGCTTCATCAATACCGTCAAAGCCTACTATTTTTAGCTCTTCGGGGATCTTAATGCCCTGTGCTTGGGCTTCTCTCGCTGCGGCGAGTGCAATTAAATCACTCATACATAACAACACATTGGGTCGAGGCGATGTATTTAATGCTTCTTTGGCAGCAATGCGCGCATAACGTTCGCTACTCTCAGGTATATTCCAAGTTTTATCATCAGCAATAACGACACCCAACTCATTGATAGCCTGGCGAAATCCAGCCAGACGTTGATGTGCAATCGAAGTATTAAGTTCAGGCAAATGATGGTCATACACACGACAGATAAGCTCAGTATCAAGTAAGCGTAAGCCTAAAATAGCTGCCTCAATGTTATCACTTGTCGTTTCAGAACCTGTAAATGCTTGTTTCGCGACAGTGTAAGCGGCCTCATGATTATTGATATTCACACTGGCTTTGTTGTCTAACTCAAAGTCGACTGTCACTACATGCTTGCTGAGCGCTTCAAGGTGGGTAATTAATTTGGTATTACGAGGGCGACCATAGCAAATAAAGCCATCAACAAAATCGACAATGTCATTGACGCTTTCAGCATTACCCGAGAAAAGTAGTAAATTAATGCCTTGAGGCTCAAGCACTTTGGCAACACCGCGCATAAAGCTGCTCGCCACCGGATCTGACACCATGTATTCAACGCTGTCAGGTAGCACAAGCGCGACAATGTTGAACGTGCCTTTTCGCAACGAACGTGCCGCTTTATTTGGCCCAAAGTAACCGAGTTCATGGCACGCAGCGAGGATTTCTTCACGCTTGGCTTTCGACAGCTGATCTGGTCGATTAAAAGCATTTGAAACAGTGGCATTCGATACCCCTAAGTGGGCAGCGATACTCTTTAGCGTCCATTTTCTGTCGGTCATTAACGTTGAAACCCTGAGCAAATAATACTTGTAAGTGAAGATAGTAATAAATTTAACTATTAAAAGACAGCCAATCTTCTTTGCTATTTAGGGTAAGTGATTGTTAAATAACACCTGTAAATATTTACCACATAGGCAAAGTAGTGATGGACAGTTTTGAAGGCATTTTTGAGTTTGTGGCTGTTGCCGAAAGCGGTGGCTTTTCGGCGGCTGCAAAAAAGTTAAACTGCTCCACCAGCCATGTCAGCCGACAGATTTCTCGCTTAGAAGAACGCTTAGGCTCGCGCTTATTAGCACGTACCACTCGCCAAATTAGCCTGACTGAAAATGGCGAGTTTTACTACCAACAGTGCAAGCAACTCGTCACTGGCTTACAACAAGCCAACGAACAATTAAGCCAGCAGCAATATCAGTTATCTGGCACACTTAGAGTCAGTGCTGCAGGTGGCTTTGCCGAAAGTTACATCGCCCCTGCTCTTATGGAATTTGCCAAACAGCACCCCGAGCTCAATATTGAAATAGACTTTAATTCTCGACTGGTTAATTTTGTTGAAGATGGTATCGACTTTGCTATTCGCTATGGCGAATTGAATGATTCAAACCTCATCGCTCGTAAGTTAATTAGCCGCTCTATGATGGTGGTTGCCAGCCCTGAGTACCTCAAAACCTATGGTACACCAAACCACCCCAACCAATTAAAAAGCCATCGCTGTATTATCGCCAATAACGACCACTGGGCGTTTAATATCGACGGTACTAAACAAAGTGTGAAAGTCACTGGTAACTGGCGTAGCAATAACGCCAATGTGGTACTTGAGGCCTGCGAACAAGGTCTAGGTATCGCCTATATGCCCGAAAGCACCTTCACAGAATCAATCGAACAGCAAAAGCTGGTACCGCTTTTAGACTCATATTGCATTAAAGGCGCAACCAGTTGGATTGTCTATCAAAACAAGCAATTTATGCCGCTCAGGGCACGCCTAGCCATAGACTTTTTATTAGAGCGGTTTGCAAAATGGTAAATGACTTTGTAGAAATGAGGGCAATTATTCAATTGCCCTGAATAAATTGAACTACTAAAAATACTTAACCCAGCGCGCTGATGTTTTGCGCTTATAACTCGCAAACCATTTGCAGAGTGGGTATAAAATTACACTTAAACAGATCGCAAAAAGCCACACTTGCCAGACGTGATAAAAGCCAAAATATGCAGTCTGATCACTGCCATAATGCATATTTGTGCCAAATAGCCACTGTGCCACTATGCTAGTAACAAGCAGTGCGTATAAATGCGTGATATAGAAAAACATAGGGGCAGAACCCAATATTCTTACTGGCTCTAACACCTTGAATACGCTCGTTTCTAACACGGCTAACACAAAGGCGCCAACTCCCAATGTTAGTAGAATAAAATCAAGAGACGGTGGATACTTGGTGAAATTAAAGAAGTCCATCACCGTCAAAAGCGCGATTGCCTGTTGAGACCAACCAAGGGTTTCGCCGTAAATGTTTAGCCCTCTTAACATTAATAACCCTAATAAAAGCGCGGCGCCACTTTGCATCAAAATCGTTTTACGCTTTTTCGAAGGTATCGAGCTTGAAAATAAAGGCCCCACCGCATAGCCACACAAAATAACACCGATCCAAGGTAAAACTGGGTAAGAGGCTTTTACCTTAATGAAAGCATCTGTGACTAAATATCCTCGGTCATGCAAAATCGTCCATAGCGAATAACCCAACTCATTTGGCGCAAATTCAATGGGCGATAATAAGTTATGACCTGCGACTATGCTGATACCTAATATGGCGATAATGCTTCGAGGTAAAGCGACCACAATGGCTAAAGCCACCATGCTCACCCCTATGGCCCAGATGACTTGCAAGTACAATGTTTGATAAGCGCCAAACCAAGAGAAATTGACTAATGTCATTTCAAGCAGAATTAAAAATAAGCCACGTTTTAGCAAAAATGATTGAGCTGAACGCTTTGCACCGTTTGCGGGGTTTTCATATAACCACGCTGATAGACCGGTCAAAAACACAAAAATTGGCGCACAAAAGTGAGCACTTAAACGGGTAAAATAAAGATCAGGACTCGTCGTTTGAATGTCCATTGGATCAAGCACTTGAGCATGTAAGAAAAAACGCTCTCTGACATGATCAACCAACATGAATAACATCACGATGCCACGAAGTATATCGATGGACGGCAAGCGCGTTTTACTGTTTTGAAGATGATTCATTACACTCTTTCTCGTGTTAAAAACGAAAAAACAGCCTAAATAATCACTTAACCAAGGTTTGGTTAAGTGCGATTACTCAGGCTGCTATTTTTTAATTACAAAATGACTTAGAACACATTAAGACATTAACTAACAGTGAAGATCAGAACTGATATTTAATCGTTGCACTGTAAGTTGTCGGTGAGCCCGGCATAGTCCAAAGTTTGTGGTAAGAATTTTCAAAGTAAGCTTTATCAAACAGATTGTTGATATCGAACTTCATACTTACCTTGTCATTTACCTCAATCGACGCTGACAAGTTAACGAGCGTGTATGATGGCAAAATAAAGTTTGCATCTGTTGTTTCGCCCAAACGATCACCTACATAATTCACAGTTGCACCAAGGTAAGATGCTTTACCTAACAATGTGGTGTAATGCTTTATTGAAACATGGCCGATATGATCAGCAATATTAATTAAGCGCGAGCCTTTTGGAATTGGTACACCCCAATCGGCATTAATCACATCATTTGCTGTTTTTGCATCTGTATAAGCGTAAGCAAGTTCAAGTACGGTGTTATCTGTCAGCTCAGTGGTTAGCTGAAAATCCACACCTTGGCTTTCAACTTCGCCTAATGTTGCTGATAACCCCGTATCTGGCTCAGCAGTGAGCATATTAGTTTTTTGCGCATCAAAAAGGGCTATGCTACCCGAGAAACGCCCAGCAATACTTTGCCACTTTGCGCCAATTTCGAATGACTTAGTTTCTTCTGGTTCGAACGCATTGCGGTTTGAATCAAGACCCGGATTTGGCCTAAAACCTTCGGCATAACTCGTATAAAGATTAACTTGATCATTCGCACTATAAATAAAGCCTAAGCGCGGGGTAAATTCGGTTTGCTCTTGGCTTTGCGCTTCATCGCTGCGTAAGTTAAGAATGTCTTGTTCAAATTTATCAACACGCACACCCACTAATACTTTTGACTTTTCAGTCAGTTCAATCAGATTCTGGGCATAAAGACCTAAACCTTTTTGATTCTCTTCAGTCAGCGTTTTTTGTACTGGCTCAGGTTGAGCTTGAGTGTAGTCTGGATTGTTAGGGTCAATGGTATAAGTCGTATCGCCTGAACCCCAAGCTGTGCGCCATACTTTGTAGTCGGTATCAATATCAAAATTATAGTGATCCACACCCACTAAAATATTATGCGTTAGACCGCCCTGCTCAACTTCACCACTTAATTCAAAACGGGCTGAAACATCAAGCGCTTGATAATCACGAACACGTCGTTGGCGAGACAGTAGATTTTCGTCGGTGTACACAAGCTGTCTACCACCTGATAATTCAGTATCAGAAGATACACCTTTAAACGAAGAATCTCGGTAAGCAAAGCCTGTCAGTAAATGCCAATCGTCGTTTAACTTATGATTTAACACTAGCTGATGACCAAGCGCTTCAACTTGATGCGCGCCATCACGGATATCCCCGTAAAAAGCATCAGCTTTCACACCGTCAAAGTCATTATTCAGAATGTATACACCCCTATCTAAAGGCTTTTTCTGATCTAGCACTTCCATTTCGTAGCTCAGGCTGGTGTCATCAGAAATGTTCCACAATACCGATGGCGATAAATGTAAGCTTTCGATTGAAACATGATCTCTATGTGTATCTGAGTCTTCATACGAACCATTTAGTCGATATGCGGCCTCTTTATTCAGTGCGTTAGAGTAATCAAATTCAAACTGCTTTTTACTGTAATTACCAAGCGTTGCTTGAACATAACCTTGCTCATTAAACTGCGGCTTTTTAGTGATGATATTAATAGTACCACCCGGCTCACCTTGCCCATAAAGTGCAGAGCCAGGGCCTTTCATCACTTCAATACTTTCGATATTTGCGGTATTTCTATTGCCGTTATAACCGCGAGAGTTAAAGCCATTCACAAGGTAACCCGATGGATTATTTTCGTCTCCCGAGAAACCACGAATAGCAAAGCTATCGAACATACCACCTGAATTATTCTGCCTAACTATACTCGGTGAAAGCTCGAGCGCTTCAATAAAGCGGGTGATACTTTCGCTTTCAAGCACATCAGCACTAATCGTGTCGACTGCTTGCGGGGTTTGAACTAAAGGAACATTACCACGGTAAGGTTGCCATACACGCTTAACTTCAATGTGTTCTATGTCTTCGTTTGAGTTAGATTTAACTGTTTCTTGCGCAATGACACCATTCGATGCCACCAAAAGTGAGAGTAGTAATTTCTTTTTCACACAAATCTCTATTGTTAGGAATGATAATTCCGATACACTATAACATATCACTTTAAATTATTGTCATTTCATAAAGAGTGAGTTAACTCAGTTTTTATGCGCTTAATCGAAAATTTTAGAGTATTTAAAGTTGCTATAAGTAGCTGCAGGAACGCGATTTGTTTATTTGAATAAACATGACTGTTTTCAGTCACCAAAACAGTCATCATAAAAATCTATAAATAATAAACGATATAAATTAAACGTAGCTTTTCAGCCCATGTAAGCAGGATAGCCCACAAAACACTGACTTTTCGGCTAAAGACCTTCATAAACTCTAGCTCTTTTAAACCATTAACTTTGAACCTAACGCATATATACCTGCTATTGATTCTTGAAATTGCTCAGAGGTGTACCTATTAAAAAGTTTTAAATGTAGGATACCTTTATGATCGTCGCCATTGATGTGCAATACACTAACGATAAAGCATTTGTAGCTTGTGTGGCCTTTAATGCTTGGCAAGCTGAGTCTCCATTCAAGGAATACACAACGGTTGTAAACCATGTCGAAGAGTACGAACCCGGTGCTTTTTACAAAAGAGAGTTGCCTTGCATCCTAAAAGTGCTGTCTGACCATGCTCTTAAACCAGATACCATTGTTGTTGACGGGTATGTGTATTTAGATACTCATCAAAAGCCCGGCTTAGGTAAGCATGTGTTTGATGCCCTTTGTGGTGAATCGTCTGTTGTAGGAGTCGCGAAAAAGCCCTTTTCAGATATTGGTGATGAACATGCTATATATCGAGGAGAAAGTATTAACCCCCTCTATGTGACCAGCACTGACTCAACACAAGTCGCAAAACAGCATATTTTACATATGCATGGTAAACATCGAATTCCAACGTTATTGAAACGTGCTGATCAACTTTGCCGTGAGTTTGCCAAAAGTAGCCAGAATTTTAGCGAAGAGTTTAATGTATGAATAAAGCCATTTTCAGACTTGCAGTAATTGATGATGCAGAAGAGATAAACTCTGTATCAACACATCTAGGGTATCAAAAATTGTCTGAAAATCAGGCCTCAGAAAAGTTGCTGTCACTACTGAATTCTGAAGCTGATCAGATTTTTGTAGCCGAACTAAAAGGTAAAATAATCGGTTGGATACATCTATTTTATGCACGCCGACTAGCATCGAATGACTTTTATGAAATTGGTGGGTTGGTCGTAAATCCTGAGTATAGAGGTCAGGGTATTGGTAAAAACTTAGTTAAGTTTGCGACATCTCAAGTAACTAAGGAAGTTCGTGTTAGGTGCAATGAAACTCGACTAGAAAGCCACCTTTTTTATAAACTGCAAGGCTTTAAAAGTACTAAGTCTCAACGTGTATTTGTAAAATAAAAACTCGGCTTAGCGCAAAACAGTAGCTAAAAACCTATTACTTAGCTTTTACTGTCATCCAAAGTTATTTATTTACAAAATATATTGGCCTAATACATTTATTAAATTTTCTAGAACAATTGCAGTTTAAAAATCCATCAGATACCATCGAATAAATACCTAAAAGGAATACATTCATGATAAAAAACTGCATGGTCGTGCTGTCTTTATTAATTTCAACCTCAGCGCTATCACAACCAAAAGACTTTTCTGAGCTGACAATTAACCAGCTTCATCAGGGGGTAAAAGCAGGTCAGTTTACTTTTGCCGAAGTTACCCAGTATTACTTAAGCAACATACAAAAAAATAACCCTCAACTAAACGCAGTGATAACTGTCAATCCCGACGCCTACCAGCAAGCTTTGAACAAAGACAAACGCTACAAAGAAAATGGAAAACAAGGCATTTTATTTGGTGTCCCCGTTTTACTAAAAGACAACATAGATACCAAGATAATGGCAACCACTGCCGGGGCGCTCGCGTTGCAAAATCATTACCCAAGCAAAAATGCACCTATTGTTGAGAAGTTGCTTTCAGAAGGCGCAATCATTTTAGGAAAAGCAAATTTAAGTGAATGGGCAAACTTTAAATCTTCACCTAGCTCGAGTGGTTATAGCCATGTCGGTGGTCAAGTAAAAAACCCTTACGATCTGACGATGACTCCTTGCGGCTCTAGCTCTGGTTCTGCTGTAGCAGTTTCTAGTAACCTAGCACTGGTCAGTATTGGTACAGAAACCGATGGTTCAATTCACTGCCCAAGCGCGCTTAATGGTGTTGTTGGTTTTAAGCCGAGTATTCATCATATCTCCCAAACAGGGATCATTCCGATCGCACATTCTCAAGATACAGCAGGCCCTATTACAAGAACCGTGACTGATGCTCAGCTTACTTATTTAGCAATCTCGGAGTATGCTCACAAAGAGTCACCTTTAACTCATTCATTGCAAGGTAAACGCATTGGAGTTATCCCGGGCATAAACCAGTTTAATCAAGCTTATAAAGCTGAATTCGAAGACACCTTAAAACGCTTGGGTTCAGCGGGTGTAACTATCGTTAACGATATCCAGTTCAACAATATGGACAAAATATTTCCTGCTGAATTTGATGTACTGTTATACGAGTTTAATCATGGTGTAACTGCTTATTTAGCAAATACTGGCGATGGTGTCAGTGTTAAATCACTCGCTGAATTAATTGAATACAACAAAAAATTGAACGATCAAAAACAAGAGCTCTTACTTGCCTCACTTCAAGCAAATGATGAAGCTAAATACAAGCAAGCCGTCGCTGCGATAAACAAATACGCTAAGCAACAATTAAAGGAAATATTCAAACAACATAAACTCGATGCCATCATTGCACCGAGTGTTGGCTCTGCATGGAAAATAGATCCGATCAATGGAGACAAATTTACAGGTAGCAGCTCAACACTTGCCGCTGTCACTGGCTCACCAAGCATCACTATCCCTATGGGGTTAAAAGACGGGATGCCGTTTGCTGTAAGTATTATTGGTGACTTAGACCAAGATATGAAAGTCCTTGAAATCGCAAAGTTGCTTGAGCAATTAACTCAGGGGCGAGTCGCACCTAAGCTATAAAATGGAAAAGCATAGTGCTAAGCAAGAATCTTAAAGATTTTTTTAAATTAACTGATCTTTTCTAATAGCAGCTGCGTTTAACATATTGAAGGGTCGAAACGGTGTTGCATTCACCAATAACTAGTCCTTGCATTTAGTAAACCCCTTCACCATTCGCAGAAATTAAGCGCACTACCCTACAGTGCGCTTTTTCTGTTTTAAGGCTCATCAAAACCATACATTTTATTAAAGCCTGGAATTCTACTTTCCCAAACCGGTGTTGCCGCTCCAACAATATCAGTGAGTATATCTAGAAATAGCTGAGTCTTTAATGCCAAATCTCTATGTGGATAAACAGCAAAGAAGTTACCGTAATTACTGAGCTCTATACCTGTCATTATTGGGATCAGTTCACCGTTTTTAACTTCGTCCCCGAGCATTTGCGCGGTTGCTGCTGTCAGCATACGACCATTCAAAGCTGTTTTAATCAGTAACTCGGCTTCATTCACTTTATAAGCCGTATTCAAATGAAGAAACGCTTGTTTACCGCTTTCATCTATATACTTAATTTTATCTATGACTAAGCCGGGGGCGCAATAAACCACTGCGGGCAGTTGTTCTAATTCTGCAATACTTTCTGGCTCACCAAATTTTGCTAGGTACGCGGGAGAAGCCAACAGCAGTAAGCGATTTCGTGCAATTTTTCTAGCGATCAGATTTGACTCTAAAGGCTCTCCCATCCTAATACCCAAATCAAACCCTTCACCGATCACATCAACCAGCCTGTCTTCAAGCAAAAGCTCAATCGTGACATCAGGATATTTCTCTTGGTAAATCGTTACGGCTTGCTGAACATATTGGCGACCAAACAAGGTTGGGCTGGCTATTTTTAACTCCCCTCTTGGCTCGGTATGATAATTCTGTGCTAAACGTTTAGAGTTACTTAATACAGTGCGAAGTTGCTTCGCTTGATTTAGCATCTCAACCCCTGCAGCGGTAAAAGAAATCGCCCTTGTTGAGCGATTTAATAAGTGTACCTCAAGCTCTTCTTCAAGCTTCGTTATTTGCTTTGAAATCGCGGAACGATTGACATTACGGTATTCCGCGACTTTAGCAAAACTGCCCAACTCAGACACTTCCAACAGTAATAATAATCGACTTGCCAGATCCATAACCCACCCAATTGATTCCTTTTTGGAATCATTATAGTTCAATTTAGCTTGTTTTTAGATAACAAATTAAACCTTAAAGTGTGCTCAACAACACGGCAAATTGCCACTTAATACACGTAAGAGGGCCATCTCATGTCTAAACTCGCAATTACAAAACAAGCTGGTGTCGCAACTGTTTTAATTCAGAATCCGCCAATCAATATATTAACCAGTGATTTAATAAACGAAATCAATGCATTCGTGCTGTCTTTAAAAGATGACAGAGATACCAAAGTGGTTGTTTTTAAGTCTTTTCATGACACTTTTTTTATCGCCCATTTAGATTTACACGTCATTAATGGCACACAAGGTGGCCAAGCGGCATCAATCGAATTTAATCATATGATTGAAAACATCAAAGCGATGAAGCAATTGTCTATTGCAGTAGTTGATGGCGTGGCTAGAGGGGGTGGCAATGAGTTTGTAATGGCCTGTGACTTGGCCTATGGCACTGAAAATGCGGCATTTGCGCAACCAGAGCTTTACATTAACATACCTACAGGTGGTCAAGGTGCGGTTCAATTCGCAAGACGTTTAGGTAAAGGCAAAGCACTGCAAGCGTTACTCACAGGTGCTGATTTTACTGCTCAACAAGCGGAAGCGCTGAACATCATTACTCAATTTGTACCAAAGTGTGATCTCGATGAATTTTTAGCACCTTTACTCGCACTAGTTAGTCACTGGGAGTTGCGAGATATTGCCATGTATAAAGACATCATCAACACGTCAATCATTGATGAAAATGCGGGTGCAGAATTAGAATTGAGATACTTTTTAGACCGCGCCAAAGAACAAAAAACGCAAACTATCATCAAAGCATTTTTAAAGCATGGTGGCCAAACTGAACGCGAAGCACATGACATTCAGGGGATATTTCAAGATACAGCGGCAGAATTAAATCAATAAATGCATAGAGGCTAATCGAGGTTAGCCTCTTAATTCACTAGCCTATTCATTGGCTGATGTTCTGTCGTAAATCAAGATTATTCACCTGAACGACTGATCGCTTCTTTACCGTTATAAACTAGGCGTGTCGACCAAGGAATAGGGTTGCGAAGCGCAAAGTGTGCCATACAGCCATTTTCAGCTTCATCCAGTAGATCTTTGATTTTCTCTTCAGGCTCTGGGCTTTCGATGATCACATGAGTCTCGACTACATCACAGCCGCCATCTGTCATGTAGCCATGTTCGCGCATGTGGCCCAAGTTAGTACGAAATACGATACGCTGCTCTAGCTTTAAACTATCTACCTGAATTTTTCGTGCCGTCAAAATATCGGTTAAATGCGTCATTAAGCAAAAACCAATGCCTGCAGAGAAAAAAGCCAGTGGCGGTGGTGCAGTATCTTCACCCACAGGCGGTTGTTCGTCACAATATAATTTTACCGGGCTAAAACCTGGAATATTCACAGAAACCACACCGGTTTTACTTTGCATATTGCCTGCTTCTGCACTTAGGTTGACTTCAAAGCGGTACGGTTCTGGATGCTTTGCTTTTGCAAATTTTGAAGGTTGATACTGGGTTGTTGCAGGTTGCTCAGGGCTTCTCTCACCTACGTGATAAAACTTTTGTTCTGTCATAATGATCTCTTTAAACGTGTTTTTTGTTTAAAAATAGCTTATGCCATTTTGTATGCAGGGTGCCGTCAAAATAGCCTGAAATTGAATCCAGTTTGGTGCTATCCTTCACCTCAAACATCAAATATGACGGAAACCACCATGCTTGAGAAACAAGACAAAAATATCCTTTCACAGCTGCAGAGTAACGGCCGCATGTCTATGGTCGATTTAGCCAAAGAAACCCATATGTCTGAATCAACTTGTTTGCGTCGCACTAAAGCACTTGAAGAGAAAGGCGTCATTAAAGGCTACAGTGCTGTACTCGATGCCGAAGAAGCTGGCTTTGGGGTATTAGCCTTTGTGCAGGTGAGCATTGACCAGAAAAATGAAGCGGCATTTGATAAATTCAAACTGGCTGTAATTGAACACCCGCTGATATTAGAATGCTATTCGCTTTCCGGTGCCTATGACCACTTAATGAAAGTCGTTGCGCGGTCAAACAAAGCGCTCTCTCGTTTTATACTCAAAGAATTAAGAAGCTTTCCTGAGATCAAAGAAGCACAAACCCTGTTTGTACTCGATCAGGTTAAACACACCACTGCCTTACCTGTAGAAGTAGATTAAAGTATTGTCTTTTTACACGTTAACTCAATTCAATATCGTGAGATTCTGACCACTGTCGCAATACTTCTAAAATACTCAAGGCTGAGCGCCCAAACTCTGTGAGCTCATAGGTCACAGCAACAGGGCGTTCACTGATTACTTTGCGCAACACCATGCCTTCTTGCTCTAACTCTTTGAGCCGTTGGTCGACCATTTTCTTGGTGGCGCCGCCTAACATACGTGACAAATCATTGAATCTCACTGGCTCATCTTTTAAGTGATAAATAATCGAGCCCTTCCACTTACCACCAATTAAACGCATGCCTTTTTCTATAGCACAGGGTTCAGTACAGGCATCTAAAACTTTTTTTCGCCCTTTACTATCTGTTTTTAATCGACTTTTCATTTTTTGACGCTCATTTTTACTAGGTTACTAAAAGTATACTAATTGATTAAGGTGAATAGGTTCCTAAAATATACCACAAGTTAATTGCAAACACACTGGAGCAAAACATGAGCAATATTTTAATCATCAATGGTCATCAGTATTACCCGTTCTCTGAAGGTAAGTTAAACGCAACCTTGGTAGACAAAGCTGTCAGCATTTTTCAAAGCAAGGGTCATTCAACTCGCGTTGTGACGATGCAAGACAACATCGACGTCGAAAAAGAGCTTGAAAACCACCAATGGGCTGACTATGTATTCTTACAAACACCGGTCAATTGGATGGGCGTAACTTGGTCTTTCAAAAAGTATATGGATGAAGTTTACACAGCAGGTATGGGCGGTGCACTGTGCTTAGGTGACGGTCGAAATGAACAAGCACCTAAAGCCAACTATGGCAAAGGCGGAACAATGACGGGCACTAAATACATGCTTTCACTGACATTTAATGCACCTGAAGAATCATTTAACGACACTAATGACTTTTTTGAAGGTAAGTCAGTTGATGACTTAATGTTCCCTATGCATATGAATTTTAAGTTTTTTGATATGCAACCTATGGCCACATTTGCCTGCTTCGATGTGATGAAAAACGCCGATATTGAGAACGATTTAAAACGCTTTGAAGCACATTTAAACGCACATTTTTAAGATTCACTCTAGGATAATAAAATGAACTCAGATTACACGACTAAACTTCATGCGGGCGCTGTTTTTCCTGACATCACTGCCACTTTACTCAGTGGTGAGTCAGTCAATCTTGCAAAGCCAAAGGCTGGTTTTGATTGGAAACTTGTGCTGGTGTATCGTGGTAAGCATTGCCCTTTATGTACTCGCTATCTCAACCAGCTAGAGCAGTTTAAAGGCGCCCTAGCAGACATTGGCGTCGATATTATTGCCGCCTCTGGTGATAGTAAAACTCAGCTAGAGGCGCACAGTGAGCAATTAGAAGTAAGCTATGACATAAGTTATGGATTAAGCGTTGAGCAAATGAAAACGCTTGGGTTATACATCTCTGATCCACGCTCAGAACAAGAAACTGATCACCCATTTGCAGAGCCTGGTCTGTTCGTAATAAACGCTGAAGGTCATATTCAAGTGGTCGACATTTCAAATAACCCGTTTGTACGTCCTAAACTGCAAGCACTCGTAAATGGCTTAGCTTGGATCAGAAACCCAGACAATAACTACCCTATTCGTGGTATGCACAGGTAAGTTTATGTTTAATAAATTAACTGGATTTTGCTTTCTTTGTTTATTGTTGGTGTTCAATGTACAAGCCAAGCCTGTTTATGAACATGCGCATCTTGCTTCACCTGAGCACTACAGCGTTTTGCTTGAAAACGAACAGGTACTGGTACTCAAAATGGTACTTAAACCCGGTGAGAGTGATCGTTTTCATAAGCACAATGCCAAAACCGTGTATTTTCAACAAGGTGGCCGTGCTGTGATAAAAACTGAAAATGCATCACTCAACATCGATATCCCTGATGGCCACACTATGTGGCACGATCAATGGGTACATCAAGTCAGTAATGTTGGCGACACCGAAATTATTGCGATTATTGTGGAGTCAAAGCAGACAAACTAAGATGTGATTTTAGGCAACAAATTGAATACCAAAACAAAAACGCCTTTTAGTGCGAGCGCTAAAAGGCGTTTTTAATATTTATCAGCCTAAACTTCGTAGTAGGCCAAGAAGAAGTCGATGGTATCTTCAGCCAATTTAGTGATCTCTTGCTCAGTCAATGACTCTGCTTGATGCAAAATTTGCGGCCAAAATGCTTGGCCTTTTAATAAGCTCACCAACTGCTCGTGCGCTAAACGTGGCTCAGCCTCTTTTATTTTGCCATCCTGCATGGCCGACTTTAACCATCGGATTGTTGTCGTTTCTTGTTCGAAAAACTCACCAATGTTATCGACAAATTTGTCTGGATTGAATAAACACACACCCATTGCAACGCGAATAAGCTCGTGCATTTTTTTGTCATTCATGAACTGAATTTCTTTCACCACCAGCTCATGAAGTTGCGCTTTTACAGGGGTCGTCGCATCGTAAGGAAAGTCGTGGTTTACGAAGTTTTGGCTCCAAATATCTTTAATTATTTCAGTAACTAAAGTTTCTTTATTTTGGAAATGATTGTACACGGTACGCTTCGACACGCCAGCAGTTTCGGCCACTTTGTCCATGCTGGTATCGCTCACACCATATTTTTGAAACGCTTCGACTGCACCATTCACTATGGCTTCGCGCTTAAGCTCACTTCGTGTTTTTTTAACTTCGCTCATAACTCACTCTCAGATATCTGATTGAGTTATTTTTACACTAATTAGTTTACTTTTCAAATTTCACCAGTAAACTACACCGTACAGTTTACTTGCAACTTTACTGTTTCTGCTTGAGATCCAGCAACAAGCAAGTCGAAAAAATTAATTTAACTTATTGGCGAGCCTATACAGTATGAAACTTAATGCTTTAGTTAATCTTACGACTCTCAAAGTCACGACTGCATTTATTATGACAATCGCTATGACGTCTGCCCTCACCGCTTGCGCGCCTGCCAACGAGCAACAAACAGACACGCAAGTTGTTCAAACGGTAAAACTTGCCCCTGTTATGACCAACGCGAAGCAATATACCCGCACTTTTCCTGCTGAAGTTGCGGCAGTTAAAACCATAGATTTAAGTTTTGAAGTGTCAGGTCGTCTTATTAATACCAAGCTGCAAACTGGATCTGTGGCGAATGAAGGTGAGATTTTGGCGCAAATCGACCCAACTCTTTTCAAACAAAGAGTACAAGAAGCCCAAACGCGATTGAACCAAGCCGCAAGAGATTTAAAGCGTATTGAAGCGACAGCTAAAAATGGTTTGGCCTCTCAAAGCCAATTAGACAATGCGAAAACTAACTTTGAATTGGCTGAAATCGCCCTGAGTAAAGCCGAGCAAGACTTAAGTTACACCACGCTTTCGGCGCCATTTAATGCACAAGTATCTGAACGCTTAGTCGAAAACGGTAACTATGTAAAAGCTGGCGACATCATCGCCAAATTGCAAGATGTTTCGCTATTTTACTTCAACGTGAATGTGCCTGAGCGCCTGCTTAGTAGCTACCAACAAGGTAGTTTAGTCAAAACTGAAGCCCATATTATTTCTACTCCAGAAAAGAAGTATGAACTTACTTACATAGAGCATGCCACACAGCCTGATCCCATTACACAAACATACAAAGTCGTATTTGCTGCACAGGTCAGCGACAACAGTTTAACACCCGGTGCTCGCGCCATTGTTAAAGTCAGCCTCGAAGACAATGAAAACGATGATGTGATGTTAGTGCCTTTTAATGCACTGCAAGGTAGTAACGCTGACGGCTTTCATGTTTGGGCATACGACAAAGCCAATTCAACCGTGCAAAAACGCAGCGTCGAGGTACTTAAAGTTGATGCCAATATGGCTGCCATTGCTAAAGGTTTAAATAAAGATGATTTAGTGGTTGCAGCCGGCGCACCGAAGATGCGTGAAGGTTTAGCGGTAAAACCGTATAAAGCGGAGCTATAACCATGGATATCGCACGTTATGCCATAAAAAATCCAGTCAATATCTGGTTACTGGTAATAGTCTTTTTAGTCGGTGGTGCCGTTGCCCTTGGTAAAATTGGTCGCTTAGAAGATCCCGCCTTTACCATTAAACAAGTGCAAGTCGTCACCCAGTTTCCCGGTGCCAGTGCCGAGAAAGTAGAGCGCGAAATCACAGAGCCTTTAGAAATTGCATTACAACAAATGCCGCAATTAAAGCGGTTAACCTCAATTTCTAAACCGGGCATTTCTGAAATTTCAGTCGAAGTGCAATCACATTTTGATTCTGATGTACTCCCCCAAATATGGGATGAACTCAGAAAGCGCTTAAGAGATGCAGCAAAACAATTGCCTACCGGCAGCCACGCACCCAATGTGTATGATGATTTTGGTGATGTATACGGCATGTATTACGCACTCAGTGCCCCTGATTTTTCGCTTCACGAATTACGTGAATTTGCCCGCGTTATTCGCCGTGAACTGTTAGTAACTGAAGGCGTTGCAAAAGTGCAAGTTAGCGGTGTTCAGCAAGAGCAGTTAGTGGCTTATATCAACCCTTTTCAACTATCGGGTTTAGGGATCTCTTTTCCTGATTTAACCAGACTATTGCAAGAAAACCTGCAGCCATTTAACGGCGGCCGCGTTGAAGTGCAAGGTCGTCAACTTCGCTTAGTTGTTGAAAACCCGGTTGACCATATTGAAGAAATTTATAACCTCACCTTAGTCGTACCAGGAACGAATCAGTCAATTAAAGTTCGTGACATCGCCACTTTAAAGTTTGAGCCAGTCGACATTCAACCTGTGCTTATTCGTTATCAAGGTCACGATGCCATTACTCTGGCTGTTTCTGCCATTAATGATGTGAACATTGTTGAAGTAGGCCAACGTGTTAACGATAAAGCCAATGAATTACTGACAAAATTACCCGCAGGGATCACCCTCACGCCTATTTATGACCAAGCAGCCATTGTCGATGAGTCAGTAAAAGGCTTTATTAATAACTTGGTGCTATCGGTTGTGGTTGTAACATTAACCTTGATGCTATTTATGGGCTGGCGCTCAGGCGTGGTGGTTGGCTCTGTGCTATTAGTGACCGTGATGGGCACGGTGTTAATCATGTGGTTAATGGGATTACAGTTAGAACGTATCTCGTTAGGCGCGATGGTTATCGCGATGGGTATGCTGGTTGACAATGCCATCGTGGTTGCCGAAGGTATGATGCTGCGCATGAAGCAAGGTAAAAAAGCTGCTGAAGCTGCAAGCTTTATTGTTAAAAGAACACAGTGGCCATTACTGGGCGCAACCATTATAGGGATCGCAGCATTCTCTGGTATTGGTTTATCTGACGATGCGACCGGTGAATTTCTGTATTCTTTATTCGCCGTTGTTTTAGTGTCTTTAATGCTGAGCTGGGTGCTCGCCATCACAGTCGTGCCGCTGTTTGGTAAGTACTTTTACAAAGTTGAACAAAACCAAGCTGACCAACAACAGCATAGTGCATTTTACCGTGGCTATGAAAAAGTACTTCGTGGTGCGCTTAAGTTCCGCTGGCTCACCGTCGCTGGCTTATTCGCAATCACAGTTGTGGCATATGGCAGTTTTGGCTTAGTCAAACAAGGGTTCTTTCCGCCATCAAATGCGCCATTGTTCTTTGTGCATTATTGGGGCCCGCAAGGCCAAGATATTCGCGAGACCACCCGTAAAGTCGCGCTTACCGAAGCACTTATTTTAGAGCATGATGAAGTCGAGTCTGTAACGAGTTTTGTTGGTCGAGGGGCCGATAGATTCACCCTAACTTATGCGCCACAGCAACCAAATGAAAGCTATGGCTACTTCTTGGTACGCACGCACAATCGCGATGAAATCGATGGTCTGATCCAAAAGCTCAATAGCAGTATGCCTGCGCTCGATTTAAATGCCGATTTTTATACTGAGCGTATGCAATTTGGCCCAGGAGGAAGCGCAAAACTCGCGGTTAGATTCTCAGGTCCAGATGCCGAGGTACTGCGAGAACTTGCCGAACAAGCCGAACTGTTGATGATAAATGATGGTCAAATTCGAGATATTCGTCATAACTGGCGTGAAAAAGGGCTTGTGCTGAATGCCCATTACGACTCTGTCAGCGCAGGTATTGCTGCTGTATCTCGTAACGATTTCGCACAAGCCATTCAATACGCATCAAATGGACTTGAGTTAGGTAAGTTACAAAATGGTGATTACAGCTACTCAATCAAAGCCAAAGTGGCAGGTGTTGAGCAAAACGATATCGAAGCCATTGAAAACAGCCAAGTTTGGAGTTCATCACAGCGCACTTATATTCCCTTTAAACAGGTTTCAAAGGGAGTTGAATTAGAAAATGAAGAAACCCTAATTCATCGTCGAGATCGTGTTAGAACCATTACCATTTCGGCAGAGCCAGGCTTTAACGAAACCGCTGGTAAAGCGTTTGCACGCATTAAGCCACAAATTGAAGCCCTACCACTGCCTGATGGCTACAAAATTGAATGGGGTGGCGAGTACGAATCATCAAGAGATGCGCAAGAAGCCCTAGGAACAGGTCTACCAGCTGGTTTCTTAGTCATGTTACTCGTGTCTATTTTGCTATTTGGTCGCGTACGTCAGCCGCTCATTATCTGGCTTGTGGTGCCAATGGCCGCAGTAGGTGTGGTAACAGGCCTGCTCGTCACTGATATGCCGTTTGGCTTTATGTCACTGCTCGGATTTTTAAGTCTATTTGGCATGTTGATTAAGAACGCCATTGTGTTACTTGAAGAAATTGACCTGCAAATTGCCGAAGGCATCGAGCCAAGAGAAGCGATTGTTTCAGCAAGTAGCTCGCGTTTGCGCCCTGTTGCACTGGCTGCAATTACTACTATTTTAGGTATGGCACCACTATTGAGCGATGCGTTCTTTGCGGATATGTCAGTGACCATTATGGGCGGTTTAGCATTTGCAACCATCTTAACCTTGATAGCAGTCCCTGTGTTTTACAGTCTGTTTTATCGATTAAGTTATCGTAAAACCGCTTAACAACTCCGCCTTCCCCAGCCACAGTGGGCTAACGATATTTGTTAGCCCATTTTTATTTAAAAATGCCAAATATGAAGCCTCATCAACACTGTTGAAAAATACTCAACAGAAACAACTCTAGTGCGTAATATAAAATAATGTTTTTTGGTATATACTTTATTAAAATAGTTTCAATCATTCGGCATGTTAAAAAAATACTTTTTTGCACTGTTTCTCTTGCTTATCACATTGTTGCTGATTGCCACCTTAGAAACCTTTTTACCCAATCAACAAACTCCTAATAGCCCACACAATAACACCACTTTGTCACCGGAAGTCCAGTTGCAAGAAATCAGTAAGCGGCATCCTCTGCTGAACTTATATCAACTTGCTAAAAGTGAACCTGAAGCCGCTTTAATCGCTCTGAAAAGTTGGCAATCTAAGAACCAGAAAGCGCATAAAATAGAGTTGATATATGCCTTAAAGATAAAAAGAAGAGTTTCAATATATGCGCCAAAAGCTGTCTCTAAAAAACAAATAGAAATTGAAATTAAAGAGTTTTCTCAACAACATGATCTAAATTGGTTAGGAGCTTGGTTGACACATTTACAAGCAAAATCACAAATAAGAGAAGGAAACTTAAATGACGCGAAGAAAGGCATAGATGAAGCTCTAAATATCGCAGAACAAGAAAACCTAGAATTTTTATTAGTAGATTTTTATGTCACTGCAGGGGTCATTTATAATGCAGATAATCAACTAGCCCAAGCACAACAGTATTTTGACCTTGGCCTGTCCATTGCTGAAAAGCAAAACGACATATATAGACAATCAGTATATAACAATAATTTAGGCCTACTTTATGTGCATCTTGAACAGTGGCAGAATGCATTAGACTACCTCATCAAAGCTGAATCACTTTACAGTAAAATCGATAGTCCTGACCTGAATTTTCATTTAATTATTTTATTTAATCAATCGTTTGCACATATACAAGCCGGGGAAATAGAAACCGCTTGGGAAAAACATAACAAAGCAATGTCACGCTTAGCGCAAAATAAGCGCCCTTACCCTTATATTATTTCTCTAAAGAACCTTGCACGTTTATATTATTCACAAGAAAACTATAAAGAATCAGTGCTCGCTGCCTCAAATTGCTTAGCGCACGAAAATATAGAGAAATATAAAAAACAACATGCAATCTGTGCTTTTGAACATGCAAAGGCACTATATGCAATGCAACGATTATCCGAAGCAGAAGCATCTTTATCACTGTCTATTAAACTCTTTGAAGATATAAAACATGACCGCTTTTTAACAAAAAGCCTTTTGCTTCACGCAAAAATCAATGAGCAAGGTGCTAATATTGAAAAAGCATATACATTATATAAGCAATATTACAGCAATGAACGCGCATTTTTAATTGAAGATCTCAGGCTACTTGGTAATGTATTACAGCTTCAAAAAGTGACACAAGAACGAGATTTACTTGCCTCTCAAAATGCGCTTTCAGCGTTAAACAAACAAGTCGATGAACAAAAAGTAAAAATGCTCTGGCTTTGGCTGTTAGTTATTCTTTTCGCTTTAACATGGCTAATTTGGCATTTTTACAAAGTCAAAGACGACAATAAACAATTATATCAATTGAGCTTTAAGGACCCTCTCACTAAAGCATCAAATCGGCGTCATTATCATCAAGAATTAGAGAACCCTCAGATCTTAAATACTGAACAACTTTATCGATTAGTTGTTATTGATCTTGACCATTTTAAGCAAATAAATGATGAATATGGCCATGACTCGGGTGACCTTGTTTTAAAGGCCACTGCGAAGTTACTTTTAAACACACTTGAGAGTGATGAGTTATTTGTTAGATGGGGCGGTGAAGAGTTTTTAATGATATTAAAAGATACAAGTAACTTCTCTGAGCGAGTTTGCTCTTTTATATCACTCATTGCTGATACACCTATTGATGTTGCTAATAAGACCATCAATGTAACGACATCTTTGGGCTGTAGTAACGCAGTATTAATCAGTGATTTAAAATCATCTGATAAAGCATTCAAACTCGCTGATAAATGCCTTTATCAAGCTAAAAGAGATGGCCGAAATCGTGTTGTTATGCCTGAAGCACTCGTTAATTAGCTGCAAATACCATAACCATTTGCAGCTATAAGAACTATAATCTAAGACTCTATAGCGTCACCACGACACGCCCTCTAACTTTGCCTTCTAATAGTTTCGAAGCGGTTTCAACGACTTCGTTTAAACCTATATCAGCCGCAACGGCCTCAAACATGTCTGGTTCAATAATATCTGCTAAACGTGACCAAGCTTCTATTCTGTCTTCAAGCGGACGCATTACACTGTCGATACCCGCTAGCGTCACACCTCTTAAAATGAAAGGCGCTACAGTTGCAGGAAACTCCATGCTTTGCGCCAAACCACATGCAGCCACAACGCCACCATATTTAATACCTGCACACACATTAGCTAAAGTATGACCCCCCACAGAATCAATTGCCGCAGCCCATCGCTCTTTGCCAAGTGGCCTACCCGGCTCAGATAATGTATTTCGATCAATCACGTCACTTGCGCCTAATTTGGTCAAGTAATCTGATTCGTCCATGCGACCCGTTGAAGCAACCACTTTGTAACCCAACTTAGCCAATATGGCGATAGCAAAACTGCCAACACCACCATTTGCTCCTGTAACAAGAATATCGCCTTTTTCAGGCGTAATACCCTGCTTTTCAAGAGCTAAAACACATAACATAGCGGTATAACCCGCTGTGCCAATTGCCATGGCTTGTTTCGCAGATAAAGACTCAGGCAAAGGGATCAACCACTCACTTTTGAGTCTAGCTTTTTCAGCTAGCCCACCGCAGTGTGCTTCACCAACACCAAAGCCATTGAGTAATACTTTGTCACCAACTTTGAATTTGTCAGAATCTGATTGCTCAACCTCGCCAACTAAATCGATACCAGGGATCATCGGAAAAGTACGAACGACGGGCGCTTTACCTGTTATTGCCAATGCATCTTTGTAGTTCAACGTGCTGTGAGACACGCTTACAGTGACATCTCCTTCAGGTAAGACCTTGTCATCAATATCAGTAATTGACGCCTGATAACCTTGTTCATCTTTATTGATCAAAATACCTTTAAACATCGTTCGCTCCTAATTTAGACCGCTCGTCTATAAGGGCCTGTGATCCTTTTCCGTCCGAGTTTTGCTCTCTCTGAGCGAGCTTTGAACGCGACGCTCGGTTTGATGCTTAGCGAGCTAAGTACAAATCGAGCAACAATGTGCAAAGTTTGCTCAGAAGAGCCCTTTGGGCAGTGTTTGACTGGCATTTCTACTGCGTTATCGCAAGACTCACATGGAATAACCATGCTACGCTTGCTCCGCCTTGTATAAAAACCAGTCAAACTTCTGCAAAAACGAACTTAAAAGGTTAACAGGCCCTCAGTTAAAAATTTTACTTTTTTCTTTTGAAAGTGGACCTTACTAACTTTGAGATGCGGTAGGTAACCCCATAACAAAACACTTAAAATAATTATCGAGTGGTTTCACCGAAGCCTCTAAACGAGCACGGCTAACAGCGCCTTCCCAGCCAATCCAGAAATACTCAGCAAGCAGCGCGCAATCTGCATTTTGGCTCACTTGCCCTTGTTTTTTTGCCTCTTCTAAACACGCCGCGACTTCACATTGCCAAGTTTCAAATATTGCCACCAGCTCTTTTCTGAAACTGAGGGGTAATAAATCAACTTCTTGCCCCAAATTACCGACCAAGCAACCGCGTTTAAAATTATGCTTTTGTATACCTGACTTGGCATCTTCGACGAAATTACTCAGCCTAGACAGAGGCGCTTCATCACTTTGCGCTAAATGCCTTTTTAGCTTTTTCAAAAAATACGCGGCATAACTTTCAAGTACGGCCAAACCAAAGGCCTCTTTGCTACTGAAATAATGATAAAACGAGCCCTTTGGTACACCCACTCGCTTTAATATTTGTTCAATACCTGAAGCGGCAAAGCCAGATTCTGTTAGCTGCTCAAGTCCAGCTCGAATTAGCTCGGCTCTTGTATCTTGATTTTCACGCGCCACTTTGGGTGGGCGACCTCGTCGAGGCTTTGCTGTTTTTTCGATCATGAAACGATATTAGACCGACTGTCTAATAAAAGCAATTCTCATTTTTCAACTACCAAAACTTTAAATGAGAATTATTTAATGTTAGTTTTGTTATATTGTATCAATCAAACAAAGTTAACATGAGTCATAACACTGCGGCCCCACTTGAATACTCTGAACTAAACCAAACAGCTAGTTGCCAAATAAGCGCCTCTGCGAATGTTTTAAGCAATATTTACAATAAGGAAGTCACACTGACTTGCTTCTCAAATAAATCCAGTTGGGCGATATCACATGCAGCACAGTTATTTGCCAAGCAAAATCTAGGTACTGTGCTCCAATATCAGGGTGAGATAAATAAAGACTTATTTGAAGAGATTCTATTTAAGCTTGAGGGCAGTACGCATGCATCGTTACTAGCACAACATATTGAACTCATGCTAGAAATGTTTCAGGTATTATTCGAGCCTAAAGAAATCGGGTTAAGACTGATTGCCTGCGATACCTCTTTAAGCCCTCATTTCCATCAACCGCAGAACCTTGTAAGAATGGTTTCTACATTAGGCGGCCTAGGTGAGAGATGGGTTGCTCCCGATGAAGTTAAGTTTTTACCATTAGAACCAAACCAATTAAAGCCCGAAATTAAAGCGCCTTTACCTCATCATGTTTCTCAATTACAAGATGGTGATATTGCACTTATGAAAGGCTCTCAATGGGTTGATCATGAACAAAGCGCAATTACGTGTGCCTCTCCTGCATTTTATAATAACGAGTTCAAACTTTGTATATACATTGATTTTATTGAATAAAATCTGTGCAAACTCTTCTGAAGTTTTGATTATTGAGAAAAGACTTTTAATGAATACGTATGCATAACATTTCATTAACTTAGTTTATATGTGAGTTTTATGTTTCCTATTTCAACACGCAAGGAATGCGATAAAAGGTAAACACATGACAACACATATAAAATCAAATAAACAACTTAAAATTGCAGCGCTTGTACTTGGTGCTGTTAGCTTCCAAAGCAGCGCAGATGTTATTTTACATGCATTTAACTGGCGCTATGATGACGTTGCGAGCAAGGCTCAAGAGATTGCTGAACTTGGGTATAAAAAAGTACTCGTCTCTCCTGCTTATAAATCGACTGGAGATGCATGGTGGTCTCGTTATCAGCCACAAGATCTTCGTGTCATCGATAACCCTTTGGGCGATACCAATGATTTTAAGGCCATGGTGCAAGCGCTTAAAGCGCAAGGTGTAGAGACATATGCCGACATTGTTTTTAATCATATGGCAAACGAGCAATGGAAACGCGCTGATCTTAACTATCCAGGAAGCGAAATTTTAGCCGACTACGCCGCTGATATTAACTATTACAACGACATTACTTTATTCGGTGATGTTCAAAATGGTTTATTCGGGGCTGGCGATTTTCATGGTACATATGACCAAGGAGGTCCAAAATGTATCAGTAATTACAATGACGTTGGCGATGTACAATACAACCGACTGTGTGGCGCTGCCCCCGATCCAGGCCTCCCCGATTTAGACCCTAACAATTGGGTTATCACTCAACAAAAAGCGTATTTAAATGCGTTAAAACAAATTGGCGTAACGGGCTTTAGAGTTGATGCCGCAAAACATATGACCAACTACCATATTAATGCCGTGTTCGATGCCAACATTAAAAAAGGTACGCATGTATTTGGTGAAATTATAACGACAGGTGGTTCAGGTAGCGGTGATTACGATAACTTTTTAGTGCCTTACTTGGCACAAACAGGCCACTCAGCTTATGACTTTCCTTTATTTGCACAGATCAGAGGCGCATTTAATTTTGGCGGTTCAATGAGTCAACTTGTTGACCCTGCAGCCTATGGCCAAGCATTGGCCGGTAACAAAGCCATTACGTTTAGCGTTACTCATGATATCCCATTAAATGATGGCTTTAGATATCAAATTCTGGATGCCACCGACGAAAAACTTGCGAATGCATTTGTTTTGGGCAGAGATGGTGGCGTACCACTGGTGTATTCGGATAATAACGAAAGTGGTGATAACCGCTGGAATGACCTTTACCGCCGTGAAGATATCAAAGGCATGCTTAAATTCCACAATGCCACACAAGGCAGTAGCATGCAGGTGCTAAGCCACAATAGTTGTATTTTATTATTTAAACGCGAGCACAAAGGCGTGGTTGGTATCAATAAGTGTGGCACTGGCCAAGATATCTGGGTAGATACACAAGCCGATAATTTATGGTGGCACCGCAACTACCGAGATACATTAAGCAACGATGTGCAAAATATCTCGAGTCAGTGGCATAAGTTTTACCTACCAGCGAGAACAGCAAGAATGTGGTTGATGGAATAACCCTCAAACTCTATTGCTTTCAGATTAACTCCCTAGAAGTAACCTAAGGTCGCATTTATGCGGCCTTTTTTTGCTTTCATTTTAAAAGATCAAACAATATATCGAGACCATTAATTCTATCTGCGGTATCTAGAACTCGAATATCTTTCGCATCTCTGAAATTATGTAAGAAACCTTTTAACTCACCTTGCTTAAACCACGCACCAAAGCAGCTATGACAGTAACTAAAATGACTATTTTCGAAAAAATGTCGATGCAATTTACCACAGCCTGATGGACAAGTTAATTCTGTTGTTTCTTTCACTTGGCTTTGTACTTGACCAACAAATGCCATGTAATCGAACTCTTTGACGGTGCCGATTGCTTTTAGAAATTTCGCTGGTAACCAAGCTCCATGACATGCTGAGCAGCCATAACCTGTGTGAATTTCGGTTAAGTCATATTCAAGTTTTGCATTACATTGGTAACACTGCATACGTTACTTCCTTATAAACTCTTAATACCAATCTGATAATACATAAAACCTAAAAAGGTACAAACATAAAAAATGTCATAACACTGATCTAAAATGATTTTTCATCCATACTGATAGTCTGACAACAAAAGGACCTCAAAATGCTCAGAATTATAAAAGCCTTAGCCATTGCTTCATTACCCGTAATTTTTTCTTCAAATGTCTCTGCTGATGAACGAGGTGATGTGCGTGCTCAACTTGAACCAAAAGGTTACTTGTATGGCATTGGTCTTGGCTTAAGCCAAGAGATTTATAAAGGTTATGGTAATCGAGTAACACCTTTGCCTATTTTAGGTTATCGCGGTGACAAATTATCGGTATATGGTCCTTTTGTAAGTTATGAACTTTTAGAGTTAGGTGATATCGAATTCGAAGTGCAAGCTTCTCCTCGTTTTCAAGGCTTTGACGAATCAGACAGTGATGTCTTTATCGGCATGGAAGAAAGAGACTTTTCAATGGATTTAGGCGCAAATTTTAAATATGAGCGAGATAACTGGAAATTAAGCATTGGCTTTTTACACGATATTTTCAATAAATCTGACGGCTATGAAGTAAAAGCCAAAATTGGGAAAGCGTATCGATTTGGTCCTGTCTTCTTTGAACCAAATTTATCAATAAACCATTTAGATAAAAATCATGTCGATTATTATTATGGTGTAAGAGACTTCGAAGTCTCTCAAAACAGAGCATTTTATAAAGGTGATAGCGCTATAAACCAATCAATCGGTTTTTCAGTGTCGACCCCTATTTTCTTCGGTGGCTTCACTCAACTTGCAGTTGATTACACCATGTATGACAGCAGTATCACCGACAGTCCGTTAGTTGAGCGCGATAATAATTTAAGCATGAGATTGTTATTTAGTAAGTTTTTCTAGTCAAATAGATACTTGCTACAATAAAGCAGTAGCTTAACTTACTGCTTTTTTGTTTTAGGCATAAAATACTGTTCTAGTTTAACGTTTCGAGCTGCATTCTCGACTTCTTGACGCTCACTTTCTGACAACACTTTATATCCTCGCGGATATGGCCAACCATAGCCCCAGCGAAAAGGTGTTGGTAAGTAAGGGCTCCCGCCGACTCTAACTCCTGCCAACATCATGCTAGCGATAATAGGCTCGCCAACCTCTTTAACACATTGTTTTAATCGCGCGTCAGATTGTTCTCGTTGCATTACTGTACCACCCTGCCAATAATCAAAGTCATGGGCTACACAACAAGCTAACCATAATTTTTGCTGGTTAAAGGTACCGTCGGGAAACAAACTACATCCATCACTTTTAAATGGCTTTAATTCATTTGCATTTAAAGACATAGCACAGATAGAAAGTGTTAAATATAAAAGCCCTTTATTTAGCATAATATTAAGAAGTTAGATTAAAACAGGAAGGAGTTTAAATGAATTGACGCCATTAGTCTCATAACAGACACTTCCTTGGCGAAGATTAAAAAGATAGTTCAACTGAACAGCATTTATCCTTTGAAGTGGCTATAAGCAGCACCCACAGTAAAATGACCGCTTTCCAATCGTTTTACTAATTGTTGTGCTTCAAGTTCACTAAGTACTTGGTATAAACCATCACCATAAGTGTTGATACTATCTGCAGACAGTAAATCTACCGGTTCAGGAAAATGTTGGCTTACATCACTTAACACCATTCGAACCATTAGTTTCTCTACTCTATCCATATACTTACCCTCGATTAAAAAGATAATGTGTTTAAAGTAAAAATTATTTACTAACCGAAACGCAACAAAGCGCTATGGTTTAAGTTATGTCAACTTAGCGAAGTACGTTTAAAAAAGGAAGAAAAAATAGACAACTTTTTACAATAAATAAGCACAACAAGCGCCCTTTTTATAACCAAACGAATGCGTGTTATTGGCGACATCTAAAATGATAACAACTTATAAAACAACCTAAATTAGGGTCGCCGGACTGCTACATTGTGGATTTTATACTTAAAGTAAAACATCAAAACTTATAGCTCGTTATCTCTTTTAGTGCTTTATTGCATTGCAGTTTGCAAATGCACGTTAATTGAAAATTTCTAAGTTGATTAAGCCACTGTAAGTATTGAAAATAAGAAAATGAACTTTCGGTTTGATTTTTGCATAGTTTATAATGAATTAATCAGGATAATCATTATGACTTTAAGATCTTTGTTCAGCACCAATAAACTTATTGCTTTAGCACTTACTTTAACTTCCTCTTACGTGAGTGCAAATGATGCTTGTTTAGAAGGGCTATTTGCGGTCGACAGATACGCAGAACAAGGAAAAAATTCGCTATATCACATAGATTTAGAAAATAAATCTTATAGCAGAATGCCAGGCGCTTCTCTTCCTGTTAGCAACCTAGCTGCAACAAACAATCAATTGATTATGATGCAGCGATTAAATAAAGAAACGAATGCGTCAAAAATTTATCAGTACGACTTATCTTCTGGTGAGACGACTGAAATCGCAGATACAACAAGCTATCCAATAAAGCGTTCTGTTGTTTCACCTGGTGGCAGTTTTTTACTCGCCACCAGCCAAACTTATATGTATCAATTTGACTTAGAAACGGGCGACAAAACTGTACTAGGTAAAATGCAAACAAACGATGCAAGTTGGGATGATTTCGCCCATGGTGACATCACTTATTCAATTGATGGTAATACCGTCTATGTTCTAAATGCCAAGTCACTTTACATCCTTGATGAAAGCAACATGCAACTAGATAAAATTGGTGAACATAACTTAAATTGGCCATCTGGCATTGCGGCAGCAAACGATGGTCAACTATACGTTTCTGCAAGAAATAGTGGCGAAAATGCCAAAATCTACAAAATAAACCCGCAAACAGCTGAAGCAGAGCTTGTGATGGAAGGACCAGAGCATATTGCGGATCTAACTTATGTGTCTGAATGTGGTAACCCGCTGCTTACTATTGCCGATGAGTTTCAACAAGAAGTAAATGCGGCTAAAGCATTTTGGGAAGAGCAAAATATTGGCGGTGCGGCTGCAAACGTCACCTCATTTAAGGACGGCTCTTTTAACTTTAACGAAAGTGGCTATTTAGTTGAGAGTAAAGACAGGCTAAACAAACACAACAAAAATACCAAAAAGCCGAACTCAAACCGCTGTGCCAGACTTTGGAATAACTTGCTAGATCATAAATATACTCTAAACCGCTCTGGCGCAGGCCGTAAGAAATCTAATGGCGATACTAAATGGTATCACTCTACTGCAGATGGCGCTTTCAAAGTATCTAAAGCCAAAAAAGGGGTATGTACTTATACTCTCAATGACAACGACAACCTTAAATTAAACTATGACTCTAATACTGGCCTAGTGAGCATAGCTAAGTAAATTTATGACTTTAAAGCCCCAAAGTTAACGCGATATTTTTCGTTCAATTTTGGGGTTTTAAATTTAAGCTTGGCTATCAGTTTTTATAAGAAACCTGTTTAATGGGTTACTTTCGATATAAGTGCCCTACTCTTCAACGCTTAAATATTCACATCTAGATTAAATTCAATTAAAGTAGCGCTGTCTAACCATTGAGAACTTTATGTTTAAGCCACTTTCAAAAGTCTTCGTGACACTTGTTATTTTGATTGCCTTTATTGGGCAAGCATCGGCTTATAGCTTTATGCCCTCATTTGAGATCTCATCAATACATTCAGCACAATCACAATCAAGCAATTCAATTGATAGCGTCTCGAATTTATCTCTAAGCTCAAACAGTGACACTGAAGATGATTGCTGCGAAGTAGACTGCTGCGAATCCGAATGTATTTGCCCTGCAAATGCCTGTGCTGCCTTTATATTTGTCAGTAGCCTTGGCTACTCTCAGCCAATGATGCGTTTTACAGAGTCTATTGTGAACTCGCATTTAAATATGCCAAATAATATTGTCGAGTCGTTATACCGCCCCCCCATTTTTACCTCTTAGGGCAGATCCGCCCAAAACACTCCTATTCAGAATAATACCAATCCGCAATAACACTTAATCAATGACAGCTGAACATACTGTCATGTGTACACTTTGAGGTAAAAATGCAATTTAAACTTTCTAAACTGGCTTTGTCTGTATTTCTATTTTCACCCCTTTCTTCATATGCTGGCGGGCATGAAGAACATGAGCACGACCATCATGGTCATGAAAAAAAAGCCATAGAAAAAATTCAGGTCACCGCATCAAGACTAGGTCGCATAGTCACAGAATCGGCAACTCGTACCGAAGTCATTATTGGTGAAGAAGTTCAAGAAAAGGCGTTAATGCGCCCTGGTAATATTTCTATGCTCGTCGCTGAAACCGGTGGTGTACGAGTCCAAAATACCTCTCCAGCACTGGGCAGTGCTAACATTCGCTTGCAAGGTTTATATGGTCGCTATACTCAGTTACTGAGTGATGGCCTGCCACTTTATGGCGGACAAACCGCTTCTATCGGGCTACTGCAGATCCCCCCTACCGACTTAGCCAGTGTTGAAATTATCAAAGGTTCTGCATCGTCTATGTATGGCGGCTCTGCACTGGGTGGTGTGATTAATCTGATCTCTCGTACGCCTTCGGATGAATTCGAGGGTGAAGTATTATTAAATGCAACATCAAAAAATGGTCAAGATGTTACCGCCTATTTAGCCGCGCCTGTTTCTGAGTCAATGGGCGCTTCAATTACCGCAGGTGCACATCATCAAGAAGAACAGGACTTAGACGATGACGGCTGGCTCGATATGGCCTATTACGAAAGAGCAACAGTGCGACCACGTATATATTGGTCAGGTGAAAATGGCGCTAATTTGTATATGACCATGGGCGCCATGAAAGAGCGCAGAAATGGGGGGACCGCTGAAGGAGCACTTATGCCAGACGGTCAACCATTTGTGCAAAATCAGGATTCTTTGCGTCTCGATGGCGGTTTGATATTCGAGCAACCTTTAAATGACACTCTAAACTTAAATGTGCGTGGTTCATTGATGCAACAAGAGCATGAACACCAATATGGACGTGTGTTGGAA
This sequence comes from Pseudoalteromonas phenolica, assembly GCF_005876835.1. Taxonomy (GTDB): domain Bacteria; phylum Pseudomonadota; class Gammaproteobacteria; order Enterobacterales; family Alteromonadaceae; genus Pseudoalteromonas; species Pseudoalteromonas phenolica_B. The sequence goes on from NZ_PPSW01000014.1 coordinate 205,235, forward strand.
GATGACAAGCATAACAGCTACTTAGTTGAATCTTCAGTCACAGGCTTCACCAACAAGACAGCCTGGATTGTGGGTCTTGCGTATCAACAAGAGCAATTCGAGTCAGAACAGTACAATGAATTCGATTATACATTCGAAGTGACTGGTTTATTCTCACAGCTTGATTATGACGCGACTGACGAATTGGCGTTGTCTCTAAGCGCCAGAACAGATTGGCACAGCGAATATGGCACTCAATTTAGCCCGAGAGTCTCAGCACTATATAAACCAGAAAATTGGTCCGTGCGTGGCTCTTTCGGTCAAGGTTACTATGCGCCAACACCTTTCATCGAGGATATTGAAGACGCAGGTCTGTCACGATTAGCACCACTAGACAACCTAGAAGAAGAAACAGCCACCACTGCGTCTGTTGATTTTAGCTATACCGTCGATAGCATTGAAACAAGCCTGACACTGTTTGCGTCTGACATCGATAATGTCACTGAATTAGAAGAAATGAACTGTATCGGCTGTGACAAAACAGTACGCATTGTCAACGCAGCTGGCCAAAGTGAAATCAGAGGTGCCGAACTACTTCTTCGCTTCCGTTGGCATGATATTAAATTCACTACCAGCTATTTATACACAGATGCGAGCACGCAAGATGATACAACCGGTTCAATCTCACCTATCGCGCTAACACCCAGACATTCTGCGGGCGCAGTGATCATGTGGGAAGAGCATGGTAGTCATCTACTTGGTTTTGAAGCTTACTACACCGGCACGCAACAGCTCGAAAACAACCCATATCGCGCACAGAGTGACGCCTACTGGCACTTGGGGCTGTTAGGGCAGATTACATTTGGCAATGTAAGCTGGTTTGTAAATGCTGAGAACCTACTGAATGTTCGTCAAACAAAAGACGACCCTCTGGTTTTACCTGAGCAATCAGCAAGTGGGCGCTGGACAACCGATATTTGGTCTCGTAATGATGGCTTTACCGTCAATGCAGGTGTTCGAATTCAATTTGGCCATTAATACTCGCCTTCACTAATGCTTAGTCAAAAGGCTTAGTCAAAAGTCTAGGTAACGCATTACTCGATATAAAGTCAATTCGGGTAATGCGTTCATTTGTACCATGCAAACATGGTCGAGTTTCGATTCAAAATCTTAACGTCTAACTGCTCATCAGCAGCACTATAAGCTAACCCATAACACACATGCAGTGGCATCAAATGCTCTTCGCGAGGATGACAAAACCTTGCATGAGGTGCATTTGCCCAATCTAAGAGTCGGCTTGCTCGATTACTTTCATCAAGTGTTTTATTACTTACTGTGTCTCTGAGCCAAGTCTCAAATGCCAAATTTTTTTCATCAACTTCTCTGTCACCTTGCGAGAAAAAAGCACGCATATTATGAAAAGAGAACCCAGAACCAATCACTAATAAATTGTCATACTCTAGTGACTGTAGTGCTTTACCAATATTGAGGTGTAAGCTCGGCTCTAAACTCTTCGCCAATGATAGCTGCACACAGGGAATGTCACCCTCTGGAAACATGATTTTCAAGGGGATAAACATGCCATGGTCAAAGCCGCGTTGCGCATCGAGTTGATGTTCAATACCCGCTTGCGCTAGCGCCTTTGCCACTTCAGATGCTAACTTAGGCGAGCCAGCACATGGATACTGAATGTTATATGCCGCTTCAGGAAAACCAGTGTAGTCATAAATGAGCTCTGGTAACTCTGAAGAGGTAATTGTCGGCACAGCCTCTTCCCAGTGGGCGCTTATCAACAAAATAGCACTTGGCTTTTCAATACTTTTCGCCAGTTTCTCTAGTGTATTTACCATTTCTGTGTGGCTAGGGTCGCCCAATAAAGGCATCGGTCCCCCGCCGTGAGAGATAAAAAATGCATTGTGTTTTGTCGTCATAGCGCACCACCAAGATTAATAACTAAGCACTAACAGTAAAGTGCGTTTTATATCAATCCTCTTAATTAACTGATCAATTTTGAGGATGGGTATTACTTACGAATACCTTCAACATGCAAGTCGAGCATCACGGTTGTTGGACCTAGCACTTCTTTCATACCATAGTCTGCTAAACGAATTTCAGTGGTACCAGAGAAACCAGCTCGGTAACCGCCCCAAGGATCTTTACCTTCACCAATTTTTTGCGCATCAATGACAATATTCTTAGTCGTTCCATGCAATGTGAATGCGCCCTTAACTTCTAGTTTGCCATTACCTTTATCGATAATTTTGCTGCTTACAAATTTCGCAGTTGGGAATTTCCCAACATTTAAAAAGTCACCACCTCGAAGGTGTTTATCACGCTCAGCATGATTTGAATCGATACTCGTAGTATCAATATTCACTTCAATTTGTGCGTTGTCATAACTTTTACCATCGTAGTTAAAAGAACCTTCAAATGTGTTAAAACGACCCGTTAACCAAGACACACCTAAATGCGATGTTTTAAAGTTAATAAAGGCATGTGCTCCTTTGGTATCAATCTCGTATTCAGCAGCACTTGCCGTTGTTGATAACGCACCTAGAAACGCTGCAGTTAAAATAAGCTTTTTCATTGTAATCTCCTGTTTAGAAGCCAAAATATTTAATAAGTTAAGGTGAAGGCACCTACTTGTTTTAAAACACTTACTTTTGTGAAGTGTCTTAAAGCATGCGCTTCAATGTATTGTCTTTATCTATGAAATGATGTTTGAGTGCAGCTAGTGCGTGTAAAAGAACTAACCCCATCAAACCATAAGCACTGAATTTATGAATGAGTCCGGAGGTATCTGCTTGTTGCACAAATAACTCACCAAAGCTTGGCAACACAAACCAATTAAACACTTCAATGCCGCGACCGTCTGCTGTCGAGATTAAGTAGCCACTGACACAAATCACAACAATCAGCAGGTATAAAACGGTATGCGCAGCTTTTGCCATAAATTGCTCAAATGCGTTACCCACAGCATCTGGACTCATGTTATTTGCTTTCCAACATAGCCTTAACAGGGTCAATAGCAGTAAAAGTACACCGACACTTTTATGAATAAATGGTGCTGTTCTGTACCAATCACTGTAATAATTCAGCTCTACCATCCACCAGCCGGACGCAAACATGCCTATGACGACCACTGCAGAAACCCAGTGCAGGCTTTTAGCTATCCAACCATAGTTTTGTGTCGTGTTTTTCATTCAAAACCTCATTCGTTTGTTAACTCAATCAACAAACCTCTTTTTCAATGCTCGCTATATTACTATTACGATTTTTTATGATTAAGTAGAGCTATGTTGTATTATTTACAACGTTTCGTTGATAGTGGGTTGTTATTTGAGGGTTGTGATAATGATTAAAATTGAATTGCTCAAAGTGTTTTTAAGCGTTGCAGATGAAGGCAGTTTTACCAAAGCGGCTGAAAAATTAGAGATGTCGAATCAACTGGTAAGCAAATACATTTCGAAGCTTGAAACACACCTTAATGCCCGCCTGTTCAATCGAACGACCCGTAAAGTAAGCCTCACGGAAGCGGGCGAAAAGTGCCGCCAACATGCGAAACAAATATTAGAAAATGTAGATAACTTAGAAGCACAATTTGGTGAGCTGCAAACAACAGTCACAGGTACTTTGAATATCAGTGCGCCCGTTTCATTTTCGACTTTACATCTATCAAAATTCATCAGTGTATTTAGAAAAAAGTACCCTGAAATAGAGCTCAACATTCAGCTTAACGACCGTAAAGTTGATGTGATCGAAGAAGGTTTTGACGTTGCGCTACGAATTGGTCAATTGCAAAGCTCTTCTTTGGTTGCGAAGAAAATAGCGCCTGTACGCTTGGTCTTATGCGCTTCTCCTGAATACTTAATACATAATGGCACGCCTTCGCACCCGAGCGAGCTCAACCCTAAGCACTTTTTGCATTACAGTTACTCTAGCTATGACAAAACCGACAACCTACTTTTAAATACCCTAAAATCAATAAGCCAAAACAAACACCCCACTATTATCTCGAATAACGGTGAGCTGCTGATGGCCGCCGCCATCGCCGGAGAAGGCTATTTGGTGCAACCCACGTTCATCGCAGGTCACGCACTCAAAAAAGGAGATTTGCAAATATTCTTAGAAAACTATGAACCTGAGCCCATTGCGTTATATGCAGTTTATCCGCACCGTAAACTGCTCTCTTCGAAAGTAAGAGTCTTTATTGACGAGCTCAGTGATTTTTTTGGTGAAAAGCCGTATTGGGACGAGTTTTAAAACATTAATACACTTAGCTGCTTGCTAAATGTATTTACGCAATACTTCTTTGATAAACGGCCACTTTTCTCTTGTATAACGTTCTCTGTCTTCATGGTGAGCTTCTGCGAGCTTAAACTTTAACGCTTGGTAGGCTTTTGCGATGTCAGGGTTATTTCGCAAACTATCTCGAAATTGAATACGCTCTTTCCAAAGAGGGCTTTGAAATGGGATCAAATGTAAGTGATGAGTGCGCACTTCGGGCGTAGGTTTGCAAAACCAATGCATCACATCTGCTTTATAAGGGTAATAGCAATAACCAGATTGCTCTAATTCTTTTATCGCCGGCTGCGAAGCGTCTAACGATTTAACCCCAACCATAATATCAATAATGGGTTTAGCCGCTAACCCTTCAACAGACGTGCTACCAACATGCTCTATTGAGCCATGTAGCCAAGGTGAAATAACTGATTGTAACAACGCTTTTTCAGCTTCAAACATCTCGAACCAGTGTGGACTAAACTCAACTATCTCTATCTTTGCATCAGCCATCTATATTCTTAATCATATTCTGTTGTAACACTAACTTACTTAATCTTGGCTTGCTTCAAACATAAGCTTCAACCATCTTATGTCTTCAGGTCCAAGCTCTGCTTGTTTATGTAAATGTGGTGCCGCCACAACCTCTTTGTAAACGTGCGTAATGGCAACTTGAGTGAGCTCACGCCAATGCTCATTCTTTAAAGCTGGGATCGATAAGGTCGATAAGTCAAAATCTAAAAGAGGATCATGCTCACTTTCAGTTGTCTCAAGCGCAAGTTCCAGCTCTTGCAAAATAGGGTTAATAACTTGAATTGCACTCGATTCTTCAAATTGTTTAATCACATTTTTTTGCGCTTCTTCAATCTCTTTATTCAGTTGATAAGCCGATAATTTTTCACCCGTTAAACGTAATCCATATTTGCTTAGCAGCCCTGTCACGCTAGGTAGCATTGCTTTGGCAGCAATACCAGCGCCAACAAGTGGATTCACTAAAGCAGCAAGCCCACCAACCAATAACATGCCATAAGTTAGCTTTTTGTCTAACGCATCAATTTCATTTGCAAGAGACTCTAAAGAATGCGGAGTTTCTAAGCTGCGCTCTCGAACAATATCACCAACACTGCTTAACATATATTCGCGTAACTGATGCTCTGCATGTTCATTTGGAAAGTGAAATACCCGCCTTTTTGGTAAATTATTCACTTCCGGCACACCCTTCGGTAAGCATCTCATGGTGTGAAGTGCAAACTGATGCTCTGACAATTTAAATGGAATAACAAAATAGTGCTTTTCGTCGTAATCAATGTGAACATCACTGTCTGTTCTTTCTAATGAGACCCAAATCGGCAGACCATTAATTTTGTCTTTAACTATCGAAAAACCTGAAGCTATGTCATCTGAAATTTTTGCAGAGGCGGACTTTAGCGTTTCTAATCCTTTATTTAAAACATCTTTCATACTGTCATATTCTTACTGTCGGGTTCGTTAAATTGAACAGAAAACCTCAAAAAAACAATAGATTTATTTCATTGTAATTGAAATACATAAATGAGAACCTGCGCATAATTACATATGGTAAATGCAAAGCCCAATTTAAATGACTTTTAGAAGCTCTACCAACTTGCTCACACATAAATTAAGCATTATAAAGGTCATCTAACTTGCGAAAAAAGGATAACCCGTGGCAACTTTTAAATTTTTAAAATTCACCTTTTGTGATCAAAGCTACCAGTTACGCCACTCAGGTAAACCCATAAATATCCGACCTAAGACAGCGCAAGCAATAGAGCTGTTTGTTAATAACCCTCAGACTCTAATCACCAAAGGTGAAATGCATACTGCTTTATGGGGCACTCCGCAACACCAAGATTATCGCCTTTTTCAGGTGATCAGTGAAATACGCAAGCTTGCGCCCAATAATGACCTTATTCGCACTCAACCTAACCATGGCTATTACTGGTTAGCTCCTACTGAAAAATTAACAGTAAAAAAATCAAATAAAGTGACACACTATGCCATTGCTGCATGCCTAGCCATTAGTTGTATCACTGCAACAAGCTTGTTAATTAAAGAAAACAATACGTTTGAGCCTGCTTTACCACCCACTTTTAGCAGTTATACAAATGCAGTAGACGCTTATCGTTCACAAGACTATGCGACAGCTCAAAAATGGCTTGAGTTCAGCCTAAAAGAAAACCCATATTCTCAAGAAGCCAAGCTGCTGTTAGCTGAAATAAAATTCAGTCAACAACAGCTAGCCCATGCTAAGCAATTAGCACATGAACTCGTGCTAGAAAATGAATCACAAAGCTATTATCGAGGACAAGCGTTTTCGTTGTTGAGTAGGATCGCCGCAATTCAGAATAACTTTAATGATGCGCTAGATTTTGCAATTCAAGGCAAAGAGTCCGCAGAAGCTGGTTTTGCAAGCTGCAGTGCACACATGTTCGAACAGCAAATCGCCGCCTTAGTCAATAAACAGCAAGATACACCGCTTAACTCAAAGGCACGACTGCAAATCGACAGTGAACAGGCACTTTCAAATAGCTCTGAAAACACAATAGAAAAAAGCGAACATGCGCAACTTTGTAAAGAACTAAAATACTCTGTGACATCAAAACGAGAGTGTAAAAATGTTGAATATACAGCCCAATTAATAGGCTTTAGACAATTCATAGCCTAGGCATAAGTTAATGATAATAATGCTAATATATATAATTATAGAAACTTAGAGGCATTTATACTGACATAAAATGCGCAGCTCACTTTATAAAGGTATTCACTTATCTAATCTTGTGAGCAGCCAATGAAAGCATTTAATAAATTATCAATCTTAGCAATTGCCACTTTATCCTTTATCAGCCCTAACGCCCTATCTGAAGAGGTACCTGACAATCAATCACCCAGTTATTCAAACTCAGCTCTAAGTGCAAAACTACATCGATTGCTTGGTCCTAAGGCAAGCTTTGAAATCACATCATTTAATGACTATTTCGAGCGCGTCACAATCGACAATCAAATCTTACTTGCTAGCAAAGATGGGCAGCATTTGTTTTGGGGTAAAGTGATCAACACCTCTACAAGCGAAGACCTGATTGAAAAAGCAAACCAACAACATAGACAAACATTATTCAAATCTATTCCTCGGGAGAAACTACTCACCTACTCAGCAAAAGAAGAACGACATCAAATAACTATTTTTACCGATATCGACTGCCCATTTTGCAGAAAACTCCACACTCAAATAAAAGACTTAAACCAGCTAGGTATCAGTGTCGATTATGTCATGTTGCCGAGAGGAAATGCTGGTAGCAAAGCCTTCAATAAAACCGTGAATGCGCTTTGCGCCACAAACCCGCGAGCCGCGATGGACTCCGCAATGCATAGGGGGCGTTTTGAAACGAATAATCAAGTAACTTCAGAATGCATCAACAACCTCAACATTCAAAAAGCTTTGGCACAAAAATTTGGTTTTAGTGCTACCCCTACTATTTTATTTGCCAATGGAGAAACAGTACCAGGCTTTATAAGTACAGAAGACATTTCGAAAATCATTCAGAAAATAGAATCTATTTAAGAAGGTTACTTTGCTGTACAGAGAGTAAATATATAACCCCGAGAGAAATACTACCAAGAATGAAATTTATCATAGTTATAAATTACCGCTTATACTGCTTACCCTATAACGTTTACCGTAAAGGGCAAAAAATAGCTGGCTAAAATTAGCGATGAAAGAGCACAAGCCTGCTGTTCCGTTTTTGGTTTAACGGCTTTGTTAGCTACCTATTGCAGTAATTGTTGCACTATAAGTTTGGAAGCATGCCCATGATAAAAGAGAAATAGCGATAAGCATTGTTAGTATGTAACCTAAAAACTCTGTGATAAATAATTTAATCGAATAATATTTATGTTCAACTCCTTCACTACTAGATACGTAATAATCAATTTGGTCATGAACTAAATTTCTGTTCAAAATTTGGGAGTATTTACTACTGTTGCATTCATAAAGATCTTGTTTACTTGCTAGGTCATCTTCTTTATCAATCAAATGCTTAAATGATAAACGAAGCTCATTAATTTCCATTGCTTGCCTTCTAAATTTATCAGCCTTTAAAGAGAAATTACTTTTCTGAACAACAACAGCAATAACCATTGCAAATATTGATATAGAAGTGATAGAAAAGCCTAGGAAGCGACTATATTCAACGATAAAACTATTGTGTGCGTACAACTGAGTTAGAAGAGAAATAACAATAAGGCTGAAAGCTAAGATAGTGAGCGACCACAATGATAAAGTATTATGCCTTTCAAGTCTTCTATTTGCTTGAAAGCAACTTTCTTTCGTTATCCCTGCTCTCCTATATAAATTTTCAAGTTGTGATTTCACAAATAACTCCTATATATCCTTGAGATAAAATTTCGGTGTGAGTAGCAAAAGCCTTACTAATAGGCGAAAAATGCTTGGCTATAATTAGCGACGAAGGAGCGCAAGCCAAGCGTTTTGCGTCCTTTTAAGTAACTTGTTAGCTTTACCTAAAATCGTCAGGTGAATCAAAAAAATTAATGAGTTCATTGAAGCAGTCAACTGTTGATTGACCTGATGCTAATTCAATAGCGTCTTTAACTGAAAGAACAATGTAATTTCCTAACCTAGGATTAATTAGGCCTATTTGATTAATACTATTTTGGTGTAAGGAATAGTTTAAAGTTAAATAAATCAGAATTTGCTTTAAATCTGCAATTCTAAAATCTCTTTCTCCAGACTTTACTTCATAAAGCGTAGTACCAGCTAAAATATCTCCATAGCAATCAGATACTAAGCCACAGCCTGAGAAATGTGGAGATATCGTAATTGACTTACCTTTCTCGTAGTAAAAGAAATAGTGAAACAGATTTCCTGCGATTAATTTAGACTCATTAATTTCTTCTTCGCTCAAAGGAGCTAACTGTTCAGGATTAAAATCTAAATTTTTAATGTAAGAGAAGGCTGTATTTGCAACCTCTGTTATGACTTCTTGAGTTAAATCATTAGTTTTATTAATTTGGCTTTCCATCATTTTTTTATATAGATAGAAACCTGTTTCATTTATTAGCGCACGTCTAGTTGGTTCCGATGTAGAAAAAATACCATCATCAAATGTTTCTTTTTGAAGATTACATTTTTTAACTAATCTATTCAAAAATGGAAAGGTTTTTCTCCATGTTGATGGGTAGTTTCTAGACAACTGGGTAACAGTAATCATAAAAGTGTTCCCCAACCATTACTATTAAAGCGTTCACTAAACCACTTAATCAATAACGTATCTATATCAGGAAGTTCACCTTTTACTTTATCGCGCCAGTGCTGTCCTTCGTCGCCCAAAATATAAGAAGATATTAAAAGCGAACGTTTTTCCCACCTACTAAGTGAAGAAAATGATTTGAGTTTATCCGAAATCCAATAATCTGAATCATGTTGTGCCATAGCAAGTATGATTTCAGAGGTAATAACTGGGTTTACTTGGTTCTTATACGCTTTTATAAGTGCAAAATCCGCTTCTTCTGACTTGTCATGGGCTAGAATTCTAACGGCATACATGAGGTTTATTGGGACCTTAGTAATATATGACTCGTTATTTAACAAATTTCGGAGATCTTCAAAGATTAGTTCTCGTGAGTCATTATCAAGATCGCTAATAATTGAGCGGCAAAGCAACATCACTGATGGAAAAACAGGATATAAAACGTCAAGATTGGATTTAGCTTCATCTCGTTGGCCGAATAAGGAATAAATAGCTGCTTTTCGCTGTTGCGGACTAAGGTATTTAATTGAGTTTATAAGCCTTCTCGTTAAAGCTTGATTAATACGGCTTTTACTAATTTCTTTACCTAGCATACCTACAATATCAAACTTTTCTAGCTCACTTTTCAAGTCATCATAATCGGTATCCGCAGTTGGAGAATAAGGGTCATAAAACAGTCTTAGTTTTAAAAAGTTGTCAGCTTGAATATTATCTTCATTGGAGTCATTTGGATTTCCAAATTCTGATAGAGACAAAAACTCACTCGAAGTCATTATTTGAGTTTTTGATTTTTGGATCGCTAAGCCTTCATTCTCGGTTAACTTTTCGCATAAATATATAAGGTTACCATATGCTTCTTCAACAGAATCAGTGAAGATTATATAATCATCTGCATACCTACAGAACTCTATCCCTTCAGATAGTAGTAATCGATCTACTCTATTTAACAGTAGTTCGCTTAATATTCGAGCAGCTGGTCCACCAACAGGAAGACCATAAGAAACTCCTTTAGAAATCTTTGAAAGCAGCTTAACTATGCGTTTTACAGATTCAGTGTTTGTTGTTGCTTTACGCAAAGCATTTTCAATTCTATGGTGATAAACGCTAGGATAAAAATTTGAAATGTCGCATTTTAAAACAACAGGTTTTTGCTTAGCCAATTCTATGGCTCTTTTGTTAAATTCAGACCAATTATATTCACGGTCGAAGAGATATTTTTTATCCTTGTCGTAGCTATATCGATAGGAGAAAACCTTCTTTTTAGATGTAGGTATTCTCGCAGTTTCAATCTCGTCAGAGATGGATATAACTAAAGCTAAGAAATATGCGTTCCATAATGGGTCTATTTGAGTACCATATCTGAAGCCATGGTAACCCACAGCTTGCAATGCCTTTTCATGTAAAACAGGATACTCAGATAAATAGTCTTCAAACGAAGAGTGAACCTTTTCTAATAAATCTATAGTTTCAGTTTGCTTATCATTAAACAGAAGGTTCTCAATAGGAAAAGGGAAAATATCCGTATCTCCATGGGCAATGATATTTTCCACAGATTTCTTTAAGTATTGTCTAAATTTGCTCATCACGTTCCTTATGTTGCGGATGTAAACTAGGTAAAGCTAACAGCCTTTTCAAAGAAAAAACACCTGATTTTATCGGCACAAAATCGGGAATCCTTTCTATTTTTTCGCTAACATTACATTGCTAATCTATAAGGATCAACAACTTGTTGACTCCACTTGAAATAGTCAGGCATTGTAAATATCGAAAATCAGGAATAGTTAAAAAATTTGGATTTTTATCAAAAGTCCCATTTTACTGAAGCTCTGAACTGTAAAGACTATATTTAACACTCTAGCCTTATCTACACGAGTTAATGTTTGTCTAGGGTTTGAGCAGTAAAAGCTATCTGCACTTATTATTCTTCCTCCCAAGATAATTTTAAAGCTAGCCTAAACCGTTCTTTCTTGGGTCAAAATGAAAACAACCACCCAGTGTTTTGGGCAATTCAACGAGTAGGCTATGTAGTTTTTAAGGTTTTATTACCAATGATGTTTGAAGCTAAAAGTGATTTATTTAAGAGGCTTTCTCTGAATTGGCACCATGTCAGAAGCGGATTTTGGTACTAACTTGTTTCCTCAGTAATGTATGTGACCACAAACATGCAAAGGCCAGCTTTGAGCGAGAAACAGAAGTTGTAGGCCATAAGCGCTGTATTAGTGTTTTACTTTAAGTGCAACCTTCAGGCTTTTATTCAAACACTAATTTAAACCTTTTTTGAGCAACTTGCGTCTCAGAGAGCATAATTATAAAAAACTGTATTTTTTTATAGCAAGATCAATTTGATATACAATACCGCGTGCTGAATTTTGACATTAGGGACAATTTTGATGCTTACTCGTTTTTCGTGTTTTTTTGCCATCCTATCCATAGTTACTGCCTCTTTTTCGACATTCGCTTCAGATGTTTTAGAGTGTGTTATTGAAAGATATAGTCAGCCAAATAGTTCGTTTACAGGTTTACCTAATCCTGCTGAACTGGGCGAACATAAATACAAAATAATGAACTATGGCGAACAACCCTTTTTATTTGCTATCTCAAAACCTGATGTCATTGCTCCAAATGTGAGCCTACCGAGCTTTCTTTCAGACTATTCTCGCAACCAAGGATATGAAGACAATGCTTACCACGAATTTAAAAGTGGTAATTTACCTTTGCAGGCTAAAGTTTGGCTTCCGTTGGGAGCCCAGCCACTGCCGTTAGTGTTATTAGTCCATGGAAATTCTGCGCCTGGGTTTGATTATCTGGGTGAGTTACTCGCCAGCCGTGGGCATTTTGTGGTGCAAGTAGATCAAACGTATTTGAATGGTTTATGGGGTGAAAATGGTGCCCGTGGTTGGATACTACTTGAACATATCAAACTGCTACAAAAATGGAATGCAGAGCAAGTCCATGCTTTTTATAACAAGCTAGATTTAGAGAATATCGCTTTAATAGGCATGTCTAGAGGGGGTGAGGCTGTTGCTTTAGCTGCATCATTTAATCAATGGAAAACTTTACCTGATAGTGCTGAATCAACAGGGTTTGGTTTCAACATTAAATCCGTTGTCGCATTAGCCCCAATGGACGGGCAATATCAACATGCCGATGGCAGAAATATCCTGAAAAATGTTAACTATTTAGTGTTACAAGGAGGCCATGATGCAGATGTTTATCAGTTTCTTGGTAGCCAACAATGGCATCGCACTCACTTCGATGCTGATAAAGATTTATTAAAGCAGTCCATTTATATTTATCGTGCTAACCACATAAACTTTAATCAAGACATGTCTGATGATTACCATTGGGGAAGCAGCAAAGATTTTTATTCAAAGCTATTAACCCCCAAACAACAAGAGAAGTTAACTAAAGTGTATGTTTCAGCTTTTTTGGAAGCTACATTGGCGAACAAAAAAGCGTATCGAAAAATTTTTAGACAACCTGTGACTAGTGAGTTTGGCCTTCCTGACGATATTTATATCAGTCGCCATATGACATCTGATTTCAAAGTTATAGAAGACTTTGAGGGTGACGCTGAAAAAGAAAGCACCGTTAAAGCCCTATCTGGTAAAAAATTAGAAGAAGTGCCAATCGACATAGACTCAGAGCGTCTAAGAAACGGCACTAAAACCTCTAATAATGTATTGAAGGTTCAACTTAAGAAACAAGTTGAAACACGGGTGAGCATTAAGTTCGCAGGTACTGAGTTGTTTCAGCAAAATAGTAAAGGAAAACCCTACCTAAGCTTCTCACTGGCTAGAGCTGATTCAGGAGAAGGCGAAGAATGTGGATCATACAATTTGTTATCTGATACCAAGGTAGAGCTACTTAATAAGTCTGATGTTATGTTTAAAAAAAGTTTAGCCGCATCTGGCAGTGTCTCGCCTTTGTTAATTTCTGACTTCTCTGAATTGGAAAAAGGTGGTGTGAGATATGCGCCAACGGAGCCAGTTTTGCAAACCTTTACGCTCCCTATTGAATTGAATAAGCCAATCAGTGCCGAAAGCGAATTAGAGCTTGTCTTTATTTTTGAACCGACGAGAGATGTAACTATCATCTTGGATGATATTGGAATAACGAGCGCGATATAGCTAATCAGCTTTATTTTAAACAAGCGAGTCATTCACGCATTAGAAAAGCGAGCTTACCTTGTGGTGAGGCATAAAATCGTTTTTAACGGCAGCGATTTCATAAAGCTACCATTAGTCTCTAACACGTTTTATCCAAAATAGTGTTAGAGCGACTCACCACTATTTTCTCTCTTAGAAGCTCAGCTAAATAGTAAATAAGGACATTGGTTTAATTTAAGAATGAATATAAACGGCTTCGATTAGCTAAGGAAAGAAAAGTATATTATTTTTTTGGGAGTATAAATTTGAAATCTTTGAAGGATTGGGTGGTAGTCTTACCAGCCACATCCCGGCACACAAGTCATTCGCTGTGGCTGCTTCCTTCCGGACCTGACCAGGTTCACGAACTATTGTTGCGAGAGGACCAATAAGACCACCATAGTGGGCCTTGTTAGGCGCGGGAAGGATTATCTCTATTATGTGCTTTAGATTCAAGGAAAAACTGAATTAATTAAACCGATTGCCTAATGCTTAAACAATCGGTTTAAAATATGGCGAGATTAATTTGCTAATGACTTCTTCACAGCTTCAAGCTTAGTCTTAACACGTTTCATGTTAGCAGGACCCATACGTAAGAACTGCTTTTGCGCATCTGATAACTTTTCCCACTCTGGATATGCATAGCTATAAGTCACCGAATCTTTAATAAGTGGCAAGCTTGTTTCTGGAATTGGCGTGTCTAAAAGCTCAATGATCGCTTCATTTAAAGTGTAATTAAAGTCTTCGCCCTCATAGCCAATTTCTTCATAGGCTTCAAAAATAAGTGGCTGAAACTTTTTATACACACGTACGATTTGCGCATTGCTCATCTGCGTTAGCATATCGACATAAGGTGTATAACGCTCAAAGCTATTTGGATCTGTAATGATGATGTCTGACTCAAGCGCCATAAACTTATCAACCGGTGCACTCACTGGCGCATGCTTTTTCGCAAGCTTGCCTTGCGCTAAGTTATCTACAAATACAACGGTTCTGCGCACCATATCTTCAGTCACTAACAAACCTAAAGATTGCTCAGTGAGGTATTCACCTAAGCTTTGTTTCACTTCTGCATCACTCTCATCCAACGATGGAAGCTGAGGCTCAGCAGGCTTTGCTTCAACGATTCGCTCTGCAACAGGCTCAGGGGTCGGCTCTGGCTGCGGTTCAGGTTCATATGTTTCTACAACCTCAGGTTCTGGCTCAGGCTCTGGTTGACTTTGCGCCGTATTGACTGGTTTTACCGGTTCTGCGGCAGGCACGACGACGTCTTGCTTGAACTTTTCATTTTCTACAGGCTGTTCAGATTTGCTTGAAAGAATAAAAACAGCAACGACGATTAACGCCATAACAACAACGGCTGCAAATAGCAGCTGGGTTTGGGAAGGCTTTGAAGAAGGTTGTTCTGACATGTTTGCTCCGTTTAATGGCTGAACACAATATTCCGTTGAATATTCTATAATTAGTTATAAAGTAAAGATATATCACTGAGTGATTGTTGCAAGTGATATACGGTAACTGATGGCATTCGCAGCAAAAAGTTCATAATAATTAAGGGCGAATATGGAAAAAAAACCGCAAAATACTCAGCATTCAAAAATGGCTTTGCTTCTGACCGGTGGTGGTGCAAGAGCTGCCTACCAAGTTGGCGTGTTAAAAGCATTGGCTTTGAGTATGCCTCGTAATGCCAAAATTCCTTTTCAAATTATTAATGGTACCTCTGCGGGCGCAATTAACTCTGCTGCGATGGCGTGTTACGCTTCATGTATGCACTTGGCGGTACGCAAAATAGAATGGGTATGGCGCCAGTTTCATACTCATATGGTCTATAAGAGCTCTTTCACTGGCGCGTCGAGTTATATTCTTGGCAATATGATGCGTAGCTTTCAATCTGACTATTTAAATCACCCGCCCGCCAGCCTATTAGACAACTCTCCGCTTCGAGCATTGCTTGATGATGTTTTAGATTTATCTCGCATTGATAGAAACTTACATAGAAAATACTTAGAGGCGGTGTCTGTTACGGTATCAAGTTATTCAACCGGAAAGTCAGTGGCTGTCTTTCAGTCGAATAATGCTGCCCCTTGGCAACGCGCCAAAAGAGAAGGTGTCGCAGGGCAAATCACCTTAGACCTACTCATGGCCTCAAGTGCGATCCCTATGGTTTTCCCCAGTGTTAGAGTGAAGCACCACTACTATGGTGACGGCTCTATCCACCAGCTCTCACCTCTTAGCCCGTCAATTCATTTAGGTGCCGATAAAATATTTATAATTGGTGTTGAGCAACCAAAACGCCAACGCGCCATAGGTTACGAACCTCATTTCCCTGGTGTATCTACGGTTGCTGGCCACTTGCTAGATAGCGTTTTTGCTGACACGCTACAATCAGATTTAGAACGTTTAGAACGAGTTAACCGAACCATAGGTTTACTGCCTTCTAACTCAAAGAATAAACACAAAGAGCTAAAACAAGTTTCAACACTCGTCATTAACCCGACGCAAAACTTTAATGAAATAGCGACCGAATGCTATGAACATATGCCACTGGCAGTCAGAATGTTATTACGTTCGATTGGTATCAAAAAGCACTCGGAGTCGAGCTTAGCGAGTTACTTAATGTTTGAGAAAGCCTATACCCGAAGGCTCATTGAATTTGGTTATCAAGATGGGCTAGATAGGCTCGATGAAATTAGAGACTTTCTAGAGCTTAATTAGGCTTGCACTTAGCTCTATTAACGCTTTAAAAAGCATCAGCAAACCTCGCTTTATGACAACCCCTCTAGCAAGAATTGCTCTGCTCGCTCTACGCGTCTGGGCTTACCTTTTAGCAATAGAATGTCGTTTGCTTGCAATATGACGTCGTCGTCAGGAGATTCAATTTCTTGCCCGTCTCTTCTTAATGCGGTGATCACGACTCGCTGTTTGTTTAAATTCAACTGCGCTATTTGTTTATCAATGGCAAAGGCTGATTCTGGCAGGGCAATCGCATGCAGATATTCTAAACGCTCTAAAGGCTCGCTATTTTGCTCCACTGAGCCGTCGGTAAAAAAGCCATGGAGAAACTCATAACGATTTTCACGCTCTTGGCTTACTCGGCGTAATATACGGCGCATCGGCACGCCAGACATATGCAGTACGTGAGAAATAAGCATTAAACTTGCTTCAAGTGCTTCAGGCACAACTTCTGCCACCCCCATCTTTTTAAAGTCTTCAAGGTGTATATCATCTGTGGCACGAACAATAATTGAGACACCCGGCGCGACTCTTTTTATCGCATCTATCACAGGTTGATTTTGTTCAAAGTCAGACATAGTGACTATCACCAGCTTAGCCTGTTCAACTTTGGCTGATTTTAAAATGGTATTTTGCGCAGCATGCCCAAATAAAACAGGTTCTCCCGCGTTTTGTGCCTCTTGTACAAGAAGTGGATTTCGCTCAATGGCAACATAGGGAATGGCTTCAGGTTTTAAAAAACGCGTAATGGTTTGTCCTACCCGTCCATACCCAAGAATTAGAACATGGCCATTTAAATTATGACTGCCGAACGTTTTTTGAAATTGTTCGTTACCCTGTTCGCTATCGATATTTAACACGCTCAAAATACGGTCTGTTTGACCGATTAAATATGGTGTGAGTGCCATTGAAAACACACCCAGCGCGATTAAAAATGATGCGGTCGTTGAAGCCATTAATTGATGTGTTGAAGCCAACGCGATAAGCACAAAACCAAACTCCCCCATCTGCCAAAGCAATATGCCGGATGCAATAGCATCTTTTTTACGCTCTCCAATTAATTGCGCACAGCCCCAAATAAGTAGTAGCTTCAATACAAATAAAACCACTAAGGCAGCACAAATATACCAAAACATTTCAATAACAAAGCCGACATTGAGCTGCATACCAACAGTGACAAAAAACAGCCCCATTAATATGTCTCTAAAAGGCCGGATCTCAGCTTCTAATTGATGTCGATACTGACTTTCACCTAACATCATGCCTGCTAAAAACGCGCCCAGTGCCATAGACAAACCAAATAAGTAAGTCAGGCCAGCCGCACACAAAGCAACCACTAAAGTAGACAGCACAAATAATTCATCGGTTCTGACTTGTGCCACTTCATTAAAGACCAGTGGCAACACCCATTTGCCAATGGCCCACAGCAAAATACAGACAAACGCGCCTTTCGCTAAGGCTATCGCCAATGTGCTTGCCAACATTTGATTATCGGCTTCAGCAAATAAAGGAATACAAATTAGAAGTGGAACAACAGCTATATCTTGAAATAGAAGAATACCGACAGAGAGCTGACCTCGCCGCTGGTTTAACGCAGCATTCTCTTTGAGGATTTTGACAACTACAGCCGTCGAAGATAAAGTCATGATACTGCCGATTGTAAAAGCACTCAGCCAGCCATAACCAAAAAACTTCACAATCGGGATAGCGACTAGAATTGTTACTATTACTTGAAGACTGCCAAGCCCAAACACCAAGTTACGCATTGCCATCAACTTAGGTACTGAAAACTCTAAGCCAAGACTAAATAATAAAAAGACGATGCCGAGCTCAGCAATAAAGTGCATCTCATCGCTCATACTCATCCAGCCAATACTCGGACTACTCGCCAGTACCCCTGTAACTAAATAAGCTAAAATTGCCGGCAAGCCAATGCGCTTGAACAACCAAACCAAAATCATTGCGGCAAGTAATAAGGCAAAAACTTGACTATAAATGCTCTGCAAATGACCTCCAGAGAGTCAATTTTATTGATGTTTATAATTCGACTTTAATTAACTATAGCAAGCGATTGTTTTTCAGCCAGTTTAAAAATTTGGCATAAAATTAGCTTGTATGAACTCAGTTATGATAATTAGGGGTTCTAACTAATGGAAAACGTCCATATTCTGACGCAAAGGTTAACGACACGCGGCGACTATTTGCCGTTTAATACCGAGCAATATATTAATCAAGAGCCAATGTTTGCTCATCGTCTGGTTGAAAAGCTGCAAACGACACTTGATATAGAAGAGCTGCTAGCCATTTATGCAGAGCATGCAGAACGTATCATCAAATTGTCTGGACTACAGTTTCACACCGCATTAGGCGCTTTTCAGTTAAAAGACAGTGATAAACAGTACACACCTTTTAGTTTTGATTTAGACCTCAATGGCGAGCATTTAGGTAAGCTGGTGTACTTTTGCCAATACCAGTTGAGCCCTGCCATTAAAAGCAAGCTGCAATCTATACACCAAGTTTTAGCTTACCCATTGCGAAACGCATTGATGTATCAACGTGTTTTACAACTGGCAACCAAAGACTCATTAACTGGTTTATATAACCGCAGCCAATTTAATGACAATCTCGTTCAGAAGATTGAAAACGGACGTCGCCATCAACGTAAATTTAGTTTGATGCTGCTTGATTTAGACAACTTTAAACAAGTGAATGATAACTTTGGTCACAAAGCGGGTGATGACGTGCTTATTGAGTTTTCAAATATTTTGAAAGCCTCTATTAGAGCGACCGACAGTGTATATCGTTTCGGCGGAGATGAGTTTGCAATTCTGATTGATGATCCAGAATTTGTTACTAATAAGTTGATTGCAGAACGTATTATGGCGTCTGTCGAGCACTGCGATCTGATGGCTAAATATGCAGTAACGACCAGTATTGGCTTCACGTTAGCCGACAATGCAGACTGCGAAGATAATATTTTTGCAAGAGCCGATAAAGGCTTATATAAAGCGAAAGCAGCAGGCAGGAACTGCGCTCGCGCTATCTAAACAATTCGCCAAAGCAAGCCCCTAACTTGCTTTGGCTCTTACACCCTTTCTATTTCTTTGATTTGCTCCACAATAAATAAGCGAACAAACAACTCGAAGCACCAAAGAAAAAAGCATTGATCAGCCACGCCAATGCAACAAAACTCGGTAACTCAGCAATCACAACTAAAATCAATGGCATTAAAAGCGCGAAAATAAAAAAGCTACCACCTTTACCATGCCAATAACTCAACAATAAAATCACTGTCACCATACCAAGTGCTATCGCTGAGATTAAATTACCAAGTATTAGTTCGCTATTTACAGCCAAAGGAATAAAAAGTAACAAAGTAAATACCATGCCGATAGGTGACTTTTGTGCCAGTGACTGTCCAACTTCTCTCTGTTGCATATTAGGTTAACTCCCAAGAAATACCGCTACCCTCACTGATATAGTCAGCAGATACAAAATGACCCACAACCTGTACAAGGTTGTCGTCGTAAAACACTAAGGGGATATTATCTCGCTGCCATGTGGGGACTTTTAATTCTTTAAGCCAATATTTTAACGTATTACTCCGTACTTTCTTATATGGTTTTATTTGTGACTTTAACAGTCCAAAACGGATAGAAACACGCTCATTCTCAAAAGGCTGTCTTAGTAATCCACCAGACTCGCGTTTTAACGTCGTTTTATCATTTAAGACTAGTATTGTGCTTTCGATGTTTTCGACGTTATTTGGAGTGCCGTCCTGCGCATCAAAATATAACTTTTCTCTGTAACGTCTGATCGCCCCTTTCGATAACTGCACTTGCATTTGTGCATCTTCACGACTTTCTAGGCTTTGCGTTAATATCTGTGACATTTGCGCTTTTGAAGGCATGACTACACCTAAGTCACTTAACCATGCTCTCACAACATTGCTCTGCCTAAGCGCACTAAACTGCTTTAACTCATTGAGTTTTAGTGTGGCAGGCACATCGTTTTTATCTGCACAGAGCAACAAATCCGCTTGGCTTATTTCGTCAATTAAGGCTTGCTGCTGCTGTAACAGCTCAATACTGCGCAGCGTACTTTTTAAAAAACCATTAAAGCGTTTTTTAAGCGGCGGAATAATTTGGTTACGTAAAAAATTGCGGTCGAATTTATCATCTTGATTCGACTCATCTTCGATATGCGCTAAAGAAAAAGTGCGAGCAAATGCTTCAATGTCTTCTCGTGAGATGTTCAAAAGAGGCCTAATACACTGCCGCCCAGATGATAAACGCACTTCGTCATGCATTGCACTGAGCCCTGTAAGGCCAGAACCACGCTTGAGTCGCAATAAGAAGGTTTCTAACTGATCGTCCGCATGCTGACCTAATAAAATTAGGCTGCCCTGCTCTGCTAGCTCATCAAGTGCCTGATAGCGCGCATCTCGTGCAATTGCTTCAAGGGATTGTCTCGCTTTTGGCTGAACATTCACGCGCTTGGTTTTAAAAGGAATATTCAGAGATAGACAAAGCTGCTCGCAGAACTTCTGCCAGTCTTGAGCGTTTTCAGATAAACCATGATTTACGTAAATAGCTTCGACTAGAATAGACTGATTTGCATCTAGACTCTCAAGGTAGGTCTTACACAAATGTAATAACACAACAGAGTCGGCTCCACCCGAAAGTGCCACCGTTAGGCCTGAGCCTAAATGCAATTTGGGCTCTAATGCTGTTTTAAACTGTTTAAATAAAGTGGTTTGTATCATACCAATACTCAATAATACTCAATCATTTTGAGGGACTAAAACTGACGCTAACTTCGTTGAAAACTTCTCATTTAGAACAACTAAATAGCAAAATTTCCGCCTCGTTATCGACTAGTTTTTCTTGCCTTAAAATAGACCGCTTAATTAAGCGGATTGGTATCATAACTCTAAAACGCAAAAAAGCCGCATAATGCGGCTTTTTTCAAAAGCTTAAGTTTAGCAGTAACCAAACGACATGAGTCGCTTGTAACGCTGCTCAAGCATATCTTCTGTGCTTAATGCTGTTAGTTCAGCAAGGTCACGGTTAAGTTGAGCTTTTAAGTTTTTAGCCATCTCATCATAGTTACGATGCGCACCACCTAGTGGCTCATCAATGATGTTGTTGATCAGGTCTAGCTCTTTAACTCGCGTTGCCGATACACCCATGGCTTCTGCAGCAAGTGGCGCTTTTTCAGCACTCTTCCAAAGAATTGACGCACAACCTTCAGGAGAGATAACAGAGTACGTGCTGTACTGAAGCATGTTTACACGGTCGCCAACACCAATGGCAAGTGCACCACCTGAACCACCTTCACCGATAACCGTACAAATTGTTGGTACTTTTAACGCAGCCATTACTTTTAGGTTACGTGCAATTGCTTCACTTTGGCCACGCTCTTCAGCACCAACACCAGGGTAAGCACCCGGCGTGTCGATGAAAGTGATAATTGGCATTTTAAAACGCTCAGCCATTTCCATTAAACGAAGGGCTTTACGATAACCTTCTGGCTTAGGCATACCGAAGTTACGCTTAATTTTTTCTGCTGTATCACGACCTTTTTGCTGACCGATAACCATAACAGGCTTACCGTCTAAACGTGCAACACCACCTAAAATGGCAGGGTCGTTTGCGAAAGTACGGTCACCCGCAAATTCGTCAAACTCAGTAAAAATGCGCTCGATGTAATCACGTGCATATGGACGTAACGGGTGACGTGCAAGTTGAGAAACCTGCCATGCACCTAATTCAGAGAATACTTTTTCAGTTAGCTCAACGTTCTTTTCTTTTAAACGAGAAATTTCTTCTTCTAAGCTCAGGTCTAAACTGCCTGAACGGCTAACATTTTGTAATTCTTTAATTTTTGCTTCTAATTCAGCAATTGGAAGCTCAAAATCAAGATAATTGAGGCTCATGCTCTACAACCTAATTAATTAAATTCTAATTCTATATCTTGTGCCGCTAACTGAGATAATCGCGTTATTAGATCATCTGTTGGCGTCACACACCATTCTGTACCTAACGTTAGTTCTGCTAACGCATCAGGACGCTGATATTGAACCTTAACTTCGCAAGTACCGAATTTATAAGGTTCTAAGACTTTTCGTAAGTTATCGAAGAAGTTCGCGTCAATTTGCACCATATTTAGAGTCATTTTTATCGCTCTGATGCGTTTTTCACGCGCCTGAGCTATGGTACACACGTCTCTGGCTGTCATTGTAATGCCACCAGAGAAGTTATCAAAGCTGACCTGTCCAGATATTACCAAGATTTGGTTAATTTGCAGCAATTCTTGATAAGTTTCGTACTGTTCAGGAAATAAGCGTACATCAATTCGGGCACTTTTGTCATCTAAAGTTATTAAACCCCAACGTTGATTTCGTTTATTAATCAGCGTTCTTGCATTAATCACCAAACCAGCAGCCGTAGAGCTAACATCTCGGTTAGTGGGCTGTAAGTCAACGAGTTTACCGGATGTATAGTGTTTTAACTCTTTACGATACTGATTTATTGGGTGACCCGTTAAATATAAGCCTAAGGTTTCTTTCTCACCGTTTAGCCACTCTTTGTCTGGCATAGGCAAAGCAGTTTCAAATGCTTGCTCCACTTCATCTGGCTCAGTCGCAAGTAAGCCAAATAGATCACTTTGACCAATCGCTTCTGCTTTATGATGCTGTTCGGCAGCTTTCATAGCAGCAGGTAGACTAGCGATTAGGATTGAACGGCCAGCTTGATTTTGCTCAGGCCCAAGTTTATCTAGAGCACCTGCATAAATCAGCTTTTCAACCACACGCTTATTTAAACGCTTTAAATCAACACGAGCGCAGAAATCGAATAAGTCTTTAAACTCACCACCTTGTTCACGTGCTTCTAGAATAGCTTCAACCGGGCCTTCACCTACCCCTTTAATCGCACCGATACCGTAAACAATTTCGCCTTTCAAGTTTACGGTAAACTTATATAAGCCTTCATTGACGTTAGGCGGTAATAAGGCCAACTTCATGTTTTCACACTCATCAACCAGGGTAACGATTTTATCGGTGTTATCCATATCCGCCGACATTACCGCAGCCATAAACTCGGCTGGATAATGGGTTTTCATCCAAAGCGTTTGATATGAAACCAGTGCATAGGCTGCTGAGTGAGATTTGTTAAAGCCGTAACCTGCGAACTTTTCTACCAAGTCGAAGATCTTCATGGCGAGCTCGCCATCGACGCCGTTATTCACGGCACCCTCTTCGAAGGTTGAACGCTGTTTCGCCATTTCTTCAGGCTTTTTCTTACCCATCGCACGACGAAGCATGTCAGCGCCACCTAGCGTATAACCCGCTAGCACCTGCGCTATTTGCATTACCTGCTCCTGATAGAGGATGATCCCGTAGGTTGGCTCTAGAATAGGTTGCAAACTATCGTGCTGATACTGTGCATCAGGATATGAAATGTCTTCCCGGCCGTGCTTACGGTCGATGAAGTTATCTACCATGCCCGATTGCAGAGGACCCGGTCGGAACAGGGCTACCAGTGCGATCATATCTTCAAAGCAGTCGGGTTTAAGACGACGAATTAGGTCTTTCATACCGCGTGATTCAAGCTGGAACACTGCGGTGGTTTCGGCGCGAAGTAAAAGCTCAATACTCGGCTTGTCATCAAGCGGGATGGCATTAATATCGACATGCGGCTTGCCTTCACGATCAAGACGCTCGTTGGTCATATCTAGCGCCCACTGCAAGATTGTCAGTGTTCTTAGACCTAAGAAGTCAAACTTAACCAAGCCCGCAGTTTCAACGTCGTTCTTATCAAATTGTGTAACCGGGAACTTACCTTCTTCATCGCAATACAACGCGGCGAAGTCAGTAATGGTGGTTGGCGAGATAACAACACCACCGGCGTGCTTACCGGCGTTACGTGTACATCCTTCAAGGATGCGGCACATGTCAATCAGATCTTTTACTTCTTCATCACCATCATAAGCTTCTGGTAGACGCGGCTCTACATCAAAGGCTTTGGCTAGGGTCATACCTGGATCTGGTGGTACTAACTTTGATATACGGTCAACGAAACCATACGGGTGACCAAGTACACGACCTACGTCACGTATTACTGCTTTTGCGGCCATAGTACCGAAAGTGATGATCTGAGATACCGCATCCCGGCCATATAACTTAGCTACGTGGTCGATTACCTCGTCTCGTCTATCCATACAGAAGTCGACGTCGAAGTCGGGCATCGAGATACGTTCAGGGTTTAAGAATCGCTCGAATAGTAGGTCGAATTCAAGTGGATCAAGGTCTGTGATCTTCAGTGCATAAGCCACTAATGAGCCGGCACCCGAACCACGCCCAGGCCCTACTGGAATATTGTTATCTTTACTCCACTGGATGAACTCCATTACGATCAAGAAGTAACCTGGGAATCCCATTTGGTTGATAACGTCGAGTTCGATTTTAAGACGTTCATCATACTCAACGCGTTTTTCTTTACGATCGTCTTCGTCAGGGAATAAGAACTGCAAACGCTCTTCAAGGCCGTCTTCTGAGACCTTAACCAAGAAGTCATCGATTTTTAAATCACCAGTCGGGTAATCAGGTAAGAAATAAGTCCCAAGCTGCACGGTCACATTACAGCGTTTTGCAATTTCAACCGTGTTCTCGAGCGCTTCAGGAATATCACTGAACAAATCAATCATTTGCTCAGGCGTTTTTAAATACTGCTCTTTTGAGAATCGTTTTGGACGACGTTTGTCTTCAAGCGTGTAACCATCGTGAATCGCAACGCGAATTTCATGCGCATCAAAATCGTGTTCATGTAGAAACACCACTTCATTGGTGGCAACAACTGGCAAGTCACGTTGCTCAGCCAGTTTTACCGCTTCATGTAAGTAATCTTCTTCGTCTGCACGACCCGTTCGGATCAGCTCAAGATAGAAATGATCTTTGAAGTGTTCTTCATAAAAAGCAACCGTATCTAATGCCAACTGATGATTATGCTTTAATAGCGCTTTACCTACATCGCCGTCTTTACCACCAGAAAGTAAAATTAAGCCTTCTTTGTGCTCAACAAGCCATTGTTTATCAACCACAGGGCGATGGAAGACATGGCCACGCTGATAGGCTCTCGAAATAAGTAAAGTCAGGTTTTTATAGCCATCGTTATTTTTGGCTAGTACCACCAAACGGCATGGCTCTTCAGGAAACTCATCACTTTTAAGCCAAATATCTGCCCCGACAATGGGCTTAATACCTGCACCATGTGCCCCGCCATAAAAACGTACAAGGCCACATAAGTTCATTTGATCAGTAATAGCAAAAGCTGGAAGCGCTAACTCTTGTGCTCGCGCAACAATCGGCTTGGTCTTTGCCAAGCCATCAACCATAGAGAAGTCACTGTGAACACGTAAATGAACAAACTGCGGTGCTGGCATTACTGCTCCTTACTTTGCAAAATTCGCTGTACAGGCTTAAACGACGTGCGATGGTGTGGCGTTGCACCGTATTGCTCTAGAGCTGCAAAATGCGCTTTAGTTGGATAGCCTTTATGACCTGCAAAGCCATATTCTGGGTATTGTGCATCAAGCTCTAGCATTTCTTGGTCACGTGCGACTTTTGCTAAAATTGACGCTGCACTGATCTCTTCCACTAAACTATCGCCTTTCACTACACTCTGCGCTGCCATGCTAAGTTTTGGTAAACGGTTGCCATCTACAAATACAAATTCAGGCTGAATAATCAGGCCCTCAACGGCACGGCTCATAGCAAGCATAGTGGCATGTAAGATATTCAGCTCGTCAATTTCAGCCACACTGGCACGGGCAATGTGATAGCAAAGTGCTTTCTCTTTAATTTCTTCAGCGAGCGCATTACGTTTTTTTTCTGAGAGCTTTTTAGAATCTGCAAGGCCTTCAATGGGCTTACTCGGATCTAAAATAACCGCAGCGGTGACAACATCACCTACTAGTGGGCCACGGCCAACTTCGTCAACACCGGCAATATATTTAACATTTGGTCGTTCAATTTGCATTTATAAGCTCCTTAACTGCTAGAGCCGCTTGTTTGCTGGCATCAAGTCGAATGTTGTTATGAATATCGTAAAATTTATCAATCAATGCTTGGCTATCGCCTTTTAGCATCGGAAAGAGTGCATCGGCTAGCGCATCGCTATTACATTCATCTTGTAAAAATTCAGGCACTAAGGGCGCATCAGCCAATAAATTTGGCAGAGAGAAATACTTAATATTGAAAGTAAAAAAGTTTTTGAAGATCCAATAACTCACAGGCTTAAACTTATACCCGACCACCATAGGCTTCTTATATAGCATGGCTTCAAGTGTCGCAGTACCTGAGGCGAGTAATACGGCGTTTGCTGCGGTCATCGCTTCGCTAGATTGGCCATCTAACAGTTGAACTTTTAGATTTGGGGCAGCTTTTTCTTTTATATCAGTGAATTGCGCTTTGCGTTTATTGTTTACTAAAGGCACGATAACTTTTAATTCAGGAATACGCTCTTGCAGCTTTTGAGCGGTTTGCAGATACGTCTCGCTTAATAAGCCAACCTCAGAGCCGCGACTGCCTGGAAGCAGCGCTAAAACCGTATCTTCAGCAGAAAGGTTTAACTTAGTCCTTGCCGCATTAGTATCGGTTTCAAGTGGAATGTCATCTGCTAAAGTGTGGCCGACAAACGTACACGGTACTTCATGCTTGTCATAGAAAGCTTTTTCAAATGGCAATAACGACAAAACCAAACTGGTTGCTTCTGCAATATTAAAGATACGCTTTTGACGCCAAGCCCACACTGAAGGGCTCACGTATTGCACTGTTTTAATACCAGCCGCTTTTAAAGGCTTTTCTACACGAAGGTTAAAGTCTGGTGCATCAATACCCACATAAACATCAGGTGGGTTATCTATAAAATGCTGAACGAGCTGTTTTCTGATTTTCAGTAAACGAGGTAAGCGTCCTAAAACTTCGACTAGCCCCATCACTGAGAGCTCTTCCATATCGAATAAACTCTCACAGCCTTCAGCCTGCATTTTAGGGCCTGCAATGCCGATAAAACGTGCATTAGGATAATGTACTTTCAACGCTTTGATTAAGCCTGCACCCAAAATATCGCCGGACAACTCGCCCGCGACAACACCAATCGTGATTGGCTGTGTATTTGTCGTCATGTTCTAATTCTTTTTAAATAAAAACGCCATACACGTTAAATTGTATGGCGTTTGTACATGCTTTAAATAAACCGCAGAGGCTAGCGAATGATGCCGCGCTCAGACGTGTCTAAGAAATCAATCATGCTTTGCACTGCTGCAAACTGCTTCGCATCGTCAGCCAACGAAGCCACAGCTTCATCTAGCGTTAAGCCCTTTCTATAAAGTGCTTTATACGCTCTACGAACCGCCATAATTTCATCGCTTTCAAACCCACGGCGCTTCATACCCTCAGTATTCACTGCTGCAGGTTTTGCTGGCATACCTGTCGTTGTAACAAAAGGTGGAACGTCTTTACTCACACCTGAGTACATACCAATAAATGCGTGCGCACCAATTTTACAGAACTGATGTACACCCGTATTACCAGCTAGAATAGCCCAATCACCTACATGAACGTGACCAGCTACACTTGCGCCATTTGAAAAAATGACATTATTACCAATCACTGCATCATGAGCAATGTGCGTGTAAGCCATAAATAAGTTGTTACTACCTATTTTAGTCACGCCTTGATCTTGAATGGTACCCCGGTGTATCGTCGCACATTCTCGAACAATATTGTTGTCGCCCATGATTAATTGAGTTGGTTCATCCTTGTACTTTTTGTCTTGGCAGGCTTCTCCGATAGACGCAAACTGATAAAAGTGATTACCTTTACCAATCGTCGAAGGCCCTTTAACAACTACGTGAGATTCAATAATCGTGTTATCTCCGATAACAACATCATTACCAATGTAGCTGTAAGGCCCTACTTTAACGTTTTCGCCAAGTTGGGCGCCTGGTTCAATAACTGCAGTAGGATGAATTAACATTAAAACTCTCTTCTTGCACACATAAGGTCTGCGCTACACACAACCTTACCATCTACTTTTGCTTCTGCTGAAAAACGCCAAATATTACGACGCTCTTTTTCAAACTTAACGTGAATATGCATTTGGTCGCCTGGTACTACAGGCTGTTTAAAACGTGCATTATCAACGCCTGCAAACAAGTATAGCTCGTTGTCGCCAGTATTTTGCACTGTTTTGAAACCTAATAAGCCAGTTGCTTGTGCCATAGCTTCTAAAATAAGTACACCTGGGAAGATTTTTTGGTCAGGAAAGTGACCCGTAAAAATTGGCTCATTCACGGTAACATTTTTTACCGCATGCAAGTAATCACCCGGCTGAAAATCGACCACTTTATCTACCAAAAGCATAGGGTAACGGTGTGGTAATAAACGCATGATTTCTTGAACATCAAAACTGTTTAATTCGTTAGCCAAAATAGTATCCTTATTCATCAACTGTTTTTTGAGATGAGCGTGTTTCTAACTCTTTAATACGCTCTTTAAAATCAGATAAATTTCTAAAATGCGCCATGTTACGACGCCATTCTTTGTTAGTGGTGTGTGGCATACCTGAAGAATATGCACCCGGCTCGGTGATTGACTTCGTCACCATGGTCATGCCGGTCAGCATTACACCATCACAAATATCAATATGGCCGTTGATACCTACAAGACCTGCAATTTGGCAATATTTACCAACAGTTGTACTGCCCGCGATAACTGAACAAGCTGCCATTGCACTACCTTGACCAATTTCAACATTGTGTGCGATTTGAATTTGGTTATCTAAAATCACATCGTCATGGATGATGGTGTCATCTAAAGCGCCACGGTCGATGGTTGTGCTCGCACCAATCTCAACGCGGTCGCCAATAACCACTCTGCCTAGCTGTGGAATTTTCACCCATTTACCAGCCTCATTGGCATAACCAAAACCATCGCTGCCAATGACCGCACCAGATTGGAATAAACAATGTTCTCCAATCTCAACATCATGATAAACACTGACATTAGCCCAAAGCTTTGTGCCCTGTCCTATTTTAGTATTTTCACCAACAAAGCACCCTGCGCCAATTTGTACATTATCACCAAGCACAACACCCGCTGAAATAACCGCATTTGCAGCGACACTGACGTTTTCACCGAGCTGCGCATTTTCATCTATAACAGCACTCGGGTGAATACCATTGGCACATGCCGGCGTAGTATCCATCATTTGTGCGAGTTTTGCGTAAGCGATATAAGCGTCTTTTACGATTACTTTATTGCCAGAGAAAAGTGCGGCTTCTTTTTCAGAAATAATCACTGCGCCCGCTTGAGTTTCATCAAGCTGAGCACGGTACTTTTTATTTGCCAAAAAAGCGATATCGGTTTCTTTAGCATTCGCTAAAGTTGCTATCTTCTCAATACAATGAGACGCATCCCCGTCAAGGGATGCGTCTAAAAATTCGCTAATTTGGGCGAGGGTATATTGTTTTGTCATTACTTTTTGCTAACTGCTTCAACAACCTTGCTAGAAAGGTCGGTTACTTTATCAGGGTTAAAGTAAATTGTCGTATCTTTTACTTTAACTTCATCAAACTTACCGTTTTTAGCTACAGATTGGATAGTATCAATGATTAGCTTTTGTACTTTGGCTAATTCTTGGTTTTGACGTGCTTTAATTTCTTGCTCTAAAGGACGACCTTTTTCAGCAAGTTGTTTTTGCATGTCGCGAATTTTACCTTCAAGCGCTGCTTTTTGCTCTTCGCTCATAGTTGCACTTTCGCGCTTATACTTTTCAGCTTCAAAACGGATGTCGCCTTGTAGCTTTTCCAATTCTTGACGGCGTTCTGCAAACTCAGTTTGAAGCTGTTGCTCGATTTTAGCCATTTGTGGGATTTGCTGGTAGATAGATTGCATATCTACAATACCTACTTTATGTGCTAATGCACTTGCAGAAGTACCCATCATTAATGCTGCTAGAATGCTTAATGCCGTTGTTTTTATAATCGTTTTCACAAAAAACTCCTTAGAATGTATTCGTTATATTAAAGCTGATAGTTTTAGTTTCGTCTTTGTCTTCTTTCTTCAATGGATAAGCAAAACTAATCAGCATTGGTCCCATAGGGGAAATCCATTGCAATGACAGACCTGTCGATACTCTGAAGCGACCTGGGTCTGCATAGTCACGTAATTTATTAACCTGATCTTCCGCTAGGTCTGAGTAGCGGTCAATATCAAACTCGGTGTCCCAAACGTTAGCAGCATCAACGAAGAAACTCGTTCTAACAGAACTTGTTTTATCTTCATCTAAGAATGGGGTTGGAACGATTAGCTCCATCCCTGCCACTGCTTTGGCATTACCACCAATTCGGCCTGATACAGTAAGCTGGTCAAACTCTGACGCCGAACCAATTGTACCTGTTGTACTACCATCAGGTAAAACAGAACCTGTGATTGGTTTAGTTACTCTTCTGATTGCCTCTGGCAGAATTGTATTTCTGTCAAAGCCGCGTAATTCTTCTTCCGTGATCCTGAAATACTCTTGGAACGGTAATATTTGATCAAACCCGTTCGTTGAACCATACCCGTTACCATATGCTAATGCTGCTCTGGTCGAGAACACCCAACGGTGATCATTACTGATTGGCCAATAGAAACGAGAATTGTAGTTAATCTTGAAGAAGTTAAGATCTGAATTAGGCGTTGTTGCATTTAAACTTAATGATTGACGAGAGCCCGCTGTCGGGAACATACCGCGGTTTACCGTGATACGAGACCAACCCGCACTTAACTCATACTTAGTAAAGTCATATGCTGCATCTGGGTCTTCAGGGTTAAAGAATGCCAAACGCATAATACGTGTTTGTTCGTAATCTGCAATGTCAGATAAGCTTTCTTGGATCCAACGACCGCCAAAGTTGATTCGGTTTACAGCATCAATTGGGAAACCAAAATTTGTACCGATACCATAACTCTTAGACTTATAAGGTACGATACTAAACGCAGAAGAATCGTAGTTGCTATAGAAGATACTGGTACCTTGAGATACACCATCTGGCGTAAAGTAAGGGTCAGTGTATGAAATGCTATAGCGGTCAGAACCTTTTGACGTGTTAATATTAAAAGCTAGCTGATTACCAGTACCTAAGAAGTTTGATTCGCTAACACCGATATTGAACTGCAGACCTGCATATGAGCCATATGCAACACCCGCTTGGAAGCTACCCGCAGGCTGCTCTTTAACGGTGAAATCAACGTCAACTTGGTCATCAATACCTGCGATCGGTTTTACTTCAAACTCAACATTTTCCATATAAGGTAGACGTTGAATTTGCAGTTTTGAACGCTCAAGGCTCTGGTTAGATAACCATGCGCCTTCAAGTTGCGTCATTTCTCGACGCACAACTTCATCAGCGGTTATTTGGTTACCATTCACCATAATACGGCGGACATAAATACGGTTACCCGGATTGACTGACAGTGTTAGTTTTACTTCTTTATTTTCGTCATCAATTTCAGGGATAGTACGAACTTCGGCATTTGCATAACCAAATCGTGCTAAATAGCTTTTAATGTATTCTTCTGAAGCAGTTACCACTGAACCATTGTAAAGCTCGCCCGATTTAAGCGGGATAATGCTCTTAAGAAGTTCTTCACGGCCTAATAAATCACCAATAAAGTCAAAGCCTTTAACCGTGTACTTTTCGCCCTCTGTGATATTCGCAGTGACATACACAGACTCACGTTCAGGACTCACTGACACTTGTGTTGAGTCGATGTTAAAACGCAGATAGCCTTTATCTAGATAAAAACTTCTGATTTTTTCTAAATCGCCTTCAATCGTCTGCTTTTGGTAGCGATCGTTTGACAAGAACTTCCACCAAGGCAAATCTTGTTGTGATTCAACAAGGTTTAATAGCTCTTCGTCAGAAAACAGTTCATTACCAACTAAGTTAATTTGTCTAACTGAGGCTGCGTCACCTTCTTCAAACTCAAGATTCAAACGCACACGGTTACGTGGCAGCTCGGTGATGCTCACTTCGATCTTGGCATTATATTTACCAATGCTATGGAAGAAGTCGATCAAGCCTTTCTCAATGTTCGATAAAACAGTTCGATCTAAAGGCTCACCAGCACGGATATTCTGCTGCTCTAAACTTTCGTTTAATTGCTCATCTTTGATGTCTTTATTGCCATCAAATTCAATAGAGGCAATTGTTGGTCTTTCTCTTACTTTGAAGATGAGAAGTTCATCATCACGGTAAACTGAAATGTCTTCAAAGTGGCCTGATTTGTATAGCGCTTTGACTGTTTGAGAAATCGTATATTCATCAATGTTATCACCCACATTAATTGGAATATGGGTCAGTGCAGCACCTAGTGCAACACGCTGTAAACCTTCAACTTTCAAATCTTCTACGATAAAGGAGCTTTGCCCAGCTGCCGCAAAGCTTGCGCCAAGTAAACTGGTTACTGCGAGATGTTTTTTTATCGGCATTTTATTATCTTTATCCTTTACAACTATTAGCGTACATAGCGCTTTGTGGCTTTAAATGACATTTTGGTCTATAACCTTGAAACATCATTAAGCAATGCAAAACAGGTTAGGCCTAGAAGCAACATAGCCCCAATTTTATAACCTAACTCTTGTGTCTTTTCAGAGACTGGTTTTTTGCGAATAAGTTCAATTATGTAATACATTAAATGCCCACCATCTAAAACTGGCAGCGGCAATAAATTAAAAACTCCAAGATTGACACTTATTAACGCTAAGAAACTGAGAAAAGCCACCAACCCATAACTGACACTGGTGCCCGCGCCTACTGCAATTCCTACTGGACCACTCAAATTATTGACTGACACTTTGCCGGTAATTAAGTTACCAATCATGTCAAAACTCAATGTGATCAATGCGTAGGTCTTTTGTACGCCAAGCACAATACTATCCAATGGCCCATAATGTCTAGTTTCAATGTACCCAGGCGGCCAACTTTCTAACTGAGGAACAACACCTAAAAAGCCTTGCTGGATGCCATTTGGCCCAGTTCTCGCTTCTGGGGTTACTGATAAGATTTGTCGATAACCATTTCTCATCACCTCAAGCTGAATAACTTTATTAGGTGAAGCTTGTACAAGAGTAACCAGGGATTGCCATTGTTCGATTTCTTGGCCATCTGCAGTAAGGAGCTTATCCCCTACTTTTAAATCTGCTTGGCTTGCTGCTGAGCCTTTTGCAACATGACCAATAGTGAGTGTTAAAGCAGGTCTGTATGGCACTATACCAATCGCATCTAGTGGCGGTTGATCTTTTTTATCTAGCTTCCAACCAGTTAAATCGATTGTACGAATCTGAATTTGCTGCTGTGCGTCTTGAACTTTCACATCAACTGATTGCTCACCTAAATGAGACATCAAACTGAAGGTGACTTCTTGCCAAGAAAGTACATCTTGATCACCCATAGATAAAATATGATCGCCCGACTGTAATTGAGCCGTTGCTGCTCGGCTTTGTGTATGCACATCACCCACAACAGGTTTGGCATTTTGCACACCAATCATATACATGAGTGCCAGCGCGAAAATAGCAAAAATAAAATTGGCCATTGGGCCTGCTATTACAATGGCAATGCGAGACCAAACTGATTTGTTATTGAAAGAAAGATGCGCTTCGCTAGGGTCAACCGCTCCGACACGCTCGTCGAGCATTTTAACATAGCCACCGAGTGGGATCATGGCAATCACATACTCAGTGCCTTGCTTGTCATGCCAACGGCATAGCGGTTTACCAAAACCAATTGAGAATCTTAAAACTTTTACGCCCGCTTTTCTTGCAACCCAAAAGTGCCCATATTCATGCACTGTCACTAAAATACCTAATGCAACAATAAACGACCCTAAGTGCCAGAAAAACTCAAACATAATCACTCCATGGTTTTAAGTATGTTTTTAGCTAAAATTCTTGCTTCATTATCTTGAGCAAGTACATCATCGATACTTGAAAGGCTTGTAATCGCGATGCGATTAAGCACTTCAGCATTTACTTTATAAATATCAGTAAAACCAATTTTTCTATTCAAGAATGCTGCAACCGCAATTTCATTTGCTGCATTCACAGCAGTCGTTGCGGCTTGCCCCGTTTTACAGGCTTCAATCGCTAAAGCTAAATTCGGATAACGATGATAATCCGGTTTTGTGAAAGTAAAATCACAGATTTGTGAGAAGTCTAAAGGTGCAACACCTGCATCAATTCGCTCAGGATAAGACAAACCATATGCAATTGGTGTACGCATATCAGGTTGACCCATTTGAGCTATCACAGAGCCATCTTGATACTGTACCATCGAGTGGATCATGCTTTGTGGGTGAATAACCACTTCAATGTCGCCTGCATCACAGTTAAACAACCATTTAGCTTCGATAAACTCTAAGCCTTTATTCATCATAGTCGCAGAGTCTACTGAGATCTTCTGGCCCATAGACCAGTTTGGATGAGCCACGGCTTCTTCAACGGTTACATCAGCTAAGGTATCAATACCACGATTTAAGAAAGGTCCACCTGAGCCAGTTAAAAGTATTTTACGAATACCGAACTGATTTAATTTAGGATCTGAGTGCTGCTGGAAAGTACTTGGTAAACTTTGATAGATAGCATTATGTTCGCTATCAATCGGCAACAAGGTCGCACCATGTTGCTTAACCTTATCCATAAAGATTTGGCCTGACATCACCAAAGACTCTTTATTCGCTAAAAGTACTTTTTTGCTGTGCTCGACCGCACTGATTGTCGGCAACAAACCTGCAGCACCAACAATCGCAGACATCACAATATCAACATCACTGTGAGAAACCACATCTTGCATCGCTTGAACGCCTGTCAGAACCTGAATCTCTGTTCCTGCTAAGTCATCCTTCAGTTGTTTTGCCGCTTGCTCACATTGCATCACCGCAAATTCTGGTTTAAATGTCTGGCACTGCTGACGCATTACCTCAACATTACGACCTGCAACTAAGGCGAATACCGAAAATTTATCAGCATTGCGGGCTATTACATCTAAAGTAGAAACACCAATTGACCCTGTTGAGCCAAGGATTGCTACCTGTTGAATGCTCATAACGCTACCGTCCACGCATAACAAAGAGCGAATATTGGTGCTGCTGCTGTAAGACTATCAATACGGTCTAAGATACCGCCATGACCTGGTAAACAACTACCTGAGTCTTTCAAACCCGCTTCACGCTTAAACATACTTTCTAGTAAATCGCCTACGGCTGAAAACAGTGCGATAAACACAGTTAATAAGGCATAAACTGGCCACATCGCTTGTTCGACGTCTGCACACGCACAGAAGATAACAACAAAAATAACCGCAGTAAGTAAACCACCTACTAACCCTTCAATGGTTTTGTTTGGGCTTACTTTTGGCATTAACTTATGTTTACCTAGGTTTTTACCTGCAAAATAAGCACCTATATCAGCACTCCAAACGATGCCTAATACCACCATAATTAGGGTTGAACCGAATAGCTCAGACTGTTGATATTCAGCACTACGCAAGACATTGAGTGCAAGCCAAAGCGGCACGAGTGTCAATAAGCCAGCCACCGCTTTCATTACTAGACCTTCTGACCACGCGCGAGACATACTTGGATATTTAACAACAAGAAAAGTAGCAACAAGCCACCAGGCAAATGCAAGCGTGAAAACATAGTTAGCATCAGACAGTAATTGCCCGTTTTGCCATAGAGATTCTATGGGCCAATGCAGGTGAAGTGCGCCAAGAATAGCGGCGACTAAAGCCACGAATGTGCCTCTTTGCGCCATTTTTTTCAGGCCCATCAATGAAGACCATTCCCAAGCACCTAACAGGGTAATCGCACCAGCTATGAAACTAAACAGTGATAGGGGTGTATAAAACACCAAAAGCATAGCCAGTGGCGCTAATACCACTGACGTTAAAATACGTAATTTAAGCAAATTAATAACCTTTAACTTGTTGTTTTGGACTCGGCAAGTAATTGTTTTATTTGTTCGCCGGTACAACCAAAGCGTCGCTCTCGAGATACAAAACAGGCAATTGCCTCAGAAAAAGCCTCTTCATTAAAATCAGGCCAAAGTGTATCTGTAAAATAGAGCTCAGCATAAGCTGTCTGCCAAAGTAAAAAGTTGCTGATGCGGCAATCTCCGCCAGTCCTTATCAACAAGTCTAATTCACTTTGATCTGCCATACTTAATTGTGCTGACAAAGCGTCTTCTGTGATATCTCTCACAGTAAGTTGGCCATCTTGTACTTGCTTCGCCATAGATTGAGCGGCTTGTACAATATCCCAACGGCCACCGTAATTTGCCGCAACATTTAATTTCAGACCTGTATTATTAGCGGTTAATTCATGTGCAGCTTTTACCCTATCTTGTAAAGATTCAGGAAAGCGTGAAATATCGCCAATAATAGTCAGTTTTACATTATTCTTATGTAATTTTTTAACTTCTTTAGATAAAACGAATAAAAACAGTTCCATTAAGGTACTGACTTCATCTTCTGGTCGTCGCCAATTTTCACTGCTAAAAGCAAAAAGCGTCAACGATTCAATACCCAGTTTTGTACAAAACTGAACAGCCGAACGAACGGAATCTACACCCTTTTTGTGTCCGTATGTACGAGGACGATTGCGGCTTTGCGCCCAACGCCCATTCCCGTCCATGATAATAGCAACATGTTTAGGCAAAGACTGCTTTGAAACTGTTTCAGTACTTAAAACCATAATTCCGATTTAGGTAAAAAAAAACGCCGCCTAGTATACCCTAGACGGCGTTTCAAAACTAATAAATTTGAGCTGGTTAGATTTCCATCAATTCAGCTTCTTTCGCGCTTAACTGAGTATCCATTTCTTTAACATACTTGTCTGTTAACTTTTGGATCTCGTCTTCGCCTTGACGTGCTTCATCTTCAGAGATGTCTTTGTCTTTTAATAGCGACTTGATGTCACCATTGGCATCACGACGGATGTTACGAATAGCAACACGACCACCTTCAACTTCACCACGTACAATTTTGATTAGGTCTTTACGACGCTCTTCTGTTAGTGGAGGAAGTGGTACGCGGATCACAGTACCTGCAGACATAGGATTTAAACCTAAATCTGAAGACATGATCGCTTTTTCAACTGCTTGCGCTAAAGACTTATCGAATACATTGATTGCTAATGTACGAGAGTCTTCAGTTACTACGTTTGCTACTTGGTTTAGAGGCGTATCTGCACCATAGTAAGAAACTGTAATACCGTCTAATAATGCTGGGTGTGCACGACCAGTACGGATTTTAGATAGCTGGCTAGCAAGTGCTGCCACGCTTTTCTTCATGCGCTCTTCAGCGTCTTTTTTGATATCGTTAATCACAATTCAATCCTAGTCTTTGTAGATTATTCAGCTACTTGTGAAGAAATAAGGGTACCCTCTTCTTCACCCATGATAACGCGTTTAAGCGCACCTGGTTTATTCATGTTAAATACGCTCAAAGGCATATTATGGTCACGAGCTAGCGTAAATGCCGCTAAGTCCATCACCTTTAATTCTCTATCGATCACTTCATTATAAGTCAAATGACGGTGAAGTGTCGCTTCTGGATTTTTAACAGGGTCGTCGCTGAATACACCATCAACTTTTGTTGCTTTAATTACGGTGTCAGCTTCGATTTCAATGCCGCGTAGACACGCCGCAGAATCTGTTGTGAAGAATGGGTTACCTGTACCAGCAGAGAAGATCACTACGCGGCCAGATTTTAATAGGCTAATTGCTTCAGCCCAGTTGTATGCGTCACATACACCATTAAGCGGAATAGCAGACATAAGACGTGCGTTTACAAATGCACGGTGAAGTGCGTCACGCATTGCTAAACCATTCATTACAGTTGCTAGCATACCCATGTGGTCGCCAACTACGCGGTTCATGCCCGCTTCTGCTAATGAGCCACCACGTAAGAAGTTACCGCCACCGATAACTAAACCTACTTCTACGTCGAGTTCTACAAGCTCTTTGATTTCTTGCGCCATACGATCCAATACTTTTGGATCGATACCAAAGCCTTCATCTCCCATTAAAGCTTCACCGCTTAATTTAAGAAGAACGCGTCTAAAAACAGGTTTTCTATTCGTAGTCATAATCTCAGGGCCATATGTAAAAGTGGGGATAAAAAATAACCGCGCTTATGAAACTCATAAATGCGCGGTTATTCTAAAGAATTTTCAGCATTGAAGCAAAAGCAAATGCTGCCTAAATGTGGCTTTTTGCCTCTGCTTCATGAGTAAAATTACTCGCCTTTAGCTGCTGCGATTTGCGCTGCAACTTCTGCTGCGAAATCTTCTTCTTTCTTCTCGATACCTTCACCAACTTCTAAACGGATGAAGTTAGAAACTGAAGCGCCTTTCTCTTTAAGGAATTCGCCAACAGATTTCTTAGGTTCCATGATGAACGCTTGACCAGTAAGAGAGATCTCACCAGTGAACTTCTTCATACGACCTACAACCATCTTCTCAGCGATTTCTGCAGGCTTACCTTCGTTCATAGCGATTTCAACTTGAACGGCTTTTTCTTTTTCAACAACTTCAGCTGGAACGTCTTCAGGGTTAAGGAAGTCAGGCTTAGAAGCAGCAACGTGCATAGCAACGTGCTTAAGTGTTTCTTCGTCAGCATCACCAGTAACAACAACACCGATACGGTCGCCGTGACGGTATGCAGAAAGCTTGTCACCATCGATGTACTCAACGCGACGAACGTTGATGTTTTCACCGATTTTAGCAACTAGAGCAACACGTGTTTCTTCGAACTGAGCTTTAAGAGCTTCGATATCACCTTTTGACTCAACAGCAGCGTCAAGTACAGTGTTAGCGAAACCTAGGAAGTTTTCGTCTTTAGCAACGAAGTCAGTTTGACAGTTAACTTCTAGAAGTGCAGCAAAACCTTCGCCTTGCTTGATTAGGATTGTACCTTCTGCAGCGATGTTACCCGCTTTCTTAGCAGCTTTAGCAGCACCACTCTTACGCATGTTTTCGATAGCTAGCTCGATATCACCGTTAGTTTCAGTTAGTGCTTTTTTACAATCCATCATGCCAGCGCCAGTACGCTCGCGTAATTCTTTAACTAGGGCAGCAGTTACAGCCATTAGTATATCCTCAAATATGAAGTTTTTTTCGGGGTGCGGAATGACCGCTCTTCAAGAATATCAAGCCTTCATCTTGTTTTGATGAAGGCTTGATGACAGCTAATTACTCAGCTTCTACGAAATCGTCGTTTTCAGCTTGTGCAACGATGTTGCTTTCACGACCTTCAGTGATAGCAGTTGCAACAGCACCAGTGTAAAGCTGGATAGCGCGGATCGCGTCATCGTTACCTGGTACGATGAAGTCAACACCGTCTGGGTTTGAGTTAGTATCAACTACAGATACTACTGGAATACCTAGGTTGTTAGCTTCACGGATAGCGATGTGCTCGTGGTCAGCGTCAATTACAAAGATAGCGTCTGGAAGACCGCCCATGTCTTTGATACCGCCAAGGCTCTTCTCAAGCTTTTCCATTTCACGCGTTTTCATTAGCGCTTCTTTCTTAGTAAGCTTTTCGAAAGTACCGTCTTGGCTTTGAGCTTCAAGGTCTTTAAGACGCTTGATTGATTGACGAACTGTTTTCCAGTTAGTCAACATACCACCTAACCAACGGTGATTTACATAGAACTGATCGCTTTGAAGAGCTGCTTCTTTAACTGCTTCGCTTGCAGCGCGCTTAGTACCTACGAAAAGGATTTTGCCTTTGTTAGATGCAACGTTCGATAAGAACTTAAGTGCATCGTTGAACATAGGAACAGTTTTTTCTAGGTTGATGATATGAACGCGGTTACGTGCACCGAAGATGAACGGCTTCATCTTAGGGTTCCAGTAACGTGCTTGGTGACCGAAGTGAACACCAGCTTGAAGCATATCGCGCATTGAAACGTTTGCCATTTTAATTTCCTCTAATATTTAGGGTTAGGCCTCCACATATCCCATAGCACCAACACGTAATATATAATTACCTGCACCCAAGTGTATGTGTCGATATGTGTGTGTGTTAATATAAAAAGTATGTTTGTCTTAACTACAAACTATCTTGAAAGATAAATTTGTAAAAAGACGGCGCGCTTTATACCATATTAAAGCGCCAGATTCAACGATACGACTAAAATTTGTGCGTTATTGCAAAGTGAAAAATTAACGATTGGAGCCTCAATGAGTGCAGTGATTAAAACCCCTGAAGAAATCGAAAAAATGCGTGTTGCCGGTCGCTTAGCGGCTGAAGTCTTAGAAATGATTGAACCTCATGTGAAGCCTGGGGTAACAACTGAAGAGCTAAACACCATTTGTCACAATTATATTGTTGACGTTCAAGATGCGGTGCCTGCACCTCTAAATTATCATGGTTTTCCAAAATCAATTTGTACTTCAGTTAACCATGTAATTTGTCACGGTATCCCAAATGACAAGCCTCTAAAAGACGGCGATATCATCAATATCGACATTACCGTGATCAAAGATGGCTACCACGGCGATACCTCAAAAATGTTTCATGTAGGTACGCCAAATATTCAAGGCAAACGTTTAGCCCAAATCACACAAGAAAGCTTATATCTGGCAATTAAAATGGTTAAGCCAGGTGTGCGTTTGGGTGATATCGGCGCTGCGATTCAAAAATATGCTGAAGGCTTTAGCTATTCTATTGTTCGTGAATACTGCGGTCACGGTATTGGCGCTGAATTCCACGAAGAGCCACAGGTTATGCACTATGGTAAACCTGGCACAGGTGAAACACTGAAAGCAGGTATGTGTTTAACGATTGAGCCTATGGTGAATGCCGGTAAGCGTCAATGTAAACTACTTAAAGATGGTTGGACGGTTGTCACTAAAGACCGTAGCTTGTCAGCTCAGTGGGAGCATACTTTGCTTGTTACTGACAATGGTGTTGAAATTTTAACGCTCCGTAATGATGAGACGATAGATCGTATTATTGAGCACAAATAAGCAATCGCCTGTTAATCTAAAAAAATGCCAGTGTTGATACTGGCATTTTTTGTTTTTAGGATAACAAAACAACTTAACTGATTACCTTCTGAACGTTCTACTAGCTTCATAGCCCTCTCCACTCGCAATTCTCAGCAACTTAGTGTAAAACTTACTAAGCGCTCATCAATTCATTTGATAAAAAATCAGGGATATTCCGTGGCATTACCCAATAAATTAAAAACGCTTCTTGATTCAGCTAACACACTCGATGATTTTAAAGACTGCTCCGCTTTTTTTTACAAATGGCTCGGCAATGAATTTTCAAAGCAGCCTGTAAAACACCTCATTCGCGCACGTGCCGAATTTGTAGACCTAATGCTACAAAAGCTTTATGTCATTACAAGTTTAAACAAACATGATGATATCGCACTAATTGCTGTTGGCGGGTATGGTCGAGGCGAGTTACATCCTTATTCTGATATCGATTTTTTGGTTTTAGTTCAAGATGAGCCCAACGACCAATTAAAAGAGTCGCTTGGTCAGTTTGTTACCCATTTGTGGGATCTGGGTTTAGAGATAGGTCACAGTGTTCGTACACATGAACAAGTTTTAGAACAAAAAAAACAAGACGTGCACTTCACCACCAGCTTACTTGAGTGCCGCTTAATCAGTGGTAATGAATTAGAATTTGAACGCCTAAAAAGTCACATCATTGAAACACCTATCTGGCGCTCAGAAGAGTTCTTTATCGCCAAAGTTGATGAGCAAAAAATTCGTCGTAAGAAATGTCATGGTACGGCATACAATCTCGAGCCAAATGTAAAAGAAAACCCAGGTGGTCTGCGTGACCTGCAAACCATATTCTGGGTGGCAAAAAAACATTTCCACGCAGAAACACTTAGAGAACTCATCAGCCACGGTTACCTCACCCATGAAGAATATCAAGAGCTACTCGAATGTATCGAAAACCTCTGGAATATTCGTTTTGCTCTTCACCTTGCAGCTGGCAGAAACGAAAACCGTTTATTATTCGACTACCAACCTCATGCAGCTGAATTATTAGGCTTTGGCTCTGAGGGGAAAGCCTCTGTAGAGCGCATGATGAAGCGCCTATTTAGGATCATGAGCCGCGTGCGCGAAATGAACCAAATGCTACTGTCATATTTTGAACAAAGTATCTTGGTTGACCAAGTGAACTATCAACCTCAACCGCTCGATAAAAACTTTGAGCGTGTGGGTAATCGTATTCAAGTCACCGATCCTTCAGTTTTCTTCAAGCGTGAACATATTTTTGTGTTGTTTGAGCATATTGCTGATAACCCTGAAATCACTGATATTGAGCCCAACACACTAAGAACCATGCGCCAAGTCCGCCGTCGTCTACTTGGTGATTTACAAGATTACGCAGGGTGTAGAGATGCCTTCTTACGCTTAATCAAACACCCGAATGGCATGGGTCGAGCGTTCACCCTGATGCACAAGCACGGCATTATTGCCGCCTACTTACCACAGTGGCGTAATATTTTTGGACAAATGCAGTTCGACTTATTCCATGCTTACACCGTAGATGAACATACCCATAAGCTGATAAATAACATCTATAAGTATTTCGATAAAAGTAAACAAAAAGATTTCCCTATTTGCTCAGCAATTGTCACCGGCATGGACAAACCTGAGCTACTTTACCTTGCTGGTATTTTTCATGATATTGCCAAAGGCCGCGGTGGTGACCACTCTGAACTTGGGGCCGTTGATGCCAGTACCTTTTGTAAAGTGCATGGTTTTAGTAATTCAGAAGCCCGTTTAGTGGCTTGGCTGGTTGAAAACCATTTATTGATGTCGGTTACTGCACAACGAAAAGACATTAACGACCCCGATGTTATTGCTGAATTTGCATCTCGCGTCAAAAATGAACGCCAACTAGATTATTTATATTGCTTAACTGTTGCAGACATCCGAGCAACCAACGATAACCTTTGGAATGATTGGAAAAATACCCTGCTACGTGAACTGTATTTGCATACACAACGTGCTTTGAGAGCGGGTCTTGAAAACCCAATGGACATGCGTGACCAAATTCGTGATAAGAAGCAGCAAGCCAAGCAGCGCCTAATTGAACTTGGCTTTGAAGAGAGCCAGATTGACTTTATTTGGTCTCGTTTTAAAGCTAACTATTTTACAGGTTTCACCGAACAACAAATTTCATGGCAGTCTGAACACTTATTAAAAGTAAAAGACTTAAACCGCTTTAGTGTTATTGTCGGTGAAAAACCACTTCACGGGGGCACACAAG
Organism: Pseudoalteromonas phenolica; assembly: GCF_005876835.1. Taxonomy (GTDB): domain Bacteria; phylum Pseudomonadota; class Gammaproteobacteria; order Enterobacterales; family Alteromonadaceae; genus Pseudoalteromonas; species Pseudoalteromonas phenolica_B. Next base: position 249,020 of record NZ_PPSW01000014.1, read on the forward strand.
TATTTGTTTATAGCCCTTATGAAGCCAGTTTATTCGCTAAGTTAGTGAGTGTTATCGGCTCTAAAAAAGCACAAGTTCAACACGCGCAAGTCATGACGACTAAAGACGGCTTCGTGGTCTTTAACTTTGTCATTTTAGAGCAAAGTGGTGATGCTGTATCAGTAAACCGAGCTCGCTCAATTCGTAAAGGCATTGAGTCATTACTTCAAGATCCGAAGAAAAAGATCAGAGTGAAGAAGAATCGCTCTCATCGCTTTAAAGACTTTAATATCAAACCTAAGGTGATTGTGCGTCCACATGCACGTGCAAATCGCAATCTCATAGAAATTCAAGCCATCGATATCCCAGGTTTATTGACCAAGATTGCAGAGGTATTTCAGGCTAATTCACTGCATATTCATGCCGCACGTATTACAACAGTCGGCGAACGTGCAGAAGACTTTTTCGTCATTTCAAATAAAGATTATCAAGCCCTCGATGAAGAGCATAAAGTAACACTTCAACGAGACTTAATGAAAAAATTAAACGCAGAAACAAATTAGAGGAAACTATGTCAGATTTAAAAACCATCATCGAACAAGCATGGGAGCAACGTGATGGCATTACTCCTACACAAGTGAGCGACGAAGTTAAAGATGCAATCATTCAATCTCTTTCATTGCTAGATTCTGGTGCTGCGCGAGTTGCAGAAAAGATCAGCGGTGAATGGGTTGTGCATCAGTGGCTTAAAAAAGCGGTACTGCTGTCTTTCCGTATTCGTGATAACCAACCAATGAACGATGGCGTAAACCAGTTTTATGACAAGGTGCCACTTAAATTTTCTGACTACACGCCAGAGCAATTCCAACAAGGCGGAATGCGCGTTGTACCAAACGCTGTAGCACGTCAGGGCAGCTTTGTAGGTAAGAACGTGGTACTTATGCCTTCTTACGTGAACATTGGTGCTTATGTTGATGAAGGCACTATGGTTGATACATGGGCAACAGTTGGTTCATGTGCACAGATTGGTAAAAACGTGCACCTTTCTGGTGGTGTAGGTATTGGTGGTGTATTAGAGCCATTACAAGCAAACCCAACCATCATCGAAGATAACTGTTTTATAGGTGCACGCTCTGAAATCGTTGAAGGCGTCATTGTTGAAGAAGGCGCGGTTATCTCAATGGGCGTATACATTTCTCAAAGTACGCGTATTTACGACCGTGAAACAGGCGAAATCCACTATGGTCGCGTACCAGCAGGTGCGGTAGTTGTGCCAGGTTCACTACCAAGCAAAGATGGCTCACACAGCCTTTACGCAGCGATTATTGTGAAGAAAGTTGACCAGCAAACTCGTGAAAAAGTAGGTATCAACGCCCTACTTCGCTCTGTCGATGAGTAATCAATAGAAGAACGAGAAAAGGCCGCAATCATTGACGATTTGCGGCTTTTTTTATTCGATTTTATGAAGTGATTAGTTACAACTTAAACCTTGAAGATCATACTGCTTAAACTGTCTTTGGTTATCTGCTGTAAAGCTGATGGTGAGTTGCTCAAACGGCTCATAGCTTTCAATGGCGAGTGCTTTACCAAGCCACGGCTCTTTTACCACCGATAACAACTCGTAAAACCCAAACCCTTTATCACACATAATATTAATATCGTGAAATGCAGTCAGAAGCTTACCCGGTGCTTGGCTTTGAATACTGATATTGGCTTGTTCAATGTAGTTATCTGCCTTGGTGCCATTAAACACATAATAAACCGATGTGATACTCAGCATGATGACTTGAACAGAAGCAACGAACATCAAAGGCAATACTGCCAGTTTCACCTTACTGCTCACCTCATTGTGTTTCACAAAGTAAATCAGTAGCCAACAACCGGCAATGACCATGACTAATTTCAGTGGCACTAAAAGCACACTGAAATAGTACATGAGCTTTTCACTGCCCCACTTTAAGCCAAATGCATTTTCGAACCAACTACTTTCAATTGCTGGCATCACAATTAAAATACTGCTGAGCAAAAACACCCATTTAAATTGTTGTAACTTCAACATATTAAAGGGTTTTCTGCCACTCTGTTAACCAGGCTTCAACCACTTCCCATGGTTCAAAATACTCACACGCATCGACATCTAAACGCGGTGAAGTTTGTTGTGCATTCAATTCTTGTAATAAAGCATCGACTTGCTTGCCCGCGCCACAATAGGTGTCACCGTAGCTTGAGTCGCCCAAGGAGATCACCCCAGCTTTTTTACCTTCTAATCTCGGAGACTGACTACGTAACTGCATAATCAATGGCTCAATGTTATCTGGCAGATCGCCAGAGCCTGTGGTCGAGGTAATAAACAAAGCCACTTCAGCGGCTTTTAAATCATCGATGCTTGCGCTTTCAAACAAGCTCACTTGATGTGACGCTGACAAAACAGTTTGCACCTGTTCAGCTAAATTCTGTGCATTGCCATACACACTGCCTACAAAAATTGAAATTGATGCCATTATTGATAATCCTGTTCGCTGCTGGGCCACCCCAACTGCGCACAGATATTTAGCATCTCTTCGCCTAGGTTTGCCCGAATGGTAATTTCTTGTTTTGTATAAGGATGAACAAACTTTAACCGAGTTGCAAATAACATAAGGCGTTGTAAGCCAAAATGATCAAAGAAAAAGTGATTATGCTTGTTATCACCATGATTCACATCACCCAAAATAGGATGTGCCAAATGCTTTAAATGACGGCGAATTTGATGCTTGCGGCCGGTTTTAGGAAAACACTCCACCAGCGAATAGCGAATACTCGGGAATTTCCCAAAAGGAATGGGCAAACTTGCCTGATGTAAACAGTTAAATTCTGTTTGCGCTTCTTGCGGTGCTTTATCTTGATCGGCAAATTTGTCGGCGATTTTATCTAAATGCTCTTTTAAAGGCCTGTCTAGATAAACATGCTCTGGCGCAAAACCTCGCACCAGTGCCAAATAACGTTTTTCGATTTTGCCCTCAATGAATACTTGGTTCATATCTCTAGCTGCTTCTGAGCTGAGTGCAAATAACAAAATACCACTTGTAGGACGGTCTAATCGATGCACCGGAAATACGTGCTGACCGAGCTGATCACGCAACATTTGCATAGCAAATTGGGTTTCGCGTTTATCTAAAAATGAACGATGTACCAATAAGCCAGAAGGCTTGTTAATCGCCACATAGTTTTCGTCTTGATAGACAATCTCAAGCATGATCTTTCTCTTTTAATTCTGTTGTAAGCTTTCGTCTAACTTGGTCAGTAGACTTAAAATCTGTGGATACTGCGGGTGAGAGGAAAAGCTCATTTCAGCCATGGGTGCAATCGACATATTGGCAGGTAGTGCCATGCCTTGCTCTATCATCAAGGCCATTTTAGGAATAAATACAAACTGCAACCACTGCTCAAATGTCATTACATCACAACAAAATGGCGCGGTAGAATTTAGCTTCTCAGACTCAATGTTTTCACTTTGCCAAAGCTTGGCGATGCGTAATACCGCTTCGAGCTCTTTCAATAAGGTGTAAACTGTTTGGTATTGGGCGTGACTCATCATACCGACTCTTAATAGACTATTTCAAACCCGCGAATTATAGCCCAGCTAACTTCTTTACAGTAGCTTTACGGCTTCGCTTATCAAGTGCCGATAAAATCCGTATAATTCGGCTAATTTAAAATTTGCATGAGCGAACTATGACTGCGCATATTTCTACTTTAGGTGATCTTCTTAACACAGCTGGCACACAGTGGCGTGTTTACGACATGGGTCGAAAAATCACTAAAATTGATAAAGCCCTCTTCAATCAACTTGAAAACGGTCAGGTACCTTACCCTTACCCGCTTGCTGGTCATGCCCTGATAGCCATTCAATTTTGGGATAATCAAGCCACCGCTGATCCGTATGTATGGTTTTTAAAAATGCCCCTTGATGAGCAAAGTAAGTTAGTGCTTGCAAGCCGCGACCACTTTGCAAATATGGTACTTGAAGCATTAGGTACTGAGTTAACGGGCGAGCAAGCCGATGGCAAACTAGACAATAACCCGTATGTATTTACACCCAATGCCAATAAACTTGCCGCATTCAATGCACTTTTAAAAACTGAATTAAAGCGCCCTGCATCTCAGTATTATGAATTTACCGAGCAATTTTTTGCTGGCAACTTAACTGACGATGCGTGGCAAAGTATTGCGGTGCAAGGCTTAGCTGATTTTGCATTTAGACTCGATCACGGCCAAAACAGCACTAATATCGCTAATTCTTGGACAAGCTTACCGCAAGAAGTTCAGCAGCCTTTAAGTGCGATGCTTGAACATGTTGAAATTAACACACAACTTGCAGAATTGTTCTTTGCGCAATGTGAACTGGCAATCGCAGAAAATAATTTAAACCTATTAATTAATAACATGCGCGCGCTTTCGGGTAGCAAAGCACAAGGGTTAAAATCTCAGTTAATCGAGCAAGTTCTTACAAGCGAATTAGGCAGCCAACCAGACGTGTTACTGACCTTAGCTGGCCGTTATTGGCTATGCTTTGAAAAACCAGAAGCCCTATTCAAACTACTTGATTTAGCTGCCAATAATGAACAAATGCCTGAGTTATTCCCAAGTATTTTTGCTGACTTAGTTGCAATTCCGTCACTTCGCCCACACGTACTAGGTATTCTTCGAGCAGAAAATCGCAGCGACACACTATCTCGTGCGATTGGTAGGTTATTCTCTTAATGGCATCTCTCTGGCTTTTTATTGTTATCGGTAGCGTTATCGGCTTTTTTTGGTATAGCCGTAAAATCGCAGAAGCCGCAAGCGAACATGCACAAAGACAAGCAAAGCAATTGCAAGTGCAGTTGCTCAGTGTCGCCTGTAAAAAAGTGCTACCCGGCATTTTAAAAAATGGTCGTTTGGGAATAAAAAGTCAGTTTTTGTTTGAATTTAGCTCAGACGGCGAGAGTTTATATCAAGGTTATTTGTATCTTGAAAATGAGAAGCTAGTACAAGCTGATATTCCACCGCATCGTTTGGGGTAATAAAACAAAGGTTCCAGAAAAAACTAAGGCGCAACATAAGTCGCGCCTAAAGTTGACAACATCCATGATAGCTTCCAAAGCCTATAATCCTGTTTTATCTTCCGCTGAATGGCCGTCTTCCATCGACGACCAAAAATCCCTTTAACATCCTATACACGTCCTGTGTTCCTAATATCCTAAATCCACTTCGCAAAATCCTATGCGCTCCTAGTACACCCTGTACTCCATCCTCATCCTAGATATTATCCTAACACCTGTAACCTTCCTGGTTTCCGCTTCACCCATCTTTGGGCAGTCCTCACACTCCTGTGTGCATCCTAATTCCTTTGTGCAACTCAGTTACACGCCTCATCCAGAGGATCCTGTTGAGCTTCTTGCCCTAGCATTAGTCCTTTATCCTTATGCTATATTCCTTTTTCCTATCCCTTTACCTTCCTGACATGATTAAGTTTACGGTAATTGACCGAGTGAAAAAGCGACTTACAGCAATTTATTTAATGTCATATTATTTTAAAAATAAGATATTTATTATTTATCATGAACTTAAAAGATAATCACAGCCAAAACAAAGTGTTTAAAACACCAAAACCCACAACCATGTGGGAAATGTCTCACAGCTAATTTTCCGATCCGTCAGGTTCAACCCTATGCACAAAACCAACAGGCAATACCTTTTCCCCTTCTATCAAATAAGCAATTGATGAGTAATGTCAGCGAAATGATGGGATTTTTGTTCCCGAAAAATCCCAAGTACCTAAATCCATTTAGGCGCTGCAAGGCTGAAGTTAAAATTGAAGACCAATTTCAAAAAGACGACATTAAAAGCGCGATATAAAATTGAAATACTTCGCGACACCTTGGTTGCCGTCGCCAACGCGACAAAAGGTTAAATTGAAGGCCAGCTTCAAAAAGACGACATTAAAAGCGCGATATAAAATCGCGCCTACAACAGTGCCTGCATTAAATGTAGGTCGTGGCTTTAGCCCGACAATGAACATAACCAAAACTCAAAATGTCGCCATAAATGACGACCTACAAAAGCGGTTAAAATTGTTCATTTCATATTGCGCAAAAATAACCTTGCTTCGCAGTGTATATTTTACAAGATAAGTCGGTGCTACCGAAGAAGTCATTTGGGGTGAGAAACCCGACATAAAGTCGGTGTAGCTGAAAAAGCCAGACGCCAGAAAGAACTAAGGCGCAACATAAGTCGCGCCTAAAGTTGACAACATCCATGAAAGCTTCCAAAGCCTGTATCCTGTTTTATCTTCCGCTGAATGGTCGTCTTCCATCGACAACCAAAAATCCATTTAAAATCCTATACACGTCCTGTATTCCTAATATCCTAAATCCACTTCGCAAAATCCTATGCGCTCCTAGTACACCCTGTACTCCATCCTCATCCTAGGTGTTGTCCTAACACCTGTAACCATCCTAGTTTCCGCTTCACCCATCTTTGGGCTGTCCTCACACTCCTGTGTGTATCCTATTCCTGAGTGCAACTCCGTTACACCTCATCCTGAGTATCCTGTTGAGCTTCTTGCCCTAGCACTAATCCATAACCTTGTGCTTATTCCGTTTTTCCTATCCCTTTGCCTTCCTGACATGATTAAGTTTACGGTAATTTGCTGATTGCTAAAGCGACTTACAGTAATTTATTTATTGTCATATTATTTTAAAAATAAGATATTTGTTATTTTTCAAGAACTTAAAAATAAATCACAGTCAAAGTAAAGTGTTTAAAACACCAAATCCCACAACCATGTGGGAAATGTCTCACAGTTAATTTTCCGATCCGTCCGTATTTAATTTTTTATACATCAACTCACCCGACACTTCGCCAAAGGTCATTTGCTCAATCACCTCATATTGGTGCTTTAAGAAAAAGGCTTTTTGCGCCGTTTGTGTAATGAATACAGCCACGCCTGTGATCTCTTCTTCGGCTAGATGAAGTTGCTCCACCCCGTTTAATAAGTAATGACCAAGGCCTTGCCCTTGTACGTTCGGGTGAATGGCAATTAACGACAAATAAAAGCACTCGCCATATTGCTCTAGGGCCGCTCTTATCGCTTGCTCTTTGGCGACCAGTTGCTTAGTTTGGACATACCCTGCGCTGAGCATGAGTTTTAAACGCCAATGCCAAAAACGTTGTGCAGACAAAGGTCCATTGGTCGCGATTGCACACGCAACACCAACAAGTTGTTTGTCTATAAACGCGCCTAACATGGCTTGACCACTTTGCGAAAAAGTCTGTAACTCTTCGCGAATAAGTGCGCGTAACTTTTTAGCAAAGTCGTCATCAGAGTCTGCATTTAACACTTGCTTTAATAATTCATCACTCTGATAAGCTTGAAAAAGCAGGCTTGCTGCAATGTTTATTTCTTCCGGCTCCAAATACTTTAGGCTCAGTTGATCTGCTTCTACTATTTTCATTATTGTTCCTGTTACCTAATTTTTACTAGAAAACTTAGTCAACTATAGTTACTGAGTGTTTTTTAAGCAAAAAGACATGCTAATACTAGACAGTAATATCTAGTCTCTCGTTGTTAACATAAGTATAGAAAGAACGAATCGATCACTGTGCATTATGCAAAACAAACCGTTTAGCATGGTTGAGCGCACAGCTATGCGCTTTGCAGATTTATGCTAGAATGCGTTTTATTTTGTTGAGTAAAACGCATGCACCCCGCCGTTCATTCTGCTATTGCAGCCTTAATCGCTGAAAACAAAACACCCACAGTTGCTTTAACTAAATCTAAGTTGTCAGAGCCTGTACCTATGCCTTTGGTTATTGCTGGGTTGACCGCCTACAAAAATGATCCAAATTGCATCAACACTCAGCCAGCAGCAGCCCCAAAAGCCAAGGCTACAGAGCAAAGCCAGCTTGACCGCATTGAACAAAAACTTGACCGCTTACTCGCGCTATTAGAAAAAGATAACTAATTATGTTCGTTGTAGATTTAACTTTTGATTGTTACCAAGACACCACCCTAGATGATGCCGAGCGCGCTATTAATCGCGTGGTCAATGCACTACGTTTTAACGGACAGATCATCGGGGATGAGTTTCCGACCGTATTAAAAGACGGCTATTTTATTACCCGTGTTATGTGCCCGCTTGAAGATGCGCTACACCCACTTAATCACAGCCCGTTTGTAAAAAAAGCCATTGAGCTTTTACAAGATGCAGGCTTGCTGGCACCGAAAGTAAAGGTGATCGGTCAGGATATTCATGCCAATGGCGCCGACCTGTGCGACGCTCCGTCTTCTTATATTCTATATACCACTTATGTACATACATGCAGCCCGCTTTATTGCGGCGATGATTTTCAACCTGTGCCACTTTATAAAATTCCTGCCATTGCCAATGGCGATTACAAAGCTTTAATTAAGTGGCAAGAGGATTGGCAAGCATGCGATCAAATACAGATCAACGGTGCCACGCGCTGTGAGTTTGCGGCGTTAGAAGAGATTTCTAGCACAGAAAGTGATTTGTTCCGTCGCGGTATGGATTTGTCTAAACGTATTCGCTATCTCACTAAGAAGCCGGTGTATTACTATTTATATCGCGTAGGCGGTGAAAGCCTTGAAGCAGAAAAAGCACGTAAATGCCCTAGTTGTGGCGGTGATTGGAAGTTAGACGAGCCTTGGTTTGGCTTATTTGATTTTCGCTGTGACAGCTGTGAGCTGGTTTCGAATATCTCTTGGGATTTTCAATGATCGTTCGCTAAAAATAAAAAAGCGCTCAGAATGTTTAAATGAGCGCTTTTTTATTGATTAAGTTATGAGTATTAAAACTCAACCGCTTGCAAAAATGCTTCCAGACTATCAGCCAAAACATGGTGTGGCCTTTTACCGACATACTCTAACCAGACTTTGCCAGTTTCAAGTTCAACGGTGATCAACAAATCATCTTGCTCGGTTAACCCAATAAACACTGTATCAGTATGTTTAAGCTTACGCTTCATCAATACATGACCTGTGATGTTTTGCTGTAAACGCACAAAGTCATCTTCATTCCACGCTTGTAATAACTCGATTTGGTGGCCTTCTAGGTTGCCAATGATGTTGCCAGCGTAAAAACTGCTGTAGAACTCTTTCAACGCATCAGGAAAAGTACACTCTAACGCGCTTGCTAAATCATTTAGGCTATTTTTTGAAGGCTGTGGAACAGCTTGCCACTGAATTTGTTGCTCGCTGAGCACTTCGCCAACTTCGCATGGGCTTGGCCAGTCAGCATCGTGATACATGCAAGGTAAAGTGCCATGCTGTTGCTGGTACTGAGATTGAAACTTATCGTGAAGCTCTGATAAAAGCGGCTTAATTGTCATACTGTTAACCTGTGTGCGATACGCTATAATACGCGCCATTGTAACCACTATTGGTGAAACATGACAGATTACAACAATGCACCTGAGCTGAAAGCGTCAGTGTTAGGTAAAACGACTGAATACGCGTCGCAATACGATGCAAGTTTATTATTCCCGATTGCAAGAAAGCTAAACCGTGACCAAATCGCAGTAGATGAGCAGAACTTGCCATTTAAAGGGGAAGATACTTGGACTGGCTATGAGCTATCTTGGCTGAATGCCAAAGGCAAACCGCAAGTGGCTGTGGCGACATTTGTGTTCCCATGCCAAAGCTCGCATATTATTGAGTCTAAGTCGTTCAAGCTGTATTTAAATAGTTTTAACCAAACTAAGTTTGCCAGCTTTGACGAAGTACAAACTATTTTAACCAAAGATTTAAGCAAAGCAGCACAGACTGACGTCGCAGTGACGTTATTCAAAGCTGACGACTTTGCCTGTATTCCATTCACGGCAATGCCGGGCGAGTGTATTGATGAGCTTGATATTGAGGTTGATACCTACAGCCCGCAAGAAGGCTTGATCGTGGTAAAAGATGGTAATGAAGTGACCGAAACACTGCATAGTCACTTACTTAAATCGAACTGTTTAATTACTTCTCAGCCTGATTGGGCAAGTATAGTGATAAGTTACACGGGTAAGCCTGTGTGCAAAGAATCACTGCTTAAGTATCTGATTTCTTTTAGAGATCACAATGAGTTTCATGAGCAGTGTGTGGAGCGAATTTACTGTGACGTAATGCGTGAATTAAAGCCAAGCAAGTTAGAGGTGTATGCGCGCTACACAAGACGCGGTGGATTAGACATTAACCCTTACCGCAGCAGCGAAAGCGATAAGACGGCTTATCACATTCGTACAAACCGTCAGTAAACATTTGCTTTTAATTTAGGCGTTTGGTCGGAATAGACACCGAGCAAACGTCTGTATGATTTGGCTTATCTATAAACCACTCACTCGGGCGGTTTTTACGAGATGCAATCAACTCTTTAAAGTCCTCAGAGCTGGTATCAAACACCGTAAAAGCACTGTTATCTTCACCCGCAATATCACTTAACACACGCACTTGGCTGATTAGGTTAAACGGCTGACCTTCTACAGGTGTACGTAATAAACGCTGTGCATGCTCCATGCCTTCTAGCACTCGACCAAATACCGTGGTGTTTTTATCAAGATAACGCTGTGGCGCTAGCGTGATATAAAACTCTGTACCGCCGCTATCGATTTCATTACCGCGTGCCATGGCAAATGTGCCTGTGCAATGAGTCATCCAGGTCTTTTTACTATCGCTGTTTTGCGCCACAGCAAAACCATTTAAAAAGCCGGTTTTATCGGCATAACCGTCAACCGCATTGAGTGGAGTGATCTCAAGTGGGTTTTCTGTAGTTAAAAACATCTCACCCGTAATGCCTTTGCTACCTTGTGTTGGCTGTTTTTCACCAGATTGATCGCCACCTTGCGCTACAAAGCTTTCAACAAAACGGTACACATTTAAGCCGTCATAAAAGCCTTCGCGCGCAAGCTTTTTAATATTATCAACATGCCCAGGTGCGAGTTGTGGGTTAAGTTGCACATAAACACGGCCTGTTGGTAAATCAATTCTTAACACATCATTGTTATTCACTTGTTGCCATACATCGGCTGACGCAGAACTTATAATGGTACTTGGTGAGCGAACTTCAGGTTTTTTTTGAGTTGTTTCAACATTTTGCGTGCTGCTGCAACCAGCGAGCAATACACAAGCTGTTAGGCCAAAAGCGCGTAAAAGCATTTATTTATTTTCCTTGATTATGGTTATACCAGTATTTTTTTGTATGAATAGGTGCACTGGCGGGAAGTAAAGTATTTACGAGGGTAATTTTTTGTCGCTTATCTAATGCTAATTCAGCTAACTCGCTTTCGAAGTGACGGTTAAATAAAGTATCAAAAGAGCCATCTGCAATGGTTTTATCTAAGCCCGACTTGAGTTTTTGATATAAGGCTTTGTTATCTTTATCTACGAAAAAATAAACTGCTGAAGGGTAATAGAATACATGAGCCGGATCGATTGTTAAATCTGTCATATCAGTAATATCGTTTGCATATAAGGCATCAATAGGTAATACATCAATGCGTGAGGCTTCGAGTAATTCATAGCCTGCATTTTCTTGGGAATACTCTAAAACATTAAAGTCATTGTCTTTGAAAATGACCGTATCAGGCCAATCGGTTCTAAGACCGTATCTTAAACCTCGTAGCTCACCATCCGTTTTTAATTTTGCAAAATAATCTAAACGGGACTTTTTGATTACCCCAAGACGATAACCAAGTACCCCTTTAACAATAGGTACTCTAACAGCTAACGCTTGTTTTTCTCTTTCATCAGAAGTGACAGACCAGAATACATCAATGCCATTTTTGTCACCTAGTAAACGGATTGCGCGATTTTGAGTCGGGATATTTTCAACAAAGTCTAACTTATGCACTTCTCTTTGATAGCTTAGGGTATGCTTTAACAGTGCAATGACATAAGGATCAGCCCCAGAAGTAATACGCACTGTTTGTTCCGCACACGCAGAGAAACAAAAACAGGCATTTAAACAGAGGGCAATAATCCAAGACTTCATTCAGGATCCCAATCAAATTGATATAGCAAGTCTATACTATCGTATAAACCACTTGTTGCTTCAATATATAATTTAGTGAACACCCTGTAGCGAATGGCAATTTCATTCATGGCTTCGAACACCCCTACGCGATAACTTACTTGCACGCTTGGGGTAATGTAGCCGGATAATTCAACTTGCGTGTCATCACCACTGCCTTTCGCGCTAACGCTGACATCTTCAATGCCGAGCTTTTTTCCCGCTTTATTAATAAAGCTTTCACTAAAATTAATACTCTGTGCAAGCAGCATTTGAGACAATAAGGCATTGTTATTATTCTCGCTTTTATCAAGTGGCTGGCCGTTTAATAAATACGATAACGCATGGGCTTGGTCCATAGCCGGTTGTGAGAATATGTTCAGACTTGGTTTACTCACACTGCCCGTTAATTCAATACCTGCAATAACATCATCGGCGGTTACTTCAGGGTTACGTATTGCTTTTACATTCAAATAAGGACGCGATAACGGCCCACTAAAACCAATCTGACCCTGCTGAATAAGTAAGTCTTGACCTAGCGCTTGATAAACGCCTTCTCGCAAGCCAAACTCACCACTGGCAAGCAAAGGGGTATCAGGGGTTTTATCTAAACTTATCTGGCCAAATACATAGCTATCAAGGCCGAATGCATACACTCTGAAATCATCTTTTAGCGCGACATCTAAATCAAGTGTATAGGTAAACGGAAGACTCCCCTGCTCTTGAGCTTGTGCGTCAACAATAACCTGATCATCAGAAACCGTAGTCACTTGCTCGGGCAGTTGCGAAATTTTAATGCGACCTTGAGGAATATCGACACGCCCCGTGAGCGACAGGTGTTCATCTTTAAATTTTAAAGACAAATCAGGAGAGACAGAAAAACTCATATCTTGTTGCGGGTTGACTCTTATTTGCTCGCCAGACACCGCTACCTCAGCGCTTAATTGCTGTTGCCAATCTAGCTTACCAACGAGGTTAAGTACGCCACTCTCATTGGTATTTAATGCGCCATTTAAACTGGCTGTTTGGCCGTTCAAATCTAGTTTCAATGAAGAGTCGACAAAACTGACTGGCAGTGCTGACTGTTCTATGCCAAATGAAGATAAGTTTATCTCACCCACGACATTGGGTTGTTTTATATCACCCGATAAGGCCAGTTTTGAAGACAACTGCCCGGCCAAATTAATCGGTTGTGGTAAAAAGCGATTTGCCAATTCGCCGATTGGCTTTAAAGCCAGTGCATGTAGTTCAACTTTGGCTGTCGGTGAATGCAATTGATTGTCTTGCACTTGTGCTGCCACCTCACCAGATACGTCACCTAATAGCGACGAGGCTAATTGCCAGCGTCCTAAAATAGCTTGGCTGTCTCCGCTAAGGTTAATCTCGATTTGTTCAATCGGAACTATTGCCTCACTTTGAACATCGCTAAGGGTTTCAGTATTCGCTTCGGTGAGGGCGACAGCAACATTTTGCAAAGTCGCTTTTGTATTGATCGCACTGAGCTTTTTATCTCGCCATGACAGTGCTGAATTGATGCTGGTTTTACCATCTAGTTTCAGCTGTTCAGGTAAAAAGGGCTGTAGTGATGCTAAATCAAAACCTTGGATGTTCATATCAAACTGCCCTTGCTTACCTTTTTGCTCGGCTTGCAAACACCAAGGTGACTGATTTAACTCACCACATATTTTTCCGGTTTGCCATTGCTGCGCACTGGCATATTTCAGCTTTGAATGATGCTTTAAACTTGTCTCAAGTTGCTTATAAATAATTTGCCCTGATGCAATTTCGCCCTGCCAGGCTTGTGCGTTTATACCACCTAGAATATCTAGCTCTGCGTTTACGTCTCCGCGACTTGATAACTGAGCGCGATGTGCAGTTTGATCGCCCGTGAAACGCAACTCGATATGATTCAGTTGATGTTCTGGGACTGCGAGTTGCTCAATGGATAATAAAGTCTCTGTTTGCCAATTTTTTGCCAAATCAACGCTGGCATCGAGCTTGCCCCCTTTGAGACTAATGCCATTATTTTCAAACTTTGAAATTACTGAGCTAAAGCTGATTTTAGGTTGATGATGGTCCCCTTTAATCTGCAACTCGCCTTGCGCATCAACATCAAAAGGCAGCAACGCTTTCGTTTTTTGTGAACGGCTGTTATGTGAAAAGTTGTTATGTGAAATAGCAAAGCGCCCAGATAAATCTAGCTCTTGTTGCAGTGAGCCCGACAACTGCAAATTGCTCGAGCCGAGTTGCATGTTTAGCTTATCGACTTGACCAAACAGCTGCTCGTTCAGTCTAAAACTGGCGTCGAGTGCTAAAGGAAGATCTGAAAATTTGCCATCAACATCAACGTCAGGAATATCAATTTGCCATCCCTTTGTTTGCTGCTTAGCCAACACACTCATTGAACCGTTTAACACCGACTGCTGATCGATAAAAAACAGCGGTAATGCGTCCATCACTAAGCGTAATTGTACGTCCATGCCCTCAGCCCACGCCAACTTGCCGGTTAAATTGGCACTGCCCTCTGACGCGTTCAAACGACCTGCGAGCTCTGAAATAGCGGTTAAACTGCCTTTCCCCGACACTTTTGCACTGAGTTCAGTGAGCTCTTTTTGCTCGGCCATGACATCAAGCTTCAACTGATAATCATCGGCATTACCTTTGAGCTCAACTCGAGCCTGTTCCATCAAGGCGTCGTAGTCTTGTCCGCGAATTTTGTACGAAAAAGGAAGATTGTAGACCTGCGCCGATACATCAAATGGCCAGTTTTTTTGGTTAAGATTTAGATTACCTAACACGGCAGCCTGATGTTGACCTTCGGCCTTTAAATCAATTTTTAAATCAGAAAAGTTGCCACTTAAATGTAACCTGACGAGTTCTTCTTCTGTTGTTAGAGTAGTTATTGATTTAATTGACGCTAACGGCTGCTTGATTGCTTCGGCTTTCAACTCACCAAAACTGCGCAATACGAACTGCTGATATTCTAAGTATAAATTTTGCCATTCAAGCTGTTGAGAGGTGATGTTTGCCGCGATATTAAAGTGTTTAATGCGTTGCGAGCCAGTTGGCGTTTCGTACTCAAAAGACCCCAGAGCAAGTTGTGATACTCGAACATCGAGACCGTCTGGTAGAACAATAGCAGGCAAGGCCGCCAACTCTGTAAGCGCTTGGCTTTTTTCTTCTTTTTCTCTTTTATCACTAATATGAATGCGCTTTATCGAAGTCTCATGCAACCTTGCTGCAGCGTCGATTAATTGAGCTGATGATTTTATGTCCGATATTTGAACTCTCAAATCGCCTTGCTGAAACTTGATATTAGCCACATTTAACTTAGCGATGGCGATATTCACGGGTAATGCAAAGCCAGTTTCTGGCTCTTCGCTTTGCTCTATTTTTGTTTCTACTGCGATTTCCTCTGCGGCTTTATCTGTAGGCAAGTTAGCAAGTTTTACATCGACGCTGTCTGCGATTATTTCTACACACACCGTGGCACAAGTAAACCAATTAAGTTGCGGCCTAAAATTGCTCAGCGATAAATTAAGCCCCTCGCTGCGCCAAGTGACATCGAGTCTTTCACCTGCAAATAAACGGCCCTGCTCAAGTTTAATATTTAAGCCATCGACCGACTTATTCAAAACCCACAAAAGGCTTTGATGACCAACACTGGTAAACACTAAGCAAAATAGAAAAACCAGCGTGCCTAAACCAATATTTAGAATTCTTTTTGTTATAGGGTGTAAGCGCATTAAATCTCCGGTCCAATAATAATACTTAGACGTGTGCTTTTACTTTCTTTACTAAGCCCCCAGGCGTGATCTAAACGAATAGGCCCAACAGGGGTGATATAGCGAATACCAAAACCCGCACCGACGGCCCATGACTCTGAGAAGTCATTAGTTGCAGTGCCCGAGTCAACAAATAAAGCCAGTCTCCAGTTCGGCATAAATTGATAGTTATATTCTATCGAAGCCGTTGCAAGGTATTTACCACCGACAATTTTGCCCTCTTCAAAAGGGGCAACAGATTGATAGGCAAAACCGCGAATACTCTGATCACCCCCAGCAAAAAATCGTAGGTTAAATGGCACTTCGTTAATATCGTCTGTAACAATGGCACCCGCATCTAGTCTTGCAATAAACCAATGCTTAAGTGCAAACTTTCTCAACCATGCTTGTTCCCACTGTGCTTTAAACAAAGTCGTAGAAGAAATTAAATCATCGCTGGCAAACTCTAACGAGATCAAGGTCTGTTGCCCCCACGAAGGCGTAACACCGCCAACTGCTTGCTTTTTAGCATAACTAATACCAGGAATTAACATCTCTGTTTTATCAGTTACGCCAGCTTGAGTTGTTGTTTCATGTTCTCTTTTAATGAATGCAGTGCGTACCCAATTACTACTCGTTAACCATTGACGTTGTAACTGTACGTTCCAAATTTTGCTATTAACCCCATCAGTTAACTCATCCTCAAGGGCATAACCTGTTGTCACTCGCCATAAATCATCATTGGGGTTACTCACCGGAATGCTATAACTGCCTGTGATACGCTGTTGTTTTTCAGCAACAAATAAATTGCCATCAAAAAAGTGGCCATCTTCAGTGATCCAAGGCTTTGACCATTTAAATCGTGCTTTTGCGCCTATCTCTGTACTAAAACCACCCCCAACTTCGAACGTATTGGCAGGCTTATCGACCACCTCAATACGAATAGGCACTAGATTATTCTTGCGGTTTTGTAATTGTGGATACACTTTAATGGCGCTGAAATACGGTGTCTTATTGAGTGCTAGGTTATATTCAGACAACAAGCTTTCATCGTATAAGGTGTTTTCATCAAATGGTGCGAGAGATTGAATATATTTTTTCGCCAGACTTTGCCTGCTCACTTCAACTTTGCCAAAACGGTAACGATTGCCTGAGTCTAGTTTTAGCTTGGCTACCGCAAAGTTTTTTTGTTTATAAATTTCTAGGCGATGACTAAGCCATTTAAAATCAAAATACCCTTTCGAGATCAGGCTTGATTCAAGCACACTTTTTGTCTGCTCATAATTATCATGATTTACGATGTCATTTGCTTTTATAGGAATGCCAGACAACTCTTTTTGCAAAAATGAGTCTTTATTGGCCTCGCCTTTTATTTCAATTTGAATCGATTTCCAACGAATAGGTTCTCCAATCTCTGCCTCTATTTTGAGGGTACTGCTTTGCTCTACACGTGATAAGGTGATATTTACATGATAATAGCCAAGCGCCTGTAAAGCTCGCTCGGTCTGAGAAAGTAATTTGTTTTCTAACGACTGTGAAAAAGGCTGATTGAGTAACGGTTTTAACGTGCCATTGATATTTTTACTCAACTCATCGGGCATTTCGCCAAATTCAATGGCCTCAACTTGCCATTGCGCCTCAGCCTGTGTAGGTAAAGAAAAAATAAAACAACAACAAGTAACTAAAATCACAAATAGTTTCAAATACTTCCCTCCTAAGCAGAACCGCAAGTGTAGCATATTTCAAATCAACAATAGATGAACAATAAATCTCGCTTTAAAGCTTTTTATTTTTGCTAATTTCACCGACAATACACCCAGTTAAAAATACTGGGTAACACTATGCAATTTCCTGATGACGATAACGGCCAATTATTAGCTGAAATGGCTGCTGAGGGCATTAATTTAAACCAAATGCACATGGTCGACTTTTTCATTTTATTTGAGCAAAAAGAGCAAGCTGAGTCTTTTGCTAAAGCAATTTCTGAAGATGAGCTTGCGCCAAAGACCGAACTACAAAAGTGTAAAGACACAGGTGTATGGGAAGTTGTAACAACGGTTGAAATGGTGCCAGATCATCAGCTTCTCAGCCAAACTGAACAGTACCTAGAAAGCATTGCCAATTCACATGAAGGCTATGGCGATGGCTGGGGCATTATGGCTGACGCTGAATAAAGAAAATCAGTTTGAAGTTTTAAAAGGTGCGTTAAGCGCCTTTTTTATTACGCAGAATAAAGCGAGAAGTTAGAAAGTTAGAAAGTT
>NZ_PPSW01000015.1 GCF_005876835.1 Pseudoalteromonas phenolica
AGAAGGTTCATATGTGTTATGTTGCTAATTTAAACCGCTCGTATTTTGTAGCATGTTCAGGACGACTCATTAAGCTAGCGGCATTAATCATATGCTCCCAAAACAAAACGCCTGGGCTGGTGTTGTTTTCCATTACACCATCTAATTCTTCCATAGCCAAACGAAGCTCATTTACGGATAAGTACTGTAAAAAATCTTCTTTGCTATAACCAAAATCAGACTCTTTAATATCTGAGGACAAAAGTTTATACGCTGCTATTAACTCTTCTGATATTAGCTTCCACTTCTCAGTATTACTCATAACTCTCCTAGCAACATAACAGTTTATTCTCTCCCAAATTACCCATAAAAATACAGGCAAAACGGGCTATATTACGTCTCCCAATATTCACACAAGAAAAGTTCATTGTAAACATGAGTTTAGAATGTCCAATTTTGCTCAGTTGTGAAAATTGGACAAAACGCGCTGTAATAATGTTATGCGTCAAAAATAAAACTCTGTATATAAAAACAGTGTTTTATTTTGCTCTTTTTGTGAGGTAGTTAAATTGATATGAGTGCATCATGATTGAAGGCTGAGAGTCTAAACAAACTTGCAAAGTAAACTTGATTAGATATCTAAACTCTCTTGCACACGTATTTTAGCTGCCACAAAATCTACATGTGCAACATACATCAAACTCGATATTTTACGAATGATGTGATCTTCATAATCATCTAAATGACCATCTGCAAAAGCAACGTGCCATAACAACTCGATAACTTCCATACGTTCTTCATAGCTTGTTTTCGCATTCACTTCTTTTACAAATTGGTGCAAATCTAGCGCAGCTTCAACCATAGGTCTTACTTTATCTATCAGAACTTTAACCTGGCTTTCATCTAGCTCACACTGTGTTTTTAAAATTTCGGCAATCTTATCTAGTTCCGATTGCTCAATTTTGCTGTCAGCGCGCATGACTTCAACTAACAGAGCTGCGAGCCCAGTATTAAAATCAATTGAATTCTCAGGCTTGTTGGTTTGCTGTAATTCATTACTGAAATCAGCTAATAATGCTTTAAGCTTTTTAAACACAAGTATGTCTCTGATTGTTATATATAGTTTGATTATATCTCTGTTCTTCAGATTATACCGACTCATAAACATTTTCTTACAGTATTTAGGCACTTGATAACATACACTCCTCGTTCTGATACTTAAAATTACATGGATGCATATGAAAACGCTTATCTCTGCACTACTTTTGACTCTTTTAGCGGGGTGCGTTTACGTACCAGAAAACGCACATAGCTATGATGAAAAATGTAATGTCATGCGTAAAAAGAAGGTGTTAGCCCTAGAAGAAGCGATCCCCATGGCAAATTGCTCAAATGAAGCATGTGCACTCTTAATGGCTAGTTATGGTTTAGTGACTGCAGCTAGCTTTGTGGTATCAGGTAGTATTGTGGTTATTTCTAATACCGTGTATTGGCTCGAAAAACCCTCAAATTGCGAGCTAAAAAGCGAAGGGGTTAAGTCATGAAACTGAACAAACTTACTTTAATTCTCATGATCCCTCTTTTACTTCCAGCCTGCATTAAGAGTAAAAAGTACTATGAAGTTTATACAGAAGAATGCAATGTGCCTTATAAAGTCGTAAAAAGCACACCTGTTCCATTAAAAATGCATAACTGATTTCGGTCCAAAAGATAATTTTATCATCTATGGTGCATCAATAATTTTATCACAAATGTTCGAAGTTACTTCCGGCTCAATAAAGCAGCAAACTTATTATGAAGAATTTAAAAAAGCGTGCGCCGAACAGGGAGTAACGATAACTCAAAAGCCGACTGAAAGGCGTATCTACTTAAACAAAAGACCCTCCTCTAGCAAAAAAATAAACTCAGACTCTGACCTCAGCGAAATAGAAAGATAGAGAGTGTGTATAATTTAAGGTACAAACACCTGAACAACTAAGCCCGTTTTTCCATCACCTCTGTTATGTAAACTCAGTTGACCATGATGGGCTTCTGCAATTTCTCTACAAAGTGCGAGCCCCAAACCGCTACCACTGACTTTTGTTGAATAAAAAGGCACAAGGGCATTCGCCATTACGGCTTCACTCATA
Source organism: Pseudoalteromonas phenolica (assembly GCF_005876835.1). Taxonomy (GTDB): domain Bacteria; phylum Pseudomonadota; class Gammaproteobacteria; order Enterobacterales; family Alteromonadaceae; genus Pseudoalteromonas; species Pseudoalteromonas phenolica_B. The sequence continues at coordinate 2,109 of NZ_PPSW01000015.1, forward strand.
CCTTTACCCGCATCGCTGACACTTAATAGTGTGCCATTCGATTTAGCTTCAATCTTCACTTTAATCTGTTCGGATTCAGAGCCCGATTCGTGTGCATTTTTAAGTAAATTAATTAGAAGTTGCTCTAGTTGAACTCTGTCTGCAAGGCATTCAACGTTTGGGATATCCCCTTCAATACTAAAAGCCCACTCTTGCTTAACACTGTCTAATAAACTCGACCAATCAATTGCTTCGAGTTTTGGTTGAGGCAATTTGGCAAACTTACCATAGCCTTGTACAAACTCATTCAAGTGATTTATACGCTCTTGCATGGTCGAAAATACTCGCCCCAGCCTCGGTTCATCAAGGTTTTGCGTCAGTATTTTTCCGCTATGCAGCATAGATGACATAGGGCCCAATGAATTATTCAGCTCATGGCTGATGATGCGTATCACTTTCTTCCATACTGCCACTTCTTGACGACTCAGTTCACGTGTAAGCTGTTTAAAAATATATAAACGGTGACTATGGTTATTTAACAAAAACTGTCCGGTTGAGAGGTGCCAAGTTTGGGCTTCGTCATCTTGATTTAATTGACTATCGTTTGAATGTGTGTGCTTTAGATGAAATAGTCCATCTCTGCCTGCTTCCATCGCATTTTGAATTTGCTCACTGCCAAAAGCATAGAGTTCATTGCGAGTTAGACCTTCAAGTTTCTGCTCACTATTAAATAACAGTTTGGCACTGTGATTACTAAAGACCACATGGTTATTACTATCTATTAAAACCAGCGCCTGCGGTGAAGACTGCAACACTTTATCTAGCATCAATTCACGCTGATAAATCCATTGTTTTTCTTGTCTAAGCTGCTCGGCGGTTTGGTTGTAAGTAAGACACAAACGCCCAAGTTCATCGTCTTCACTGTATGCAAGCAAGCTCGAAAACTCACCGTCTTTAAAGTTTAACAAACCCGTTTCTAACGCTTTAATGCCTGAGTTAACTGGTTGAGTAATCAGACCACTCACAAACCAAGCTAAAACAACGGCCAAACCCAAACTAATCAGGCTGAGTGTACTTGATGCGCCAAGCACAAGTAGTACAGGTACTAACGCCAAGACCACACTTAAAATTGTAGCTAACTGTAATTTATGTCGAGTACTGAGAGTGGCTGTGAGTGATTTCATAAAGTTTTAGTTTTATTAATAGTCGATTTCGAATTTTTGTAGGCGTCTATATAGCGCTTGTCGTGATAGCCCAAAATGTCTTGCTACTTTGGCAACAACCCCATGATACTCACGCATTGCCGCCTCTATTTCATCTTTATTGGGTTCTTTGTTTGAATTTGGTATCGTTACATTTTGTGCTTGGTTCAAACCAAAGTCGGTAAACTCCAGTGCGCCACTTGGCTTTAGAACAGCAGCACGCTTACAAGCGTTTTCAAGCTCTCTGACATTTCCCGGCCAAGCATAGCTCGTCAAAGCCTGCTCAGTGGCTAATCCAAATTCTCGCTCTGGCAAGAAGTGTTTTATAAGTGGAACGATGTCGTCTTTTCGCTCACTCAGCGGTGGTAGCCTGAGTTCTATGACATTCAGTCGGTAATATAAATCTTCTCGAAACCTGCCAGCTTTTATATCTTGTAATAAGTCAGCATTAGTCGCCGAAATAACCCGTACACTGACCTTTTGTGTTTGCACTGAGCCTAAACGCTCAAACTCACCCGTTTGCAAAACTCTAAGTAGCTTCATTTGTCCTGACGGGGGTAAATTGCCAATTTCATCTAAAAATAACGTGCCGCCATCAGCAGCTTCAAAACGACCAATACGCTGTTTATTAGCGCCTGTGTAGGCACCCGCTTCTGCGCCAAAGAGCTCGGCCTCGATTAACTCACTGGGCAATGCGCCTGCATTTACCTTAATAAATGGTTTATCTGCCAGAGCAGAGTTTAACTGCACAATTTCGGCAATACGTTCTTTACCACTGCCATTTGGCCCGGTGATCAATACCGACACGTCTGACTTAGCGAGTTGCAATGCCATATCTACCACTCGTTCCATGCCTGTGCTTGCATACACAAGGCCAGCTAGATTTGCCTGTTCATGGACAGAGTGTCGCTCATCTTGTTGTCGGTTAAATGTATCGTTGTCTTGTTTGGCTTTACCCAGTTCAATCAAATTTGCAATGCTAGTCAGTAATTTATTGTCATCCCAAGGCTTGGCAATGTAATCTGCGGCGCCCGCTTTCACTAACTCTATAGCGGTTTCAAGCTCTGTCCAGGCGGTGATCAGAATAATAGGTAAGTGCGCATTGAGTGCACGAAGTTGATAAAAGAGATTTTTGCCTTCTTCACCCGATGTTGTGTCAGCGGTAAAGTTCATGTCTTGAATAGCTAGGGATATACGTTGATAGCGAACAACTTGCTCGGCTTCGAAAGGAGTGTGTGCTGTCACAACATCATAACCATGTATTTCAAGCAATAACGATAATGCATCGAGTACAGCTTGGTTATCATCAATGATGAGTATTTTGTCCATGTATTTTCTTTTTATTATTCGTGCTACACCAAAGGCTTGAGTGTAGCACGAACTAAGAGGTTGAGTATTTAGAAGTTAAATTGTTCGTGTTGCGATACTTGGGTCGATATTAGCAGCACGTCTTGCTGGGCCAATCACTGCTAATAAACTCATCACAAAAACGGCAACAGCTGTTATTGCAACATACCAGTTTGATAACGCAGGGACTGAGTAATGTGCCATAAGTTGTTGACCGAGTAACACTGCACCACATACCCCTAGTACTAAACCAGCTATACAAATTAGGCTGTTTTCGACCACAAAATAGCTGATAATCGCTGATTTACGAGCCCCTAACGCGCGTCTTGTACCAATTTGCTTCGTGCGCTTATTAATATTAAACAAGGTAAGGCCAAAAATACCCAAAGCTGTCACTAATACTAGTACGCTAATTAATATCACTAGCATACGCATCATTAGTCTGTCTTCGGCAACATAATCTGCTTTTTTAACATCCAGACCAGTTAAATCTTGAATAACGCGCTTTGCATAATTTGAATGCATCGCACTTTCAATTTGCTTCATCACTTCGGCGCGGCGTTCTGGCTCTGTGCGAACTAAAAACTGATGAAGCTTACCTGGGCTTACTGTCGGTAGTAATACTGATTTATCTTTACGGTTTTCAAGTTTCAACCAAGGACCTTTCATCATGCCGATAATACCGACAATTGTTAAAGGCTGGTCGCCCATATAAATCACTTTGCCTAATCCATCCTCACCTGGATACAGTTCGTCCATCAATGCTTTAGTTGCCAACGCCACTTTAGGGAATTTACTATAGTCTCTATTCAACACCACTTCATCTTCAGTAAAGTTGCGACCAGCAATTAAATTGACACCTAAGGTGTTTAAACCGTGCTCGTCTGTTTCAAAGTAACTGGCGTTCACCGATTTTGACTTTTCTGGTACGGGTTTTAATCTAAAACCCGTTGACGAACCTCCCCCCGACAGTGGCACAGCACTAATCTGTACTGCATCGACTACCCCGGGCATGGCTCTTAGCATCTGCTCATCTAAATCTACCTGTTGGATTAAATCAACGTCAGTGCCAAAGGTCATTACGTTAAACTTAAAAATATTTTCTTCTTCATACCCCGTTGGCTGGTTTAAATAATCGAGTCTGTCTTTGATGATAAAAGCTGCATTGCTAACAATGGCTGTAGTAATCGCTATTTGTATTAACAACAACACTGCCCCCACTTTGGAGCGTAACAAGGCATTGAAAATAGGTTTAATTTCTAACATGTCTGGCTCCTATTGGGTTTTAAGATAAGTAGCTGGTGTGGTGTTACATACTAACCAAGCGGGGTAAAGACCGGCGATAATACACGCTGAAATGGCGATTAACGGCGCGGTCATCAGCATTGAAATGTCCATATTCGCGAGTGCATCGTAATAACTCAGGCTTTGACGTATACCAAATAGACCAACTTGCGCCACAATAATGCCAATAACACCACCAAAAAGTCCCAACATGCCAACTTCAACAATGTGCTGAAAAAACACTTGTTTTTTACTTGCGCCAAGCGCTCGTCGTACGCCCACTTCTGGCGCTCTGCGTAAAAATTTCGCCAGTAAAAGACCAAGAATATTAGCTAAACACACCGCCAAAAACATAAAGCTCAGTGCGACCATAATCTTGTTATCTTCGTTCACTACCTCCCAGTAACTGATCCATTGATTTACATCTCTAAGCTTATATTCGGCTTTTTCGCGCGTAAAACGTCCAGCTTTCTTTTCTTCAGCAATATAATTTTCTAAATACGCTTCAAAAACACGTTTTTCAGAGGCATTGTTTAACTCTACCCAAAACTGTAACCAAAACTTTTCTGATTGCAGCTTGTCATTAAACACTTTTACAGGTTCATGTTTCCAACCATTGGTGTTTCCCCAAGTATCGATTTCATTCGCTTTGATCAATGAAAACGGAATAAAAATATGTTCTGGTTTGTTGAAAGAGCCATTGTTTAGGTCGAAATATTTTATGTGTAATTTCCAGTCTTCGATCACCCCGACAACTCGCACACTTAAATCATCAAGATAAAAGGTTTCTCCTACACTATTACTCGTACCGAATAATTTTTTGCTAATGCTCTGCGAGATTACAGCAACAGGAGCTGCACTACTTTCCTGCTCTTTGCTCCACACACCGCCATTGATGAATGACAGATTAAACATATCAAATGCATCTCTTGACGCCACTCGTGTTTGCTCTAAAAATGGTTTCACTTTATCTGAGTTTAAGTGCACCGAAAAACCGGTTTTCATCAAAGCTGCACGTTTAAATGGTAAATCCGCGTTTAATAAATTTTCAGTATCACGATAAGTTAACTGGTATGGCATGCTGTCAGGTGACCACCAGCTTTCTCCTTCATCCATGCTTTGCAGTTGTACCGCAAACAGTTTGTCACTCTTTTCAGGAATAGGGTCCATCGACATCATGTGGTAAACCGACAAGCTGGTCATCGTAATACCAATACCAACCCCTATGGCAATCACCATTAACAGGCTTACTAGCGGCGTACGCTTAAAGCTCCGCCAACTTAAATCTATATAATGACTGAACATATTAAGCTCCTACTGCCATATTTGGATTACCCTGATATAGCGTAAAATCAGCAAGTTGGCCGTCTACTACCTGAATATTGCGCGGTGCTCGACGAGCTAACTCCGCGTCGTGCGTTACCATGATTATGGTGGCGCCATCTCGGTTAATTTGTTCAAGCAGCTCCATGACTTGACGTGCCATTAAGCTATCTAGATTACCTGTTGGTTCATCGGCCAATAAAAAGCGTGGTTCACCAGCCAGCGCTCGAGCAATAGCAACTCGCTGCTGCTGACCACCCGATAGTTGCTGAGGTAAATGCTTAGCACGGCTAGCTAGCCCCACTTGCTCCAAACACTGCTCTATTCTGCGCTTGCGCTCAGCCGCTTTGATCCCGCGATAACGTAAAGGTACTTCAACGTTTTCGTACAAGTTTAAATCTGGAATGAGGTTAAAGCCCTGGAAGATAAAACCAATCTTTTGGTTACGTAAGTCCGCACGTTGATTGTCATTCAGTTTGCCAACATCAATGCCATCCAATAAGTATTCGCCACCAGTGAAGGGTTCTAACATACCTGCAATATTCAAAAAGGTGGTTTTACCTGAGCCTGATGGGCCTGTTACAGCAATAAACTCCCCTTCTTCAACATTTAAATTAAAGTCACGTAAAGCATGTGTTTGAACCATCTCTGTTTGATACATCTTGCTGATATTATTCATTTTTAACATTGTTCTTTCCTTTTTAATTCGGTCTATATTCTGTTGATGATGCCTAAATGTGCTTGTTGTTATTTCAACGATACTTATCTAAGAAGTACTTATCTCAACAATACGGCATCGGCATTTTTAAATGTGTCGTAATTTGAAATGATGATTTCATCGCCTGGTGTAAGCCCACTTAACACTTCCACATGGTTAATACTGGTGACACCTGTGTTGATTTCGATGCGCTCTGCGCGTTCGCCATTAAGCTTGTAAGCCACATAGCCACCCGCATTCATAAATGCTCCACGCTTTACCATTAATACATCGCTGCGGTTTTCTAATAAGATACGCCCTGATAAACGCTGGTTTTGACGTATATTGCTAATATCACTTTGGTTAAAGCGCACACGTGTGGTTACTTCTCGGTTATTCACCTCTGGCGAAATGGCTGACAAAGTACCTTTAACTAACTCAGTACCCATTTTCAGCTCTACTTGCATGCCGATCCCTAAATCATTGGCATAGCTTTCTGGCACTTGTAGCTCGGCTTCAAAAGCGGACAAGTCGACTAAAGTGAGTAAGGCTTGGTTTTTAGTCACCATAGCTTTAGGTTGCACCAGCAAGTTACCAACGATGCCCGATACACTGGCTTTCACATTTAAATTACGAACTTTTCTTTGAAGTTCATCAACCACCAGTTGCTGTCTAGCAACTTGGCTTTGTGATGATTGTAACTCAAACGCCAAGGTATCTTTGGCGAGCTCAACCTCTTGCTGTGCATGTTTAAAGGTCAGCTTAGCTTTGGCTAAATCATCGACGGCTTTTTCTAAATCAATTTGACTGATCAGGCTTTTCTCTATTGAGAGTTTTGCTCGGCGGTTTTCACGCTCAGCGGCGCTGAGTTCTACTTGCGCCATGTCTAAAGTTTTATTTAGAGCCAATGTTTGGCGCCTTGCTTCTAGCTCACTTCTGGCAAGTTCGCCTTGCAGTCTGGCAAGCTCTGATTCTTGCTGCTTTAAACTGTTGTTAAGCTCTGGGCTTTCAACCTCTGCAATCACCTGTCCCTTCTGTACACTGTCACCTGCTTTCACTTGCAACGTAACAAAGCCTTGCTCTGGGCTGTAAGCTTTTGGTGCATTAGCAGCAACTATTTTACCTGTTGTCGCTATATCTCTGACCAAGTCTCCTTTAATGACCGTCGCAATTTGTAGCTGTGCTTTATCAACAGACTGACTGACATTATCGGTATTCATCATGGCGTAGCCTGCCCAAGTAACAAGCGACAGCACACCAGCAATCAACAGTACAGGTTTTAGTTTTTTAGGCTTATGTTGGACCATTTGATCTTGGCCACTGGTATCTCTGATCATACTCATTCCTTATTGATTCAAAAATTGCTCGGTGCAGCTGATAAGTAATGACATCAACAACATCAAAAGGGGTGATACAAAAAAAGCGGTCGTTAAAATCATTGTCTTGCTCCTGAGCCTATTATGTCTAAATAGATACCAAGACTGTGCCAAAATTTAAAACCCAATATTATCATGCAGTTACCTGTTTATAGGTTCTTGTACGCTTGTCCGCGGACGATAAAAGTGTCCGCACCGGACACTTTTTAACTAATACCAACCCTCTTAATTAAGTGATCTATTTTGAGGATTGGTATAAGTCACTCACGCAATGAAAAAAATGCTTAAGTCATTGAAATGAAGTAATAGACTGTTAATGTAAGAATTAACAACGGTATCTAAACTGAGATTAAGGAGTATAAAAATGAAGTTCAGTTTATTAGCGGTTATCGCTTTGCTCTTTTCGAGTCAACTTATGGCACAACCAGAGCAAATCTTTTTATTACGCCACAGTGAAAAAGCCAGTGGTAGTGATCCGTCATTAACGGATAAAGGAAAGTTCAGAGCTAAAAACATTGCCAAACAACTTCAGTCAGCCAAACCAACACAGCTGTTCAGTACTGATTACAACCGAACTCAACAAACCATCGCGCCACTGGCAAAAGCTACATTGCTAAAAGTCCAAAGCTATAACCCAAGAGAATTAGTACAATTTGCAGGTGAGTTAAAGTTATTAAATGGTGTAGCCGTTGTTTTAGGTCACAGTAATACAACACCTCAACTTGTGAAGCTGCTTTCAGGGCATCGAGTCAACATTGAGGAAGATGAATACGATAAACTATATGAACTGCGCTTGCATGGCGATAAGTACCAACTGATCCGTCACAAAACATCAGCTAAAGCAAAGTGATATTCTCGATTCAAAGATAACGCTTTTGTAACGTGAAAAATCGACATTCTATATCTATACTTTATAAAAAATTATACCAGTCCTCTTAATTAAGTGATCTATTTTGAGGCAAAGAAAACTCGTTGCTAACAAGGCGAAAATTTTGCTATTTAGTTGTTCTAAATAAGAAATTTTCAACACAGGTAGCATCAGTTTTAATCCCTTAAAATGATTAGGTATTATTGAGGATTGGTATTATCAAGCATAGAATTTTATGAACGTTCAACAGTCCATTATTATTCCAGCAAAAAAAGAGCAAGTATGGCGCGTCATAAGCGATATACGTCATGCCCACCAGCACATTTCTGCCATAAAAAGCCTAGTGATTATTGAGCAACCTAAAGAGGGGCTAAAAGGCCTAAAATGGCAAGAAACCAGATCCATGTTTGGTAAAGATGCCACAGAGACAATGTGGATCACAGAGTCACAAACCAATGTATTTTATAAGACCAAAGCACAAAATCATGGTTGCGATTATTACTCTGAGATGAAAATTGTCGAAGGCAAAGATCAATGTGAACTTATTATGGGTTTTACAGGTGTTCCGCAAAGCTTATTTGCAAAAATAATGGCAAAGCTCATGTCACGATTCATGACAGAACAACTTAAAAAAACCATGCAAGAAGACTTAAAAGACATTAAAAGTGCGGTGTTAGCGATCCATAATTTAAACACTGAGTAAGTTATAATTGTTCTGAAAAGATTTTGTATATACCGGCTTCTGCTTGCTCAACTGTTTGTGAAGCAAACCCTAAGCGAATATGACTAATCTTGCCATCATTTGGCTTTAAAGAACGGACTGAATTAGAGTGATAAAACTCTTCTTCCGATTGAAAATAAATACCCTTTTCTCTGCCTCTCAATTTTAACGTAACCACATCTTGATGGCAGTTTAGCCAAAATGCCATACCGCCATCAGGCTTGGTAAATGAGAGGTTTAAGCCCCGCGCTTTTAAAGCATTAAGGGTACTATTCATTGCTTGCCATCGCGCTTTATATGATTTGGTCATACGCTTTAAGTGACGTTCAAACTCTCCTGTCTCCATCCAGTGCGCGACCGCCAGTTGAGTAAAGACGTCATTTTTATGATTAATAAGCTTTTTTAGCCCTTTTAAATGCGCTAAAACGGGTTTGGCAGCATGTAAATAGCCAAGTCTCGCTCCCGCACACATTATTTTAGAAAAGGTCGATATATAAATCACAATACCCGCGGGATCATCTGCCGCGATTGGTTGCAGAGGCCGACACTGATAGTGAAATTCATGATCATAATCGTCTTCAATGATCAGCACACCATATTGATAGCACAACCGGTAAATCTCCAGACGTCTAGCTATTGGCAGTGTCACTGTAGTCGGGTATTGATGTAATGGAGTTAGATATAGTAGCTTGATTTTTCTCAGTTTTAGCTGGGTTTCTAAGTCATCAACACATATCCCCTGCTCATCTTGTGCAATATCGACTAGTGCAGCACCACAACTCTCGAATACCTGTCTTGCAGGCGGGTAGCCTAAGGTCTCAATCGCAACAAAGTCACCTTGATTGATAAACCCTTTAGCAACCAAATATAAAGCTTCTTGTGAGCCATTACAGATAAGTAAATCATCAACATTTAGCGCTCTTGCCTGACCAAGGTATCTCAAAATTTGGTGTTTAAGTGAAGGTAATCCTGCACTATCTGAATAATGCATGTCATGGGCGTTGAATTGCCTTGCGGCCATACTCAAAGATTGTTTAAACTTCTGTTTAGGAAAAGCAGATAAATCAGGCAAACCTCCGGCAAAAATATAGTCAAAAGCAGAAAGTTCAATTTCACTTGTCTGTTGAAAGGGCATCGAAAAATTATACTCAAATGGTTTTACACTTCTTTGTTTAGTATATTTTTCACTGGCCTCAATTGGTAAATGCTCACTTACAACATACCCGCTTCTTTGTATAGAAGTCAGCCACCCTTCAGCCACTAAGCCTTGTAAAGCGTTCATCACAGTGTGACGATTTACTTGGTAATAAAAAGCAAGAGCTCTGGCTGACGGAAGCGCTGTGCCAGGTAACAATGAACCTGACTGAATTGCATTGCGATATATATCAATAATTTGCAAGTATTTTGCTTTACCATCACTAAAAACAATCTCTAACGGCTGCATGATACTGTAGTTTCACAAAATTGCGTTTTCATGGTTACCAACATAGTTAATCCGACCTCACCTGAATTCTATCGAATTAGCTATAATTTTGCAGGAGCATTAATAATCTGCCAACTGCTGACCTTGTCATTCACGTATCCAGACTGGCGATACGCTTTTTCAATTTCACCGGTTTCTTTTAAAATTGATAGCCCTTTTTGGAGCGCTTTGATCAAAGGCTGGCTTTGAGCTGTGAAACGCGCTACGGGAAAATGACGGCTGTCAGGCATAATGATTTTTAAGTTTTTGATCGGTAGATAGGTTTGCCCATTATGTTTAAAGCTCAAATCATCAGAGTTATGAAACGGGCCTAGCATCACATCAGCTCGTCTTTTATAGAGCATATCCAACATGGTCGTGTACTTACCTGTGTGATACATACCATTAAAGTTTAATTGTTTAAGTATTTTCCAATCATGTTGCCAATTTTGATTTGAAACTGCGATTAACTTAACTAATTCAGCGGGTTGCTTAACTGACAGCACATCAACATTGTCGCTATGCGTATATAACCCAGCTTCTGCACGACCCGCTTCTAACACGGCGCTACTAATATGCAATTTATGCTCAAACTGTTTAATCTCATTTAACCAAAGAGGCGTCGCACTTAAATGGATTACTCCTTGCTTCATCAATTTAATTCTACGAGGCGGATGATCAACTTGAATATAGTTAATTGGTAATTTAAATCCGCCAAGGCGAATTGCTTTAACAAGTAAAGCATGTTCAACAACATCGCGAGAAGCTTTTAAGCTGCTGTAGTCGTTTACGTCTAATATGTGTCTATTGTCTAAAAACTCAAAGTACTGCTGTTTTATATCATCTTGTATGGCTATGGTTATCGTTGAGTTGTCTATTTCGGCTATGCTAGCACTGTGCCAAAGCATACAAAAACACAATAATAGTAGGCGGGTCATATCAATCCTTAATCTTCTCAACGCACTGTCATTAAATCGTAATTTACTTATTAACTCAATAATAAAAAACTATTAACACTGGTCTAGTTGTTTGTTCCGCTCTGGTTGTATTTGTTAGACCTAATAACAGCTAACTTGCCCTTAGAGATCATTGCGACGATAAGGAATTACGAAGATGTTAAAACCCATTTCATTAGAGACCGAAAAAGTTAAGCTCACGCCATTAACTGAAAATCATCTAGGTGCCCTCTTTAAAGCAGGCAGCCACCCTGATATTTGGCGATGGGTGTTTAACAATTATTGTGAGAGCGAAGAAAAGTTAGCTTTGTGGTTTAAAAACACCGCACAATTTAACCAGAATGAACAAATTGTCATGGCAATCATAGATAAAGCCTGCGGAGCTGTCGTTGGCACTACACGGTTATTTCGACTTGATACACACAATCATAGTGCCGAAATTGGTCATACATTCATTGCTAAGTCAGCACAAAAAACCTATGTAAATACCCATGCAAAGTATCTACTACTCAGCCATGCCTTTGAGGATTTAAACTTAGTGAGAGTCACCTTATGTACACATGAAAATAATAAGGTTTCAAGAAATGCCATTTCGCGTATTGGTGCCAGATTTGAAGGATTAGCATACAAACAACGTAAATTACCTAACGGTAATTTTAGAAATTCAGCCATTTTCAGTATCACTGACGATCAATGGCCAGATATAAAAGCTAAGTTAACGAAACGAATGCAAGCAACTGAAACTGCACAAAACTAAAACAATTTAATTGATTTAATACAATAATAAGGGAGTCAGTTCTAATTTATGGGCTCCTTCTGATCTTCATCAAATCAGCTCTAAATTAAGTCAGTCACCTAGGTTATTTTGTTTATAAATCAACCTTATTTGACTATATTGCCCGTCTTGCATTAACAGGATGGAATGCCAGTATGAGTTCACGGCACACTCAAGAAATAACACTAACAAAAGAAACCGTTCTACTTTCAACCACAGATCCCAGTAGCAGGATCACCTATGCTAATGAGGCTTTTTGTGATGTCTCTGGTTTTAGCACCTCAGAAATGTATGGTCAGCCACACAACTTAGTGCGCCACAATGATATGCCTAAAGCAGCTTTTGCCAATATGTGGGACACAATTCAAGGAGGTAACTCTTGGATGGGCCCAGTTAAAAACAAAAGCAAAGATGGTCGATTTTATTGGGTGAATGCCTTTGTGACGCCCATAAAAAATGAGCAGGGTAAGATCATTGAGTATCAATCTGTCAGAACCCATCTAAACGACAAAGTTAAAAAGCGTGCTGAACGCGCATACAAAAAAATACAAGCCGGGCAAGTTGCCAACCGTTATTACGATAGCACCAAATGGATAAGCTATGGTTTGGTTGCATCAAGCGCTATTGCTTTTATGACATTGGCCTTCACCTTTTCAACTGCCATTTTGGCGCTCGCTATTTTGCTTATGTTAACTTCATACATGCAATTGAGATGGCGTAAGCGTTATCTTTATACCCTCAAAGAGGCCAAAGAAGCGTATGATAACCCACTTATGTCATTCTTGTATTCAGGGCATAACGATGCCGTTGGTTCATTATCTTTAGCAATAAAAATGCAACAAGCCAAAGTCAGAGCGGTTGTTGGACGGGTCAATGATGAGTCTCTTAGGGTAAATATAAATGCACAAAAAAATACTCAAAGTGGGCAACAAGTCTCAGAGCTATTAAAAAAACAAAATAATGAAGTTCAGCAAATGGTGCTATGCATGCAAGACTTCACCGTCACCATCGAAGAGTTGAATACGAATGTAGAACGAGCCTCACGCGCTGCAATGGCTTCAGAGCAACACACTCAAGATGGTAAATCATCGGTAGATAAAGTTATTGATGCCATACATCATTTAGATGAGCATTTAGCTGAGGTTAACCAAGCCGTATCTAGATTGGTTGCTGGAAATGAGAAAATCCATGGCATTTTGAATGTCATCAATTCAATTGCTGAGCAAACTAACTTGCTGGCATTAAATGCCGCGATTGAAGCAGCAAGAGCCGGCGATCATGGCAGAGGTTTTTCTGTTGTCGCAGATGAAGTAAGGGCCTTGGCTCAAAAGACTCAAGCATCAACAGAAGAGATAACCCAGCTAGTCCAAGAGCTGAATGATGTATCACAAAGTGCTGTTAGCTCGATGGACCAAGGAAACCTTTTGTCTAACACCAGTGTGGAGCTTGCAAGTAAGAATGGTGAAAGCCTATCGACGATTCAGTCCCATGTTACCGAACTGGCTGATCTTAACCGTTCGGTTGCAGCCGCAATAGAACAGCAGTCCGTGGTCATTAAACAAATCAACCTCAATGTTGAGAGCGTAAGTGAACTGGCCGACTTAGGTGGGCAACATGGTCAACATTCTCATAACTTAAGCCAAGAGCTGTTAAGCCAAATCGAGCAGCAAACCAAACTCATCCAGCAATTTTGCTAACATCAAGTTGCGTGGCTTAAGTCACGCAGCGCCCACTAATCGACCACTTTTTGTACTGCATTATTTACAAATCATAAAACTATAGTTCTTAATGTTGACCAAATACTTCAAATAAAGCCCTTCAGAGCGATCGCTTCACTGTTCTCAGCGTAATGACTTGTACCATCTCACGCGAGGCCAATACCATGCTGTATTATTTAATTACCAGTCAAAACTACAAAACCTTCAGAAACATTGAAGATAAAGTAAAAGGAATTGCCTACGTTGAGGACATTACTCACCTGTGTAACCACGAACCACATCCTTGGCACATCTGGCTGACAAACAAGGTCGCTCACCTCATTAAAGCTGAATCATTATTTGCTCTGCTAGTCGTCATTTCAGCATTTATTGCAGCTTCTATGACTAATCTTTCTTCCGGTCTATTTGTGATTGGCGGAGTAGTTGTTGTGCTCTTTAGTATCTGGGTTTGCGGATTAATTGGCATCGAGCAAGTTTCTCATTATGTATCATGCCAAGATATGCTCAAGGATAAAGAAGACGCACTTGCAATGTACATTGAAGCACAAGAGGAAAATAAGGAAAGAGTTGAAAATATACTGAAGTCTGAGAGAGAGCTTAATTTATATAAAGTAAACGTTTAATTTATATAAGCGGGACAAGTCCCGCTTATAATGCTTTATTGCTGGTTAGTCAGCTTTTCTTTTGCAGCTTGAACTTTTGCAAAATCTAGACCTAACTCTTCCACAGCCTCTTTAATCAAACCTGGATTTTGCATGACTAAGCCCATTAACTGCTGAAGCTTTTCTTGAGGGATACCTAGTTGTTGCACAATCCCCATCGCCATAAGTGGGTTTTCAGTTAGTGCTTCAAATAGTTGGTTAATCTGTTCATCAGCAATATTATTTTCTTTAAGAATGGCAATAATTGGATTCATAATTTATCACTCGCAATTAGTTTATAACGCTTTATGTATGGGCAAAATCATTGTTTTCAACTCTCGCCATTAAGTTTGTTATATTTATCAAGCGCTAATTGAACGCGCTTCACTAAGGCTTTATCAGTTTTAAGGCTAAATGCCATGCAAGCTCGGCGATTATCTATTTCTTTTACCTCGATGACTTTTCTGAGCATAGAGTAATCATACCCGAGCTCTTTCATCCTCTCTGAGGCAGTGTATTCAGTGTGTAAAATCAGATCTACTCTTCCACCAAGTAACTTTCTAGGTGTTGAACTAGGATCTGAAGTGAGATCTAAATTTAACCCAGGCTTAAAACCTGCGTCTGTCAGATACCCTTCACTTACGCTACCACGCACAATAGAAATCACATATTGTTTCGCATCATCAAGAGAGTTGATCTGAATATCATTTCTTGTTTTTAACGCAAATAAATACTCTTTCACTGGAGCCATTAGCGGGCAAACCCATTGAAATAGTTTTTCTCGTTCGGACGTTCGATAAATTGAGTAGATCATGGTATTGGCTTGTGTCTTAGCCAAATGCATAGAGCGTAACCATGGATAGCTTGTTATTTTATATTCAACACCAGCATCAGATAAAACAGCTCTCACTTTGTCTGTAGAGCGGCCAACAAGCTGCCCTTCAGCATTTGTATAGTTATAGGGTAACCACTCTTCAGTCACGACATGGAGAGTTTCTGACGATGATACCTTAATACTGAAAAGTAAGGCTAAATAAAGAAAAATTTTCATTTATTCCTCAAGGCAAGTAATAGAGACTCACCTATCAAAAAATGCATCAACCGCGAATGCGATTAACTCATCAACTTGCGATTCAAACTCTTCTAGCGGCTTTTCTATTTTTTGAAAATAGCTATCGACTTGTCCTTGAGTAAGTTTGCGATTCAATAAAGAGTACTCTTTTTCATCGAGTAGCTTGTCATATCTTGGAACAAAAGAAAAAATAGCATAATTGGGAGGCGGTATTTTCTTCACTGCGAATTGACAAAACTCTTCAATGTAATCGATACCATCAGGACCCAAACAACCGGGTTCAACACGGTAAAGAAGTTGGATCCTCATGTCTTTGCTCATTTTACTTACCTAAAAAAGACCACCTTTTTGATTTTTCCTTTTTCAATCTGGTAGCTAGTTACAAACTCAGAGTGCTTATCAACTACACCTGCTTGCTGGGTGCAAATTTCTGAGCTTTCATGATCAATAACAATACTGCCATGCACAATTCGCTTAAGCGATTTTGCATTTAAGCATTTCATTTTCTTAAACATCAAACCATAACGTTTGATTAAATCTTCTTTACCCGTAAACATGAGTTTTTGTGGGTACATGTAGAACTCTACATCATCAGCATATAAAGCCAAGAATGATTTAATGTTTTGTTGATTATAGGCAACAATTAACTCATCTATTACTTTTTCAGCTGCTTTTTCTTCTGCTGTTTTAATATTACTTAGTGCAGCCGCCTTTTCTTCAAAGGCTGGATTTGCATTAATTGCAAATGAAAAAAATAACAAAGTGATAAAACTAAAAAATCTCATAAGTACCTAATAAAAATACAACATAAACCTGAGCACCTTATCAAATCTCAGTCTTTTTTCATAGCTTACCAGTATTGTTCGACTGATATATGACCAGGCTCAGAACGTCGGTGCCTTGAATAACCGAGCGTTTGAAGAAGTTGCGCCGAGTCTTTTACCATGTCTGGATTTCCACAAATCATAAAATGAGAATCTTCAGGTAAACGTTCTTGATTGAAATACTTCGCTATTTCATTGCTTTGAATTAGATCTGTGATTCTACCTCGTAACCCCTTCTCTGGCATTTCTCGCGTAACTAGGGGTAAGTAAGTAAATTGCTTAAACAGCTTTTGGTGTGCATTTATAAAGTCTTGATAGGTTAAATCTGTATTAAACCTAACGCTATGTATAAGTACGACTTGTTGATATTTATCCCACACCTTGCCGTCAGCCAAAATAGACAAAAAAGGGCCAATACCTGTGCCTGACGCTATCATCCAAAGAACCTCTCGCTTAGGTGATTCTTCAATGGTTAAAAAGCCGTTTGCTTTCGCTTCAACCTCAATGCTGTCACCGACTGAAAGTTCAACAAGACCTGACGTTAACTTACCGCCTTCAACCTCTGTCAGGTAGAACTCAAGAACAGGATCTTTAGGAGCATTGACATACGAGTAAGCACGGGCAACTCTTTTTTCACCAACTGTCATCGCCAACTTGGTAAACTGACCTGCTTGAAAAGGGGCCACATCTGCAGCAACCTTGATACTAAAAAGTGTTGGCGTCCACCAATTTACTTCCGTGATTTTTCCACTAACCCATTGAGACATATAAAAGCTCTGTTAATTTCACACTTTATAACTGTGGCAGATAGCACAGATATGTCAAAATCTCAGCAGTTCATAAATTTTAGGCAAAAAAAAGCCACACTATTCAGTGCGGCCTTTTGGGGTGTGATTCGCTTTCATTTTGGGCGTGTCTCCAAAAATCAGCGATTACGTTACCAAGGAACTTTTTTGCTCAAAACCCAACGAGCAAATAACAACTTAAAACTCTGTATGAAATCGTTAGATTGACTCTAAAGCAATCTTAACCATTTCGTTAAATGTACTTTGTCTTTCTTCAGCCGGTGTTGCTTCACCTGTGATCACATGGTCACTTACCGTGAATAACGCCATTGCTCTTGCACCATATTCTGCTGCAACGCCATACATGCCTGCAGTTTCCATATCGACTGCTAATACACCTAACTTGTCTAATTCTTCATAGAAAGAACCATCAGCTTGGTAGAAAGTATCAGTCGTGAATACATTACCTACTTTCGCTTCAATACCTAGCTTACGTGCTGCATTAACGCCGCTTTCAAGTAAACCAAAATCAGCAATTGCTGCGAAATCATAACCGCGAACTCGAGCGCGGTTTACATTTGAATCTGTACTTGCACCTTGTGCAAAAATAACATCACGGATTTTAATGTCTTGGCTAATACCACCACATGTACCGATGCGAATAAGGTTCTTAACACCGTAACTAACAACAAGTTCACGCGCATAAATTGACATTGATGGAATGCCCATACCCGAACCCATGATGCTTACAGGTTTACCATTGTATGTGCCTGTAAAACCAAACATGTTACGAACACCTGTAACTTGGCGAGCGTCTTCAAGGAAGTTTTCTGCAATATATTTTGCGCGTAAAGGGTCACCGGGCATTAATACCGTTTCAGCAAAATCACCATTGTTCGCATTGATATGAGGAGTACTCATTCTCTTTTCCTTCTTACGCCTTGATCAGGTCGTCAGCAAAGCTGTCGCCGTAGTCAAGTGTTGATAAATTAAACCACTGGGCAAGGGTTTGACCTATGTCAGCAAAACTTTGTCGTTCGCCGAGAGCGATATTGTCAATCCCCGGTGTATAAGCCAGTACCGGTACATATTCACGTGTGTGATCTGTACCCGGTGCTGTTGGATCGCAGCCATGATCTGCCGTAATAATTAATAAATCATCATTCTGTAATTTACTAAGTATCGTTGGTAGGTAATCATCGAATTGCTTTAGCGCTTCTGCGTAACCTACGGCATTACGTCTGTGACCAAATTTTTCGTCAAAATCCACAAGATTTGTGAAAATCAAACTGTGATCAGGGGCGCTGTCGATGATTTCAGAGGTTTTCTCTAGTAAATTCATCAAGCCTGGCGCTTTATGTTTCTGAGTTATGCCTTGGTGAGCATAAATATCAGAAATTTTACCAATGCTGATCACTTCACCACCATCATGCGCCAACTTGTCTAATAATGTTGGTGCAGGAGGTAGCACAGAGTAATCTCTACGATTACCTGTTCGCATAAAGTCGGCACTCGAAGTGCCTATAAATGGCCGCGCAATCACTCGCCCTATATTCATATCATCAAGCAGTGCCCGTGCGATTTCACATACTTGATAAAGCTTGTCAAGGCCGAATGATTGCTCGTGTGCGGCTATTTGGAACACACTATCAACTGAGGTATAACAAATTGGCATGCCCGTTTTTACATGCTCTTCACCCAGTTGTTCTAAAATAACGGTACCTGAACCGTAACAGTTGCCTAAAATTCCTGGAATTTCGGCGCGTTTGCACAATTCATTAACAAATTCTTCAGGGAAGCAAGGTTGTGTATTAGGAAAATAGCCCCAATCAAACAACACAGGTACGCCCGCCATTTCCCAATGACCAGATGGCGTGTCTTTACCGCTTGAAAGCTCTTTTGCATAACCCCAAGCCGCCTTTGGCACTGAGCGTTCTGCCACTTCACACGCTTCTTTACCCGCTGCTTCACAAGCATCTACTAAACCAAGTTTAGTTAAGTTAGGTAAAGGAAGTGCTTCTCCTTTATCTTCTTTGTATGCAGCTAAAAGGTGCGCAAGGGTATTTGCTCCTAAGTCTCCAAATTGTTCTGCATCTGGAGCGGCACCTACGCCTAAGCTGTCTGCCATCAGGATAATTGCTCTTGCCATAATTTACCTCTTAACTTATGCCAATCTGGAGAATAAATAATTGCCTCCGAATCAGTGTTGAATACTTTAATAGTTGGTTAACAACAGCGTACAGGACATAAGTCCGCTTTTAAAACTAGACGCCAATTGTCACGAAAATGTCATAAAAGCCCTGTTTTTAGCAAGCGGACATAAGTCCTGTCGCAGAAATATCAAAATCGCTAAATTTGCTCCCTAAGCGAAGCAAAAGAGATTATTCGTGTCTTTTTTGCTATTGTGATCTTCCGAGTGAATCAACAGTTGGGTGTGAACTTTAGTGACACGAACAATTATAGCTATTGCTGGTGCATCTGCATCTGGCAAATCTCTTTTTACGCAAACTATTTATAACGAGCTTGTAAATGAGCTAGAAGATGGTTCTATTGCCATCATCGAAGAAGATGCCTATTACAAAGATCAATCGCATTTACCGTTTGAGCATAGAACACAAACAAACTATGACCATCCGGATGCATTTGAACATGAGCTTCTTAAATCGCATTTAGAGCAATTAAGATCTGGTCAGTCTGTAGAAGTACCAAGTTACGATTATGCGCAACATACTCGTAGTAAGGAAACTCGTCAGGTTAACCCTGCAAAAATATTAATTGTTGAAGGCATTTTATTACTCAGCGACCCTGAGTTATGTAAAGAGTTTGATATAAAAGTATTTATTGATACGCCTCTTGATATTTGTTTACTGCGTCGTACGCAGCGTGACATCGAGCAGCGAGGCCGAACACTACAGTCTGTTGTGGAGCAGTATCAAGCAACGGTAAGACCCATGTTCTATCAATTTATAGAACCATCTAAACATTCAGCTGATTTAGTGGTTACACGCGGTGGCATGAATCGCGTGGCGATTGATATAATCAAAAGCAAGATAAAATATTTGCTACAAGAATAAAAACGGGAATTTACCATGACAACAATAATGAGCCTAGTGGGCATGATGGCCCTGCTGGGTATTGCATTTGCAGCGTCAACGGATCGCAAAGCTATTAATTTGCGTACTGTTGGGGTGGCGTTTGCACTACAGCTTTTTATCGGTGGTTTCGTACTATTTTCAGAAGCTGGTAGAAACATACTTGACCAATTATCAAGCAAAGTGTCAGCGGTAATTGGCTATGCAGGCGACGGTATCGAGTTTTTATTCGGTTCTCTTGCCAAAAGTGACAGTAATATTGGTTTTATTTTTGCGATCCAAGTATTACCGGTCATCGTATTTTTCTCTGCGCTAGTCGCAGTACTTTATCACCTAGGCATAATGACATGGGTTATTAAGATTTTAGGTGGTGGTTTACAAAAATTGCTTAAAACGTCTCGTCCGGAGTCGCTTTCTGCAACAGCTAATATCTTTGTGGGACAAACGGAAGCACCGTTAATTGTAAAACCGTTTATTCCAAGCATGACCAAGTCAGAGTTATTTGCTGTGATGGTAGGTGGCCTTGCAACCGTAGCAGGTTCTGTTATGGCAGGTTACGTTGCAATTGGTGTTGAGCTTAAATATTTAATTGCTGCCAGCTTTATGGCTGCACCAGGTGGTTTCTTAATGGCAAAAATGATCGTGCCAGAGACAGAAACACCAAAGCAAGACTTATCAGATGTTATGTCTGATGAAGAAAAACCAGTAAATGTGATCGATGCAGCTGCATCTGGTGCGTCAAGTGGTATGCACTTAGCACTGAACGTAGGTGCTATGCTACTTGCTTTCGTAGCATTAATTGCATTATTAAATGGTTTGTTAGGCGGTATTGGTGCTTGGTTTGACCATCCGACCCTAACATTACAAGAGATTTTAGGTTACGTTTTCGCACCGGTTGCATGGTTACTTGGTGTTCCTTGGAGCGAAGCTGTAACTGCCGGTAGTTTTATCGGACAAAAGCTAGTAGTTAACGAATTCGTTGCTTATCTAGACTTTATGAATTATCGAGAAGGGTTAAGTGCACATACACAAGCAATTGTCACATTTGCGTTATGTGGATTTGCTAACCTTTCATCGATTGCAATCTTACTAGGCGGACTTGGCGGTATGGCGCCGAGTCGAAGAAAGGATATCGCACGCTTAGGGCTCAGGGCGGTTTTAGCAGGGTCAATGGCTAACCTAATGAGCGCCGCAATTGCAGGGTTTTTCCTCTCGCTAGCTTAGAAACTTAACGAGATTTCCCTAAAATTTGCAAAACAATTGGTTGGTTGCTTTAAGGGGTTAAAGTAACCACACTAACTTGAACGATACTTCACCAAAGGGCCTTTATGGCCCTTTTATCGTTTCTGGTGCAAGCTATTCTTTCAATGAAAAGTTTTCCATGAAAGAGTTTCAATGGAAAATATGCCCCTACTCCTCTGTTACCTTCCTTAACTTATGTTTTCTCAATTAACGTCTGTAACATCCCTTGCTTTAAAAAGTTCTCTAATGACAAGAATAATGGCTTTGGTAATTCATCTAACCCAAACCATTGCCAACCTAGGCACTTATTTGGCTCCATGATTTCAGGCTCGCCTTCTACACTATTTGCCACCACGTACAAAGTCACATAATGTTTATTTAATGGGTTAAATACATCGTTAGAAAAGCCCAACTGACTTACTTCAGAAACCTTCAAACCAGTCTCTTCTAGCGTCTCTCTGATTGCACAAGCCGCTATTTCTTCGCCCATTTCTAAATGACCACCTGGTGTGGCCCACGTATTTGCGCCATGCGACCCAATACGTTCACCGAGTAGAATTTTACCATCACGAATAATGACAACTGCAACACCCACTCGAACATGTTCTGACATAATATTTGCCTTAATTGTTATTTTATTAAACAAAAAAAGCCGCTTTGCAGCGGCTCTGTATAGATAACCTGAGCTCAGGTTAGATAGGTTTTTAAATTTCTTTCTTAGTTAATACGGCGGCATAAAAACCATCGTATTCAGAGTTAATTCCCGGTTGTAGGTTTAACTCTTCTAGTAATTCAAAGTTTGGATTATTCTCCAGAAATGCCTTTACTTGTTCTTGGTTTTCACTCGGAAAAATAGAACACGTCGCATAAACAAGCTTTCCGCCGACTTTACACATCTGGCTGTAACGCTGCAGAATTTCGGCCTGCAAGCTGATCAGAGTATCAATGTTTTCAGGTTGTAAATGCCATTTTGCATCTGGGTTACGGCGTAAAACCCCCGTGCCTGAGCACGGCACATCTAACAGCACGCGATCAAACTTTTCTTTTAGGCGCTTAATTGTTTTACTGTTTTTGATTAAACGCGTTTCAAGCATATGTACACCCGCACGCTTTGCACGTTTTTTGAGTGCATCTAGCTTATGCTGGTGAATGTCCATCGATAAGATGTAGCCTTTATTTTGCATCAGATTAGCAAGGTGTAAGCTCTTACCACCCGCGCCTGCACACGCATCAACAACGCGCAGGCCTGGTTTTACATCGAGTAATGGTGCTATCTGCTGGGAGCCCGCATCTTGCATTTCAAACCAGCCTTTGCTGAATGCTTCAGATTTAAATAAATAACCGTACTCTTCAACTTCTAAACAGTTTTCTTGCTCAAGTACTTTGGTAATTGATTGACTCTTTTTCAAAGACGTTTGTAACGTCTCAGCGTCGGCCTTCAAAGTATTTACACGTAAGTAAGGTTTCGCAGGTACGTTCAGTGCCTGGGCGATATTAGTCCAATCATCACCAAGTTCTTGCTCAGCGCGTTGCCAAAGCCAATCAGGGTAACTTTGTTGCTCTGCAGGCGAGGCTTCATCAAGGTTTGCTTTTAATGCCTCAACATCTAAACCTGCAAACTCAGACCAATTTGGTAACTCAACGCCATTTAACAGTTGATAGGCCTCAAAATGTAGCCAAGGCCAATTCTCATCTGAGGTATCGATATCAAGTGCCGTATTAAGCTGGCGGTGATAACGGATCAGCTCATAGCAATGCTGCACATAATAAGCTTTGGTTGCTTGATTCCAAA
This sequence comes from Pseudoalteromonas phenolica, assembly GCF_005876835.1. Classification (GTDB taxonomy): domain Bacteria; phylum Pseudomonadota; class Gammaproteobacteria; order Enterobacterales; family Alteromonadaceae; genus Pseudoalteromonas; species Pseudoalteromonas phenolica_B. The sequence continues at coordinate 25,265 of NZ_PPSW01000015.1, forward strand.
AAGCTTGGTTGGCAAGGCCAGCTTCTATTGCTTTATCAGCGTATTGCTCTGTTTCAAAAACTTGTTTAATACAGCTAATAATTGCTTCAACACATTGGCTATCGTTTAACACTCGCCTAACTCCTAAATTCAATAACGACGCGGATTGTAGCTGATTTTCAGATAAGCGACGAGCACTATCCATATAAAACATGTTGGATGTCATTACATTTGCAACAGTTCATTACAAATTCGAACTTGTTTGCTCTGCAATTAAACCTAAGATAGAACCACACCAAGTTCGAGGAAAGGAATTTAAAATGAAACACACGCTTTTATTGATGGCAGCGCTAGGCGCATCCTATTCAGCGATGGCAGCAAAAGACATTCCCATAAAAACCAATCGCAGCCTAATTGAAACAAAGAGCCCGATTATGTTTGCCTATCATGATGAAGACGCAAATTTAGCTGAACTGAATCTAGAAAGCATGGAATTTACTAAGCTCGAACTGCCAAAAGATACTTTTGGTTTTGATTACGGCAAGCTTGCGGGCTCATCTAAAATCACCGCTTTTGTCATGAATAAAGAAGGCATTTTTTCTGTCGATAAACACGGCGCTAAAAAGGTGCTTTCAACCAATGCACTGCTTTCTAAACTAGAATTCGACGAGTTCGAGAAAATCAATTTTATTAGCGACATTAATAACGATGGTCTGAGCGACATTGTTCTGCCTGACTTAACTCACTCAGAGATTTACATTCAAAACCCTGACAGCAGCTTTACTAAGCACACATTCAGCACTGAGCCTAAATTTTCGGGTAATTTTAGCAGTGGTAAATTGCGTCTAGACATTGACCTAACCATGGTGCCTAAAGTATTCGACATAAACCAAGACGGGTTTAATGATTTAGTGTTTCATGATAGAGAGAAAATCGATGTACTTTATGCCAATAAAACAGGCTATGAAAACGCGCTTAAGCCATTAAAACTCCCTGTTGAGACCGGAAAACTTGATGACGTTGAAGCGAATCGCCGCATTGCGAAATTACTCGATATCAACAATGACGGTAAACTCGACCTTGTCACACGATATGCACCAATTGTTGAAGGCATGGACTCACTCGATGTTGAGCTCACCTTTCAGGTATTCTACGGACAAAAAGATGGTCAATTTTCAGCAACCCCGTTAACTTTGCCTAAGGCTTCTGGCACCAGCCGCTTTGAGTTCGATAATGATTTTAACGGCGATGGTAAAAGTGAATTACAAAAATTTCATGTCGACTTTGGTCTAGGCACCATCGCTTCTATGGCATTAGGTGGTGGCAGTACTGATGTTGATGTAGAAATCAGCTTTTATGCGCAAAAACCTGACGGCACCTTTTCTGAAGAACCTGACTCTGAAAAAGAAGTTGAAATGGAAATTGGCATGAGCAGTGATGAAATGGCATTAACTTACTATGCTGGCGATATCAACGGTGATGGTAAACAAGATGCCGTATTCAAAACCGGCAGTAAAACGCTCAGTGTTTACTATGGCAATGCAAAGACAGTGCTAAACAAAAAGCGCGGAAAAATTAAACACAAGCTACCAGAAGATGGCAACGACATTAAGCTAGTCGACATCAATAATGATGGCAAACACGATTTTGTACTAAGATTTCAAGATAATGATGGGAATAGCAAAATAATCACACTTCTCAACTAAAGCAGAATTTAAAAGTGGCATTGTAATAATAGCTTTGCCACTTTCCCCTCGAGATGTAAACATAACTTTGTTTTTTTGATAAAAACTATAAAAATATTCAAAACACCATTGATAATAAATAAATTATTAGGCAAAGTATCTCCGATGTTTATTGTTCCGATCCACTTAATTTAGTGTTCTATTTTTGGCAAAGGGAAATTGTCAGTTACAGGCGTAATACTAACTATTTAGTTTTATCTAAAAACCTACCCACGCTAGTCTCAGTTTAACTTCCCCATCAATTGAATATTCCGGATTGGTATTAACCACATTCTAAAATTTTAGTACTAAAGAATTTTCAAAAAGGTGAATACTTATGGCTTTTGATTATGGCTCAATAGATCTTGGGCTCAAAAACCCCTTCAAATTAGAAGGCAAAGTGACAGCATTAAGAGGGGTAATTCAAACTCTCACAGGTATGACACTGCTATTTTTTGCAGCAGGCCTTGTAAAGGAAGATCAAATTTCGGGCTGGATTTTAATGCTATTTGGCATTGTTAATTTAGCTATTGGACTCAAAACTGCAGCATCAGGTATTTACTCTACTTTAAGATATTTTGTTGGAAGAAATCACCCGACTTCTCTTGCCTATAATTTTAGCAAATCAGAATCATCTACTGCGCACAGCGAAAAAAATGATGTCGCTTACCGAGCAAAAACGTTGGAAGAAATGTTGGTAGGAAGAAAAAACAGCACTTTTGTCGAACCAAAAGGTTTCATCGCGAGACTGCTCCATAGCCTCTTACCTAAACTACTATTCTTACCTTATCCCATTAGAAATATGACGCAACGAATCTTCAATGCATGGATAAGTACGATTGTCGCTTTAGTGTCATATGCCCTGATCGCCTTCGTTTCTTTAACTGGTTTTGCTGGTGAAGTTGGTGAATTGGCCTTTCCTATTTACAGCTGTTTTTTAATGCTTTTTATTTTTCTTACTTGGCGCTCAGCTGGAAGACCCATTTCTAGAAAAGCAGAAAGTACGATTGAAACCTTAGGCACCGCGAGTTTCACCAAAATTATTGCCCTATCTATTGTTTTACCTTTAGTCATTGGGCTTGTTATGTCATTTTTAATGAATAAAACTGGGTTCTCGAAGCAAGATATTGAGCAATTTTTAAATCAACTGCCTTCTTTTAATTCAGGTCTGTACTTAATTGGTATTGTTGTATTTGCACTGATTGGCACAGCAATTATTGGTTCTATGATTAGCGCCCGTTTAAATAAGGTTGACCCTGTCACTGAAGTATCTGAATTAAGAGAAAACTGGCAAGAATCTGTTCACCCGAATGAAATCTTTATCAATCTTGATAATTTAGTCATGGCTAACAGGCGCTACAGAGAGGTTCCTAATAGAGTCTATAAAGAGCTAGACCCTAAACTGCAAGAGCAAGTTGATGGTAAAGGTGGCTTTAATGGTGAAATGATACAAGAAGTGCAACCCAAGTTTTCACCTATGAACTTAGGTAAAACATTCGAGCTATCTCGCTTGTTATCTTTATTATTCGGTAATATCTTTTTTATTATCACTCTAATTTTTAGTGTTTTATTAGCCTACCAAGCAATTGATTTAGCTAAGTTTATCAGTAGTCAAAACATAAATAGCTTTGAAACAGCTTTCAATTCAGCAAACTTATCCACCTCGGCCCAGATGTTGATGAACATCGTTCAATTATTTTTAATTGGTGCGATATTTAAAGCCTTCGCTCGCCTTATGACTAATTCGGCCCATGTATTTTTTGCAGAAATGCAATTCGAGTCATTGCTTGTATATTTCAAATGTGAAGGCACGTTTACCGAATCAAAGATTTCTACAGGTACAGGTATTCATGATTCAACTCGCTCAGAAAATACGCTAGTAAGAAGCAGCATCACACCTTGGATTATTGTTTCACGTATTGTGAGTTCAACATTCGCAGCGACAGGTTTAAAAAATTTAGAGCACCCAAGGCATATACTCGAGATGCACAAAGATGAAGCGCAATTAGATGCTATAAAGCATGATATTGTGAGCTTTTTGAAAGATAGGGAGTCTATTGCTTCTATCACCAGTGAAAGAGATTTAGGAAATGCTTCACAGCTTTATCAGTTAAATCAACAAACGAGAGCAATGAGCGGACAAAGTATTGCACATAAGCAAGATGAGGAAGCAGCCGGCTTTTTAAGAGCCGATCAGCCTGAAAGTGCAAAGTAACGTCTCTTTAAGATAGGTTTGTCTGTCACTTTTACGTACAAACGCACAATTCGGGGTGTCAAAGGCTATTAAAACGAAAGTTGATTTTGATAGCCTGTTTCTTGTAATAGTGCCAGGTTGTCATTAAGTTTAAAACCTAACTTTCAGTAGGTGCGCGGTAAATATGCACACCAAGAAAAATTGCAATAGTTAAAAGCAGGTGTAAATTTGTGTCTGCTTTTTTCATGCAATTGACTCTAATATATACTTGTAGACCGAACATTATTTCTTTATCTTAAACAGTAGAAGAATAATAAATCGGTGTTCCTAGTGCAGTATCTTCCTCTCACACACACGCATTTTCAAGATGTGATCTCACTGGCTAATATCGTTCATGGTGACAACTATATGAACGAGCAGAGCCTAACTAAAATGCATCAACAAGGTATCAAGCATGATATTAATGCCAGCTTTGTTGCAATAAATGAACAAAACGAACTCGTCGGGTTTAGGCTAAGTTATGCCGCAGATCAATGGGACATTGATAAGTGGTGTAGCCCAAAACTCTGGCCTGTATTCCCTTCACAGATGGCATATTTCAAATGCATCGCAGTTTCTGAAAAAGCCCAAGGCCAAGGCATTGGCCCCAAATTACTTCATGCTTCTATTGTTGCTTTAAGACAGCAAGGTGCTTTGGCAGGTGTTGCGCATTTATGGAAACAAAGCCCAGGTAATGGCGCGGTGAAATATTTCACAAAAGCAGGCGGAGAGCTTATCAAGCTTCATGATAATCGCTGGACCGAGTTATGTGGTACGCAAGGTTATGTTTGTACAGTTTGTGAAAACAGTTGTCAGTGCCAAGCGGCAGAAATGGCTTTACTTTTTTAAACTTTAGTTACGAAACATTGCGCGGCTTCTGACCGCGCAACTACAGGCTTTTCCTACCAAGGTATTTGATCACCTTTATAGCTGAAAAAGCCACCACTTTGCTCGTCAGTTAAAGACTCAATAACTTGCTTTAGCCCTAGCGCCGACTCTTCAGCGCTTATCAATGCATTTGGTCCGCCCATTTCTGTTTGAACCCAACCAGGGTGAAGCGCAACCGTTTTAACCCCTTTTGGTAACAAATCGTTTGATAGGCTTTTCACTACTGAGTTTAAAGCCGCTTTCGAACTGCGGTAAATGTATCCGCCGCCTTTGGTATTTTCAGTATGGCTACCAACTCGCGATGATAAAGCTGCGATTATTTTGAGTTCACTATTTAAGACTTGAGTTATAAACGCTTCTGCCAGTTTAGTTGGCGCTATCACATTGGCTTCAAATACATCACGCCAAGCGTCTACATCACAATTGCCAAAGCCATAACCTTTTGGCCCATAGAGCCCGGCATTATTCAAAAGCACATCAATGTTTGAGTCTGCTAATTTCGCGCTCAAAGTTGCCATTTGCTGATAATCGGTAATATCTAGTTCATAGACGTGGAGCTTTTTGAATTCATTCTTTAATTGATTAAGCGAAGTAGCAGCAACACTGTTGCGACACGTTGCGATTACTTGCCAATCATCAGCTAAAAAGACCTTGGTCAATGCTAGCCCTATGCCACGGTTTGCACCGGTAATAAATACTGTTTTCAAGCTGGTTCACCTAATATGCCCAAACTTCCTCAAGATGCATGATTCAGAGCGCTGCTTTCTGTTCTAGTTCAAGGAAAAGGACGCAGCGTAATGACGAGTCCTTTCCAAGTTCTTTGACGATGAAATAGGACTGAAAGCACGCTCCCTTGGGCGAGTTTGATTGGCTTTCATACTGCGTTATCAATTTTCGATTTAGAACCACTAGACCTTCAAATCGATGCCTTGTCTGACAGACAATCAATTCTCGCTGAACCTCGTATCTTGATGTGGTTTGGGTATATATTCGATACTTTGTGTCATTTTGCCATTTTTACATTTGCCATAACACCCCGGCTTTCTTGGGCAGCTATTACCTCGAATACAAATGACTCTAAGTTCAGACGCTAGCCCCCGCTCTATCCAGTTAATATTTAGAATACGCGCCACACTAAGCAATTGCTGACGGATATTATGCGGCACAACCGTTGAGCCGCCATGTTTAATACAAAGTGCTTGTAGGTTCTCAACGACAGCTTGCGCATCAGTGCCTTGCGCATCAATGGCTGGGTTCAAATCAATACCCATACACAGAACATGTTTTGCACCAGCTAAATCCTCAACTAATACAGATTCGCAACAATACAAACGCGTCTTACCATCAACGCTTAAAATTGAAAGCTGGGCACTGCTTTCTCGCGACATTTCTCCAAACTTTCTAAATACCGCCCAGTGCTGACAGGGATCTTCAACCTGACGCATATTGCCCCAAGGCAGAGGAATACCATTGCCCCGATATACCGCTTTCAATTTACCTGGTTTATACGCATCAAAGTAATGCCAATGTGGGTAGGGTGACACGACTGTCATACGACGCATCGCCACAGACACCGAAATGTCGAGTTGTTTATGAACCGCAATATCGTACCCATAGCTGTCGAGTAATTGCCTAAACGGCGCTTTAGGACACAACAATGCGCCAGCAAAAAAACTGGCTTCAAAGTCTTGCCATGCTTGAAGAATATCTTGCGCATTGGGTGTGGTGTGTAATTCAGTTTCTTTTTGCTCAGCCCCACCAATCGATAATAGACACTTAACCCCATCTTGATTGTGTAACACTGCATGCCCAATATGCACCGCTAAATCATATTTTAATCGGCTTTCTTTCACTTTTAATTTCTCATTTAAGAACACAATATTGGGTGCTCTCAAAAAGGAACTGACTAATCGTGACTTATTAACTTGCTTTACTTCATTATGTTTATCTTTGTCATTAAACCATCTAATTTGTAAGCCTTTTTCTTGAGCGATACGCATTAAATCGTTGGAGGTTAGATATAAGTTTTTATTTCCTACTTCTTCTGCTGCACGCTCTAAATCAGGAAAATGATTTTGATGATGTTCTTGATGGGCACGAATTAATAAATGTGCGAATTGACGGCCACTTATTCCCGTTTGAGACAGCATTTCGGGAATAGCGATTTGCAAAATATCATTACTGAACAGAAAGTTGGGTTCAAGTGCCATACCTGTGATCCCGCCACTTCTGCCTTTATCTGGGGTAATGGTATCTTTTTCAGGCTCACTGTCTAAGAACCACTCAACGGGCTTTTGAAATACTTGGGCGAGATTTTCAAGCATTTCTTGACTCGGCGTACGCTTACCACGTTCTATCATAGAAAGGTAAGAAACAGAGGGCGCAGAATAGGCATCTACTCTCACACATCGACTAGATAAATCTTCTAATGTCAGATGGTTACGCTTCCTTAAATTACGTATTTTGGTCCCTAAAAAGTGAGATTTCCGCATTAATGTTGATGTTTTTTTCACTGCCGTCCCCTGCTTATATTTTATTCACACAGTAAAAATAGCAGATTTTGTAAAATTTACACTGTGAAATTCTTTTTGTGAAATTATAAAAAATATTCACATACACTGAATTCAACAACCAACAAAAACGATTTAACGAATGAGGTTACGATTATGACAGCATTAACTCGCAGTGAAATGACAGATCAAACATGCCAGAAAATGACACTTGCAAAACAATATCTTGATGAGCATTGCCCACTTGATCAGGGTTCACACACCCAAGTGACACATTATTTGGTTTACTACAATCACCTAATGGCGTTTTTCGCAGATGGCAGTCACTGTGGTTTAGAGCAGCCAAAACAATTTGTTGCCCTATGTGGACACCGTGATGACCCAACAGCTATTTTACTTAAGAAAAAAGATGGCTTACATATTGAGCTGACTTTCAACCGCCGAGGTGATACTGGTCAAATTGATATGGCACACATTGATGATATTCAAATGGAAACACAACTAAGTACCGTAGATAGCAATAATGACGCAACCCAACTGAAGCGTCTTTGGATCAGTTTTTTAACTGGCATTGAGTACTCAATAGTTCGTGAAGGTCAATCTAAAGCCTATACCGCAAAAGATGGCAGCGAGTATGTGTTGTAAAATCAAGTCGCAAACAGCATGAAAATCAGTGAGCACTGTGAAAAAACAGCGGTCGGTGCTCAAATTGTCAAAAACCAATGTTCGTATGTTTGAGACTACACCAAATTTTAAAAAACTGTCGTAGATAAAGCCTTTTTATTTGTGGACAACCTCACTTCTGAAACCATACTTTATCTTTAACCCTTCAAGCGCAGCTAAAAATGCCTCTTGATCAAATAACCCTTCAATTATGTTAAATTGACTCTCTAAAGAAGTTGGACTTAGTAAAGCTCTGTAATATTGTTCATGAGGTGCTTTTGAAAAATAAACTAAATCTCGCCAATGTGGGTGCAAAATAAAATAATAATTTAATGTTGCTCGACTGATTACAGCCAAATCAAGGCGTTGCTTTATCAACATTTCTAGCAACTGTAATTCTGAGCTCGTTGGGGTCAGTTTGGCCTTCCCCGCTTTTAAAACAGGTGCAACTCTAAAATAATGATACCCTCTCACCCCTCCAATATTTTTTTCATAAAGAGATTTTTTACCTGCATAATCAAAAGGCTTTTTAATATGAGAAATAAATTCATCTTGATCATGTAATAAAGGCCTGGTCCAGAAAAACTTGGTTTTTTGCTTGTCTTTGAACCACACAGGGTGAACACCTAAGATCATGCCATCTAAGGTATTGTTGGCGATTTGTCTATTAAGTCTTTTACGAGGCACAAACTGGGCGACAAACTGGTATTTGCTTTGAAAACGATTAAAAAGCTCAACCAGCTCAAAATAAAGTCCTGTTTCTAATTCTAACTGTTCAATATATGGCGGTTTTAAATGGTAGATATACACGTAAACTTTTTCAGCAGTGTGTATTCTTTTTCCCTCTTCTTTTGCATTCAGTGACAAAGGCATTAATACCAAAAGAAGTAGAATAACTAAAAAGTTCGGCACGATAATTCTATATTTTATTTATCATTTAATAAGTTATAGACGATTTTTGAGTTTCTACAACTGCTAATTAATTATCAACGCTGCAATAAAACCCACTAAAAATTAGGATTGTAGCGGTTGCGCCACCACAAAAGTTCCTACGAAAAGTTGAATACACACTAATAAAACTGATTAAAGTAAGGGTTCTTTTATTGTGTCTTTGTACCAGTTTTTTGCTTGCTGTAATTGAGCTTTTATAAACTCATCTTTTAACGTCATATAAACTTGTATATCGTTATTACAAGCCCGAGCTGCGTCCGTTTTAATCTCAGCATACTGTAAAGCAGCTAGCTTATGCGCTTTTAAATAATCTCTAAAAATACGATGTTCAAACGCATGAGCATGGCCTTGTTCAAAAATATGCACATGGTGGGTTCTTTGCAGGCAACCCTTTTGAAAGTAACGTCTTCCAACAATGCCATTCTCCCCCTTGCCAACAAACCCAAGCGCCGTGAATTGCGCAGTGAGATTATCTAAAAAGTCTAAATTTTTCACTTCAACAAGTATGTCGATTATGGGTTTAGCACATAAGCCTGGTACTGATGTACTCCCTATGTGTTCAATCAAAATCACTTGACCTTCAAGCAAAGATTTTAGCTGTTGTTTAACCTCTAAAAACATTTCAGGCCAAAGTGGGTTATATTCTACGACCTCAATAATTCTTGCCATTCACTTTAACCTTATTGTTTAAACGTATTAATTAAGAGATATGACACAGTTTCTACCACACTCTTTCGCTTGATAAAGTGCTCTATCGACTCGAGAAAACACATCATCGAAGCTAGAATCCTCTCGATTGAACCCAGTAAGTCCAATACTGACCGTAAGCTGGATTTTTTTAGCGCCGCATAGTGAGGATGATGCTATTGTATTTCTCAAACGCTCAGCAACATAGTCGCCTGCATTGATGTCCGTATAGGGTAACAATATTGCGAACTCTTCTCCGCCGATACGGGCGAACGTATCTTCTTTTCGCAACAGTCTTTGGGCAATCGAAGTAAGGTTTTGTAGTACTTCATCGCCTATAGGGTGGCCAAACTGGTCATTAATATTTTTAAAAAAGTCGACGTCAAAAGTTAACAAGCTAAAGCTCGTATTTTGCCGTTTAAAAATGCTAAATGCTTTCTCTGCCTCTTTTAAAAAATAGCGACGGTTGTAAATACCGGTTAAATCATCCGTGTTTGCTAGACGTTTAAACTCTTCTTTTAGCTTGAAAATCTCAGTTACATCAGTTGAGAAACCAATAAGAGAGCGCTTTCCTGCCATGGTCACTGGTACTTTCACGCTTAAATAATGCTGAATTTCTCCATTATCAACCATAACTTCCTCAACACGTTGTACTTGCTGCTCTGTAATGGCTTTAGAATCACTCGCATAAAAGTGTTCCGCGGTGTCTATAGGCAAAATATCTTGCTCTTTTTGACCAATTATTTGGTCTGAATCTAGACCGAATAAGTTCGCGACTTTGGAGTTCACATATAAAAAACGTCGATCCTCGTCTTTCATATAAACATAAGCTTCTACATTATCTAGAATAACGCTCAATAGTTGTTTCTGTTCTTCAACTTGCTCTCTAAGACGCTTTTCTTCAGTGATATCATGTGCGATACCTACCAAGCCAATGATATTTTTATCTCTGTCGAATAGTGGAGTTTTAATAATTCGGTAAACTCTTTGTTCTGAAGTATGGCGAACAAAGTTAGTTTCTTCAGAGACAATTTGCTGCTTACCAGAAAAAACTTTCCTATCATTTTCAACTATTTGTTGAGATATTGAGAGATCAAAAAACGTACTATCGTCTTTACCAACTATGTCATCTTTTGAACATCCAAATAATGCCTCAACTTTATCATTTGCATATATGTATTTCCCTTGCATGTCTTTTGCGAAAATATAAGCGCCTAAGTTGTCACATATATTAGACATTAAAGACATAGGCTCACTTGTGACGGTATTTTGTATATTTTCCAAAAAATTATCCCTTATAGATTTCATATTTTTTGAACATTCTTTCGGTAGAGCTTCTAAAGAACAATGCAAACTTAGCACAACTAAAGCAAATAGAAACTGATTTGCGAGTAATCACTTCACTTTTAGGCTTGATTAATCAATTCAATTCAAGATATAAATTGTATACAGTATTTTATTTTGGTTTATTAATATGCACTTTAGGCTTTTAATTATCTTCACTCTATTATCTCCTTTTTTCACTCAAGCACTGGATATAAAAGTACACACGCTGCCAGTTCAAAGTGAGCTCAGAGCAAGTGCAATTAGCGGAAAGCTTATTTGGGTCGCCGGTAACAAAAATACTATTTATAAGAGTTTGGACAAAGGTAGGACCTGGATTAATAGCGGATTCAAATCTAATAAAAAATTTGATTTCAGAGACATAGAAATCATTAATGACCAAGCCGCCATTGTGATGGCGGCAGGATATGGTGAAGATTCAGCGTTATTCATCACCAACGATCAAGGAAAAAACTGGAGATTGCTTTATCAAAACCCTGACAAAAAAGGCTTCTTTAATAGCATCGCCTTTGTTAACAGCAAGCTTGGTTTTCTGATGGGCGACCCTGTTAACGGACACTTTATGCTAAAACACACAAAAGATGGTGGTGAAACATGGCATACCATTGATATGACACATTTTCCAGAGATTGAAAAAGATGAAATCGCATTTGCTGCAAGCGGTAACACGCTCATCACTAATCGCCTAAACGAACTCTATTTCGTGACAGGTGGCAACCAAGCTGCGATATATCAATACAATTACAAAACCAAAACGAGTAATAAAATTAAACTCCCCCTGCATAGCAAGGAAAGTACATCAGGTGCTTATAGTGTCGCGTTCAATAGTAAAGGTGATCTATTTGCACTAGGAGGCGACTATAAACAAAGGCAAGGTCCATATGAAAACATCGTATTGGTAGATAAGAATAGCAGAATGGTCAACCAAACTATTAATTCTGGTGGTCTCATTACTGCGATGCAATGCGCTTACAACTTTTGTATTGCTGTTGGTAAATCAAATAGCTACATGTCGAAAAACCATGGTTATCAATGGCAACCGTTAACAAGCACTAGCGTTGAGGGATATTATACTTTAGCCCAAAGTGAAGGTACTTTTATTGCCGCAGGTACACAAGGTAAAATAGCAGTCATAACTCAAGATAACTCAAGGTTTTAAACACTGAAACCTTGGGTTTTTGAGCACTAAAGCTTATCTTTAAATTAGGTCTGTATGTTTATTTAGAGGAACTAAAATGCGTACTATCGAAAAAGAACTGTATCAACTTAGCGCTGATGACATTTGTGTTTACGCTGTTGTTAAAGGGTCTTGGAGTTATGACGAAGCGCTCCAGTTCAGCAAAGACTTTTTAGACATTATTAAAACATTTGAAGGAAAGCCTTTTACACATCTGGCCTATTTTGATGGATTCACTTTTTCAGTACCAGAAATTGAAGAAGTCATTCAAAATTTGGTGGATAAATTAGTATCTCAAGGTTTAAGATTCACCGCTCAAGTTATCCCATTCGAATACTACAACATCACTCAGTTTCAACTTGCAAAAATGACGCAAACTAAAAGCTTATTTGTCAAAAAATCTTTCAGCTGTTTAATCGATGCACAAGATTGGTTAGAGTCTCAATCTTTCAATATGCCTCATCAAGGTAACCACTTTGAATGCGAAATATTTAAAAGTTTAAAAACAGGATGATAACGAAAAGTTAAAAAATGTAAACGATATAAGGACTTGTTTATTAAGAATTTAAGCCAAAACAAGTCACTAAAATCACACCAAGATAAAACAAAAAATTTACAATTGTATTGATAAAGGTGCAAAAACAAGTATAAATTGTTCCTCTTTTGAACAGGAGGCGGCACTATGAAACGTATCTTATTTATCTCACTCTGCGCTGTGATCATAATCGCAACATTTTTCTTTACTAAGCATAGTGAAGATAAACAAAATATTGTCATCGCACAAATCAGCAAACCTGATGCAGTCAACGTAAGCCCCTCTTCTGTACCTGTTAAGAAAGAAACGCACATTGACGCTACTAAACCATTAACAAAAACTGATGTCAGATCAGAGTTTTATGCTATCAACAAACTATCAGAAAAAGCTAAATCTGTGCTTTCTGAAGCGGGGGTGTTGCCATCTGATCTGAATAACGAGGCTTATGTTGAGTTTGACCTTCCCTCTCTTCGAGCATTAGAAGCGGGCGACAATTTTGAACTTATGATCCCCCAGTCGGCAGAAACTTTTATCGCAGAAGTCACATTTATTGATGTCGCAGGAAATGGCGATAAAAGTATTTTTGGTAACGTGACTGGTGCAGATGGTCGCTTTCACACCACTGTTTTAACCGTAGGCAAAGATGCGGTTTACGGTCAACTTACTGCACCAAGTGGAAATTATGTATTTGAAACTAAAGACCAATATGGATGGATAGCTGCCAAACGGGACTTGTATAGAAAACACGTTGAGTTCGAGCATTCTGAGTCTGAATATCACTCAGATGCACAACACACGGAGCATGAAAAAACTGACATTTTTGCTCCTAAATTAAACAAAACTGACAAGTAAGGAAAACAGATGAAAACATCACTTAAAACACTGGTCGCTGCATCTGCAATTGCGTTTTCTGGTTTCGCTTCGGCGGTTACCATAGATATCGGTATTTTATATACAGATCAAGCAGCTGCTAAAACAGCAAACATCAATACTAAAATCAACCAACTGATTGCCTTTTCAAATCAAGTATATCAACAAAACGGAGTTGATATTCAACTTCGCTTAGCTGGTAGCCAAAACCTTGGTAACTATGCCATCACACCTGAATCTGGCTGGTTAAATGCCGTAACAAATAGCACTTATGTTGCAGATCTTCGCAACACTTGGCGTGCTGATATGGTCGCTGTGCTAGGTACAGGTGAGAGTGCTGGTAATGGCTTAATTTCATGTGGTTTAGCTTGGGTTGGCCAAGGCTCTAACGGTAACTTATATAGCTCAATGAGCGATCGCATGTTCAGTATTACTGCTATTGATTGTGGTGCAACGACATTTGTCCATGAACTAGGCCACAATCAAGGCCTTGCTCACTCACGCAAGCAAGGTGATACATCTGGCGGCGTTTACGTTGATGGTATGGGCCACGGCGTGCAAAATAACTTCGCAAGTATTATGGCTTACCCACACGTGTTTGGATCAGCAACTCAGTACGATTATTTTGCAAATCCAAATTGGTCTGTAAATGGCGTACCTTATGGTGTTGTAGGTCAGGCATATGGCTGGAAAACAGTTAATGACACCAAATACAGTATTGCAAATTTTAAGTAATATTGTACAAAAATAAAGTGAGGTGCATTTAGCACCTCATTACTCGTAGCAGCTTTTCATACTACAGACATATTTACACTATTTTATTCCTTTCCTAAGAATAAATAACTTTTCTCTAAAGTACTTAAAAAATAAGTCGATAACTTGGCAATGTCATATTTGCTTGATATGCTGAAAACATACATAAGCGCTTGTTCCAAAAGCACTGTTCAGTTTTTTGCAAAAAATAATTTACACGCTAGAAATAAACTAAGTATTCCATGCCTCTATCGCAATTTTCAGATCAACTCATTCACGATCAATTTAACTCTACTCAATATGAACTATTGCATAAAATTGGGGAAGGTGGATTTGGTAAAGTTTTTAAAGCTATACAAGCTAATACAGGGCAACCCGTTGCGATTAAGTTTTTGGCAATCGAGCCTCATTGTGACGAGCAACAAAAAAAGCGTTACATAGAACGCTTTAAAAGAGAAACTGCATTAAGTAGTCAACTTCAGCACCCAAATATTGTTCGATTGCTCGACAAAGGGCAGATTAACGATAATTTGTTATACGGTGTGTTTGAGTATGTCGAAGGACGATCACTTAGAGAGCATCTGATTCAAGAAGGTGCATTAAATGCCGTCGATGCAAAAGAAGTTATGCTACAGGTACTTGATGCCCTAGTTCATGCCCATCAAAATGGTATTGTCCATCGAGATATCAAGCCCGCTAATATCATGCTTAGCAAAACGGGTGCTAAGACTCACGCTAAAATTCTCGACTTTGGCATCGGCACGCTTACGCAAGATAGCCGTCAAGCCGATTTTAATACCCTAACGCTCACACAGGAAACATTAGGCACGCCATCTTATAGTGCCCCAGAGCAGTTGCGTGGCGAACCTGCAACAGAAAAAACGGACCTTTATGTTTGGGGTTTAGTTTTCTTAGAGTGTTTAACCGGTCTACCAACAATTACAGGCTCGAGTATCGCCGCTGTGTATCATAAACAATTAAGCGATATGCAGGTTTCTATACCGAGTACTTTACTGGGACACCCAATAGCAGATTTATTAAGACGCGTATTAATTAAAAACGCCACCGATCGTGTAATTACTGGCGAGACGCTTTATCAAGAAGTGTCACAAGTTAATATGACTAATCTGGTTGGTGTATTAGCAGATTACCGAGCACAACAGCATGCGGATGATGACACAATGATCATGCGTAATGACGGTCCTGCCAGTGCGTCAATGCAAAACTTTACAGCTCATATCGAGCGTAAACAAATCACAGTTTTAGCTATGCGACTTAGCACCAAGGTGCTAACAGACAAAGAGCTTGATTTAGATATTGTCGATACTCTATTCAGATCCCAACGTAATCACTGTATAGACATTGCAACGCGCTATGGTGCGACCCATGTTGGTAACTTGGCAGATTCTGTGCTGTTTTATTTTGGCTACCCGATTGCCTCAGATAACGATACACGTCTTTGTGCGCGAACAATATTAGACGCCATTAGTGACATATCTAGACGTAACGCTCTTACCCAAGAAGCCCATGGTGTACAAATTAATGTGCATGCAGGTATTCATTCGGGGGTGTTCACAACCTATGCGACCGCTATGCCTGAAGGTCATATTGCGAATACGGCAATGGCTCTGGCAAGAGAAGCTGGCGAGCGACAGATTTTGTGTAGTGAGGAATCGAGGACTATTCTTGATCCTTATTCAGAGTTTGAATATTTTGGTGAAAAATTACTAAACCATCACGTTAGTAAAGAGCGTATTTTTAGTTTAACCGGTGAACGCCGAGTAGAAGCTTTTGGTTTTATGCGTGGCACAAGAAATAGCCATGAGCTTGTGGGTAGAAGCAATGAACTCGAACAGTCACTGTTAATTTTTAATCACGAAAAAACAGAAAATCGATTTACCCATATCCATGGTGAAGCTGGTATTGGGAAATCTCGTTTACTACAAGAAATCAGAAGTAATGCAGCCAGATACCAACACCTTGTTGCACAGTGTTTGCCTGAACATCAAAATAATGCGCTTTACCCAATTCTGACTTTGGTTCGATATTTATATAACACCAATAATTTAACCACCGCAGAAGCAATAGAAACCTTTACTTCTATTATCACAAAACATGACAACACATTAGATTGCAAACAAACTCTACCTATCTTATTGATCTGGTTAAATATTGCATTAAATGATGAATTAACTGCTTCAACTCTTGCTCCTGATGCGCAAAAAGCTCTATTGTTTAAAGCTCTCAGTGCATTACTAATGAGTCAAAGTGTCAGCTTCAGTGTCTCAAAGCTTTATATAGTAGAAGATATTCATTGGGCAGACGTCACGACCATTGAGTTTATGCAGCATTTTGCAAAACAACTCCATAATGGCGATGTGCTTATTAGTACCTCACGTCAAAAAGTACCAACTGAATTAAAAGATCTCACTTTAATAGAAGTCGGTTTAAAGAAGTTAACTGAGCGAGCAACCGAAGACTTTATTGTAAAGTTATTTGACAATCAAGCAGTGTCACAAAGCGTACTTGACGTATTAGTTAATCGTACTGACGGTATACCGCTGTTTATCGAAGAGCTCATCGATATGCTTAAGCAAAAAAGCTTAGTCAGTGTCATAAACGGGGAGATTAACTTCACCAGCCCAGACAAACTAGACCAAGTCCCAACCAGTCTACGTGAGTCACTTCAGCAAAAACTAGACAATTTAATTCATGCTAAAGAAACTGCACAACTGGCCGCCACAATTGGCCGTGAATTCGAATATGCGCTACTTGTCGCCGCCTCTTCTCTGAGTGAAAATCAAATTCAAAATGACTTAAATGAATTGATTGCTAAAGATTTAATTATTCATCAACGCCATGTGAATAATGACAGTTATATTTTTAAGCATGCATTAGTGAGAGATGCAGCTTATGAAAGTACAAACACGCCAAACAAAGAAAAGAATCATAACAAGATAGCTGACATTCTCGTTTTAAAGCCATATTTAGAAGCTTTACTTGTTGCCCATCACTACAAACATGCAAAAAAATTCTTATTAAGCAGCACATACGCATTTAAGGCTGCTGATCATACGTATGAAGGCTCTTTGTATAAAGAGGCTTTCAACATAACTAATGAGTACTTTCAAATCGCCCAAAAGATTAGTGATGAGTATGAATCAATAAAGTGGCAACTTAGATTAAATAGCTACAATATTAGCTCGCTTATGCTTGGGTTTGGCTACGGTGATGTTAGAATTTTTGAGAAAGCAAAACAAAATGAAGAATTGCTTGGGCAAAGAAATGGATCTTTAAGTATATCAATCGAAGAATATCAGAGATTACGCCACCAGCTTATTTGGTCTCAAATCAGTTACCACAATAACAATAATGAAAGAACTAAAGCGATAGCGCTGGCTGAAGAAGCTTTGATAGACAAAACACACAAAGCGAGTTATTTACACCGTCTACTAACTCAATCAATGCTTGCAAATAACTATGTATTTGATGCCCAGTTAGACAAAGCTGAACAATCATTATCTGAATGTTTTGCACTTTTAGGTCAACTCAACCCTGAAGAAATTAGAAATGGCTTAAAAACTTACGGTTTGCTTCCAAACTGCTTACCGTATTATTTTAATTCAATTTTTCAAGCCATTGTAGGTCAGTCTGAGAAGGCAATAGAAAGCATAGAACTAGCTATTAAAGTTTCGCAAAAGTTTAATCATTTACCAAGCTATTTGATGGCATTAAACTATGCTTCGATCGTCTCTTATATTTGCAATGAAACTACTTTTGCAAAAGTCACGATAGAGCGAGCACGACAAGAGTTTAAGAGTGATTCACACCTTTATTTGGTTTTTCTACCAACTGATGCACTGAATGCTTGGCTAAACCAAGATACCGATTTGCTAAAAAATATCTGTGAACAAATTGAACAAACCGGGCAAGTACACTCCCTATCTTTCTATAAAACCATGTACATAGATACTTTAATTGAGTCTAAACAAATAGACCGTGCATCAACTCAACTTAGTGAGTTAACTTCCTGGTGTGAAACTCAAAACGAGAAAATAATGTTGAATAAATTAAAGGAATTAAAAAATGGAATCTGTTAGTGACGAGTTGCAACATGAATTCAATGAAAATGGCTATGTAATTGTCGATAACTTATTTGACGAAAACACATATCAAAAGCTCGCATCAGCTGCGTACTTATTAGCCATAGATAAAATGAACCTCATTGAAAAAGATATAAAAAATGATTTGGATGATATCTTTGAGTTCATTTGCAATAAACCAAATTACCCAATTGCAAATACTAACAATCGCTATTTATCGAGAAGCCACCTTGACTGCAGAGCAGATAAACTCATCGATACCATCGCGAGCAACTTGATTGCAGCTGACATTCCAGACAGGCTTTTAGGTCATAAAGCCAAAAGGGCAGATTTTAAAGGATACATTTCTCTGATCCCTGAAGATAAAGTGAGAGGGATTAACAATCTTCATCAAGATTATCCATTAGATCATGATGTTAATGATATAATTATGTGTTGGTGCCCAATTTCCCCCGTAGATGAAGCTAACTTCAGAATCATACCTGGCACGCATAAGCTTGGCGCTTTACCACAAGAGGTGTTTGGTCAATTTAAGCAATTGCCACCAAACATTACAGAGCAACTCAAAGACAGAATTAAAACCGTTGAAGTAAAGCTAGGACAAGCAATCATCTTCAATACCAAAACCGTTCATTCGTTAGATAAAAACTTTACCAATAAGACAAACTGGTCTTTTTTCGTGAGTTTCGAAAAAGATTTTAATTAAACAAGGAAATTATAATGTCAAAAGAAGCATTACTATCACCTACTCTGCATTTTTTAAATGAAATTATGAATAATCCTGAAAGCTGTAAGGCATTTTCTGATGATCCTGAAAGCTTTTTCGCAACATTCGAGGAAAACCATAAGCTTAAACAAGAAGTTAAAGACTGCCTATATCACCCAATGCAGGGTCTTGAAGAAATACTAAAGATTGTCAAAAATGAACTGACAACAACAACGACAAATTACCAACCTATTATTATTCTTCCGCCTCCTAGTGAAAAAGAATAAACTGGGTCAAAACCTTAAATTATAAATTTAAGAGTTAACTCGAATAAAAAATGAGTAACACTTCGGTGCTTACTCATTTTCTTTTTTGACTGCTAACAACCGCTCCATTGTTAACTTTACGTTAATTCATTTTTTATCCATAATTGCTCCGTAGAATAATTTATTGGAAAACTTCAGACTAGGGAACCAATTATGCGTCGTTTTACGACATCTTTAATTGCTGGCGCCATGCTTACTGTGCTTTCAGGTTGTGAGCTGGGTAGCAATGACACACCAAGCAATATTGCTGTTACAAATATCTCAACTGGCCCACTCGATACATTAGAGCCAAACCAAACTGTAAAAACTTACTATGATGTTGAAATTGCAGGTTTCAATAACGTAGACGTTGATGTGCATTTTTACTTAATTCATGCTGCAGAGCTTGATGAAGAAACCGGTGATGAAGTAGAAATCGACGAAGTTCATAAAGTTGGCGCATTAGAGCTTTCTCAAGTGTCTGAAGGTAGCCACAGCTTTGAGACTGAAATTACGATTCCTAATGACCTAATTGGCGGTCATTACCACATCATCGCGCAAATTGACCCGCATGATGATCATGCTGAAGACATTGAAGATGATAACCACCCTTCTGTCGATCACGAACCATTTGCTGATGGTGAATTTCCTTTCGCTGACGTTCATGTTCGTGTATTAGAAAGCCATGACTATAAATTACTGAGTGCCGAGTTTGGTCAAGAAGCGTTAATTTTAGATGCACCAACGACTGATAATGGCACAAGCCATCATCACTCTGACCTAGTAGGTTTTATTGTCGCTGATTATGAAGGTGCTGAACTTGGTTCTACTAGTATCAAAGCCGAAGTAATGGTCAATGGTAACTGGGAAGCAACCCATTTCTGGAATGCTCAAAACCAAGGTTATGAAGATGTGATCTTGCATAACTTCACTGCAGGTTTACATGACGAGCATATAGGCTTTGACATCGCGCTTGAAGATGACTTGCTACAACGTATTCATGACGAGCACGATGCAACACAAGAACAAAACTTACAGGTTCGTTTCATCTTAACTGATCTTGCTGAAAATGCAGAAACGATCACTGATAACAATGTGATTGAGACACAAATCCCGCTTTATTTCTACACAGGTGAAGAAGCAGATTCATCTGAAGGGTTTACTAAGCGTGGTCCACAATATGCCGTTGGTTTAGCGAACATTAAGCTAGAAAAATCGTTCGATAAGTCTTACGGCGATAAGTCAAAATTCAGTGTCGGTGTAGATTTAAATGGCCAATTATTCATTGTACCTACCGGAGATATTGGTGGTCGTGTAACTGGTGAAGGCACTGTAGAAGCTTACTTCTTCAATGCTCAGAACACACTATTTAGTATTTCTTATGATGGCAGTGCTTATGTAAGCGGCAACAATACTGGCTATGCGTCAGAAATGATCATTTTCAATAATGTTGTTTTTGAAGATGAAAAATACGTCGCTAAATATGAAAAAGCATGGGAAAAGAAATGGGAAGAAGAGAAAGTACTTGCGCAAGCACGCTTTACTATCGGTCCCGTTCCTATGAGTGTTGAAGCTGGCGTAAACGGCAGTTTAGGTTTTGAACTGACTGTTGGCTACAACGCTGAATTATACGCAGAAGGTGACTTATTCCACGTTGACTTCGGTGCATTTGGCCGTGGCGGTGTTAACTTAGGCTTAGTATCTGCTGGTGTACAAGCTGTTCTAACGCTAATCGACAATACCTTCTCATTAGAGTCTAATGCAGGTTTTGCTCTGGTCAGCACAGGTAATAACAAGCCACATATTTATTATGGTATTGAGCTGAAAAATGACCTTGATGTAATCTCAGGTAAGTTTGGCCTATATGCTGAAACGGTTGGTGTTAAGTGGTGTAAGAAATGGGGTATCCCTTACCCGTGTGGTAAAAAGACCACTAAATATGACCTATGGTTATATCAAACAAACAGTGTTTACAATAAGTCTTGGACACTATACTCGAAAGAGGACGAAATCGAACTATGATCCTATCATGTCGATTAAATTTGCTTGCTGCGCCCTTAGTGGCGCTAGCAAGCTTTCAAAGCCAGGCAAGCGCTTTTTGCCAACCTCAGTTTGACTTCAACATTAAGTCTTTCACCAGTTTTAATTACACCAAACTGAACAGCCCAGCCCAGCAAACTGACATTGAGATCCAAGGTAAGTTGTCTGTTATTTCAGTCAAAAAAGAAGACGAAAAAAATTGGTGGGCGGTTAAAGCAGATCAAGTCAAAACAGTGCAAGGGCAGCTATCAATGCCTTTACCAAATTACGAACGGCCTTTTGCATTTAAACTCAATGAACAGGGCCTGATCACTGAATTTTATTTCGCTGATACTTTAGATACCCAGTCTCAAGATCAACTTAAAGGTCTTGCTTATTACTTACAGTATCAAAAGAACTTATCTAAAATTACCAATGAAACCGACACGCTCGGTGAGTATCGTGTTAATTATAAGCAAAAAGAAAATGCCTTAAGCTTTGCCAAAGTGAATTATGAGCACAAAAATAAGCAGGCATTAAATGCTTTTTCTCATATTGAGGTAGAAAAGTCAGAGCAACAAATCACGCCCTCAGAATGCTTTTTAGATTCCCGTGACGGCATAGAAAAGTTGAACTTAGTGGGTGCAGATCTCACTTTTACATCTGAGCAAAGCTTCAGCGTTAAAAAGCTCAAGCACCCTTTTGAGACCGCCCTTTTCTCAATGTCTGATGATTTATCACTTTGGCAAAGTACTCATGTTGAGTTAACTCAAGCCGAAAAAGACAAGTTAAAGAAAGAATTACTCGCTTTTGTTACTGAGCAAGATATTACTCAGATTGATGCACATACACTGGCCTTGTTACTAAAAAAATACGATGCCGTTATTGGTGAGTTAAGAGGCGTAATCTTAACTGATCAGGTTTCAGATAATGCCCAAATGCGCTTATTTAATGCCCTTGGGCAACTCGATACCCCGTCAAGCCAATTGTTATTAAGTGGTTTATTGGTAGGCACTGAGAAGCAGCCGCAAACTCAATTTAGAGCCCTGCGCGCGCTTACACAAGGGCACCAACCACTTTCTCAACAAGCAACCGACACGCTTTTAAGTCTCTTGAACGATGGCTTTTTAAGTGTTGATCAAGAAGTGAGTTCAAGCTTCTATATGACGCTGGGTATTTTACTCAATAACCGAATTGGCTCTGCTACAGCACAACAACTTAGCCAAGCGATTGTTGAGCATATTACGCTCAGTGAAAGTGAAAGCAAAACGGCCGACTTAATCACGGCGCTTGGCAATAGTCGCGACGATCAACACGTTGAACTGATTGAAGACTACTTGACTGATAGCAGTCCACGAGTCGAAAAAGCATCAATCAGAGCGCTTGGTATGATGCAAAGTGATTCTGCTTATCAAAACCTTGAAAAGCATTTTAATACTCACTCTGGCAGAAACACCAAAGCCTTACTTTCAGCACTTGGCAATTATGATATGAAGCCAAAGACCAGTGACTCGGTGCTTAACCTTGCGGTAAACGACAATGACGACTCAGTTCGTTATGCGGCGATTAATGCATTAGCCAAACAGCCTAATAACGAAGGTATTAAAGAAACACTAAGACAGGCGCTTCGCTCAGAAAAGTCTAAGCGTAACTTTAAGGCCATTGTTAAGTTACTGCATAAAAAGCCTGCGCCTAAGCAAGATAACCAAGGTTAATTATTTAACATCTAAATCCAGCGCCTTACTTTTGTTAGATAAACGTCGTAAGGCGCGCCAAACTTCTCCTTCAAAATGCGTTCCTCTGGTTTGATTTGAAATTGAGTAATGAATAAAACAAACGCCCCCACGCCAGCAAGCGATAAAGCATCTGCCAAATACACAGCAAATGCAAAAAGACTCAAAGCAACAGCAACATACATTGGGTTACGACTGTGTTTAAACAATCCTGTGGTGACTAAGGCTGCACTGTTTTGAGGCTTGGTCGGGCTAATCGTGGTCTGGGCTTGTTTAAAAGACCAAACAGCGCAAAAAGCGATTAAAACTGCAACTAGCAAAATAGTCAGCGCAATTTCTAACTTCATATGCGCCAAAATATTTATTGGTATCGCAAATTTAGAATGCGCTAACCAGTACATTGCTGAAGCACAAAAAACAGCAACAACGGGAGGTGGGACTTTATTGTCTAAAACATGCATGGCGATTTATCACATTTAGAATTGTAATTTAATTATACCAATCCTTTTAATTAAGTGATCTACTCTGGGGATTGTTATTAACCTAAACCAATTTCATGTTTCTTCATATATTCAGCGAGTAATTGCGCTTCGAGATCGCCTTGTTGCAGTGCTTGAAACACACCGAGTTGATCTGCTTGAGTGCGCTGTTGGCCTAACTTTTGTTTGCCTTCAATATTTGTAATGTCAATTTTAAGCCCTACAATGGCTTTAGCTAATTTAGCGTTTAACTGTTCACTAAAAATGCCTAGTTCTGAAAACAGCGACGGCTCATATTTTTCTACTGTTTGGTTAACCACATTCAATGTTTCAGTTTCACTTAAAAGAGAAACAGTGCCGATAACATGCACCGCTGCATAGTTCCATGTTGGTACGGCAGGGCCCTTGTCATACCAAGTTGGAGAAATATAAGCATGAGGACCTGAGAAAATAATCAGCACCTCTTTCCCCGCCAATCCTTGCCAATGCGTATTTGCTTTGGCTAGATGCGTATAAAGTACATTGTATTTCTCATCAAACAAAAAAGGTAAATGTGAGCAAGTTAAGTTAGCTGAAACCAGACAACCAAAACCATACTCATGAATAAACTGATTGACTGAGCTTGCTGTCATTTGAAGATTTTTAGGGATATACATAGTGTTACTCCTTAATGCAATTGCAGTAACACTAAATAAATTTGGTCTAACTTAAATCAACCAGAAATAAAAACATTGTTAGACCAGTAAATAGGATTGATATTATTCCTTAAAACTCACTTCTCTTGTCTCTAGTAAAAATTGCTCTCCTGAATGAAAGTTAATTTCTATAAAAAACACATGATTTTGTTTATATTTGGGTTCAGTATTGAGCGCCAACTGGGTTATTTCTGCAGGCATATTATCTGGCTGAGCAGTGAACTCTGTCACAGAAAAATAGTCTACATCACCATTTTGTTCACTGTAATAAGGAGTAGGTACGTAATCTAGGTACACCACATCAAAAACATCATTCAAACTGCTTCCTGCGGGTAAATCATCATTGAAAGCGGCACTAGAAGTAATCTTAATACTCGAAATGCGCTGCTCTGTGAAAGGTAACACAGGTGAGCAAGCATAGGCTTTACTCATCAGTGAAAAATCAAAAATTGTGTCAAAACGCTTGGCTACTGTGCCCGTTTTTATGTCTAGCTTTATAATGAATGAGTTAAAGTCAATGGCGTCAACACTTTCATAAGCATCTCCACCAACATATTCTCCCCGCAGATCCGAATTAAATACTCTCAGTGTATAATCATTAATAACATACTCAGGATTACTAAAACTTCCACAAGGGTTATCAGGTTCTTCATCATTACTACAACCTACAATTAATAGGGCAAGAAAAGCTGAAGTAAATATGGTACTGCGTTTCATAGATGCATCCTTTCTAGTTTAAATAAGCGTTTCTATTCTGACTCCAAATCATATTTCTGCAAAGCCTGTCGCATCACTTTTTAGTTTTATTCTGATCTAGTTTGTAAATTAATGTAATCGCTCAATAAAAAGGCCAAAACCTAAGATGGTTTTGGCCTTTCACTCTGGGGGTTGTTTATAAAGACAAGAAAGAACTTCCTATCTTTAAAACCTTTTTAACGACAACCTGGAGTGTTGTAATCAACCACAATAGAAGCCCCTTTTGCATTACCCGATACTTTCACGTAACCCCAATATTGGCTTTGGTTGTTAATATAAATACACTCACCATTCCCACTATTGGTAGAAGAAGCGTCTACATTTGTGCTGGTAGGCCAGCCTTGGTTGCTATATTCGAGGCTTAAATCGCCCGAGCCATTGGCGGTTGTGATTGCGATACTGTTTTGACCACTTACATCTTCTAAGCTTAACCAGATTGTGTCTTGCTCAGCTAAACATCTCACTTGGCCGTCATATAAACGACCACCTGTTACAGGACCACTTGTCGCACACGCATCAGGTACATTGAAGCCTGAACCCGCGTTGAAGCTCGCCATAATCGACGTATCAAAGCTGTTGTAACCATAAACCATCACATGGTAAGTCCCAGCTTGTACATTACTGATCTCACATGTTTCGTTGTTCCCCCCGATATAAGGACGGCAATCATAGTCAGACATGGTCGGCTCTGAGCCAAACTTCACGTACAGATCGGCATCACCAGTGCCACCGTTTAATGCAAAGTTTAGATTACTTGCTCCTGCAGGTACCACAAACGTGAATTTTAATACGCTGTCTTGCGCGCCAGAAATGGTCTTCGATTCACCATTTTTCAATTGGTTTGTTGGCGTCGTATCACCTAAAATAGTCGCTGTTGTTGACTCTGTTCTGCTCGCGCCTTCTGTGTCAGTTGCTGTCAGTGACACTGTATATTCACCCGCCTGCGCATAGCTATGTGCAGGGTTCGCTTCAGAACTTGACGTGCCATCACCAAAATTCCAAGTATAACTAGCAATGCTACTTTCTTTATCAAATGAGCCTTGGCTAGAGAAGTTAATAAGCTCAGCTTTGTTTGCCGTATAAGGGCCGTTAATCGCAACGACTGGCGCTTCATTTACTGTACCGCCACCATTAGATAGTTGTTGTGTCCACTGTGTAAATTCGGCATCGTAATCAACTGCCCAATTGTTTAAACGCGCTTTATACGCCGCCCAATCACCTGTACGAGTCGAGTTAAGCATGAGCTTTACTTCATCAATATGGCGCTCAAACATAAATCGAACAGCCAAATAGCCCCAACGATAAATACGGTCTTGATCAAAGCCATCATAGGTGGTGTTAAAGATTGTACCTAACGTGTAGGTTGAGCCATCTATAATAGTATCAATTGCTGCTTGGTTGTTATCTTCATTAGCAACATATTCAGCAACACCTTCACTCCACCACACAATTGCTTCAGTTGGCGCATTAAAATCACCATATAAGTCAAAGCGACCATCGAGGTAGTGAACATATTCATGCTCTAAGTTCCAAACATAGTGGTCAGGGTTCGCATAACTTGCTTCATATGCAACGAAGTTCGGGATATTACCTGGCTTTGAAGGGTCGCCTTCTAAATACATACCGCCATTATTGGTATTAATACCAAAAATTGGGCCGCCATATTTACCGTAATCTGTGCTTGAATCAAAAATATTAACTTGTAATTGAACGTTGTTATCGTCAGCAACAGGTACATTATTTGTATCTAACTTGGTATGAAAATACCCTTCTTCATAGCCCATTTTGCTACATGCAGCTTGATGCTGAGCCGTTGTCATATTCTGCGAGCGAATTTTAATTGTACTACTACATGTATAAGTTTGTGACAGTACTTGATTCTCAAGCTGCTCACCATAGTTACAAATACCATAATCGTTACAGTCACCATGGTAGCTTGCTGTTTCTGCTGCACCTAACCAAGCGACATCACCGTAACCAACCATTTCATAACGACTAAAGATGTCTTTTAACCCTGCATCAACCGAAGCCTGAATTGCGGTACCTGTGTATTGCTTAAGTCTACCTAGCTCTCGCGCTGCGTTTGCAAACATAAACTCAGCATCAGAGTTAATCATATATGTGCTGGTTGTGAACTTTCTCAGTGCAGCAACTAGATCTGTTTGCGTACCAATTTTAGCTTTAAATTCGTTATTCCACTGACCGCGGAAAAGCAAAGTGAAAACGCCATTTACCGCACCACGCATGTTCCATTTTGATGCATAGCTTTCGTTCCAGCGGTTTAGCCACTGAGTTACAACAGGTAGGTAAACATCTTGCTGCTCTGAGCTATCCATCGTAATGATGACTTCAGATAAGGTCTTACCGTGCGCATCATTGTCGTCATAGAAATGGCTATTATTTACGAATGCATCTATCGCGCCTTTAACTGCAGGCGTGACCCAAGTCGCAAATGTAACTTGATCGTTATAAAACTCTGCAAAATAACCCGCTCGCAAGAACAAGAACATGGCTTCAATGTTAGCATCCCCGCCACCTTGGTAGTTTTGGCTCAGTGTTTTTACGTGATTTGCCACTGCATACATATTGTTAGAGTCAAATGCGGTTGCTTGAATATTGCTCGAGGCTGAGAATAAATCGTTTACACATTGCACACCTTGAGACTTAATTTCATTGATCAAAGTCGAGCTATTTGTGGTAGCAAGCGCATTTACATTACACACTGCCACAGCCTGTACATTAGACATTGAGAATGCATTCATTTGCATCATGACTGGTTGATCAACATATTGAGATTCAGCAGTTGGGGCATTTTCAACATGACTCTCATTTTCTACACCATGATGATGGTGGTGGTGATGCTCAGTATTGATGGTATTTGTTTGCTGCATTTGCGGTTCTGTCATCGCAAATGCTGTTATGCCATAAAACGAGCCTGCGACCAGTACTGCCAGTTTTTTAAGTTTCATTGCTTTTCCTTACTTGTTGTTTTTTATTTGAACAAATCGCTCAAACGCCAAACATTAAAGCAGCACATTAACAAGAATGCAATATATTGTATGCAATAACTGATTTTGCAAACAATATATTTACAACCAGAACGAAGGGGGGGGGAGTAACTGAATTGAATATAAGCGCTTTGATTGGCTAGGAATTATAAATAGAAAAAGAGGCAAAGCCTCTTTTTTATGTTGTAACTAAAAAATTATCGACACTTAGCAGAACTGTGTATCAGCACAAAGGCCTGTAGTGACACACCAAAGACGAGAGGTGGTGACACCACCCGCAACTGCTGGCGTTTGTTTTTCATCTAATTGCTTGTATTCTTTAGATAGATTTTTTAGCTTCTTTTTATTTAATTTCAAAACATTAAACTCCTTTGATTAGCAAGTGAAGCCAACAAACGATGTACAAATGAACGGATGGGTAAATGTTTCATCATCAATCGGCTTTGCTCCGCCACCAATCTGAGGTGTCGCAGCTGCGCCTAACTGTTTATTAGCTAAAGGTTGTTTAAGTGTTTTAAGGTTTTTCTTTTTAAGTGAAAGTTTCATCGTTCTTCTCCTTAGATAATTAATGAAACATTAAATTAACATCCTATTCTAATAAATGTTAGAAAATAGTTAGATTGAATAAATATTAAACACCTTAAAAACCCCTCAGAATTGAATATGCAATACCAATCCTCTAAATTAAGCGATCTATTATTAGGATTGGTATATTTGTCCTATAACACTTTAGGTAATGTAATCGCTATTTTTAAACCACCTAATTCACTGTGAGAAGCGCTAATTTCACCACCGTGAGCTTCTACTACCTTTTCACAAATAGATAATCCGAGTCCCGACCCACCAAGATCGCGACTTCGAGACTTATCACAGCGGAATAAGCGCTCGAATAAATGCGGCAAGTCTTGATCAGATACACCGGGGCTTGAATCTGAGAATGATAGGATCACAGCCTCTTCTGTTTCTGAAAGTGCAAAACAAACCTCGCCAGGTTTATCTGTGTAGTGGATAGAGTTTCGACTCAAGTTGGCAACTACTTGATGTAACCTTGCTGCATCTACTTCAAGTAATACCATATCGAGTGATGACTTTTTCACTTCAAGGTGTAAATCATGGTCGCACAGTACATCTTCGATTTGCCCAGCTAAGTCATCGAACAGCTCACTCGCATCATGCGATTCTAAATTTAAGTTAAACGTACCTGTATCAGCCTGAGCTAGCTCATAAATATCTGATATTAGTAGATTCAGATTATCTAGTCTCTGGTTTAACACCTTGTAAGTAGACTGAGGATCTGACACAAGGTTATGCTCAAGCGCTTCTAAATGAAGTTTTAAAACAGCAAGAGGTGTACGTAACTCATGAGACACATCAGCAAGCAACTGCTTTTTAAGCTCCAAGGCTTGGTTCAAATGTTTGGCTTCTTGCTCCAGCCTCGCTCTTCGTTGCCGAGTAAAAACCAAAACAAACAAAATAATAAATAATAAAACAGCGACAATCGAGAAACCAATATACCGCGTAAGAGCTTGCTCAGCTTTCAATAAGGCCTGTTCCGCTTTTGCTTGTTTTAACTCGAACTGACCTGCCACGTACTCTGACTCAGAAGCTAAAACAAGGGTTTTCAGACTTCCCTGCTCTTTCATCTTATTTTTGTAGGCCAAATGCATTTGGTTTTGCGCTTCAAACGCGCCTTTTAAATCACCTTTACCTTGTAATGCTTGCGCTAGAAAACCGTAATATTTCGCCATATCTTTATCTTTAAGCGACTCAATTAACAACAGCTGTCTATGCGCTCTTTCAAATAATTCACCCTGCAAATACGTATCAATCAATAAGTAGCTTGCTCGTGCATATGCATTCACATTCTTAGTTATATCTAGTTGTTCAACAATTGTTTCAAGCGTGTCTTGGGCTAATTGAAGTTTACCTTGTCGCAAATACATTTCACTGATATTAGTTTTCGTATCTAAAATCGCTAAAGGAACATTTAGCTCGTTAAGTATCCCTAAAGAGAATTCAAAATATTCGGCAGCTTCATCAAATTGCTTTAGCGCAACTTTTTGTTCGCCCATTCTTCTAAGTGTAACTGCTTGATCTTGTTTGCCATTAAGGCGCTTGTCCATGTCATAGACTTTTTTGAAGTAGTCGAAACTTTTTGCATACTCATCAAGCGCAGCATAACTTTCAGCTAACCCCCATAGCGTATCATTCATCCAAAATTCTTGAGATTTTTTTGGTAGATATGGGATTTTTTGCAGTTGTTGCAGTTGAATCTCTAGTGACTTTTCAATTAAGTCTAAACTGGTGTAAATCGCACTTTTCTGCCTTGCAACCGCCATTTCAAGTTGCACATTTTCCGCTTTAATAGCCGCCTCAAGTGAGGCATCTAACGCTATCACAGCATCGGAGTATTTGTTTAACTGCTGATAAGCATGGGCCAAAAATCGATTCGCATGAGATGATAAAGTATGTAATTCAGCTTGTTCAAAGAAATTCGCAGCAGCAATTAAATAAGGTATTGCCTCGAAGTGATTACCCCGGGTGATCGCCATATTACCGCGAGACAGATTTAACTTACCTGAATATTCTAAACTGTCAAATGATTCAAGTAAGGTTTCTAGCTTCCCCAGATAAGTGATTGTTTGCTCAAAGCACCCTTCTCGGATGCACACAAGGCCTGCTCTATGAAGCACATAAGCAGTTTGAGATTGTGTCATTACATTACTATTTAATAAATCATCCGCTTTTTTGAGCAAAACCTGTCGCTCTTGAGATGTTTTAGTGCTTTCAGATTGCACCTTAAACTCTTCAAACTCTGCGTTCGTTGAGCCGATAGCTGCCACACTAAAAAGTGCAAAAAACACAAAAAAAGCAATTTTCATACTCTATTACAAACACTTGATTAACAACCAAAAGGAAAGTCTAGCGCGTAATCCAAAACGATTCCAACTAAAGTCTAATACAACCACACACGAATGAGTCAAATAGACTCACGCCCATAAAAGTCAAAATGACTCCAGCCTTGTAACAAAAAAATTAAAAACCAACAATATCAATAAGATAAAAATTGGCACCAATGTTGATTTATATAACTCGTCGCGTTTAATTAAGAGTAAGCTTTATGCAATCAAAAGTCCTATCAGAGCAACCCCTTTATCAATACTGCTTAAAATTCGGCAGTCGCGCCATGGTGATTTTGTTATTGCTGACGGTCAGCTCGCTCATTGTCAGCTTTTCACTAGCAGAACACTTCTCTTTGCCTGCTCAGATTGCTAGCCATATCGCAACAATCATTTTTAGCGCGTTATTCAAAATAGCTTATGTGATCCGCTGTATCGGCGCTTATCACTTAGGTCACACTAGTTTTTAATCTTGAGGAAAGTCATGTTAACCAAACAGCACATAGATATTGTTAAAAGTACATCTGTCGTTATTGAACAAGGTGGTAGTGCCATCACAGAGCATTTCTATAATCGTATGTTTAGAGTGAACCCTGAACTTAAACACATTTTCAACATGAGTAACCAGCATACAGGTCGTCAAAAGGTCGCGTTATTTGAAGCAATTCTGGCCTATGCAAAAAACATAGATAACTTGAGTGCATTAAAAAGTGCGGTAGAGCGCATTGCAAACAAACACACTAGCTTTCACATTCAAGCGCATCACTATGACATTGTTGGTCTGCATTTAATTGAGACGTTTAGGGAATTATTAGGCGCAGACTTTACACCAGAAATAGAAGAGGCTTGGACCACTGCTTATGGCGTACTCGCTGATATCTTTATCAATAAAGAAAGCTCAATTTACACCGAAAACGCCAATAAACTTGGAGGTTGGCAAGGTAAACGCGCATTTAGACTCGCAAGTAAAACATCTGAATCAAAATTGGTAACCAGTTTTGTGTTTATTCCTGTCGATGAACAAGCGGTTGCAGACTTTAAACCCGGCCAATACTTAGGTATTGAGATCAGTAGCGAGCATTTTGAACACACAGAAATACGTCAATACTCGTTATCAGATAAACCTAATGGACGCAGCTACCGCATTTCGGTAAAGCGAGAATTAGGTGAACATAATGGTATTGTCTCAAACTTCCTGCACAATCATCTAAATGTTGGTGATGTTGTTGATTTACATGCACCTGTTGGAGATTTCTATTTCACAGATAAACAATCTCCGGTTGTGCTTATTTCTGCAGGAGTAGGTATCACGCCAATGCAATCTATGCTTGAATTTAAGTCCGATATTAAATACCCGCATCCTGTGACATTCTTACATGCCTGTGAAAACCAAGAACAACATTCGTTTGCACTGCAAACCGCAACTTTATGTGAACAAAACCAGTGGGCACACCATACTTGGTTAAGAGAAACGAAAGACTCTCACTTATTGCAAAACCAATCAACTGGCTTAATTGACTTTTCGCAAATCGAACTGCCAAAGCAAACAGGTAACTTCTATATCTGTGGGCCGATTGGATTTATGAAATTTGCTAAAACCGAATTAGAAAACCTAGGTGTTTGCAGCAGTCGAATTCACTACGAAGTATTTGGCCCGCACGCACAACTTTAACTTTCTCCACCCCAACAATGCAACCGAGCTGACCACATATGTTACTTCGGTTGCTTCTATCTGCCAGCTAATACTATTTACTCATTTTAAATGGTCGTACTAGTACTTTTTTGCAAACCCTGATATTAATACTACTACTTTAGTAAATTTAAAAAAAAGACTAATACTTTTTAAGTATTCCCAAGGATGTAACTGGGTCAGTTTTCAACATATTTGAGGTGCAATATGCATTTATTCAGATCTGAAACAGCCAATACATCAAATGGTGCTCGTCCTCTGGTATTTTACGTCATCATCACATGCGTTCTTTTTCTCATTACTTTTTTCAGCTTTCCTTCAAAAGCAATCACCTTGATGTCTGGTGAGTTAGACAAGCATTTGAAGTCATATAACTATGGCAGCAAAGCCGATGACCGCTGGGTAATGCCATCAGCACAAGAACAACACATATTCGAGCAAATGTTTGATGCCTTTTATCAACAAAATTGGCCGCTTGCAGAAGAATACGCCCAACAAATTGACTACCTAGTCATTCAGTTTTCAGATGTAGATACGGGTAATACTTACTACTTATTGCAAGAGAAAAACCAATTGCCAAGTGCCGATTTTAAAGGTGGTGGTACTTATGTGCTTAACCCAAATGGCTTAAATGCGGTACTTCAAGCACCTCACCCAAAGCGAGACTCTTTCACAGGCACACAATCAATTGACGCTTTCTTACACACACAGAGCAAGTTATTGATGCTCGCAGGAACACGCCGTGACAGCAGCCATGATATTAGCGAATGTACAGGCACAAATTACTCTGCAAGTGACGTTGCGCACCAAACTGAATCATACTTTCAAGTCGCTCACGAACAAGCTAGCAACTACGATGACGCTACCGTATTTATTCAATACCACGGTTTTGGCTCTACCACTCGTGCCAAGTTACAATCTCAATGCGGTACCGATAACGACTTAATGCTTAATTTAAGTGAAGGTGTTCGCTATGCAACCAATGACGATGAACACAGTATTATGCAACTGCTCAGAAAAAACGTAGAAGCGGGTGGCAAAATTAAAGCCTGTGTTTATGGTAACGATACTAAAAGCCTAGGTGGCACGTGGAATGTTCAAGGTCGCCACTCCAATGGCTCTGTTGATAGTTGCCACAAAAGCGCAGATGCTTCTGCAAAACGCTTTATTCACCTAGAGCAAAGTTATGGCGTCAGAAAATATCACCGCGACGAAATGGCAGAGCACTTAAAACAGGCTTTGACTCTATACTTTCAATAAACTTTTATTTGACGAAGATCCCCCAAACCAAACGGCGAGATAAAACTCGCCGTTTTTTTTATTTGTAAACAAGCATTTCTAGACAGTGGTCACCAATCAACAACTTTGATAGCTTAAATATTAGACTCCACCTAAATCGAATAATTGAGGAACCAATATGTTTATAAGGAAAGCTATTAATATTGCAATTGCTAGCAGTTTAATACTCGTTGCAGGCACGCTTAGCCAACCAACCCATGCTTCAGACACAATCGAACAACATATTCAAAAAAGCATTGTTATTGCAGGAGAAGCACAGCCTAAGACGACCTTAATTAAGAGAATGGCAGACGAGAATGTACCGGGCTTGAGCATCGCGGTATTAAAAAATGGTGAGATTATTTGGGCTAAAGGCTTTGGTATTGCTAACAGTAAGACAAAACAGCCAGTAAACGAACATACGCTATTTCAGGCGGGATCAATTAGTAAACCCATCGGTGCATTAGCCGCGTTAAAATTAGTTGAGCAAGGTAAGCTGTCTTTAGACGAAGATGTAAATAAATACCTAAAAGGTTATCAATTAACTGGCGCTAAGCTATCTAAAGAAACACCTGTCACCCTCAGACAATTGCTTACTCATACCGCAGGGCTATCAGTGCACGGGTTCCCCGGCTATTCAACGGGTGATAACGTTCCTTCAATTATCGATGTCTTAGATGGTAAAGGTAACACGGCTAAAGTCGAAGTTGTGTTAACACCAGGTTCTGAATGGCGTTATTCTGGAGGTGGCTACACTGTTATGCAATTACTGGTTGAGCAAATTAGCGGACAGACATTTGCTGAGTTTACCGATGCAAACATCTTAAAACCTATGGGGATGCTGAACAGCACCTACGCACATACATTACCAAATGATCTTAAGAAACGAGCCAGCGCTGCATTTGATGGTGATGGCAATATGCATTCAGCTGTATTCAATGATTACCCTGAAAAACCAGCGGCTGGTCTTTGGACAACCCCAACTGATATTTTAAAGTATGCCTCTCATATGCAAGCAATTATGAAGGGTAAGAAAGATGGTATTTTGCAAAAAGAAACCGTACAAGCCATGTTTACCAAACATAAAAATGATTGGGGCCTAGGCCCTGCATTAATGGACGTTGATGGACAACTTGCATTCGGACACGGTGGAAAAAATCTTGGCTTCACAAATGACTTTAAAGCATTAGTAAATAAAGGCGATGCTTTTGTCGTGATGTCCAATGGTGACAACGCAAATACACTGAACAACGAAATTATGGCAACATTATCTAAGCATTATGATGTTGCATTCTTAGAGCAAACTGTCATTCAGCCTGTCACATTAAACCCTCAACAACTAGACGCCTATAAAGGTGAATACCTACTACTTACTGACATTGGTTATAACGGCGACTTCATCTCTAAAATTAGCGTGAATGAAGGTAAGGTGACAATTCAAAATCCGGGTGACGTAATGCCGTCCCGGCTCGTACCGGAAAACACCTCGAAATTCATCAGTGCCGTTTCTGGCAATGAGTTTGTCTTTAAATTCGAAGGTAAAAGAGTGACAGGATTAACTGTTGCCGGTCGATTTGAATTACAAAAGATAAAGTAAATAAATTAAATAAAAAACACAAAAAAGTGCTTACTAAAGAGTAAGCACTTTGGTCTAAGTTAACTTTTAATCAGGAAACTTTTGTTAGTGTGCTAAAACCTCAGCGTTTAAACTAATTGTGTTAGCATTTCTTCTGAGTATTCAACCACCGCTTCACCTGATTGAACACGCTCAACATAATCAGGGTTGGCAATGAAAGGGCGACCAATTGCCAATAAATCAAATTTATTATCAGCAATGGCTTGGCTTCCTGTCTCTGCAGAAAAACCACCCACACCCACCAGCGTGTGTGGGTAATTTTGTCGAATATAGCCACTTACAGTACCACCTAAATAGTCGAACTCCATGGCATCATCGAAGATACCCACATGCAAATAAGCTAGTTGGCGTTCAGACAATTGATCTAACAAATAATCAAACACAGTTTTATCTCTACTGTCTGCTTCCATATTAAAATATGCCCCTGGAGAAACACGTAACGCGGTTCTGTCAGCGCCAATTCGGTCACTGATGGCATCTACAACTTGTAGTGGAAAACGAGCCATATTCTCTGGTGTCTGGCCAAACTCATCTTCACGGGTATTACTTGAGTAATGTAAAAATTGGTCAACAAGATAACCATTTGCGCCGTGGATCTCTACACCATCAAAGCCTGCGTCGATGGCATTCGATGCAGCTTGTGCAAAATCTTCTACCATTTGTTGGATCTGCGCTTGCGTCATAGGGGTTGGCGTTTGATATTCAAGGTCACGCATTCTCGGCACAGTACCTTCAACCTTTACAGCACTTGGCGCAAGTACCTCATCGCCTTCGTAAAAATACGGGTGAGATACTCGCCCTGTATGCCAGATTTGCGCAAAGATTTTTCCGCCATTTTTATGCACTGCATCTGTGACAACGCGCCAGCCATTGATTTGTTCAGGCGTAAATAAACCCGGTGTATTTGGGTAACCTTGACCGTCAGCGCGAATTTGTGTCGCTTCAGTGATGATCAGGCCTGCACCTGCTCGACGGGCATAATAATCTGCCATAGCTTGAGTCGGTACCAAATTATCATCGGCCATACAACGCGTAAGTGGTGCCATTAAAATACGATTCTTTAGTTCTATGGTGCTATTTAATGCAAAAGGTTGAAATAGGTTGTCAGTCATGGAGTTTCTCTTTATGTACATTCTTGAACGTTTATTCAAGATAGCCCTATTTGAATGATCGTTCAAGAACTTTTTTGAACAAACATTCAAATTGATTTAAACTTGCCTCATCAACACTTCAAGATAAATACAATGCGTAGTGCCGAATTCGACAAAGTTGCAGTACTTCGAGCTGCCATGCAGGCCTTTTTAAATAAGGGTTACACTAAAACCAGTATGCAAGATCTAAAACAAGCAACCGGTCTGCACCCTGGGTCTATCTACTGTGCTTTCGAGAATAAGCGAGGCTTACTGCTAGCTGCAATTTCCCAATATAACCAAGACAGAAGCGATGAATTTTGTGCTTTTTTCATCAATAGCGACTCAAGTAAACAAGGTCTAGAAACCTATTTAGAACATATTGTTGAAGAGTGCTTAAGCTGTGATAGCAGCAAAGCCTGCTTACTCACAAAGGCACTCAATGAATTGGCCGAACAGGATGATGAAGTACAGACTTTGATAAGCCAGCAGTTAGAAGCATGGCAGTCAGCAATCACCGATAAGTTTGCTCGCGCACAAAATGAGGGCGATATTTCTGATTCACGTTCAGCGGAATGTAGAGGACGATATTTTGTAATGGGTATTTATGGTTTGCGAACATTTGCTAATACGCATCCTGAACCTGACACATTGAAAAAGTTAGCAAAGCAACTATTCAAAGACGTTTGCGCTTAGGCCGCATTGAAAGCCTTTGATTAAATTAAAACCATACCTCAAAGACAAACACGCCCTAATAAAACAAAAAAAGAGCCTTTTAGGCTCTTTTTTTGTTGAAAGTTAATTAGTTAATTTCATCAGGGCAAGTTCGTAATGATGAGCTTTCAGTGGTGTAACACACTTTTTTTAGTAAAGTCACAAACTCTAGCGACTTTACAAAGCTGTTTTTGTCTTGATAAATCAATTCACTTTTGTCGTTATAACACTCAATGTAACCTGAGCTAACTAAACACATGCCCTGTTGCGTACCAATTAGATTATCAATATGACCTTTATCTGCAAACAAGTTATTGAAATAATCTGCCTGTTCGCCCCAACAGTGCCAATTACCTGAACTATATTGCGCGCACATATCTGAATTACTCACGGCAACAATGTTAGCCACACCCGCTCTTTCTGGTACTTCAAGTACAGACAAGGGCCCCTCGCCATGACAACTCACTTGGTCATCATTATTGAGTAAGCAAACAAACTCTCCCTTGGTTACACCCTTTTTAACAGGGGCAGCTAGCTCTCCGACATCTAGCAAGGAATTTAAATTATCTCGACATGATACTTCGTCGGCTCTGAAATAACAGGTGTAGCGTTCACCTTTGCCATAAATACGAGATGTCATATTGGTTTTTAAATCGGCTTGTATCAATTGGTTTTCACTATCTTGTGTACTGAGTGTCACAATACGAAAGCCACTCACTCCGTTATTTGTGACTTTCGCATCAGTCGAATTCAGCGTTTCAATTGCTAGGTCATCATAATTCGTTGACCAGCTCATTGTGTTGATAGGATTATTTAGACGCTCTTGTCCATGACCAAATACATAATAATCACTACCTGAAATATAGGTTTTCTCTGAACCTGCAAATAACTTCAAGTTACTTTTATTAAGATTGATCGAAACATATTCTATGGCTGAAACCGTGCCGGCATTCATAACGACTTTGAGCATCAGCTCTCTATCGAGCAAAATTTCTGAGGCTTTCAAGGTGAAAGATAAATTTAAACCATCTTGAGTCAGTGTCGAAGTATCAATATCTGCGTAACTCACATCCGATACGTCGAGTGAAACACTGTCTAACACCCCAGCTTTATCAATTGCTAACGCATTAAAAGTCAGCGGCTCGTTTTTAAATAGTTGTGGCAATTCACTTGGCTGCTCTATATCTAATGTCGCTTTGGTCGCAGATTCACTGAGTAAAGCAAATACAGCATTTTTTTCGACTTCAAGCCCATTTTTGAATGTGGCTTTGTATTGCACCAGAGTACTTACCAACGAAGTACTTTGCGATGGCATTACTAATGAAAGCGCGGTCGCCGACTCTTCTTTTTGTTTAAAAATTTCTTCGTCAATTACCCACTCAAAAGACTGAATATCATCAGCACTGTCAGTATCAACGCTCACCACCACTTCTTGACCCGGCGCAGCATAAGCTCTGTTGACCGATAACGAAAGCTTACCGACTTGCACGATATTTTTTACTTTAACTTCAGTTTGAACAGACTTTGTGTCACCACTTTGAGCTTCAACATCGAGTACTAATATTGCACTCGTATCATCAGATACTTCATTCGCTTTGATAGTCACACTCTTATTCTTGGCATTAGTCAGTTCTCCTAACGAATTATCTAACCAGCGCCATTGATAAGAAGTGATGCGCTCAGATGATTGAATTTTTGGCTCTATCAATAAATAATCCAGCTCGTTAACCTCATAGCTTGCATCAAGGTTAACTGTTAGGCCTGCTTCGCTTTTCGGCAAAATAGTGAGCTTAAAAGGCTGTTGGTATTCATCATGATCTGTTGTTACAACAAAGTTCAAATTATAGGTGTACTCGCTGGATAACATTGGCGCTGTAAATGTCACAATTGAAGTACCGCTATTGTCAGCCTCTTGCGTTGTAACTTGTTTGTTAGCAAGGTCTAACTCATCTGTTTGCCATTCAATATCAATTATTTCTTCACGTGAAAAAAATTGTGCTGTGATTTCAACTGAGTCACCAGAGAAAAACTCATAGTTATCTTGTAAATCAATATCAACTTGATTATTTGAGGCTTTCACCATAACGATGAAAGTTTTCTTTACTTTGTTATCGGCACTGTCTGTCACTTCAAGAGTAAGGGTCACTTCTTGATCTGTTGTAACAGCAGGAAATTGCACTAATACTCCCGCATTTGACGAGTCCTTAAAAGTCACACCACTTAATGAGCTAGTCCACTTAACTATGACGCTTTCATTTTCTGGGTCAGAAATAGATGTCTTTAGTCTGATTGATGTTAGAGAAGGCGTTTCTGAATCACCTGAAATACTGACTTGAGGGGCTTTATTTTGTCTCACAGGTTGTGAGTCAGCAGTCTCTTTTTTACCACCACTGCCACCACAGGCAGTTAATAAAATACAAAAAATAAATAATGAGAGATGACGCATTCTAATGTTCCTTATTTAGCTTAAATTCCTCAATTAGAAACTTACATTGAAGCTCATAAAACTGCACTTTAAAAAGTGTATTAATTTGTAAGTAATTAATTTTATTTTATTTATTGCAATTTCGGGAACATTTCAGAAAACTCAACGGGTACATTAATGCAAAATGTAACAACAGCCATATATTGTTTCAAATATAATCAAATGAACTATTCACAACAGGTTATCACTATGTTAAAAAAACACTTCACCATAACAATGACAACATAGATTAACAGGGAAAATATGAAAGTAATCAATAAACTATCTGCGGTAGCAATGGCTGTAATCGTTGCTAATTCAACTTCGATATTTGCAGCTGAAAATAACGAAGAAGTAGAGCGTATTGAAGTCACCGGCTCACATATTAAACGTACTGATATGGAAGGCCCTTCACCAGTCCAGTCTCTTTCTGCAGCAGATCTCGCTGCGACGGGCTCAACGGATTTAATTGGCGCATTACAAAAGTTACCAGTTTCTGGGGCGGGTACTTTTAGTACTCAAGGTAACTCGAGTGATGATACAGCCAATGGTGGTTCAAGTGTCGCGCTACGTGGCTTAGGTGCTTCATCAACATTGGTATTAATTAATGGTCGTCGCGTTGCTGTCAGCCCATTCGCAAAAGACATCGAAACCTCTTTCGTAGATTTAAATACCATTCCTGTTTCAGCAGTAAAACGCATCGACATTCTTAAAGATGGTGCATCTGCAACCTACGGCTCTGATGCCGTAGCTGGGGTAATCAATATTATTATGCGTGACGACATCGATGGATTTGAAGTCGCAGGCAAAATTTCAGATACCGCTGACGGCGGTGGTGAAGAGCAAAACTTCACGCTACTTTGGGGCTCCACCAGTGACAAAGGTTATCACAACTTCTCTTTAGACTATTTTAAGCGCGGCGATGTATTCTATGCAGACCGTGATTATGCCTCAACAGCCGATCAACGTTTCCGCGGTGGTAACAATGCACTAAGCTCATCGGGTATTCCTGGTAGTATCGAAGTCGTTAGAAGCATGCTGACTGATGCTCAGTGGAATGCCCTACCAACGAAGAGTATTGCCGATGATGGTACGCCTGTGAAACAAACCATCTTTGCTGATGTTTGGGGTCAAGACAAATGTGATGAATCTTTGATCATTGGCGATATTTGCCGCTATGACTATGCACCACACATGAGCCTAGTGCCTTCAACTGAGCGTATTAGCTTTAACTACAACGGTGTACAAGAAATCACAGATGACATTGAAGGTTTCATGGAGTTTTCAGCGCAACACGCTTCTACATTCATTCAAGGTGCAGGTAGTCCAAGCTTCACCGAATTATTCATGAGTGGCGATAACCCAAATCATCCACTTGCCGATGACGCTGATCATTTCCTACATGGTGTTGATATTTCAATGCGCCGTCGTACCTATGATATTGGCAACCGTAAGAAAGACGTAGACTCTGAGTATTATCGTGCCGTGATCGGCGCCCGTGGTACATTCAATGATTGGGATTGGGAAACAGCTTACTCAGCCATTCGTTCAAGTGCGGTTGAGAAAGGCTTTGATGGCTTCCCGAACAAGCTTCGTGCTCAAGAAGCGATTGATAAAGGTTATTGGAATCCGTTTGAACCTAGCACCAATACCCCTGAAGGTTTAGCATTCATTGAAACAACAACAACGCGATACGGTAGTTCTAGCATGCAATCATTTGATGCAACTGTATCAGGCGAAGTATTTGAACTAGAAGCAGGTGCAGTTGCAGCAGCATTTGGTTTAGAGCATAGATACGAAAAAATTGAAGATAATCCAGATAGCCAATACCTGCGCGGTGAGATCTTCGGTACTGAAGCAACACAGGCTAACGGTGATCGCGATAACACCGCCCTATTTGCTGAATTCAGTGTGCCGGTGCTTGAAACGTTAGAACTGCAACTAGCACTGCGATATGAAAACTATAGTGACTTCGGTAACACCACAGATCCTAAAGTTGCATTCCGCTGGGCGCCGTCAGAAGATTTGGTTGTTCGTGGTTCATGGGGTACTGCATTTAGGGCACCTTCTCTGGTTCAACTTCACTTAGGTCGTACTGACGAATCTCCAAGCGTCATTGACAAAGAGCGCTGTAAAATTACAGGCAACGAGCTAGATTGTTCTCCTTATGAATACACAGCCATTGTTGCTGGTAATAAAAATCTTCAACCAGAAACCTCAACCAACTACAACTTAGGTGTGGTTTGGCAAGCAACTGAAGACTTCTCTGTGGGTGTCGACTATTGGAACTACGACCAAGAAGATCTTATCAAGAAGATTGGTGCGCAAAAGCTAGTTGACTGTTGTGGTACCGATGCAAACCTTGTTGTACGTGGTCCGAACGAAGGCAGTACACCGGGCCGTATCCAAACGATTTATGATACGTTTGTAAATATTGGTGGTCGAGAAACAGATGGTTTTGATTTAAATCTTGCCTATAAGCTTGATACCAAAGACATGGGTTTCTTCAAGTTTGATTATAAGCTTAGCTATGCCCTTAATTTTGAAGAGCAATCTTTCGAAAGTGACAAAGATGGTAATACTTTTATCAGAGCTGAAGACTTAAATGGTGAGTATCAACATCCTCAGTTCCGTTGGACTGCAAGTATTGACTGGGAACTTGATGACGTAGTAACTACGTTAAGTTTCAGTCATATCGATGCGTATAATGACTTAGAGGATGCAAAAGGTAACAAGTTTAAGATTGATTCTTGGACCACGCTGGATGCTTCAGTGAGTT
This sequence comes from Pseudoalteromonas phenolica, assembly GCF_005876835.1. Taxonomy (GTDB): domain Bacteria; phylum Pseudomonadota; class Gammaproteobacteria; order Enterobacterales; family Alteromonadaceae; genus Pseudoalteromonas; species Pseudoalteromonas phenolica_B. The sequence goes on from NZ_PPSW01000015.1 coordinate 67,974, forward strand.
ACACCGGTTTTGATAACTTAATTTTAACTGCCGGTGCAGCAAACTTAATGAACGAAGAGGCACCACAAGCACCATCTGAATCAATGGGGATTGATAACAAAACCCATAATGCGCTTGGTCGTCAGATGTACGCGAAATTCAAGTACAACTTCTAAGACATAAAAGCAAAAAGCCCTAGATAATTTCTAGGGCTTTTTATAATTAAAGTTTTAACTTTGTTACTTACCACTTCTTGTACCGGCTCCGCCTCGAGTTGCTGTTGTTCTCTCATATCGCTCAGCATCCCGTTCAGCAAAGGCTCTACGATAAGCATCTTCTTCTTTTGTAATACATTCTTTCTTAACAAATCGACTACCCAACTTTGGCTCTGTGTAACACACCATATTTTCTTCATCTATTTCTTCATTGTTAGCCTGAAGGTTTTTACTAGTAGAATTACAGCCAGCTAAAAAAATCATCGCGATTAATGAGGCACTCAGTGTAAAACTTTTCATAATTATTCCTTGTTGTCTGATATGTACAGAATAAAGCTACACAAAAAACAATAAATTGTGTAGTTTTTATTCAGGTTAATTTATACAGTGATCATAAAACGTTGTCGTTGCAGGCCAATCACTGAATACACCGATTACGCCCACATCTTGGGCTAGAAAATCTAAGAGCGTTAACGTAAATCCATCATTTTTAATTAGCTCTTTCACTGATTGATAATAAAACCCACCACCATGAGTAAGCGGTCCAGATCTTTCTAGTGACCAGGCTATGATTTTTAATCCCGCTTTTCTTGCTTCTATTGCATAAGTTGATTGCGCGAGTGTTCCTTCTTCACTAACTGTGACAAGCATCCAAAGCGGTGGCGCAATAATATTCACCCCCATTTTTTTAAGCTCAGCCATTGTATGTTGCCAAGTTCTGAGGTCATTGTGATCGAACCCTGCAATTTCATAGCTATCGTCTAAATAAACTGCCTGCTGCGCATACTCTGAGTGATGTTTTATCCAATATTGTACGTCTGAGAGTAAAAATGATTGAGGAAACACATCCTTCGCAGGCACACCCGCCTGCTCATATTCAGCAATCAGTTTTCTCGCATAGTCTTGCTGTGTAAAGCCGTTGAATGGCATCTCAACTTGTGGTGTTTTAAGCTCAGGCGTCATTTTCACGCCAAGCTGTTTGAATAACGCAATACTTTGTTTGTGCGTCATTAATGTACCATTTACTGCATATAAATCAGTGCGCCACTTAGGTGTGCCCTGCATATACTCTTGTTTTGTTCTAGCAAATGCGTTGGCACCATCCATCTTGCCTTTAAGCTGCAAAAATTCATCTAGGGTTAGATCTGAAGTACAACACTGGACCTGAGCCTTAATCCCTTTATTCAAATCACCTGCTTGAAAAGGGATACGACATTTATTTGCAAGTTCAGGCATGGCTAATATGTTTGTCGTGGTATGCAGATCGCATTGAGAATGACGGCATACTAAGGATTCGTCTTTGGTAAAAGCCACATCACACTCTAATATACCCGCACCCATTCTAGCTGCCGCTATATATGACTCTTTTGTATGCTCAGGAAATTGCATTGGCGCGCCTCGATGGCCAATGGAGAAATCGGTCTTTTTAAAGTTCGAAGTTTCACACCCACTTAGTCGCCTCTTTAACTCAGACTCTGGTAGCTGTTCAAGTAAATAGTACGGTCGTATACCAACTTGAACTTCCTCATTCGACAGTTTGGGTGGCACTGCACTGCACCCTGCTAAAAGTATTAAACCTAACCCTAGAAATCTCTTCATCATAAGCTTTTTATATATTCATATACGACAATTAAAGCACTCAAAAATGACAATAAAATGGACGTCGTCACAAAATTCATCACAAAACGCTTGAATAAAACTATTACTTTTAACCATCTAAAAGTCTAAAAAAACCAAAATACCTATTTAGGGGAATAATTTATTTAAATTAACAAACCACGGAAAATGCATAATACTTTCATGAAATAGAAATTATGAGATATTTATATCTTAAAATAGAAATTTCTACATAAACTATCCCCAACGAAATCCGATGAGTATTTTTTATTCAATTATCACCTTGACAAAACCCCGTCATAATTTAACTTTTAAAACACCAACTTAACAATTGGTTAACTTAAAATATAAATAAAGGACAACAAGATGAATAAAACTCTGATCGCTGGTGCTGTTATCGCTGTGTGTGCAACACAAATGGCATCTGCTCAGCCAGCTACTTTCCAAGGGGCAAGTTTAGATTTAGAAGTAAACAACACCTGTATTGTTCGCTTCAACGATGACGTCTCAAAGTTTGATGTAGAAGGTAAAGCGCGCGGCATGTTGGTTTCAAGTAATGCCAAAGCAAAACATATTTATAAAAATGCCATTAAAGGCATGGCTGTCAACATGAGTTGTGATAAAGCAAAAGCAGCTTTTGCTAATAACGCTGATATTATGCGCTTTACGCCAGATGGTATGGTACACGCTAACCCGGCTAAAGCATTTAAAGGCAAGCCAGGTTCTGGTGGCGGTAGCAATGGCCAAACAACGCCTTGGAGTGTGACACGTGTGGGTGGTCCTGTAGATGGCAGCAACTACACAGCTTGGGTTTTAGATTCTGGTATCGACTTAGACCACGCCGACTTAAATGTTGACAGTTCACGCGGTTTTACCGCATTCACGAAAGGCCGTGATGCAGGTATGGACGATGGTAATGGTAACGGTCACGGTACGCATGTTGCAGGCACAATTGCAGCATTAGACAATAACATTGACGTGGTCGGTGTTGCAGCGGGTGCAAAAGTAGTACCAATCAAAGTATTAGATTCTCGCGGTTCAGGTAGCTGGTCTGGCGTTTTAGCGGGTATCGACCACGTTGCAGCAAATGCAAGTGCTGGTGATTGTGCAAACATGAGCTTAGGTGGTGGTTTTAACCAAGAATTAAACGATGCGGTTGAAAACGCTGCGCAGCAATCAGGTGCCTTCTTTGTGATTGCAGCAGGCAACGAAAGCCAGCATGCGTCTAATGTTTCTCCTGCAAGTGCATCACACAACCGTGTATTCACAATCTCTGCAACTGATTCTAACGACCGTTTTGCGAGCTTCTCAAACTACGGTAATCCACCAGTAGATTATGCTGCACCGGGTGTAAGCATTCTTTCAACTCGCAGCGGTGGCGGCACAACAACGATGTCAGGAACTTCAATGGCATCACCAGCAGCTTGTGCCGTTATCATGATGAGTAATGGCAACCCAAGTATCGATGGCAAAGCGATTAACGATCCAGATGGCAACGCAGACAGCATTGTGCATCTTTAACTAACCTGAGCTTTAGTTAAGAGATTTACTAAAGTAGTGATATTGAATTGGTAAGTATTTTTTTCAATTCTGCAGCCGGATACTTCTAGCGATAACAAGGCGAATTTACGCGTCAATAGCTGGCCTATTGCAAGTAAATTCAACGCAGTTAACGTTGAAAGTGGCCGCTGGAGATAAATTTATTATCCATAGCTCAGGTTAACTAGTTGTTCTTTTGTGAGCTGTTCGTTGCTTAACTAACGCTCACACAAAACTCTTCATATCATTCAAAAAGGAGAAGCGGATCTTCTCCTTTTTGTTTAATTTCTAAAACAATAAAAACTTAAATCCAATCACAATTAATACCACGCCACCGAGCAATTCAGCTTTGCTTTCTAACCAAGTGCCAGACTTATTGCCAACCAAAACGCCTAAGTAACTGAACACAGCAGTAATTACACCAATAACTAAACAGGCTATAAAAGGGTTTACCGACATTAAGTTTAATGTAAACCCAGCAGCCATCGCATCAATACTGGTAGCAATAGCCAGTAAGCACATTACTTTTTGTGTTAAATTTTTAAACTCTACTTCTTCATCGCCATCAAAGGCTTCGTAAATCATTTTTGCACCAATGCCAAATAGTAAAATAAAGGCTATCCAGCGCTTGTAATCGTCAACCCAGCTTAATAAACCTGCCCCGCCTAAATAACCAATGAGCGGCATGGCTCCCTGAAAAACACCAAAATAAAGGGCACACATGAGTGCAACTTTAGGCAAGTTGTTTTGCTTTTTTGCGCCAAGTCCAACCGATACCGCAAAGGCGTCCATACTCAGCGCGACAGCCAATATCAATACTTCTAACATTCCACTTCACAACCATTTTAAATTGGCCGTGAATATTAATTTATTTTATTAGAGAGTAAAGCGAATTAATCTGTTGCTAACTTTTAAGCCCTTCCTAGTTTTAAAGGATAAAATAGTGGTTTAGTGAAATAATCACAAAAGACCTTCATAAAATGTCATTCACCTGCACAATCTAATGTCTTGACTATACTAGTGTAATAACGAGTTCCTCTTTAAGTTCCACAGTGTTAGGAACTTGCTCTAGCTTAGCAACAATGATGGATTGCATTGTATGGGTGATTTTGAAAAGGCATTATTTTTCTTAATTTTTAGCTTGGTCATATTTGATGCCAATGCACAAAACCGAAATGCGGACACACAAACCTTTAACGGTCATAGTGTAAAACAAAAAGCGGTGTATAGATTATCACTGCAAGATTTACTTAACGTAAAAATTGCCACCAGTACACTCACCGAAAAGGCCATTACTGACATTCCCTCCCCCGTCACTGTCTTTACTCGACAAGATATTGATGCGTCTGGCCTACGATATTTACACGAAATATTAGAGTTTGTACCGGGCTATCAAGTTACACGCTACAGTAATTATCCTTACGAGTACTCGGCCTCCTCACGCGCACTGACCTTTGGCGCGTCGAGTAAAAAAATTCTATTTTTACTCGACGGCCATAAAATCAACGGTCCGCGTTCAGGTAATGCAGCACATTTAGCGAACTTTGTTTTAGCACATATTGAACGACTAGAAATTATTCGCGGTCCTGGCTCTTCAATTTATGGTAGTAATGCGTTTACAGGCGTTATCAATATCATTACAAGAAAAACCGAAAAGTCTGTCAGTTTAGCAACGGGCAACGACATCGATTACGATTTATTTGTAATCCAGTCTGGTCAACAAGATAACTATAACTGGAATTTTCAAGCAAATCGTATAGAAGCGTCAGGTAGCGACTACATACTTAATAATACCTTTACTCAGCAACCTTTACATACTCAAGATCCCTATAACTTAACGACATTTCATGCCCAAGTACATAATCAAAACAGCGCTTATACCATTCATTTTAGGCAGCTTGATATGACTGAGTTTTATCATATCGCCCGTACCAGCAACGAGCATAATTTTTCACGCCATAATGCCCTGTTATTCTTAGCCGAGCATCAGTTGAACCTATTTGACAGCATTCAATCACGTCTGCAGTTTGACTACCTACAAACCACATTAAAAAATGGCAACCAAAGTACGCCAAGCGGCGTGTTTAGTAAAATCAGCGAACCGAGCAGTGACGCGCCTTTATTTGGCTATGGGGTATTTGAAGACTTTAGAGCTGCACTTGCTTTACATAACAACTGGCAAGCAACTAAAGAGTCGAGTTTGCAATTTGGCTTTGAATGGCAAATTAACAAAGAACAACGTGCCGAAGGATTTACCAATTACGACCTACCCGCATTACTGAATCAAAGTTACCCTATTCAGCATTACCCTAATGTTGACTATAAAACACAAATTGGCGGTGAAACTTCGCAGCCTTTCATTGGCGCTTATGCGCAGTATCAAACATCATTCGCGAAAATAAATTGGGTTATTGGTGGCCGGTTTGACCGCTACCCAGACCTAAAAACACAATTCACACCGAGGCTTGGGGCCGTCTATTTAGCTAATAACAACTGGCAATACAAACTGCTTTATGGCGAAGCCTTCAGAGCACCAGAGCTCAGTGAGCTAACTTTATTTAGCGGCATCACTCGAAGTGGTAACGCAAACTTAGAAAGTGAATCGATTAAAACCACCGATTTCATCGCACAATTCACAGGCGAGCAACTGCTATTTTCGGTTGACCTATTTTATAACCATTTTTCAGACCCCATTATCAATGGTTTGGTGAGTGAGAATCTGGCTGGCCAAGTGAACTCAACCGATCAATATGGTCATGGCATAGAAACTGAGCTGGTTTGGGAGTTACAAAACAATGTAAAACTAAGAACAACAGCCACCTACTTCACAAAGAGACCTATTTCTGCGTTTAGAGATTCAAAAGCATTAGCAAGTATTCAGCTAGAGCATTCACTAAACAACTTAACCTATCAATTATCTGCAACTTATCGCTCCAACAGAGAGACACCAACCTCAACAGAGCTGAATAACAATATTGCTGGTTTTTGGTATCTCAGGGCATATCTGCACTATCAATTAAATCCTAAGCTATCCTTAAAGCTTGGCGTTAATAATTTACTCGATGATGCGTTGTATAACCCTTCTACTGTACCGGCTCACCCTAAGGGCATACCGTTAAAGGGTCGCAATGGTACGCTAGAGCTTAATTGGCAATTTTAGGTATGGGCATGAAATATCTCTTTCTTTCAACACTCTGCATTGTGGTCATGCTAAGTAGCTTTAACAATAATGCAGAAGAGACTCTCTCTGAACAAACCCTAAAATCAGCGTTTATTGGTCAGTTTAGTCACTTTATAAATTGGCCAAACAGCCCTAAACAATTGAATGTCGCATACATGGGCAATGACGACCAATACTGGCAGGCCCTTCAGAATATGGCGAGCTCTGGGGCGTCTAAATACGCTTTAACATTAAGCCGTATTTCTAATGCCGAACATGTACTTTTAACAGACGCACATATTTTAGTAATAGGACAAAGCCACAATAGATATATTTCTGGGATTAATGCCTTGTTAGGCGACCGAGCAACATTGCTCGTCAGCGAATATGTCACTGATAACAAATTGATTGGCATTAACTTTTATAAAACCAACAAGCAAACGCTGTCTTTTAACCTTAACCGCTACAACCTGCTGTATCAGGGACTCTCTATCAGTGAAGATATTGTCTTGCTAGGTGGGTCTGAAATTGATGTTGCCCATATGGTTAAAGAAATGACCTCAAAACTTTCAGACTCAGCCAAGCAAATCGATAAACTAAACAGCCATATAAGAACTCAAGAAATCTCGATTACTGAAAAGCAAAAACAAATTGAGAAAAAGCAACAAAGCATCAATTTAAAAAACCAAGAACTAGAGCTGCTAAGTGAAAAAATCAAACAGACTCAGTTTGATCATGAAAAGCAATTAGACGACCTTGCCAGTCAACTTGCACAGAAAGAGCACCTTCTTGAAGATAAACAAAATAAAGTGAGCGATACTCAAAATGAGCTTGATAAAATGAACGAGCAAAGTCGCAAATTAACAGCGCTTATTGATAAAAACCAACAACACATTGAACAACAAACCCAAAAATTAAGTCGTTTATCAAATGGCCTCAAAGAAAAAGAACAAGCGTTGCAGGTAAAAGAAAAACAAGTAGAACAAACCACCAATGTGCTATTTATTAGCCTAGGCGCATTGATAGCTTTTGCTGTGCTGGCAGCAAACCTATGGTATTTGTCTAAACGTAAACAAGCCCTAAACAAGCTACTAGAAGCACATAACGAAGAGCTCGAAAACATCAACCAGCAACTTATAACAACACAAAAGCAGCTCGTTGAATCCGAGAAAATGGCGTCACTTGCCGGCTTAGTAACAGGTGTGGCGCATGAAGTTAACACACCACTAGGGGCTGCAATAACAGCAGTTACTCACTTAAGCGCGATTTCGACAGAGATTTATTCAGATTTCAAAGATAAAAAACTATCAAGCCAAAAATTTGAACGTATTCTTGAGGAGCAGCTACAAGCAACCGATATCATTTTCAAAAATTTGTGCCGTTCTGCAGATCTGATCAAAAGCTTTAAGCAAGTGTCCGCTGATCAGGTATCCGAAGCAGCCAGAGAATTTGAAATAGGAGATTATCTCCATGAAATCATCACGAGCTTAAAACATGAGCTTAAACGCGCCCAAGTTCATGTTTCTATTCGCTGTGATTTTCAAAAACGTATTTACACTTATCCCGGCGTTTTTTCTCAGGTGCTCACCAACCTTGTCATTAATTCACTCATTCATGGCTTTAAATCTCAACAAGCTGGGCACATCCAACTCGAAGTAAAACAAGAAAACGGACACCTCTTCATTCACTACCAAGACAATGGATGCGGCATAGATAAACAGAATTTAGATAAAATTTTCGACCCTTTCTTCACCACAAACCGAAATTCAGGCTCGACAGGGCTGGGCTTAAGTATTTGCTATAACTTAATCACTCAAAAAATGCAGGGAAATATCACCTGCTTAGAAAGTGAAAACGGCGCACACTTTGAGCTGTCTTTTCCTTTTACCATTCAAACCTAACCAAAACTGGCCCAAAATAACAAAACACTAAAACCTATCGAGCTTATGGCTATTAAAACGAGATATTTAAGCGCAGGCGGTACAAACCGCTGTGCAAATTGACGATGTTTTTGCCAGGGTATCACTAACAATCCAAGAGTTGTCCCTATCAAAACCCAGCCAAATACACTAAAAACGAACTCCCATTTCATATTTTCAGCATTCAAAGTTAAAGCTGAGCCAGCCACCAAACGACAAGCCATTTCTGTAAAATGGGCTTTCGGTGAATGAGCAAATGCGAGCAAGAACGTTTTTACACGCTCAGGCTTAATCAAAGCCAAAAGACCAAATGCGATAAAATATCCACTCAAAAGTGCAACTATCCATTGCGCCAAGTCACTCATCATTTTAATCCTACATGTTACTTTTTATATCGTCCGCAAAACGAACACAAACCTGTTTCTAAAAAAATAAAAACGTTAACTTTGTAAACAACAAAATAATAATTAGAAAATAAAGCAACAAGAAAAAGAAAACTTAATAAAAAACCACAATAAGTGAATGTTAATTCTTTATTTTTGAATAAACATGAGTAGAATCACCGTTCTCAAAATGACGTTCAAATTAACTATGAGGTTTTACGTGTTCTCGCTTTTTCGTCCTTCAATGATTGCCCTTGCAGTCTCTACTGCGGTTTTACCAAGCACATTTGCACACGCGCAAACTCAGCCTAATACTGAGTTAAAAGCGCAACTTTCTAAAGAGATTGAGACTATTCAGGTAACGGCAACACGACGAAAAGGCACTGTACAAGAAGCACCACTCAATATTACAGCGGTCGACAATGATGTGATGAAGCAGCAAAACATCACTGATCTTGAATCTGTATCACGCTGGGTGCCAGGTTTAACCATTACCGATCAGGGCGGCCGTGAAAGCTCTCCCATCATTGTTCGTGGTTTGAATACAAATTCATCTGAGCGCGCCTCTGATTCTGGTACGGTTGCCACTTATTTAGGTGAAATCCCATTGAGTGTTAATCTACGTCTAACCGACATCGAACGTGTAGAGGTGCTGATTGGCCCACAAGGCACGCTTTATGGTGCGGGCACATTAGGCGGTGCTATTCGCTATATGCTAAAAGCACCTGAACTTGATTACACTGAGGTACAAGTTAGCGGCGACGTGTTTGCCCTATCTGAAAGCGACGGCCAAGGCGGCGAGTTTGGTGCGGTTTTAAACTTGCCATTGATTGAAGATACATTGGCACTGAGAACGAGCTTTAATCATTACACTAACCCAGGCTATATTGATTACAACTATGTTGTTAAAACTCCGGGTGTTAGCAAGCCAGATATTGACTGGAACAACTCAGAAGAAGTCGCACAAAACATCACCCAACATAAAGATGCCAACGACGAAAGCATTACCACAGCTCGCGTTTCTCTTCGTTATCAGCCATCTGATGTGTTTGAAGCGACGCTAAACTACTTTTATCAAAAACAAGAAAACGGCGCGAACAGCATTAGCCAATATCAAAGTTTGGCGAGCAGCAATCCACTTGCTGACAAAGTTGGTAAATACGAGTCTGCCTATCGCGTATTAGAGCCAAACATCCAAGAAGATGAACTACTCAGCCTTGAATTAAAAGTAGATTTAGATTTTGCAGAGCTTGTTTCTGCAACGGGTTTAACCGACTACGAACAAGTGGGTCAACGTGACCAAACCGATCTGCTTTACGATATCTGGCCGGGTTACGCTGACTTCCCAAGCTTTACTGCATTAACCGACGACACCAGTGAAGTGAAAAACCTTACACAAGAAATTCGTTTAGTGTCGAAAACCGACACTGCATTAAATTGGATAGCCGGTGTCTATTACAACAAAACAGAAGGCAGCTCAGACGACCGTGAATATACGCCGGGTCTTAGCGATTTTTGGGGCGGCGATATTACCAATATCGAAAAAGACTTAGAGTATTTAGCACTCGGTGAATACGACAATAAAGAACAAGCTATTTTTGGTGAAATTGGCTATGCGTTTAGCGATAAGCTAAACGCCACCGTTGGTGCACGTTTTTATGAGTACGAAGTAAAATCGCTGTCTGGCGCTGTTACACCGCTATACACAGGAGATATTAGCAGCATCAGCCAAGTTCCAATGGAACTTGTTGAAGCCAGCGACAATGGCTCACTATTTAAGTTTAATGTTGATTATAAGTGGGACAACAACATCATGACCTACTTCACTATCAGCGAAGGCTTTAGATTAGGCGGCGGTAATGGCGTAATGTCATGCCCTGAGGTATTGCCTGATCAACAGATCATTTGTGCATTGCCACATGAGGTGGATTATAAGCCAGATACCACCACCAACTATGAGTTAGGCTTAAAATCGACGTGGTTCAAGAACAAGCTACATTTGAACATCGCAGCCTTTAATGTGCTGTGGAATGATGCACAAATTCAAGCAACCACGGTTAACGGTGAAGCCATTATTTCGTCAAATGCCGGTGAAGCTCAGAGTAAAGGAATTGAATTTGCGACTCGAGCAATATTAACCGATAACTTAAGCACGTATTTAACCTATTCATATGCCGATGCAAAATTAACGCAAGACGCACCTGCCCTGTTTGCCGTTTTCTCTGAAGACGACTACAGCAGCGAAGAAATCGCCAAATATCAACTTTACTACGATGGTGAAAAAGGTGATAGATTACCGGGTGCGCCAAAGCATCAGTTGTCATTTGGCATAACCTACAACACCGACGTATTGGAAGATAAACTGCTGACTATCAATTATGGCTTAACAGCACAAAGTGATGTGATCACCAAAGTGGGCTTAAAGGCAGATGGTGAAACTTTAGCGGGCTACGCTATGAGCAATTTGAGCTTCAGACTTGCCGGTGAAGCTTGGTCAACGACCCTATATGTGAACAACTTATTCGATAAATACGCGCAAACCTCGGTGCGTCGAGATAAGTCTTGGGCGGGCGAAGGCAAACATCCAGAGCTTTCAAAGGCACTGCCTGAGCTTCAACGTGTGTACGGACACTATGTCACTACACCACGCACTATTGGTGTTAAATTTGACTACCAGTTTGAGCTATAGATGAACATAGCCAGTCAAGTGAAACAATACCTTACAAAGGGCGCGCTCACCAAAGCGCATCCTTTGTTGGTGTCTTGGTTACAGCAAGACCCCCAAAACCCTCAAGCTTGGGGGTTTCTGGCTGAGCTGAATTTACTCGCTGGCGATAAAAGCAAAGCGCTTAAAATTATTAGTAAATCACTGAGTTTAGCGCCGTCATTGCCAATGACACTTCAGCTTGCTAAAACCGCGTTGCTGGCTGGCGATCACCAACAATGTGACAATATACTCAAAGGCTTAACCTTAAGTACAGCGCACCCACTTTCAGCCTCTGCAATAGAGCTAGATTTAGCCGCTAATTTATGGCTTCGCCTAAACCAACCATATCAAGCACTCAGTTTATTCGAGCAAGCGCATTCACTTGATGATTTGAACACAAACATTAGTTTAAATTACGCGATATGCTTAAAAATGGCAGGCAAAATACAAGGTGCTGAAAAGTTATTTGAATCTATAATAAAGCAGCAGCCTTTACACGAATTGGCCCATTTATCACTCGCTGAGCTCAAAGCTGACAAATCGAATACTATTCCTATTGCTTTAGAAAAGGCGCTCGAAAAGAAGCCACAAAGCCAGTATCTCAATTATGCCAAAGCCTTATATCTAGAAGCACAGAAAGACTACAAAGCTGCATGGCAAGGTTTTAAGCTAAGTAAAGAAACTGTAGCGCAAAGCGTTCAGTTTGAAACAAACGCCCACCATCAGTTTTGTTTACATCGCATTCAAAGCTCTATTAGTGAAAAGCTTGATGCGTTTATTACAAATACGTCCAAAAACCGTAACCAAGCTGTAGACCCTATATTTATCGTCGGCATGCCCCGCTCTGGTACCAGCTTGTTAGAGCAGCTTTTAGCAACGCAACCACGGCTCAAAGCGCTTGGTGAGCTGAGTTTTTTACCTCAATTACTAAACATCAAAGCGGGGTTTTATAAACAAACAAAATTAACCCTTTCGGATACTCCTGAATTACTACTTAAGCAATATACTCAACTACTTAACCAAGACAACAAGCAAGCAGATTTGCGACAAAATAATATTAGAGGCATAGATAAACAACCGTTTAACCTCTACTTTGTCGACGTGATTTTGAAGCTGTTTCCGAATGCAAAAATCATTTGGCTAGTGCGTAATAAATTCGATACCTGTGTCGGTAACTTTAGGCAAGCCTACCAAGTAAACAGTCCTTTTCATCATTACAGTTTTGATTGGCAACATATCAATGCGCTTTATGATGACTTCATAAAGTTGGGCACCCATTGGGAGCAGACCTTTAGCGAAAGCTTTATGCGTGTCGATTATGAAAATTTAGTGAGCGAGCCTAAAACACAACTCTCTGCGCTGTTTCACTTTTTGAATGTAGAAGCCGAGGACGACCCCCTTGAATTTCATCAACATAATTACTTTTCAGCAACCGCCAGCAAGCTGCAAATAAGACAGCCTCTAAACACACGTTCCATCAATAAGTTTAAGAGTATTTATCCTACAAACTGAAAAGGCAAGTTATTAAAAATAAATAAAGAAAAGCTAACAAAAACAAGCTAGAGGAAAATTCTTGCCTATACTTTACCTATGCAAGCACGCTATGTAGGAGAAGTTATGACTAAAAACAGGATTGACGCGCTCACCGGCATTCGTGGCATTGCTGCTTTATGGGTGTTATTACACCATTTGGTTAGTCAGTACCCTTTGCAAGGTAAACTCCCCGTTCTAGTCGAACACATCGCTGAAAAAGGCTGGCTTGGTGTTGACTTGTTCTTCATTTTAAGCGGCTTTGTGATTGCGTATGTTCACCATAAAGACTTTGCAACCCAAATCACAGCCAACACCATAAAACAATTTATGGTTAAGCGTATTGCGCGAATTTATCCCGTACACCTACTGACCACATTATCGCTCGTGCCCATCTATTTTGGTGCAAAATGGGCGTTTGGTTACGACTCTCCTGTGAATGCTTTCTCACTTGAAAAGCTGCTTTACAGTGTGAGTTTAACCAATGGTTTTGGCTTTCATGATTCCTTGGGATGGAACGCCCCTTCTTGGTCAGTCAGCTCGGAGTTTTTAGCCTATTTGGCCTTCCCATTTTTGGCCGCTTTGCTGCTTAGAAAACAACTTTCAGCATTGTTGTGCTTTGCCTTAATTGCCGCGATTTTTACCATCACTACCTCTATCGGTTGGATATTAACAGATATGAATAGCTATATTGCAGGCTGGGAGTGGGTATCGATGCGTGTTTTGTCAGAGTTTATTTTTGGCATGCTTATATTTCAGCTTTACCGCTTAAATTTTAAAGCCCCATTTTGGCTGTTTGCGATACTCTCTGCGCTGGTCATCGTCTATATGAGCGTGATTAACGCCGAAAGCAGATGGGATTGGGTCATGGTGCTCACCTTTGGGGTATTAATTTATGCGCTCACAAACTCTGAACACGCTATAAGCCGCATTTTAGCCTCAGCTAACATGAAATATTTAGGCGAAATCTCCTACTCTATCTATTTATGCCATGGCGTGGTGTTTATGGTATTCAATAGTGCCCTACCCAAACTAATGCCAAACTTTGAGGGGCTTTTCTTACTTATTCCCATATTAATTTATGTGGTCGCTACGCTGGTTGTTGCGCACTTTATGTATAAGCTGGTTGAGATCCCCGCACAGGCTTATTTAAAGAAGAAATGGCTATAAAAAGCACTGGCCAAGCTTAGATTAAGACGTTGAATAAGAGCTTCCGTTGAATAGGAGTAAGTGTTGAAAAACAAATGCAATCAAAAAGTCCACGTTCCAAGCGCCTTCTGATTGCAAAACCTTTCTCTAGCCAACCTCAAATGAAGTGATACCAAAAATTCTCTGCAACTGAATATCAGGTTCTGTTTGCGTGTACATTCTGGCAGTTTCAAATGGGCAAATTACAGTTGGTTAAAATAAGCGACGCAGGAGCAAAAACCAACTGTAATTTGTCCTGATTAATTGGCTTGATACTTATTGAACCTT
>NZ_PPSW01000016.1 GCF_005876835.1 Pseudoalteromonas phenolica
ACCATTAACATCAGTAGTGCGTGTTAGTGACACCGCGCGACCAAACTTGTCTTTACCTGTCAGCGTAATTGTGATGTTTTCAAGCGCTTTATCTAGTTCAACTGCTTCTAGTTCACCATCTTGTAACGTGTCTAGGAATACGCGACCGGAAATACTGCGCGATTCAGGCTCTAACTGCTCTGTAAAGTCCACTGTTGCTGAGCGTGTATTAGCAGTTAAATCAACTACAACCGTATTGCTTGCCGTTTGCGATTCAGTGCGACTTGCACCTACAACCAAGTAGTCTTTACCGTCTAGGTGATTTGTCAGACCTGACTGTGTCGCTGTCACGCTGTAACCATCTTTGTTTGCTTCGGTTAAATCAGCAAACGTGTACTGACCATTGATATCTGTGATGCGTGTTAGTGACACCGCGCGACCGAACTTGTCTTTACCAGTTAAAGTTACTGTGATGTTTTCAAGTGCTTTATCTAACTCGGCAGCTTCAAGTTCACCATCTTGTAAGGTATCTAGAAATACGCGACCTGAAATCGAATAAGGAATTGTGCCTAGCTGCTCTGTGAAGTCCACCGTTGCTAAACGTGTATTCGCTGTTAAATCAACTACAACCGTATTGCTTGCAGTTTGCGATCCAGTGCGATTTGCACCAACAACCAAGTACTCTTTACCGTCTAGGTGATTTGTCAGACCTGACTGTGTCGCTGTCACGCTGTAACCATCAGCATTCGCTTCTGTTAAGTCTGCAAAAGTGTACTGACCATTGATATCTGTGGTGCGTGTTAGTGACACCGCTCGGCCGAACTTGTCTTTACCAGTTAGGGTTACTGAAATGTTTTCTAACGCTTTATCTAGCTCGGCAGCTTCAAGTTCACCATCTTGTAACGTGTCTAGGAAAACGCGACCGGATACCTGTCTATCACCAATTTTCGGTTTTTCAGTAAATAATACAGTCGGTGTTGAATTTAGTGTCGTGATCACAACTTTATCAACGCTATGATCAGCTACTTCGATGCTATTTAAATAATCTTTACCATCCGCATACTCAGCAACAACAGCTTGCGTTAGCGTGTATTGCGCAGCAACTTTTGCAGGGTGTAACTCAGTAAATTCAACAACACCATTTTGATCTGTTGCTCGGGTAATATTTAACTGCTGACCGAACACGTTTGTGCCAGTAAGCGTTACATTAACACCTTGTAGCCATGTATCTTCGACATTGAAAGTACCATCTTGATTAATATCAAGCAGCACTTTCGCCACGATCTTTTTATTGGTCGGTGGGATCAATTCAGCAAAATACAGATCTTCACGATTTTGTTTACGTGTTAATGTAATTTTCGTGATTTCATCTGTGCTGCGAGACCCTGCCACTTCTGTGCGATTAAAACGCTCAAGGCCATCTACATAGTGTTGCGGTGGTGTTTGTGTCACCTTGTAACCTTCTGAGTTACTAGGTTCAAGACCCGTGAATTCAAATCGACCTGAGGCATTACTCACAACCTGAACATTACTGATTGCTTTACCGCTGATGGTTATACCAGAAAGCGTAAACTGTACGTTTTCTAGTGCCTGCTCTTTGCTTGCTTTTATACCATCATCATTACTGTCGATATAAACGTAACCCGCGATAATGCCTTCTTTAGAAAGCGTTAATTCGGCAAAGTTATATTCAGATAGCGTCTGTCCTGAAGCAAGGTTAACACTCAAGCTGTCACCCGCACTTGGTTGCGCAACAACAGATGAAGCGATACTTTCTGCGCCATCTTCATAATTAGCGACCAAAATATCTTGTGATAGCTGCGTTAATGTATAACCACTGGCATTACTAGGCTGAATATCGCTAAATCTATAAGTGCCATCTGCGTCGGTTGTTTCACGCTTATCAACCGTGGCACCAGTATGATCAGTACCTGTTAATTGGATAACAATATTCTGAATGCCAGCTTCTGCTCCATCAAACATATTGTTTTCATTAGCATCTACAAATACACGACCCGATAAACTCGCAGGCTGCACTTTTAATAATTCAGCAAAATTTCGATTTTCTAACTTAGCTTTATTTGTAACCGTTCCTAACTGGATAACATCTGTGCCGCGCGTATTCTCGATAACAGCACCAGCCTCACTTTCTAAACCATCATTGTATTCGCTTGGTTGAGTTTGTGTCAGACGGTAATTACCGCCAGTAAAGCCATCAATAAGGTAAAAGCCTTGCGCATTGGTTTGAGTAGTTAAAGTCACACTTTTACTGTGTATGTCTGTACCAGTTAAAGTCAGGGTGACATTTTCGATACCGCTGGTTTCTGCAGCCTCTTTAAAGCCATTATCATTTTCATCAACCCAAACATAACCACTTACTGATGCAGCGCCACGCTCTGCAAATGTATGATTTAATGATGAGCTACCTGCTGTAAGGCGAATATTTGAGATTAGATCGCTATTCTCACTGTTCGCTAAAATTTCACCGCTACGGCTATCTTTACCATCTAGGTATTGATTTAAGGCTGATTGGGTAGGTTGCGTCAGTGTATAAGTGCCTGGAGCAAGATCAGTAAAAGAAAACTCACCAGATCCGTTCGTCATTACACTTTTTTGCGTGATACTGCCACCAGCATCTAGGTTACCATTCAATAAGATTTGAATATTTGCTAACCCATTGTCTGTTGTACTCGAAAATACGCCATCATTTTGTAAGTCGAAAAACACCTTACCTGAGATAATGCCTTTGACTACAGGCGTAGTCGCAGAGTTTCGATTATTCGTCTTATTGGTATCAAAGCCTTTTGTTTCAATCCATGCTTCATTCACGACTTGTTCACTACTCGGCATACTATTGAGCTTAACGGGAACACGAATTTCAATTGGCGTTTCATTCATCGCAATCAGATCAATATCACAACGAATAAAGTCAGTTACTTGGCTGCTGCTAGGTGCGGTAGCTCGACTTGCAGTACATACGCCTTTAGAAGTACTGACTGCACCATTTAAGCTCAAGTAAGTTGGCAGATAATCATAAACAACGTTGCCTGCGCTATCACCCGGGCCTGCATTACTTACTTTGATGATATATTCAAACTCACTCCCCACTGCAACTTGAGGCACAGATGCTTCTTTAGTGAGGGATAAGTCTACAGCCACTCGAATAGAGGTTTTCTCAGCTTCGCTATTATTAGCAGATACATTGTCTTTTTCATTTGAGAAAATAGTGGCCAACGTTTCTGCTACTTCACCGGTAGTCGAAGGGCGAGAGATCACTTCAAAAAACATATAGCGGGTATAAATTGCATTATTGCCAGCTGTATTTTCTCGAAGCTCATACTCTTCTAAGCTGCTATCACTGCTATTTTCTGGCCCTTTACAGTTAAACGTTGTTTGCCCTGTGAAACTTTGCCCAGTATTACTACAGCGTGCTTGAGAGACTGAGCAAGTATTATTGGCACCGCTATCACATAAAAATTTAAGGGTTTGATTGACACCCTTAGGGGTCACTTGAAAGTCATACCCTACGCCACTAGCAACAGATGTATTACCATCGTTATCAGTTAAGTATTCTAGGTCAACTTTATAGACCACAATGTTATCAAGAGAGCCTGGAAATCCTCTTGGGCTTGGGTACCAACCTAGCGGATCCTCAATATCATTATTTTCAATTTTTAGGTTTGCTGTACGTGTTTTTACCAGCAACGCCTGAGATTTGCTGTTGTTACTCGATAAATTATCAAACTGCATATTGTCAGCACTGATCACTGATGTCCCATCGAGTCGCCAATCCATTCGATTAGAAGCACTTTTTGGTAAAACTGTCACAACCACTGTTTGCGCCTCATTACTTGCCAACTCTCCGATATTACAAGTCAGCTTATTTACCGCCGAATTAAAACTACACGCATTGCTTTGTCCGCTTCTTGAAAAACGACTACTAACAAAAGTAAATGTATTCGCAGCCGGTTTGGTAAATGTATGAACTAGCTCAACACCTGACGCTTTGCTCGCCCCAAGGTTAGCCAACTCAATGGTCATGATGGCGTTATCACCTGTGCTAACAGGGTTTTGCGCATAGCTCACTTGAGTGACTGCAACATCAAATTTAGCTGCAACATTACTTGCAACTTGGGCCGTATTATTTGCCGTTTCAAGATCTAAATGAGTATTTGATGATACTGAGGCTTCATTGATAACCTGCCCATTAGTCAATACAAATGGACGCGCCACAGTAATTGGGACTTGAACTTGATCATCAACAGCAAACACTTCATTTTTGACTAGATGACATAAGATTTGTGTCTTGGTATTTTCAAAGCTACCAGTCTCCTTGCTTTGACAGCTAAATTGACTACCGCGTGAACTGGTTACTGTGCTAGGAAAGCGAATAGCGGTTGCTTGACTGTCGTATTTCGATTTAAACGTTGCGGTAAAGTCATCCGTTATCAAAACGGCTGCTTTGCCTGTATTGGAACTAATTTTTATATCGTTTCCAGTGATATTTGAACCTGAAAGATTACTCACTGTTAACGTATAATTCAGCTCACTCTCAGCTGCTGACAGTGATGTTTTATCTACTGTTTTTGATATTGCAAGGTCTGCAGTTTGCGAACTTGTTATTGATTTGGTTTTTTGTGCACTAACCTCTGAACCGCCCACATCTTTGGCTGTCGCAATGTTAGTTAATGTGCCTTCAGCCACAGCCCGAGTGGTAATGGTCACCTTGTTGGTTTGAGTACCTGCCTGTAATTTATTACTAAACACACAAGAAACAATGCCACCAGTCCCGTTCGCTAATGGATCTCGATGTGTACACGACCAATTACTACCACTGGCACTGACATACTGTTCCCCGTCTTTAAGCGCATCTTCGAGTGTTAATGAACCTTGTGTTGCACCTTCGCCGTTATTTTTTACTTTAATAATGCTCTCTATCAAAGCGCCTTTAGCGACTAACTTAGTATTCTTAGTATCTTTCGCACGCTTTGTTTTAGAAACACTTAATTTAACAGGGTTTATTGGTTGAAAGCCCCAACCCGTGTATGAAGTTTGGAAGTTATTACCGCCATACCCAACGGAAAAAGTATTTCGAGGAAGCTGATTGTTATAAGGCGCTCTTACCGTTAACACGACACGCGTCTTGGTATAAGCCGCAATAGAACTTGCAGTACAATTCAATGTTGGCGAAGCGATTGAACATAACCAATCACTGGATGTTTGCCATGTACCATTCACATTGCGTTGAGATATAAAGCTAACCGGGATATAACCGTCGCTTAGCGTATCTTGAAGCGCAACATTCGACGCTGCGCCAGCCCCCGTATTCTCAACTTGCAGATAATAGTTGAATGTTTGGCCCATGTAATTCTTATTATTCCAAGCCAAATTAGAGGTCTTTTGTAACACAAGTTTCGCTGCGCTTGAGGCGACATTAAAAGAAACACTGCCTGTTGCAGCATCTCCTGTCTTTGGTGTCACAGTAGCTGTATTAGTAATACTATTCCCAACTGAAACAGCCCTAACCGTTAATTGAACTTGTTTAGTTTGGTCTTTCGCTATTGATGCGACTTTTGGCAAACAAGTTACTTTTTGGCCAGACACAGAACAGTTAAAGTCATCAGAAGTAACGGCTGAACTTAGTGGAGAAATTAAAGCTACTTGGTTTGGTAACGTATCTTCTAAACTGACTAACTCTTTCGTATCTCCACTATTAGTCACAGCAATCTTAAAGGTAAATTGCTCACCACTTACAAAAGAGCTTCTACCCCCATCAATTGTTTTGCTGACACTGAGAGTCTGGGGAATAACAACATTAATCGTGCCATTCGCTGAATTATTACGGCTATTTAGGTCTACAGAGCCGCCATTGCTGTCAGTAGCAACCTTAGCAGTAGAGACATACTGACCTTTAACTTGAGAAGATAATGCACGCACAACCATGACATCGCTGTCATTTATATCTAAAGAAGTTGCACTACAAGAAACTTGTTGCCCACTCCGACTACAACTCCAACCTGTTGCAGGTGTGACACTTTGAAAGGTAACGCCATCTTTCAAAGTAAACGTCAAGATAGGCTTTAATGCTCTGCTTGGTCCTAAATTTCGAACTGTGATTTCATAACTATGAGCCGTATTTGGATCTATGCCCCAATAGCCAGGGATCTTTGTCGCCACAGATACAGCAAGATCTGCATGCTCTTTTAGCCTTGTATTCACTGTTTTACTGTTATTACTGCTATCAAGTTCGGCTGTATCACTTGAAATCGCGGAACTCGCCGTTACTACTCCACTCCCCAGTTGTGTCACACTTGATGCGAAGCTTAGTGAAGCACTCTGCCCAGATGACAAGGCACCTCTAGTACATGTGATCACTTGGTTAGCTCCACTACAGCTCCACCCTGAAGTCTGACTGCTTCCTGAGCTCCACTGTGCAAAGCTCGGTAAAGTATGCTTTAACACCACGTTAGCAGCGTCATTTGGCCCATTATTTTTAACTTGAACACGATATTGGTAAGTTTGATTGAGATATACATCCGATGGATCTGATGTCAATGTTGTGACAGCCAAATCAACACCTGCAACGATTGACGTATTTTGCGTTTCTTCGTTGTTTAGTAATTTAGAGGGATCTTCATTATCTGCAGAAATACGTACGCTAGGTTCAATAGTTAAGCCTGTTGCAGCTGTTGTAATTATGGTTATTTGCAAAGAGCCTGATGTTCGCCCTCGTATGCTTCCCATTTCACACCGTAATTTATTTCGTGATTTTCCCGCGTCAAGGTAGGCTTGCACTTGGCAGCTACTGGTACTCGAGACAAAATTGGTTGTTTCTGGAATGAAGAATTCGACCACAACATTTTCTGCTGTATCTTCTTCGCTGTTAGTAAACTCGATGTTATATCTAACTTCTCCGCCACGAGGTACTGTGGTATCTATGTCTTCAAACGTAGATATTTGAATATCTACTGCCCAAACCGAACTCGCAAAAAGCAAAAGCGGCAATAACATTAACTTTAATAGCTTACTGAACATCCCTAGAACCAAATTTACCTAAATTAAACACAACGAAATTCGAGCGGGAAAGTCTAATGATAAAGGAGGGTGTAATCCAGTGTAATATGCACAAAATTAAAACAATTTCAGTTAATTGTGGAAATAATATGTAGGAGTCGATTTTTATGTAATATTTAGAGGTGAGGAGTTAACTTTAAAAGCAATACTTTTAGGTAAATATGTAATACGCTGTAATATATGTAATTTAGCTATTATTTAACCGAAAAAAGCAGTGGACACTGCTCTATATACTTTCTAAAAAACAGGATATAGCAAAGTTTCTAACCTTAAAAGCCGACTTAATTCCCGATACCTGAAACAAACTTCTGTTGATAATTTTGCAATGCAAGCGCATTTTGTTTTGCGTAATGATGTAAAGCGCGCCAATCAATTACTTGCTTCGCCTTTACGGCCTGATTGGTTTCCTCAAGCGCTTGAGCGAGGGCTTTTAAACCCAACTCAACACATTCTTTTATTAAGGTCTGTAATTTTATTTCAAGCTGATCGATAGCTTGAATATCTGCTAAACCTTGCAGCTGAGCAAACTCGTAATCAAAAGTATCCGCTAAATACATTAATTTCGTATTTAAAAAGTTACTATCAAATTGCTGATTCAAGCGGTGTATTAATGCTTCGTCTAATAACTGCAAAGGGTTTATTTGTGTTGTATGTGCAGTACCTACATGCTCTAACACAGATAACAGCGTCGAGCCTGATACCGGCTTTTCTAAGCAGTAAGCAATACCTTGTTGTAAATATCTTTGTTGTGCTTGCTCATCAGCATCACCTGTCAGTGCTATCACAGTCGGAGCTTGCGCTGGTTCAAGCTGGCTTTGTAAACTTTGCCACCACTCAAGGCCGTGACCATCCGGTAAATGCATATCGAGTAAAATAACATCAAACTGATTATCACCCATGCTCTCACCCGCAGCTTTGAGCGTTCTCACGTACTCACACTGCATCTTGGTATCTTGTAAGTAGTGCTTAAGCACCTCTTGATTCAATAGATTATCTTCAACAATCAGAATGCGGTTGGATGCGAGCTGTGCAGGCGACTTTACGCTACTTTGCTCTACTCTTCGCTCTGGCTCCTCACAACAAGACAGAACTAAATCAAAAGTAAAAACAGTGCCTTTGCTTAGCTCACTTTTCACCGTTAATTCTCCACCTAAGTTCTCTACCAGCTGCTTACTTAAACTCAAGCCAAAGCCCGCACTATTACTAATATTTTGCTCCAATTGGCTACTCGCAAAAGGCTCGAAAATATAATCCAGTGCACTTTTACTTAAGCCTACGCCCGTATCTGAAACTGAGAATCTCACGACTTGCTGAGTGTCGCCCGCTTGCACTTTTTGCTCATGCATACTGACCGATAAAACGACCTCACCATAGTCTGTGTACTTAATCGCATTAGACACAAGATTCTTTAAGATCAGCGGAAGAGATTCTTTGTCTGTTAGAAAGTAAAGCTCACTCAAGCGTTCATCAACACGGAGTTTAAAGTTCAAGTCTTTGTTTTTAGCAAGTGGCAAAAGTAATTCATGCACAGTGTGTGCTTGCTCAGCTAGACTTGTGGGCTTTAATAAAGCTGTGACTTGCTCGCCTTTGGCTTGAAGTAACACTTGATTTGCCAGATCTGAGAGCGAAAGTGCAGCTTCGCTGATCACATCACACAATTGCGCATGCTTTTGCGGTTCACGCGGTATGCGTTTTAACATATCAGCGTGACCCACTATGGCATTCAAAGGCGTTCTGAGTTCATGGCTGAGCATAGTCAAGAAGCGCCCTTTTAATAAACTGGCTTGTTTATTCTTTTGCGCTAAAACAGCCATTTTCTCAAGTTGCTGTGCACCACATAAAAGGCTAAATGCCACACATAAAATAATCGGCAAACATACCGTTGCGGCAATCACTAACACCTGACTGGTATTTAAAGTCATTAATGCTGCTGTCGCAGGCTGCGCATCTAATGTTAATAAATGAATAGATAAAACGGCAAACACACACAAGCATGAAACCAAAAACCCCCAACGCGACAAATTAGTGCGCTGATGTTGGCTAGGCGAGCAAATCATCAATGAACGAATAGACAAGCCCATGGCTATTGATACCAGAGAATAGGAGGCGATATAACGCATTGCTCTGTTTGAATCTATAAAGCTAAACCAGATTGTTAATCCAAAATACACTAAGCCAATCGCAAGCCATAACTTTGGAGAGTGCGCCACTTTAAAGAATTTTTCGGTACCGGAAACAAAAAAGTAGAAGGTCGCAAAGAGACAAATAAGAGCTACAAAAGTAATCGTTTCTGGCTGGTAGCTAATTCCAATTAACAGCAAACAGGTCAGTGCCATCAACTGCATAGAGTACATCCATTGTTTAACGCCATCGGCACTCTGATACATGAACCAATTAAGGGTCATCACACCAGCAGAAATAATCGCCGTTAACGACATTATTGGCATCGCGAAATGTAGCTCTTGCATAATCCACTTATTTTAAACTAGGAAATTAGGATGAGTTTAATATTTAAAAATATGATTTTAAAGCAAATTAATAGAGTAAGTATATTACTCTACATTACAAACATTCAGTCTTTTGCAACAGTCTACATGGCAGGTTAAATTACAGCCAGCCTTTTTGTTTAGCTATTCGGGCCGCATCAACTCGATTTGTTGCGTTTAGTTTCGCAATCGATTCTGACAAATAATTTCTAATTGTGCCTTCACTCAAAAACAATTTCTGTGCAATTTCAGCAGTTTTTAACCCTTCACTCGCAAAACGTAACGCTCTACGCTCTTTTTCAGTGAGAGGATCATTGTCTTCTAACGCACTCATTGCCAGCTCAGGATCAATGACTTTTTGTCCTACCATGACTTTTTTCAGGGTATTGACTAAATACTCACTGGGCGCTTCTTTAAGTACAAACCCTTTCACCCCCATGGCCATGGCACGACGAATATATCCCGCCCTAGAAAAAGTCGTCATAATGACCACTTTACTATTCGGGTACTTTTCTATGACTTGCTCAGCAAGTTCAAGCCCTGTCATATTTGGCATTTCAATATCAGTGAGCACAATGTCGATATCATGCGCTTGAAGCGCATTTAACCCTTCTAATCCATCTTGAGCTTGTGCAATTACTTCTATTTGCACATCTAATCCTAACAAGGCGCTAATGGCCCCTCGTACTAACCCTTGATCTTCGACGACTAATACTTTGATCATGCAACGCGCTCCTTAAACTGAATGTTGATGACCATACCTGAATCTGTACTAATATCACATTGGCCTTGCAGTGTCGCTACTCTGTCTTTGATCCCTTCAACGCCATTACCACACTGATACTTTTTAACGATACCATCGTCTTTAATAAGCACCTCAACAACCCCATTTTGGGAACTTAATTGTAATTTAACATACTTTCCTTTGCTGTGGCGGATTATGTTGGTCACCGCTTCTTTAAAGATAAAACACAAATTAGATTCTTGTTCTGCACTTAACACGACCCGATCAATTGATTGCTCGACAATAAAGCCTGCATCTTGCAAACGTGCGACTAATACATCAATCTGCGCATATAGCCCCACTTGTTTTAAACCAGAAACGGCTTGTCGAACCTCGCTTAATAAGTCTCGGGCTAATTGCGCAACTTGCTCCGATTCTTGTGAAGCTTGTTCATTTGCTCCAGCCGCTGTGAGCTTACTCGCCAACTCTGCTTTTAGCGCAATTGACGATAAAGAATGACCAAGTAAATCATGTAAATCTCGAGCAATACGTTCTCGCTCAGCAATTGCTCCCAACTGCTCAATTTGTTGCTGGTCTTTTGCTTGTTGATCACGATAGAGTCGCTCTCTTTGCTCCATCATGCCAAAAATAAACAACCCAATACTGACAATCGCTGCAGGAGAAACAAAGTACAGTGATTTCACTGGCACAAATAAAAATGCACTAATAAAAATAACCACCAGCAATGCAGCCATCATCATAAAGCTTTGCTTTCTGCGATAATTAAAACCACAGAAAAAGCCAATAAAGCCAAATAAAGAGTGAGTGCCATAGGTCACATAAGTACCCAAACAACAGAGTAACGCCATGGCAGCTAGACTAGGAGTTACTGACTCACCTTTTTTATAAAGAGCAATACCATATAGAAAAACAAAAAATGCATAGATAGCCAGCTGCGCCGTAATATCACCCACTGATAACGACTGCCAATTAGTCAGTAAAGGAAAAAAGAAAAAGCTTGAGAAAAATAGTGGCCCCCAATTCCAAAACTTTTTATTGGGGTGGGCTAATGCCATATTGTGGGATTTGTTCAGCATGTTCATTCCAGTTCCGGTCAGTCTGTTATTGGAGTAGTCTCGAAAACATAATAGGTACTTATACTTACATAGACTAACTGCTATTCATAATTTGTTTAGTGACAAGTGTCATCAATGATAGACTCAAAAAAAAGACAACATCCAACGACCATGCGCTCAGAACAATCTGCACTTATTCAGCTCCATACCGCCGTCCTGCTGTTCGGTGGTACTGCACTATTTTCTAAACTCATTGCCTTATCCGCGCTTGATATTACGGTGTACCGTACAGCCATCGCCTTTATTGCCCTCGTTTGCTTACTCAAGTTTCAAGGCAAAGCCATCGCCCTTAATCACAAAAAAGATTACGGCATCGCCATAATTCTAGGCATTGTGGTTGGCTTACACTGGGTGACTTACTTTGCAGGTATGCAACTAGCAGGCATTGCGACTGGCATTATTGCTTTCTTTACTTACCCGGTGATCACCGTATTCTTAGAACCTTTTTTCAGTAAACAAAAGCTTAAAAGCAAAGATATCATCAGTGCAGTGACGGTTTTATTCGGAATTTACTTGCTCGTACCTGAGGCAAACTTGGGTAATGACGTTACATTAGGAATAGTCACAGGAATTTTCTCTGGGTTGTTATTTGCATTAAGAAACCTGCTGCAAAAGCAATGTTTTTCAAGTTATGGCGGCCCACAGACTATGCTTTATCAAACTATTGTGGCTAGTTTAATGCTGTGTGCTTTCGTTGATGTTGGGCCGACAGACTTACCAGAACAAGATTTTTGGTTGTTACTCTTGGCTGGTATTATTTTTACCGCAGCGCCGCATGCACTATTTGCCAGCAGTTTAAGGTTCTTATCTGCGACAACAGCCGGATTAATTTCTTGTTTACAGCCCTTGTACGGCACAGTATTGGCTTTTATGCTATTGTCAGAGCAGCCCAATATGATGACCTTAATCGGCGGTTTATTGGTTGTTAGTGCTGCTTGTTTTGAAACTTGGTCAATCACAAGGAAAAAAGCCTAATGCAGATTTTTGCGCACCGAGGTGCCAGTGGTAATTATCCAGAGAATACAACTTCAGCCATTACAGCGGCTTTGCAAGCCCAAGTTGATGGCATAGAGCTCGACGTACAAAGTTGCGCCGATGACTTTGTGATCATTCACGATTCTTGGTTAGACCGCACAACGAATGGTCAAGGGCGAGTCGTTGATACGCCATTTTCAGAAATCAGTAAACTTGATGCTGGAGATGGTCAGCAAGTCCTTAATTTGCAACAGGTACTCGAGCTAGTTGGCACACAAACTCAAATCAACCTAGAGCTTAAACACACCTTTGGCCTAGATAAACTGGTTCAAACCCTCGAACTAAATGTGGCTGAGGGCATTATTGAGCGTGAACAGTTGTTGATTTCGTCGTTCGATCACCATCAGCTAAAATGGCTTAAGCAAAATCTACCTTGGGTAAAAATTGGCGCTTTAACCGCCTCTATCCCGCTTAACTACGCTTACTTTGCTGAAAACCTACATGCCTACAGTGTGCATTTAGATAAGAACTTCATTAACCATGAGTTTGTTGCAGATGCCAAGCAAAGAGGTCTAAAGGTGATGGCCTACACGGTCGATAAACAACAAGAAATAGAAGAAATGCAGAACTTAGGCATAGATGGTATTTTTAGTAATTACCCCTGCTACGCAAAAATGATTTTGTCGCGATAATGCAAGAAATCTCGAGTATGTTCTAAAATTAAAAGAAATTGGCAAATCAAGAGCCAAAATATGAGTCTATACATGAGTTTATATAATAAAATTGAACAGAGTTTCTTTTTTACTCTGTCGAGAAAAATTTTCGGCAACTTGAGCTTTTTATTTGCTTTCCAGCTCATCACTTTATTTTGGCTGTATGCTGAATTAACTGAAGATAAACAAGGCACAGGACTATTTTGGTTAATGGCACTTGGCGCTATCGGTGGATTTATCTTCACACTATTTTACATGCGTTTTCTTATCGTGCGTCCAATCAAAGCCATGCGTGATACGTTAGAACAAATAAATAGAGATGATGGCAATCTAGAGGCTAAATTACCGCAGTTTACCTACGATGAATTTCGTGAAGTCAGTGAGCAATATAATCACTTTACCAGTCGCTTAAGTGAACTGCTCAACACCACCTATCATAGTGCTGAAGTCGCAGCTAACTCTAACCAAGAAGTCACTCGTTCTATGCAACAGACTTCTGAATTGGGTGCACAACAAATTTCGAGCAGTGACTCTATCATTGCCGCCAGCGACCAAGTGACCCATAGCTTACAAAGTATTGTGGGTAATACCGATCATGTATATCAAGCCAATACCGAAAGCCTGCACTTTGTGCGAGGCTCATCGCAGTCTTTGTCTACCTTAGTGGGTGAAATTCAGCACATCACGCAATTGCTTGGCAATTTTGCCAATACTGTCGCAGGGCTAAAAGAAAACAGCGACAATATACGCAGCATCCTCAAGATGGTTGAAGAGTTTTCAGACCAAACTAATTTGCTGGCGTTGAATGCTGCTATTGAAGCTGCACGTGCTGGTGAAGCTGGTCGAGGTTTTGCGGTGGTTGCCGATGAGGTTAGAAACCTATCAGTGAAAGTAAACGATGCGACGCGTCAGATCAGCGACTTCATCAACCAAATGGATGTGTTAGTCGGTGAGACACATCAAGAGTCACAACAGTTGATTAGTCATTCAAGCTCGGCTGAGAAAGCCATCAGTGAGACGTCGGGTGGGTTTGCTAGCATGTGTAGTGACTTTGAGCATAACCAAACACAGCTCGAAGCCATCGTCGGTGAAGTGCATCAACTTGAAACGACGCAAAACCACACCCATCAAACGGTACTAAATATTGTTGAACTTGCGCAACAAGCAAAACAGCAAATTGATGCGGCTTCGGAGCAGTGCCAGCAAGCTCAAAAACTCACACAAACGACGCAAGACGAATTACGCCGCTTTGTGAGATAATTAAAGTCAGATGTCACATGTGTTAGGCACGTGTGACATCGAAGGCTATCACCTCTTTAATTGACGACTTATCCGTCGCTAGCATCACTAACCTGTCAATGCCAAGCGCTACACCCGAACATTGTGGCAAACCATGTGCGAGCGCCGCTAAGAAGCGCTCATCTACCGCCACTTCTGACAAGCCCATTTGCACTCTGAACTGGTTATCTTGAGCAAAACGCGCTGCTTGCTCTTTGCTATCCGTGAGTTCATTAAAGCCATTGGCCAATTCCATGCCTTTAAAATACAACTCAAAGCGCCCTGCTACGCGAGTGTCATCAGGATTTAATTGCGCCAATGCCGCTTGCGAGGCAGGAAAGTGATACACAAAACAAGGTGCTTCAATGCCGATTTTAGGCTCGACTTCCATGCAAAATAGCAATTGTAAAAGCGTGTCTTTGTGAGTTTCGTTTGCGGCAATATCGCCATAGCCTTTTTCTGTGGCAAGTTGCTGCAGCTCTCTCACTGTTGCTTCAAGTGGGTCTAAACCTAATACATCAATAAAGACTTGTTGATAACTCACAGAGGTGGCTTTTTTACAGTTCAATATAAGCTGCATCAGCGCATCAATCTCGTTCATTAAATCAAATTCGTCAAACCCTGGGCGATACCATTCCAACATAGTAAATTCAGGGTTGTGATGACGACCCGATTCTTCGTTACGAAATGCTTTAGCTAATTGATAAATGGCGCCACTGCCCGCGGCAAGCAAGCGTTTCATAGCAAACTCAGGAGAGGTTTGCATGTACAAAGGCAGCCCTTCGGCATTGCCAGGGCCCACAAACTCAGTCGCAAAAGTCGCTAAATGAACATCTGTCACACTGGCAGCCGATAAGCTTGGTGTTTCTACTTCCATCACATCACGCTCGGCAAAAAACTGACGGATCTTCGCGATAATTACCGCACGCTGTTTGAGTGTTTGAATATCCGCACTCGGTGCCCAGTTAATTTCAGACATACTATCTAACTCTTTCAAAAATTTATTTTAACCATAAAAAATCCCAGCCTTAGCTGGGATTTTTTGGTCTCAGAAATAACTGAATGTTACTTCACACGACCTACGTATTCACCGCTACGCGTATCTACTTTCACTACTTCGCCGATTTGAACGAATAGTGGCACACGTACTACAGCACCTGTAGTGAGTGTTGCAGGCTTACCACCAGTTCCCGCTGTGTCACCTTTAAGACCTGGGTCAGTATCAGTGATCTCTAGCTCTACGAAGTTTGGTGGTGTTACCGCGATTGGGTTACCGTTCCAAAGTGTAATTGTACATACGTCGTTTTCAACTAACCATTTTACGTTGTCGCCCATTGCTTTTTCGTCAGCAGCGATCTGCTCAAATGTGTCGTTGTTCATGAAATGCCAGAACTCACCGTCTGTGTATAGGTAAGCTAGCTCAGTTTCCATTACGTCAGCACCTTCTACTGAATCACCAGACTTGAAAGTCTTCTCAAGTACTTTACCTGAGATCAATTTACGGATCTTAACGCGGTTGAACGCTTGGCCTTTACCCGGCTTAACCATTTCATTTTCTAAGATGGTGCACGGCTCGCCATCGATCATAATTTTTAGGCCGCCCTTGAACTCGTTGGTGCTATAATTCGCCATCGGTATCCTCTAATCTTCTTTTATCGAGTAATAAACCTGCTAATGATACAAACAAATGAAGTAAATTTGCATAGTAACTGGCAAAAAGAATTGGCAAATGTGGTCACTTGCCCAAAAACGTTAGTAAAAATGCTTGGCATCAACAGTCATTTCAGTGAAAAAGACCTAGAAGCGCGTCGTTTATTCCCGATGCGTGTGCCACTGCCGTTTATAAAGAAGATGCGTTTTGGCGATCCCAATGACCCATTATTACTTCAGGTGCTACCTCAGCACCAAGAATTTATTACTCAAATCGGCTACAACAAAGATCCTTTAGAAGAACAACAAAGTGCCATACCGGGCTTATTGCATAAATATCGCTCTCGCGTGCTAGTGATGTTTAAAACCGGCTGCGCGGTGAACTGTCGATACTGCTTTAGGCGTCACTTCCCGTATCAAGATAACCAGGTAAATAAGCAAGCTTTGCTCGAAGTGGTTGAGTACTTAAAAAATCACACGAATGTGAATGAGGTTATTTTAAGTGGCGGCGATCCTTTAATGGCCAAAGACAATGCCATTAGTTGGTTTTTAGAACAATTAGAGCAACTACCACAAATTAAACGCCTGCGTATTCATAGCCGTTTACCTGTGGTGATCCCTGCACGTATTACGTCTGAGTTATGCGAGCGCTTTAAAGCGAGCCCACTAAAAATCATCTTTGTGAATCATATTAATCACGCCAATGAAATTGACGATGACTTTGAAAGTGCCATGCAAATGCTAAAACAAGCGAATGTCACGTTACTTAATCAAGCGGTTTTATTAAAAGGGATTAACGACACAGTAGAAGCTCAGGTTGCGCTAAGTGAAAAGCTATTTGAAGTGGATATCTTACCCTACTACCTACACTTACTAGACAAAGTGGAAGGTGCCAGTCATTTTGATATGTCTGAAGAAGCAGCGCTTACTTTGATGGCGGGTATGCTAGCTGAACTACCTGGCTTTTTAGTACCCAAGTTAGTAAGAGAAATCGGCGGCAAAACAAGTAAGACACCGATTGATTTACAACTTGGCTAACATTACACGTAAATATTGACGTGATTACCTAATGTCGCAGTCGTTGTTGATTGTGCCGGACTCTGTGCTGCGGAGCCTGTGCTTGCAGCGTCAATCAGAGCAAGTGCTGCTTTACCTTCAACCTGTTGCTGTTTTTTGGCTAAAGCAGCACTAACTACTTGCCCACCTTCTCCAGCATCAGACATTACAGGTAAAGAACCTCCTGAAATATTCATAAGCATATACCTGACTTTTTAGTTGAATCCTCGTACACTATCGGCCGATTTACCGACAACTTTAGGAAAAACATGCAAGCTGTTATTGAAAAACTCAATGAAAATCTAAAAGTCGTTTACCGTCAGGCACTTGATGCAGATAAAAAATTAGATGAATTACAGCAACAAGGGCATGGAAAATTCACCGCACTATTCGATAAAAATTCGGGCTTTGATTTTGAAGCAAAACGCTTCAAGCCTTATGTGCTAGATACAGCCGCTGACGTTGAAGCGCTAAGCAAAATGGAAAATTTAGACGAAGAGAAATTAAAAGCCGTGGTGTTTAAAATCCAAAACTTACTGCAATTGCTGGCTACATTTAAATAAGTCGTGCTAATCTTTTCTCATAGTTACAAAAAAGCTGTCTTACGACAGCTTTTTTGATTATACCTGCTATTTAGGCTTGTTGGCTCTTTGCTTATTCGCTCCAACTTTCGGTTTGGTATTGGCCTTTTTAAACTGACTAAACCCAGTATGACGTGTCAGTGCAGGTTTGCCGCCCTTACGAACTTGTTGCCCATGACCTGTGCCTTTTTTGCCACGCTGTGCTTTTTCTTGTCTGGTTTCGTCTGGCACCAAACAATTTGGTCCACCACCAATCAGATTCGCTTTACCCATTTTACGTAAGGCTTCGCGGATCATCGGCCAACCAGCAGGATCGTGATAACGTAAAATGGCTTTGTGTAAGCGACGTTGTCTAGCCCCTTTCGGCACACTCACCACTTCTTTGTTGTTCTTTATATTACGCAGCGAGTTCATCTCTGTATGGTAAATCGTCGTCGCATTTGCCATTGGAGATGGATAGAAGTTTTGCACTTGGTCAAGCTTAAAGTCGTGGGCTTTTAGCCATAGCGCCATGTTCACCATATCTTCGTCGGTCGTGCCTGGGTGAGCCGAGATAAAGTACGGGATCAAATACTGCTTTTTACCCGCTTCTTTGGAGTACTTATCAAATAGTTCTTTGAACTTGTCGTATGCCCCCATCCCCGGCTTCATCATTTTTGAAAGCGGGCCCGATTCGGTATGTTCAGGCGCAATTTTCAAATAGCCGCCAACATGGTGTGATACCAACTCTTTTACATAGCGAGGATCTTCAATCGCTAAGTCGTAACGCACACCAGATGCAATGAGGATTTTCTTAATGCCCTTCACATCACGCGCTTTACGATACAAGTTAATCGTTGGTGTGTGATCGGTATCCATATGCTTACAAATATCAGGGAACACACACGATAAACGTCGACAGGTACTCTCAGCCTTTTTGCTCTTACAACGCAGCTTATACATGTTAGCTGTTGGGCCACCTAAGTCTGAGATAACGCCAGTAAAGCCCGGCACTTTGTCACGAATTTGTTCAATTTCATCTAAGATTGACTCTTCTGAACGACTTTGAATGATTCGCCCTTCATGCTCTGTGATAGAGCAGAAACTACAACCCCCAAAACACCCCCGCATGATGTTTACTGAAGTTTTGATCATGTCGTAAGCTGGGATCTTTTCATTGCCATATTTAGGGTGAGGCACACGTTGGTATGGCAAACCAAAGACCATGTCCATTTCTTCCGTTTCTAAAGGAAACGCAGGTGGGTTCACCCACACATAACGGTCGCCATGACGCTGATATAACGCACGAGCACAGCCTGGGTTGGTTTCTTGGTGCAAAATACGTGAAGCGTGGGCATAAAGCGGCTTATTCACACTTACTTGCTCAAAAGCAGGCAACTTTACGTAGGCTTTTTCCCATGGCTTTAATTTAGGTGGTTGAACCACGATAGGTTTGGCTTCTTCTGCTTTTAAGTCTATGCCTGCTTTGGCAAACTCAGATTTACTACAGCCAACATCATCGGCACCATATGGATTTGGAATTGGATCTATTTTACCCACTTTATCAATGGCTGTTGAATCACTACCGCGCCATCCATCTAACGGCTCTTTACGGATAACCGCAGTACCGCGAATATTCTGGATCTGACTAATGTCATCACCAGCTGCAATACGATGTGCCACTTCGACTAACGGGCGCTCAGCATTACCATAAATAAGAATGTCAGCCTTAGCATCAAAGATGATGCTGCGACGCACTTTTTCTTGCCAATAATCGTAGTGGGCAATACGACGTAAGCTGGCTTCAATACCGCCAATTACCAGAGGTACATCTTTATAAGCTTCGCGACAACGTTGGCTATATACTACAACCGCTCTGTCTGGACGTTTACCACCGACATTGCCCGGCGTGTAAGCATCATCGTGACGCATGCGTTTTTCAGCCGTATAACGGTTGATCATCGAGTCCATGTTGCCAGCGGTTACACCAAAGAATAAATTTGGTTTGCCCAGTGACATAAAGGCATCTTTATTTGACCAATCGGGCTGCGCAATAATGCCAACCCTAAAGCCTTGTGCTTCTAAAACACGGCCAATAACGGCCATGCCGAAGCTTGGGTGATCTACATACGCATCACCGGTTACTAACACAATGTCACAGCTATCCCAGCCTAGTTCGTCCATCTCTTGTCGAGTTGTCGGAAGAAAAGGTGCATTGCCATAACATTCCGCCCAATATTTGGGATAGGAAAACAGTGCTCGTTCCGCTTTTAACGCGTTCATGTAAATTGCCCCAATAGAAAAAAGGCGCCGATTATACCGCATATCGAACCATGCTGGAATCTGAAACAGTCGCAGTGAGCTCGCTACGTTTGTTAGTAACGGCTAGGGTGTTGAAAGTAGGAAAGATATTGAGAACAAATTTTAGACAAAAAAATGCCACCTTGCGGTGGCATTACACACGGGATTATTTCTACTTTTAGATAGAAATGCTTTACTTCCAACTTCTCATTTTATGACCCTTCAGGGCATAGAAGAGGATAAATAGGTAACATGGTAATAATACCAGGTATGCTGTCTGGCTAGATGCAACTGTTGCTTCAGAACCTTTTGCTAAACCTAGGAAAAGTGGACCAAAAGCACCACCAGCAATACCCATAACTAATAAACCAGAAGCTACACTAGTTAGCTTGCCAAGTCCAGACAAAGCTAGAGGCCAAATTGCTGGCCACATGATCGCATTGGCTAAACCACATAGTGCTAAAAAGAACACAGCAACTGGCATTTCACCGAACGTCGGGACGTTTAATGTTGCAGCACTATCTACAAATGCAATACCAAGCGTTAGAGCTAAGCCCAAAATGCCTGAAATTGTTAAAGCTGTTTGTTGCGAAATGACACGTGGGATTAAAATAATACCTAGCACGTAGCCTGTTACCATAAATGCCATAGTATATGAGGTCATCACACTATAGTTAGCAACACCCATTGACAGGGCAAATGAACCAACCGTATCACCTGCGATTACTTCAGCCGCTACGTATAAAAATAAAGCAACAACACCTAGCGCTAAGTTAGGGTGTGCTAAGGCTTCTTTCACTGTACCAGTCGACTTATCATTGTCATCTTCCTCTTCAATTTCAGGAAGTGGTGCAAATTTGATACCTACGGCGAATAAACCAATAAATACAGCAAGACCTAAGTATGGCATGACTAAGTTACCAGCCATGGCATCTTTTTCTACTTGTGTAAGTGGGCCAGTTGCTGCCGCTTCATTGAAGCCACCTAATACAAGCGCAGTGAACGCTAGAGGTGCAATAACACCTGCAAATTTATTAAGAATACCCATGATGCTTACACGCGCCG
The DNA here is from genome assembly GCF_005876835.1 of Pseudoalteromonas phenolica. GTDB lineage: Bacteria > Pseudomonadota > Gammaproteobacteria > Enterobacterales > Alteromonadaceae > Pseudoalteromonas > Pseudoalteromonas phenolica_B. Next base: position 20,998 of record NZ_PPSW01000016.1, read on the forward strand.
CTGCCGACTCTTCAGGGCCTAAACGGACTACGTAAGGGTTAACTGCGGTTTGTAGAATGGTTTGCGCGATACCCATAGTAAACTGCGCCACTAGGAACAACGCAAATACCTGAGTTTTAGCTGCAGGGATATATAACAAAGCCGTTACCATCATCATACCGATACTGATGGCCATACCGTTTTTGTATCCCACTTTCTTAACAAACTTCGCCGATGGGATAGCAGTAAATGTCACTGCAATATAAAAAGAGAATAAGATAAGAGACGCCTGAATAGGGCTCAAATCAAAAAGTTGCTGCAGATACGGCATTAATGAACCATTTAACCAGGTAACAAAACCCAGAATAAAGAACATCGCCGCAACGATAGCCAAAGGAATGGCATTGCTTTTAGTCGTCGTTGAATTTGACACAGTTGCTTCCATAAACTTCTACTCGTTGTGTGATTTTAATTATGTCAGATTGGCACAATGCCATAAAATCTTTTCAGCTTTTAACATCATGTAAACAAAAATGACAGCGCTGACATTTTACTTTACGTTAAAATTTGTTCTATTACTAGCCTTACCAGATATTAAAAAAGGGCCATTCGGCCCTTTGTTTGATGGGTAGACTCTTTACTAAAGTGTTAACTGCGTAACACGGCTAAACTTTTTGCCGTTTAACGTTGTGCGTAATTGCACCGCATTTTTACCACTTACAGAAACAGGCGAGGTGTACTCAGACCAAGATTGGCCGCCATCTGTACTATATTGAATCACTAAGTGTGGGAACGCAGAGTTAGCCACTAACTGACCATTTTCTACTTTTGCACCTGGTATAGGTAAATTGACATTCACACCATCACGCTCAAGTTTAGCGAGCTCTTTCACACTCAATGCAGCAGCATAAGTGTGCCAGTCTTTTGCAAATGCCTTTGCTTCAATCTTACTGCCTTCCCAGCTTGCTTTGTGCCAAGCGCGCTCAGCAACGGCAAGGATACGCGGGAATACCATGCGTAGAACTTGATCTTCAGTGCGAATTGTTTCACTCCACACCTGACCTTGAATGCCCAGAATGTTCTCAGGCTTTTCAAGTTTCGGTAGCTCACGACCGACTAATGCTTCTAAATTAACAATTGGCTCACGGCTGCGGGTATAGTCGGCATTAGCATAGACATCATCTGGCATATAGCTAAATGTTTTCTTGGTGTCTGTATAACGCGTCGCCCAGTAGTAGCCGCGTTCTTCAGGGTGCGCTTCATAAGGGTGGTCAAAGTATAAGTGCGTACCATGAGATAAAATAACCTGATAGCCATTGTTTGCTAGACGATGTGCTCTATCTGCTACCCCCCACTCCCAGATGTTATCCCATACGTTGGCAGTAAATACCTCATTAGGGAATTCATCACGCTTAAACGGGTTAATTTTGTCGTACATTAACCCATCTTCCCACGCACCTGGTGCAATGCCACGTTTAGCAAACATAGTCGCAACGCGCTGAGTGAAGTAAGGTTTTAAATCATTTGGACCCGCTACACCGTTATTCGGTTCAGCGAACATCGCCTGACATGCCGGAGAACCAACCCAAGAGCCTGCACCAACTTCGTCACCACCAAAGTGAAGATTAGTTAAACGCGTACCCGCTTCGCGATACATGTTTTGCAGCTCGTAGGTTACTTTTTCAATAAACGCGTAAGTCGAATCCATACACGCATTCATTGAGTTGTCGGTGTAGTTTTGAACCGTTAAGTACTGAGACGTGTCTTTAGGATCAGATAATAGATACGCTTTAGCCTCTTCAGGTTTACCTTCTGCCATTAAACGATCATAGCGTGCTTCCATCGCGATAATTGAGGCGCGAGCGTGACCAGGACCTTCAATTTCAGGAATGATGTCAATATGGCGCGCTTTAGCAAACTTCAGTAACTCAACGAAGTCCTCACGGCTTAAATAACCATTACCAGTGCCCGACTTAAATGGCCCAGTACCTAACTGAGTTAACAAGCAGCTACGCTCTTCTAAATCGAAACAACGATAACCACCTATGTCTGTTAGCTCTGGCAACCCTGGGATCTCTAAGCGCCAACCCTCATCTTCAGAGAAGTGCCAGTGAAACTTATTCATTTTGTAACGACCCATCTGTTCAACCATTTTGAACAGCGCATCTTTACCATGATAGTTTCGGCCATTGTCGTAATGCATACCACGCCAAGCAAAACGTGGCGTATCTTCTATCTCTACGTTTGGCACTGATACTGTATTTTTTGCATCTGCAGGGATTAGCGCTAAGAAGCTTTGAATACCGTAAAATACACCCGCATTGTCGCTACCTGTGATAACCACTTTGTCATCATCAATTTCTAGGTGATAACTCTCAGAAGCCACTTTACCATCGACTTTTAGTGCATCATTCACTTTCAAGAAAATAGTCGGCGTTTTGCCTGCTGAAATATGATCGGCTTCTGCCTTGAGTGTTAAACCATAGTCAGCAAGATCTTCTTGGAAAACGGCCACTTCTGACTTTAATCGTCCTGCGAAACGAATCTGCCACTTGCTATCAAGCTCTGCAGTCCCGCGGTTGAAATCAACCGAGTGAGGCTTTGGAATAATACGTTTTAGTGCGTCTTCTTTGCTTACTTCAATATTGCTTTGATTACGCTCAAAACGTAGCGCTGGAGTGGCAAGCTTTGTCTGATCTTTTGGCTCGTTGTAACGATATAGCTGATTATCACGTTCAAATGGCGCAATAAATGTAGTTAGGTCTTCGGTGTCAGTATTAGCAAAAATTGCTGGTTTTTGTTTGTTACTGACTAAGAAAGCACGTGGCATAAAGTCTGAATATGAGGCCACCCAAGCCCCCGCTTCAAACTCGACATTTAAACTTTCACCAGCCTTTAGGCCTTTAAACTCGTTTGTTGGTACAAAACGGTGTAAGTCACCATTGATGTGTTCAATAGCAATACCTTGGGTATTTACCTTTGAAATTTTACGCACTGAATGCACATAAATTTGCCAATCACTTTTGCCATTAGGCAAAGCAACCGACGAATTATTTTGCAAACGCATAGAGCCGATAAAGCTGGCTGCACCGTTATGAAAGTTGTCTTCAACTGCAAAAGTCAGTTCTGTACCTTTTGCGAAATTATCTACTTGTTGTTGAGATAAACCAGCTTGAGCAAATAATGGCATTGCAGCCATGATACCCGCTAGAGCAAATTTCTTGTTTATCATTTTAGCTCCTTAGTAAACGTAAAATACGGTCGACTCGCCACTACAGTTAGCTTAGGACGACATAGTGAGAACTGCACGCCCATGTTTAATGCGAGTGCGATTTTCAGTTCAATAATTTCATCATAGTAAATGCAAAATGACAGCGCTATCAAATATTTTCCATGAACAGCTCATAAAATAAAAAAACCCGTAATTTCGCGGGTTTAGATAAATTAAATTTTATTAAATTACGGTTATATCTGACTTTTTAGCTCTCATAGGCAGTATTATTTCATCACTTTTTATAAAAGCGCTTTCTTGCTACTGTCAATTCAAAACGCTGAAGACATCACTCTTTTATTAACTAGTTGCTGTTTTTTGTAACGCATCAATAATGGCAACATTTGCAGCAGGAAACGCCCAGTTGTTCAGCGCATTGATTGCAACCCACTGTGATGCCTGCCCTTCAAGTCCTGTTGCTTCGCCAGAGAAGTCTTCAACAATATGAATAAACAACTTCACACACTTGTCACCATAGTCATGTTCAATATCAAGCAAACTTTGTGAGCTATGCACGTCGATATTCACTTCTTCTTTTAATTCTCTCGCCAGCGCCTCTGTAACTGATTCGCCTGCTTCAATTTTACCGCCCGGGAATTCCCAAAGACCACCTTGATGTTGAGACTCATCACGTTTAGTAATAAATATGTGCTCATCACGCTTAATTACGCCAACCGCGACTTCGACTACTTTTTTTGCCATTTTCTTCTCCGATAAAAAAAGCGACTATAAAGTCGCTTTTTAATAATTTACGCGTGTGTGATTATTTTAACTTGCCACAACACTGCTTAAACTTTTTACCTGATCCACAAGGACAAGGCTCATTACGGCCAACTTTTGGCTCTGTGCGTGAAGCCACAACTGCACCTTCAGGTACGTCACCACCAACATGCTCAGCTTCAGCATGCTGATATTCACGCGGAGCTTGCTCTGCACGACGGTGTTGCTCTTCTACTTTCTCAACATCTTCTTCTGCACGAACTTGTACTTTCGCAAGAATTCCCACTACGTCAGTTTTAAGGTTTTCAAGCATTGCAGAGAATAGTTCGAAAGATTCACGCTTATATTCTTGCTTCGGATTCTTCTGAGCATAGCCACGTAAGTGGATACCTTGACGAAGATGGTCCATTGCAGCTAGGTGATCTTTCCAATGTTGATCTAGGCTTTGTAACATCACGGCTTTTTCGAAATGACGCAGTACATCTGGGCCTACCATCAATTCTTTTTGCTTGTATGCGCTGTCGATCTCTTCAGTGATACGCTCACGTAATGTCTCTTCATAAAGCTTGTCATCATCAGCTAGCCACTGAGAAATTGGCAGTTCAATTAAGAAGTCAGCTTTAATACGCTCTTCAAGTGCAGGAATATCCCACATTTCAGCTAGGCTTTGCGGCGGGATGTACTGATCAATCATGCCATTCACAACATCGCTGCGGATAGCTGTAATTGTTTCTGAAATATCGCCTTCTTCAAGAAGCTCGTTGCGCTGCTCGTACACAACACGACGCTGGTCGTTTGCAACATCATCATACTCAAGTAACTGCTTACGAATGTCGAAGTTACGTGCTTCTACTTTACGTTGTGCGTTTTCAATTGCACGGTTAACCCAAGGGTGCTCAATTGCTTCACCACGTTGCATACCTAGCTTACGCATCATGTTTGTCATGCGCTCACCTGCGAAGATACGCATTAGCGCGTCGTCCATCGATAGGTAGAAACGGCTTGAACCTGCATCACCTTGACGACCAGAACGACCACGTAGCTGGTTATCGATACGACGAGATTCGTGACGCTCAGTACCAATGATGTGAAGACCACCTGCCGCAATAACAGCATCATGAGTTTCTTGCCACTTCGCTTTAATTTCAGCGATTTGTTCTTCAGAAGGGTTTTCTAGCTTAGCCACTTCGCTCTGCCAGTTACCACCTAATACGATATCCGTACCACGACCAGCCATGTTAGTTGCAATGGTTACTTTACCCGGTAAACCTGCATCAGCAACGATGTCTGCTTCTTGGGCGTGGAATTTCGCATTCAGTACGTTGTGTTCAATTTTTTCTTTACGTAAGAACTGAGATAAATACTCTGAACTTTCGATTGAAATCGTACCCACTAGCACTGGCTGACCGCGTTCTTGACAGTCTTTGATATCTGCAAGAATGGCTTCAAACTTTTCATCTTGAGTTAGATAAACTAAATCAGCACGATCATCACGGATCATCGGGCGGTTAGTTGGAATAACAACAGTGTCTAGGCCATAAATTGACTGGAATTCGAACGCTTCAGTATCCGCAGTACCTGTCATACCAGATAATTTTTCGTAGATACGGAAGTAGTTCTGGAAAGTGATAGACGCAAGTGTTTGGTTTTCGTTTTGAATGCGCACACCTTCTTTCGCTTCAACAGCTTGGTGTAGACCTTCTGACCAACGACGACCTTCCATTGTACGGCCTGTGTGCTCGTCAACGATGATAATTTCGTTGTCTTTTACAACGTAGTCTACGTCTTTTTGATATAGTTTATGTGCACGAAGTGCTGCATACACATGGCTTAACAGCGAAATGTTACCTGCCGAATACAGTGAGTCACCTTCTTCAATCAGGCCATTTTCAGTAAGAAGCTCTTCAACTTTTAACTGGCCACGTTCTGTAAGGTGTACTTGCTTTGATTTTTCATCAAGGGTGTAATCACCGTCACCTTCAACGCCCTCTTCATCTTCTTTCTCTTGCAGAGTCAGTGATGGCACTATGGTGTTAATACGAGCGTAAAGTTCAGAACTATCTTCAGCAGGACCAGAGATGATAAGTGGCGTACGTGCTTCATCGATTAGGATTGAGTCAACCTCATCCACAACGGCAAAGTGCAGTGGACGTTGTACACGCTCTTCAATGCTAAATGCCATGTTGTCACGCAGGTAGTCGAAACCAAATTCGTTGTTCGTACCATATGTAATATCTGCAGCGTAAGCTTGCTTCTTAGCATCAGGCATCATACCAGGCACATTACAGCCAACAGTTAGACCTAGGAATTCAAATAGCGGGCGGTTTGTTTCGGCATCACGTTTTGCTAGGTAATCATTCACCGTAATAACGTGAACGCCTTTACCTGTTAAACCATTTAAGTAGGCAGGTAGAGTCGCTGTAAGGGTTTTACCTTCACCGGTACGCATTTCTGAAATGCGACCTTGGTGCAATACCATACCACCAATCATCTGTACATCGAAGTGACGCATGCCGTAGACACGTTTTGAAGCTTCACGTACCGTCGCAAAAGCTTCAGGTAATAAATCGTCAAGGCTAGTGCCTTGCTCATAACGCGCTCTGAAATCTGCTGTTTTTGCTTTTAGTTCTTCATCAGAAAGTGCGCTTAGTTGTTCTTCTAATGCATTAATTAATGCGACCGTCTTTCTTAGTTTTTTAATCGTTCGGTCGTTACGACTACCAAAAATTTTGGTAAAAATGTTCGCTATCATGTTTAAACCATTTCACTCTAGTGATGGCTGACCGCATATCCACTTTTAGCATTGGATATCAATGGCCACCCTGCGTCCTGTTGGCAGTAAAAGCAATCAAGCCCTACTGAATGCCGAATATAAAATTGCCCCTATCATACCAGACTCACGCTGTCTGCAAACCTTTGAAATGCAATCAGGCAAAAAAGCCTTGGCAATTCATTTGTTCCGCAAGATGGTCCAACTGGTAATTCTCTTTATATGGTGACGATAGGCATAAATTTCAAGCGTTTTCACTGACAAGAATCACTTCTAGTCTGTCGTTATGCTGGTATACTTGGGTAAGTTAATTTTGAAGTGGTATCTGCTGTATGGCTAAAAATCGCTATGATCCAAAATCCATAGATGAATTGATGGGCAAGTGGTCAAACAAGATCACCCAATTCGGTGCAAAAACCGATAGTCTGCAAGTTTTACAAACCGAGCTTGATAAAGCGCTGGGTCCTGTCTTGAGTAAAAAGTGTCGCGTGGCAAATTATCGAGAGGGTACTTTAGTGATTGAAGCCGTTTCTGCCACCTTGGCAACACGACTTAACTATCTGAAGCTAGATATTTTGTCTCATCTTAGACAAAATGGGTTTGCTGAATGCGGACAAGTGAAAGTCACTTCTAACCCCGACGCACAGTTAAGATTAAGTGAGCCCAAACCTAGTATCACACCACAAAAAAGTAGTCGAACCATGAGCGAAAGCACTGCTGAACAATTAACAGAACTTGCAGCGCATGCACCACCGAGTTTGCAAGCAAAGCTACTCAAGCTCGCTACCCACGCGGCAAAAAACAAGCAAAAAAAATGACGCTAAAAAGCGTCATTTTTTATAATTAATCTATATTAAGCTTTCGCAAGCTCCATACCTGGTGCAGGCATATGAATTGGCTCTTCAAATGTCGCCCATTCCCACGCTGATTCAGTCGCCATAATTTGACGTAACAGTTTGTTATTTAAACCGTGGCCTGACTTGTAACAGGTGATTTTACCTAGAATGTTATGGCCAGCCATAAACATATCACCCACACAATCTAAGATCTTGTGTTTTACAAACTCATCATCGTATCGTAAGCCGTTCGGGTTAAGTACTTTGTACTCATCTAAAACAACCGCGTTATCCATGCTACCACCTAGTGCTAGGTTGTTGGCATGCATATACTCGATGTCTTTCATAAAACCAAACGTACGTGCGCGACTGATTTCTTCAGTAAAGCTTTGTGCCGTAATATCAAGACCAATGCGCTGACGGCTGTCATTGATTGCAGGGTGATCAAAGTCAATCTCAAAATCAATGTGGAAACCATCATAAGGGGTAATTTCAGCCCACTTATCACCGTCTTCGACACGCACAGTTTCTTTAATACGAATAAAACGTTTAGCAACTTGTTGTTCTTTGATACCGCCTTTTTGTAATAAATAAATGAACGGTAATGCACTGCCGTCCATAATCGGTACTTCAGCACTATCTAATTCAACAACAAGGTTATCAATACCCAGTGCAGCAACAGCGGCAATTAGATGCTCAGTGGTCGATAAACGCACACCATCTTTGTTAGTCAAACATGTACATAACTGTGTGTCGCCAACAGCTTCTGGTGTGGTTTCAAAGTCAACAACAGGATCAAGGTCGACACGACGGAATACAACACCGGTATTCTCGCTCGCTGGTCGGAGAGTAATGGTAACCTTTTCACCTTTATGTAGACCGACACCTGTCGCTTTAACAACTTCAGCAATTGTACGTTGTCTAATCATAACTTCGCCTATTCATGTCACTTGGACCGCGGATTGTATCACAGATACGACCAGCTGCCAATCGTTTAATATGTAACCAGTTTATTAGTCAGACTGTTTACGTAAAAAGGCAGGAATATCAAAGTAATCGCCTTTTTCAGTCTCACCAGACGCTGCTGGTTTGCTTTCTGGAGCCGGAGTCTTAGGAGCTTGAGTACTTTGGCTCTGTGTTTGCTCCGGTGCACTTGTCGGCTGCTCAGTGCTAGTTTGCGTAAAGCTTGGTACAAACATACCGGGCTGGCTTGACGCCGGCGCAGCTGTTTGTGCATCACTACCCGAAACCTGCTGCATACCGTTATCAATAATGCCAAACTGCGGACGGCGATCGCCACCTAGACCAGTTGCAACAACGGTTACACGGAGTTCATCACTCATTTCTGGGTCGATCACCGCACCAACTACCACAGTCGCGTTTTCAGACGCTAAGGCCTTCACATGATTACCAACCACTTCAAACTCTTCGATGGTGATATCCATACCTGCTGTGATATTAACCAAAATACCTTTTGCACCGGTTAAATCGACGTCTTCTAATAGTGGGCTTGAGATAGCCGCTTCTGCAGCTTCTTGCGCACGATCTGGACCAGACGCTGACGCTGTACCCATCATTGCCGTGCCCATTGCCGACATAACTGTACGTACGTCTGCAAAGTCAACGTTGATAAGACCTGAACGGGTAATAAGTTCAGCGATACCTTGTACCGCACCGTATAGTACGTCGTTCGCTTTCGCGAATGCGTCTAACAGTGTAGTGCCTTTACCTAAAACCTTAAGTAATTTGTTGTTAGGAATTGTAATAAGTGAATCTACAATTTCTGACAACTCACCGATACCTTGATCAGCCGCAGCCATGCGCTTTTTACCTTCAAGGTCAAATGGGCGTGTTACCACTGCTACAGTCAAAATACCTAAATCTTTTGCTACGCGCGCAACAACAGGCGCTGCACCCGTGCCAGTACCACCGCCCATACCGGCTGCGATAAAGACCATGTCTGCGCCATCTAACGCTTCTTTGATCGTTTCAATATCTTCTTCAGCAGACTTACGGCCTACCTCAGGGTTTGCACCCGCACCTAAACCAGATGTAATTTGCGTACCTAATTGTACCGTTACATCTGCAGATGATTTACGTAGCGCTTGCGCATCTGTGTTAGCAGCAATAAATCGCACACCTTCGATTTCTTGTTTTACCATGTGCTCAACAGCGTTACCGCCGCCGCCACCAACACCAATCACTTTGATCACAGCTTCTTCGCTGTGTTGTTCCATAATATCAAACATCATTCACTCTCCGACTCGAGTTTAAAACTCACCTTGGAACCACTTTGAAACACGGCTCCACCAACTCACGTCCGCATCTACTCTCGACTTTTGTGCATTAACCGAATGTAGAGAACGACCGTATTGTAACAAACCTACGGCTGTTGCATATGCAGGATCGTCAACATAATCTGTTAAACCTGTGATATTTACAGGTTTACCTATTCTAACTGGCATTTGGCAGATATCTTCAGCCACTTCTAATGCGCCAGCCATTTTTGCAGTCCCGCCTGTTACGACTAAACCTGCAGCAATTTGATCTTCAAAACCAGAACGGCGAATTTCTTCTAACGCCAGTTCAAATAATTCTCTGAATCTTGGTTCAACCACTTCAGATAATGTATGTCGCGACATTAATCGCGCTGGACGCCCACCAACGCTTGGCACCTCAATGGTGTCTTCACTGCTGGCCATTTGGCTGCTTGCGCAAGCATATTGCACTTTTAGCGACTCAGCATGAGAAATGGGCGTTCTGAAAATCTTGGCTATGTCGCCCGTGACTTGGTTACCTGCCACTGGGATCACTGCGGTATGGCGCAATGCACCATTGACATAAATGGCCAAGTCCATGGTACCGCCTCCAATATCAAGTACTGCGACGCCCAACTCTTTTTCATCATCGGTTAAGACCGCATAGCTTGATGCCAGTGCGCCAAAGGTTAATTGGTCCACCTGAAGACCACAACGTTCAACACACTTCTCAATATTTTTAGCCATATCATTTGAGCAGGTGATGATATGGGCCTTCGCTTCCATACGCACACCACTCATGCCAAGTGGGTTTTTAATCCCCTCTTGCATATCAATACTATATTCTTGCGCCAATGAATGAAGCATTTTGCGCTCTGCAGAAATAGGCACTGAACGGGCAATATGCATTACATTGTCCATATCGTCTTCAGTTACTTCTGCGTTATTAATCGCAACAACACCACTCTCGTTTTGACACTGAATGTGCTTACCTGAAATACCAAGGTAAACTGAACCTATTCGGCAATCAGCCATTAATTCGGCTTCGTCGACTGCGCGGCGAATGGAATCAGAAACTAGGTTGAGATCGTTCACTCCCCCTTTATCCATTCCATGAGATTCCTGACACCCCACGCCAACGATACTGAGCTGATTGTCTGCTGTTATCTCACCTACTGTTGCTACCACTTTTGAAGTACCAACATCGAGGCCGATTACTAAGTTTCTTTCTACTGACTTAGTCATGCTTCACTCTTATTTTGTTGTTCTGTTTGTGCTGGAAACTTCCAGCTCACCGCAAGGCCGGTGTCATACCTTAAATCTACTGTATCAAGTACACCGCCCTCTGGGATTTGCATACTCGGATACACGTCTATAAATCTTTGTACTCGCTTGGCTTTTTCTTCACGCCCGAGGTTAAGTCGCACCCCATCTTCAAGCCATAATTGCCAAGCAAAACGCTCAGATAGCGCTAAACTCACCAAATCAAAATCGTTTACTGCCAGCATATCTTTAAACTGTAAGAATGCTTGCCAAGCCTCTAGCTCACTGCCTTCAGGCCCGTATAGTTGGGGCAAGTAAGCCTGTAAGGCTTCGTTGTCTGCCTGAAACACTTGGCCTTTGGCATTTAACAGCAAGTCGCTATTCCAAATGGCCACAGGTTTGTGCTCAACAATGTAAACCTGCAATTCGTCAGGCCATTGTTTTCTCACCGATACCGTTGCGACCCAAGGTAAATCCTGCACCGAACGCTGTACTGCTTTCACATTCAGTTGAAAGTAACTACTTAAATCAACCTGTTTAATAGCAGCGACGACCTCTTTGTCAGTGGTGTATTTTGGTTTGCCTAATACCACTATTTTCTTTATTTGTGCATCTTGGTTTTCAACCAACCAATCAGATACCCAGTAGCCACCGCGAACCAGTAAGCCTGCCACCAAGACGAAAAAGCCCACACTCAATATTTTTTGCCAATTGAGTTGTGAATTAACTACCTGAGCTTTCTCAAAAAGAGCACGCATATTAAAGCGTTTGCTCCAAAATGCGAACAACTAATTGCTCAAAAGTTACGCCAACTGCTTTGGCCGCCATAGGCACCAAAGATTTCTCTGTCATGCCTGGCACAGTATTCACTTCTAATAAGTAAAATTGACCATTTTCATCTTGCATTGCATCAACGCGACCCCAACCTTGCGCACCAACTAAAGCAAAAGCATGCGTTGCCATAATTTGTAATTGCTGCGTATGCGCGTCGCTCAAAGCCGCTGGGCAGTGGTATTCAGTACTATTTACTTTGTATTTGGCTTCATAGTCATAAAAACCACGCGGGGTTACCATTTCAATAACAGGCAATGCTTCGTTACCTAACATGGCAACAGTAAACTCACGGCCGGTGATCCATTGCTCAACTAACACTTGGTCGTCATACTTAAAGGCATTATTTAAGGCGTCGGTTAATTGCTCTGCAGTTTCGGCTTGAGCCATACCAATGCTTGAGCCTTCATGGCTTGGCTTCACCATGACCTTGCCAAACTCATTGATAATGTTGGCTGCATCAAAGCCCGCTTTCGCATCAACAACCGCAAATGCCGCAGTACTTAATTGTGCTGACTGGAACAACTGCTTACAGCGAATTTTATCCATAGCCAACGCACTGCCTAACACACCACTGCCAGTGTATGGGATACCCATAAATTCAAGCGCACCTTGAATGGTGCCGTCTTCGCCACCACGACCATGCAAAGCGATAAATACACGATCAACGTCTGCGTTTTGTAACTCTGAAAGCGCACGTTCTGCCGGGTCAAACGCAAACGCATCAACACCAGCTGCGATCAGTGCATTCAACACGGCATTGCCTGAGTTTAATGACACTTCACGTTCAGCAGACGTTCCGCCTAGTAATACTGCTACTTTACCAAACTGTTTCATGATTCACCTTTTAACGCAGCGAGTGACATTTCAGTTGCTGCCAACTTCTTAACGATTTGACCAATGTTGCCGGCACCTTGTGTGATCACAAGGTCGCTGTCTTGTAAAACATTCGAAAGGACTTTGCCCAACTCTTCATTGTCTGAAACATGAATTGGCTCTACACCTCTTTGACGTAAGCTTCTGCATAAGCTCTTGCTGTCAGCACCTACAATAGGTGCTTCGCCAGCACTGTATACATCTAACAAAATAAGTTGATCAACTTTAGAGAGTACTTTGACAAAATCTTCATATAAGTCACGAGTACGTGTAAAACGATGCGGCTGATAAATCATCACCAATCGACGCTCAGGCCAGCCTGCTTTTGCAGCCTCAATAGTGACATCAACTTCTGATGGGTGGTGACCATAATCATCAACCAGCATCACATTACCTTGTTCATTATCAAATGTGCCGTAATGTTGGAAACGACGACCAATACCTTCAAATTCTGTGAGTGCAGCTAAAATCGCAGCATTGCTGATATTGTGATCTTTCGCCACGGCAATTGCCGCAGTCGCATTCAGCGCATTGTGTTTGCCCGGCATGTTTAAATGCATCGCGATCTCTTCACCAGATTTGGTCACAACTTTAAATTCACTGCTGTTTACGGTTTGCTTGAAATCCACTAAACGATAATCTGCTGTTTCATGCTCACCATAAGTAATAGTCGGACGCGCAAAGCGAGGAATGAGTTCAGCGGCAACATCCGAATCGATACACACCACAGCCAAGCCATAAAACGGTAAGTTATGGATGAATTCTACATAGGTGTCTTTCATCTTTTCGAAGTCACCTTCGTAGGTATCCATATGATCTGCTTCGATATTGGTAACAACCGATACCATTGGCTGTAGATGCAAGAAAGAAGCATCACTTTCATCGGCTTCAGCAATTAGAAAATCACTACTCCCTAACTTAGCATTGGTACCCGCGCTATTGAGCAGGCCGCCGATGACAAACGTGGGGTCAAGTTCTGCTTTAGCAAAAATGCTAGCGATCAAACTGGTTGTCGTTGTTTTACCATGCGTTCCAGCAATGGCAATACCATGACGATAACGCATGAGCTCAGCCAACATTTCAGCACGACGAACAATTGGAATGCGTGCCGCTTTCGCTGCTTTTATCTCAGGGTTATTGACATCAATCGCTGTCGACACCACAACCACATTGGCATCTTTAATATTATTTTCGTGATGACCAATGAATACTTCTGCGCCCGCTTTAATCAAACGCTCTGTCATCGCATTTTGAGCAATGTCTGAGCCTGTAATACGATAACCTTCATAGGCTAGTACCTCGGCAATACCGCCCATACCAGCACCACCAATACCGATAAAATGTATGGTATTGATACGTCTCATTGCTCTTCGATTATTCGCTTCGTTCACTTGCGTCTCTTTCTCTAAATTCATCTACTTTGCCAACTCACCACACACCTTCGCGACGCGTTCGGTGGCATCAAATTTCGCCAACTGCTTTGCTTTATCTGCAATCTCAGACAATAAGCTTGGCTGTTCAAAATACGGTGTTAATAACTCAACTAATCGCTCAGTCGTAAAATCATGTTGCGGCATCAGTAATCCGCCTTGTTGATCCACCAAATAACGGGCATTCGCCGTTTGATGGTCGTCAACCGCATGTGGAAATGGTACAAACAAAGCTGCTTTTCCTGCTGCTGCTACTTCACTCACAGTTAGAGCTCCTGCGCGGCAGATCACTAAATCAGCCCATGTATAGGCAGCATCCATATCGTGAATAAACTCATCAACTTGTGCATCAAATTCGCGACCAACATAAGCTGTTTTGAGTTTATCTTGGTTATTTCGCCCACTTTGATGGCGTACACTCAACGAAAAGTCTTTTGCCAATGTCGAAAATACCTCAGGCAAACGTTCATTTAATACTTGCGCGCCTAACGAGCCGCCAACAACAAGCACATTCAATTGTTCTGTCTGTGGTTTTTTAGCAATCGAACTGACACTGGTTCGAACTGGATTGCCAACCACTTCAGCGTTATTTTCAAAGGTATTAGGAAAAGCTGCCAACACTTGATTAGCGACTTTTGCCAAAAGCTTATTGCTAAATCCAGCCACAGCATTTTGCTCGTGAATGATCAAAGGTACGCCAGATAATTTTGCTGCAATACCAACAGGGCCCGTGACGTATCCGCCCATGGCTAAGATCACCGCAGGTTTACGCTGTTTGATAATTTTCTTTGCCGCTAAAATTGCTTTTAGCACCATAAATGGCGCTTTGAGTAAACGAGTAATTCCGTTACCGCGCACGCCTTGGACTTCGACAAAATCAATCTCAAAATCGTGCTTCGGTACTAATTGCGCTTCCATTCTGTCGGCAGTGCCCACCCAAGACACTGTCCAACCTTGTTGCTGCATATGCTCTGCAACCGCAATGCCCGGAAAAATATGACCGCCCGTACCACCGGCGACCACCATTAAATGCTTACTTGTTGTCATCGTCGCCCACTCCTCGCCGTTGCTTGTCGGCTCGATAACTTGGTTTCAAAATCAATACGCTGCAGCACACCCGCCGCAATTACCATAATTAAGAAGCTCGAGCCACCGTAGGATATAAACGGCAAAGTTAAGCCCTTAGTCGGTAAAATACCTGCGCTGGCACCAATATTGACCATGGTTTGGAACGCAAACCAAATACCAATGGCCAGAGCAAAATAGCCTTCATATTCTTTACCATGCTTTAATGCTTTCTGGCCGATTAATAAGGCTCTAAATACCAAAACACCAAGCAAAAACAAAATACTGGTCACACCAACAAAACCTAGTTCTTCTGCGATAACCGCAAAAATAAAATCGTTATGCGCCTCAGGTAAATACTGTAGCTTCTGCACACTGTTACCTAGGCCTTGGCCAAACCAACCCCCTTGGCTGTATGCCATCAAAGACTGGACTAATTGATAACCAGCACCGAAGGGGTCATCCCAAGGATCTAAAAAGCCTGTAACACGTCGCCAGCGGTAGGGTTCAAAGACTATTAGCACCACTATCAAACCAATCCCCGTTAAGATCAGCATAAAAAACTGCCATAACTTTGCGCCAGCTAAAAACAACAACCCCACGGTCGTTACAAACATGACCACTACGGTGCCTAAATCTGGCTGCTTTAAAATCAGTAATGCATACACGGCAAATACCGCAATGGGCTTAGCAAAGCCTTTTAAGTTTTCTTGAACTTCTTCACGCTTACGAACCAAATAACCTGCGATATAACTAAAGAAAAACAGTTTGGCTGCCTCAGCAACCTGAAAACCAATCGGGCCGATGGGGATCCAACGTTTTGAACCGTTCACCTCTCGGCCAATGACTAATACCAAACACAATAAAAATAAGCCGAAGAATAGTAGATACGGATTACATTTCTTCCACCAATCCATGGGCACGCTGGTGCTAAACCAAAAACAAATAAAACCTAATGCTAAGAACACCCCATGGCGCATCGCTATGCCGTAAGGGTTGTTATAAAGTCGCTCAGCCACTGGCATAGAAGCACTGGTCACCATCACAAAACCAATGCCGATTAAACACAGCATGGCGTACAGCAAAGGCACATCAAAAAGTGCATTTGACTGTTTTGGCGTAAGTTGCATTCTTAGCTCAGCGAAGGTCATCATGGTGCAAGCTCCGCTACGGCTTTACAAAACGCTTCGCCGCGCACCATATAATTCGGGAACATATCTATGCTGGCACAGGCCGGCGCTAATAACACTGCATCGCCGTTTTGTGCCAGTGACTGCGCCTTTACAATGGCTTGTTGTAAATCTGTAACGAGGTGGCTTTGTTCGTGTAATGGTAAAAACTTGGCTCCATCTTGACCAAAACAAATCACGGCTCGACAAGCTGCTTGCAATGGCTCTCGTAAAGGCGATAAATCAGCCCCTTTGGCATCACCACCTGCGATAAGCACGATTTTGTTTACATCATCTTTTAAGCTTTCTAGTGCAGCGACCGTCGCACCGACATTAGTCGCTTTAGAATCATTGAAGTATTTAACTCCCGCTACATCAGCCACTAATTGGCAACGATGTGCCAGGCCTATGAAGTTTTTAAATGCTGCTGCAAATGCCGCTTTATCAATGTTAAAAGGCTCAAGTAACGCCATCACAGCCAACGCATTAAACTGGTTGTGTTTACCCACCATAGTCAAACTTGAGACAGGCAAAACAGGTTGTTGATTTGCAGCAAAATACAAATCACCATCGTGTGTCTGTAGGCAATAATCGGCTTGCGCTAATGCCACACTCACACCAACACCGGCATTGGCCAGTGTATTGTTATCTATGGCGTTAAAAACTACATGCTTGGCATGTTGATAAATACGCTGTTTCGCCTGGCAATAGGCGGCGAAATCGGGGTAACGATCCATATGATCTTCAGTGACATTTAAGATCATGGCACTGGTACACACTAGACTTTGCGTGGTTTCAAGCTGGAAGCTCGATAACTCTAAGACAAACACATCAAAATCTTGCTCAAGAAGATCGAGTGCTGCAGTGCCAATATTACCGCCCAGCCCTACTTTATAACCGGCTTCTTTAAGCACTGCAGTGGCAAGACTCACCACCGTCGATTTACCATTTGAACCAGTTACCGCGATGACAGGTTTTGTGTTCAAGCGAGCAAACAGCTCAATGTCACCAATCACTTCAACGCCTTGTGCTATCGCTTCAGCAACACTTTGCTCAAATAACGCAATACCAGGGCTGATAATGATTAAATCCGCACTCGGTAAACTCGCCTGTGCCAACGAGCCAAAAACCGCTTCGCAGTCAGGCGCATTATCAGCAAGCCACTGCGAGCCCGGCGGTACAGCACGGCTGTCGACTACACGTGGCGTAATACCGTGAGACAGTAAAAAACGCACAATGCCCAGACCGGTAATTCCCAGCCCGAGCACAGTGATGTTTTTATTTTTTAACTCGTTTAAATACTGCATTTATCTGATCTTCAGCGTTGCCAATCCAGCGAGTACTAATACAATCGAAATGATCCAAAAGCGCACGATCACGCGCGGCTCAGGCCAACCTTTTAATTCATAATGATGGTGGATCGGTGCCATTCTAAAAATACGCTGGCCGCGCAACTTGTATGAGCCCACTTGTAAGATTACTGACAAGGCCTCCATCACAAACACACCACCCATAATCAACAGCACAAGCTCTTGACGTACTAAAATCGCGATAATACCCAACGCACCACCTAGCGCTAATGAACCTACATCACCCATAAAGACTTGTGCAGGATAGGTGTTAAACCATAAGAACCCTAGACCCGCACCAACAATGGCGGTACACACTACGACCAGCTCACTGGCCAGTGGTAAATGCGGTAAATGTAAGTACTCCGAGAAATTTGCGTTACCAGTTAAATAGGCAATAATCGCAAGGGCTGATGCCACTAAAATAGTCGGAACAATCGCCAAGCCATCAAGGCCATCGGTCAGGTTTACCGCATTAGATGTACCGACAATCACAAAATAGCTCATGACCAAATAGAAAATACCAAGCTGCGGCATCACTTCTTTTAAGAAAGGCACAACTAGCACAGTTTCATTTGGATTTAGTGAAGTAAAATATAAGAAGCTCCCCACACTCATGGCGATCACCGACTGCCAGAAATATTTCCAACGAGCGATTAGGCCTTTTGAATCTTTTCGGATCACTTTGCGATAGTCATCGACAAAACCGACAACGCCCAAGCTACCTAAAACAAAGAGTGTCACCCACACATATTTATTGCTTAAGTCGCCCCACATTAATGTACTGGTAAAAATGGCACCTAAGATCAACACACCACCCATGGTCGGCGTACCAGACTTAGATAAATGTGACTCTGGACCGTCATCACGCACCGTTTGACCAATTTGCATACGCTGTAGTGCGCGGATCAAAATAGGACCGAAATAAAGCGATAACAATAATGCCGTTAAAATACCTAAAATCGCACGCAGCGTTAGGTAAGAAAAGACGTTAAAGCCACTGTAATACTGGGTTAAATATTCAGCCAACCACACTAACATGCTGATACTCCATTTGTGGCTGCTTGTTCACCACTTGTTGTTATTAATTCTTCTACTAGTAATTCCATACGCGCACTGCGAGAGCCTTTTACAATCACAGTACATGGACCATTTTGCGCCGCTAAAGTTTGATTAATTGCGGCCAATAAGTGCGGACGTGTCGAAAAGTGCCTGTCGGCAATTTCAAAAACATCACTGCTATAACGACTCAATACCCCTAGGGTAAATAACGCATCAATGCCTTGCTGTTTGGCATATTCGCCGACTTCTTGATGATACTCTCGAGCATGTTCACCAAGCTCGCCCATATCGCCTAATGCAAACACCTTATGACCTGGCATTTTAGTCAATAAATCGATTGCCGCTTTGACCGAGCGCACATTGGCATTATAGGTATCGTCAATGACGGTCAAGTTATCGTTGACCTTAATAAGGTTCACTCGGCCTTTAACTGCACTCATACTTTCAAGCGCCGCAGCCACTTCATTTAAGCTCGCGCCCAGCTCAGTGGTGAGAGCCGCTGCAATTAAAGCATTGGTGACATTGTGCTCACCCGGTAATGCTAGCGTCACAGGTACTTTTTGTTCACCATCGCAAAGTAAGAAGCTGGCGTGAGCGGTGTCGTTTAGCGTTACTTGCTCTGCCCAGATATCAAATTGCTCATGGGTGGCAATCCGTTTGATACGCTTATCAAACATGCTGCTATCCCACATCTGACGAAATTCTGGGTTAATATCGCAGTTAAATACAGCACAGCCATTTGCTTTTAAGCCAGAGAAAATCTCACCTTTGGCCTGCGCCACGCCTTCAATGGAGCCAAAGCCTTCAATGTGTGCTGGTGCAACATTACAAATGGCAGCAACATCTGGCTTGGTCATTTGCGTGGTATAAGCAATCTCGCCTATATGGTTGGCACCAAGTTCAATCACAGCATACTCGTCGTCTTCTGACAAACGAATTAACGTCAGCGGTACACCGATGTCATTGTTAAAATTGCCATTAGTTGCCAGCACTTTGCCTTTTTGCGACAAAATCGCCGCGCACATTTCTTTCACTGTGGTTTTACCCACACTGCCCGTAATGGCAATGGTTTTTGGCGCTACTTGTGCCATTACGGCTGCACCGATATGTCCTAAAGCTAAACGAGTATCGGCCACCACAAACTGAGGAATATCGCATTCCACGGGTTTATCGACAATCGCCGCTATGGCGCCTTTTTCATACGCTTGCTGGACGAATTTATGACCATCAAAATTTGGTCCTTTCAGCGCTAAAAACACCTCATCATTTTTTATTGTTCTGGTGTCGGTATTGATATTGCTGACAGATAAATTCTCGCCACAGCTTACTGGGGTGTTTAATACGGCTGTAAGCCAAGCAAAATCCATTGTGATCATGCTTTATCCCCTTTTAAAATTTTCATTACCCATGCTCTGTCACAGAAGGTGATCGTTTGATCACCGATAATTTGATAATCTTCGTGTCCCTTGCCAGCTACCAGCACCACGCCTGAAGCAGATGTTTGCTCAACCGCATAGGCAATGGCCTTAGCTCGGTCAAGTTGGCAGTAAGCATACTCAGGTTGACTGAGCCCAGCCTTAACGTCTGCGATAATATCGTCGGGATTTTCACTGCGCGGGTTGTCGCTGGTGATCACCAGCTTATCAGCGTTTTGCTCAGCCGCTTGCGCCATCATGGGACGCTTGCCTTTATCGCGATCGCCCCCGCAGCCAAATACACAAGTCACTTGCCCGGGTACATGTTGCTGAAGTGCTTGTAACGCCAAAGCCAGCGCATCAGGGGTGTGCGCATAATCAACCACGCACGTCGGCTTGCCTTCAACCGAAAATGCCTGCATACGACCCGCAACTGGTTTTAGTGAAGAAACCGCATTACACAATGCCCCAAAGTCATACCCTTCAACCAAGAGTGCCGCCATCGCAGCCGCTAGGTTATAAAGATTAAATTGACCAAATAGCGGTACATTAATGGTCGCTTCCCCCCAAGAAGTGGAGAGCGTTGCACGAATGCCAGTTTGATGGCATTCAACCTCATCAAACCAAACAAACTGAGAAAAATTGTGTGCCGTTGGTTTTTTGCCATATACCACTAGATTGCTAAAACTAGATTGTGCGATCCAACTTTGTGCTACAGCATCGTCATGATTTAAAATACAATGTTTTGGCATACAATCAGTAAACAGCAAGCGCTTTGCTTCAGCATAACTGTGCATGTCACCATGATAATCTAAATGATCACGAGACAGATTGGTAAAAACTGCCGTACTGAATTGTGTTTCTTTTACACGGCCTTGAACTAAACCATGAGATGAGACTTCGATGGCCGCAAGTTGATTACGTTCTGCAAGGGTTGCAAAAATACGTTGTAAATCCACAGCCGACGGCGTGGTATTCTGCAGTGGCGTTAACTCATCTACTTTGCCATAACCTAAAGTACCTACAACCGCAGCCGGCACATCAATGGCATCTGCAAGCGCAGCTATCATGGCTGTCGTCGTTGACTTACCATTGGTACCTGTTACACCAATTACTTTTAAACGTTCGGTTGGACTCTGATAATAAATTTTGGCAATTTCAGCAATACACTCAGTCAAATTCTCAACCGGGATCAACAAACCTAAACTGTGATCCAGCGCCGCAAAACTCCTAGCGTCAACCAAGGCACAGCTCGCACCATTGTTAAAAGCCGCCGCAATAAAGTTTTCGCCATTACTTATATGGCCTTTAATAGCAATAAATACATCACCGGTTTTCACTGCTCGGCTATCAAGTTGTAAGTCAGCAGTTTGTTTAGGGAGTTCAACTCCTGAATACTCAATATTTAACGCTGCTAATGTGTGAGATAAATTAAAGCGCATCTTTTTTCTCCGACAAATAAGCAACGCGGCCTTTATCTGGTGCCACATTCAAAATACGTAATGCGTTCGACATGATTTCTGCAAATGCAGGGCCTGCCGTTTGGCCTCCGTAATAAACATCACCGCCAGGTTCATTGATCATCACCACCACAGCTAAACGTGGGTTCGTAACTGGGGCAACACCAGCAAAATAACCGACATATTCATCACCATATCCACCGGCGACTGCTTTCTCAGAAGTACCGGTTTTACCCGCTGCACGGTAGCCATCGACTTTGACGTTTGCCGCAGTACCGCCTTTTTCAAATACGGACTCCATCATATCCACAACCGCTTTGACATCTTCTTCTTTGAATAGACGCTCACCTTCTGGCGGCGTATCTTGTTTTAGGATGGTTAAAGGGCGAGAAATTCCGCCTGCGCCAAATGTGGCATACAAACGCGCTACTTGCGCTGTACTCACTGAGACCGCATAGCCGTATGATAAAGTTGCAATTTCAAAATCTGACCAACGACGGTTTGGGTAAAAAAGACCACTACTCTCACCCACCATCATGGTGCCTGTATCTTCACCAAAGCCTACTTTTTGATATAAACCAACGAGATATTCTTTTGGCAGCATTTGACTAATTTTGGCCACGCCCATGTTCGACGATACTTTAAGAATTTCTCTGAGTGTCATTTCACCGTGATTACGCTCGTCTTTAACTAAGCTGCCACCTAGGCGCATCCAGCCCGGAAAGGTATTGATGGTGTCATTGGCTTCAATCACATCATGATCAAGCCCAGCTAACACAGCCAGCGGTTTAAGTGTTGAGCCGGGCTCAAATAAATCAGTAATGGCGCGATTTCGGCGTTTGTAAGGGTGTGCATCGCGCATATCATTCGGGTTGAAGCTTGGACTGTTTACCATAGCAAGTACTTCACCGGTTTTTACATCTACCACCATGGCAGAGCCTGAAGTCGCTTGATAGCTCAGTACCGCACTTTTTAAGGCCTTATAAGCAATCGCTTGAATACGTAAATCAATGCTGAGTTGAATATCTTCAGGTTCAACACGTTGTTCCTCCGATAACACTTGTATCTCACGACCACGTGCGTCTTTACGAATGGTTCTTTTACCTTCTGCACCTGTAAGGGCATTCTCAAATAGCTTTTCGATGCCTTCGATGCCTTTACCATCAATATTGGTGAAGCCCAACACATGTGCGGTGACTTCGCCACTCGGATAGTAACGTTTTGATTCGTCTAGTAAGTGAATACCGGGCAATTTTAATTGACTGATATAGCTTGCAACTGCGGGCGTGACTTGACGCTTTAAGTAAACAAATCGGCGTGCAGGGCTGTCACGTAAACGTTCATCCACTTCTTCATGATCAATTTGTAATACGTCTGCAAGCTCGCGCCAACGAATATCATTGTCATACCGTACTTGTTTGCGGTATGTCATTTCTTGTTCATTTTCGGCCAGCGCTTTGTGATCTTCTTTGTTTTTTCGCGCGGCACGAATGACCCTTTTGCCAAGCGCTTTATCGAGTGCAAGCGGGTCAGCATACACACTCACAACGGGCACACTGACAGCAAGCTCTTTACCATTTCTGTCAAAAATCATACCGCGTTGCACTTTTAACGTTTCAACACGCACAGTTCGCTTTGCACTTTCTTCACGGGCATGATCGGGCTCAATCACTTGTAAATAGGCAGCACGGGCCATCAGCGTTAAAAAGACCATGACTAACACAGTACACACCAGTGCAAAGCGCCAAGTTATGAGTGTTTTTGAGCTATTGGCTTTTGCTTTTTTCATGGCAACACCACCACTTGCTCATCTTTACTGGTTGGGCGCTTCATTTCTAGCTGCGTGGTTGCCACTTCTTCGATGCGCGCATGTTGCGAATAGAATTCTTCTTCAACCAGTAAGTAACGCCATTGCAAGTCCAATTCGTCACGCTCTTGTAAGAGTTGGTCCTGCTGGATCACTTGCTGACGAGATAGATAAGTGACTTGTACAACCCCCAAAGCCGAAGCAAAGATACAAATAAGCAAAAAGCCCGTTAGCTTATTCGCTAAAAGGCCTGCAAATATCTCGTTAAACAGCTTAGGCTGTCGGCTTTGTGGTTTATTCATTATAGTTTTTGCGCTACTCGCAATACTGAGCTACGTGATCTTGGGTTAGCAGCTATTTCCTCAGCGGTTGGTTTTATGGCTTTACCCAACGCCTTCAGTGTCAGGTTTTTATTCAACTGTGCTTCCGTTAATGGCAAGCCACGCGGGACAGCCTCACCTTTGCTTTGTTTCTTGATGAACTGCTTAACGATGCGATCTTCCAAAGAGTGAAATGAGATCACCACCAAACGACCGCCCGGCTTTAATACCGATAATGACGCTTGCAGTGCAGTTTGAATTTCTTCTAACTCACTGTTGATGTAAATGCGAATAGCTTGGAAAGTGCGTGTTGCTGGGTGCTTGTGCTTATCTTTCACAGGTACCGCTTCATCAACTAGATCAGCCAGCTGCTTCGTAGTGGTGATAGGTGTTTCATCACGCGTTTCAACTATTTTGTGTGCAATACGGCGGCCAAACTTTTCTTCACCGTACTTTTTAATCACAAACGCGATGTCTTCAAGTTCAGCTTCGGCTAACCACTGCGCGGCACTGCGGCCAGACGTGGGATCCATACGCATATCAAGTGGACCATCTTTCATAAAGCTGAAACCGCGATCAGCATCATCCAATTGCGGTGAAGAAACGCCAATATCTAATAAAATGCCATCAACTTGGCCAAGAATGCCGACTTCTGTGGCGACTTGTTCAATGTTTGAAAAGCGCGTATGTGCGATATTAAAACGGGTATCGTCAGCAAATTTCTTAGAGGCTTCGATCGCCTGCGGATCTTGATCAATAGCCTGTAAACGACCTTGTTCGCCCAAACGACTTAGAATTTGACCCGAATGGCCGCCTCGGCCAAATGTGCCATCGATATAGGTACCATCGGCTTTGATATCTAACGCGTCTAACGTTTCATTCATCAAAACTGATACATGGGTAAATTGCGCAGTCATGCGTTATGTAAGCCTTTTTGTTTGCTAAAGCGAAAAGTTTTCAAATTCAGGCGTCATCTCAAAGTCACCTGCACGCTCAATTTCGGTATCAAGCTGCATTTGCTGGTGCCATTTCGACTCATCCCAAATTTCAAATTTATTTAATAGCCCTATGAGCATGATCTTTTTCCCCAAACCTGCGTAGTTACGTAATGCCGGAGAAAGCAAAATGCGGCCATTCTTATCTAACTGGTACTCAGTGGCGTGCCCGACCAGCATGCGCTGCAATCGACGCGCTCTTGGATTCATACTGGAGAGCTTTACAAGTCGAGCGGCAATTTCATCCCACTCGTTGCGAGGGTATAACCAAAGGCATGGTTCGTTAATCGCAATAGTGCAAATCAGCGAGCCCTGCTCTTCAGACAAAAGCGGTTGCCGATACTTAGTTGGTATCGCAAATCGACCTTTATCATCCAAATTTAGCGCACTTGCACCTGAAAACATGGAGCAACCAACCTTATCGTATTTTTAACCCTTTAGATCCAATCTGATCCACAAAAAACCACTTTTTCCCACAACTGCACAGTCTATGACTTGACGAGTATTTTTGTCAAGCCGAAAACTAAGCCGAAAATATCAAAAAACCCAGATAAAATGCGGCTTTGCTGAAAGCCTATGAAATGCTTGAGAAAACCCGAAAAGGCAGGAATAAAACTTTTTTATAACAAAAAATTCATCTATTTTTCGCGCTGCGAGGATTTTACAAGCATGACTTTTCGACTGGTTGTAACGTGCAAAATGTGTTTCATCTTCTTGTATAAGGAGTAATCAGTTAAATTCGTCGCCAAACTTGGCGCTAGACTGGATTTTTTATACAATTAAGAGTCTTGCTGTTGTAAATCACCGAGCGTTATTATTTTAAATTTATCAATACCACGTCGCTTTAATCGCTTACTCTTTTTGCTTTGCCTGCCAGGCTTAGCCGTGATCCTCTTTCAGTTACTTGAAGAGCGTACGGATATTTTAAAAGAGCATGAACAACAAGCGCGTGCGCTCGCATTACAGATCTCACAGCTGCAACGTGCCGATCTCAACGCAACTAGAAGATTACTTTCCCAATTAGCGAAACATGATGAACTGCTGAAAGCCAATAATGGCCAATGTAGTAGCCTGCTTACTCATGCCAGTTTGATCACCCCTAACATTGCCAATATTGGTTTGATAGATCTGAATGGTGATGTTTTATGTACCGTAAAAAACACCAATAAAAGCATAAGCATAAAAGACAGGCGTTATTTTCAAAGCGCTTTAGAAACACAACAGTTCGCGATTGGTCAGTTTCAGGTTGATCGTTCTATTAACCGTTTAACCGTCAATTTTGCGATGCCTGTTTTTGATCATCACGGTAACTTAACTCATATACTTGCTGTGGCTAAATTACTTGAGCAATGGAGTCAAAGCCTAAATCAGTTGACATTACCAGCTAATTCTCAAGCCATTATTACCGATGTAGATCACAATATCGTTGCCAATTATCCGTTTGATTATGAACAACTCGGCCAGCCTGCCAATGAGCATTGGCCCAATATGCACTTTCAAGGGGTATTACAATTTGAAGCCCCGACTGGTGAGCGCAGAATTTACCTACGACAACATATCGTCGAAAGCAATTCAAACAGTCAGCTTACGCTACATTTATCTATTCCATTTGAGCATGCTATTGCCGCCGCAAATCGTAAAGTTAGCCTGATCTTTACTTTATTTATTGCCGCGCTGTTACTTATGTTTTGGCAAGCACGTAAACAGCTCAATAAGGTGCTCCTGCAACCCTTAAAATCACTCCAAGATGCACTAGATGCTTTTGCGAAAGGAAACAAAACTCGCCTTCAACAAGGTGGCTTATCTCCTGAATTTAAAAGTATCGCGAGCAATTTTGAAAATATGGCAACCAAAAGGCTCACCGCTGAGAATGCGCTCGCACATAAACATGCCGAATTAGCTAGTCTGATCCAGGCGCTACCCGATACCTATTTGCGTATTGATAACGAAGGCAAAGTATTGGCGTCGAATGTCACCTTTTCGAGCCCGCCCAAGCATATACTCGATCTACTGCCTCAGCATAGCTGTGATCAATTACTTAAAACACTGCAAAACCATTCTCTTAGTGACACAAATCAATTTGAATTTTCTGCGCAGGTCGATGGCAATCTTCATACCTTTGAAGCACGAACCAACCTCTTAGATACCCACCAGCAAGGCATTATTGTGCTGCGTGATATTACAGCGCGTAAGCAACAAGAAGAAGCGATGAAGTTAGCAGCCATGGTGTATAAGAACTCGAGTGAGGGAATGACCATCACCGACGCTAACGGTATTATTTTGGATGTAAACCCCTCTTTCGAAAAAGTCACCGGCTACTCAAAAGCTGAAGTCTTGGGTAAAAATACCGCATTACTGGGCTCAGGCAAGCACACAAAGCAGTTTTATGACGACATGTGGCAGCAGATCCAATCTAAAGGTGCGTGGCAAGGTGAAATCATTAATAAACGCAAAAATGGCGAGCTATTTACCGAATGGCTTACCATTAACTCCGTTTATGATGATTCAGGCAACCCTTACCGAAGGGTCGCTATTTTCACTGATATTAGTGAGAAAAAGCGCCAAGATGAGTTGATTTGGCGTCGTACTCATTTCGACCAACTCACTGAACTAGCGAACCGCTTAGAGCTGAAACGTCATTTAAAGCAGCAACTCAGTGAAGGGGTTTCATTGGCCATTCTGCTGCTCGACCTCGACCACTTCAAAGATATTAACGACAGCTTAGGTCATTATCATGGCGACAAACTGCTCAGGGAAGTTGCCAATCGACTCAACCAGCTTGCTGGCAAATGTAGCTTAATTTCTCGTATTGGTGGCGATGAATTTGTATTAGTGATTTCTGAAAGTACTCAGCATGAGCACCTGATGCAAATAGCTGAGCAAGTGCTTACATCGCTAAAGCCAGCTATTTATCTTGACAGTGAAGCTTGCCATATTAGTGCTAGTGTCGGCATTGCAACCGCACCTAAAGATGGTAATAGCAGTGGCTTACTGCTAAAAGCAGCAGATCAAGCTATGTATTTGGCTAAGCAACAAGGGCGTAACGGCTTTGCCTTTTTTGACGCTCAGATGCGTCAGGCCACGGAACAACGCATGCAACTACTTAAAGATTTACGTATTGCGATACAAAAGCAGCAATTTGAGTTGTATTTTCAACCTATCGTTGAGATGTCATCACGTAAGGCAGTCAAAGCCGAAGCCCTGATCAGGTGGCAGCACCCAAATAAGGGCATTATAAGTCCAGCGATGTTTATTCCGCTTGCTGAAGAAACACAACTTATATTAGAAATTGGCGAATTTATTTTTGCATCAGCTTGCCGTACTCAAAAGAAACTCATATCTGCAGCACAGCAAGTTCAACTGAGTATTAACGTTTCTCCGATACAGTTTTCTTCTAAACATAGCCGTTTAGTTGATTGGAAAACACACCTTGATGAGCTGTCTTTAAATGCTGAGCAATTTGTCATTGAGATCACTGAAGGGTTAATGATGAACGCCCAGCAGCGTACCCAGTCGCGTTTAAATCAATTATCAAAGCAAGGTTTTGCTTTAGCACTCGATGACTTTGGGACTGGTTATTCATCATTGGCTTATTTAAAGCAAATGGATACCGACTTTATTAAAATTGATAAGCGCTTTGTGGATGGCATCGCGGAAAGCCCTGATGATCTCGCACTATGCGAAGCCATGATCATGATGGCACATCAACTGGGCTTAAAGGTGATTGCTGAAGGCATTGAAACCGAAGCGCAGCACCTGCAATTGCTGGCTGCAGGCTGCGATTATGGCCAGGGCTATTATTACGCTAAACCTATGCCTGAGAAGGCTTATTTAGACTTTATGAAAGGTACTTAAAACAACTTCAGTAAAGAACTTAATACAAATATGATTAAGAGTCTAAAAGTCGCTTTAGCAAGCTCATCAAGCCGTCTATCTCTATTGGCTTACCTAAATGTGCGGTGAAACCTGAGCTCAGATACGTTTTAACATCTTGCTCCATTACATTGGCTGTCAAAGCAACGATAGGCAATTTAGGGAGTTTCTCTTTAATTATCTGGCAGGCCTGCACACCATCCATTTCAGGCATTTGAATGTCCATCAGGACTAAATCATAATGCTGGCTTGTCGCCATCTGAGTTGCTTGCAAGCCATTTTCAGCAAAGTCTATGCTTGCTTGTGTTGGTGCCAGCATTGCATTAATGACTAAACGATTTACTTGATTATCTTCAGCGACCAAGATCTTATACTCTTGCAGATCAGGAAGATCCGCATGTACTTCTTCTGTTTCTCTGACTTCTTCAGCAGGTATTTTTGTTAGCGGTAAAACAACCTCAAAGCTGCTGCCATGTTGAAGCTGGCTCAATACAGAGATTTCTCCCCCCATTAAACCTACAAGCTGTTTAGAAATAGATAAACCGAGCCCTGTACCGCCATACTTTCTTGTTGTCGACGCATCGGCTTGCTCAAAACGATTAAAAAGACGTGCTATTTGCTCATCACTAAGCCCTATTCCAGTGTCTGTTACTGTAATGACAACCTGATCATCACCCATCTCTGAGACAGTAACTTTGACTTCTCCATCTGAAGTAAACTTAATGGCATTTGAAATGATATTCTCAAGCACCTGCTTAATACGTGTGCTATCGCCTTGTCTGAATAACCAAACTTCGGATGCTATCTCTACACTTAACTGTAAATCTTTTGCTTTTGCTGCTCGAGATTGGTTTCTGATCACTTGATCAATTAAATTTTTTATCGACAGTGGTCCACTCTCTATGGCGACCTTACCTGCTTCTAGCTTAGAAAAATCAAGAATGTCATTTAATATCGCTAATAATGATCGGCTTGAGCTCAGTGCACTGGCCACCAGTTCATGGTGTTTTTCACTCAATGCCGTTTTTAGTAATAGTTGCAAAGTACCCAAGATCCCATTCATCGGCGTACGAATTTCATGGCTCATATTTG
Source organism: Pseudoalteromonas phenolica (assembly GCF_005876835.1). GTDB lineage: Bacteria > Pseudomonadota > Gammaproteobacteria > Enterobacterales > Alteromonadaceae > Pseudoalteromonas > Pseudoalteromonas phenolica_B. Next base: position 50,839 of record NZ_PPSW01000016.1, read on the forward strand.
CTAAAAACTCACTCTTCACCTTGTCAGCTTGTTTTAGTTCAACCACCAGCTCTTCTAATTGCGCTGTTTGCTTGTCGACACGCACTCTTAACTGCTCATTAAACCCAGCTAAAATCATAGTAAATGACATGCCCAATGCGGCAACTATCAACCCTATTGTTAGAGTTAACCAACTTAACCAGTCCTTATTGTTGTTCTCAAAGGCCTCGGTACTTTCAAAACTCAACTTCCAACTGCGACCAAACCAATCTATTTGATACTCTGTGGTAAAGTGTAAATCATGTACTTCATGTTTAACTTCAGGCGTATAGCTATACCAAGTGTCCTGCTTCGATAAATCACTCAAAGTGTAACTGAAGCTATGTTTATAACGACTGGTTGATAAAATCCGTTCAACGATTACATCTATTTCCAGTACCACTTCACTCAACCCCAATAACTTATCTGGGTCATTTTTATCAAACACAGGAAAGTACACTACATTCCCTGTCGCCTTGTTCGTTTGTTGCGCCAGTACTAATGGCGCAGTTGCAATGGGAATCTTTTGCTTAATCGCTTTTGAGGCAGCCGCTCCAGCGATGGGATGACTCATGACATCTAAACCTACTGCAAGCGCATTGGCTTTATAGGGTGCTATTAAGCTAATAGGCAATAAAATATCTTCAATCTCATTGCTGCCTGGGGCTTGTTTGATTTTTGCATCTGCAATGCCTGACTGCGCCAGAGACTTTTGCCAAGCAGCAAGGTTTTCGGTTTGAACAAAATCAATCCAGCCTAAGGCGCGATATAACTCAAAATCGTCACTTAAAAAGTGGCTGTAATGCTCAAACTCATCAATGCTCATCGCATGACCTGTTTGCATTAATACCCCGAGCGCTTTAAGGTCATTCTCGACTGAGTTTTTTAATAACTGCATCGATACCAGCTTTTGCTCAGTAATATTCGCAAAACGCCCATATAAATTGTCATGGTAGACACTACGAGAATAGTTAAAGGTCCAACATACTGTAATGAACAGCAGACATGATGACGCTAAAATCCATGATTTATGACTGACTTCTGTATAGCGACGGCTTTTAAACAAAAAAGTACATAGCGGTAGGAAAAATAACACACCAACTGTGTCGCCTACCCACCAGGTAAACCATACAAACAACAGACTATCAGAATGGATAAAGCCTTGTTGCAATAAGCTCCAAGCACCGAATGAAGACGATACAATACTGGCGATAGGCCCAGCTAATAAGAGCGATTTAATAAGTGTTTCTGCATTTTGAAAATTTAGTGGAAAACGGCAAAAGCGCTTCATTAATGAATAAGCAAAAATACACTGCAGTACGGCCGCGGCACTGCGTAGAACATTCCAAAGGGCATTTGAGAAATCAAAGGGGAAACCAAAAAAACCTGAGTTATATAAGTTTGCTAAAAGTGTTCCGAAGAATAATGGCAGGAGTGAAAACCGCCCAAACGCCATCAGGCAGGCAACAGACCAGCCCGCTGCGGGCCAGATCGCACTTGCAAAACCGGGCTCTATATTGAACAGTGTGCCAAACAGACCCAATACAAAGCAGCTAATGGTAATACCTAAAAAATACCCACTTTTGACTGTAAAAGAAGCTTCTTGTATACCCTCAGCTTTCAGCATAACCATAAATACATAATTTCAAATATGTTAAAAACATAGCATAAGTTATCAGACTAAGCCGTGTTTTACATCAAAGTCCCAAAACTCAAATTGTATACAATATTTATTTCAGCTATGATCCGCATTCCATTTAACCAAGCAGAGCTCCATCATGCGTATCACACTCGTTATTCTTTGTTTGTTAGCCACACTTATGGGCTGCCAGTCAAACATCTTAAACACCGAAGAGGACACTCCCATGACCCTAGATAATTTAGCAGAACATTATGTCAAATTAGCTTTGGCTGTGGGTGAACACCACCCTTATTACATCGATGCTTATTATGGCCCTAGCGAATGGCGAACGGGTGAAAAGCGACCTTTAAATGATTTAAAAACTGATATTTCAACGCTGCTTGCGCAATTAGAGCAAGTGCAAAGCTCAGAGGCGCAATTACAGCGTAAGGCTTTTCTTCAAGTACAAACCAAGTCAATGCTGACCTTCATCCAAGTTATCAACAACGAAAAAGTCAGCTTTGATGATGAGTCTTTGCGTTTATACGACGCTGTTTCTCCAAACATTACCGAAGCCGAGTTAGATAAAGCACTGAATGAGTTAGACATAATGCTGCCAGGTACAGGTACAGTGAGTGAGCGTATGAATGACTTTATTGAGCAGTTTGTGATCCCTAAAGACAAACTAGATAGTGTGTTTAAAGCGGCTGTTGTTGAATCTCGTAAAAGAACTAAGCAATACATAGAGCTTGAAGAGCAAGAGAGCTTCACCATCGAATATGTTCAAGATAAAGTGTGGAGCGGCTATAACTGGTACCAAGGAAACAGCTATAGTCTAATTCAAGTGAATACTGACTTCCCTATTTATATTGCCCGCGCCATAGATTTAGCCAGTCACGAAGGCTATCCGGGGCACCATGTGTTTAATTCCCTCATGGAAAAACACTTAGTGAACGGTAAAGGCTGGATTGAATACTCGGTTTATCCGCTATTCTCGCCAATGTCATTGCTTGCAGAAGGCAGCGCCAATTACGGCGTAGATGTGGTTTTCCCACATGCTGAACGTATTCAATTTGAAAAAGACGTTTTATTCCCATTGGCAGGGCTAGATGCCAGCAAGGTCGAGTTGTACTACCAAGTGCAAGCTGTGAAGCAGCAACTATCATATGCCGATAACATGGTCGCAAAGCGTTATTTGGATGGTGAGATTGACGCTCAAAAAGCCATCGAGTTACTTGTAAAATATACCTTAGTCACAAAGAAAAAAGCGCAGCAACGCCTGGGCTTTATAAACGCTAACCGTGCATATGTTATCAATTACAATCTTGGCCAAGATATCGTTAAGGACTACATTGAAAAACAAACAAAAACAGGCACGCAAGCAGAGATTTGGGCATTATTTAGCGAGCTACTTGCCAACCCAAAAACAGCAAGCATGATGCAATAGCGGTGCTTTTATTTTGATTTTTTTAAAGGCTGCCTATGGCAGCTTTTTTTCTGTCTATTTTTTTACTCCCCTCACTTCTCCCAATAATAGCTAACCACCGACCATCAAAATAACCACTTTACAAAATAGTACAGTTGAACTATTTTAAAATGTAACACTTGTACTATTTTGGTTTTAAACATGAAATTCAACTATTTTCACGACAAGCAGAACCGTTTTGGCGTTCAAAATGTCACGCGCGCTTTATCTGGTGGGCTAATAAAAATAGCACCAAAGCTCAGCCTTACTGTTGGAAAAAAACTGCTACTTAATCCATTTGGTAAACGTCATTACGCCTTTAATGAAGTTGAAGCTGATGATGTTATTAATCTAGATACTTCTTTGGGCAAAGCACATATCAGCCTGTTTGGAAAAGGCCAAAATCTGGTAATTGTCAGTCATGGCTGGGCAGATAACAGCTCGGGGTTTGAGGCTATGATTATCAATTTGTTATCGCAAGGATTTAAAGTCGCAGCCATCGATCACATTGCCCATGGCAAGTCCGCAGGTAAACAAACTCATTTATTGAATTTTATTGAGACTTTAAACGCCACCATCGATTATTTTGAGCAAAGAGAGCATCACATACACGCCATTGTGGCGCACTCAATGGGCGCGGTTGCAACACTGAATTTACCTGAAGACAAACTAGCCAATAAAAAACTGATCTTAATTGCTACGCCAATTCACTTCTTTGAACTCATGTTCGAAAAAGTCAGTAAAGCGGGAATTTCTACCAAGTTACTCACACATGTACTAGAAAATATTGGCTCTGAGTTTAATCGGCAGTGGCAAAGTCTATGTCTCAACCAGCATACAAGTAAACTCTCTGAGCACATCCACTTTATTCATGATGAGCAAGATAGATACGCCAGTTACCAAAGCCTCACTGATTATCTGCAAACACACAAATCACCACTGTTTACTACTCAAGGACTTGGTCATCGAAGGCTTTTAGGAGATACTAAAGTAATACAACATATAACTCAGGTGATAACTACTTGATAAGTAAAGGCGAGCGCACTCGTAACGAGATCCTCAAACAAAGTATTAGATACAGTAGCCAATACGGTCTTGCTGATGTCACCATCGGCAGTGTTGCTAAACTCTGTGGTTTATCTCGAACGGGTGTTATTTCTCATTTTAAAAATAAAGAAGACATGCAAGTTGCTATCCTACAATATGGTGAAGCTTTATTTATTGACCGAGTGATCACCCCTGCTCGCTGTGAAAACCCTTTATATCACCTGATCAACTTACTAAACTGCTGGAGCACCTGGATCAATGACATGTTCAACGATCCAAAAATGAGCTGCCCGTTTATCAAGGCTGTGGTTGAATTTCAAAACCGACCTGACTCGCAGGTGCGCAGCTTTGTTATCGACCAACAAGAGCGCCTATTGGGTTACCTAACGCATCGTATTGAGCGCTGTATTGAACAAAAACACTTCTCACCTGACATCCCAAGTCACGTCATCGCCTATGAGCTTTATAGTTTATATTTAGGCCATGCCATTACCAAATATACTCTTTCCCAAAGTAAAGCTGGTGAGCTATTCAAGCAAAGCGTCTTAAGGTTAATAGCGCAATATAAAGCTTAACTATTAAAACCTTAAAGTCACCATTGCTCATGAGAGAAACAAATAAATTACTGCAACTCAGCACATCTGTTGTGATAGTTTATACTCATAGTTATTGATGCATTACCGATTACTCTCAGAGCAAGTAATTCTAAGAAAATAAAAACCACAAGGGCGTGCTTTATATGATCAGTACCGAGTCATTTATTGCGACTTTTTCAAGGCGCTACAAACTAGCTCTTTTAGTTATCGTACTGGCTATTACCACCTCATTTGTCACTTTAAACGAACAGCAAGTAAAGCAGCGAGATAACGCTAAAATTATCAATATTGCGGGCGAGCAACGTATGTTATCACAGCGTTTAGCCTTATTTACGCACCGTTTAGAGGCACCAGAAAGAGCGCAGAAAATTCAGCGCATTGCAACTAAACTGTTAGACAATCAGCAATTCTTAATAGAAAAACTCACAACAAAAAGTGCCGAAACACAAGCTAAGTTGACTCAACATTTCAAGACCACGCAACTCACCTCACGTTTAGAGCGTTACACCCACCTAGCGATTGAAGCGTCTAAAAAAAACTCAATGACAGACCTGAGGCAATTCGAGCAGTTTAATAGCGAGCAGCTTTTACTTGATTTAAACCATACCGTTACCTTGTTTGAACAAGCCAGTCTTGCACAACAATTAACATTACAAAGAATAAACCTAACCCTTTGGGGTCTTTCTCTACTGGTGATTTTATTCTTGGTGTTTGCGATTTTTAAACCAATGCAACGCTGGTTATCTGAGACCTATCAAAAACTATTGCTAGAAAAAAATCGCGTAAAAGACGTGCAATTTGCAATCAATCAGCATGCGGTTGTAATGCGTGTTGATAGCCAAGCGAATCTGCTTTTTTATAACAACAAATTCATCGAACAATATGGCTTCAACAAAAAAGAGCTACTCGGTCAAAATGTTAAAAGCTTACATAGCGGCATTCATAGCAAGGCCTTTTATCAAGAGGTAGACAATGCCATTAAGAATCGAAACGTTTGGCAAGGAGAGATTTGCAACCAAGCCAAAGATGGCCGACTTTATTGGTTTGATACCAGCATTGTGCCTATCAAACACATTGAGAATGAAGTAGATAGCTCTATCATCATTCAACACGATATCACTGAAAAGAAACGAACTTTAGAGACACTCACACAAATTCATAAGATCACCAGTGATCCGGCGCAGTCTTTAGACGAAAAAATAGAACGCTTACTGTTGCTAGGTAGAGAGGTGTTTAATTTACCTTTAGCGATTGTCAGTAACATAGACGAAGCTAAGAACACTTATTTAGTCAAATATGCCTCAACCCCTAATGGGGCTATAACTCCAGGCACAGTCTTCGAATACCAACACTCTTACTGTCTCCATACGCTTAAAGCAAATCATGCCATTGCCTATCATCATGTTGGGCAAAGTGATATTGCTACGCACCCATGTTATGAAAACTTTTCTTTAGAAAGCTATATAGGCTGTCCACTCGTTGTATCAGGCAAGCGCATTGGCACACTGAACTTTTCGAGTCCTGAAGTCACCCCACATGCTTTTACACAATCAGACCTCGAAATCGTGCAATTACTCGCCCACTGGATCAGCCATGAGTTTATGCGTGAAGAACAAGAAAACAAATTGCTTTCACAGCAACAGCTCATGACACAAATGAGTGAACAGGCCAATATAGGGGCTTGGGAAGTCGATTTAGTTGCAGAAAAAGTATATTGGTCAGACATGACCAAACAAATACACGAGGTAGAAGCTGATTTTGAACCACAGCTCAGCACGGCAATTAACTTTTATAAGCCAGGGTTCAATCAAGAGCGTATTTCAGAGCTGGTTGCCCAATCAATGCAAACCGGCGAGCCCTATCAAGAAGAACTGCAAATAATCACAGCCAAGGGCAATGAAGTCTGGGTTGAGGCCAAAGGGCAAACGGAATTTAGAGACGGGCAGTGTATTCGTATGTTTGGTTCATTCCAAGATATTACCGAGCGGGTCGAAGCGCAAAACAAACTGAAGTTCAGTAATCAAAGGCTCGAATTTGTCTTAGATTCAACTGGTGTCGGTATTTGGGATTGGGAAATTGACTCAGGTAAGACAACATATAATGAACGCTGGGCCAATATTTTAGGTTACAAACTAAAAGAACTTGAACCCACCAACACTTTGACTTGGGTTGACCTTGTTCACCCTGAAGATTTTAAATATTCAGAACATGCACTGCGAGAACATTGGAACCGAGAGAATGAGCTATATCTGTGCGAAATTCGCATGAAACACAAACTCGGTCACTGGGTCTGGATATTAGACACCGGCCGTGTGGTTGAGTGGCACATTGATGGCTCGCCAAAACGCATGATTGGTACCCATTTAGATATCAGTGCCTCTAAGCAAGCCGAACAAGAGATCCAAGATAAAAACGAGCGTATGGCACTGGCCGCCGACTCTGCAGGTATTGGTATTTTCGACTACAACTTAGAGGATGACTCCTTAAGCTGGGATAATTGGATGTTTAAATTGTATGGCATTCCGGAGTCTGATTTTTCGGCCGCGTATAACGCATGGGAGCAATCTCTTCACCCTGACGATAAAGTAAAAACAGAAGCATTATTAAGTGACGCGATTAAGCATGATAGTAAATTTGACACTCAATTTAGAATTATCTTACCCAATGGCCAAATTCGACACATAAAAGCGTCAGCCATCAACAAAGTCAATGAACACGGTCTAGTTACAAATGTCGTAGGTGTGAACTATGACGTAACAGAACGTGTGCAATACGAACAAGCATTACAACAAGCGAAAACCGCAGCCGAAACCGCGGTGGTGGCCAAAAATGAATTCTTAGCCAGTATGAGCCATGAGATCAGGACACCAATGAATGGGGTGATTGGTATGCTTGATTTACTCACAAGCAGTGAACTTTCGGATGAACAGCAGCACCGAGTCTCAATTGCACAAAGTAGTGCAAACTCACTACTGACCCTTATCAATGACATTCTTGATTTTTCTAAGATTGATGCAGATAAACTCGAATTAGAAAATATCCCTTTTAATCTTACGACTTTGCTTGGTGAACTGTGCGAGTCATTCGCCATGACCGTCGAAGCTAAGGGGCTAGAACTGATCCTCGACACAACCGAATTACCTAACCAATTGATTGTTAGCGACCCAGGAAGAATTAGGCAAATTCTCACAAATCTAATCGGTAATGCAATTAAATTTACCCATAACGGCGAGATTTTAGTTTCAGCTTATTTACAAGGTACTGACTTAAATAACCTAACTCTTATCTTAAAGGTTAAAGATACTGGCATTGGTATCGCGCAAGACAAGCAAGTACATGTTTTTGAAACCTTCAGCCAAGCTGACTCCTCTACAACCAGAAACTATGGGGGAACAGGCCTTGGCTTGGCCATTGTTAAAAAGCTCTGTAATCGTATGAATGGCTCAATCTCTTTACAAAGTACGCTAGGAGATGGCAGTGAGTTTACCTGTTCACTCCAAGTCTCTAGCTGTGAAAAGAATCACACTAAGGTGCCTGATGTAGACATTTCCTCACTGAATATTTTGGTCGTCGACGACAACGAAACCAATAGAGAAATTATAGACAAGCAATTATCGCAATGGGGCGCAAAAGTCACGACCTGCCATAATGGTGAGCAAGCCTTAACCATTTGTAAGAGCCAAACGGGAGCTATGTTTGATATCGCTATTTTAGATATGCAAATGCCAAATATGGATGGTGCTCAACTTGCACAACACTTGCAAAGTATCCCTGAGTGCGAGCAGATGCAACTTATCATGATGACCTCTATGCAAACCCGAGGTGACGCAAAATATTTTGCCAACTTGGGCTTTAAAGGGTATTTTCCAAAACCCACAACGACACAAGATTTATTAGGTGCACTCAAGATTATCTCTGATCAGGGAGACTCGTTAGAAAACGCCAAACCGCTTGTCACACATCATTATATTAATGAGTTGCAGCAGACTGATGACGCCCCTGAGATGGCTGACCAAAGCCCACTCCCACCATTGAACATTTTGCTTGTTGAGGATAATCCTGTGAACCAAATTGTGGCTAAAGGTGTGTTGAAAAGCTTAGGGCTGGAGTGCGATTGTGCTGAAAATGGGCAACAAGCTTTAACGCAACTAAAATCACAAGCAACGCCTTATGATGTCATCTTGATGGACATACAAATGCCCGAAATGGATGGTTTTCAAGCCACACGTCTTATCAGACAGGGTAAAGCGGGTTCACACCATCAATCTACCTATATCATTGCCATGACAGCCAATGCCATGAAAGGCGACAAAGAAAAGTGCTTAGATGCGGGAATGAACGAATATATTGCTAAGCCTATTAATCTTGAAGCACTGAGAAGCCAACTCTTAACTAGCCTAAAAAACTAATTGTCGGAATATATTAATATAATAACGCCCACGTAATGTGGCCGTTATTACTAAAGATTTTATTCGGAAAAGCTATATTCATTTCCATTATCGTGAAATGTCCGACCACTACTTTTTGAAAAACTATGACACACCTTTTGCTTATCTATCACTTTCAAATACTTTTTCCATAGCTTTGTAGCATATAAAGAGCATTCACCTATTTGACTGAGCTGTTCGACAAATACTTGCTCTTCTTCATTTTCAGGCAATAAACTTTGGTCAGCTAATCCACTTAACGTTTTTCCATATACCTCTAATGCATCAGCTTCTTTTAGAGTGAAATGCCCACTTCTTGCTAATCCATGAGTAAACATCTGATGACCATAGAATAACGTTTTACCTTTTCGAATCGTCGTATTCATATTTCCCCCTATTGGTTAGTCATACAACGGTAGATAAAATAAAATACAGCGCTTTATCTATACTCTGCTTTTATGAAAGAAGTATTTCATTTCTTAAAAATTACAAACCGCGAATATAGCCCAGCACATAAACTATTCTTTGAACTTTAAAATTAGAGTTTTAAAATTCCCCACACTCTTGTGATAAATTTGTGAATAATTAGCCATAGTTTCGCGATAACTGTCTTGCAAACTAGATTTGTGTTTAACAAAACTATAAAGAGCAAGACATGAACAAAGCAACAAGTGCACTCATCGCAGGACTAACATTAATGGCAGGCGGTACAGCAATGGCCGCTGATGTAGAAGTAAAAGTTACCAACCTCACACAAGGTATTTATTTCACCCCGCTCCTTGTCGCAGCACACAGCAGTGACGCACACCTTTACCAAATTGGCAGTAAAGCGTCTGAGCCATTACAAGCAATGGCTGAAGGCGGTGATATTTCAGGTCTTGCAGATGTGCTGTCAGGTATCGATGCAAGCGCTGCAGCAAACCCAGCTGAAGGGTTATTAGCACCTACCGCATCCACTATGGCGATGGTTGAAAGTTCTGAAACTAATTCAACCCTGTCTATTGTCGCCATGATGTTACCAACCAACGATGGCTTTGTAGGCCTGGATGCATGGCCTATTCCAACCGAAGCAGGCACATATCATATCTACCTAAATGCTTATGATGCAGGCACAGAAGCAAACAACGAGCTGGTTGTTGATGGTTCTGGTGCACCTGGCTCATTGGGTATTCCAGCCTCTCCGGGTATGGCTCCTGGTACGCAAGGCAGTGGTGTCACCAGTGAAGAAACCAACATGATGGTACATATTCACCGCGGGAATTTAGGTGATGACGAAGCAACAGGTGGTAAAAGCGATTTACACAATACAGTACACCGTTGGTTAAACCCAGTAGCTAAAGTGACTGTAACAGTAAAGTAAGGGGCCTAACATGAAAGCACTCAAAATATGTGCGCCTGTATTTGCAGGCCTATTACTCGCAGGTTGTGGCAGTGACGACAATGATGTGATGCTAGAAACACCTACGCCAACGCCACCAGCAGCAGAAGAAATTATGCTAAAAGTGACAGCAGTTAACCTCACTAACGGACAGCCACTTTCTCCTATAGGTATTGCACTACATAAAGAAGGACAATTTTGGCAAATCGGTGAGGCGGCCAGCGCCGAATTAGAAACCTTAGCTGAAGGAGGAGATAATTCCGGGCTACTCGGATTAGATGTGGTCATGATGTCGAGTTCAGCAGATGCCCCACTTGCACCTGGTGCAAGCCAAGAGTTAATGCTCACTACCGAAAGCCTTGAAGACTATAAATTGTCTGTAATTACCATGATGGTGAATACAAATGATGGGTTTACCGGTCTTAATGCTATGGACGTATCAAACCTAGCAGAAGGCGACAGTATTTCTATGCGTACCCATGCGTATGATGCAGGTACCGAAGCAAATACTGAAGCACAAGGCACTATTCCTGGTCCTGCAGATGGCGGAGAAGGCTTCAATAGTGCCCGAGAAGCCATGGATAAGGTCGCAATGCATCCTGGCGTTGTTGGTAATGATGACGGGCTCTCTAGCTCAGTGTTAGATAGCACGCATAAATTCGATAACCCACTGATGATGGTCACAATAACAAGAATGAAATAGGCCCTACATGCCCATTACACGGCGTGTAATGGGCATTGCAAAGTAAATCACAGCTTATTAGAGCTGAGATTTACTTTAAGAGGGTTGAAATATGCAGCATAAAGTATTGGTCGTTGAAGACGATCTCGATATTGCAGGGTTAGTTCAAGTGCATTTAAAAGAATTGGCACTTGATGTGGAGCACGTAAGCGATGGGGAAAGCGCCATGGCAAAATTAATGCAAGACCACTTCGACATCGTGCTACTCGATATTATGTTGCCTGGCATGGACGGTCTTAGTGTTTGCCGAGAGATCAAATCTCTATTTCCTCATATCAGCGTGGTATTACTGACCTCTAAAAGCAGTGAGATGGACAGAGTAATTGGCCTAGAGATTGGTGCCGATGACTATATTTGTAAACCTTTTAGCTATCGAGAATTCCAAGCAAGGATCAAAGCACAGATCCGCCATATAAAATTGCTCAAAATGCAGCAACAGCCAACTGATACAATCGCAACAGCGCCAACTGCCTTGATGTTAGGCACGCTGCAAATAGATACCGGAGGTCATGAAGTCTTTATCAATGATCAACTTATTGACCTCACCGCAACCGAATTTGATCTGATCCACTTCTTTGCCAAACACCCCAATCAAGTATTTTCACGTGCCCAATTACTCGAATCAGTTTGGGGTTATGACCACTCAGGTTACGAACATACCGTTAATTCACACATAAACCGTCTACGCAGTAAGTTAGGTAACTTATGCCAACAAGACATTATCGAAACCGTGTGGGGGGTGGGTTACAAACTTAACGCCAAATCATTGCAACAGGCATCATTATGATCCAATCTCTTTATCAGCGCCTCAGTCTGACCATTTCAACGGTGCTTTTCATCATACTCATTTCGTTTGTGACTTGGACACAATGTGTGTCTGAAGTGTCTCGATCTCAAGCTGAGCAAAAACTACATTTAGGCCTTGCAGAGCACCTCGCCAATGACAACCCCTTGCTAAAACAAGGCGTTTACGACTATAAGGCCCTTGAAAGCCTATTTCATACCTTAATGGTACTGGGCCCGTCTTTTGAATTTTACTTTGTCGATCCTAGCGGTAAATTAGTCACCTACTCCGCTAAACCTGGTGATGTTAAAAAGCAAAGTGTCGATTTACGCCCTTTGTTACAGTTGATAGAAGAGCCACACAACTTGCCAATTTTTGGCGATGACCCGCGCAGTTTTGATCAACAAAAAATCTTCTCTGTTGCACCGGTTTATAACAACGACACGCTTCAGGGGTATTTATATGTGATTATTGGCTCTTCAGCCTATGACTCTATTTTTACCCAGATCAGTAGTTCAGATCATTTATTTCAACATTCTGCTGGTTTGTTGATCTTAGTGATCATTTTACTATTCGTAGCGGTGTTATTGTTTCGCTATATCACTTCGCCTCTTAAACAACTTGGCGACTTTATTCACAAAGCAGAAGAGGCTAAATTCAATTTAACTGAGTTGACTATGCCCCAGTGGTCAAACTCTGATAACGAAGTCCACCAGCTTGGCAACAGCGTTAATCAAATGCTGGTGACCATTAATCAGCAGATGGCACAACTCACAGAACTCGACTCACAACGCCGTCAATTATTGGCCCACCTCTCTCATGATTTGCGTACTCCGCTTGCTTCATTGCAAGGGTACTTAGAGTTAATTGAAAAGCAGCATGCTAAGCCCGAGCAACAGATGCATTACCTTCAAGTTGCGCTGAAGAATTGCACCCAATTGAAAAGCTTAATCGACCAAATATTCGAGCTTGCACACCTTGAATCTGGTCATGCCAATGTACAATTTGAAGTGTTTAATTTAGGTGAGTTGATTTATGACATTCTGGCAAAGTTCGCGTTAAAAACTGAGCAAGCCAATATTACTTTAACTGTGCAACCCAAAACCTTTGATGCCCAAGTTTACTCTGACATCGCCAAATTAGAGCGGGTGCTAACGAACTTGATTGATAACGCCATTCGACATATGCCGTCGGGAGGAAACATCACCATCGAAGTCAGCGAACACAATAAACAATATGCGTTAGCTGTGCGTGATACCGGACTGGGTATCAATGCCAAAGAGCTGCCTTATATCTTTGAAGCCCGTTACAAAGCAAGTAACAGTCAGGGCTGTAAAAAGACCCATGCAGGTTTAGGACTGGCGATAACCTCCCGTCTTATTCGCTTATTAAAATCAGAGATCAAAGTTGATAGCGAATTAGGTAAAGGCACTGAATTTACTTTTGCTGTGCGTAAAGCCACAGATGCACTTAATTAGCCTGAACCTGGATTAATTTAATTAAACAACTTTCTTAGCTCGCTGGGCGTCATACCCGTCCAGCGTTTAAAGTTACGGCGAAAGTTTGTCACATCTGCATAATCTAGTTGTTGCGCAACTTGCTCGTTTGAGCACCCACGCTCACTAATATGGATCACCGCTTGCTGCTTTTGCAGTTGATCTTTCAATAACTGCAAACTGGTATTATGGGCTTTTAACTTCCTTTTTAACGTCGCAACACTTACACCTAAACATTCACTGAGCTCAGTTGCAGATTGCTTGGGGTTCAAAGCGAGTAATGAACAAACATACTGTAAAAACCCAACATGAGCTTCTGCATGCTTTGATTGTTGTAAATAGAAACCACGCATAGAAGTTAACGCTAAAGTTTGTGGCCGATACATGTAAGTAGTGGGCACACTCACCATAAAACAAGGCTGTGAAAAATGATATTGCAGCTGCAAATGCGATTGGTATTGTTCCACATGTTCAGGTTGAGTATAGGGCAGCTTGACTGTCAAATGCGACACCATGTCAAAGCGCCATCGGCATAATTGGTCAATCACGGCTATCAGAAATTCGGCCATAAACTCCATGCAAGGTGCTGACACCTGAGCTATCGCGGGATTCACGACAAAATGGTGCGCATTTGCGCTACGATAACTTTGAAAGAACATCAATGGCCAAATTTGCGCTTGCCTAACTTGTAAGACTCGACTCATATCTAACAAATTCCGGCTATTAAGTAGCGCCTGGAAAGCCGCTTCAGGTTGGCTAAATAGCCAATGTCTCGCCACTAAAAAGCTCACGCCATCTTGACGTAGGAGCGTTTGAGCATTGTCAAAAATTTGCGCTACCTGATTAAAACTCACTCGCTTGTTAGGCTGATGTAAGTCTTCATTAAACAGACGACTGCCTTTGAGTAACTTATGACTACTCACACCTCTTTGTTCAGCCATCTCAATCAAAGGCAGTAATAATGGCTGCATTACCAAAATAGGACTGTCATTTTCAAATACTTGCCTCATGCCGCGACCGCCTTGAGTTCTTTTAAGCTTTGGCTTAAACGTTGTAACAGGGTGTTGTGATCGTCATCTTTGCGCCCTGCCATACATTGCCATTGCACACCTTCAAACCCCAATACGCTATTATGATTATCATACGGCGTATGACTGGCCACCATTTGCGCCACCTGTTCAATCACGGCATGTGCTTCCACTAAATCAGTATCAGGTAATAACACAATAAACCTATCAGAGGCATAGCGGCAGGCCAAATCGGACTCCCGCAAGTTAAGCGTGATGATCTGACCAATATCTGAGAGCAAACTATTGCTTCGTACGCCCCCATATTTACGATTAAATTCACTGAACCCTTTGATATCAAGTAAAGCCATACAAAATCCATTACCACTGTCGCGGTAAGCGTGCAACTCGCGAGCGACCTGTTTTTTCATATAATCAGCGCGGTACAAACCAGTAATAAAATCTGTTAAGCCATGCTCACGATAGAAACGCTCTTTCTTTTGCAATAGGTGATTTAAGACCTGCTGTTCGTGATACCAAAAATACATTGCTAAACTCATCAGCCCCATTCCTAAAGTCGCAGGAAGCGCTTCTAAACTCGTTAACCAGTCATATTCAAGATCAAAGCGATAAAACTCATCTAAGAAGTCGAGCAACAAAGAAATATGTAAAGCACTCAAGCCAAGAAACAATAAGTTCGTTACCTTGCCTTTGGGTCGGGTGAGCAAGGTGGCCAGTAACCAAATCAAGGTCATCACCGCGATACCGCCCTCACCAAAGCAGTCAATCCAATCTATCTCGTTGGCAGGCTTGGCACTACCAAAAAGGCTCACCATGCATATTGCTGCGGCAATAAACACTCCTAGCAATAGTAATAGTCGCGTGTGAAGTTTTAAAAATGAATCGGTCATAACAGCAAATAAGCACTTAAAAGTATCACCATGCTACAAAGCTGGCAGGTTTTATCGTAGGGTCACTTTAGCTCATCAAAGGTGCTGCGATTATGACAACTCGGCACTTTTCCCCATGTTTTATGGCACTTAAAACAATCACACCAAGATTGTAGGGGGTCATATTGGCTCAATAAGGCAAAAAATACCGACGAAAAACCTCGTTTTTAGCGAATTTTGCCTACTTTGCTTTTGTACTGACATATTTCTTTAATCTGAGTTCTCTACTTTTGCCGTCGTTATCAATAAACCCAAATACTCCTGTGCAAACTGAGAAGAGAAAGATGAAAACACATAAACCGTCTAGATTTACTCGTTCTAAAATCGCATTAGCTACCACTTGTGCATTATTAAGTTCACACGCTTTTGCCAATACCCTTGAAGGTCGTATTACCGATGCCAATAATTCGGTGTACTTTGAAGGGGCCAAGATCAGCATAAAAGAATTAAACCGCACCATCAGCTCTGAGCGAGATGGTCGATTTCGCTTAACAAACCTGCCAGCTGGTCAATATACCTTGGTCGTGGATTATCTGGGCGCGAAAAGTGTCGAACGTCAAATCACCATTAAAGAGAATGAAGTACTCACTCAACGTATTGCACTTGAGAACCAAGACGCCTACATCGAAGATGTCATTGTGGTAGGTCAACGCGCTGGGCAAGCTGGCGCGCTTAATCGCCAGAAAAATGCCATGGGTGTAAAGTCTATTGTCAGCAGCGACTCTATAGGCCAGCTTCCTGACCAAAATGCGGCTGAAGCGTTACAGCGTTTACCCGGTATGTTTATTCAACGCGACCAAGGCGAAGGCCGATTTGTTGGCATTCGTGGTATCGACCCCAGTTTGAATAATGTCACCATCAATGGCGCAAATGTGCCCTCACCTGAATCTGGTGTTCGTAGTGTCGCGATGGACGTGATCCCAAGCGAGCTGGTGCAGAGCCTTGAAGTCAGTAAAACCGTTACCCCAGATATGGATGCCAGTGCCATAGGTGGCAGCATCGAAGTAAAAAGCTTAAGTGCCTTTGACCGTGAAGGTCAAAGCTACAGCGTGAGTGCACAAGCCACTTACAACGAACAAGTTGAAGCCACCAGCCCTAAGCTCTCTGCCAGCTTTACCGACGTTTATACCCTTAACAAACAGTTTGATCTGGGTATAGCCACAGCCCTATCTTGGTCTGAACGAGAATTTGGCTCGCACAATATGGAAACCGATGGTGGCTGGCAAATGCTCGAGCTTGAAACCGACAATGGTGAAGAAGTAGAACTATTTGGTGCTGAAGAAATTGAACAACGCCACTATAAAATTAAACGAGAACGACTAGGTGCAGCCCTAAACCTTGATTTGCACAGCAATGATTTCAGCAAATACTACCTGCGTACACTGTATAGCGAGTTCTCAGATGATGAGTTCCGTCTGCGCAATGAGTATAAGTTTGATAAAGGTGCATTAGTCTCAGGTCAATTTAACGACGCAAGCGCACAGTTTAGTGGCGCAGAAATGGATCGTGACACCAAAGACAGATATGAGTCGCAAACCATTTTGTCATTAGTAACAGGTGCCGAACACCAACTAAGCGATTGGTTTGTGGAGTATAGCGTGGGGTATTCTAAGTCTTCTGAAGAAGAGCCCAATCGCATTGATGCCGATTTTGCGGGAGAAGACTTTACACTCGGCTACAGCCACTTAGGCCAAGCCCCTGCCCTGACACAATCAGCCAATGCCCACCAGCTCGAAAACTTCGAATTAGATGAGTTGGTTTGGGAAAACAACAATACTGAAGATGAAAGCCTGAGTTTAAAGCTCGATTTAAGCAAGGACTTTACCTTAGCTGGCTACAACACCCAACTCAAATTTGGGGCAAAATATGCGCAACGTAAGAAATTCAATGATGTGCGCACGACAGTGTTCGATGGTGGCTTTAACGATGCCACAGCTGCGCAATTTGCTGCGCCATCGCCCGATTGGTCACTCAGTGCTTTTGGCCCGGGTTTATCGCGCTCTGAGATTGCGCGCTTTGTCGCGACCAACCGCACTGAGTTTGACGTTAATCAATTAGATTCTGATATCGAAACAAAAGGCAAAAGCTTCACTAGCAACGAAGATATCTTTGCCGCTTACGCCATGTTCACTATCGATATGGGCGCTTGGCAAGTGATCACAGGTCTGCGCTATGAAGCGACTGATTACAGCACATCAGGTAACAAAGTTGAGCTAATTAAAGACGAAGTAAACGATGATGAGCGTGTTGAGATTAACCCTTGGGCGGTTGATAAAGACTACAGTCATTTATTACCGAATTTAACTGTTCGCTACGATATTAATGACAAACTCGTGACGCGCTTTGCCTACACCAGCACCCTAGCAAGACCGGGCTTCTCAGATTCTGCGGCATTTCAAATCATTGAATCAGAAACCACCGAAGAAGATGGCCAGATTGAAACCGAGCGTAAGGCTGAAGTCGGTAATCCGCATTTAGACCCATATGAATCGACGAACCTTGACTGGTCAATTGAATACTACCCGGGTCATATTGGCGTAATTTCAGCCGGTGTTTTCTACAAAGACATAGATAACTTTATCGCCACAGAAGAAGTGCAAGATAACGGGCAATGGGATGGCTTTAAAGAAGTGATGCAAGCAGTCAATGGGGGTGAGGCCAGCCTCTCAGGCGTTGAACTTGCTTATACAAAGAACTTCAAAAATGGCCTGATGCTGTCAGCAAATGGGACTTTTATTGATGCCGACGACAAGCTGCCAAATCAGTCTGACACCGTTGCGAATTTAATGTTCGGCTATGAAAGCGATCATTTTAGTACGCGTTTAAGCGCAAGCTATAAAAGCAAAAGCTTCTCTCATGAAGATAACGATGCCCGCGTGATGCAAGACGCACACACTCAGTTAGATTTCAGCGCCAAGTACTATTTTAATGACCAAACGCAGATCTATTTCAATGCGGTCAACCTAACCGATGAGCCTTACTACCTTTACCACGGCCAAAGTCAATATAACTATCAATACGAAACCTATGGTCGCTCGTTTGAGCTGGGCTTCACATTGACCTCTTTTTAAATTTTTAACTTTATGGAGCCGCAAGTAAAAAGCTTGCGGCAGCAGTATGAAAAAGTCTCAGTTAACTTCTCTCATCACAGCCACTTTGCTTACGGTCGGTTGTAGCTCAGTCGCGCTACACGCTAAAGACACACAGCAAAATATCGCCTTTTTAGCTTTTGGAGATGGTGGCTACCATGTCGATTATCCAAAACAAAAGCACATTGATAAACCGAAAACAAAAGAGGAGTTTATCGCCGCAGAAAAAGCCGACTGGCTTGCTGAGCATCGCCCGATTGACGAATTTGGCCATGCACCTATTTATGTTTATCCCGGTACAAATATAGCCACAGAGCAAGGTGGTGCCTTACCTGTCGGCAAAGCCATGGCTGAATTTTGTAAGACCGCACAGTGTCAGTTTGGCATTCAGTTGGGCGACAACATTTATCCCGATGGCGCCGATGCAAAAGATGGTAAAGACGATCAACAACGTATGAACGATCTGATCAAAGCTCCATTACAGCCTTTATTTGATCAAAAACCGGATCTTGTTGTTTACTCTGCACTCGGTAATCACGATTGGAAAACCTCTCGTAAAGGCGTTGCGCTGCAAACAGAATGGATGAAAACACAGCCTAACTTTTACATGGCTGAGCGCGGCTATTACAGCTATAAAAAAGGCTCACCAGGTAATGATGTGGAGTTTTTTGTACTCGACACCAATTTGTTGCTGTCGGGTCAACACTTCTATGAAGTGCCACTGTTGCCTGATGGCTCAGAGCAAGGACTCGCGTCAGCCTTGGCTTCTGGGGCTGCCAGCGTGGAAGACATTGAAAAACATGAAGAGCCTGTAAATGGAGAAGATCACAAGCAACTTGCTTGGCTTGCCAAAGGCTTAAAAAACTCAACAGCTAAATGGAAAATTGTCTACGGCCACCATATTTTATGGTCAATCGGCGGCACCAAGTACGATGAAGGCCATGTCTTGCGACGCTTGATTTTGCCGGAGTTGTGCCTATACGCGGATGCTTATATTGCAGGTCATGAGCACGACTTAGAGCTACTGACCGATGACTGCTCACGCGTACTGCCGGGCAATAACAAACCTAAGCTACCACTTATCATCAGTGGCGCAGCTTCAAAAATGCGTGGCACGCATACCCCCTTTGCCGAGCAGCAAGAAAAGCGTTATCCAGAATATGACTTAGTGTGGTCGAAGAGTTTTACCTGGGGCTTTGCTCACATAGAGCTGGATAATCAAGCAGATGAAATGAAAGTACAATTTTATTCAACACCAATCGATGGCAATGGCAAACCAGTAAAAGAGCATAGTTTTAGCTTCAAGCATCGTAGTGACTAACCTTTTATTTAGTTAACCTGAGCTTTGGTTAAGAGATTTTCTAACATATTGATATTGAAATAAAAAGTGCTTTTCAAGTCTGCAGCCGGAGACTTTTAGCGATAACAAGGCGAATTTACGCGTCAATAGCTGGCCTATTGCAAGTAAATTCAACGCAGTTAACGTTGAAAGTAGCCGCTGGAGATAGATTTATTATCCAGAGCTCAGGTTAGTTAACAAACGCACACAAAAAAGCCAGTGTAAACACTGGCTTTTCATTTAAGTTACGAGAGATTATTACTGCTGAATACGACGTATACTTAAGTTATCACCACCATTACTACTGACTTGCTGAACTAGGCTAACGCCTGCAACATCCAGAACATGGAGTGTTTCCATGGTATGCGCTGTTTCAGAATCTTTAGATGTCTCCTCAGCTAACACATAGAAGTGTTCACCAATTTGACCACCGTTATGATCTATATCCGCACTGAATAGGCTATAAGCTTTGCTGCCAGATTGCGTTTCAAGTGACCCCGTCGAGCCTGTACCTGGCACAATGGCAATGTACGATACAACTTCTGTAGTATGCCCTTCGTTCAATGTATCTTGTTCGAAAAATGCAGCTTTAAAGCCAGTATTTGAGGTGTCTTTCACACGAGTCGCAATCGTGTGACCCCCCTCATAAGTTTGTACTTGCAAGAAGACATACGGGTTATTCGCAAAACTCTCTGCAAAGCTGATGTCTTTGAATGTTTTCGTACCATCTAGTTCAAAGCTTCCCACCTCTAGAATGGTACCGTCAGCCATCGTATAACGACCTTGCTCAAGGGCCATGTAATCAAATGACTCTTTATTTGGATGCACTTGGTCTAAGTAATTCCACTCTTTAAAAGCAACTTCAAAGCTTGTTGGCGTAACATTCTGCAGACGATTCACACCGCCATGACCACCATTAAACGTTGGTGCAGATGTGAATACTGCTGGCTCGTAAAAGTTCGTATCAGCAAAACCATAGGTACGCCAAGTGTGATCTAAGTCGTTCACTATCGTATTCGATAATAGCGTAATTGTGTTGTCTAATGCACAAGGGTCTTGCGTATAGCATGCTACTGCGCTATCTGTTTTAGTTGCTAAGTCATTAATACGTAGCGGTAATGTAGCGACTAAGCAGGTGCCCCCTGTTTCTGGGTTCAACTTATACAATTCAGATTGGTTTTTATGACCATGATCGTTAATAACTGTACGACTGATCAGCATGTCACCATTTTGAGCCAGCGTCGCACCTGTCACAGCAATAAGGTTGTGATCAGATAACTTACTCATGCTGTAATTTTCTGGATCTGAACGATCAATTAGATAAGTTGAACTTGACGTTACTAAGTACAGCTCACCATCTTTAAACACTAAATCGCCACGATATTGCCCGTCAACGCCATCAAAGTGCATGAGCGTTGTCGCGTTGCCATTTGATTTATCAATACGATACAACTTACTATAACTATTCGCGATAAGTTGATCGTTTTCAGCATCATACGCCATGCCAATAACCGACTTCGTTGTGCCCTCAACTCTGTGGTGTGTTTGTGTTGCAAAGTCATAATAAGCCAGACGGCTGTATTTAAAGCGATCGCCCTGAACCGGAATTTGCGCAAGTACTTCTTCTGACACATTCAACCCGCTTAAATCCACTTTATATTCAAAGGGAATTGGTGAAGACGCATAGTACATACGATTTAATGTAGAATCATACGCCATGGCGGCTGAGCTAAATTCAGCCATTGAAAGCGCTGTAGCCGTTTTATCTTGCTCTTGCAGACTAAATAAAACGCCAGGTGCACCGCGACCAGAATTAATAGAAAATAGTTCGCCTTCACAGCTATTAGCTTCTACTTGAGTGGCAAGTGTTGTTGTAGATAATGCAAAAACAGAAAGTAAAGTGTGTGACATCTTAAGCATAATTAGAACCCTAATTCATATCCTAATAAACAAAATGACACAAAGAAATGACACATATAATCCGATTTATGTGGGCCTTAATCCCTAAAGGTAGATGCTTCCATTATAACTTTGTAACCTAAATAGAATATGCCCACCTTAACATTAAGATGCAAATATTTTATTAATGTAAATAATTAAGCGGTCGAATTTAGAGGTTAAGTGGCATTCACCTTACCTTATAATTCATCGACATCATGATATTGCAACAGCTCAGGCTGCGCTAAAACAGCATCTTTGATTGCCTTGTCTAATCGCTGAAGAAGTGTTTTCGGCACACCCTTATTACATGCATACCCAAGCTTTGATTCTAGTAGAGGGAGTAACAAACGATAATTTTGCGGGTCTATTTTTGCGCGCTTAAATTGGTAACGCGCAATCGCATCACCATATGCAATCAAATCAACCCGCTTATAATCGACCATTCTTACTAGCTCAAGGCCTGTTTTCAAATAAACAAATTGAGATTCAGGGATCCCAAAATCCAATAAAGACTGATGACCAATATCGTTTTTAACAACACCAAAAGTTAATGTTTTATCTCGTTTTAACTGCTCAATCGAGATGCCACTATTTTTATGTGCAATCACAGCAACCGTATTGGGAATCACCAAACCTACAAAATTAAATAATTTTGCTCGAGATTCTGTATAAGTCATCGAAAATACACAACTGTTTGCTTGTTGCTGTACCGCCTTATAAGCACGCGGCCATGGGGTTAGCATGATATTTGACGCATCCATATGCCAATCAAGGTTTTGATACGCTGTGCGGAGCACATTAAAAGCTAGCCCGTGTAACTGACCTTGGCTTTGATAATTGAAAGGTGGGTAATCTTCGGTATACCACTGAGTATCAGGTGTAGAGAGTTGTAAGCTTATAGACAGTATGAATGCATTGAGCAACAGACCCGACATACACCTTTCTCTAAAAATTTAACCATGAGAAAAGTATAGGACATGCATCTCAATGAAGGGCACAGATTCTGAATTTTCACTCATTCACTTGCCACTTAGCAGCACTGAAAAAGATTCAAAGTGCCTAGCGCTTAATGATCTCGCTTCTCATTGGTGCCAACTTGGCGAGTACCCGATTTTGCTCACGATAACTGACTCCTGCATCTTCCATCGCTAATACCAATAACTCGACTACACGGTTAAAATCTGCTTCATTGATATTCATGCCGGTGTGAATATCAATCATGGAGTCTCCTGTATATTCACAAGGCCCACCACTGATGTCACACATGTGAGTAATAAAGCCAGCGCGAAAGTGACTGACGCTCGATTTAGCAAAGTACGGTAAAATGGCTTTATCTTTCGCAATTCGCTTAATAAATGCATCAACAATGCGCTCTATACCTTGCTCAGCACCGAGTTGTTGATACAAACTGAGCTTAGGCTTCGACGAACATCCGCTAAGACTAACTATTAATAAGGCGCCTATGATGAAAAGGACTCTACGCATGATTAAAAATATCCTGTAACAGATAAATACCAACCGGTTTGCTTCGGTAATGCTGCAATCGCGCCTAAATCAATATATGCCGCCGTCACACTAACATGCTTGTTGGGAAACCAAGCCACAAACACATCGCGCCAATTGCTTTCTTGCAAACCAAGGTTATCTGGCTTCTGGCGATATTCAACACCCACTGCTAAGTGCTTGTTAAGCAAAACAGCCGACGATAACTCAAGTTGTAAACTGCGATCATGGTTGGCCGAGCCAAAGCCGAGTAGCCCCATTTCATTTGCAGACGTACTGCGTACCGTGGTATTCCATAATAGGTTATACCCAAATGCCGCGCCTAAATGTAATTTACTGGCAGAAAGATAATAGTCATAACCTGATATATCTGCTGTGCCCAGCGCATTGGCAACCCCTGGAGTATCTAGCTTTTTATATTGCACACCAAACGCCAGTTGCGGCCATTGACTATAAACCAAGTCGCCATAGAGCCTGATCTTAGCGCCGGTAATGCTCTGTGAAAGCTCAGTATTCAGCGGGTTAACTTTGAAATCTTGTTTAGCGTAACTCAGCTCTAGCCTGTTGAAAAAGTTTGCTTGCGCGCCACACACATTCAAAGAGAAATCATCCACATCGGCTTTAGTGCAAAACCCAGATATTGACCACTCATCTTCAGTGGCATAGCCAGCTAGTTGTGCCCAAGGGAGCAACCCGCCCCCGCAGCACCCTCGACTTGTGAAACACCCGGCGTGCCGAGCAATTTACCACTAGCTTGCGATGCAAAGCTCACAGAAAGACAAATAACTAACAGAGTATGAGCAATAGCTAGTTTCATAACTTATCTTCGTTAACTGAGTCAGAAAATAGATTTTCGAAACTATCTCGTTTCTCTGGCGGGTTCACTTCAAGTGCGATCTCACTATTGCCATCAACAAACTTTAAATCATCAATTTTAATTGTACGCAGACGCTCAACACCAATTTTTGCTCTCGCATGCCAAATAGTGATCGCTTCAAGCTGCTCTTTGGCATAAGGCATAGTCACTAAACCTAACGCTGAGGTTCTTATTGCAGGCTTATCATCATAAACGTAAATGTAACCCACCATCGAATCATGAATATTACAGCCAAGCACCACAATACCAGGCTCGGAGAAATCTAACGGGGCTTTAGGCTGCCCGTGGTAAAGCTTTAACTCAAATGTTTTGGCTTCAGAAAAAGAGTAAACATGATGGCGAATATCATCACTATTCGGAAAGCTTACCTTCGCCCCTTTTGGCACCACTAGCACATGTGGTAAAAACGCTTTATTGACTTGATCCATCACATAGGGCGTTGAACTCATTGCGCCTCGAGTCTGTTCGCCTTTTAAAACAAAACTTACCACCGCATCTGCAAGTGGCTGATTAAGCTGGTCAACAACCTTAATAGTGGTTTTTGCTGAGGCAAAAACGCAAGAGAACAGCAAAAACGCTGAAATAATTAGACGAGTCATATTGTGTGCTTATAGCGCAAGAATAGTAAAAGGTTAGAAGCATATAAATCGAAAGTCTATAAAAGTGTGTTGAACCACAATAATAAAAAACTGTTCGATTATAAGGTATTACCTGAACTCCCCTTTGAGATAGTCTTTTCTTTTAGGTACAAATGGTATATTTTATCGCCGATTTATAACAACATGGATAATTCTTATGGAAGAAATAAACCAACTCGCTCAACCTGAGCAAAAAACACATCAAGTTCTATTCACTGGTAACACCAAAGACTATTTTGGTATTTGGACGGTAAACATCTTACTCAGTATTCTCACCCTCGGTATTTATTCGGCTTGGGCAACGGTAAGAACAAAGCAGTACTTCTATGGCCACACTTCAATTGACGGTCATCGCTTCAATTATTTAGCGACCCCTATGCAAATTCTCAAAGGCCGTATTATTGCTTTTGCTATTTTTGCACTATACATCATATTAACGACGTATAGCCCTGCAATGGCTGTGGCATTTTTCTTAATTTGGGCAGTCGCAATCCCTTGGTTAATCAATCAAAGTTTACGCTTCAATTTAAGAATGACGAGCCACCGTAATGTGCGCTTCGGCTTTAAAGGGAGTTACTTAGATGCATTGACACATTTTGTGTTACTGCCAATCGTCGGGGCATTAACGCTTTATATCGCGATGCCTTGGGTGATGAAAAAAATCGACACTTATATTCATAATAATATTGAATACGGTAACAAAGCCCTAAAAGTCGAACTTTCAGCAGGCCGCTACTATGGTGCAGTATTGAGATGCTTAATTGTTGCAATTGGCTTTGGTGTCATAAGTGCAATTATTGCTGGCGTAGCAGGAAGTTTTGGTGATCCTGGATCTCTTGGTGTAGCCATGGTGTTTATCTCACTAGGTTTTAACTTCTTAGCGATCAGCCTACTTGCAGGTATTTACCAAAGTAAAATCCGTAATCATATTTTTGCTAACGCTCAACTAGAAGATGTCGCGACATTTGAGTCAAAACTGGACTCTGTGGAATACTCAATGCTACTTGCAACAAATGCGCTAGCCATTATCTTCTCGCTTGGTCTTGCCTTCCCTTGGACAAAAGTACGTAAAGCGAAAATGCTTGCAGCAGCAACCACAATCACATTATCTGAAAATGCCGAACAGGTAATGGAAGTATATCGAGAGTCGCAATCTTCTTTAGCTGAAGAAGCGGCGAATGTGTTTGACGTAGATATTTCTCTAACTTAAGCATATGAAGATATTAGGTACATTATATCCCGCAGGTAGTAGCAAAGCTGTTAACTGCTCAGCTTCGGTATTTGACTCTAAGCTGATGTTGAATCATGAAGACGGTAAACAAGAAAGCTACGACTTTGTAAGTGCGGTTTTAGGAGAGCCTATCTTAGGCCAATCTCAAGAAATTACATTCAGTGATGGTAGCCGCTTTTTACCAGAAGATGCCAAGTTTCGCTGGCCAACCAAGCGCAAACGTTTAAAGCTGGTAGAAAAATTAGAGCAAAATCTATTCGCCGTAGTTGGCGCCATCGTTCTTAGCCCTATTTTAATCTACTGTATCATGTTCAAGGCCGTGCCAGAGTTTGCCGTGCAAACCTACGACTTAGTACCCGATTCAGTGGTGCAAGAGATGGGTGAGCAAGCTATGTTTGCCATAGAAAAAGCAGTGCTCGAGCCAACCACTTTATCAGAGCTAGAACAGCAAGCTGTGGTTCAACTTTGGGACGATAGTTTGCACAAACTGTCTTTATCAAAAGACCACTTTAAGCTAAGTTTTTATCAGTCTGATTTCTTTGGTGCTAATGCGTTTGCGCTCCCGCATGGCCAAATCATAGTGACCGATGATCTAGTTAAAAGCATGCAAGAACATCCATTAGCACTACAAGCTGTCTTACTTCATGAGATAGGCCATGTTGAAAAGCAGCATAGTATTCGAATGGCAGCGCAAGCCGCAGTCGGTGCAATTGCCTTTGCGATGATATTCGGTGATTTAGAAGGCTTCGCCGAAGTGTTACTCGGAACGGGTTCGACTGTTTTGCAGCAACGCTTTTCACAAGATATGGAAAAAGAAGCTGACGAATATGCATTACAACATATGAAGCAGCACGGCCTCGACCCTAAAGAGTTTGCCAAAGCGTTAGAAATAATCGTTGAGCAAGCAGGCATTGAACTAGAGAATGATGAAGAGGGTGCATGGAGTAAGTACTTATCTACTCACCCAAGCATTAAATCTCGCATTGAATATGCAAACGCATTTTAGTTTCTAGCAACTAGAACAAGACTGTAATGCCACCCAACCGAGGTGGCATTTTTATACCAACCGTTAAATAGCTTTTAAGATATGAAGGTTACTCTTAGAGAAAAGCCTTAACTACTCAGAGAGAAAGATATTAAGCAATAAACAAAGACGCTATTTAGTCATAGATTAGTAGTAGAAAGAAGAGAAAATTTTTCTGAGACAAATAAAAAACCCAACCGTAAATATTTAAATCTTAAACATTTACGGTTGGGTGTGAGTCAGCCTGTAAGCCGGGTTCTGTCCCTCTTGCGAGGTGATAATCATTCGTCTAGGCCTAGCATTGCTACTAGGCTCAAGCAACCTACCCGGTTCCGGTGTGGGCCACACCATAAGGAACCCTATTTGGTCTTGCTCCGGGTGGAGTTTACCTTGCAACCAACTGTTACCAGTGGCCCGGTGCGCTCTTACCGCACCCTTTCACCCTTACCAACCTAAGTTGGCGGTCTCCTCTCTGCTGCACTTGTCGTAGGCTCTCGCCCCCCAGCCGTTAGCTGGCACCCTGCCCTGTGGAGCCCGGACTTTCCTCCCCCTGATCATTTTCGTCACAGGCAGCGATTATCCGGCTGACTCAGGCGGGCGATTATACGCAAGATACAGTAAAATCACACGCTTTTTTGCGGTTAATCGTCTTTATCGGCTATCACTGCTTTGTATAGTGCATTTTTCTTAAGGTCAAAGTACTCAGCAACCACACCACAGGCTTTTTTCAGCGGCATTTCAGGCTCAAGTAAACTCAGCATTTTACGTGCATCGGCTGGTATTTCGTCTTGTTGTTTGGCTTTCCCAGGCAGCATTAAAACTAGCTCACCTCGCTGCTTCTCTGGCTCATTGGTCAAATACTCAATCAATTCGCCCACCGAGCCACTAAAGAAAGTTTCGTATGTTTTAGTCAGCTCTTTTGCAAATACAACATGCTGCTCGGCGCCTAATGCGGTTTGCATATCTTCAAGACTGGCCATAATGCGATGCGTACTTTCATACATGATACTGGTAATGCCACTTTCAAACGCATCGACAAAGAATTGCTGACGGGCTTGGCTTTTCGCCGGTGTAAAACCAATGAATTGGAATCTATCTGTCGGTAATCCCGAACAACACAATGCGGTGATCGCCGCACAAGCACCAGGCACTGGCGTGACCGCAGCGCCTTCATTGCGGCATAAATTCACAACTGCATAACCGGGGTCGCTAATAAGCGGTGTGCCCGCGTCTGACACTAATGCAATATCAAGCCCTTCGTTTAGCCAATCTAAAATCTGCTGTGCTTTTTGTTTTTCGTTATGATCATGCAGCGCAAAGGTTTTTGCTTTGATATTGAAATGACTCAATAACTTACCAGTATGACGCGTATCTTCAGCGGCAATTAAGTCAACCTCTGCTAAAGTTGTTAAAGCACGCTCACTGATATCGGCCAAGTTACCGATTGGTGTTGCGACCACGTAAAGGGTACCAATTTTGTCTGTATTCTGTGCTTTTGTCATTGAGCTCTCCAGTTTCAGTCAGTAAGATATCCCTTTGAGGAATGTTTATCGTTAGGAAGTTGCGGTGCGACTGAAAGTAATTTGTCTTGTAATAGGTGTATTGTCGGGTTTATCGGCGTGTAGTACAACCGAAAAATCACTAGCTCAACCTCGTGCGGTGCAGAATCAGCCGCAAACTCAAGCACCCGAAGTCCTCAATGCGGAAGGGCTACTTAACAAAGCGCGAGCCAAACAAGGCGCATCTCGTATCCAGCTGCTTTATAGTGCCCGTGAAAATGCTATAAAAGAACAAAACTGGCCTATTTTAGAACAAGCCTGCCTCGCATTAGAACGAAACGAAACTGTCGATTATGTGCAAAATAAACTTTATATCGCACTAGCAAGAACTGAACTTAATAATTACAGTACAGCACTCAACATTCTTAAAACTTTAAAAGAACGCTTGTCTTTACCTGAGCATAAAGCGTGGCACCAGTATTTAATGGGCCGTATTTATGCATCTCAAGGTATGCCGAAAAAAGCGCTTACCTATTATTTTAAAACGGCCGATTTAAGCTTCACTCATAAGGTAGAGGTGGCAAATTTAAATGATGAAATCTGGCAAGCATTGCAACAACTTTCATCTTATGCGTTAGAGCGCTTCGACCGGGGTACTGTGGTTCAAAGAGGCTGGGTAAAATTAGCAAAATACCAACAAATTTATATCGGTTCAGGTATACAACTTCATCAAGCGCTTAATAATTGGCAGCGTCGGTTTGTTAATCACCCCGCGACTTACATTTTGCCTAAGAAAGTTCAAAACGCGGTAAATCTTGCCCCCTATCAGGCAAAACGTATCGCTGTACTACTACCCCAAAGCGGTAGTAGTAAACGCCTAGGCAGCGCCCTAAAAAATGGGTTCTTAGCAGCAATGGATCACAGTGAGATTACAGAAATCACTTTTATTGACGAGCAACTCAGTGCTGAAGACATAGACAGGCAACTCGCCACTCAACAATTTGACTTTATCATTGGTCCGTTACTTAAAGACAACATTGAAAAAGTGAGTAACAGCAGCGCCATTCAAAGCACACCTACTCTTCACTTAAATACTTCAGAAACCTCTAGCTTAGCAGGTGAACAATACTTTTTTGCCCTGAATCCTGAGCATGAAGTCGAACAAGCTATGGTGCATTTCTTATCGCAGAAATTTCAAAAGCCTATGTTATTGGCACCAGATACACTATCGGGTTTAAGACTCGTTAATCATTTCAAAAATGAATGGCAAAACTATAGCCTAATAGAACCAGAAGTAGGCCTATATACAGATAGCAAAGATATGGCGAAAGTCGTAGCTAACTTACTTGAGGTAGACGCTTCTAAAGAGCGGATCAAAGCTGTAAAAAGCCTATTCAGGAAAGAGGTAGAGAGTGAAACGCGTTCTCGCATGGATATTGATGTCATCTACATTCTAGGCGATGCCATCGAAACACGTTTATTGAAGCCTTATCTTGACGTCAATGTCAGTACTTTTGCCAAACGCATTCCTCTATACGCAAGCTCAAGAAGCTACTCTAAGCGTATGGATCACACTGACAAAGGCGACCTTGAAGGCTTATTCTTTACTGAGCAGCCTTGGATGCTAAACAAATCAGTTGATAAGTTTAATCTAAGAGCACAATACGATGCACTCTGGCCTGAACAAGCAGATATAGAGCAGCGCTTATTTGCCATGGCCTTTGACGCCGTTCACCTTATCCCTGAACTGAAACAATTAGCTAAGATCCCTGGTAAAGCTTACTCTGGCCTAACAGGTAAACTCAGCATTAAAAATAATAATACCGTTGAAAGGCGATTAAACTGGGCACAATACAAACAAAAACAAATTCAACTGGTGCAACTTGAAGAACAAAAACCAACACCGCTGTTTATGCAAAATCATAATCGCTTCCAAGAAAGCTTAAGGGATTAATTCATCATTAAATAAGGGATTGTATGCTAAAAGGATTGTTTGCCAATACACGTGCCAAAGGCATGCACTACGAGCAACTAGCAGAGCAATATTTACAGGCGCGAGGGTTAAGAGCCGTTGCTCGTAATTATAATTGCAAATATGGTGAGATAGATCTCATCATGGAAGATCAAAGCACCCTAGTTTTTATTGAAGTCAAATATAGAAAAAGCCAAAGCTACGGTGGCGCTATTGCAGCTTTAAGCCGGTCTAAGCTTCAAAAGCTGCAGAGAAGTATTTATCATTACTTAGAGTGCAAAAAACTAAAGAATTTACCTATACGAATAGACTTTATTGCTATCGAAGGGGTGAGTTCAGATAATATAAAGTGGATTAAAAACATATATTAATTATGCAAGAATCAATAAAAACAATTTTCACTGAGAGTATTCAAGCACAAATCGCTGCAGGAGAAGTCCTTCCTGATGTTCTTGAAGCTGCAGCTATGACAATCGTGCAAGGTTTAATTAATGGTAATAAAGTAATCTGCTGCGGTGAGTCTAGCTGTAATATGCTTGCTGAGCACTTTGCTGGTCTGCTTATAAACCACTATGAGACAGAGCGACCTTGCCTTCCTGCTATCGCTTTATCACAAAATCATATTCACTTAGACATGCATAATAATGAACATGATAGCGACAAGTTTTCGCGCCAAGTTCGTGCCTTTGCGCAACAAGGCGATTTACTGGTGGTGTTCGCTATTGATGGCAATGAAAAGAATATTATTTCTGCAGTAGAAGCAGCGCTTACCAAAGACATGAAAGTCATTGCGCTAGTGGGTGATGAAGGGGGGGAGTTAATTGGCCTACTCGGCCCTAATGACGTTGAGATATTGACACCAAGTAAGCGCCCTAGCCGTATTATTGAGTCAAACTTATTCAATGTGCACTGTCTTAGTCAATTAATTGATAACACCTTGTTCCCTCAGGATGATCAGTAATGCCATTTAAACACCTAATAATTATTACCACTCTTATCCTCCTTCAAGGCTGCGCTGCCGCCGTTGTAGCTGGTACAGCCAGTGCTGTGTCTGCCGCCAATGATAGACGTACCATAGGCTCGCAAATAGACGATAACAACATTGAAATAAAAGCGACCTTAGCGCTTAAAAGAGTACCTAATCTAAGTGAGCAAGCTAATATCAGTGTCGTCAGTGTCAATGGCACCATTTTACTTGTTGGCCAAGTACCTTCTAATAATCTAATGTCGCAAGCTACACAAGCTGTCAGGAATGCTGTTACCGTCAAGAATATCCATAACCAATTGCGCATTGGTACACGCATTGGCATCGCCACACAAACCCATGACACTTGGCTGACTTCAAAAGTTAAAACCAAGCTACTCACTGCAGAGACCATCACAGGTAATAACATCAAAGTGGTCACAGAGAACAGCGAAGTTTTCTTAATGGGCTTAGTATCAGAAGAAGAAGCTGATATGGCAGTTGAAATCGCTCGTCATGTCAACGGTGTAAAAAGAGTCGTAAAAGCTTTTGAATACTTATAGTGCAAAGGGTTAATGACAAGTGCGTAGCACTCATTTCCTTTGCGCAAGGTGAATTGATTTCGCGATGAAGTCACGCTAATCGTCTCCAACGGCGAACTTACGTACAAAGGGTTAATGACAAGTGCGTAGCACTTCATTTCCTTTGCGCAAGGGCGACGAATGACCGAAGCAACGCTTCGCAGCTTGAGGAGGTGAGCGCAGGACGCGCGATGGAACCAAGCTACAGGATGTATTACAACTAAATTTTAACACTAAGAAAAGTTAACCCTCTACCTCAGCACCTCAACACCTCAACACCAGCTAAAACAGCTCATTCCACCTTGCGCAAAAGAACCGTACTCACTTCGTTCGCAATCGGTAACCTTTTGCACTGTAAATAAAAAACCCGCCGAAGCGGGTTTTTTAAAATACAAATAAGTGCTTTAAAGCACTTATTTCACAACGCGAAGATGAGCGCCTTTTTTCTTTTCAGGCTCTTTGGGCTTCTCTTCAATGGCTTCAACAACCTCTTCAGATTCAACCTGCGGCTCTTCTTCATACTCAGGAAAGGTTTCTTGAGTAAAAACGGTACCTTCACCGTTCTCACGCGCATATATTGCCAGTACAGCGCCCATAGGCACATACACCTGCATAGGTTGACCAGAAAAGCGGGCATTAAAGCTTAGCTGCTGGTTATCCATATCAAAGTGGGTCACTGCACTAGGACTAATGTTTAAAACAATTTGACCATCTTGTACAAACTGCGTTGGTACTTGAACCGCTGGATATTCAGCGTTCACGACCAAGTGCGGCGTGCATTCATTATCGACAATCCAATCGTAAAACGCTCTGAGCAAATATGGGCGATTTGGCGTCATTATGCTCTGATCTCACGCTCAGCTTCTGTTAAAGAAGCTTGGAATGAATCACGCTCAAATAAACGAAGCATGTATTCTTTAAGCTCTTTTGCACCTGAACCATTAAGGTCGATACCCATTTCAGGTAGACGCCATAATAGTGGTGCTAGGTAACAATCTACTAGGCTGAACTCTTCACTCATGAAGTAAGGAGCTTCAGTAAAGATTGGCGCAATTGCAAGAAGGGCTTCAGTTAACTCTTTACGAGCCTGATCTGCATCGCTGCCACCTTGCTTGATTTTAGCTGCTAATGTATACCAATCAGTTTCGATACGGTGCATCATTAGACGGCTACGACCACGCATTACTGGGTATACAGGCATTAATGGTGGGTGCGGGAAACGCTCATCTAAATATTCCATGATGATGTTCGCTTCATATAAACCAAGCTCACGGTCGATCAATGTCGGTACTGTGCCATATGGGTTTATTTCGTGAAGCGCTTCAGGCAGGTTATCTTTTTCTGCTAAGTGAATATCTACACTCACACCTTTTTCGGCTAAAACGATACGTACTTGATGGCTATACATACAGTTAGCACCTGAGAAAAGCGTCATTACAGGGCGCTTATTGGCAGCTACGGCCATGCCTACCTCCATTAAAATTACAATAAGTAATAAATCATTATAAACAGCAATAGGGGCATGCGCCCCTATTACAAAATTACTTTAAGAATGTATCACTGTATTAGTGAACATCTCTCCAGTACTCTTTCTTCAAGAAGAAGGCCAAGATAAATAAGATTACTAAGAATCCTAACACCTTATAACCTAGCGCTTCTGATTTTAAGCGAGTTGGTTCACCAACATAAGCCATAAAGTTCGTTAAGTCACGTACTGCTTGGTCGTACTCATCAGCACTCATCTCACCAGAACCATCTGTTGTGATTTCAACTACTTTTTGAACTTTAACACCGTGCTCTTCAACTTCTTCAAAACGTGCAGTTGGCACACCTTGAAGTTCTTGAAGTACATGTGGCATGCCCACTGATGGGAATACTGAGTTGTTTACACCAAACGGACGACTTTCATCTACATAGAAAGACTTCAGGTAAGTGTAAATCCAATCAGCGCCACGTACACGTGCAACTAATGTTAAATCTGGCGGTGGAGCACCGAACCAAGTTGCAGCATCTTCGATCTTGATTGCATTATTGATATGACTACCAACTTTAGAACCATCAAAGATAAGCGTTTCTTGACCGATCTCTACAGGAATACCGATGTCACGGAAAGTACGCTCATAACGCTGATACTGCATTTGGTGACAACCAAGACAGTAGTTCATGAACAACTTAGCACCACGCTGTAAAGACGCATTGTCAGTTAAGTCATGGTTTGACTCTAATAGTGGTACCGAAGGACCCGCTGCCATTGCAAAAGTAGGCAGCAATGCGAATAAACCAATAATTAGCTTCTTCATCATTTCGTTAACCTCT
The DNA here is from genome assembly GCF_005876835.1 of Pseudoalteromonas phenolica. Taxonomy (GTDB): domain Bacteria; phylum Pseudomonadota; class Gammaproteobacteria; order Enterobacterales; family Alteromonadaceae; genus Pseudoalteromonas; species Pseudoalteromonas phenolica_B. The sequence goes on from NZ_PPSW01000016.1 coordinate 85,344, forward strand.
CAGGCAATGGTTTAGTCTGCTCATTCTTCGAGTATACAAATAGTAATACGAAGAACATGAAGTAAGTTACTGTCGTAATTCTCGATAGTACTGTAGACAAATCAGTCTGAGGTGTCGCACCAGCCCAACCTAGGATGATGAACGTTACAACGAACTGAGCAATGTTCAGCTTGTGCCACTTACTACGGTAACGAATTGAACGAACCTTACCACGATCTAACCACGGCAGTAATGCCAGTAATACGATAGATGCACCCATTGCAATTACACCCATTAGCTTATCAGGGATAGCACGAAGGATTGCGTAGAATGGCGTAAAGTACCAAACAGGGAAGATATGCTCTGGTGTCTTCAGCGGGTTAGCTGCTTCAAAGTTTGGCGCTTCTAGGAAGAAACCACCCATCTCTGGTGCAAAGAACACAACCCAACAGAAGAAGATTAAGAAACCAGCTACACCTAATACATCTTTAACTGTGTAATAAGGGTGGAACGGGATTGCATCAACAATATCTTTTTTGTTTGTGTAATATTCATGGAATTGGAACTTAGGCTTATCTTCTTCAGCCACAGAACCTTTCTTTCGCTTAATTTCAACACCATCAGGGTTGTTTGAACCCACTTCGTGAAGCGCAACAATGTGTAGGAATACTAGAATAACGAGTACAAGTGGTAATGCGATTACGTGAAGTGCAAAGAAGCGGTTAAGCGTCGCACCAGAGATTACGTAGTCACCACGGATCCACTGAGTTAGATCATCACCAATTACCGGAATAGCACCGAATAATGAAATGATTACCTGAGCACCCCAGAATGACATCTGACCCCAAGGTAGTAGGTAACCCATGAACGCTTCAGCCATTAATGCTAAGAAAATTAGCATACCGAATAGCCATAGTAGTTCACGTGGTTTTTGGTACGAGCCATAGATCATACCGCGGAACATGTGTAAGTACACGACCACAAAAAATGCCGAGGCGCCCGTTGAGTGCATGTATCTCAATAACCAACCATATTCAACATCACGCATGATGTATTCGATTGAAGCAAATGCGCCTTCAGCAGAAGGAACATAGCTCATTGTTAGCCAGATACCAGTTAGAATTTGGTTTACTAGTACTAAAATTGCTAAAGAGCCAAATAAGTACCAGAAGTTAAAGTTTTTTGGCGCAGGATATTGCGCGATGTGCATGTTCCAAACACGCGTCATTGGAATACGGTCATCAATCCAGTTGATGACGTTACCAACAACACCTGTTGAAGCGTTATCTTGTTTACCAGCCATTATGCAACCTCTTCTTCACCAACCAAAATGGTTGTATCATCAATAAAGGTGTAAGGTGGGATTTCTAAGTTTAGAGGTGCAGGCACCGCTTGGAATACTCGGCCGGCCATGTCGAACTTAGAACCGTGACAAGGACAGAAGAAACCTGATTCAGTACCTTCAACGAACTCACCGAAGCCACCATTAAAGAAGCTTGGTGAACAGCCTAGGTGAGTACAAATACCAACCGCCACGAAAATTTCAGGGCGCTTAGAACGGTATTCATTCTTAGCTGAATCTAATTGTTGAGGCTCTTCAGACTGCGGATCACGAAGTTGACCTTCGTGAGCTTTCATCTGCTCAAGCATTTTTGGCGTACGATTGATAACCCATACAGGTTTACCTCGCCACTCAACACGAATTAATTGTCCAGGCTCAAGTTTGCTGATATCTACTTCTACAGGCGCACCCGCAGATTTAGCTCGCTCACTTGGATTCCAAGACGCAATAAAAGGAACAGCAGCTCCAGCCGCACCAACACCACCTACAACAGAGGTAGCTATGGTCAAAAAGCGACGTCGGCTGTTGTCTACAGGCGCATTGCTCATCCACTTATCTCCACTATGATCCTCAACACTTGCTATATTGAGAACATCAGTTACAGCAGGTTAAATTAAGAAACTACAAAATAGACGCGATCATAAATAATTACCTTGATGAAAACAAGGTTATTACCCGTATCAAGACTAATAAAGCATGGATTTTACTACCCATTTTAGTCGTAGCCTCGAAAGCTAGTTAGTTATGATAACGTTTTTATAACCACAATATACTGACCAAGATCAACCCCATCTATGAGGAGACGAGGGTACCCAAAAGGGCATCAAACCTTACTCACTTTACTTGCCCCGCAATTGTAGCAAAAAAAAGCGCTGATTTATCGTCAGATCTTCACTAATTACAATAAATATTGAAAATATTAGGTAAACAATAAGTCGAACACAGATTGTTTGACGTGGGTTGGGATAGGAAATGAAAAATATTTGGACTTTTAAAACAAAAAACCCAGCATAAGCTGGGTTTTTGAATTCTTGTAAACGTAAAAAATTAACGCTTCGAGAATTGAGTGTTCTTACGTGCTTTCTTAAGACCCACTTTCTTACGCTCAACTTTACGAGCGTCGCGAGTAACAAAGCCAGCTTTACGTAGAGCAGGACGTAGTGACTCGTCAAACTCCATAAGCGCACGAGTGATACCGTGACGGATAGCACCAGCTTGACCAGTTGAACCACCACCAGCAACAGTGATGTATAGGTCAAACTTTTCAATCATTTCAACAAGCTCTAGAGGCTGACGAACAACCATGCGAGAAGTTTCACGACCGAAGTATTCTTCGATAGAACGTTGATTAATTACGATGTTGCCAGTACCTGGGCGTAAGAATACGCGAGCACTTGAACTTTTACGACGACCTGTACCGTAGTATTGATTTGCCATGAGTTAGCTCCTTAAATGTCCAGTACTTGAGGCTGTTGAGCTGCATGAGCGTGCTCAGAACCTGCGTATACTTTTAGTTTGCGGTACATTTCACGACCTAGAGGGCCTTTTGGTAACATACCTTTAACTGCTTTTTCGATAATCATTTCAGGCTTTTTAGCTTGAAGCTTGTCGAAAGTGATAGACTTAAGGCCACCTGGGAAACCAGTGTGAGCATAGTACACTTTATCAGTTGTTTTGTTACCAGTTACAGTAACTTTCTCAGCATTGATTACGATGATGTAATCACCAGTGTCAACATGAGGTGTGTACTCAGCTTTATGCTTACCGCGTAGGCGACGAGCGATTTCAGTAGCGATACGACCTAAAGTTTTACCTTCAGCGTCAACTACGTACCAGTCACGTTTTACAGATTCTGGCTTAGCAACAAACGTTTTCATTAAATAAAATCCAATGTTTCAAATTAAAACCACAGGTAACAAAAAGTTACCGCTTTACTATGAGTGCTTGAACCCCTTCGAGTTTAAGACTTTTATGCCGCTCAAATCGGTGGCTAAGCCGACGAGGGCTATAGAACGCAACGTGGCAGGCCGCGGATTATAGCAACACAGAAGAGGCTTTTCCAGTGCGCGACTGTTTTTTCTACAAAAAAAATAATCGCGTTGATTTGAGCGAGAAATTTACCTTAGGCGAGATGCTCTCTTGCGAGGTATTCGTGCGACTGCATCTCTTGTAAACGACTGATACAGCGCCTAAATTCAAAATTAAGTGTGCCATCGGTATATAACTCTGTGATCGGTGCGGCGGCTGAGATAATAAGTGTCACATTACGCTCATAAAATTCATCAACCAAAGCGATAAAACGTCTGGCAGCATCATCATTCTGCTGTCCCATCTGTTTTACATTAGAAAGGATCACAGTGTTGTATATACGACTGATCTCCATATAGTCTACTTGTGAACGCGCCGTTTCACAAATTTGTGTGAAATCGAACATCACAATACTATCGGCAACTTTTCGGGTTTTGATCAAGCGCCCTTCGATTTCGATGGCTTCATCAAGTTTGCCCGGTTCAGGTGAGAGCTTATCAAAATACTCAAACAGGTTTTTATCTGCTTGTGCATCGAGCGGGCTGTGGAAGATTTCGGCTTGCTCTAACGTTCTCAAGCGATAATCAATGCCTGAGTCTACGTTGACGACTTCGGTGTTTTCTTTCACTAGGGCGATGGCTGGTAAGAAACGAGCACGTTGCAGACCATTTCGATATAACTCGTCCGGTACTATATTAGAGGTCGCGACTAAAATAATGTCACGTGCAAAGAGTGCCTGCATTAAACCACCAAGTAACATGGCATCGGTAATGTCCTGAACAAAAAACTCATCAAAACAAATGATATCTGTTTCTTTTTTGAAAATATCGGCCACAGTCTCAAGTGGATCTTTGACTTCTTTTAGCATTTTAAGCTCATCATGTACACGATGCATAAAACGGTGAAAATGCACTCGCATTTTTCTGTCTGTCGGTAATGCCTCATAAAAGGTATCAACTAAGTATGTTTTACCGCGCCCTACGCCGCCCCAAAAATACAGGCCAGTAATTTTTTGCTGTGGTTGACGATTAAATAAGCGAGAAAAGAAACCTTGGGGCTGTTCAGGTTGATTCACGATATCATCGTACAAACGCTGCAAATGCTTTACTGCGTTTTCTTGTGCCGCATCATATTGAAAGTCATCTCGTTGTAGGTCTTGTTGATATTTTTCCCAAGGTGTCATCATTTTTCACAAACTAAGCGTTTTTATTTGAGGCATATATTAACACGCATCAAAACTCCGCGTATATTTAGCTGATAGTTTGAATTACATTTTTTATTACGTAGCCGAATAATTGCTACACTTATAGAGCGCGTATTTTTAAGGAGACTCTCTATGACAACATTTGCTTGGTTAGGATTAATTGTAGTAGTTGCTATTGCTGCATTTTTCTTAGGTTCAATGATCACTAAAAAACAACTTAAGCATGACGATTTAGAACAACAAGTACAATCTGCAAAGCACGAATTAGAGCAATACCGCCAAGAAGTAGCAGATCACCTTGCAAGCACTAAGAAGTTAATGACTAAAATGCAAGACAGTTACTCACAGCTTTTAATCCATGTCGAAGAAACAGATAAAGCACTATTAAATGTTAAACCTGCTATGCCTGATGAGCCTTTCTTCTCAAAAGAAACCACGGAGCAACTGCAAGCCTCGTTACAAAGCCGCCCAGAGCGCCGCCGTGAAGCGAAAAACGATACATTGTCAGCTCAACCAAGCGATTATGCCGAAGGTGAAACAGGTATTTTCTCTGGCGAAAGCTCAGAAGTTGAGCAATCAAAAGCCTCTTGATGAACTTTTTTTAGCCCCCATAGTCAGTAAGTACAGTTACCAAAAATGACGAACTGGTAAGAAAGCAAAAAGTTTACTTACCTATCATCAATGATATATGCCCGCTTTTTAATGATTAAAAGAAAATGGGCGTTATTACTTTTCGGAGTACTTATTGACTATGAAACTAAAACTATCGTTATTATCTGCTGCTATTTTTTCAACTGCCCTTTTTCTTTCTCCTACAGCAGTTGAAGCCAAACTTCCCGTTGCTGTAGACGGTCAATCATTGCCTACCCTAGCACCTATGCTTGAACGCGTTACGCCTGGCGTTGTCAGTATTCAGGTTTCTGGCGCAAAAGAAGTCCGCCGTCGTGTCGACCCATTCGACTACTTTTTTGGCAACCCTCAACCTCGTAACCAAAAACGTCCATTCAGTGGTTTAGGTTCGGGTGTGATTATTGATGCTGATGAAGGATACGTAGTTACAAACAGCCATGTTATTGATGAAGCCGACAAAATTATTGTTACTTTGAAAGATGGACGAGAATTTGATGCTAAGTTGGTTGGTCGTGATAAAGAGTCTGACATCGCATTACTTGAAATCGACGCGGACAATCTTACTGAGGTAAAACTAGCTAACTCTGACAAGTTACGTGTAGGTGACTTCTCGGTTGCTATCGGCAACCCATTTGGTTTAAGTCATACAGTGACATCAGGTATTGTCAGTGCGCTTGGTCGTAGTGGCTTAAACATCGAAGGCTATGAAGACTTTATTCAAACCGATGCGGCAATTAACCAAGGTAACTCAGGGGGTGCCTTAGTAAATCTGAATGGTGAACTAATAGGTATTAATACTGCCATTCTTGGCGCTTCGGGCGGTAATGTCGGTATCGGCTTTGCCATACCATCTAATATGATGAAGAACCTGGTTGATCAAATTATCGAATTTGGTCAAGTACGTCGAGGCTCTCTAGGTATTATTGGTCGCACATTAGATGCAGGCCTTGCTAAAGCACAAGGTTTAGAAGTTCAGCAAGGTGCCTTTGTTATGCAAATAGTAAAAGACTCAGCGGCAAGCGAAGCCGGTATTAAGGCCAATGATGTGATTGTCAGCCTGAATGGTGATGAGATCCAAAGCTTCGAAGAACTTAGAGGAAAAATCGCCACCATAGGTGAAGGTAGAACCATTGAGCTCGGTGTGTTCCGCGATGGTAGAAAACGTACTATAGAAGTAACGCTTAAAGGCCAAGGCGAACTGCAAGCTCAAGCAGATAAGGTGCACCCAATGCTACGTGGTGCTGTGCTGGAAAGTGGCGAGCGTAACGGCAACCAAGGTGTCATTGTCTCTAGTATCGAAGAGCGCTCACCAGCTCTGCGAGTTGGCCTTGAAGAAGGTGATGTGATCATGCAAGTAAATCGTCAGCGCGTTAAGAACATTCGCGATATGAGCAACTTAATCGAAGACATTCAAGGCAACATCGTATTGGGAATTAAACGCGGACGAGACTCTGTGTTCATTCTAATTCAATAACTTGTTTTAAGTTTTAGCTAATAAAAATGCAGCGTCTTATTGTCGCTGCATTTTTATTTGTGCCATCATTACTATTCTGCTTTCAGTAAGATAAAATAACTGTTTGTTGTGTAATGAATAAAAATGAGCGATGGCGTGCTAAAACTTTTTAAATTTATTCTTCCCCCTCTGTTTGTCGGCCTTGGGATCGCATTTTTAGTGGTTTGGTTATCACCAAACCTAAAAAGCGTCGTTTTACCAAAGCTCGCGATGCCAAGCCATTACACCAGCAGCCATATGAGCTTTGCCGACTCAGTCGCTAAAGCCTCACCTGCCGTAGTAACGATTTTTTCTGAAAGTATTTCATCCATGCCTCGATACCAAAGACGTAACACCACACAAGAACTCGGGTCTGGTGTGATTATGTCGAGCGATGGCTATATTCTGACAAACTACCATGTGGTTAATGACGCAGACCAAATCATGGTCATCTTGACTGACGGTAGACGCTTCTATGATGTACAAGTCATCGGCTTTGATACCATCACCGATCTCGCTTTGCTAAAAATTCCAGGCCAACACCTGCCTGTAATCCCAACCGACGATGAGTTTATTCCTCGCGTGGGCGATGTAGTTTTAGCGATTGGTAACCCACTTAATTTAGGCCAAACCATTACCCAAGGCGTGATCAGTGCCACAGGTAAGCAAACACTCACTGATAGCCAATATAACAATTTGCTGCAAATGGATGCGGCTGTGAATGTGGGCAATTCAGGGGGGGCTTTAGTTAACTCAAACGGTACTCTCGTTGGTATTACCTCAGCACAATTCAGAACTCGCTTAAATATAGACATACAAGGGATCTCCTTCGCCGTACCTTACCAATTAGCTAAGCAAGTCATGCAAAGGCTTATTGCGGATGGTCGAGTCGTTCGCGGGTACTTAGGTTTTAGAGGCACAGCCGTTGATAGCTCAGGTAATGAAGTAACCGATTTATATACTCCGATTGTTGGTTTGTTGATCAGCGAACTGGACCCGTTAGGCCCTGCTTGGCAAGCGGGTATGCAAGATAGAGATATTATTGTTAAAGTTGCTGGTCAATCGATTTCTAACCCACAAAAAACATTACAGTTTATTGGTAATACTAAGCCTGGCACTGAACTTGAGTTTGAGGTACTGAGAAATGGTGAACACCAAACTATTACTTTGACTGTTGCTGAGCTAGAAATTAACACCAACTAATTCAATTCGTGAACTCAGCTAATTCATACCAAAACATATACAAAAAAAGCGACCTACTCATATAGGTCGCTTTTTTAATTTAGAATATAAAAGCTGTAATACCAATTCTCTTAATTAGGTGTTCTACTTTGAGGATTGATATAATTAGTTGTGACGGCGTTTAATATTCGCACCCAACTTACTTAGCTTATCTTCGATGCGTTGATACCCTCTATCAACATGATAGATACGATCAACCACAGTCTCGCCTTGTGCAACAATACCCGTCAAAATTAAGCTCGCTGACGCACGTAAATCAGTCGCCATGACTTGTGCACCCGATAACTTTTCAGTATCGCCACAAATCGCTGTATTGCCTTCTAAACGAATATTTGCACCCATACGCTGTAATTCAGGCACATGCATAAAGCGATTCTCAAAAATCGTTTCTGTAATCGTTGCACTGCCACTCGCTACCACATTCATAGCCGTAAACTGCGCCTGCATATCCGTTGGAAAGCCGGGGTGAGGCATGGTTTTAATGTTCACAGCTTTTAACTCGCGCTGACGCATATCGATGTAGATGCTGTCTTGTTGAACCTCAACTAGCGCATTGGCATCTCTCAGTTTTTCAAGCACAGGCTCTAAACTTTGGTGGTCAGTGTTACGACATAACACCTCACCTTTTGCCATTGCTGCAGCCACCAAAAAAGTACCCGTTTCAATTCGGTCAGGTAATATTTTATGTTCGCACCCTGATAGCTGCTCAACCCCTTCTATTTCTATGCGATGCGTACCTGCACCTGAGATTTTTGCCCCCATTGCCACTAGGCATTCAGCAAGGTTTACAATTTCTGGTTCGCGTGCCGCATTTTCTAATACAGTTTTACCATCTGCAAGCGTTGCCGCCATCAGTAAGTTTTCGGTCGCGCCTACACTCACGGTTTCCATGTAGATATCAGCACCCTGCAACCGACCCGAAGACGTCGCATTAATATAGCCGTTTTCTACATTTATAGTTGCGCCCATTTTTTCAAGACCGCGAATGTGTAAATCGACTGGACGAGCACCTATGGCACAACCACCCGGCAAAGAAACTTGGGCCTGTCCAAAACGAGCTAATAAAGGCCCCAATGCCAATACAGATGCACGCATCTGTTTTACAAGCTCATATGGCGCTAGCACTTTATCAACAGTACTTCCGTCGACTTCAAGATTATCTCCATGCCACTTTACTTCTGCACCAAGCGTCTTTAGCAGCGCTTCAGTTGTGCCTATGTCACGAAGCTGAGGTACATTCGAGAAAATACTCTTGCCATTACCAAGTAAGGCTGCAAAAAGAATAGGAAGGGCGGCATTTTTAGCGCCCGAAATTGTGACTTCACCAGCTAGGGTGGTGCCACCTTGGATAACAAATTGATCCATTGTGGCTCCGTTATTGAGGAAGGATGAATTTACGTTCTCTTTGCCACTCTGTTGGCGTGAAGGCTTTAATGCTTAAAGCGTGAATGGTGCCGTCTTTGATTACATCCATCAAAGGGCCGTAAACTAGCTGTTGTTTCTTAACTCGACTCGCCCCGTCAAAACACTCACCAACTGCAATCACCTCATAGTGACTACCATTGGCTTTAACTATGACTTCTTCTAGTGACAATGCTTCTTGTAATACTGCTTCGACTTGGTTTGTTTCCATTAGATTCACTCAAATAAGTTAGATACCTGACCCAACTCCATCAATTTATGCAGTTGCTCAGGTATATTTTTCAGCTCAAGGCGCTTACCTTGGCGTTGCAAAAGACCTAAAGAGTGAATTAACCAAGCTAAGCCCGCCGTGTCAACCCTAGAAACCTCAGAAAGGTCAAAATATAGGACTGACTGCGTACTTTGTAGCTGTTGGTTAAGAAGGCGTTCATCTATTAAGCTATTTCGGGTTAATTCTCCCTTAATCGCTACCACACCTTCTTGTTGAGGTGAAAACTGCAAATTAGTTGCCATCATCACCTCTGAATTGAACTGGTAAACGGCTCTTTTTATCTAGAAGATCGATGACATGTTCGATACCTTGTTGACGTAGCACACCATGTAATTCAGTTTGTTTCGCATCAAGTAATGAAATACCCTCTGCCATCATGTCATATGCACGCCACTCATTGCCTTTTCCTTTGCGCACCTTGAAGTCGATTTTAATATCTGGCTTACCTGGCTCAACAATACGAGTTTTCACAACTGCAACGTCATCTCCATCAAAACTGCGGGCTTCTCCGAACTCCACCTTTTGATTTTTATACTGGGTAAACACACCGGCATAAGTTGCTACTAAATAGCGCTGAAATACATCAATGAATGTTTTAATATGCTCAACTGCCTGCTTTTTCTCAGCTGGATCTGTCATGGTACGTACTTTTTGAATATAGCTACCAAGCACGCGATAAGCCGCATACTTGTAATCTACATATGGCATCAGCTCTTGTTCAACAATAACGCGTAAGTGCTCTTTATTTGTAGAAATAATGCCTTGGTCTTTTGCAACACGTTTAAAGGTGTTATCAGCAACCTGCTCAACCATTTTATAAGGATTGGTTAAATCCACCTCTGGTGCTGCCAGCACTTGAGCAGACATCACTAAACCTGCTGCAACCATTAAAAACTTCTTAAACATGATTATTCCCCACCTTGGTTAAACAGGAATTGACCAATTAGTTCTTCAAGTACCAGTGCCGACTTAGTATCAGTCAGCATGTCACCATTTTTAAGTGCGACACTTTCAACACCGAATAAGTCATCTAATTCAGAGCCTGCATTACTTGTCACCTCATTCCCTAAACAACTTTGCTTCGCTGATTCAGCAGCAATAACTGGTGAAAGGCCAAGGTACTGCTCACCTAAAATGCCTGATGTTAAAATAGAGACCGAGGTTGTATCAGAAAACTGACACTCGTAGCTCGCATCAATACTCATATTCACAACAGGTAAAAACTCTTGCGGGTGAATGTAAATACTTTCAACGCGACCAATCACGACACCACCCACTTTAATGGGTGCACGTGTTTTTAGAGAGCCAATGTTTTCAAATTTAGCGCTCAGCGTGTATGTATCACCATTACCACTGATCCCTGAGTTTGCGACTTTAAGCGCTAAAATAGCAAACGCTGCCACGCCAAGTGCGACAAATAAGCCAACTAAAATTTCTATTTTCCGTGTATTCATAATTTCTCAAAACCCTTAACTTGAAAACATCACCGCTGTTAATAAAAAGTCGAAACCTAAAACGGCCAGCGACGAATGAACAACTGTTTCTGTGGTCGCTTTACTGATCCCTTCTGATGTAGGAACACAGTCGTATCCTTTGTAAAGCGCAATCCATGTCACGATCAGTGCAAAAACGAAGCTCTTGATCATGCCATTTAAAATATCTTGCTGGAACGACACCTGAGACTGCATGATTGACCAGAAGCTGCCTGAATCGACACCTAACCAATCTACGCCTACTAAGTGCGCCCCAATAATTGCAACGGCTGAAAATATCAGTGCCAACAGCGGCATACTGATAAAACCAGCCCAAAAACGCGGCGCTACGACCCTTTTAAGTGGGTCAATTGCCATCATTTCTAGGCTTGATAACTGCTCGGTTGCTTTCATCAAACCAATTTCGGCGGTTAATGCACTGCCCGCTCGACCGGCAAATAATAGTGCAGTTACAACCGGACCCAACTCTCGCAGTAGACTCAGTGCAACCAAAGGACCTAAGCTGTCTTCAGCGCCGTACCCCACCAAAACAGTATAACCTTGTAAAGCCAGTACCATACCGATGAATAAGCCCGACACCATGATGATCAATAATGATTGATGACCTACCATGTAAAGCTGCTTAATTAACAGCGGCGTGCCTTTTTTAAAATTAGGCATGCTAAGTAAGGCGCCCAATAACATACGTGTTGCACGCCCTAATGAGGCAAAACGACTCAGTGTTTTATGGCCTAGTGCTTGTAAAAAATCCATTATTGCTGGGCTCCTAGTAACAATTCATCTTCGTAAGGCGCAGCTTTAAAGTGGAAAGGCACTGGACCGTCTGATAACCCTTTTAAGAATTGCTGCACCAGTGGCGAACTATGTTGCAACATCTGCTCTGGCGTACCCGTGCCAATCACGCCTTGTTCAGCAATAATCACCACATGATCGGCAATACTCAGTACTTCTGTTACATCGTGCGTTACGATTAAAGAAGACAAACCTAACACTTGATTAAGCGACTTGATCAGGCGTACTAACACGCCCATTGAAATTGGATCTTGTCCAGCAAACGGTTCATCGTACATGATGAGCTCAGGATCTAAGGCTATTGAGCGTGCTAGTGCTGCACGTCTTGCCATACCACCAGATAATTCTGACGGCATTAAATCTCTGGCACCACGAAGACCGACAGCTTGAAGCTTCATAAGCACAACAAGGCGAATTAGTTCTTCACTTAACTGCGTATGTTCTCTAAGAGGAAAAGCGATATTGTCGAATACTGACATATCTGTAAAAAGCGCACCGCTTTGAAAGAGCATACTCATTTTCGTACGGGCTTCGTAAAGTTCAGCACGGGTCATACCCGGTACACTTTGCCCTTCAAATGTAATATCGCCACTATCTGGCTTTAATTGACCACCAATAAGGCGCAACATGGTGGTTTTACCAATACCACTCGGGCCCATAATTGCGGTTATCTTCCCCTTTGGTACCGAGAAACTCATGTTCTTATAGATGGTCCTATCACCTCTGGAGAAAGTTACATCCTTGATTTCGATAATTGATTGCGACAAGTCGCGCTCCACATTCTGGTTCACCAATTTGTATATCATACTTTTTTTTGGTTTTAGTGTGAAAAGAGAATTCGTAAAATTTTGTAAGCGATAGATACAGCTCTGCTTTAGTAATAGCTCACTTCATGAATAAAGCTTTTTACCTAGCGTTTTGTTTATACTTTTTTTTATGCTTTTGATACTATTTGCCGCAATTTTGTTTTCGTTGTTGGCATATTCTTTTTATGATTTTATCTTTCATCATTTTGATACTTGGTTTTGCCGCGTTAGTTTGGAGTGCGGACCGCTTTGTCTTTGGCGCGGCAGCATTGGCAAGAAATTTCGGTGTACCGACATTAATCGTAGGTTTAACTATAGTAGCAATGGGCTCATCGGCTCCGGAAATGATGGTTGCAGCGCAGGCTGCTTTTGCAGATAAAACAGATACCGCAGTAGGTAATGCGGTGGGCTCGAACATCGCCAATATATTACTGGTATTAGGTATTACCGCACTATTGCGTCCACTTTCAGTTGGCTCTGGTATCTTAAAACGCGAAATGCCATTACTTGTAATTGTCTCTTTAGGTGCTTGGTTCATCGTCAGTGACAATCACTTTAGTCGCACTGAGGGCCTGGTTTTATTTGCTGGCTTTATCACTTTTCTCGCAACCTTACTCATTTTAACCAAACGCTCAGGCAACCAAGACGATGACCCTTTAGTTGCTGAAGCATGTGATGAAGTACCTAATGATGTACCAACCAACAAAGCTATTTTATGGTTAGTCGTGGGTATGATCATGCTTCCTATTAGCTCAGGTTACCTTATTGATGCAGCCGTTGATATTGCCAAATATTTTGGTATGAGCGACTTATTAATTGGCCTGACAATCATTGCGGTTGGTACCAGTCTTCCTGAACTAGCAGCCTGTATTGCTGGCGTACTTAAAAACGAAGACGACCTAGCAATGGGTAACATCATTGGCTCAAATATTTTTAATATTCTCGCAGTGCTTTCTATAGCGGGGATCTTAAATCCGGCAGATATAGATGCAAACATAGCACAACGCGACATTTACATTATGCTAGGCGCGACGTTCATCTTAATCGCGATGAGCCTAAGCCTCAAAGGCACTCGCCGCATCAACCGCGTTGAAGGGGGCCTGCTTCTTGCCGCGTTCATCGGGTACATGTATTACATTATTTAGTTGTTGGAGTGCACATGACTGCTGAACAATTTACTAAAACGGCTTTAAATGTCATCGATATTGAAAAACAAGCCATTGATGAAATTACACAATATATTGATGAAAGCTTTGTTGAAGCATGCCAAGCTGTTTTTGACTGCCAGGGCAGAACCATAGTCATTGGGATGGGTAAATCTGGGCACATAGGTAACAAAATAGCTGCGACGCTGGCCAGTACGGGCACCCCCGCTTTTTTTGTTCACCCAGGTGAAGCAAGCCACGGTGATCTAGGAATGATCACCAAAGACGATGTGGTATTACTGATCTCAAATTCGGGAGAGACCAGCGAAGTTGTCAATATTATTCCTGTTATAAAGCGCATTGGTGCAAAAACCATTGCTATGACAGGCAACCCTACATCTTCAATGGCTAACCTTTCAGATATTCATCTATGTATCGCGGTCTCGAAAGAAGCTTGCCCACTAGGGTTAGCGCCAACAGCGAGTACGACGGCCACACTGGTCATGGGTGATGCACTTGCCGTTGCCCTACTAGAAGCACGCGGTTTTACTGCCGATGATTTTGCTCTTTCTCATCCTGGTGGTTCACTCGGTCGACGTTTATTACTTACATTAGACGACATCATGCATCAAGGTGAGCAAATGCCAATTATTGAAACAGGTAAACTCATCAAAGATGCGTTATTTGAAATCTCGAGCAAAGGCTTAGGCATGACTGCAATTGTCGATGAACAAGGCATTCTGGCCGGTATTTTTACCGACGGAGACTTACGCCGTATTATTGAGCAAAAACTCGATTTGCACAGCGCAAAAATTGATGATGCAATGACGGTCAAATGTACAACAGCAAAAGCTGATATGCTTGCGGCTGAGGCGTTAAATATCATGGAAAACAAGCGTATTAATGGTTTAATCGTGGTTGATGAAACTAATCGCCCGATTGGCGCTCTGAACATGCAAGACTTATTAAAAGCAGGGGTTATTTAAATGCAATTTGCCGACTTATATCAGCCAATCAGCGAAGATGTAGTGTCTAGAGCGAAGCAAATTAAGTTGCTTATTTGTGATATTGACGGCGTATTTTCTGACGGCCGTATTTACCTTGGCAATAATGGCGAAGAATTAAAGGCATTCAACACCAAAGATGGATTTGGCATAAAAGCACTTATCAATGCAGGAGTTGAAGTTGCCGTGATCACCGGTCGCCATTCACAGATTGTTCAGCAACGTATGACTAGCTTAACAGTAAAGCATATTTACCAAGGGCAAGAAGACAAGTTGCAAGCCTACGAAGAGCTAAAAGCCAACCTGAACCTGACAGATGTCGAGATTGCTTATATTGGTGACGATGGTCCCGACCTACCAGTCATGGAGCAAGTAGGCTTTGCAGTGGCCGTAAATGATGCTCACCCTATCATTCGCAACCTTTCACACTACACGACTTTACTGCCCGGTGGATTTGGTGCTGTGAGAGAGTTAACTGATTTACTCATGCTGTGCCAGGGCCATACACTCGGCACATCAGGAACAAGCGCATGACGGTCAACCGCGTCATATTATTAATTATTTTTGCACTGACCATGTATTGGATATGGTCACCGTATTTTGATCAGCCTAAAAAGCAAAGTTCGACCGAAGAAGAAAGCATCGCCACGCCAGATTATGTTGCTACAGAATTAAAGCAAACTAAATATTCTGAAGCCGGTATGCGAAATTACTTAGTCGAAGCGAATAAAATGGAGCTTTATCAGCAGCTCGGATTTAGCCATTTTACATCGCCTACATTTACCCTGTTTAATGGCCCACAAAATTGGCAACTTTCGGCCAATGAAGCCACTTTATATGAAAATAATATGCTGATTTTAGAGGGAGATGTTAAAGCCCTAAATCTGACTGAAGGTGCTATGATAAGCCAAATCAGCGCAGACCATATTCAAGTAGATATAACTCAGCGCGCCATGCGCTCAGATCTACCCGTAGAAATTGTGGGCCCTCACTTAAATATAAAAGGGCAAGGCCTCAATGCCGACCTCAATACTGAGATTATTGAGCTCATTAACCATACGCGAACCATTTACTATGACCAATAAATTACTTCTTTCACTGCTACTACTCGGCTTTTCTAATTTAACTTTGGCAGAAACAGCGTCTATGTCACAGGTATCAATTAAAGCAGGTAAGCAGCAAGCACAATTAAAGACAAACATTGGTATCTTTGAAGAAAATGTTGAAATCATTCATGGCAACCGTGAAATTTATGCCGATAGATTAGAAGTACATCAGCGTGAAGAGCTCGGTGAGAACAAGCAGCTTTTAGTCGCAACAGGCAAACCAGCTCGCTTTATCGAAAAGCAACCGGATGGCACAGTACTCAGTGCCAGCGCAGAAGAAGTCAGGTATGACGTTGCCAATAGACTACTCACCATCAAAGGCAAAGCTGAAATCAATCAAGCCGGTCAAGTTATCAAGGCTGAAGCTATTATTTATGATATCGAGAAGCAACTTATCAGTGCCGAGCAAAATGAACAAAACAAACAACGTGTACACACAATTTTAGTACCAGAGAAAAAAGCATCAAAGTCTAACCCTGAACAAGGTCAATGAGCATGAGTGTGTTAACTGCCACAGCCCTAGCAAAAAGCTATAAAGGCCGCCAAGTCGTAAAAAATGTCAGCCTAAGTGTGGAAGCAGGAAGCATTGTTGGTCTTCTCGGCCCTAATGGCGCAGGTAAAACCACCAGTTTTTACATGATCGTTGGTCTTGTGCCTAGCGATAAAGGCAAAGTCACTATAGATGATGAAGATATCACTTTGCTACCTATGCACAGTAGAGCACGCATGGGCATTGGTTATCTGCCTCAAGAGTCTTCAATCTTCAGAAAGTTGACTGTTTATCAAAACTTAATGGCTATTTTAGAGACCCGTAAAGACCTCAATAAAGTACAAAGAGAGCAAACTTTAGACGACTTACTGGATGAGTTTAATATTCAACATATTCGGGACAGTCAGGGCATGGCTTTGTCAGGTGGTGAGCGTCGGCGAGTTGAAATTGCTCGCGCTTTAGCCGCAAACCCTAAATTTATTCTTTTAGATGAGCCTTTTGCTGGCGTTGATCCGATTTCGGTGTTAGATATAAAGAAAATTGTTGAGCACTTAAAAAATCGCGGCATTGGTGTTCTTATTACAGATCACAATGTGAGAGAAACCCTTGATGTTTGTGAGAAAGCTTATATTGTTTCACATGGTGAATTAATCGCGTCAGGTACGCCTGAATCAGTTTTAGCTGATCAAACCGTAAGAGACGTCTACCTAGGTGAACAATTCCGTCTATAGTTAAAGCAAGACATAATCCAAATAACAAAAAGGATTGTTAGAAATACATGAGGCAATCGCTACAGCTGCGCATGGGGCAGCAACTAACCATGACACCACAATTGCAACAAGCCATTCGCTTGCTGCAATTGAGCACACTAGATCTACAGCAAGAGATCCAAGAAGCGCTGGATAGCAACCCTTTACTCGAAGTGGATGAATCGGAATTAGAGCCGAGTGCTGATGGCAATGATTCAGACAAAGCAACCAAAGACACTGATTCTAAAGAGCAACTCTCTAATTCTGCTGATGATGGTCACGGTGATGAACCGACCAGCGATTACGAACTCGATAGCGATGCAGCGCTGAGTAAAGACACTGTCAGTGACGATCTCGCGATGGATGTGACATGGGACGAGTACATGAGTGCAGCACCGAGCACCAGTAGCGGCCCAATGCCTGAAGACGAAACCATTTATCAGGGCGAAACCACAGAAACATTACACGAATATTTAATGTGGCAATTAGAACTCACCCCATTCAGCCCAACCGATAAAGCCATTGCCGTTGCCATTGTTGAAGCCGTTGATGATGCAGGTTTACTTACTATTAGCACTGAAGAGCTCCTAGAAAGTATTAATGAAGGTAATGACGAAGAGCTAATTGAACTCGACGAAGTTGAGGCTGTCTTAAAGCGTATTCAACTCTTTGACCCTGTAGGAATTGCAGCTCGTTCATTACAAGAATGTTTATGTATTCAACTCAATCAGTTTGATGCTGGTACAGCATTCATTGCCGAAACAAAAATGGTGTTAAGCGAGCACATTGATCTACTTGCTAGCCGCGATTATCGCACCATCATGAAAAAGACCAAGCTCAAAGAGCCTGAGTTAAAAGAAGTGATGACACTCATTCACAGCCTTAACCCAAAACCTGCCGCCAGCATTATTCGTGAAGAATCTGAGTACGTTATTCCTGATGTGTCGGTGAAAAAAGTAAAAGGTCGCTGGGTTGTTGAGCTAAATCCTGAATGTATGCCTAAAATAAGGGTAAATGATCATTATGCGGCAATGTCACGCTCAGTGAAATCAAGCACAGACAGCCAATTCATTCGCTCTCATTTACAAGAAGCAAAGTGGTTTATCAAGAGCTTAGAAAGCCGTAATGACACTTTAATGAAAGTTACTAATTGCATTGTGCAACAACAACAGGCATTCTTTGAACATGGACCTGAGGCAATGAAGCCTATGGTTTTGAATGATGTTGCTGAGATGGTCGAGATGCACGAGTCTACCATTTCTCGTGTCACCACTCAGAAGTACATGCATACACCCCGTGGCATTTTTGAGTTGAAGTACTTCTTCTCAAGTCACGTAAGCACTGAAAACGGAGGTGAATGCTCATCGACTGCGATTAGAGCATTGATCAAAAAGCTAATTGCTGCAGAAAATACAGCTAAGCCATTGAGCGACAGCAAAATTGCAGATATATTGGCAGAACAGGGAATCAAAGTGGCACGTCGTACAATTGCAAAATACCGCGAGTCACTCTCTATTCCACCGTCAAATCAGCGTAAGAGCTTGATTTAAGACGTAAACCAAGAGAAGGAAAATGCTTATGCAACTAAATTTAACTGGTCGTCACGTAGAAATTACAGATTCATTAAGAGACTATGTAAACACGAAGTTTGCAAAGCTAGAAAGGCATTTTGATCACATTAACAACGTTCACGTGATCTTAGATGTTGAGAAGCTGGTACAAAAAGCAGAAGCGACCGTTCATTTAAGTGGCGGTGAAATTTTCGCTTCAGATGAACACTCTGATATGTACGCAGCCATTGATAAACTCGTTGATAAACTCGATCGCCAAGTTATCAAGCACAAAGAGAAATTAACTCGACACTAACCATGAAACTTAGCTCGATTATCAACAAGGACTGCACTAAAGCTGCGGTCCTTTTTAATAGCAAAAAACGTGCGCTAGAGTACATTAGTGAATTAGCGAGCGAACACCTTCCAAAACATAACGCCCACGA
Organism: Pseudoalteromonas phenolica; assembly: GCF_005876835.1. Taxonomy (GTDB): domain Bacteria; phylum Pseudomonadota; class Gammaproteobacteria; order Enterobacterales; family Alteromonadaceae; genus Pseudoalteromonas; species Pseudoalteromonas phenolica_B. The sequence continues at coordinate 104,535 of NZ_PPSW01000016.1, forward strand.
AATATTAGATGCATTCCTAACACGAGAAAAGTTAGGCAGTACAGGCATAGGCAAAGGTATTGCTATTCCTCATGGCCGCATAGCGGGCATCGATACTATTTTTGCTATTTTAGTGACAAATCAAAGCGGTATTGATTTTGACGCAATAGACAACCGACCTGTCGATATTCTCTTGGCAATGCTTGTACCTGAAGGTAATAATGCAGAACATCTAAAGACCTTAGCTGCAATTGCTGATAAACTAAACAACAAAGAGTTTTGTAAGCAGCTTCGTCATGCAAAAGACGATGACGCACTCTATCAACTTATTGCACTTCAAGATTAATTAACAGAGAGGAATCCATGGAACTGATCATCATTAGTGGTCGCTCAGGGTCAGGCAAATCCGTTGCCTTAAGGGTATTGGAAGACCTAGGTTATTATTGTGTTGATAACATTCCAGTTAATCTCCTTCCCTCTTTGGTTAGAAGTGTTTCTGATAACTATGACAAAATAGCCGTCAGTATCGATGTTCGTAACCTGCCAAAAGAGCAACAAGAATTTAATGATATTCTTGAATACTTACCAGGCTTTGCCAATCCAACGCTGTTCTATTTAGATAGTGATGACCAAGCACTGATCAAACGCTTTTCAGAAACACGCCGATTGCATCCGCTTTCTTTAAATAACCTGCCGCTTGATTTAGCAATTAAAGAAGAAAAAAAATTACTCGATGTGTTAATCACACGAGCAGATGTGCTGCTCGATACGACAGATTTAAGTGTACACCAGCTAGCAGAAACCATTCGAGAGCAGATCCTTGGCAAAAAAGATAAGCAACTTATCATTACTTTCTTATCTTTTGGTTTTAAACATGGGATCCCTAAACAAGCCGATTATGTATTTGATGCGCGCTTTTTACCAAACCCGCATTGGGAGCCTGAACTAAAACCACTGACAGGTTTAGATCAACCAGTTAAAGATTATCTGGCAAGCCACAGCATAGTGCAAAAGTTCACGTGGCAGATCCAAACCTTTGTTCAGACTTGGTTACCTCATCTAGAGCGCAATAATCGCAGCTATTTAACCATTGCAATTGGTTGTACTGGCGGACAACACCGCTCTGTTTACCTAGCACAAACCATTGGTGAAAGCTTTGCTAAAACTCATAACAATGTGCAAATACGTCACCGCGAACAAGACGTAGACTAAAGCATGGTTAAGGCAGAAGATACTTTTCTAATCCAAAACAAGTGTGGTCTGCATGCACGCGCAGCCACAGTACTTGCACAATTAGCCCAACAGTTTGATGCGCAGATCACCCTTTACCAAGATGACAAAGAAGCTCCTGGTGATAGTGTACTCGCTTTGCTCATGCTTGAAAGCAGTCATGGTAAGCAGCTTCGAGTTTGCTGTGAAGGTCCAGATGCCCAGCCTGCACTCACCGCCATTGGCGAGTTAATTGCACAAAAATTTCATGAAGATGAGTAATCAAGCACTTGGTAACTCTGCAAAAATTACGTTAAACTTAAGGCACTCTTTTTAGGCGCCCACAGTAACTGCCTAAACCTTTATTCTCGGTGCACACCACCTAATAAATGGATTGCCTATGCCAGAAGCCTTAGAACAAGACTATACGTTGCAACAATTACAACAAGTAACACACGCAATAAACAATGGTCAGTTTGTTCAGGTTAGGCGTATTCTGGCTGAAACTCCCCCCTGCGACACCGCATTACTACTTGAATCTTCCCCGCACAAAGTGCGTACACAGCTATGGCAATTAGTTGACCCTGATATTCAAGGTGATGTACTCGAAGAGCTATCTGAAGACGTTCGTATTGGTATTATCAACCAAATGGATCCAGAGCTCATTGCAGCCGCTACTGAGGATATGGATGACGATGACTTAGGTGAAGTTCTAAGAAGCTTACCTGAAGAGGTCTACCAAGACGTTGTCGGAGCAATGGACGCCCAAGATAGGGCAAGGGCAACCCAAGCGCTTTCTTATCAAGAGCGCTCTGCGGGTGCATTAATGAGCACAGATACGGTCACCATTAGGCCTGATGTGACGCTCGACGTGGTACTGCGTTATTTACGCCTACGAGGCAAGTTACCCGATGGCACCGACGATTTATATGTCGTCGATAAAGAAAACCAGTTTATCGGGGCGCTGCCTGTCGCAACCCTTTTAACGAACTCACCCGATAAAGTGGTTGCAGAACTCATGGATGATGAGAAAGAAACTATTCCCGTTTCAATGGATGAAAGTGACGTGGCGCAACTCTTCGAACGTCATAACTGGATTTCAGCAGCGGTTGTTGATGATAACTTACAACTGCTTGGTCGAATCACCATTGATGACATCGTAGACGTTATTCGTGAAGACGCTGAACACAGCTTGTTAAGCATGGCGGGTCTAGATGATGAAGAAGATACCTTCGCACCGGTTTTGAAAAGTAGCCAGCGCCGCTCTATCTGGCTTGGCATTAACCTTTTAACGGCTTTGCTTGCCGCCTTTGTCGCCAGCTTTTTCGAAAGTACCCTAGATATACTCCCTATTTTAGCGGTGCTTAATGGCATTGTACCTAGTATGGGTGGGGTGGCTGGTAGCCAAACCCTAACTTTAGTTATTCGTGGTATTGCCCTTGGCCATATCAACAACACCAACCAGAAGTTCTTGCTTGGTAAAGAGCTCGCCATCGGGGCATTAAATGGGGTGCTTTGGTCTCTGTTAATCGCAGGTGTTGTTGCCATATGGCAGTGGGATTTCGTACTCGGTGGCGTGATCGCCTTTGCTATGTTCATGAACTTACTTGCAGCCGGTATAGCCGGTGCCAGTATCCCCATCATCTTAAAGCGTATGAACATAGATCCAGCCCTTGCGGGCAGTGTGGTACTCACCACAGTCACAGATATTGTGGGTATTTTTGCCTTCTTAGGCACAGCGACCTGGTTCTTAGTTTAGCCCACTCCAAACACAAAAAAGCCCGCTCAATGTCGCGGGCTTTTACTTTAATTAAGGCCTATTCACCTGCGATCTGCATTGACTCAATTAATATCGACCCCGTTTGCACACTGCCACGCGCTTCGATATCTCCACCAATGGCCTGCACATTCATGAACATGTCTTTTAGATTGCCAGCAATGGTGATCTCACTTACTGGATATTGGATCTCGCCCTGCTCAACCCAAAAACCTGCTGCGCCTCGAGAATAATCTCCCGTTACTGTATTCACACCTTGACCCATTAGCTCAGTGACTAATAATCCGGTGCCCATTTCTTTAAGCACAGCTTTCAGGTCATCATGGGTTTGTTGCACTAACCAATTATGAATACCGCCAGCATGGCCTGTGGCTGTCATACCCATTTTTCTTGCCGCATAACTTGCAAGTAAATAGGTTTGCAATTCACCACCGTGAATGATTTCACGATCCAGCGTTTTTACCCCTTCACTATCAAATGGGCTAGACGCTAATCCTTTCAATAAATGTGGGCGCTCTGACACATTTACTTTGTCACTAAAAATTTGCTTACCCAAAGAGTCTAACAAGAAGCTCGACTTGCGATATAACGCACCACCACCGATTGCTGAAACCAAATGCCCAAACAAACTATTCGCAATATCCGCTCGAAACACCACAGGCGTCTTCATGGTGGTAATTTTTCTACTGTTCAAACGAGCAATGGTTGACTCAGCGGCTTCAAGGCCGACCGATTGTGCCGATCTTAAACCAGATTGCTCACGACTGAGAGTATAAGCATGATCGCGCTGCATTTGCTCGCCATCTTGACCAATCACCATAGTGCTTAAGCTATGACGTGTTCTCGGGAAGCCCGCCAAAAAACCGTGGGTATTACCATAAACTCGTAAACCTTCATGACTAGAGAAACTCGCACCATCTGAGTTAACAATACGCTCATCAAACTCTAATGCCGCTTTTTCAGCTTCAATACACAGCTCAACACCCTGCTCTGGCGTTACTTCCCAAGGGTGATATAAGTCTAAATCTGGCGGAGACATCTCAAGCAGCGCTTTATCAGCTACGCCATTACAAGGGTCATCCGAAGTAAACTTCGCAATATCAATGGCTTTTTCAACCACAGAGCGAAGCGCTTTAGGGCTCAAATCAGCGGTAGATGCAGAGCCTTTATGATTGCCCACATAAACACTGATCCCCAAGCCGCCATCTTGGTTAAACTCAATGGTCTCAACCTCACCCATACGCGTACTCACAGACAAGCCTGAAGTACTCGACATTGCGGCTTCTGCTGCTGTTGCACCAAGTTTTGTTGCGTGGGACAACGCCTCTGATACGGCCTGTTTGACTTCATCTATTTGAGTAAAAATCGCACTTTGCTGTTCAGATTTCATAGTTATGCTCTCTAAAAACACCTTTAATATCTAAATGCTAACACACATATTCGACTTCGCCTTATCAAGGCACAGCATTTATGACGTATAATTGTTATAATCCGCAAAATTTTTATAGAAACTCCGCACCATGGCTAAGAAAAAGAAACCCGTTATTGAAGAAGAAATTATTTACGTTTCAAAAAGCGAGCTAAAACGCGACGCACAGCAGTACCAACAACTAGCTATCGATTTAGCAGCTATGAGTAAAAAGCAGCGTGATAAGTTACCGCTAAGCGATGACCTTATAGAAGCCATGGTTGTTGCTGACAAAATCAGAGCTAAATCTGAAGCGTATCGCCGTCATATTAACTACATCAGTAAAACACTCCGCCTCACAGACAATGTCGCCGACATTGAAGCTGCGATTGAGTTAATGCTGAACAAAAACAATCAAGCCGATGTTTTACTTAACAAGATTGAATCAACCAGAACTGAGTTAATCAATAATGGTGACAGCTTAATTAACGCTCTTTTAGAACAGTACCCGTCGCTGGAAAGACAAAAACTTCGCCAATTAGTTCGCCAAGCAGCGAAAGAAGCCAAAGCCGAAAAGCCAGCAAAAGGCCATAAAGATCTATTTCAGTATCTTAAAGAAGTCATGATGCCTTAATCTCTGAGTGTGCTTGCTGCGGTTGAACAGTTAGCCGCAGTTTCTCCCCTCTTTAAAAAATGATTCTTTATTAAGCAATTGAACAAGATAAGTAGATTTTTTCGACTTTAAGTGGTGACAAGCCTTATAAAAATTTTTATACTGCCTGCGCTTTTTACGATTCCATTCGGTTTCAAGCACTTCTAAATGGCCCTATAGCTCAGTTGGGTTTTCTTTTGAAAAAAGAAAACGTCGAGGAAGCGAAGGGATATTAGCGAAGCGACCCTAAGCGTTCATTCCGAGACCGGAAAACAGCTTCAGGACGAAATACAAAAAGCAAAAATTTCAAATGGCCCTATAGCTCAGTTGGTTAGAGCACACGACTCATAATCGTTAGGTCCCTGGTTCGAGTCCAGGTGGGGCCACCATTTACTCCAAAATTCATACTTCATTCAAATTCATCTTTTTATAATCAAAGCTTTTTAAACTCATTACTCATATTACAATATACATGTTTTTAATGGCTTAAAGTCTAGCATCTAGGCCTTAGCTCATTTCTAACTCTATGCGTTTATTTTAACCAGAACATCAAGTCGAGAACATTACGTGAAAAAATTAGCAGTAGCACTGAGTGCATTAATTTTAGTTTCAGGTTGTCAAATGTCGCAGCGTCAAAATGCGGCTACGGGTGAGACCGAAACAAACTCAGCAACAAGAGGCGCCATTATTGGCGTAGTATCGGGTGCCATCGTAGGTCTAGCGACCGGTAAAGATGCTGATGATCGCAGAAAGCGTGCGCTAATTGGTGCAACTACCGGAGGTGCAATCGGTGCAGGTGTAGGCTATTACTTTGATAAGCAAGAAGCTGCACTTCGCGAAGAGTTAATGAACTCTGGCGTTCAAGTTAAAAGAGTGGGTGAAGATAAACTCGTATTAATTATGCAAAACGGTATCGGCTTTGATTCTGGCTCAGACAAATTAAGCACTTCAATTTATCAGACACTAGATGGTGTTGCGAAAGTACTTGTTGAGTACCCTGATACGCAGCTATTAATCGAAGGTCATACTGACAGCTCAGGTAGCGAGTCTTTAAATAAAGCTCTCTCTGAAAAGCGTGCGAACTCAGTAAAGGCATACCTACAAAGCCAAAAGGTTGCTGCAAATCGTTTATTCACCGAAGGTCTAGGTGAGTCTCTGCCTATTTGCGATAACAGCACCAAAGCTGGCCGCACTTGTAACAGGCGTGTTGAAATCAGCATCTTCCCAGCGAAGAAGTAAGTTCATTTCATACTTTAGCCCAGCTCACACATAAGAGCTGGGCTTTCTAATTTCCAATGTATTTCCCTTTACTGAGCCTATTTGGATAGGTTTTCTTCTTGAACTTCTAAACCTTTTCTTCATTTTATATGTATGATTACTCATATATGAATAGGAGATAACTATGCGCTTTTTTCTACTACTTTCAATACTGTTATGTAGTTTCGTTGCTTTATGTAAAACTGAGCAAATATCCCAACAGGCACTACTAATTAATCAAATGTCTGCAACGCCGCATCAAATTATCGATGTCAGAAGCCCTGAAGAATTTGCAGCGGGACATGTAAAGGGGGCTATTAACATTCCTTTTAATAAGATCGAACTACATCAGGATTTACTCAATTCTCTTAAACAAAAAACGCTTGTTGTATACTGTCGCTCAGGTCGTAGAGCGGGAATCTTTGAACGTGCGCTGTCTAAAGACGGATTTAACCTTTTACACTTAAGTGGTGATATGAATGCTTGGCAGGCTGAGAGTTTGCCCACCGTGAAATAACACTTTAAGTATTTTATTTGCCCTCTTGTCACCACTTCAAGATGATTAAACATGCTGAGATATCGGAATAAATCATCACGAAAACAAGACTATTTTAAAGAATGTGATAGTATTGTTTGGCAGTGTAAGGATTTTAAAGTATGAATGTTGAACAATTAGTCGATAAAGCAAAACAAGTCTGTGATAACCGTGGCGCACGTTTTACGGCAATCCGTGAAAAAGTCTTCCGTCTACTTGCTGCTAAGCAAGGCGGCGTGGGTGCCTATGATCTTTTAGAAGAATTAAAAGTCTCTGAGCCTGGTGCAAAACCTGCAACGATTTATCGCGCTTTAGACTTTTTATCTGAGCTTGGTTTTATCCATAAAATTGAGAGCACCAATGCATTTATGCTGTGTCATCATTTCGACCATATTCATCCTGTACAGTTGTTGATCTGTGATGATTGTGGGCATGTTGACGAGCTTCATTCAAGTTTAATTTCGCATGAACTGAATAACTTAGCGTCTGAGCGAGGCTTTCAGGTAAGTAACCAAACAATAGAAGCACATGGCAAGTGTGAAAAGTGTAAAGACTAAGTGCAGTTATGCAATTAAACCACTACACTTAACCTAGAACTGAATAATTAAGAATCAAGGGAACAGCACATGAAAGTAGAGTTCATAAACCCTTTTTTATCATCATTAATAAATGTCTTAGCAACCATGGCTCAAACAGAGCTGACACCTGGTAAACCAAAAATCAAAAAAGGTGAAGTTGCGCAAGGTGATGTATCGGGCTTGATCGGTATGGTGGGCCCACAGACTAAGGGTTCTTTTTCTATTACCTTTGATGAGCAACTAGCGCTAACAATCATGGAGCGCATGCTTGGCGAGCGCCCAGATGCAATTAATGAAGAAGTGACAGATATGGTGGGTGAAATCACCAATATGGTCACTGGCGGTGCAAAAAATTTACTCGGTGAAAAAGGCTATGACTTTGATATGGCAACCCCGATTGTAGTGTCGGGTCCAGGTCACACCATTACGCACAAATGTGAAGGCGCTAAAATTATTATGCCATTCACTTCAGCTGACGGTAATGCCAATATCGAGGTGAGCTTCGATAAGTTATGAGTTGGCAGCAAGCTAAATTCACCCTAGCCGCGAAGTCTCGCGGCTTTCACCTAATTACAGATGACATTCTCAAGCAACTTCCAGAGGTCCATAACTATCAAGTGGGCCTTTTACATTTATTCTTGCAGCATACGTCAGCCAGTTTAACCATCAATGAAAATGCCGATCCGACCGTGCGTATGGACATGGAAAGCCATTTTAATCATTTTGTACCCGAGCGTCAGCCCTATTATAAACATGATTATGAGGGTGACGATGATATGCCTGCGCATATTAAATCGAGCACACTAGGCTGCCAAATTACTATACCTATCAGCCATGGCCGTTTAATGTTAGGTACTTGGCAAGGTGTGTATTTAGGTGAGCACAGAGACTACGCCGACGGCAGAAGTATTATTGCTACCTTGTCTGGCGAACTTTATTGATTTTACATCAAAAAATAAGCGGCATATTGGCCGCTTATTTTTTATCTTTTATGTATTGATAACTTACTCTCGGCGTGACATTACACAGCAGTTCGTAAGGAATAGTGCTAGCACACTGTGCCACTTCTTCTACAGGTAAGTTTACACCCCACATTTCAACTTCGTCACCGACCTGAACTGAGTCATTCTCTGCGCCAATATCTACCGTGATCATATCCATCGACACACTGCCGACAATACCATATCGTTTGCCATTGATCACAACCGGTGTGCCTTCTTGCGCATGACGTGGATAACCATCACCGTAGCCCATGGCAACTACAGCAAGCTGCGTAGCTATCTGACTCTGCCAACGACCGCCATAACCTACCCGCTCTCCCGCAGGAATAGCGCGCTTTGCTATCACGCGGGTTTTTAAAGACATCACCGCTGATAAGCCATGCTCTGAGCCGACTGAGTCAAGCATAGGTGAAACACCATATAGCATGAGCCCTGGTCTTACCCAGTCGCCATGGCTATCTGGCCAAGCAATTATGCCCGCAGAATTGGCCAAACAAGTTTGTTCGACTTTGTTGCTCACTAATTTGGAAAAATGTTGGATCTGAGAAAGCGTTTTTTCGTTATTAGTATCGTCAGCGCAGGGGAAGTGCGTCATTAAACGCACATTACGCTTAGCATTTTTAGTGGCTTTAAGGCGAGCATAAAACTGCTCTAGTTGTTCAGGCTCAACCCCTAAACGATGCATACCGGTATCTATTTTAAGCCAAGTAGCAATCGGTGCATCTAAATTTGCCTGCTCTAGTGCACTTAGCTGGTGCTCGTCATGAATGATGGTTTCAAAGTTATTCGCCAATAAGATGGGTAAATCACTCGCTTCAAAGAAACCTTCTAATAAGACGATAGGTTTGGTCAGGCCACCAGCTCGAAGTGCCAAGGCCTCATCGATTCTAGCTACAGCAAACGCATCTGCTCCCTGCAAATGCTGTGCAATCGTCACCAAACCATGCCCATACGCATTGGCTTTTAATACCGCCATCACTTTGCTGTTTGGGGCAATTTGTTTGATACGTGCGAGGTTTTGTTCCAGCGCGGTTAAGTTAATTTCTGCGGTTGCTAATCTCATACAGCCTCTCGTGTGCGACCTGCAAAAAAGTGTTAAGCAGTTAGTGCTTAATACTCATCATCAAATGCAGGGCCTGCGTAATTGTCAAAACGAGAGAATTGCCCCTGGAAGGTTAACCTAACCTTACCAATTGGGCCATTACGCTGTTTACCTATGATTATTTCTGCTACGCCTTTATCTGGACTGTCTTCGTTATACACTTCGTCACGATAAATGAACATGATTAAGTCGGCATCCTGCTCGATTGAACCCGATTCACGTAAGTCAGAGTTTACCGGGCGTTTATCGGCACGTTGCTCTAGTGTACGGTTAAGCTGAGATAGCGCGATAACCGGGCATTGTAACTCTTTTGCTAGTGCTTTTAATGAACGAGAGATTTCGGCAATCTCAAGGGTACGATTATCTGATAAGCTAGGTACACGCATTAACTGCAAATAGTCGACCATGATCATGCTGATACCGCCGTGGTCACGAGCAATACGGCGTGCACGAGAACGAACATCGGTTGGTGTTAGGCCCGAGGCATCATCGATGTACATCTTACCTTTTTCCATCAATAGGCCCATGGTTGACGATAAACGCGCCCAATCTTCGTCATCTAACTGACCTGTACGCACCTTAGTCTGGTTAATTCGGCCTAGAGAGGCCAGCATCCTCATCATGATCTGTTCTGAGGGCATCTCTAGTGAGTAAATCAGTACAGGCTTGTCTTGGGTCATCGCCGCATGCTCAGCCAAGTTCATCGCAAAGGTGGTTTTACCCATTGAAGGACGTGCCGCAACGATGATTAAGTCTGACGGCTGTAAGCCTGCTGTCATTTGGTCTAAATCGTTATAGCCAGAACTCACCCCTGTTACACCATCCTGCGGAGACTGATAAAGCTCTTCAATCTTATCGACTGTTTTTTCTAAGATTGAGTGAATACTTTGTGGGCCTTCAGTGCTTTTCGTTCGCTGCTCTGCGATTTTAAATACTTTACTTTCAGCTAAATCGAGTAGTTCATGGCTATCACGCCCTTCTGGATTAAAACCGGCTTCGGCGATTTCATTTGCAACGCCAATCATTTCACGTACAACCGCACGTTCACGTACAATTGACGCATAAGCATCTATATTCGCGGCACTTGGCGTATTTTTGGCTATTTCTGCTAAATAAGCAAAACCACCAATCGTGCTTAGCTGATTATTTTTTTCAAGGCTTTCAGAAATGGTAATTAAATCGATTGGCTGACTTTGTTCAACCAACCTTTCCATCGCTTCAAAAATTAATTTATGCGTGCGAGTGTAAAAGTCTTGCGATACCACCAATTCGGCAACACGGTCAAACGCCTGATTATCAAGCATTAAACCACCAAGCACTGACTGCTCAGCTTCGATTGAATGAGGGGGAACTTTGAGGGTATCGACTTGATGATCTGGTTTAGCCATAGCACTACACAATCTGAAAGAATTAAGAGGGTTATTTTAGCCCCTAGCGGAGCAACTTAAAAGCGTAAAGCGACTTTCTCATTGTGACAAGACCAGAAATAAAAAGAGGCCTCACTTTGAGACCTCTTATAAACATTACAATTTGTTTAATTTTTCTTTAACTCAATACGACCACTGACGGTATCAATTTCAACATCTGCATCACCGCCATTGAGAATAAATTCTAATTCACGTGATGGGCCATACTTGGCTTTCTTTACTTTATCGCTACTTAATTCGTTGATAATACGACCACCAGAGTGCGCATCAATATCAAAGCGAGCTGATACGTCGCTCGGAAAGTACAAGCGAACATCACCACTCACGGTATCCATATTGATACGCGCATTAGACTGTAACTCTTTAACTTGCACCTTAATCTCACCATTCACGGTATTTAGACGTAAGTCCCTTAAAGAGGCAACTTTGAAGTCTACTTCGCCGTTAACGTTTTCAAGACGAATATCTGTCGCTTCAGTGTGACTTTCAATATCACCGTTTACGGCATTGAATCGCAACTCACCTTTAGAGTTCATATCATTGATGTCACCGTTAACCGTTTCAAAGCGTAAATCACCCGATAACTTGTTTGCATCTACATCGCCATTGACCGTTTCTAAACTTACTTTACCTTCTAGCTGCGTCGCTTCGATGTCACCGTTAACCGTTTTAATACGTGCACCTGCCAGTAATTCAGTCGCAGAGATATTCACATTTATGCCTTCAAAGCTCAACTCACTGTTTTTTGGCATGTAAATAGTCAGTTTAGAGCCATCGCCTTTGTTCCAGCCTTTATAACGCTTAGGCATTTCGACAATAAACTCAGTGACAGAGCCATTGTTCTCAAGTTTATAGCCCTTCGCAATATCATCGAGTGAGCCTGTAACTTTAAATTCTGACTTATCCCAAGATTTAATGTCTACTTCACCACGTTGGTTTTCAATGACAATCTTGCCATTGGCGGGTACTGAAATTTGCTTATCAATGGCTTCACCGGCAAAACAAGCAACTGGGAAAAATAGCAGTCCTGTTAGTAGTTTTTTCATCTTTCTTCTCCTAAATTTGTTGCCAACTTGGTGCATGTACACGGTTGATTAAATCTAATTGCTGCTGATAAACCTGCGCGAGCATTTTCAGTAACGCGGCATTTTCTGGGTCGTTTTGTAAGGCAAGTTTCACAGCTTGCTCAGCCTGCTCTAGTTCATCAAGTTGTTGTTGCCAGTCATTTGTTAAAGCTGGCTGTGCTTCGTACTGTACGAGTAATGCTTGCTTTTGCTGCTCAAACAAAGCACTTAAATCTCTCATCGTGTTTTGCTCAGGGCGCATTACACTGACATTCCATGCCAATAGCCCTGCAATAAAACACGCTGCAATACCCGTTACTTTGGGCCAATACTGTCTGTCATTTATACTGCTCTTGGGTGGCTCTGCAATTGCTCGCTCAATACCAGGCCATAAGTCGCGACTAGGCGCCACCTTACTTGGTTTTGCTAACTCTTCTTTTAAGAAGTCGTCAAAGTTGACTTTACTCATGCTCGTACCACTCCTGTAATAATTGTCTTGCGCGATGATATTGCGACTTACTTGAGCCAACAGCCATGCCTAACATATTGCCGATTTCTTCATGGCGATAGCCTTCAACTGCATGAAGTACAAACACCAAACGTGCACGCTCAGGCAAACGCAAAATTAGCTTGTCTAGCCCGTTTAACCCATTACACATGGCTAAGCTTTGTTCATCCATGCCGCTTTGTTCAAAGCTCACAACTTTTTGCAGCCAGTTTTTATGTTTGCGTAAATAACTAATGGCAATATTGCTCGTTACACTGTGCAGCCAGGTTGAAAACTTTGACTGCCCCTGAAACTGTGAAATTTTATACCACAACTGTACAAACACTTCTTGCGTGACATCTTCTGCATGCTGTTGATCTGCAAGCAGCCTCAAACATAACGCAAATACAGGTTTTTCATGCTGACGGTAAAGCTGGGCAAACGCAGCCTGATCACCTTGTTGTACTTTATGTACTAGGTCATCTGCTTGCTCGTCTTTATTCGTATTCGAGAATGCCTGTTTGGCATCGATTAACATGACGTTATTCCTTTATCGGGTTTGCACCCAGTTTGACGTTTTGCTTCATTGTTATTATCTAAGACGCCACCTTGGCTTAAAAAGGTTTAAAAGAAATTTAAAAAATTTGAAGAGACAGCATTACAAAGCAAAAGTGGTTTTGCAATGAAATGCTGTTAGTTACATTCTATAGTGTCAGTTACCAGTATTACTGCTATCAGAATTGTTAGCTTCACCTTCGCCAGCGTCTAACTCAGGCAAAGGTTTGGCAGGCTCAAAAGCCCAACCTTTGAAAATAAGCTGAGGTTTCTCATTACTACCGCCGCCAGAGCCAAAATTCACATCTTTCAGTGCTGAGTCAAAATGCACACCACTCCCCCCTGAGGAGTTGATAATAGACCCTCGGACAGTACCATAGAGTTGCCCACTTCCTGAGAGCTTCACTTGTGTGAGAGGCGCGTAAATTGTCGCATACATATCTGATGCACCTTTTACCTGAAAGCCATCTCTGCCAGAGTATGAAGAAAAGAAATTCAAACTAGGGATGCCACTGGCTGTCATACCTTCTTTTTCTGTGATTACTTGCCCGCTTGCGCCTAATATCACTTTACCTGTGGTAAACACGGTTAAACTACTGCCGTCTTTAATCGTTAATTTAGCATCGCCATCAAGGATAAAATTACCATCGACCAGAAAAATAACATCGCCGCCAGCAATGGTCATTTTTCCATCGCTATACAATTTGAAGTTTTTCATGCTAAACACACGCTCTTCAGTGGTTTCAGAAATACCATGTTGCTGGCTTAAATTATCAAACAAGTAGATTTGTGCCGCTTTAGAGTTTAAATCCAACGCTTTTTTTCTACCATTATCAGTTAATAGAAGGCGGCCTATAGATGGTGTAAATTGATAAACTTGGGTTGCACCCACTTCAAAATCACGCTTTTGCGCTTCCCCTTGCGCTATCACGTTTGGCATGTTTTTAGGTAACTCGAATGGATCACACTCTTTATTTGGGCGAGCAGGATCATAGTCTGGCGAACTTGGGTCATATACCTCGACTGGTTCCACTTCAGGATTCTTTTTAAAGTAGGGATTGGAATAAGAAACATTATACGCAACGGTACCATCAGAAAACTTAACACTATCTTGTACATGTTCACTAGAAGGAAAGCTTCCTGTACCGCCATACATAATGTCATAGGGATCGTTTGTAGGATTCTTAATTTTACTCCCCCACTCCATCTTCGCATTACCGTTTGCCCTCACTACCCCATCAATTTCTCCACCGCGATGAATATAAAAACCGTTTGAGAACACGCTCCCCTTAACTCGTACACCACTACCCCAAGAGATATCTACCCCTGTATTTGAGTGCACATCGCCTATTACTGGAGATGAACCTTTCAGATAAACGATACCCGAGGCTTTAATATCGCCTTTTATAGGTGAATGGCCGTCAATTGTAACGCTTGAGTCACCAATCACAGTATTTACATGACCAGAAGAATCGCGGTTAGTTTCAGAGTATGGGCCTTTACTAGAGTCATAACTATCAACGACACCACTGCCTGATAAATTAACACCTTTACAACCTGTAACGGCATGTTGAAAGGGGGATTTAACCTCTCCTGGTTTTAATTCAAAACGGGCAACAAGTTGTTGATTCGCATCACCATAATAGCGCTGACCTAGACTCGTAATTTCGAGTAACCCATCAACATTTTTACTCAAACGTGCTTTATAGGCCGTGTCATCGCCTATATCACCGTTTCCGGCGTGTAAACCATATTGATTAACTAATTCATCAACGGTCAAGTTGTTGTTATTTGATACTGCTGTTTGCAAACTTTTAGCTGCCGTAAAAATACCTTTTTCAGCGAGTAAACGCGCATTCATGTCTTTTTGAAAGTTACCCGTTAAACGCTCTTGGATCACAGTTTCTTTAAGTGCACCAAACACCACGACACTGGCCATTGTGCTCATTAACATGACCTTGATTAAAGTGAATCCTGACTGCTGCTTCATACGCTTTCCTTAAATGCTTCGAGCAGAATTAATTGCGTGGTGGCAATATCTATTTGCAGCCCTACTCCAAAGTGACTTGGCATATTTAGCGGTTTGACCGTCACGCTGACTAGATGATTATTATATGCAAAGTTAATGGCCTCTATGCCCTTGAGCAGTTGTAGCGCGCCGTTACCATCGCCAATGTCACAGGTTAGAAAACCATTTTCCAGTGCATAAATTTCAGTGTAATCCACAGCTGGGGTCGTGCCCTGGCAAGATAATACATTGGCAAGCTGCTGAAATTGAATCGTCAAAGGGGCAGCGCTAATAATAGGCTCACTGTTCGTTTGCTTCACACTACGCGTAAATACTTGGCTGGTATAACGGATCACCTCTTGTGCATCTGATAGCTCTTGAGTCATTCTTACTGTGCTTTTTATCGCCGAATAAGACATGGCAACACCAGCCAATAGAAACAAGCCAACTGCCATCGCAACCAACATCTCAAGTAATGTATATCCTGATTGTCTCGCTTTATGGGTTACACACATTCGGCACCTCGACGAAACTTGCATTCAATGTGACCTGATTAAGCAGTTGCTTTTGAGCCTCCTCTGGCACACGTAAATCTTGCCATGCCACAGTGATGGGCATCTCATCGCTATAAGTTTCAGGTAATGTTAAAGCGTATCTAAAAGACAAGCTTTCTGGTGGTTGTAATGACTCTCTAAACGCTTGTTCTTCGAATTTTGATGGGGAGTTATGTTGTATTTCGCACAGCTCCGGCCACATACGCTCAATCGCATTCTGTGCCTGCACCAGAGAAACGGTATAATCGAAGCTATTATTGGCGAACTGCAGTGACTTCAGCTGTGTGACACCCAAACCAATCAGCGCTATGCTCGCAATAAACATAGACACCAATACTTCTAGCAATGAAAAACCAGCATTTACGCGCAATTTTCTTCCGCCTTACCTAACCAACTTTGACCACTACGCAAAATACACAAACGATAATCGTCGGTATTAGTATCGTTATCAGAGATTAAAATATTGCTTTGTAAATTTAATTCACCCGTTGAACGTATCATACGATTAACCAGCTCTGCATTGACTGTTGGGTAATTAGAGTCGAACTGTCGTAACGTCTCCCTGCCACCTGCGACTTCAATTTCTACTAACCAAGAAGTGTCTTGTTTAGTAAGAATAACTGTTTGAGCTCGCTTTACCGCTTCACTTCTGGCGTAACGATACACAGCGTTTAATTGGTTGGCTGTTTTAGTCAGGCGTTCTTGTTTTATAAACTGAGCAAATGACGGGGCTGCAAGCATGGCTAAAATACTCACTAAACCAAGCGTGATTAATAACTCAATCATAGTAAAGCCGCGTGACTTTTGCTTATTTCCAGCAGTCATTGCCATTCCCACTTGCTGTTGTTTGTCCCGCTTGGTCGATAGACAAGTCAGCGCATCTATCAGTCGCTTGTACACTACCCGTTTTTGGTCTTGCAGTTAACACAAACCCCAAACTTCTAAAGTTTGCTGCACCTGCTGGCTTATTTGTATGTCGATAAGTGAAATCATAAACTGCTGAATTTGGTAAATCGTTAAATTGATCGCTATCTGGGTAACCACCGTTTCTTGAGTAGACTCGCTCTAAAATGGCCGCAGTTTGCAACATGGCTTGCTGTGCATCTGAGCGATGCCCATCTTGGATATACCTTTGATAAGACGGATACGCCAGTGTCGTTGTAATCGCAACAATTGCAACCACAATTAACAGCTCAATTAGCGTAAAACCTTTTGTATTTACTCTAGAATTCATACTCTACTCAAATTAAAACAGCGCTGTCATTTTTAACACAAAGCTAACAAGAAGCAAAATCTAAACTTGTTCTTAGCTATGCCAAAATCTGCAGTCAAAATACCACATTATATATGTTTATGAAAAAGGAACGGATTACATGTAATTACACAATGCGCCGCTTGCTCAGATCCGTGAGATATTTATATGAAGAGAGAGTGTGATAGTTTTTATTTTTTTATATAAAAACCGCGTGCATAACACGCGGCTTTTCAACACTTAATCAGAGATTAAGCTTCAGCAATAACGATTACTTTAATAGTAGCAGTTACGTCTGAGTGTACAGAGATTGCAACGTCAAATTCGCCAGTCTCACGGATAGTACCTAGAGGTAGACGAACTTCTGATTTAGCAACTTCAACACCAACAGCTGAGATAGCGTCAGCGATGTCACGTGTACCGATAGAACCGAATAGCTTACCTTCGTCACCAGCTTTAGATACTAGAGTAACTTCAGCTAATGCTTCTAGCTTCTCAGCGCGTGCTTGAGCAGCTGTTAGTTCTTCAGCAATCTTCGCTTCTAATTCAGCGCGACGAGCTTCGAAAGTTTCGATGTTAGCTTTAGTCGCTGGAACTGCTTTACCTTTAGGGAATAAGAAGTTACGAGCGAAGCCAGATTTAACTGCAACTTGGTCACCTAAGTTACCAAGGTTTGCGATCTTGTCTAGTAGAATAACTTGCATGTTTCTACACCTTTTAAAAACGAGTTAATCCGCTGCTTACTTATGTAAGTCAGTGTATGGAAGAAGGGCTAGGTAGCGAGCACGCTTGATAGCAGTTGCTAGCTGGCGCTGGTATTTAGCGCTAGTACCTGTGATACGGCTAGGTACGATTTTGCCACTTTCAGTTACATAGTTTTTAAGAGTAGCTAGATCTTTGTAATCGATTTGTTGTACGCCTTCCGCTTTGAAACGGCAGAACTTACGACGTCTGAAATAACGTGCCATGAGTAATTTCCTCAATTAATTCTTTCAATATGTTGTGCATGTAAGACAAGTTGACTTAAACCATTTCGGTTTTCGTGACGATTTAAAAAACCGCGTACTTGTATTGCCTGCCCAACGTATAAATGCTGTGTTTGATTCTGTAATTGTGCACCGCTTGCAACCACACTTAGACGAACATAACTATTTCTATTTAGTTCGGCTTCGACTTGCATTGATTTGTGCTCAAGTACAAACGTGCAATGTGGAATACCAGCTGGGCTTTGACTAAATTTGGGTGTTTTACAAACCGTACCCGAAAGTACATATTGATTTGTATACAGATCAGGCTGTGTCACCTATTTAATCAATCCAGATTCAATAACGATTAAGCAGAAGCTGCTTCTTTTTTCTCTTCTTTAACAAGAGGAGACGCTTCAGTAACAGCGTTTTTAGTACGCATAACTAGGTTACGTAGCACTGCATCGTTGTAGCGGAAAGAAGTTTCAAGCTCGTTGATTACTTCAGTTGGTGCTTCAACGTTCATTAGAACATAGTGTGCTTTGTGAAGCTTTTCGATTGGGTAAGCCAGTTGACGACGACCCCAGTCTTCTAGACGGTGAATTTGACCACCAGCTTCAGTGATAGAACCAGTATAACGCTCGATCATACCAGGTACTTGCTCACTTTGATCTGGGTGAACCATGAATACGATTTCGTAATGACGCATGGATATTCCTTACGGTTAATATAGCCTTGTCCCGTTTCGGCCAGTCGGGGGAAGGCAAGGAACTAAATGTGATAGCCGAAATGAGCGCGTATTTTACGTTGAGTTGGGAGTTTTGGCAATGAAAAAAGCAAGAAAAGACTAATTATTAATCAAGATTATAAGTGAGTAAGGATATATTTGAAGCAGAAGATTGGAGCGGCACACGAGGTTCGAACTCGTGACCTCGACCTTGGCAAGGTCGCGCTCTACCAGCTGAGCTAGTGCCGCATTCCATAGTTAGCTCTATGTTGTTGGTAACATTGCGAAGGTCGCGTCTATTACCCGAAGCAGCTGAGCTAGTGCCGCATCCCATAGATAACCCGAGGTTTTTAGCAGCTGAGTTAGTACTGCATATAATTAGTTAAACACTAATTAACTTGTGTAAAACAAGATTAAGAATTTGGAGCGGCACACGAGGTTCGAACTCGTGACCTCGACCTTGGCAAGGTCGCGCTCTACCAGCTGAGCTAGTGCCGCATTCCATAGTTAGCCCTATATTATTAGTAATATCGCAAAGGTCGCGCCTATTACCTGGAGCAGCTGAGCTAGTGCCGCATCACAATATTTAGCAATATAATTGCTGCGCTTTAAAACAAGAAACCCCGCAGAGTTACTCTCTTAAGCGGGGCAGGATTGTACAATAATGCAGGTGCTTTGCAAGCAGTTTTTAAAGATTAAAGAACTTTTCTTTATAAACCTTTAATTCCATTATTGAATCTTTTATATCGTCTAGTGCCAAGTGTGAGCTTTTCTTTTTCACTTGACCTAGTAACTCAGGCTTCCAACGACGTGCAAGTTCTTTCACTGTACTCACATCTAGGTTGCGATAGTGAAAGTAAGCTTCAAGTTCAGGCATATACTTATTCAAAAAGCGGCGGTCTTGACCAATAGAATTACCACACATAGGCGAACTCCCTGGTGGTACCCACTCTTTTAAAAACTCTAAAGTTTGTGCAATGGCATCGTCTTCAGTGAACTTGCTGGCCTTACAGCGAGCTGTCAAACCTGAACGACCGTGTTGATTGGTACACCATTCGTCCATGTTATCTAACAACTCATCACTTTGATGAATAGCAATAACAGGGCCTTCAGCTAATACATTTAAATCGCCGTCAGTAATAACCGTAGCAATTTCTAAGATTTTATCTGTTTTAGGCTCTAAGCCCGTCATTTCAAGATCTAGCCAGATCAAATTTGATTCATTAAAAGACATAAACTACCTTAGCGGTACTTCCTTTAGATCCAATGCAATTAGATATATCATATTAGCTTCACTTGTTTACCTAAAGCTTTTTTTTTAAAAGCGCTTAATTTAATTGAGTTATAGCCCATTTAAGCCATGCTCACAAAGTAAACAGAGTGATTTTAGGCAATTTTATTAATTGCATTTTTGATCAGTGACAAGCTAAGTAACTATGGCAAAACAAAAGAAACTCAGTAAAGGCCAATCCCGTCGGATCAGTGCCAACCATCAAAAACGCTTGCGTAAAGCTAAACAACAGCATAGCGAGCAACAAGATACTCAGTGGCAAACCGACAATTTAGGTCCAACTGAAAATGCAGTGGTGATCAGTCGTTTCGGCCAACATGCCGATATAGAAACGTCTGATGGCGAAGTTTTGCGCTGTAATATTCGCAGAACTGTTGGCGGTTTAGTATGCGGTGATGAAGTATTCTTTCGTCGTGCCAAAGTCAGTGATGGTGACCTCGCTGGTGTTATAGAGGCCATTGAAGAGCGACGCTCACAGCTTACCCGCCCAGACTTTTATGATGGCGTTAAAGTTGTTGCAGCAAACATTGACCAAATTTTAATGGTGTCTGCAATTTTGCCTGAGTTCACCCCACAAATTATCGACCGATATTTAGTGGCTTGTGAAGATATGGGTATCGAGCCCATCTTAGTGCTCAATAAAATCGACTTGATTGATGACGAAGGTCTCGAGTTCATTAACGAGATTTTAGATATCTATCGTGAATTAGATTATAAAGTTCACCTTGTCAGTACTAAAACCGGCGAAGGTATCGACGCGCTTAAGCAAGTATTAGTGGGTAAAAACAACATCTTTGTAGGTCAATCTGGGGTCGGTAAATCAACACTCGTCAATACCGTACTCCCTGATGC
Source organism: Pseudoalteromonas phenolica (assembly GCF_005876835.1). GTDB lineage: Bacteria > Pseudomonadota > Gammaproteobacteria > Enterobacterales > Alteromonadaceae > Pseudoalteromonas > Pseudoalteromonas phenolica_B. The sequence goes on from NZ_PPSW01000016.1 coordinate 125,215, forward strand.
AGATATTCTTACCAAAGAAGTCTCTGAAAATAGTGGCCTTGGTCAGCACACCACGACGGTGTCACGATTACACCACTTACCTAGCGGCGGAAACCTGATTGATTCACCGGGGATCCGTGAGTTTGGTTTATGGCACTTAGACGTTGAACGCGTAACTTGGTGCTTTAAAGAGTTTCGCGAGTATATAGGCGGCTGCCGTTTTAGAGATTGTAAGCACCTTAATGACCCAGGATGCATTTTGGTCGAAGCGGTTGATGAGGGTAAAATTACTGAGTTACGTTTTGACAGCTACCACCGTATTCTAGAATCAATGGCTGACGGCCGCGCGGGTGCTCGTGCGCCAAGAGTTTAAAAAATTTACAGTTTATATGTTAGTATCTGCGCTAATTATTTTTAGGAATTTATAGTCCCCATGGATAAATTTAAAATTGCCATGCAATACGCCATGCCTAAGCATGGGATCTCTCGCCTAGTTGGTAAATTGGCTGCTGCCGAAGCAGGCTCCGTGACAACTTCTTTAATTAAGGCGTTTATCAAGCAGTATAAGATTGATATGAGCGAGGCACTTTACGAAGATCCTGCGCACTATAAAACCTTTAATGAGTTCTTTACTCGCCCATTAAAACCAGGCATTCGCCCGTTAACAGAAGATGAAAGCATCATTACTCACCCAGTAGATGGTGCTATCAGCCAGTTAGGCGACATTATTGATGGTCAGCTTATTCAAGCTAAGGGCCACAACTACAGCTTACAAGACCTACATGGTGGTGATAAAGACGATGCAGAGCCATTTATGGGCGGTAAGTTTGCCTGTATTTACTTGGCACCAAAAGACTACCACCGTATTCATATGCCAATTGACGGTACGCTACGTAAGATGATTTATGTACCGGGTGATTTATTCTCGGTAAACCCACTTACAGCGAAAAATGTGCCTAACTTGTTTGCGCGAAACGAGCGTGTCGTGGCGATTTTCGATACCAAAGTGGGGCCACTTGCGATGACCTTAGTAGGTGCAACGATTGTAGCAAGCATCGAAACGATTTGGTCAGGGACAGTTACCCCACCTGCAGGTCGCGACGTAATGACATGGAATTACCCTGTTGAAGGCGACAAAGCTATACATTTAAAGAAAGGCGATGAAATGGGCCGCTTTAAGCTAGGCTCAACGGTCATTTTAGCTTGGGGTAAAGATCAAGCAGATTTCTTAGATAGCGAGCAGCCTGAAACAGTAACCCGTATGGGCACGCCATTCGCAACAATTAAATAAAACCAATTGAATTTTAAGAAATTGGTATAAAAAGAAAAGCCATCCATACTTTGTATAGATGGCTTTTTTGGAATCTAAAAACTCGCTTTATTAAAAACAAAAAACCCAGCCGAGGCTGGGTTTTTGAATTCTTTAAAACTAAAATTACTTGATTTTAGCTTCTTTGAAAATCACGTGCTTACGTACTTTAGGATCGTACTTTTTGATTTCCATTTTTTCAGGCATGTTACGCTTGTTCTTGTCGGTAGTGTAGAAATAACCAGTACCAGCAGTTGAAACTAAACGGATCTTATCACGCATGATTCAGCTCCTTAAACTTTTTCGCCGCGAGCACGGATATCTACTAATACCGCGTCGATGCCTTTTTTATCGATAATACGCATACCTTTAGTAGTAGTACGTAAAGTAACAAAACGTTTTTCGCTTTCAACCCAGAAACGGTGCGTTTGTAGGTTAGGTAGGAAGCGACGCTTAGTAGCGTTGCGCGCGTGTGAACGGTGGTTACCTACCACTGGGCGCTTACCTGTAACTTGACAGACTTTAGACATGTCTATATATCTCCAATAACTTCGCTCGAGCTTAATTTTCCCTTGGGCCTTAACTGTTTGCCCTGGGGTAAATCAGAGGGCGCTCTTTATACAGCATTAGCAGGCAAAGATCAAGGATCTAGTCCTATCAATCAGCTCATATGTAAATTTGATAGCGGCCAATTATAATGATCGAATCGTGCTTAGGAAAGTAAAAACTGCATTTAAATTAAACTAATTTGCAATATTTTGAGCAAAGCTGCGTTTTTTAACGTTTTCTTTCTATAAATCACTTAAATCAAGCCTCGCTGTGCAAAAGATATGCAGCGATTCCCTGCCACAATAAGGTGATCTAATACATGAATGTCCACTAAAGCGAGGGCTTTTTGCAATTTTTGGGTAATTAACTTATCGGCTTCGCTTGGCTCAGCAATGCCACTGGGATGATTGTGCGCAAAAATTAATGAGGCCGCATTATGCTTCAATGCCGCTTTTACCACTTCTCTAGGATAAACACTCGCCGCGTTTATTGTGCCATTAAATAAAATCTCGTCATGAATAAGTTGGTTCTGGTTATCTAAATACAGCGCCATAAACACTTCATGTTCTAACCCTTTTAATTGCAAACACAGGTAGTCATTCACCGCATCAGGCGAAGTGAATACCGTGTCGCGCAAGCATGCTTCACGCATATAGCGTTTACTCAATTCAAGCACGGCTTGTAATTGTACATATTTGGCCTCCCCCAAACCCTTCAACGCTGAAAACTCTTTTAGACTGGCATTAAATAAGTTTTGTAATGACCTACTTTGCGTTAGTAGTGATTCTGCCAATTCAATGGCATTCATGCCGGCGATTCCAGTTCTTAAAAATATTGCCAAAAGCTCTGCATCACTCAATGCATGCGGGCCTTTTTTCAGTAACTTTTCTCTCGGTAGGGTGTGTTTTGGTAATGCACTCAATTGCATAGTTTGTCCTTAATTTCTTTGTTCCTAGGCGCTAAAGTGTAGTCAAAGGATCATAAAAGACAAAAGCAGGTTACCCCTCCGTCACTTCTCTATGGTAGAGTTTAAGCAAGTTTTTACTGGATTTAACAAGCTATGAAACAGGCAAAAAATATTGTTTTGGGGATCAGTGGCGGTATTGCTGCTTATAAATGTGCAGAATTAGTTCGACGATTAAAAGAGCGCAACTGCAATGTCAAAGTGGTTATGACCGATTCTGCCAAGCATTTTATTACTCCCCTGACTATGCAAGCGGTATCTGGAGAACCTGTTTCTGATTCTTTACTCGACCCGAGTGCTGAAGCGGCCATGGGCCATATTGAGTTTGCCAAATGGGCTGACTTAATTCTCGTTGCCCCAGCAAGTTCAAACATCATCGCGAAAATGGCAGCAGGTATTGCCGACGATTTACTCACCACATTATTACTTGCCACACCGGCAAAAATAGCTATTGCACCCGCAATGAACCAACAAATGTACACCCACGCAGCAACGCAAGCCAACTTAAAAACCCTTGCTGATCGTGGCGTGGATATTTGGGGTCCGGGTAAAGGCGAACAAGCATGTGGCGATGTGGGTGCGGGTCGAATGTTAGAGCCAATGGAACTCGTTGAGCTTTGTACGCGCGATGACATTGAACCCGTACTGGCAGGTAAAGCCATTGCAATTACTGCTGGCCCAACCCGTGAACCCCTTGATCCAGTGCGTTATATCAGCAACCATAGCTCAGGCAAGATGGGCTATGCCATTGCAGAAGCAGCCCTTAAATTAGGTGCAAAAGTGACCCTTATTTCTGGCCCTGTGACTTTAACACCTCCTACAGGAGCTAAAGTCATCAAAGTCAGTAGTGCACTAGAGATGCGAGATGCCGCGCTTGAGCATGCGCAAAACTCAGATATTTTTATCGGTTGTGCTGCGGTTGCTGACTACCGTGCAGCCAATGTGGCAGAGCAAAAAATCAAAAAGCAAGGCGACGAAATCACCCTCTCTATGGTGAAGAACCCTGACATCATTGCCGAAGTTGCCGCCCTTCAAAACAATCGTCCTTATACGGTAGGTTTTGCGGCTGAAACACAAGATGTTGAAAAATATGCCAAAGGCAAATTAGAAAAGAAAAATCTGAATATGATCTGCGCCAATGATGTCTCTCAAGAAGGACTTGGCTTTAACTCAGATCACAATGCGTTAACATTGTTCTGGCATAATGATCAGCGTAATTTAGGGGTTAATAGTAAAGCCGAGCTAGCAACGTCTCTACTAAAGGCACTTGCCGAAAAGCTATAAAAACCCTTAAAACAAAGGCTTACAAAGGTGTATTTTTTTCAGTACAAAACATGAATGAAAGTCACTTTAAAACACTAGCACCAAGCTGAATAAACCATTAACATAACCCCAACAAAGTGTGAGCTTGTTGGGGTTTACACTAAATTATGCGCCGCATAATACAAAGTATAAATAGAACATAATAACGATAAATTAAAGGACCATTCATGCCAGCGACTAAGCGCAGTAATCGCAAAGAGCAAATACTACAATCTCTCGCACAAATGCTTGAAACCAGCCCTGGTCAACGTATCACAACTGCAAAATTAGCAGCTGAAGTTGGTGTATCTGAGGCGGCGTTATACCGCCACTTTCCAAGCAAAGCACGCATGTTTGAAGGTTTAATTGAATTCATTGAAGACACTCTACTTTCTCGTATCAACATCATTTTAGATAACGAAAAAGAAACGCAGGGTCGTATTTATAACATCTTGCTTCTCATTCTTGCATTCGCAGAGAAAAACCCTGGGATCACTCGTATTTTAACGGGTGACGCACTGCAAGGTGAACAAGAGCGTTTACGTGAACGCATTCAAGGCCTGTTTGAAAAGTTAGAAACCCAATTCAAACAAGTTCTTCGTGAACGCAAGCTTCGTGAAGGTAAAACCTTTACCACCGACGAAGCGGCATTAGCCAATTTCTTCTTGGCTTACATTGAAGGTAAGATGAACCAGTTTGTTCGCAGTGATTTTAAAACCCGCCCAAGCAGTCAATTTGAAGCACAGTGGCAAGAATTACAAAAAATTTGGTTAGCTTAATAGCCTAGTAAATTCTAAAAAGCGACGGATGTCGCTTTTTTTGTGTCCAAAAATCACTGTTTCACCTCTCATACCAATCCTCTTAATTAAGTGATCTATTTTGAGGCAAGTAAAATTTGTCGGTAGCAAGGCGAAAATTTTGCTATTTAGTTGTTCTAAATAAGAAATTTTCAACGAAGCTAACGTCAGTTTTAATCCCTCAAAATGATTAAGTATTATTGAGGATTGGTATCTTACTGTTATTAACCGCATCGCCCTTTTGTCTTTGCCTGCTGCATGATAAAAAAAACCTTTATAAGTAAAATTAGGTTTGCACCATGAAGGCGTTCCACTCTCTTATTGCAGCCAGTGTGCTGTGCAGCTTGCCTGTTGCGGCGAAATCAAATCTCGAGTTTAAGGATGTATTTGATTTTCGTTATGCACAAGGTCAGCAACTTTCTGAAAACGGCCAATTTCTAACTTTTTCTGCAAAGCCCTATCGCGGCAACAGTGAAGGCTTAGTCTATGACTTAACAACAAATAAAATCATTGCGCGTGTTCCACAAGGCACTAAACCACATATCAATAAGGCTGCAAACTGGGTGTCATTCACACAGGTGCCTACTCTATTAGAAAAAGAAACCACCAAGAAAAAAGATAAGAAGAAACTAAATAACCAGCTTATTCTGATTGATACCCAAACTCATAAGCAAACCACCTTTACTGAAGTAGTTGATTACCAAATCAGTGATGACGGTAACTGGCTTGCTTATCGCACCAAAGAAAAACCAGAAGACGATAAAACAGACAAAAAAGCTGACAAGCCTGAAAACGAAATCAAGGCCGATAAAAAAGACAAGTTTTATTCACTGGTAATCGTAAATCTGCGTGATATGAGCAAAACCACCATTGAACACGTCGGTAAGTTTGCGCTAAGTCCTAAAGAATATGGCGTACTATTTAATGTTCACGATGAACACGGCGCAAAAAACCACATTGGCTTTTTTGATTTAAACACGCAAACGCAAAGCAGTTTATTCAACGAGCCTGGTGTCACCTTAAGCCAAGCAGTTTGGCACCCTAGCAAGCCTATTGTTGCCTTTAACATGGCCAATTATGTCAACGACGATACTCGCCGTCGCGACCATCAAATTACCCTATGGCACAGTGATACTAATACCTTAAAAGAGATTAATAACCCAACAGGGTGGTTCACTGGTAAAACAGCGAAACTAACCTGGTCTGAGCAAGGCGAGCGCTTATACTTCCAAAATCGACCAGAGCTTGAAGCTAAAGAAAAAAAGCTAAAATACGAAGACGAGGCATCACTCACTGACTTCGACACTATTCGTGCGCAAAAAGGCTTACAGGTTTGGCACAATAATGATGCTGAAATTAAAACCCGAGAAGCCAAAACATGGCAACAAGCGAACAAAAACCGCCACTATCAAGCGGTTTATCATCTAAATGGTGAGCAAGTTGTGCAGCTTGCTAACGAGCAAGCGCCAAATATTCGCTTAAACACCGAAGCGAACTTCTTACTCGCAAGTAACGATAAGCCACATTTAGAACGCATCATGTATGAAGGTTTCTTCAACGATTATGCTGCCATTAATGTGAAAACCGGTGAGCAAACTCAAATAATCGAAGGCTCACCGTTTAGACCAAGCCTGTCTCCGACAGGTAGCCATGCTGCATTCTTTAAAAACCAGCAGGTTTGGTTAAAAGACTTATCATCTCAGTCTCTGTCACCACTAACTAAAGCCATCAGAGAAGCGATTTTCGCCGATGACAAGCACGACTACCCGAGCGAGCAGCCGGGCTATGGTTTTGCGGGTTGGCAACTTGATGGTTCAGTTGTGTATGTCTACTCGAAGTTTGATATTTGGGCGTTCGATGTAAAAACGCAACAAGCTACGCGCTTAACAAAAGGCCGTGAAACAAACACCCAATACCGCGTAAAGTATCTTGATAAAAACCAGCTTGGTTTTGCTGCAAACGACACCTTAATGCTGCATACCCACAATACTGAAAATAAGCAGTCGGGCGTGGCTACGCTGAACCTAGCGACAGGTAAAGTAAAAACAGTACTCAAAGGCGAAGCCCGTTATGCGCTAGTCGCTAAAGCTAAACATGCCGACAAACTGATTTTCACCAAAGAAAGCTATCATCAGTTTCCTGATTTTTGGCAAACCACCAGCTCATTCGCAAAGACTAAAAAAGTGACAGATTTAAACCCACAAGTTAAGAACTTTGCATGGGGTGGCAAACCTGAATTAGTGCAATATAAAGGTTATAACGGCGAAGACTTACAAGGTGTGCTAATCAAACCTGCTGGCTATAAAGAAGGTGATAAAGTACCTACGGTGATTTATTTCTACCGCTATATGAGCCAACGTATGTATAACTTCCCGAAAATGGAGTTAAACCACAGACCGAACTTCCCAATGTTTACCTCGAACGGTTACGCATTGTTCTTACCTGATATTCGTTTTGAAATTGGTAAGCCGGGCCCATCATCAACTCAAACCATGATCAACGCCGCGCAAAAGCTGATTGATATGGGGGTTGCACACCCTGATAAGATTGGTTTACAAGGTCACTCTTGGGCAGGCTACCAAAGTGCCTTTATGATCACGCAAACAGATATGTTTAAAGCGGTTGTATCGGGCGCGCCAGTGTCTAACATGACATCAGCTTATAGTGGTATTCGTTTAAAGTCGGGTCTTGCTCGTCAGTTCCAGTATGAAACTGGCCAAAGCCGTATTGGTAAACCACTGACGCAAGCGCTCGATTTATACATTGAAAACTCGCCTGTATTCTTTGCCGACAAAGTAAATACACCCGTGCTGATCATGTTTGGTGATGACGATGGCGCGGTACCATGGCAAGAAGGCATTCAATACTACTTAGCACTTCGCAGACACAATAAAGATGCCATTTTCTTACAATACGAGGGCGAGCCACATCACTTGAAGAAATTCCCGAACCAAGTGGATTTCTCAATTCGTATGATGGAGTACTTTGATCATCACCTGAAAGGAAAACCTGCGGCTGATTGGATCAAAAATGGGGTTAAACACCAACCTGAGTAATTAAACAATTACTCATAACAATAATAAAGCCTGCAACTGCAGGCTTTATTATTTGATTTTAAGTGCGTTAAAAGTTTAAGCGCTGGTTTTGACCAAAACCTTATCTTCAAACCACTCACTCAATAGCTGCTTTTCATAATAGAAAGACGTCTCACGACCTCTCTTGATACGATCCATAAAGCTCATATCTTTTAATACTAGCTTTTCAGCACTGCTTACCGTCGCGCCTGATTTATCTTGTACTGTATAACTTATGGTCAATCTTGGAAAATAGATTGGCTTTATTACGCGTATATCTTGCATGTTCATTCTCGAGTCGCCGGCAAGATCGATATCATCAAAAGTCACATTCAGTGTATAACCTTCAGGTAACTGCTTAGCCAGTTTGCTGATGTGCTTTTCAAACTGCTTAGCGACGCGTTTGTGATAAGCCCCTTTTACTTCATTTGCAGGGTGCACATCGCGGTAATCGTTAAAGTCTTTCCAAGTAACTTTGGCCTCTCCAGCGATACTTAAAAATGGCATACTCAAAGCGAGTAAGGTGAAACATAACTTTTTCATGATGACCTCCTAAAAGACTTTCGTCTCTATAATGAGCAAAAAAGTGCGTAATGGAAACCTTTTTAGGGCCATAATTACACACTTTTACACTTAGACACGAACTGTTCTAGATTGTTACTTTTTCATTCCAAATAGCAACGCATATAGTACTGGTACAACACCTAAAGTTAAAAGTGTCGAGAATAGTAGCCCGCCCATAATTGTCAGCGCCATCGGCTCCCACATTTCGCCGCCACCTAAGTACAGAGGAATTAATCCCAAAACTGTTGTCGCGGTTGTCAGTAAAATCGGTCGCATACGCTGTTGTGCAGCATAAATAATGGCTTGTATAGGATGACTGCTATCTTCATCTAACTCCATCTTAATACGTTCAAGCAATACAATCGCGTTGTTGATCACGATACCCGCCAGCGAAATCACACCCAGCAGTGTCATAAATCCAAAGAATGACTGCCCAAGTAATAGCGCAGCCACAACACCAACAAAACCAAGCGGGATTGTCGTTAAAACAATGACCGACTTACGGATCGAGTTAAACTGGCCAATTAATAGAATCACGATAATAAAGATAGCAATCGGCATTTTGTCTGCAATTGACTGGTTGGCTTTGCCCGATGACTCGGCTTCACCACCGAGCTCATAGTCATAGCCATATGGCCAACTTGCTTTTTGCTCTTCAAGCCAAGGGAGCAGCTGGGCAAACCCTTCATTGGCGGTAATACCTTCGATTTGCGCCCCAACTTTAACGGCTTTTAAACGATCGCGACGTAAAATCTGTGCGCTTTCCCAAACAACTTCAATGTCAGCAACTTGCTTCAGTGGCACAGAGCGACCTGTTGCTTGTGAATACACCACCATAGCCTCTAACTTGCCAATATCTTGCCTGTCACCTGCGATTGAACGCAAGGTAATCGGAATAAGCTCATCGCCTTCTCGGTACTTGGTAAGCTCCATACCGCTCAAGCCAGTTTGTAAAGAGTTTGCGATATCTCGGCTAGACAGGCCCGCTCTACGAGCTCGTGCTTGGTCAATTTTGATTTGTAGCTTTTTAATTGGTAAGCCCCAATCGTCGCTGATTGACTTTAAGCCCGCTGTTTCGCGCATTTTCGCTTTTAATTCATCAACAATCCCCATAAGTACATTGATGTCATCACCAAGTAACCTCACTTCAACCGGGTTGGCTATCGGTGCGCCATTTTCGATTTTGCGCAACTTTAAGAGCAGATCAGGGTGACGCGCCAACGCATAGTCTTCTATTTGCTTCATCACTTTATCGATGTGCTTGTACGATGTCGTGGTGATGATCATTAAGGCATAATTAGAGCTGGTTGGCTCAGGGCTATGCGTTAACAAAAACCTAGGTCCACCATTACCGATATAGCTTACCCAGTCCGTAACACCTTGCTCCGTTTGTTCGTTTACTTTTAAGTTGTTAGCAATAAACGATTCTACATCACGCACAACCGACTCTGTCGCAGTAATGCGCGTGCCAATAGGGAGCTCTAATTCGACTTTAAAATAATCACGGTCTGATGGCGGGAAGAACAATTTAGGCACGTACTGCATACCTTGGATAGCAATAAACAACATACCCACACAACCTAAAACCGTGAACCAACGATACCTAATCAGTCCTGCTAAAATGTTTTTATAGAATAGGTAAAAGCCAGTATCGTAATTAGCTGACTCTTTCTTCACTTTAGTGAAGTACACACATAGCATGGGGATCATGGTCATCGCCAATAACCAAGAACATAGCAAGGTAATGGTCACAACTTTAAATAGCGAGGCGGTATATTCCCCCGTCGTCGACTCTGCTAAGAAGATAGGTAAAAACGCCGCGCCCGTTGTGAGAGACGACACTAACAATGGAACTTTCAGCTCTTGTGCCGAATCAACCGCTGCGTCTATAGCCGCTTTCCCTCGTTCCATCTGAACCATGATGTTTTCAGACATCACGATACCGTTGTCTACCAGCATGCCTAATGCGATGATCAATGCTGCCAAAGAGATTTGGTCTATGCTGATATTGAAAAAAGACATCACCAAAATGCCTAACACCATACTCATTGGAATAAGACTCGCGACAATCAGGCCTGTTCTTAGACCAAGACTAAACAACATGACCACTGTCACGACTAAAACAGCTTGTACAAGGTTAGACACAAAGTCCGAGACTTTCTTTTCAACTTCTTTTGGTAAGAATGACAGCAGCTTGAACTCAACCCCAATCGGATAAACCGATTCAAGATGGTGCAGTGCATTAATGACTTGCTCACCGAGTAGCAGGTTGTTACCACCTTGACGCATAGAAATGGCGATAGTCATGCCACTTTGCTGCTCAACTCTTACCTTGCTCTTCGCAGGATCAACATAATCGCGATAGACACGGGCAATATCACTGAGCAAGATCACTTGCTGACTACCCGACACATTGATAATGGTATTGGCAATATCTTCTACTGACTCAAAATTACCACTAGGCTCTAACGCCAAAGTTTCATCTTCAATGTAGATTGAACCGCCAGGGTTTACGATGTTACGAGCCGCAAGTTGATCTTTTAATTGATTTGGGGTGATACCCAATGCCGCCATTTTGGCATTTTCAAACTCAATAAAGACACGCTGCTCTTGCACCCCAAAAATGTCGACTTTGGCGGCTTCTGGTAAGCGCAATAATTGATCTCGCACTTGCTCTGCCACTTCTTCCATTTCGCGATAGGTGTAACCTTCGGCGGTTAACCCAATCACAACGCCAAACACATCCCCAAACTCATCATTGACGATGGGGGCTTGTGCGTCGCTCGGTAAATCTTTTTCTATCGACTGAATTTTACGGCGCAAGTTATCCCATATCGGCCGCATCTCTTTGTAGCTTTCTTTAATGTTAACACTGACAATCGATACCCCTGTTTTTGAGGTACTACTGACAAAGTCGAGTTCAGGGATCTGCTGTACTACTTTCTCGATTTTATCTGTCACTAACTCTTCAACACGATGCGGACTAGCGCCAGGAAAGTAAGTCACTACTTGCGCAGTACGGATAATAAACCCTGGATCATAGTCTTTCGGCATTTTGTCAAAAGCAGCGATCCCTGATAATAAGAGCACCAGGATCAGCACCCATGTGGTGCGATTGTTCTCTAGCGCGAGACGAGTAATATTCATTACTTACCTCCTGAGAACTTCACTATTTGCCCATCGGTGACCTTACTCATACCCGCGGTAACAACAAAATCCCCTTGCTCTACGCCTGAAATAACAGGAAAGCCTAGTGATGAAATTTCGCCAATGACGACTGGTGTTTTCGTTATTTTACCCTTGTTTTCTCCTTGAGGTTCGACCGTCCAAACATAATTACCTTGGCTATCTTTTAATACGGTCGCCAATGGTAAATACAGGTTTGCTGCTGTACGACTTGGCGTACCCGCCATCACTTTTGCTGTCATACCAGGTAAAATATTGTAGCCCTCAGGGGGTAACATACTAAAAGTCACTTCATAAGTTTTTGTCGCTTCATCCGCTTGTGTACTGACTTCGACAAATTCCAGCGGAAAACGCGCTTCTTTTATCGCAGCAAATTCAGCAAACACCTGTTTTGGCGCTTCTTTACTGACGCGGATCATGATGCTTTCAGGCACATTCACTTTTAAGTTAATGTGTTCGATATCTTGTAATGTCGCAATGGCTTGTTTGGCTTGTATCTCTTCAAATTGTTCTACATGAGTTCGTGATACAACACCGGTAAATGAGGCTTTTAAGGTGGTATATGCAAGATTGTTTTTCGCATTTGCTAACTTGGTTTTAGCGCTAGTAAATTGCGACTTTAATTTATCGTAATCTGACTGACTAATGGTACCCGAGACAATCAATTGCTCTGCTCGAGCAAAATCAGCTTTGGCCTTATCAAAATTTGCTTGTGCTTCGTCTACAGCTAATTTGTAATCTGTATCATCTATATGCGCAATCAAATCACCCGCTTGTACCGGTTGACCTTGCTTTACATATAAGTCAGTAATAGAGCCTGACACTTTGAACGACAAGTCTGCGGTGCTCGCCGCATCCACAACAGCTGGAAATTCCTGTAATGGTCCTTCAGTTTGCTTTACAAGTTGCAATGTTCTGACTGGCCTTAGTTGTTCTTGGTTGGCCATATCACTTTGCGGTTCAGAACAGCCTGTGAGTATGATCGTCAGAGTTGCGACCATCAAAAGCATTTGTCTTGTTTTCATTGTCTTATCACCATGATGTAGTTGTTATTTCAAAGGGCAGGATGTAACACGCTATAATTACATGCCGTTAATTCTAGTCGACTTTTCAAGTTTTATGAGAATAACAGGCTGTATTCTAAAAGTTTATTACCAACTTAGATGCCATATTTTACGTTTTCAGGCATAAAAAAACCGAAGCCTTTGAACTTCGGTTTGCAAGAAAGTTTCAAAATAAATAACACGGTGCAATAAATTATTTTATCGCTTTACTGGGTATCGTCAGTTGCCTTTTTATTTAATGTAATATCACACCAAACCAGACGATGATCTGAACTTTGCAGGCCCGGCCCGACTAGATGATAGTTCTCGTCGGTTTTACTCGGCCAAAATACCGCGGTTTGCTCAACCTGAATGCCAAATGTTGATGGGATCACATAATCAGCACGCATCTTCCAATCGGCAGTATGCGTTGCTGCAAATTGATTATTGGGTGCATTCTCAACGCCGCCCACACTAACAGGCGTGAGTTTGCCATTGATATATTCACTGGCAAATAATTTAGCCATTGGGTTGCCCGTGCCATTGCCTTCATCAGGAGAGGCATTTAAATCGCCCATGATCACAAAGCGCTTATTCTTACCTAACCCGCCCTTTTGACCGTGCTCGTCATAAATGTAGTCTGATGCATTTGGATCCACATAATCCCACCAAAAGCGAATTTCATCATGGTTACGTAAGCCATTCCTATCTTCTTTACCGTCAAATACGGGTGGTGTTGGGTGACTGGCAAGCACATGAATGACTTCATTCCCCACTTTTACTGGCACATCCCAATGGCTTTTCGACGACAACCTAAATATTTCAAGCTCTTCCTCGTTATACCAGGCTTCACCCGTCTCTGGGTTTACTGGCAGCGTTGCATTGGGCATGTCTTTCCATAAGAACTTTTGAAAGGTGCGTACTTCATCAGTGATGATTGGATGCTGCGATAACAACACCATGGCATATTGCCCAGGAAAAACCCCAAAGCCATACGCATCGCCACCGCCGATACCCGCTTTGCCGTCATTGTTTAAATCAAATTCAGTGACAATACCCGTGTTAGATTCTGCAAGGTAAAAATAAGGGTAATCAATACCTTTTACGCCATTTTGACTGACGTTTAAGTAATTTTTAAGCAGTGCTCTAACCGCACTACCATCAGCCACATAATCGAACTCGGCCAGTAATAACACCTCAGGGCGAACACGTTGGATGATCTCTGCTACTTTTTTTATTTGTGTATCGTCACCGCTTTGCACATCGGCCAGAATATCACCGGCATTTTTTCGATTTAAGTACGCATTAAAAACCGCAACTCGAAGCTCACCTTGCTTGGCAGGCACACCCAAATCACGGGTTTGTGTTTGGCTTTGTGTTTCTTGAGATGACAATCTAGTCGACTCATTGGTGTTTGAATGATTCAACGAACACCCTGCCACACTTAAACTGACTAATATGCTAAACACCAATACACTTTTATTCATGAAAATATCCTTTACGTGCTGAGCCCGGTTCTCAGCAGCTGTTAGAATTTAAAATCACCTTAGAGTAAATACTTAATTCCAATAACTCAACGCATTACGACGAGTCACTAAGCATAGCCCCAAACGCAAAAAACCTCGCAAAAGCGAGGTTTTTTTATAAGCGTTTAGTGCTTGGGTTCGGACTACATCATCCCGCCCATGCCACCCATTCCGCCCATGCCACCCATGTCTGGCGCAGCTGGTGCTTCTTGCGGGATTTCAGAAACCATTGCTTCTGTTGTGATCATAAGACCCGCAACTGATGCAGCGAACTGAAGTGCTGAACGCGTTACTTTAGTTGGATCTAGGATACCCATTTCGATCATGTCGCTGTAAGTACCGTTTGCCGCGTTGTAACCATAGTTACCTTCGCCGCCTTTCACGTTGTTTACAACCACTGATGCTTCGTCACCTGCATTTGAAACGATTTGACGAAGTGGTGCTTCCATTGCACGAAGTGCTACTTTAACACCGTGGTTTTGGTCTTCGTTGTCACCTGTCAGCTCAGCAATCTTGCTTGCTACGCGAACTAGTGCAACACCACCACCTGGTACAACACCTTCTTCAACCGCTGCGCGAGTTGCGTGTAGTGCATCTTCAACTCGGTCTTTCTTCTCTTTCATTTCAACTTCAGTTGCAGCACCTACTTTGATTACTGCTACGCCGCCAGCTAGTTTAGCCATACGCTCTTGTAGCTTTTCTTTGTCGTAATCAGAGGTTGCTTCTGCGATTTGTGCTTTGATCTGCTCAACACGACCATCGATTGCCGCTTGCTCGCCAACACCATCGATGATTGTTGTATCATCTTTAGTGATAACAACGCGCTTAGCTGTACCTAGGTCTTCAATTGTCGCTTTTTCAAGCTCTAAACCAATCTCTTCAGAGATAACTGTACCGCCAGTTAGAATCGCGATGTCTTGTAGCATTGCTTTACGACGGTCACCGAAACCAGGGGCTTTAACTGCAGCTACTTTCACGATGCCACGCATGTTGTTAACTACTAGCGTTGCTAGTGCTTCACCTTCAAGGTCTTCAGCAATGATAAGTAGTGGCTTGCTTGTTTTAGCAACCGCTTCTAGTGTAGGCAGTAGTTCACGGATGTTTGATACTTTTTTGTCTACTAGAAGAATGTGTGGGTTATCTAGTTCAACTTGGCCTTTTTCAGCGTTGTTGATGAAGTACGGAGATAGGTAACCGCGGTCAAACTGCATACCTTCTACTACGTCTAATTCGTTCTCTAGAGACTGACCTTCTTCAACTGTGATAACGCCAGACTCACGACCTACTTTTTCCATTGCGTTTGCAATGATGTCGCCGATTTCTTTGTCTGAGTTTGCAGAGATAGTACCAACCTGTGCAATCGCTGTTACGTCAGCACACGGTACTGAAAGCGCTTTTAGCTCTTCAACTGCAGCAACTACGGCTTTGTCGATACCGCGCTTAAGGTCCATTGGGTTCATACCCGCAGCAACCGCTTTAAGGCCTTCGTTTACGATAGCTTGTGCTAGTACTGTTGCAGTTGTAGTACCGTCACCTGCAGCGTCATTTGCTTTAGACGCTACTTCTTTAACCATCTGAGCGCCCATGTTTTCAAACTTGTCTTCAAGCTCAATTTCTTTCGCTACAGATACACCATCTTTAGTGATAGTTGGTGCGCCGAATGACTTATCTAGTACTACGTTACGGCCTTTTGGACCTAAAGTTACTTTTACTGCGTTTGCTAGTACGTTTACGCCCGCTAACATTTTTGTGCGTGCGTCACCTGCGAATAATACTTCTTTAGCTGCCATGTCTTATATTCCTCTAAATTCTTTTAACTGTGCTCAGACTTATTCAACAATGCCTAGAATGTTGAACTCACGCATGATTAGGTACTCTTGGCCTTCAATCTTTTCAACTTTATCAATGTTTGAACCAAATAAAACAGTGTCGCCAGCTTTTACTTCTAAAGCACGAACTTCGCCATTTTCTAATGCTAAGCCATTACCTACAGCGACAACTTCACCACGAGTTGATTTTTCTGCTGCAGAGCCAGTTAATACGATACCGCCAGCAGATCTTGTTTCTTCTTCTAGACGCTTAACAATAACGCGATCATGTAAAGGACGAATGTTCATGTGTGTAGCTCTCCTAACATTTTTGAACAATGACAGAATGATTTTTATTACTCACTCCGAACTCAGTAGGTGGAGTGTGCATAATTAAGTTGCTTTACTTTATGGGGATGTATTTTTCAAAACCCAAGAGAAAAAATTAAAAATTTTTAATCTTTACGCTTATATTCACCTTCAAAGGTGTTCGACCTGTCAACATTACGCTCTGGTTGACGAGGCTGTGCATCTTCAAACGGACGATTTGCTTGCTGCTCAAACGGATTGTTTTGCTGAGCGCTTTGTTGGCCGCTTTGTCCAAATCCTGCGCCGAAACCTCCACCAAAGCCAGTTTGTACTTTGACTGATGCTTGTGCCAATAACGCTTTGGATAAAGAGCGGCGCACAGCTGGCGTTAATAAAAGAAAACCAAGTACGTCTGTCATGATACCCGGCGTCATTAGTAAAACACCTGCGATGATCACACACAGACCGGTAAAAATGTGCTCGCCCGGCAGCTGCCCCTGCGCCATTTGTTGTTGCACATTGGTATACGCGCCTAAACCTTGTTGTTTAACACACTTAGCGCCGATGATGGCGGTAATAATGACTAATGCGATGGTCGCAAACCCACCAATCACATCACTCACTTGAATCAGTAGCGCAATCTCAATAATGGGAACCACAATAAAAAGCAAAAATAAAATACGGAACATAGGGTCTCCTAAAGTCAATGAAAGAGAAATATGGCTAGTTCGGTCTATTTTCAAGTAATCTGGCGCAAAATACACCTTTATATGACAACTATATTGTAAGTTTGCGTAAACGAGCGTTTGGGCTAGCCCATTCATTGCGCTAGTATGATACGTGGTTTTGGTGAACAGGTTTTAGAGAAAAACACCTTATGACAAGCGATTATAAAATTGTACTCACTACATGTGAGACTAAACATGACGCGCGCAAACTTGCTGCGATACTCGTTGAAAAAAAATTAGCTGCCTGCGTAAACATTTTGCCCGAAGTGGAGTCTGTGTATGTATGGCAAGGAAAAGTTGAACAGCAAACAGAAAGTAAACTTTTCATTAAGACCAACGTACAACGCTTGGAAGAATTAATGGCATGTATTAAATGCCACCACAGCTATGATGTGCCTGAGATCCAAGTTCTTGATGTATCGACTGGCAACCCTGACTATTTTAATTGGATAAATGAGGTACTGAGTTAATGCGCATAGTGGCATTTTTGCTTTGCTTGCTGTTTATGCTTCCCGCACAGGCAGCGAACAACACGGTGTTAAATAGCCTTTTAGCCCCAAAACAACAAACATTTTTACCGGTTAACGAGGCCTTTCAGTTCGATTTCGATCAACAAGGCACCATCTTATTCACTGGCTGGGAAATTGCACCTGGTTACTACATTTATAAGCATAAGCTCGAAATCATTGCTAAGAACGCCAAAATCAAAGTGCCGGAACTCGACCCAGGTGTTGAAATAGAAGATGAGTTCTTTGGTAAGACCGAAGTGTATTTTGATGAGCTAGTTGTTGTTTCTAGACTGAGTGAAATTGGTGAAGATGCCGTCGTTAAAATTCGCTATCAAGGCTGTGCCGAAGCTGGACTCTGTTACCCACCTGAAGTGATCACTATTCCGCTTTCGATGCTGAACAAAGCATCAGATAAGCCAAGTAAAACAACTGAAACTACTGCGCCAGCAGGTAATAATAGTAACGACTTCGTCAATAAGCTCGCAGAGCAAGACTTTTTAACTAACCTTGCTGTGTTTTTTGGGGTTGGCGTGCTGTTAGCATTTACACCGTGCGTGTTTCCTATGTTCCCTATCCTATCTAGTTTGATTGCCGGCCAATCAAAGTTATCGACGAAAAAAGCATTCGCACTGTCATTTGTGTATGTACAAGGCATGGCCGTCACTTACGCAGCGCTTGGCTTAGTAGTCGCTGCTGTTGGTGGGCAAATTCAAGGTTACTTACAAAGCCCTGCAGTACTTATTAGCTTCAGCTTGTTGTTCGTATTACTCGCTTTTGCCATGTTTGGTTGGTATGAAATTAAACTGCCAGAGAAGTTTATGACGCGTCTAACTAACGTCAGCAACCAACAAAAAGGGGGGAACTATACGGGCGTATTCTTTATGGGTGTGCTATCTGGCCTAATTGCTTCACCGTGTACCACGGCTCCGCTCTCTGCTGCCCTACTTTATGTTGCGCAAAGTGGCGACTATCTCGTGGGTGGTTTAACTCTCTATGTACTAAGCCTTGGCATGGGTCTACCGCTGTTACTATTGGGGACTTCTGGCGGTAAATTACTGCCTAAAGCAGGCGCTTGGATGGAACAAGTAAAAGTGCTGTTTGGATTTGTGATGCTGGTAGTGCCTTTAGTCTTGTTAGAGCGTA
This sequence comes from Pseudoalteromonas phenolica, assembly GCF_005876835.1. Lineage (GTDB taxonomy): Bacteria > Pseudomonadota > Gammaproteobacteria > Enterobacterales > Alteromonadaceae > Pseudoalteromonas > Pseudoalteromonas phenolica_B. The sequence goes on from NZ_PPSW01000016.1 coordinate 144,005, forward strand.
TTCTTGAGTGGAATACTATTCTTTTACTTGGCAGCGTATGGCTGATTATTACCGCACTCTTTTTGCACCATTGGCAAAGCCAAGAGCAAGCCAGCAAACTTAAGACAACACTTTGGGCTGCTGCCGTGTTATTCATGATAGGTGGTGTATTAACGGCAAAGCATGTATTAATGCCACCAGCCAAAGTAACAGCGATTACCACAGCATCTGATGGTAAGTTTAAACTGCTGCCTGATTTAGCTGCACTGCGTGAAGAAGTCGCCCAAGCTAACCAACAAGGTAAAATTGCCATGGTCGATTTATACGCTGATTGGTGTGTCGCCTGTAAAGAGTTTGAGAAATACACCTTCTCAGACGAAAAAGTGAAGCAAGCGTTTAAAGACTTCTCTTTGTTGAAGCTCGATCTGACCGTGACCAATGAGGTGAGTAAAGAGATTTACCAAACCTTTAATGTGGTTGGTTTACCTGCCATCCTATTTTTTGATGCGCAAGGCAACGAGCTGAGCAATTTACGGATCACCGGCTTTCAAAGCGCCGAAGAATTTACATCTCATCTAGAAAAAGTCCGCCAAACCGTACAATAAGCATACAAATATTAGGCTGTGAGCTGATAAATTCAGCAAGCAGCCTAGGCTATTGACCTACCCCATCACCTTGCTGATTAGACCAGTATTTTGCTGCTATTTAACACGAACTCTCTATAATAGTCTGCGAACGTGAGAAAAAGTTGCTATTTTCAATCGAACGGCTTAGTTTAACGAACTGAATAGTGTGAATTTTTAGTTTGTTATAGCTTTTAAGGAATTTCGCGAATTATGTCTGCAAAATTTAAGATTTTAGTACTCAATGGCCCAAACTTGAATATGTTAGGCCGTAGAGAGCCTGAGAAATATGGCTCACAAACTTTGCCAGACATTGTGAACAACCTTGAAAAGCAAGCTGAGCAACTGAGTATCACGCTGACACATGTACAAAGTAATAGTGAAGCAGAGCTAATAAATACAATTCATGATGCATGGCAAGCTATCGATGCCATTATCATTAATCCTGCCGCTTTTACGCATACCAGTATCGCACTGCGCGATGCGCTGTTAAGTGTCAGTATACCGTTTTTTGAAGTGCATATTACTAACGTATATGCACGTGAACCTTTTCGTCATAAGTCTTATTTTTCTGACGTGGCCGAAGGGGTGATATGTGGATTAGGCGCACTAGGTTATGAAGCAGCATTAAATGCCGCACATCATCTACTGCACAACAAAAATAACGCAAATTAACTAACAGGCGGGCCATCATGGACATTCGCAAAATTAAAAAACTCATCGAATTAGTAGAAGAATCAGGTATTGCAGAGCTAGAGATCACTGAAGGTGAAGAGTCGGTACGTATTAACCGTCACAGCAGCGCTCCAGTTATCGCAGCACAACCACAGCATTATGCAGCACCAGCACCTGTAGCAGCGCCTGCGGCGGCACCTGCGCCAGCAGCTGAAGCGGCTCCGGCAGCAGCGGCAGAGCCTGCTGGTCATAAAGTACTTTCTCCAATGGTTGGTACTTTCTACGCAGCAGCTTCTCCTGAAGCACCTAAGTACGTTGAAGTTGGTCAGTCTGTAAACGTTGGTGACACACTATGTATCGTTGAAGCGATGAAGATGATGAACCAAATCGAAGCTGACAAAGCGGGTGTAGTTAAAGCTATCCTAGTTGAAAACGGTGAGCCAATCGAGTTCGACCAACCACTATTCATCATCGAATAATCACGCAATAGAAGGCAAATGCTATGTTAGACAAAGTAGTCATTGCGAACCGAGGTGAAATTGCACTTCGTGTATTGCGTGCCTGTAAAGAGCTAGGTATTAAAACGGTTGCTGTGCATTCAACAGCTGACCGTGACTTAAAGCACGTGCTACTTGCAGACGAAACGATTTGTATCGGTAAACCAGCGGCGTCTGAAAGTTACCTAGATATTCCTCGTATTATTGCAGCCGCAGAAGTAACTGACGCAGTTGCAATTCACCCAGGCTATGGTTTCTTATCAGAAAATGCAGATTTTGCAGACCAAGTTGAGCAAAGTGGTTTCGTATTTATCGGTCCTAAAGGCGACACAATTCGTCTAATGGGTGACAAAGTGTCAGCCATCGAAGCAATGCGTAAAGCGGGTGTACCTTGTGTACCAGGTTCAGACGGTCCACTGACTGAAGACAACGAGCGTAACGTTCAAATCGCTAAGCGTATTGGTTACCCGGTAATCATCAAAGCAGCTGGCGGCGGCGGTGGTCGTGGTATGCGTGTTGTTCGCTCTGAACAAGAGTTAATTGATTCAATCGCATTAACTCAACAAGAAGCAAAACAGTTCTTTGGTAATGGCATGGTTTACATGGAAAAATTCCTTGAAAACCCTCGTCACATCGAAGTTCAAGTGTTAGCTGATGGTCAAGGTAATGCAATTCACTTAGGTGAGCGTGACTGTTCAATGCAGCGTCGTCACCAGAAAGTCGTTGAAGAAGCACCAGCGCCAGGTATCACTGCTGAAATGCGTAAGTTCATCGGTGACCGTTGTACACGTGCATGTATCGAAATCGGTTATCGCGGTGCAGGTACGTTCGAATTCCTATACGAAAATGGCGAATTCTACTTCATCGAAATGAATACGCGTATTCAGGTAGAACACCCTGTAACTGAAATGGTTACTGGTGTTGACCTAATCAAAGAGCAGCTGAAAATCGCTGCGGGTCAACCTCTATCAATTACACAAGATGACGTTGTGATCAAAGGTCACGCAATTGAGTGTCGTATTAACGCAGAAGATCCTGTGAGCTTTATTCCTTCACCGGGTAAAATCACACGCTTCCACCCTGCAGGCGGCTTAGGTATTCGTTGGGACAGCCACATTTATGCTGACTACAGCGTACCACCACATTACGACTCAATGATCGGTAAGCTTATCACTTATGGTGAGAACCGTGATGTTGCAATCGCGCGTGCACGTAATGCTTTAAATGAATTAGTGATCGATGGTATTAAAACCAACACACCATTACATAAAGACATCTTAGCGGATGAGCACTTCCAAAATGGTGGCACGAACATTCATTACCTAGAGAAAAAGCTAGGTCTTCAATAAGACACTGCTTTTACAAAAAAACCGATATCAATGATATCGGTTTTTTTATGTCTTTAATTCAAAGCTAACTGAAATTTAAGCTGTACCGCCAACTGTGATTTCGTCGATCTTCAAGCTTGGCTGGCCTACACCAACCGGCACACTTTGGCCATCTTTACCACATACGCCAACACCGCGATCTAGCTCTAAATCGTTACCGACCATAGAGATCTTATGCATTACATCTGGTCCATTGCCGATTAAGGTTGCGCCTTTAATCGGTTGCGTGATTTTGCCATCTTCAATTAAATACGCTTCAGAGGCTGAGAATACAAACTTACCCGAAGTAATATCAACCTGACCACCCCCAAAGTTTGAGGCAAACACGCCTTTTTTCACAGTGCTAATGATCTCTTCTTGGCTGTGTTCACCCGGTAGCATATAGGTATTGGTCATGCGCGGCATAGGTAAGTGCGCGTAAGACTCGCGACGACCATTACCGGTTGGAGCCACACCCATCAGCCGCGCATTCATCTTATCTTGCATGTAGCCTTTCAGAATACCATTCTCAATAAGCACGTTATAACCCGCTGGCGTGCCTTCATCATCAATATTCAAAGAACCACGACGGTCAGCCATAGTGCCATCATCGACGACTGTACATAGGCTAGAAGCTACTTGTTCGCCCACTTTACCGCTAAATGCCGATGCGCCTTTACGGTTAAAGTCACCTTCTAAACCATGACCTACCGCTTCATGCAACAGTACGCCCGGCCAACCAGCACCCAACACAACAGGCATAGCACCTGCTGGCGCGTCAACCGCCTCCAGGTTGACCTTTGCCATACGAACCGCTTCTTTGGCGTATTCCATCCAGCGCGGCTTGCCGTCTACTAGCTCTTTAAAGTAGCCATAATCTAGACGTGCACCGCCACCTGCACCGCCACGTTCACGGCGGCCATTCTTCTCAAGTAATACAGAGCAATTAAGGCGGATCAGCGGACGAATATCGGTTGCAAAAGTACCGTCACTGGCTGCCACTAACACTTCTTCATAAACAGCAGACATCGAGCTGACAACCTGCTGTGCATCAGGCGCAAGCTCACGAATGTAGTTTTCAATCTCTTTTAATAGTGCAACTTTGTCGTTATCGCTCATGCTGGTGATTGGCTGTAATGGTGCAAATTGCTGCTTTGCTGAGACATCACTAAATACTTGTACTGTTTTGCTTTCACCCGCTTGCGCAATACTACGCGCCGCCATTGCCGCTTTATTTAATGCTTCAATATTGATGGCATCTGAGTATGAAAAACCCGTTTTTTCACCTGATACCGCACGCACACCGACGCCGCGCTCAATGTTATAACTGCCTTCTTTTACAAGACCATCTTCTAACACCCAAGTCTCGTTATAACTTGATTGAAAGTATAAATCTGCGTAATCAACTTGATGTTGGTGAATATAGCTTAAAGTTTGCTCAAGTTGCTCTCTGGTAAGCTGGCTATCCGTTAATAAGTTCTGCTCAACATTATTCATAAAACGTGCTCTTAAATCGGTTATGTTGGTGCACAGGTAAACTGGCACGAACTTGTTGGAGTTCTGATAAATCTAGCTGACACTCTATGTTTGTCAGCTCAGTTTTGGCATTCGCTAACACCTCACCCCAAGGTGAGATAGCAACACTGTGGCCGTAAGTCGCTCTGCCATTGTCATGCTGTCCTACTTGTGCTGCCGCCAGTACATAGCATTGTGTTTCTATGGCTCGGGCTTGTAGTAAAGGCAACCAATGCGCTTCGCCAGTGACTGTGGTAAATGCGCTAGGGACTAAAATGATATCTGCACCTTGTGCCATCATCTTCTGATAAAGACCAGAAAAACGCACATCATAACATACGCTTAAACCAATTCTGCCAAAGGGCGAATCGACAACTACCACATCACTGCCCGCTTGGGTAAACTTGGACTCTCGATAGCCACCACTGCCATCTTGTACTTGCGCATCAAATAAGTGGATCTTGTTATATTGCACTACAACCTCACCCTGCTCATTAAAGAGTAGGCTGGCAGCATAGTATTTACCAGTATTTTCAGAGGGTAATGCAATGGTGCCTGCCGCGAGCCAAATATTAAATTGACGACAAAGCTGCGCTAATTTCTCAACCCAAAGGTGATTGCTTTTACTCTGTTCAAGCGTGGTTACGCCATCTTTGTTAAAACATAACCAAGTTTCTGGCAAGCAAACAAGTGTTGGTTTACTGAGCTGGGCATCTGTGAGTTGACGTTGTAAGTAGCTAAAGTTTTGCTCCGCGCTCATGGTTGAGCACATCTGCACAATAAAAGCTTGAGGATGCATTAATTTCCTCCTTCATTCGCTTTATCTTCGCTTTTGCTTTGAACGTTTTGTTGTGTTTTCATTGGGGTTTGACTTGTCTCTAACGTCTCAGCCTTAACCGGACTGGCACTCGAAGAAGACAGGCTTTCGGCCTCACCTTCAACAACTGACTGCGAAGCAGGTTGCTCACTCGGTGCTGGAGGTTCACTTTGTGCAGGTTTAGGGATCTCGATTTCGCGACTCTTTCTGTCAATCTCAGTTACCACAGGCTCTTGCATGGTGCCTGTGACTTTAAACTTAATTTCAGAAATAACCCTTGCCGAGTGCAATACTTGGTCGAGTGCCAAAGCGGCAATCCCCGTTACTGGGTTCACCATCCACCCCACAATCACAGGTAAACTCGACGTCACCTGAGGCGCAACCGCTAAATCATAGTTAATTTCTTGGGTATCTAAATTGGCAAAACCTTGAATGGTCAAATCGGCTGGCACACCGTCCATACTGGTGTCTTTAGTATAGGCTATGCCTTCTGCGATTTGCATGCTGCCTTCCATACTGTTATAGAAAAAACCTTTTGAGAAGACATCACGAAAATCGAGTTTTAGTTTACGTACTAGCGAGTCTAAACTCAGTAATGAGAACACTCGGGCACCTTTGTCACTGATCTCAGATAAGTGACCTTCGCCCAACTCCCATTGAACGTCTCCCGCTAAGCTAGGCACATGGACTTTATAAGGCGCGCCTTGCCAACTCAGTTGATAGTGCATATTGGCTTTTGAATCTTTAATTGAGGAGGTTAAGTCGAACTCAGAAAGCAGCTCACCAATATCACGACTATTCATGATGCCGCTGATCTCCGTCATGCCGTCTTGCCAGCTACCTTGACCTCGAAATACATGATCTTGCTTATCAACCACTAACTCTGAAATATTAAACTTTTCCCCATCACCAAACATAGACAATGACACTTTATCTAGTTGGTAGGTTTTCACTTTGCAATCAGCACACAACATCTCAATGGCAGGCATGCGGGTGAGCCATTGTAACGACTCAGCACTGTCTGGTTTTGAGGGGGCAGTATCCGATTTGGCCTCAGGGACGTTTAAACGTAAATAATCACTGTCTATCTGGATAGGTCGACTTGAACCACCTTCTGGTACTGCGACCGTCGCACGTAACTCTTTGGCATTGAGACGGATTTGCGTGCCTGTTGCAACTGGCTCTAAACGCATTTCAAAATCGTTAAACGGTAAGCCTGAAACTGTTAATGCATCAATTTGCGCAGTAATTTCGTGAAGCTTTGGCAACATACTAGGATTGTCTGAAGGCTGAGCGCTGATCTGGATTAAACGATCAATAAAATCTACCCACGGCACCAATGCTATTTCAGGTAACTCAATAGACACCTGAAAATCTTGTTGCGCTAAACCTCGGTCTTGTCGTGCTGCAATGATATGGGTATTGCTAAAGCGACCTGTTTCATTTTCTAAAATGGCATTGAAGAATAGCTTTTCTTGAATACTCGCCGTGATAAGGTTTGAAATGTCGTCACCACGCACTTGACCAGATAAGGGCCAACTGGTTGCAGCTTCTTTACTGTAAGGCGGTGGTAAACTACTTTCTAAACCGATTAAGTCCGATGTAAATTTGGCGTTATATGTAAATCCTTGTGGTGCAAAGTCTAATGTAACTAGCGTGTTTAAGTCGGTTGCTCCTACTAGGTAACCGTCCATGATCCCATGCCCATATGGTAATAACTTATCTGTACTCGCTTTAAGTAAGGTATCGATTTCCACCTTGTAAGCTTGCGCCTGTGATGCGCCATGTACAGACAAGGTTAGAGGCATCTCTAGCCAAGACGCAGTCGCCGACTTTAAATCTATAACCTCATCATCAAATGTTAGTGTCCCGCTCACCTGATTTAACTGCATGCCCGGTTGAGCCAAATAGACAGAGTTATCATTCAATAGCACTCGACCTGTGGCGTTTACGGCGAGACTTTTAAGGTCAATATCAAGTAACACATCTCCCGTCACCGCACCTTGTGCTTGTACCACATCAAAGACGTTTGTTAAGGGATCTTTTAAAGGCGTTTTGGCAAAAAATGTACCTAAGCTTTGTGCTTGCGTTGTTTGTTTGATATCGACAGCGAGGTTATTTGCCTGTTCTAAATTTGCCAGACTCACTTGCACACCACCGTCAATAGACTGATTGATCAGCTTGCCCTCTTCAACGTAAATGTCCATGCGCTCATTGACAAAATGCAGTGTCGCAGCCGCTTCTTTGACTGCGGGCCATTCGGGCGCAAAGGCAAACTCTGTCTGGCTGAGTTCAGATAAAACTTCGAATCGACCTGTTTTATCAATATATGGAAAGTCTGTTAACCTGCCAGAAAGCAACACTTGAGAACCCAGGTGCTGACCCGCTTTGATGGCACCATTTAAGTAATTGATGAGTGATTCAGCCATTAACGTCTGTGGAAAATAGTTCTTCGCGATTTGCCCGTTACCACCTTTTACTTCAACGTATAAATCAAGCTCAGGTTGCTCAAGTAACCGCAACTGCATTTCTGCTGCGAGGGTTAAGTCTTGATTATCTAGCCAGATAGAGTCACTGGTGACACGCCAATGACCATTAAATTTATCTATATCAAAACGCCCTGCTAATTGCTCATAAGCAATCGGTTTGGCAAACATATCCTCAGTATGTAATTGCCCTTGTTGCGAATATAGCTCTATGACAGCCTGCTCACCTATCGCTTTCACTTCTAAGCGTAGTGACTCAGTGGCTGGGATACCTCGAGCATACTGCCACTTTAGTTTGTCAGAGTAGAGCCACACTTTTGGTTCGGTATTGGTTTCAAATTCTAACTTGCCTTGTAGTGCCCCCTCTGGGGCTAACTCAGCAATTAAGTCAGTATTTGGTAAATTAGTTAATTGTATAAACTCTGAAATAAGTGGTAAGTCCAGCCCCTTAAACCATACAGATTGGCGCTCTGCCAATTCAGCAACTATCGAAATATCAGTGTAAGCAAGATTATTGCGGGTGAAGTTAATCTCTGAACTTTGTAACGACCACCCTGATTTGTTTGGCAACATCAAGCCTTTTGCCTGCATTAAGCTAAGTTGCTGTGCCTGATTATCTTGTTGCCAATAAATATGGCTCGGCTGCATATTCAACTGAATGTTTTTGACCTTACCATGTGCCAATGACATCCACATTTGACCGTTGATATCGGTGTGTAGGTCTTGTTTATTTTCGTCTAAATAAGGCGATAGCCAATCTTGCAGATCAACTTGGAATGCATGAAAGTAAACCTCTCCAGCTAATTCAGCCAATGTCTTACCCGTTAAGAGTAAATCTGCACTTAATTGCCCTTCGGTGAGTCCAGGGATCCCAACCACACCTGTGCCTCGGTGTGCCAACACATTATTTTGCCAAATAACATCCTCGAGAAGCACGGTATGCTCTTTGCCATTGCGCATCGTGAGGTTAAGACTACTATTTTTGATTGCAAAGTGCCCTGATTCCCCCAGAAATAAACTTTCTATTAAGGCCTGTTGTTCAAACTCGGTATCGCTTTGTTGAGTTGAGATATCTAGTGCATTTAAATCGACATCTGCAGCAAAGCCTTCTAAAACAAAATAGTCAGATCTCAGCTGCAGAAAGCGCAAAGACTCAATAACGTTAATTTGTAGGCTGGTGTTATCGATACGCAGTCGAATTGGCGAGTTGTTGTTATCGTCAAAGGTGACGTCTTCTAGCACTAAGGCAGGACCTACGCCCTCCCAACTCGCAGTGATTGAGCCGATACGTAAGTCGACGTTAAACTGCTCATTGATGAGCACTTCTAGGTCGTGTTTATAGTCATTCGCATAAGGCAGGCTATAGCGAAAGACAGAGACCAAAACGGCAAGCAAAACTAGTGTGACAGCAACCAGTTGCCACACTTTTCGCAAACAAAAAAAACAAACCGCTTTGACTTGCATGGGTGTTTAATCGCCTTACATCATGACAACGTCAAACTGCTCTTGGCTATACAAGTTCTCTGTTTGAATACTAACTTGTTTACCAATAAACAGCTCAAGCTCTGCAAGGTTGTGATACTCGTCATTAATTAACGCTTCACTCACCGCTGCCGATGCATAAACCATGAACTTATCAGCATCATAAGCGCGGTTTACTCGCACAATTTCACGTAGGATCTCATAGCAGACTGTCTCAACGGTTTTCAATGAGCCGCGGCCTGAACATGATGGACATACATCACATAAGATGTGCTCTAAACTCTCGCGCGTTCGCTTGCGCGTCATCTCTACTAAGCCCAAAGCTGATAAGCCATTAATATTGGCTTTTGCTCTGTCTTTAGCTAATGCTGTTTCTAGAGAATGTAATACTCGACGCTTGTGCTCATCTGACACCATATCGATGAAGTCGATAATAATAATACCACCTAGGTTACGCAGTCTTAGCTGACGCGCAATTGCAGATGTAGCCTCAACATTGGTATTAAAAATGGTTTCTTCTAAATTGCGGTGGCCAACAAACGCACCGGTGTTTACGTCAACCGTCGTCATCGCTTCGGTTTGATCTATGATCAAATAGCCACCAGATTTTAATTCCACTTTTCGATGAAGCGCTTTTTGAATTTCACTCTCAACGTCAAATAAATCGAAAATCGGTCTTTCACCCGGATAATACTCTAGCGCATTAGACAACAGCGGTACGAACTCTTCGGTGAAGGTTTTAAGCTCTTGATAGGTCAGCTTCGAATCAACACGGATACGCTCCATGTCTTCACCAACATAATCTCGTAATGTTCTAAATGCCAGAGTCAGATCTTCGTGCAAAATGGCTGCTTTACTGGTTTTTCGACGACGGCCAATGATTTTTTGCCATAGTTTTTTCAAAAACTCAGCATCGTGTTGAAGTTCAGCCTCAGTCGCGCCTTCTGCAGCAGTACGAACGATGAAGCCGCCATTTTCATCATTGTATTGCGCCACAATCTTTTTAAGGCGACTGCGCTCCTCTTCGGTTTCAATACGCTGACTTACTCCAACATGCGTGGCATCTGGCATAAACACCAAATAACGCGAAGGGATGGTAATGTCTGTGGTTAAACGTGCCCCTTTGGTGCCCAGTGGATCTTTGACCACTTGTACCATTATGTATTGGCCTTGCTTAACCAATTCACGAATATCTTGTACTTTCTTGACTGGCTGCTCGTCCACGCCTTCCACAACAGAGGCACTGTTGACGATATCAGAAGCGTGCAAAAATGCAGCTTTTTCTAGGCCTATATCTACAAAGGCGGCCTGCATACCTGGTAACACTCGGCTTACTTTACCCAAGTAAATATTGCCTACAATACCCAGGTTGCCCACTCGCTCAACTTGTATTTCTTGCAGCACGCCATTTTCGATTAATGCAACACGACTCTCACTAGGTGTCACATTAATTAATAATTCACTACTCATGCGCCCCCGCTATAAATGCTTTTATTAATTCATCTGTCTCATATAAAGGTAAGCCGACTACGGCAAAATAGCTACCCGACATCTGGGTAACAAAACGACCTCCAAGACCTTGGATCCCATAACCGCCGGCTTTGTCTTGCGGCTCGCCTGATTGCCAATAAGCGGTAATTTCTTTATCTGTAAGCGCTTTAAACGTCACATCTGTCGCCACAACTTGACTCAAGACACTGTTTTTATCGGCAACAGCAATGGCGGTTAAAACTTGATGAGTTCGCCTCGATAAACGCTGCATCATAGCGGTAAAATCGACTTCATCAACAGGTTTACCGAGCGCTAAATTATCTACTACAACCACAGTATCACTACCTAGTACTGGTTTATCATCATACCCCATAGCCACACCTGTTTGAGCTTTAAGGCGCGCCAAACGTTCAACTAATTGTAATGGCGTTTCTCCAGCGAGTTGCGATTCATCTGCGTCGACTGAAAATTGGGTAAACTCATAGCCCAATTGCGCAAGGAGTTGTTTACGTCTTGCTGAAGCTGAAGCGAGGTAAAGCGTGGTCATTATCTGATCCTAAATTGTCTTCGATATTTACGCAGTAGTAAAAAGATCCATGGCCAACAAAACATCCCCGTGAGGGCAGGCCATAAATACTCAGGATTAAAATAAATATCGAGTAAGAAGTGATTCAACCAAAATTGTAACAAATGATATAAGGCTAAGAACAAACCGACTAATACTGCTTGCTGCCAAATCGAAAAGTTACGAATTTTTTGAAAGTTACTCACGGTAATATAAATACATATCGAGTAACACAATGAGTTAACCCCCAGCGGCGAGCCGGTTGCTAAATCAATAATAAGCCCTGTTACCCACGCCCAGCCAATGTTAACTCGGTGGGGTAAAGCCAATGACCAATACATGAGCACTAGCAGTACCCAGTCAGGTCGAAAGATATCTGTAGACAAGGGTAAAGGCATCAGTGCCATGACTAATGCTAAAAAAAGCGAAAAACAGATCAATAAATAATGACGCTTAATCATTACGATTTTCCAAGCTTTGTTTACCTAATACCACCAATAAGCGGACTCGGTCTAATTGTGCAATCGGCTCTGCATACACTTTCGCAAAAGGCACACTTTCATCACGATCAATGGAAGTTACAACTGCAACTGGGTAGCCCTCAGGAAAAGTGCCACCAAGTCCTGAAGTCACCAACACATCCCCTATTCTGACATCCAAACTATGAGGTACATGTGACAGGGTTAACTGATTTAATTTACCCATACCCTCAACGACCGTACGCACATCATTTCTTAAAATACGGACTGGCGTTGCATGTGTGGTGTCTGTCACGAGTAAGACGCGAGAAGTTGTGGTGCCGGTATGCGTCACTTGACCTACAATACCAAGCTCATCAATAACCGCTTGCCCTACTTGCAAACCATCTATAGTGCCGCGGTTTATCACCACTTGATGACTATATCGATTTGAATGCACAGAGAGTACTTGACCAATAAGACGCGAGCTTTTCTCACGCGAAGAGGCATTTAATAACGCTCTTAACTCTTGATTTTCTTTTTGTAGGAATTGTAGTTGTTGCAGCTGCTCACTCTGAAGTAACTGCTTTTCTCTGAGCGCTTGGTTTTCGTCAAGCAGTTGATCTCGAGTTTGTAAACTGCGCGCACCTAGGCTCAGCACCTCATAAGGCACATTAGCAAAGTACAACAGTGGGCTTACCAGTGTATGCAAGCTGGTACGCAACACAGTACCGCCGCTCGTATAGCGATCACCAAGTATCAGTAAAATACTTAAAATGACCGCCACGGTCAGCCGAAATTGTAGTGATATCGTACGGCCAAATAATAAGTTCATTAGTCGTAACTAAATACATCACCACCATGCATATCAATCATTTCAAGCGCTTTACCACCACCTCTAGCAACACAAGTCAGTGGGTCGTCAGCAACCACAACTGGAATACCTGTTTCTTCCATAAGTAGTCTATCTAAGTCTTTAAGTAGTGCACCACCACCAGTTAGCACCATACCGTGCGCTGAGATATCAGAAGCAAGCTCTGGTGGAGATTGCTCTAGTGCAACCATTACCGCACTCACGATACCCATTAATGGCTCTTGTAGTGCTTCTAAAATTTCGTGTGAGTTTAGAGTAAATGAACGTGGTACACCTTCCGCTAGGTTACGACCGCGAACTTCAATTTCAATAGGCTCTTCGCTCTTAAATGCCGAACCAATTTCATGCTTGATCGTCTCTGCGGTTGCTTCACCGATTAAGCTACCAAAGTTACGACGAACATAGTTGATGATCGCTTCATCAAACTTATCACCACCGATACGCACAGATGACGAATAAACCACACCGTTTAACGAGATAATCGCAACTTCGGTTGTACCACCACCAATATCAACAACCATAGAACCCGTTGCTTCAGATACTGGTAAGCCAGCACCAATTGCAGCAGCCATAGGCTCTTCGATTAGGTAAACCTCGCGTGCACCAGCGCCCATTGCAGATTCACGAATAGCACGCTTTTCAACTTGCGTTGCACCACAAGGTACACAAATAAGTACGCGTGGGCTTGGGCGCATGAAATTATTATTGTGCACTTGCTTGATGAAGTGCTGTAGCATTTTTTCAGTCACATAGAAGTCTGCAATCACCCCATCTTTCATTGGGCGAATTGCTTTAATGTTGCCAGGTGTACGACCGAGCATTTGCTTTGCCGCAGTACCCACTGACGCCACACTTTTAGGCCCACCAGCTCGCTCTTGACGAATGGCCACTACTGAAGGTTCGTTTAGTACAATACCTTCTTCTTTAACATAAATAAGGGTGTTTGCCGTACCTAAATCGATTGATAGGTCGTTAGAGAATAATCCGCGTAATTTTTTAAACATGAGGTTGAATAACCTTAAAGAATTCTTTTAAACACAGTGGCAGCCAACTAGACTGCCACTAATAATTTTTAGCGCTCTCGTACTAAACGAAAGCCGATATAATTTGCTCTGAAATCGGGTGCTAACGCCAAACGTGTCGATACACGCGCAAGACTTGGTGCAAAGTTCCAAGCACCACCGCGTACAGTAACATCATTCTGAGAGGCACGTTTTTGTGTCCACTCCCACACGTTACCTACCGTGTCATATAGGCCATAGTTATTAGGTGCAAACTCACCAACAGGGGCTGCACTCTTATTTGACCATTCACTGCCACACCAACCACAGTTTGCTAGGTTTTTACCAATCTCATTACCCCAAGGGTATTCTGACGTTGTGCCTGCACGCGCTGCGTACTCCCACTCAACCTCATTAGGTAAACGATATTGTTTACCTTCTTCACCTGATAACCAGTTTGCGTAGGCTTTTGCGTCTTCATAAGACACACAAACAACTGGAAAGTTCTCACTTTGCTCATAACCTGGGTTTTGCCAGTTATAATCTAGCTCCCATACTGGTTCGCCGTTTCGATAGTAAGCACAGCCTTTTGCTTTTTCAGCATCTGTTGTAAACCCAGTGCTTTGTACAAAGCGTCGAAATTCAGAAACAGTCACTTCTTTGCTTTGCATCGCGTATGAGTTGCTCAGTACCTTCTCAACAACGGGTCTTTCATTCGCCAAACCATTACCCGTTAGGTCACCCATTTTAAATGAGCCCGCAGGAATAATACTGATTTGGTTGTTCACTGACTGATTAACCAAACTCACTGCCTGAGGTGTAACTGGCGACTCTGAAACTAGGCTTACTGCAGGTTGCTCTACCTTTTTAGTCTCGACTTTTGGGTTCGACGACAAAGGTTGAGCTACCTTTGCCGCTCTAGGCTTTTTTACAAGCTGCGCATGGATAGTTTGTGCACGGCGAATGTTCACGCGCGTTTTATAAGGTTCATATCCCAACTTGCGCACTTCAATTTCATGCATGCCAACCGGGATTTGTAAATTCAGTTTTGTTGAGCCGTAGCTCACACCATTAATGAATACTTCATCGTCGTATACGTTAGAGCGCAATGTTAGCTCAACCAGTTTATCTGTCTGTTTCTGAACCGGTGCTGATGCAACAGGTGTTGGCGCTCGCTCTACCACTGGCATAACCGCACGTGGTTGCGTCACAGCGTTATCTTCTGCGTAATTAAACTGGGTGTCAGAAAACGTTGTTGGGTAACTATTTTGATATCCAATACCACCAGATAATGGCGTGCCATATTCTGAACAGAAGCGGTTATCAACGCTCAGTAAGCCACATAAACGACTGGCATTGACATCGCCGCGCATCGTTACACTCAAGTTTACGCTGTAATTACCTTGACCACTGAAAGAGCTTGCGGTGACATGACTACTCACTACCTTCACTTGCGCACCAGCTAAGTTGCGTTTCGGCTCAACTAAACGCTGCTCAGTCAAGTTTGCAAATAGCTGGTCAATAAAACGTTGCGTCGACTTTTGCAGGCCCATCTGCTGACCACGTTGCTCACATGCCGCTAGCGTTTCTGTACGCTTACAGTTAATGGTATGTTCGATTTCTAGCGTGCCTTCACGGCTAAATTCGTTTCTTAAGCGCTCGACTCGGGCGGTGCTTAATTGGTCTTTTAAGCTTTCAAGAGTGTTAACTAAGGTGTGTTTGGTAATGCGAATCTGTTTGATATCTTGTCGATGTGATGCAATCGCCGCCAATTGCATGGTGATATCTTCTTTATTCTGTTTGTGTAAAGCAACCGCTTCTTGATATCGCGTTTGAGCGGCTGAAATGTTTAAAGAAGGATCATCGATAAGCCTGCGATATAACTCGTTCATTGCATCGAGCGCTTGGTTTTTTTCTTTATCTAGCTCGGTAGAACGGTTTCTTAGTAAGTCTAATTGTGACACTAAACGTGTTTCTTCACTGAGATGCTTATCTAAAATCTGAGTATAGTTTTCTAATTCGTTTTGCTTGACTGACAATTCAGCTTCGATTGCTGTGACGGTCGCGGTATCTTGTGCAAATACATTGGCTGCCAGTAAAGTAGCAGATATCAAGAGAGATAAAGGAGCGATTCGCATATTTTCCATTCCCAAAAGCGGCGATTATTTGGTCTTTGTTATTTTTTATAATTAATGCTTTATGCTATGTACTTAAACAGTAAAACACAAGCTTTGAACACACTAATATGTGAGTTTACAACTATTATCCACCCGCTTGCTACCTTTCTAGAAATATTTTCATCTCAAGATCTCAGCTGTTAGACTGAGGTTTTACACTCAATCATCATTAGTATGGATAATAATCAGTTTGTATTGCCTGAATCTCCTGTTCAAGAAATTCAACATCCGTTACTTGAACAAAAAAAGATCAAGCTCGCAATTAAACGAGATGACTTACTGCATCCTGCCATTTCTGGTAATAAATGGCGCAAGCTCAAATACAACTTGATCAATATGAAAAGCAAAGGCTATGACTCTTTCGTCACCTTTGGCGGTGCTTTCTCAAACCATTTATATGCCAGTGCAATGGCATGTAAAACTTTCAACTTAACTGGCCACGCAATTATTCGAGGGCCAGACATTGATGAAAATAACCCAACCATTAAGATGGCGCGTGCCTGTGGTATGAACTTATATGCGGTAAACCGCAAAACGTATCGATTGCGCCATGACCCTGCTTATCTGAAAAGCCTGCAAACTGAATTTCCTAACAGCTTCATCATTCCCGAGGGTGGTACTAATAAAGCGGCACTGAGCGGTGTGGCTGAATTAGCGAAAAGCTTACCTCAATCAGACTATGTGATTTGTGCAACAGGTAGTGGAGGTACTGTCGCGGGGCTTGCCAAAGGGTGCGCGCACAGTACCCAAGTTATGGGCATCGCTGTCTTAAAGCAAGCTGACTATCTTAATCAAGAAATCGCGCAACTACTGACAGATAAGCACAGTGGCGCACCATGGCAGTTATTAACAGATCATCACTACGGTGGATATGGTAAATTCACAGAGGATGTCTGGACATTTTGTCAACTTATGAGGCAAACATATCAACTGCCTTTAGAGCCTATATATACAGGTAAAATGCTGTTTGCTGTATGGCAACTCATAAGCCAAGATTATTTTCCACAGGGCAGTAGTATCATGACCATTCATACTGGCGGTTTACAAGGTCTTGACGGTTTGAGATATCGCGGCTTAATAACCCGCTAGCTCTAATTGCTGAAGTGGCTCCGAAAAATAATACCCCTGAGCCCCTTTTACGCCTAAGCGCTGTAAGCATTCTAGTTCGGTTTGCGTTTCAACCCCCACAGCATAAACAGGCAACCCAAGCTGTTTGCCCTGCCTAACGATATGACGTACAACCTTTTGCTGGGCATGTGATTCATCTATGTTATGTACAAGATCAAAAGATAGCTTTAAGGCTTTAATACATTTCACTTGCTTTAAGTCCTTCACATTAAAGGACTCTGATACTTGGTCAAGTACTAACCCCGTACCAACTGTTTCTAGTCTGAACACTATGTCTTCAAGTAATACACGTTGCTGACAAAAGTCATCCAAGGTCATTTCAAATAACACCCGTTTTGCCAACTGACTTTGTGCTAACTTTTCCAAAAGCCAATTAGCAAACTTAGGATCGCACCAATTGATAGTATGAATGTTCACACTCGCCAACAAATGGCTTTTATCTTTACCCAAGACCTTAAAAGTGTGCTCAACAATAAAAGTGTCTAATGTCCACAAGCTTTCCTTGCTATGTAACTGAGGAACAAATTGCTTGGCCGCAATTAAACCTAGCTTCTCATGCCTCACTCTTAATAATGCTTCACTCTGAGTAATTTCTTGAGTCGCAAAACAGAATAAGGGTTGGAAAAAGAGAATAAACTGGCCATTCTCAATATACTTAATGAAGTCTGATTCTGAATTTTGCATAGATATTTCGTGCGTTTTATTGAGTGGCGTAAGGTGAATATGCTGCCACACGTTATTAGTCGCAACACTCAATGCTGAACGTGCAAGCTGATACACCTGAGTTTGATCACATTTTGACTGATAATAACAAGCGCCTAATTTAACCACTTTGCGTGAGAGGTCGCCGCGAATGGCAAACAGGATCTGATACACCACTTCGTGCATTTTTTTACTGACTGCTGAGACATCCCCCCAAGCAACTTGCTCGATAGTGACTGCCAAAGCACCTGAGTTTAAGTATTTAACTGAACATTTGGCATATTTAGAAAAGTGCTTGTGGAATTGAATCGCGAAATGCTGCTGTGCGTCGATACCTTCTTCTAGGTGATAGCTCCATTTGATCAACGCAAAAATACTAAACAAGTTCTCGTCTGTACTTCTTGGTTGCTGGATTGAAGGCAGCACATTTTCTCTTTCGATAGGCAAAGACTTCTGTGGTTGGCGAAAAAATGGTTTTGGTCTCACTCTATATATCAGCCACCAGCGATAACCAAACACAATTAGACCTATAAATAACAAATTAAACATCAATAAAGTGCTTGCATACTCCCGCAATACTTTTGGGTGTTGTACGTAAATAGTGGAGCCCGCAAACTCAAAGGTGTCTAGGTTTTTTATATTTGAACTTGGTTTTGTGCCGAATGAGACAAACTGCAAGTTAAATTGTCGCGCCAATATATCGAGTTTGTCATCTGTTCGCTCTTCTTCAGACAGTAAACTCACTTGCTGAACAAACTGCATACCTCTTTGATGGATCTGTAGGTGGAATAAATGAATGAGCAGTGCATTAAGAAAGCATACAAGCAATATCGAGGCAATCGCTAAATACCACTTGGATAATGTGTCTGTTACGCGTTTAAATAGCGGCTTCATCACCATACAACACCTCAATCAACATTGACTAAGTGTTGTTCACAAGTCTTAAAAACTCAAGTTTAGTGCACGGAAAGCCTTGTATTAGGTTACTGGCAAATAATTTTAACTAATAGAAAAAATAAAACCCTGCAAAAGCAGGGTTTTATTAAGTCTATTTCGTTTCATTAACGGGTTACTCGTTAGAACGGAATATCGTCATCAAAGTCGATTGGTGGCTCCATCGGGTTTGATGCGCCGCCTTGTGGTGCTGATTGTGGTTTAGGTGCAAATCCACCTTGCTGTTGACCCGACTGCTGCTGAGGTGCAAAGCCGCCTTGCTGTTGGCCCGACTGTTGCTGAGGTGCAAAACCGCCTTGCTGAGACTGCTGCTGTTGCGGTGCAAAACCACCTTGCTGTTGCGGTGCCTGCTGTTGCTGTGGCGCTTGGTTATACTGAGACTGTTGATTATTAAAACTACCAGACTGCTGACCTTGATACTGGCCACCACCTTGCTGTTCGCCACGACCGCCAAGCATTTGCATCTGACCGCCCATGTCTACAACGATTTCTGTTGTATACTTTTCTTGTCCGCTTTGGTCTGTCCATTTACGAGTCTGTAAGCGACCTTCGATATAAACTTGTGAGCCCTTACGTAAGTATTCACCTGCAACTTCAGCTAATTTACCGAACAACACTACACGGTGCCACTCAGTACGCTCTTGCATTTGCCCTGTGTTTTTATCTTTCCAGCTATCTGTTGTAGCAATGCTGATGTTTGCTACACCGTTACCATTTGGCATGTAACGAACTTCTGGGTCTTGGCCTAAGTTACCAACCAAAATTACTTTGTTTACACCGCGTGCCATGACGCACTCTCCTCACACTAATTCAAGCCAAGTATTTGCTTTGCTTGGTTTATATCAAATTCTTTATCATTTACTTTTAGGTAACTACGATTCTCATCGTTTACCATTGTTGCTTCGATCACTCCCGGTAGCGCCACCAATTGCTCAGCTAACTGCTCGGCTCTATGTGGGTCGGATAAATCAGCCATTAAACTGATCACTTTACTCTTAGGAGGGATCTGCATTTGCCATGCAATAAATAGCCATATTACCCCAACTCCTGCTGCAGCCGCAAACACTGTATTCGCTTCACCGATTTGCGCTAGATAACCCCCTAAAATACCACCTAAAAATGCCCCGAAGAACTGTCCCGATGAGAACACTCCCATGGCAGAGCCCTTCTGATTAGCGGGGGCTATACGCGATACCAAGGCCGGCATGGTCGCCTCAAGGAAGTTAAAGGCAATAAAGTAAAACAACATACACAAGGCAATGCTCATGATTGATGTTGGCAATAAGATAAGACCTAACGCACTAAAAATTAGCACAAAAATCGAAAGTAAAAAGACCTGTTTTTCTTTTTGTTTTTTGATGGCAATGATCATTAAAGGCGCCATTAAAATAAATGCCGCTAACAAAACGGGAATATAGAGCTGCCAATGACTTTCAGCCGCTAAGCCGCCAATTATTAACTGACCAGGCAAAACCACAAATAAGGTTGTGAGCGTGAGGTGAAGTAACATAACACCAAGATCTAAGCGAAGTAACTGCGGATGCTTTGCCAGTCTTTTTATATCAGCAACAGATGCGACTGTATCTCCTTTTGGGGCGCGATTTAATGCATTAGGAACCACAAAAGACACTATCACAATACCTAATATTGCTAACCCTGCCGTTAACCAGAATACCCCGGAAATACCAAATGATGCAGCCACCATAGGCCCAAGTAACATTGCAACCGCAAAGCTTAGACCGATACACATACCTATCACGGCCATCACTTTAGGACGTTGCTCATCTCGACTTAAATCTGCCGCTAAAGCCAACAAAGCACTGGCGATGGCGCCCATACCCTGTAGAGCTCGGCCAACCGTTACCCAGTAAATTGAATCTGCGACTGCGGCAATCACTGAGCCGATAGCAAACACGACTAAGCCACCAATAATGACCGGCTTTCTCCCCACTTTATCGGATAGCCAGCCCATCGGGATCTGCAATAAAGCTTGGGTTAAACCATATGCGCCGATTGCTAAACCGATCCACATTGGCGAGACATGCTCAAGTGACTGACCATAAATGGCGAGTACAGGCATCAGCATAAATAAACCGAGCATTCTGAATGCGAATACACTGGCTAGCGAAAAAGCAGCGCGTTTTTCTAAGGCGTTTAATGATTGGTTAGACATAATTCTCGTTATTACTGGCTCGCAAATGCGCGCGACAGTTTAACAAAAAAATAGCCGTTGCAAAAAACTTAATCTAATTTGTATTTTTTTAGGATCTCACTGATCTTGCCAGTTTGCTTTAGCGCTTCTAAAGCTCGCTCCAAACGCGCTTTCATTTTCGGAGAGACACTCTGCTTGCTAAGAGCAATGTAAACAGGCTCTCGATTAATGACGAAGGGGTTTATTTCGACTTGCATGTAATCTGGATTATTTTCAGATTGATAGAGCATGTTATATTTCTCAGCAAAAAAGCCTGATATTCGACCATGCTTTAACATGCTAATACGCAATTTGTTATTTGTGATCACTGTAAAGCGTTCTTCTATATTGGGCGTGTTTTTTAACAGTGCGTCGACCTCATGTCCATAAAATGCATCTCGATGAATTGCGATAGGTGCTGGTAATGTAAGTAAATCTTGATAACTACTTAATTTGTAAGGCCGAGACTTGTGAGTTACAAATACGATGGTCTCGTTACGTTGAGGGCCAATAAAATAAGCAAACCGTTCACGTTGCTTGGTTGGTGACATACTCAACATCATAGCTATCTCACCCGTCTCAAGCATTTTAATTGAACGGCCCCAAGGTAAATTTACAAATTTATAGCTACAGTTTGCTTCTTCTAAAAGCGCTTTGGCAAAATCAACATCTAGACCATACCAGCTCAAAGCATCAGTTTGGTTGTTATAACGGGCAAAATTTTCAAAACGCACCACTAAATTACAGTCAGGGTTAATGCGCGTGCCCGTAAGCGCTTGCACATTGAGACTGAAAACCAAAAAGAGAAGGTGTACGTATAGTCTTTTCAAAATTTATTAGCCACATTTTTACCACCTATTCAGTGTAGATGCTTTTACAAAGAAGCGATAATTTTCACAAAAATGTGCGATACTGTGGCGAAGTTTGATTACACCCTCAAGCAGTTACTGGAGCATCATGGATAATATAGAAGTAAGAGGCGCCCGCACCCATAACCTGAAGAATATTTCACTGACTATTCCACGTGATAAACTGATTGTTATCACAGGCTTATCTGGTTCAGGCAAATCCTCTCTCGCGTTTGATACTTTATATGCAGAAGGCCAACGTCGTTATGTTGAGTCGCTTTCAGCTTATGCGCGCCAATTTTTATCTTTGATGGAAAAACCCGATGTAGACCATATTGAAGGTCTTTCACCTGCAATTTCTATTGAGCAAAAATCAACGTCTCACAACCCTCGCTCTACTGTCGGTACTATTACCGAGATTTACGATTACCTGCGCTTGCTATTTGCCCGCGTTGGTGAGCCCCGCTGTCCAACTCATGATTTGCCTCTAGCAGCACAGACTATCAGCCAGATGGTAGACACTGTTTTAGAGCAACCTGAAGGTAGCAAGCTGATGCTGTTAGCGCCTGTGGTAAAAAACCGTAAGGGTGAACACGTCAAACTATTCGAGCAATTGAGTGCTCAAGGCTACATTCGCGCCCGTGTTGATGGTGAAGTGTGTGATTTAAGCGATCCACCAACCCTCGAATTACATAAAAAACACACCATTGAAGTGGTTGTTGACCGCTTTAAAGTGAAAGATGGCTTACAACAACGTTTGGCTGAATCATTCGAAACCGCCTTAGAATTATCGGGTGGTGTGGCTGTTGTTGCGAATATGGACGACACTGAACAAGCAGAGCTTACTTTCTCTGCTAACTTTGCCTGCCCGACTTGTGGCTATGCCATGACTGAACTAGAGCCGCGTTTATTCTCGTTCAATAACCCGGCAGGCGCTTGTCAAAGCTGTGATGGCTTAGGTGTAAGACAATATTTTGACCCAAGTCGCGTGGTACAAAACCCAGAACTTAGCTTAAGTGGCGGTGCAATTAAAGGCTGGGACAAACGTAGTTTCTATTACTTCCAAATGCTGCAATCTGTGGCTGAGCATTATGAATTTGATTTAGAAATGCCTTTTGAGAAGCTATCTAAAGATGCGCAAAAAGTTGTACTAGAAGGCTCAGGTAAAACTAAGATTGCCTTTAACTATCGCAATGACCGCGGAGATGTGATCACTCGTAATCACGAATTTGAAGGCGTGCTAAATAATATGAGTCGCCGCTACCGTGAAACTGAATCAAGCTCAGTGCGCGAAGAGCTTACCAAGTATCAAACCAATCAAGCCTGCCCTAGCTGTAATGGCTCGCGTTTGCGTGAAGAAGCCCGCCACGTGTTTATTGGTAAAACAACGCTGCCAGATGTGACATTAATGAGCATCGGCGACGCAATGACCTTCTTCGATGAGTTAGAACTTACAGGGCAACGTGCACAAATCGCTGAAAAAATCTTAAAAGAGATCCGCGACCGTTTATCTTTCTTAATCAATGTTGGCTTGAACTATTTATCACTAGAGCGTAGTGCCGATACCCTTTCAGGTGGTGAAGCGCAGCGTATTCGTCTTGCCAGTCAAATTGGTGCCGGCCTCGTCGGCGTTATGTATGTGCTTGATGAACCTTCAATTGGTCTTCATCAACGCGATAATGACCGCTTACTTAGCACGTTAACTCATCTACGTGACTTAGGTAATACCGTCATTGTGGTTGAGCACGATGAAGATGCCATTCGCGCGGCTGATTATATTATTGATATTGGCCCAGGTGCAGGTGTTCATGGCGGCCATGTTGTCGCACAAGGCTCGCGTGACGACATTCTTAATTCACCTGATTCTTTAACAGGTCAGTATTTAAGTGGTGCAAAAGCCATTGTCGTGCCTGAGCAACGCCACCAGCCAGAAGATAAGTGGCTAGAACTCTTTGGCGCCACAGGCAACAACTTAAAAAATGTCGACCTGCGTATTCCATTTGGCTTAATGACCTGTATCACAGGTGTATCGGGCTCTGGTAAATCAACCCTTATTAATGACACGCTATTTAAGCTGGCTCACACAGCACTCAATGGCGCGACCACGGCTGAGCCTGCACCACACAAAGACATTCAAGGCCTTGAGCATTTCGATAAAGTGATCGACATTGACCAAAGCCCGATTGGCCGAACACCGCGTTCAAATCCTGCAACCTATACCGGTATCTTCACGGCTATTCGTGAACTGTTTGCGGGCACACAAGAAGCGCGCTCACGTGGCTATAAAGTGGGTCGTTTCAGCTTTAACGTAAAAGGTGGTCGCTGTGAAGCGTGTCAGGGCGACGGTGTTATCAAAGTAGAAATGCACTTCTTGCCTGACGTATACGTACCATGTGATGTGTGTTCAGGTAAACGTTATAACCGTGAAACCTTAGAAGTACTTTATAAAGGCAAAAACATCCATGAAGTGCTAGAGATGACGGTTGAAGATGCCCGTGAGTTCTTCGATAAAATTCCAGCGATCAGCCGCAAACTGCAAACACTAATGGATGTAGGCTTAACCTATATTCGTTTAGGGCAAGCAGCTACTACGCTTTCTGGTGGTGAAGCGCAACGTGTAAAACTCGCTAGAGAATTATCGAAACGCGACACTGGTAAGACTCTATATATTTTGGATGAACCTACCACAGGCTTACACTTCCACGATATTCAGCAATTACTGGCGGTACTGCACCGCTTGCGCGACCATGGCAACACTATAGTAGTGATTGAACACAATCTAGATGTGATAAAAACCGCAGATTGGATTGTAGACTTAGGCCCCGAAGGCGGTGCCGGTGGTGGTCAAATTCTTATCTCGGGCACACCTGAAGCGATAGCTGAGTGCGACGCATCTCACACAGGTAGATATCTAAAACCTTTGCTTTAGAAGGACTGCACTATTTAGCATAGTGTTAAATTTTATTTAATTTTTTAAGGCTTGCTTTCATAATAGGGGCAAGCCTTTTCTTATCTTTGAAAAATTGAAAAGCCAGAATAAAAATAATAAAGCGAATAACGGATGTATTCATGCAAGTTTTAATAAATATTAAAAGCGCCTCTATAACAATAAAAAATTTAGCCAGTAAAGTTGTGAATTGTTGGCAGTCTTTGACACTCCCACAGAGATTTTATCTAATTGCTTTTCTGATTTTTTCTCCTCACATGCCTGATTTTATATCAGGGCTTTTTGGAGGCCATGACGCACATAAAGATAGTGAAAGTATAATTTGGGCCGATTCATTAAGCGCGAGTACTTACTTACTTACACTGACTATTCTTATTGGATTAATATGCGAGCTTTGGCCAAGAATTGTAAAATTTTGGGAGAGTGCTGTTGGTAAAACCGTTACTTTTATTTTTTATGCTTTTTTAGCTAACTATGCGCTGGCTTATGCCTCAGGCACCATTAATGATATTACGGGTGTCAGTGCTGAACACTTCCCATATACCCATAATTTAAGCTTAATCTTATCAGTACCTACTTGGTTTATGATCAGCACCTCTATGGTGCTTGTTCTGATACCATTATTACAACCGATTTATATGGTCTTTTTATTGTTAATGAGACCCTTCGGGCTACATACTCACTGGCATCCACCAGAATATAGGTTTCCTATTATAACCAGTGTTGTGCGTATGTTTTTATGTACACTTCTCGCGGTCTTTTTTTTCGTTATGAGCATATCTTCTGGTGTCGCTGGCAGCATGAATACCATTTTCAGCACCCTAGTCAGTAATTTTACGCCGGTAAAAGTAACCTATGGCATAAGCAATTTTGACCAAGAGCAGCCTTCAGCTATCGATAACTCAGCTTTGTCGAACCCTGAAAAAAGTAAAGCAACACTCAATACAGACTCTGATGAAATTGATAAAGAGATAAAACTCTACAACGAACGTGTTAACAGCTACGACAACCGTATAAAGCAAATTCTTGCTTACTTTATTTATGAACTGGAAGCCGATAGCTACTCTCGATGTCAGGTCACACCCGGAAGACGTGTTGTAGAGCTCAATGATTACGATATTCTGGAAATCTGGCCGGTAGAAGGCAAAGAAAAAGCCTATCACTTTGAAGTGAAGCCTTGTATTTCACCCGGCATAAAACTTCATTTATCTAGCCAAGCTAAATCGCTATATTAGTTTAAAATAAAGATGTGCTAACAATGATAAATAATAAGAAAACGGACCAACTCATGGAAAAGCTCCCTTCTCCCAAGCACCTATCAGGTTTTTACTATAGCTTAAAAACGCGGTGGCTCACGTTCTGGCGTTCATTGACGTTTTCTCAACGCCTATATTTCACGGCCATTGTATTGTTTTTCTTATTATTAAACGGCGAATCTGAACCTGTAACTGGTGTCTCTGAAAATGAACAGCTTTTAAATGACTTGTTTTCACCCTCTACGTTTTTAATGGTTGCGATCATCATCATCGCACTACTGAGCGAGCTGTGGCCAAAATTAATGAAGTTCTGGGACAGTCTTCCTGGCAAAGCCGTAATATTGATCTTCTATGCATTTATCGCCAACTACGCTTTGGCTTATGCTGCAGGCGCAATCAACGATATTACGGGAGTCAGTGCCGATCACTTCCCGTATACCCATAACCTCAGTTTAATGTTGTCTTTACCGTCTTGGTTCTTCATCAGCACACTTAGTATTTTACTATTAGTGCCACTATTACAGCCCTTTTATGTCTTATTGTTAATATGTATGCGGCCTTTTGGTTTGCACACCATGTGGCACCCGCCTGAATATCGCTTTCCGATTATCACCAGTTTTGTGCGTATGACACTGTGCGTCATGCTCTTTGTTTTTGTACTTATGTTCACATTTACGTCGGGTATGTTTGGTGGTATGAGCACTATGTTCACGAATGTAATTGAAAGTTTTAGCAATACCACAGTAAGTAATAACGTGACCGAAGAGGTTGACAAAGAACTGTCTGAACCAGCTAAACCAAAAGGAGCGCATACGGAGCAAGTCGATCAAGCCATTGCTCAAGCACAACAAGATCAAAGCCCAATTCTATCTTTGAATATCGGAGAAGGTGACGCGGAAACCATTTCACTCTCTGAACGTGCTGAAGCATACGATAATAAAATCAAAACCATTCTGGCTTATTTTATCTACGAGCTAGAAGCCGATAGCTATTCTCGCTGTCAGGTCACTGAGGGGAGCCGCATGGTAGAGCTAAATGATTATGAGATTTTAGAGATCACGCAACTGTCCGAGCAAGAGCGTACCTATAAATACGAAGTCAAACCTTGTATTTCGGTGGCCATTGGCCACCAATTTAAATCTTCGGCTTTAATACCTACAGAAGAAAAGCAGTAAGCTGCTGTTTTTCTTCTTCACTTAATGGTTGTGAGCCTTTATTCGCAAAATCATAACGTACCATCACGGTTTTGCCCTCAGCGCAGCACGCTCCGTGCTGCCAAGCTTGCTGTAAAATTACAAATGAGCTTGACCCTATGCGCTCAATGGCAGTTTTAACTTCGACTTCTTGACCATAAAACAACTCCCCTTTAAAGGTCACTTCGACCTTGGCAACAATCAATTTCCATTGTTTTGGATCTAGGTCTGGGGTAAAAATCTTAAAAATAGGCACACGCGCGGCTTCAAACCAAACCGGTAGTGCGGTATTGTTGATGTGTCCGAGCACGTCGGTTTCACTAAAACGCGGCATGAGTTTTTCTGACAACATAATAATTCTAATATCCTGTAGGTACTCAGATGACAGATTTTATTCGCGTTTACGACAACGCACTCTCAACTGACTTTTGCGATACATTTGTGCAGCAGTTTGACCAAAGCCCTCACCTAAAGCAAGGGGTCACGTCTGGCGGTGTCGATCTAAACAAAAAAATTAGTCACGATCTGTATTTAAATGCGCACCCTGAGTACGCACAGACTTTACAACACATTCAACAAGTCACCGCACAGCATGTTTTTAAGTATATTGAAGAACACTTCTTTATGATGATTGGTGCGTTCGGTTTAAAAGTGTATCACCCAAAAACAGGGCAACCTGTTGACCTAACTGTCGATAATTTCGAAGAAGTCGGTAAACCACAAATTCATGTACTTACCCAACAGCTATTTCGTTTGGGCAACATTCAAGCGCAAAAATATCAAGCTGGTAAAGGCGGTTATCCGTATTGGCACAGTGAAGTATATCCTCAGCTTGGCCATAATGAAGCGCTTCATCGCGTACTGTTATTTATGTTTTATTTGAATGATGTTGAAGAAGGTGGAGAAACTGAGTTTCACTATCAGAATAAAAAAATAGCCCCTAAAAAAGGCGCTATGGTTGTCGCTCCGGCTTATTTCACCCACACACACCGAGGCTGCATTCCAGTTTCTAACGATAAGTATATATTAACGTCTTGGGTACTGTTTAACAGAGCCGAACAAATCTACGGCGCGCCACCAGAGCAGGCTACGATGTAAAATTAAACTTGGAAGAAGCCCTAGCGGCCTCTTCCAATAAAGTCATTCCAGGCCTCTAACAGCTCAACAAAATCTTCAAAACCACAGACTGCCATTAGACCATGCTCGTCGAGCTCAAGTGCATCATCTTGATATTGCGCTAAGTCATCGCTGTTATGAAATAAACTATGCGCTTCAAATAATGCCTCTTGCTCACATAACTTAAAGCGTACTTCTTTGCCCAATCTCACCAAAGGTGTGTTTAATGACTTAATGTTACGGCATTGCGCGAGTAAGTCTTTAACTTCATTGTGAGCCAACTCTTCGTTAAACCAGCGACCAATCAAAGCTTGCTCGTCACTGATCTTGACCCTGAAACCACTGATTGGATCACGAATAAATTGATACTCCATACGACTGTCTCTCACAATTAAAAACTTATAAACAAAGAATATTATACTTTGCATGGCATAAACTGCCCAGCGACTTGAGCTTTCATAGCGTAAACAGGATAATTCACGCTCCGACACCACTTCGAGTTGATATGAACCCAATTGATATTCTGTTCCCGCTGATCTTCGTGGTCACCGCTGGGTTTATTTGTGCCAAAATACAATTCTTATCCTCGGTCCATTTTGAAGGGCTGCGCACCTTTATTTTCAATTTGGCCATTCCCGTTTTTCTTTTTCTTAGTATGTACAAAGCCGATTTACAACAGGCGTTGTCACTCAACCTACTGCTCAGTTTTTATCTGCCTGTGATGCTTGTGTATTTTTCAGTATGCATTGCATTTAAAGTGCTTGGTAAGCTGTCACTGGCTGAATCTGCGGTTCTTTCGCTTTCTGGGTGTTATTCAAATACGGTATTAGTTGGTTTGCCCATCATAATCATGGCACTTGGTGAGCATTACGGCGCATTAGTGTTTATGGTGATCACTTTCCATAGTGCACTCTTATTTGCATTGACCTTTGCTTTAAGTAGTAACGTGAAAGGGAGCTTGGGTGAGTTATTGAAGCCTTTATTACTCAACCCCGTCGTGCTGAGTATTAGCTTAGGTATTGTGGCAAACGCGATGTCATTTCCTCTACCTACAACACTCATCAATGGGCTAGATTTACTAAGCGAGCCAGCTATCGCAGGGGCGTTATTTGTGTTAGGTGCGAGTTTAAATCAATATTCGGTGAAAGAAGCTTGGAAAGGTGCATTAATAATCAGCATTATTAAGCTCGGCCTGCTACCCGCAGCTGTTTTTTCCTTTGCAACTTGGGTTTTTAACCTACCAACAGCGCATGTTGCCGTTGTCACTCTAATGGCCGCATCGCCACTGGGCGTGAATGCTTACTTAGTAGCAAGACAATTAAGAGTAAAACAAGATGTTGCTGCCAGCAGTGTTGTGCTCTCAACACTGCTCAGCGTCTTTACGTTAAGTATATGGTTGCTAACGCTCGTACCGTGAACGATAGCTAGTGTATTTCGCTGCATCTATGATTGCCCATAAGTGTGCAACCGCTGCAATAATCGCTGGAAGTACTAAGAACCAAAGCGCATAACCACCAAACACAATGATTGCAAAAATAAGTGCTGGAATAATACGACCTTGTACCAGCTGGCCTAAACCAGGAAAAAATATATTACAAATTGCGGCGATTACATTACCGCCTGAACCTTGTTCTGCCATGGTAACCTCTCTTATTTAAGATTTCTGTTATTAACTAAACAGTAATCGTGCCAAAAATATTAAACTATAAAAATCAAAATGTTATATAAATCAAATTCTATTTTAAAGATATAAAAGTGGTTTAATAAGCCATTTATTGGTTTTTTTACTCACTTTATTGGGCGTCATTTAACATACTGAATTTTAGATATAAATAGTAAGGCAGTCCATTCGATATTTAGTTATGCTTAATAGATAACAAAGCACAAGATTAATGTCTTGATAGCTAAAAGAATAATAACAGGATTTCATCATGCTTTTTAAACTCTCTCAGCCCGTGACTAAATTGGTTGAACGTTACTTACCCGATCCCTACGTTATCGTACTTTTATTAACACTGGTTGTTTTATCACTCAGCATTACCTTAACCCCCTTTTCATTTGAACAAGCCGTCACGTCTTGGGGCCAAGGCTTTTGGGCATTGCTAACCTTTGCGATGCAGATGTTAATGGTACTCGTAGCGGGCTTTATGCTAGCAAGTACACCTGTTTGTAAGTCGCTCCTTGATAAACTCGCGCAAAAAGCCTGCTCAGGCTCTACGGCAATTGTCATGGTGACCTTAGTATCTATGCTTGCCAGTTGGATAAACTGGGGGTTTGGATTGGTTGTTGGGGCATTATTTGCCAAAGCGCTCGCTCGCCATGTACAAGTCGATTACCGCGTATTAGTCGCCAGTGCCTATTCTGGTTTTATTGTGTGGCATGGTGGGTTATCGGGTTCAGTGCCCTTAACCATTGCAACAGAAGCCCATTTTTCTAGCGACAGTATTGGGGTTATTACAACGCAAGATACCCTGTTTTCGCATTTTAATTTAATTTTAATGGCCGTATTACTGGTTGTGCTTCCTCTTCTAAATGCCTTGCTACTTCCGCCTAAAGACCAACAAATCATTGTTGATAAAGAAAAGCTTGAAGAAAAAAAGACTGCGGTTGTTTGCATCAATACCCCAGCTGAAAAACTAGAACACAGTAAGTTACTCGGCATACTCATTGGCACCTTGGGCTGTGGTTATATGGGCTATTACTTTATTGCGCTCGGTGGTGGGCTCAATCTAAATAGTGTGATCGGCTTATTCTTATTTTTGGCTATTCTGCTTCATCAAACGCCTGCAAATCTGCTTAAAAGCTTACAAGAAGCAGTGAGCGGTGGTGCCGGTATTATTATTCAATTTCCGTTTTATGCTGGGATCATGGCAATCATGAAAGACTCAGGTCTCGCTCAACAAATTTCCAACATCTTTGTCTCAATGAGTAGCGCTGACACACTACCATTTTGGAGCTTTATTAGTGCCGGCTTAGTGAATATTTTTGTCCCTTCAGGTGGCGGTCAATGGGCTGTGCAAGCCCCGATTGTTTTACCTGCGGCGATAGAGCTTGGAGCTGAGATAAACCGCGTGGCGATGGCTGTTGCTTGGGGTGACGCTTGGACTAACCTCATTCAACCATTTTGGGCATTGCCTGTGCTAGCAATTGCAGGCTTAAAGGCCAAAGATATTATGGGATTTTGTCTGATCCAGTTAACGGTGAGTGGAGTTATCATTGCAGCAATACTCACTTTCGCTTAAATATTGCGAGTGACTGAAAAGATGTCGCCGTTACAATCATCAACGGCGACATACATACTTAATTCGATAAGATCTTCATTGGTAAGCTTAAAATCACATTGTCTGAATCTGCAAAGTGCATCATCACTGCAATGTGCCCTACTGCTACAACCACATACATCAGCGCTGAGACAATCTGACCATATCTATCAAGGGGTAACAGATGAGAAATATGACGCTCACGCCACTCAAACACTATCTCTAAACTGCCTATAAAGATAAAAAACACCAGCAGCATCAAACCAAATGTCCAACTGATATAAAGCCCCAGTAACACCCCAGCAAAACAGGCAAGGAGACCCACCCAAGAACGCATAGAGAAACTGATACTTTTTAGTACGTGACCGCCATCCAGAGGTAGAATAGGTAATAAGTTAAATAAGTTAAGTAGTGCACTAAGCACGGCGACACCGGCAAAAATCTCCATATCTGTTGCGTAATACAGCACCACCCCCAACACTGAGGTAATTAAGCCAAATGCAGGCCCCATTAAAGAGATCACCACATCTTGCCAACGGGTTGTAATTTTTTCATCACTGACAGCTAAGCCACCTACGAAAGGAATTAAATAGATACCCTTAGTCTTGATACCAAAGTACTTCATCGCACGCACATGACCATATTCATGTACCACCAAGCAAGCAATGATCATCAGGGCAAACTCCAACGAGAATAACCACGCATAACCTGCCACTGACGCTCCCGCAAGCGCAGCTTTTACGACCTTAGCACTCTTGAAAATTTTAAAGCTAAGCATCGCTAAACCCAACCAGCCTCGCTTACTTTCAGCTTGTTGGTGAGGTACTTCGAGCCATTGAGGGGGTTGGGTATTCACAGCAACCCCTAGCAGCCCTTGTGCAAGCTGTGAGGTATTAAAATTCACTGCTTGTTCGTTTATCTGACAACTTTGTAGATGCTCAGATTCCGATTCAAGTACTAAGGCTTGTTGTTGATGAAAAACTTGAATAATTTGTTGTTGATTAAAAATCAGAGAAATTGGCTGTCCAGCCACGTTAAGTTCGATCCGAGTCATGACGCTAAAACTAAAGTTTTTTTTTATTATCCCAACAAACTCTAACAGTGACAAACCATCATTTTTTGATCTCGATTTGGTCATTTTTATTTCGCTGTTCTAAACTTAAATATCCTAACCAATTTCAGGGAGTGATTTATGAGCTTTAAAACACAGCGTATTTTGGTTGTTGATGATTCACAGGCCATTCTCATGGTCATGCAGGCAATTTTGGCTGAGCTCGGCGTTGAGCACGTTACTTGTTGCGAGTCAGCACAAGCCGCATTGTCACTCGTAGAGCAACAACCTAAAGCCTTTGATGCCATTTTTACAGATTTAAACATGCCTGAAATGGATGGCATGGAATTGATCAGGCAAGTCGGTCAGAAAGGCTATCAAGGCGGCGTGATTATTATCTCAGAAATGGACCGTCGCATTATTGACCTAGCGTCAAACTTAGCTAGGCAGAATCACGCATTGCTCTTGGGTAATATTGCTAAGCCAATACAACTCGTTGAAGTAGAAAGGCTGCTTAAAAAGCTCAGCACGCTCTCTCGGCCTCAGACAGAAGATGGCCAACTCATCAGTGAAGCTGAGCTATTACATGCATTGAGTAATAGTGAGATCACTCCTTTTTATCAACCTAAGGTAAACCGTGCAACCCAGCAAATTGAAAGCCTTGAAGTGCTGGCTCGTATTGTCTCTGAGCAGCACGGTTTTACTGTTTTGCCGGCAAGATTTATTGATGTTGCAGAAGATTTAGATTTAATAAACTTAGTGACATTTCAATTGTTTGAAAAAGCCACGGCCGAATATGAAGCGTTGAAAGAAGAGCTGCCTCACCCATGTAAATTGGCATTCAACTTATCGCCGATCCAATTAGAAGATATGAATTGCCCGGCAAAGCTGTCTTTATTACTTGAGTTAAATCACCTTCATCCTAGTGATATTATTTTAGAGATCACCGAACAAAAACCACTATCAAGTGCCAATCAGCTTGAAACGCTAAACCGCTTAAGAATGAAAGGGTTTGAAATTTCTCTTGATGACTTTGGCACCGGATTTACCAATATTAACCAACTAAAGTCTCTGCCATTTACAGAGATTAAAATAGATCGCTCTTTGATCACTCACATAGATACAGATTACTTTTCACAAGTTATCACCAAAAGCTTGGTCGATTTAGCAATCAAAGAAGGCTTTAAAGTCGTGGCTGAAGGGGTAGAAAGAATAGAGGAATTACAGTATCTAGAGCGATACAAACATGACTTATTGATGCAAGGTTTTTTGATTAGTCGCCCAAAAGCCAAGAATGAGCTTATTCGCTGGATCCACTCTTGGCTTAGAATGACAAACTTTAATTCTTAGGCTGTTCTTCTTCAGGATCAGCTTCTATTAAATGAGAGTGGCCATCGACACGATCACGCCATTTTTGTTTTGCGGCTTGCTGCATATTGGTCGATTGCTCACGCTCATCAACAATATCCATGCCCATTAATGACTCAATCATATCTTCAAGGGTAACGATACCTTGCACATCACCATACTCATCGATGATCAGCGCAATATGGATACGCTTTTCTAATAATGCTTGGAACAGCACTGGCGCACCTAGCGTCTCAGGCACAGTATAAATCGGCTTTACTAGCTTGCCGATTTTGTAGTCTTCCCCTAAGCGATGGAAGGCCAACATAATGTCGTTCTTATGTACGAAACCAATTATGTCATCGGTATTCTCTGAATAGACCAAAATACGAGAGAAAGATACCGAGCCATGCTCAGATAAATACTCGTTTACCGTCATATCTTTGTGCACTTTAAAAAGCACAGTTCTTGGCGTCATGACATTTTCAAGCTTGGCATGCCTAAACTGTAATAAGCTACGAATAGTCTCACTTTCTTCTTGTTGCAGTGCACCTGCCTCGCTACCCATTTCTGCCATAGCCTCAATTTCTTGGCGAATAAAGTGCGCTTCATCTTGTTTTGAGCCAATTAATTTAGTGAGCTGATCTGACAGCCACACGAACGGTTTTAGAATTCGAACCATCCAAGTTAAAGCCAATGACACAATTGGCGTTAGCGCACGCCAATAAGTTGCACCTAGCGTTTTAGGAATAATTTCTGAAAGTACCAATACCAATAATGTCATCACAGCAGACGCAATACCCACAGCAGCATCACCAAATACTGCGGCCGCTTGTGCACCAACACCCGCAGCCCCCGCAGTGTGCGCAACTGTGTTTAAGGTCAAGATAGCTGATAATGGCTTATCAATATTGTCTTTTAAACCCTGCACTCGCTGTGCGAGTAGTGGTTTATCTTTTTTTAGTATCGCTACATGACTTGGTGTAATACTGAGTAACACCGCCTCCATCACCGAACATAGAAATGAAATGGCAATGGCCAAAAACATGTAACTGAATAACAGAAACAACCTAAACTCCTTAATTTCGCAGACTCTCGCGACTTAATCGCAACTCTACTGAAGATTTAATTTGATGTGCTATATTGGGGCAATTATTTTCCCTACAATAGGTGCATCAATGAAATTAACAACGGTCGCCACTTTACTATTTTCGGCACTCTCTACGCAACTTGTCGCTGCAGAGCTAGACGCAAATAAAGTAAAGTTTATTGGACCCCTTGCTGATACAGCAACAATTAAGCCAAATAACACGCCTTACCAAACTGCCATCATTAATAATTTATTGCCTAAATTACAAAGTGATTCAAAAACACTGTCAGTATTAGGTAAAAAAGTAACTTGGCAACCGCTAGGTGAAGTGAATGACCTGACGATTGCAGGACTGCAAGCGATTAAGTTCAACTTCTCGGCAGAGCGTTTTGTGCAAGGTAAGTTAAAGCTTAATGGTATCGAAAAAGCCCATGTATTTTTAAATGGTGAAACCTTATCTGGCAGCAAAGAATACGACATCAATGCGGTTACGGGCGACCACCAAGTGGTTATCGTGGTAGAACAGGCTGATGACTGGAAAAAAGTCTCGCTAGAATACCTACCTAAAGCAGAACATGACGTTATTACACTGACGGCAAAAGAAACTCGTGCGCTTTCAGCTAAGCAACTTTTTGATGCGCCAACAATCAGTTCTGTGTCGATTTCTCCAAACGGCGAATACTATGTTGTTACTGAGCGTCATTACCAGAGTAACCATGGTAATAAAGCCATCAACAAAACAACGTTAACCGATGAAGAGGGTAAAGTGCTTTACCGCTTTGACGGACTATCAGCAAATCAAATTAAATGGCGCGCAGATAGCAAACAGGTTGTATTTGTTCGTAATAAAGCGATCACTGTGTTAAATCTAAAAGACTTAGAAGAGAAGGTGGTCGCTGAACAACTAGATGGCGCATATGGCTTCCAGTACTTTGACAACAACACGCTTGTATTTGCTTGGTCTAAGTCAGATAAAAGTAAGCACACATTAGTTAAACACTTCAGAGGGTTAGAAGACCGCTGGTCTTATGCACGTAATAACAGCCAAATCTTCATGTTAGACATCAACTCTGGATTTATTAACCCAATCACTGAAGGTAAATTGAGCCATTCATTGGCCGATTTTGATAATGAAGCAGGCACAATCTTAGTAACGCGTAACCCTCAGGATTATGCTAAACCGCCTCACATGCTGACAGAGCTTGTAGAAGTTAATCTAAAAGACAACCAGCAGACTGTACTTGGTCAATACCGCACATTTAGTTCAGCAAAGTATTCCGATGACGGCATCTATGTGGTTGCGGGCCCTGACTTTGCAAATGGGTTAGGCCGTGCTATTCCTGAGAATATGCTTGCGAACAACTACGATGGCCAGCTTTATAGGCTAGACCGCCAAGGTCAAAATGCCAAAGCATTGAGTAAATCATTCGACCCTGCAATTGGTTCAATGCAAGTATTAAGCAATGATGATGTCGTGATCAAAGTGACTGAGCGTGATACACAACAACTGTATTTATACGATGAAAGCAAAGCACGTTTTACTAAGCTAAAAACAGGCTTTGATGTCGTTGGTAGATTCAGTATTTCTGACGAGCGCAACCCAGACTTACTCGTGACTGGCACACAAGCATCTCACCCTCAGCAATTGAAGCGCTTAGATATTTCTAAAAACCGCGCTAAAACACTGTGGGATTCAAAAGCATTGGCTTATGAAAATAGCGAAATCGCAACCCTTTCTGAGTTTAACTTCACCAATAAAGAAGGTGTTGAAATTAAGGGCCGTGTATACACGCCTCACAACCTAGATGAAAGCAAGCAGTACCCTGCTCTAGTTTACTATTATGGTGGTACTTCTCCTGTTTCTCGAGGCTTTACGGGTCGTTATCCTTTTAACCTATGGGCAGCACAAGGTTATGTAGTGTATGTGCTACAACCTACTGGTGCCACAGGCTTTGGCCAAGAATTCTCAGCTAAGCACGTGAATGCATGGGGTGAGTACACTGCAAACGATATTATCGAAGGCACTAAAAAGTTCTTAGCTGCACACCCATATGTAAATAAAGACAAAGTAGGTAACTTAGGTGCATCTTACGGCGGCTTTATGACTATGCTACTTGCGACTAAAACGGATTTATTCAGTGCGTCGATTTCTCACGCAGGTATCTCAAACATTACTTCTTATTGGGGCCAAGGTTGGTGGGGCTACCTATACTCTGGCGAAGCTTCGAAAAACAGTTTCCCATGGAATAACCCAAAACTTTACTCCGATCACAGCCCAGTTTTCCATGCTGACAAAGTAAACTCACCGTTATTACTTATCCATGGTGACGCTGACACCAACGTGCCTCCAGGTGAAAGCCACAACATGTACACAGCACTTAAGTTGCTAGGCAAAGACGTAGAGTTGATTGAGTACAAAGGCACAGATCACCAAGTATTTGCCCGTGATCGTCGCTTCCACTGGTGGGATACCATGCTCGCTTATTTTGATATGCATTTAAAAGACCAACCACAATGGTGGCAGTATATTTATAAATAAGTATGCATAAATTATGTCCACCTTAGGGGATGCACTCTAAGGTGGACCATTTTAATCACACCTAGCAGAACCAATTGCATAAATGTTTATGCAATTGTTACAAATTGTCATTATTCACTTCTCAGCAATGTTTTCACAGTGCTAATATATACATAATTATTGAATAGATAGCTGACCTATGAGTATCAAAGTATTATTAGTAGAAGATGATGAACTTTTAGCAAAACGCATTATAAGCCATTTTGCTGAAACAGAATTTAGCATCGAAATTGATAGTACCGGTGCAACTGCATTAGCCAAAGTGCAGCAAGCAACGCAAGCTCAAGAACGGTTTGTGCTGGCTATCGTCGATATTGTTTTACCTGCCACTGACGGTTTAGCATTAGCGAAAGAACTTAATACCTTGACAGATATTGGTGTTATCATGTTATCTAGCAGAGATTCTCAAGCTGATAGGATCGCAGGCTTAGCGCAAGGTGCTGATGACTATGTTTGTAAGCCCGTTGACCTACTTGAACTTGAATTAAGAATGCGCGCTTTGTGTAAGCGATTAACGATTGCAAATGATGACGATGAGTCTGAAGAGTTTATTGAGTACTCAGATTTCAAACTTCATCCAGATAACCGCACTCTGATTAATGGCGCAGCTGAAGAATCAAGATTAACTGAAGCTGAGCACAAAGTACTTATTTGTTTAATCGCAAATGCAGGTAAGGCGACTTCTCGAGAAAAAATCTCAGAAGATATCGGCCAGCCAGACTGGAGCCCAAGTGATCGAACGGTTGACGTACTTATCGGCCGCTTGCGTAAGAAGCTAGGTGATGAAAAAGAACAAAAACGCATAGTTACTGTTCGCGGTAAAGGCTATATGCTATCTACTTAATACGCTGTTAGCTGAGCAAGTAATCGTTCAAAAGCACGATAACTTAACGCCTCTTTAAGAGAGGCTAAATCAATATCCTCCTGCAAGTTTAAATCTGCAATAGTACGCGCCACCTTCAAAACCTTATGATATGAACGTGGTGACAAAGCCAATTTCTCGGCAGCTTTCCCCAGAAACATAGCATCTGCTTTTGATAATCCACAATGTGATTGCAGTTCTTTAGTTGATAACGCTGCATTGTTTTTTTCTTGTCGTTGATAAGCAAACTGAACGGCTTTTTCTACCCGCATACAAATGTCAGCGCTCGATTCTTCAGGCTGATTAGACTGAAGCTCTTCAGTCGTTAACCTTGGTAATTCCACTTGCAGGTCGATTCTATCTAAAAATGGTCCTGATACTTTTGATAGATATTTTAACACTTGATCAGGTGTTGCCCGTTTATCGCTATGATGCCCAGTTGGACTGGGATTAAGTGCAGCAACCAACTGAAAGCTTGCAGGAAAGTCGACCTGCCTAGCAGCACGAGAAATAGTGACTCGGCCCGTCTCCATCGGCGTTCTCAGCGAATCTAAAACCTTTCTATCAAATTCAGGCAGCTCATCTAAAAACAAAATACCATTATGCGCCAATGATATTTCTCCAGGCTTAGGGTTGGACGACCCACCAACTAATGCAACTGCTGAGCAAGTATGGTGCGGAGATCTGAATGGACGGTTCAACCAGTTTTGATGTGTGACCGACTGCCCTACTAGAGAGTACACAGCAGCAGTTTCAAGTGCTTGCTGCGTTGTCATTTGAGGCATAATTGTTGGAATACGTTGAGCCAACATAGATTTACCGGTACCAGGCGGCCCCAAGAAAAGCAGGTTATGACCACCTGCCGCTGCAATTTCTAATACTCTCTTTGCTATTTTCTGACCTTTCACATCACTCATATCTAATTGCTCAAGAGACTGTTCAGAAACTTGATCGTAAGTAATATTTAAAGTGAGTGATTGCTGCCCATGCAGATCCAGCCAAATTTCTTGTAAGCTGGTGACGGCTTTTCTATTTGACTGAGATACTAAACTTGCAAGTTGATCGTTACCTTTCGGGATATAAGCAACATGATTTTCTTCAGTCGCAGCCATAACCGAAGGCAAAATCGCAGTAATAGCAGAAAGCTCACCGCTTAATGCAAGCTCACCAAAAAATTCAAAGTTACTTATCTCTGTATTTTGTAATTGACCAGAAGCAACCAAGATCCCAACGGCAATTGCGAGGTCATATCGTCCGCCTTCTTTTGGCAAATCTGCAGGCGCTAAGTTTACTGTTATACGTTGGTCTGGGAACAGAAAGCCTGAATTAACGAGAGCAGAGCGTACTCGTTCCTTAGACTCTTTTACTGAAGTTTCAGGAAGACCAACAATGATAAAAGCAGGAAGCCCATTGCTTAGATGCACCTCAACCGTCACTTTAGGTGCTTTGACACCCACTTGCGCACGGGTAAGAATTTTTGCTAAAGACATATCCTTGTCCCTATCAGTTAATATTTAAAAACGTGTATCACCCAGTTGTAACGCATCGCCATCAATCGAACAAGCAAGGTGGTTAACATACCAAACAACATGCTTACTTCTATCGCTATAGAAAAAGACATCAACTGAGTATAGACTATCCCACCTAAAATACAGGTAATTGCATAGAGTTGACCTTTTAAAAGCAGGGGGATATCACCTGCGAGCACATCACGGATCACCCCACCAAAACACCCTGTAAGCACTCCCATTATCACTGACGTTGTAGCAGGCATACCGATAAACATGGCTTTTTGCGTACCCATCACAGCAAAAAGTGCCAAACCGAACGCGTCTGCCACCTGTAAAAATTTACTCGGAATTTGCTTTTGCTGGTTCAATACAACAATACTGATCAATACTGCACTAAAGATAGCAATGAAATAACTTGGATCATGCAGCCAAAAAACCGGTTCATCTAAAATAATATCCCTCAGCGTTCCGCCACCGATTCCTGTTACCGCTGCAAGCACGACAACACCAAAACCATCTAAATGCTTTTTATGAGCAATAAGGGTCCCAGAAATAGCAAAAACCATTACACCGAGTAAGTCGAACCAATGGATAAGATCACTCATTAAAATTCCTGAAAATAGACAGATATGAAAAGCTAATTAAAAATGAATTATAAATTAATTTTTTAAATATTAAAGTAAAGTGCAAAAGGTTACCGACGGCGAACGAAGTGAGTGCGGTTCTTTTGCGCAAGAAAGGTGTAAAAGGCTAGCGACAGTGAACGAAGTGAAGCAAGCCAGTTTAGCTGTAGCTGAGGGTGTATGTTTCAGAGTGATAAGAGAGGCTACTGTGAAGGCTGCTCATTTCACCTTGCGCTAATTCGTCTTTTTATCACTGTGCATCACCTCATCACCGTGCAGGACGATTTAGCACCATAAACGCAAAAAAGCCCG